>DGQK01000027.1 GCA_002390745.1 Bacteroidetes bacterium UBA4416 | reverse complement strand
AAAAGGATTTTTGAACCGGCGGGCCAGGTCGTAGTTGCTCACCTTACGCTGGCGCTGGAGTATGACTAAGAATTTCAGGTAGCGTGTCATCTTGATGCCCCTGATAATGCTGGGCAGAAGAGGCAGCTTATCCATCACAGGCGGCAGCTCGAATTTCTGCAGCTGCCTGATGTCGTTGATAAAGCTATCTGTTACCTTTACGTCTTCCGGCGAAAGGTCCAACATATATTCACGGAGCCTGTCGAGGTTGTTATACACCTTAAATACCTTGCTGCCGTACTTATCTGTGTTGTTCTTCACTTCTACGTGCAGGCGGATATCGTGGTGGTAGAAGGGAATAGACTCGAGGTGCAGTAGCTCCGACCACATGTGGTAAAAGCCGCTTCCCTTGTCGGAGCCCATGATCCAATGCACCGAGCCGTCGATCGTATACTCGCCTTTCTGCCAGCTCGTACACAAACCACCGGGAATAGAATGCTTTTCGAAAATCTGGGTTTCGAACCCGTTCATCTGGAGATAGCACCCGGTACACAAGCCCGAGATCCCGGCTCCTATAATATTAATCTTCACCTTGTTCTGCACGTTCAAATGTAATCAAAATTCATGCTTTTGTGAATAAAAAAAGGGAGCATCCCTGCCCCCTTTTCCTATATCTGGCACTGCCCTTTAGCTTGGCAGCTCCTCCATGCCCAGGTTGGTTTCCTGAACCTTTTCTTTGTATTTTTTGATTTGTGTTTTCAACGCTTCGCAGGCAAGGTCAATGGATTCTTCGAAAGATGCCGATTGTTTTTTGGAGAACAGCTCCTGCCCTTTCGTGTGTATTTTGATCTCGGCCACTTTATTCTCACTGTTGGACGACTTGTCGAGCCTCAGGATGATCTCACTACTGATAAGTCCATCATAGAAGAGGGTCAGCTTATTGGTTTTGTCTTTTGCAAAATCGATCAATTTTTTGTCTGCATCAAAGTGCACGGATTGAATGTTCGTTGTCATAATAAATCCTCCTTCTGGTTTTATGTCCTGCCGACAGGCAGAACGGGTTTATAGTTTATTGAATTACGAGTCGCCCCGTGGGTGCGCCTGCCTGTATGATTTTTTTAATTTATCGATGGTATTGTGTGTGTACACCTGGGTGGCCGACAGGCTCGCATGGCCAAGCAGGTCTTTCACGGCGTTAATGTCTGCCCCGTTATCGAGCAGGTGCGTGGCAAAAGTATGCCTGAGCACATGCGGACTTTTTTTACTGAGTGTGGTAACGCCGCCGAGGTACGATTTTACAGTGCTGTAGATGTAAGCTTCGCTTAAACTGTTTCCTTTCTCGTTTACCAGCAGCATAGGATTTGTGATCTTTCTGTCCTTTTTTACTTGTAAATAGCCCTCAAGGTTACGCATCAACTTAACAGAAACGGGGATCATCCGCTCCTTATTCCGTTTTCCCAATACTTTAAGAGTACCATTGGATACATCCATGTCCTGCTCCCTGAGGTGAGCCAGTTCCGAGCGGCGAAGCCCGGCCTGGTAAAATAAGTCTATCATCAGCCGATCCGTCATACCTTTAAAGCTGTCTTCAAAAACAACGCCATCCAGCAGCCGGCTCATGCTGCTCTCATCCACAAATTCGGGCAGGCGCTTCGGGATCTTAGGCCCTGTGATCCTGGACATCGGATTCATGGTAATGGTTTCGCGCCTTTGCAGGAACTTAAAAAAAGATTTGAGGCTGGAAAGTTTTCGGTTGACGCTTTTGGGACTGATGCCCGAATCCATGAGCGATACCACCCATTTGCGGATTTGCTGATAATTTACCTCAGTAATGGGGAATTCTTCCTGCGAAGGGCTCAGGAAAGTGAAAAACTGCTCCAAGTCAGTTTTGTAGGAAACAAGCGTATGCGAAGAATATTTCTTCTCGAATGAGAGGTAATCTAAAAATGCGGATAGCTCTTCTCCAAACATAAAAAACCTAAGATGATTACGAATTTAAGTTTAAAAATCCGGAATCCTCTTAGGTGACTTATAAATTTTGTGAAAAGCCTATGCGTCAGCCAGGCCCATTTGCATTTTTTGCTTGTAAACAGCTTTAATGCGGGTCTGCCTGTAAGTTACAGATGGTTTTTCGAAGTTCTTGCGCGCACGCAGTTGCTTTACAACACCTGTTTTTTCAAATTTCTTTTTGAATTTTTTTAAAGCTTTCTCGATGCTTTCGCCTTCTTTTACAGTTACTATTAACATTTGATCTTTTAGATTTAAATTTTAAATTGGGTCGCAAATATATAGCCTTATCCCTGAATATGCAAATATTAGTAACAATAATTTGTTTATTTTAGCCTTATCAAACTGTAAAATCATGAAATTTATTGTCGTTTCCGCTTTCCTAGCTCTTTTTGGACTTATCTCCTGCAAAAAAGATTACACCTGCCAGTGCACCAATTCCTTCTCGACCTATGATGCCGGCACTGTGGAAATGACAAAATTCCAGGCCAAAAAGCACTGCAAGAGCCTCTCTGCGGGCGAAACGACTTGCAAGCTGAAATAAACGCGGGGTCAAGCAATCAAAAATCCTTGCTTTCTTCCTGACAGGGCCGTCAATCCGGGAATGAACCGTATAATGGCTTTTACGACACAAGACTTTTCCACCTGGTATGGATTGCGTGCATAGCCGCTTCTCATAAGCGAATTGCCGGAAATCCCGGTTGCATTTGCAGCACAAAAAAAGCAGGCCCTTCCGAACCTGCTTTCGCTTTATTACCATACTTGATTATTTCAGTGTACCAATCGCTTCAAAGATGTCGCTGTAATTATCGCCATCGCTGTTGAAGATCGGCGTAATGCGGTAAGCGCGTGTTGCATTCTTGTAATAGAACACAAAATCCTGGATGGTTTTTGTTTTCCCTTTTTTGTCGAATACGATCCCAAAGGCTCCGTTCGGCAAGGTCTTCTTATCCTTCACTGCCACAAAATCCTCATCTGCTTTCAGCGCTGTTTCCAGCATTGCCAGGTCTGTAGGCATGGCATCCAAGGATATCTCCTGGATCTCATTTCTCTTTTTGTTCAGGCTGAACTCACAGTTGGCTTTCCGGTAATCGGTGCTGTCGAAACACTCGATCTCTGTTTTTCCCGGGATCGTGATCGTGAGATCCACCTTTTCGAGTTTATGTTCTTTTTTTTCTCCCAGTCCGCAGGACACGAGGGCAAGGCTGAGTGCAGCCATCATCATCATCTTTTTCATACGTAATTGTTTTATTTTACACAAAGATGGGACTATCCGGCAAGGCAAACGGCACAAATGTATATACGCGGGAATCATCTGTATATACGCAGACAGGCGGCGGATATTCGTATCGGGAAAGGAATCCGGAAACAGCGCTTATTTGAACCAGGTGCTGTACATGAGGTAGTTATTGGCGATGCGGTCTATCTCGCCGCTGATCAGCTCCTGGGAAATATCCTTCACTTTTTTTGCGGGCACGCCGGCATAAATGCAGCCGCTTGGCACCACGGTGCCTTCGGTGAGCACGGCTCCAGCCGCGATGATGGTATTGCTGCCGATCTCGCAGTTGTCCATCACGATGGCTCCCATCCCAATCAGCACATTATCATGCACCGTACAGCCATGCACAATGGCATTATGCCCTACCGACACATTGTTACCCAATACGGTTTTTGTTTTCTGATAGGTGCAATGGATCACCGCTCCGTCCTGGATGTTCACTTTGTTGCCAAGCCTGATGGAATTGACATCGCCGCGCACCACGGCATTGAACCAAAAGCTACAGTCATCGCCGCACACCACATCGCCTACAATGGTAGCGTTGGGGGCAATAAAGCAATTGGTTCCTAAGCTGGGCGATACGCCTTTTACGGGTAAGATAACCGGCATGATGTATTAATTTCCTGAGATAACTTTAGTTCTGAGTTCAGCAGAGGCTTTTTCGAGCGCCTGCAGCGACGCCAGTGTTTTAGCCTGGCTCGCGAATAAAGGCTGTATTTTCCGGAGATCGCTCAACACATAGGCCGCATCGCTGCTGATCTTCGACTGCTCCAGCAACTGCAGAAGGTGTTTCAGGGATTCCTCCTGGCTGTATATCTCCCTGGCGATAGCTTCGCTCTTGGTTTCACGGGCAGTGCTTACGGCCAGGTAGATCCCTTCTATCCAGGCGCCTGCCACAATGAGGGAGGACGTGCCCGGGCGGCCATTGTCTTTCAGGTATGTATCAGCGCTCTTAAACGACTGGGAAATGATCTCCAGCGTAGAATCACGGTTGGATTTATTGGCAGTCATCCGGTCCATCATTTTTTCATCAAAAGACTTGCTCACGCCCAGGCTTTTGGCCAGGATGTTGACGCATTTCAGAAAAAGCATGGATTCCTGGGTTTGCTCAAACACGCCGGTAGAGTTAAGATCGGCGCCGTAAACGCCCAGGTTGAGGGCTTTGCTGCTTTCCGTCGAGTATTTATTTACCGAGTTGGGATCGTTTAATAATACCGGATTATACTCCGCTTTCGAAGCGGCTACCAGGCTAATCACCTTGTCCCTGGAAGGAAGTGCATTGAACACGTTCTGCGCCGAAATTTTCTGCGAGTCGAGGCTGGACTCTACCAGCTCGTCGTCCATATCATCCTTTTCTTCGTTTTTATTACCGGTACAGGCCAACAGAACAGCACCTGCAAAAAACGCTATTATAAGTGATTTACCTTTTAAACGCATAATTCGGCCTTTTGAGATATGCTAAATGTAATACTTATTTGGATACGCGCACGACTAATTTACCTACTTTTTTATACCATTCTCATAGGTAATCCGGCTGATCTCCTTCCCGCTTTTGTCGTAAAAGATCCAGTTACCGTGTGCCACGCTTTGCTTCTTGCCTTTGCGCTTGTCGTTCACCACCTTATAGTTGCATTCCGACTGAATTTTGTTATTGCTATAATAGGTGATCGATTTGCCGGAAAGGTGCCCATCCTTGAAATGTTGTTCCCGCATGATTCCACCGGTTTCATAATAATACACCCACTTGCCGTTTTGCTTCCCTTTGCTGTAGTTACCATCCGAGTCGATGTAATTGCCTTTTTCGAAATAGCTTGTCCAGTGGCCGTGCTTAATGCCGCTCACATAATTTCCGGTTTCCCTGTACTGCCCTGTTTCATACCAATACTGCCACAGGCCTGTTCTCTTTTCCTTGTCGTCGTATTTGCCAAGGTAATTTTGCTTGCCGTTGCTATACCAGCCCTGCCACACACCCTCGAGCTTCCCTTCCTTAAAGCCGCCCTCATCTTTCAGCTGCCCGTTGTTGTACCAGCTTTGCCAGATGCCTGTTTCCTTGCCATTGGCATAAGAGCCTTCCTGGAGTTTTTTACCATTCTCGTACCAGGTGGTCCAGTTTCCTGTTTTGAGGCCTTTGTCAAAATTTCCGAGTTTCCATTTTTCGCCGGTCGGATAAAAATACTCCCAGGTGCCGGTTTGTTTGTCTTCCAGAAAATACCCTTCCGATTCTTTAGCGCCGTTGCCACTGTAGTAGTATGTCCAGCGATCGCTCCGAAGCCCGTCTTTCAGCGTTCCCTCCATTTCCTTTTCTCCCTTTTCGGTGTAGAATTTCCAAAGGCCGTTCTTTTTGCCGTCCACAAAAGGCCCTTCGCTTTTGATATTGTGATTGGCATAGTAGGAAGAGTAATAACCGTTGAGCACCCCTTTCTCATAGGTTGCGCTGTAGTCGAGCTCTCCATTGGTATGGAAGTAACGCCACACACCTTCCATCAGGCCATACTTATAGGCTCCCTGCGCTTTGATGATGCCACTTGCATACTGCGCCGTGATGGTGCCGTTCCCATTCACGATCACCGGTTTGCCTTTCTCATCGTTCATGGTCATCAGCAATACCAGCACCGAATCTTTTCCTTCTGTTTTCGCATCCGGCGATGCTTCGGCCGGCGTTATGGTTTTATATTCCTTTTCAAATTTGATGTTCCCGTTTTCGTAGTACTCCGTGAGCTTGCCGCAAGGCTTGTTTTTACAGTAGTTCGCTACCGAAGCCGGCTTTCCGTTTTTGTAGTAGGTTCTTACCTCACCTTCCTTCAGGTCGTTTTCAAATCTGCCGGAGCTTTCCAGTTGCCCGTTGTCAAAGTAGTACAACCACTCGCCCTGCTTTTTTCCGTTCGCAAAAGCCTCGCGGCTTTTCACCGCTTTGTTTTCGTAGTAGGCTGTCCACACGCTGTCTGCCAGGTTATCCCTGAACACCGTTTCCTGTGCAAGTTCCCCGCTTTTGAAATAGTAGCGGTTATGACCATTCTTTTTGGCGCGGAAATAATTTTCGATGGCTTTCACCTTCCCCGTTTCATAATAGAAGGTCCAGGTGCTATCCTCTTTTCCGTTGAAGAAAGAGCCCTTGCGCGAGATCTGCCCGTTTTTGTAGTACTCCACATGGCGGCCGTGAGGAATCCCCTTCACAATATTGGTTTCCGATTTCAGCTTGCTTTGCTCGGTATCATAGTATTCTTTTTTCGGCTGCGCTTTTACGGCAACCGACAGCAGGACAAAGATGAAAATCAGGGATCTGTAATGTATCATGAGCATAAAATTAAGGGTATAACGGCTTAGAGAACAGCAGATACAATAAAATTGTAAACAAAGGGACTTTAATTCGGTTCGGGAAACTAAACCCGGCTTCACCGCGAAGAATGCAGAGGGAAAGGCGCAAAGCCCTGATAGCCTGATCAAATCCCCGCTCTATGCGGCCAATGACGTTAACATGAAACATAATAAAGGATAAATTTATCCGAATACAAAATAATATGTAAGTTTGCTCCGTCAAAGCAGGGGAAATGTTTTCAAAAGCATGCGAATACGGGATCAGGGCAAGCATTTACATTGCGGGGCAGTCGCACAAAGACCAGCGTGTAAGCCTGAAAGACATTGCCAAACAGATCGGCTCCCCGGAAGCCTTTACGGCCAAGATCCTGCAACAGCTATCCAAAAACAACATCATCAGCTCCATCAAAGGGCCTCATGGCGGCTTTGAAATAGAAAAAAAGCAGCTGGGAAAGATCAGGCTCAGCCATATCGTTCTTGCTATCGACGGAGATTCGCTGTACAAGGGCTGCGGGCTGGGTTTAAAGGAATGCTCCGAAAAGTCGCCATGCCCCGTTCATCACCAGTTCAAGCAGATCAGGCAAAGCATTGTGCACATGCTCGAAAGCACCAACCTCCAGGAATTGGCAATGGGCCTGAAGGATGGTTCTACCTTCCTGAAAATGCAATAAATTACCTTAATCTAAGCGGGAAACGCCCTGACCTGGCAAACCTGCAGCTTATTGTCCTTTAAAAACAGGCTTACGCTTTTCGAGGAAGGCATTCACCCCTTCGTTGTAATCGTAGGTGGAGGCGGCTTCGACCTGGATCTTTCCTTCGAGGGCAAGTTGTTTCTCGTGGGTATTGAAGAGGCTCTCGTTCAGCAGGCGCTTGGTAAGCCCCAGGGCTTTGGTCGGCATCATCGATAGGGTGGTCGCTGTTTTCATTGCTTCTTCCATACAACTCTCGTCCGGAAAGGTTTTGAAGATCATTCCCATTTGCTGGGCCTCGGCAGCTGTTACTTTGTCGCCCAGCATCATGAGCGCGGAGGCTCTCTGGAAACCGATCAGGCGCGGCAGAAAGAAGGTGCCGCCGCTGTCGGGGATCAGGCCGATCTTACTGAAAGCCTGAATGAACGAGGCGGATGAAGCGGCGATCACCACATCGCAGGAAAGCGCAATATTAGCCCCTGCACCGGCAGCCACACCGTTTACCATGGCGATGATGGGCTTCTCAATGCTGCGGATTTTACTCACGATGGGATTGTAATGTTCCTCCACGATCCTTGGAATTCCGGGCCCCTGGGTATCAATGGCCTCTGCGAGGTCCTGCCCCGCACAAAAAGCCTTACCGGCACCTGTCAGCAAAATGGCCCTCACACCGGCGTCAGCCGAAGCCTTGTCCAAGGCATCCTGCAACTGCAGGGCCATATCGCGGTTAAAGCTGTTGAACTTGTCGGGGCGGTTCAGCGTGAGGATCATCACCTGATCCTTCTGTTCTGTCAGAATAAAACTCATAGGGTAACAATTTATTTCCTGCTAAAATCGGGATTTATTTTTTAGAAAACGAAATTTTATACGACGTTCCCGAGCTGCTGCTTTTGAGCTCACAGCTGCCTTCAATCTGCTCCACCAGGCCGTTGAGAATGTCCATCCCTATGGAGTTGGCAGGAATATAGGAGGTATCGAATCCTTTTCCGTTGTCTTTGATCGTCATAAACACCTGCTTGTTATTTTCCAGCAGGGAGATCTCGATGACACCGCCCTCCTGGTGACCGAAGGCATGTTTGTAGGCATTGGTTATCAGCTCGTTCACGATCAGTGCGAGGGGAATAGCAGTGGAAATATCGACATGCACATCGGTAATTCCCTTTTCGATTTTGATCTGGCTGGAGGAGTTGTAGGAATTGGTGATATGATCGATAATCCGGTCCAGGAACTCTTTGAAGTTAAGATGCGAATAGGATTTGGCTTTATAGATGAGCTCATGCACGGCGGCAATGGAATCAAGGCGGTTGCGGCATTCGATGAAGAGCTGCCTGTGGTACTCGTCCTTCGATTTTTCGGCCTGCAGGTTTATCAGGCTGCCTACAATGCTCAGGTTATTTTTCACACGATGGTGTACTTCCTGGAGAAGCACAGTTTTTTCCTCCAGCGAGCTTTTCAGCGCCACCATCGCATTCTGCTTGTTATGCGTTTCGATGGTCAGCGACAGCATTTGCGCCGCTACCAATCCGAATTTCTGCTCCTGCAAGGTCCAGTCGCGCGGGGCGCCTACATTCTCAAAACAGATAATGCCGATCATGTTCCCTTCTATGCGCACCGGAATATCCATCAGCGCCTGGATATCATGAGGTTTCAGGTAGTACTCATAGAGCTCGGCGGTTTTGGTTTCAGTGTAGGCGTTGCGGGTGATGATGATCTTTTCTTTTTCAAAGAGGTTGAAGTATAAAGGCATGGCCAGGCGTGGCAGAGCCGTTTGAGGAACCAGCTTATTTTCGCGCGCATCGAAATTGCCAATGCACTGGATCTGTGTTCTGTCGTGGTCAAACATCCAGGCATTCACGCGGGTGGTATTCATCGCCCGCGACGATGATTCGAGGATCTCGTAGATGGCCTCATTGATCCTTCCTTCGCGGATCATACGCGACTTGGAAAGGTTCTCGATCGTGAGGCTTTTTTTAATGATGTCCTTCCGGATGATGTTTTGCTGGGTATTATCCCTCAGGTAAAAGATATAGTTCTTCTCCCCTTCCCTGGCATCTTCATCGTAATAGATGCGGTAAGCAATGTTGATGTAGCTCCTGGTTTTGTGCCGGAAATTTTCGGTATTGATGTATTCGCCGAACAGCTCGGCATTTTCCTTGCATTTTTTCAGGGCGTCCCGTTGCAGGAACAAAAAGGCAAAGCCGTGTGTGTAGATTTCGTCTTTGGTATAGCCAAACAGGTTTTCGCTGCTTTCGCTCTGAAAGATGATCTCATCATCTTCATTCAAGACATAGACATGCTCCAGAAAATTGTTGACGATCTTATTGACAAAAACCTTGCTTAGCATTAAAACATCTTTAAGCTAAGTTATAACTTTATTTGTAATAAAAAAACCACGCTTCGTCGACTTAACATTTCAAATGCACTTGAAATAATCAAAAGGCTCGAGGCAGTCCTGGCACTGGTAAAGGGCTTTGCAGGCGGTGCTTCCGAACTGAGACACGAGCCTGGTGTGAGGGGACCTGCAACGCGGGCAGGCAACTGTTTTCTCTTTCCCGGTAAGCCAGCTTTTATCCTGTGTGCTATGCTCAGGCGGGGCAATACCATATTCTCTCAGGCGTTCTTTGGCGGCATCATTGATCCAGTCGGTCGTCCAGGGTGGCGAATAAACCGTTTCGATCCTGATCTCTTTAAATCCGTTTTCTTCCAGCTTCTTCCGCACATCGGCATCAATCTGCTTCATGGCAGGGCAGCCGCTGTAAGTGGGTGTGATCTTCAACTCAATAGACGTATTGCCGGTAATCGTCACTTCCCTGATAACCCCCAGATCGGTAATAGAGATCACCGGGATTTCCGGATCGGGGATCTCTGAAAGAACTTCATAAATATATTCTCTGGTGAAAGGCATTTACAGGGAAACATCCCGGGATTTAAATAGTTTACAGGATAAAAATAGCCGCAATGATCATAATAACGATGATGACAATGTACTGCCAGATATCGACGAAATAAGGAGCGATCTTTTTCCAGTTTTCCTTGAAACCCATTATTGTATGATAAAAACGAAGCTTTTTTTATAGTCCCCGGTAACGCAGTCTTTTTTATAGTCGCCGGTACATGCATTACAATCGTACTTCAGCTGTTCGATCATAAACTTATCCCCGGGCTTCAGCTCCTGCACAACGGTTTTGATGGTTTGGGTAATTTCTCCGTTTTTCACATCCACAGACTTCACGTTAGTACCCAAATTGGCTGTAAAGTGGTAGCTCAGCACGCCGCACTTCTGTAAGCCCTCCGGAATAATATCCTGGATCATGTGTGACTTCACAACTTTTGCCGATGATATTTTCACTTTATCAATCTGTTTGGATTGCGAAAATGCCACCAGCGAAACGCATACAAGCAGGATAGGAAGGATTTTTTTCATGATACAGTTTTTACCATTTTGCTGTCGGATACATCCTTGGCAGAGCCTGCATTTCGGCAAGGATATACGCCAGATGCTCCGTGTGAATGCCTTTGCGGCTTCCGGTGTGCATGAATACATTTTCCGGTATGGTGAGTGTTGCTCTTTGAAGCAGATCGGCCATATAAGCGTCCCATTTCGCTTTCACCACGTTCAGGTCAACGCCAATGCCTTCTTTGATGAGGAGCTCGTCTACCTCATCCATTTCAAACAATTCTCCGGTATAGGCCCAGAGGGCGTTTACAGCGGCCTGCGCGCGGTCGTGGCTCTCTTCGGTGCCATCCCCGAAACGCTCTACCCACGAGGAGGTGTGGCGTAAATGGTAAGTTACCTCTTTGATGGATTTCTGCGCAATACCGGCAAGGGTCTGATCCTTGCTTTTCGCGAGCTCCTGGTAGAAATACAGGTCGAAACAATCCATCATGGCCTGGCGTACAATGGTTTTGGCATAGTCTCCGTTAGGCTGTTCGGTGATCTGGAGGTTCAGGTATTGACGGTCGTTCCTGAAATAGGCCAGGTCGTCTTCCGTTCTGCCTTTGCCTTCTGTTTGGGCAGCGTACTCCAATAAGGCTTTGGCGGTTCCTATAATATCGAGTGCAATATTGGTGAGGGCCAGGTCTTCTTCCAGGAAAGGGCCGTGGCCGGTCCACTCACTCAGGCGCTGCCCGAGGATCAGGTTCGTATCGCCGAGGCGAAGGGTGTATATGAATAATGCTTCTTCTGTTGTCATGTTTAATGTTTAACCGCAAAGACCGCCGAAAAATTACGGAGAGAATGCGGAGTTAATGATTTGTAACAGATAAGGGAACGCGGTTATGGCCTGTGAATTGTCTTTAATCCTTATGCCCTGTATCCCGCATCGCTGCTACATGTGCCCGATGGCATCCGGGATCTGGTAAAAGGTCGGGTGACGGTATACCTTATCGTTTGCCGGCTCAAAGAATGGCCCGATATCTTCCGGGCTGCTGGCCACAATGGCATTGGAAGGAACGACCCAAAGGGCAACGCCTTCGCTTCTGCGTGTATATAAGTCGCGCGCATTTTGCAAAGCCATTTCCTTATCAAAGGCATGAAGGCTTCCGCAGTGCACAAACGGCTGTCCTGATTTTTTTTGTACAAATACTTCCCAAACCGGGCCCTGATTATCTGACATAACTGTATTGAGTGATTAGTGTTAGTGACTGGTGATTAGTGATTGGTGAATAGATGAGTCATTAAGCGCTAGGCTGCTTCGTAAACTTCTTTTTTCTTTCTGGCATAGGCCTGCGCTGCGGCACGCACCCACTCTCCTTCCTTGTGCGACTGGTTGCGGGAAGCGAGGCGCTCTTTGTTGCAGGGCCCGTTTCCGCTGATCACCTGCTTAAACTCCGCCCAGTTGGGCTCGCTGAAATCATAGCCTTTTTTCTCCTCGTTCCACTTCAGGTTCTTGTCGGGAACAGTAAGTCCTAAATATTCAACCTGGGGAACTGTCTGGTTCACGAACTTCTGGCGCAGCTGATCGTTGGTTTCGCGCTTGATGCGCCATTTGATGGCATTTTCGCTGTTAGGCGATTCGGCATCGGGTGGCCCGAACATCATCATGGTTGGGTACCACCAGCGGTTCAGCGCATCCTGGGCCATGGCTTTCTGATCTTCCGTACCGAAGGCCAGGTGCGTCATCACTTCAAAGCCCTGGCGCTGGTGAAAGCTTTCTTCCTTGCAGATGCGCACCATGGCGCGGCTGTATGGCCCGTATGAAGAGCGCTGAAGCATGACCTGGTTCATGATGGCGGCGCCATCCACGAGCCAGCCCACAGCTCCGATATCGGCCCACGTTAAGGTCGGGTAATTGAAGATGGAGGAATATTTTGCTTTTCCGGTATGGAGGTTATCCAGCAGCTCGTCGCGGCTGACTCCCAGTGTTTCGGCAGCTGTATAGAGGTAAAGGCCGTGTCCGCCTTCGTCCTGCACTTTGGCAAGCAACACGATTTTGGAACGCAGGCTCGGGGCGCGCGTGATCCAGTTGCCTTCGGGCAGCATTCCTACAATTTCCGAATGTGCGTGTTGTGAGATCTGGCGGATCAGGTGCTTCCTGTAATTTTCAGGCATCCAGTCCTTTGGCTCTATCATTTCATTCCTGGACAGTTTACCCTCAAATCCATCTTCAAATGCTGCTTGTTCCATACTTTTTCGATTTTAATGAATTATGACAAATATACGCCTTCACACCCTTTTTTTCAAACGTTTTATCGTGATTTTAGTCAGGTTTGAGTAATAAAAATCAGCTCATTGTTGGAAGGCACCAAGCAAATGTTGTTTTTTATAACTATTTTTACGCTTTTAATTTTTAAAAATGGCCAGATTTCATACCCTCAAAGTAAAAGATATCCGCAGGGAAACCGCCGACGCCGTTTCGGTAGCGTTTGACATTCCACCACAGGCGCAACCTGAGTTCCAGTTCAAGCAGGGCCAATACATCACCATCAAGCTGAACGTGAATGGCGAGGAGCTGCGCCGCTCTTACAGCATCTGCACGAGCCCTTACAGCGAAAAAGAATTGCGTGTAGCCGTGAAGGAAGTGAAAGACGGAAGGGCTTCTACACGCATGAACCGCGAGTGGAAAGTGGGCGATCTGGTAGAAGTGATGACGCCGATGGGAAATTTCCACTCGGTATTGTCGGGCAACAATAAAAAGCATTATGTGCTGTTTGCCGGAGGCAGCGGCATTACGCCGATGATGAGCATTCTGAAAAGCGTGCTGTATATCGAAAAACAAAGCAGCATTACGTTAGTATATGCTAACAGGGATGAGGACTCGGTGATTTTCAACAACGAGATCCAGAAGATCGCTGCAGAAAATGCCTCCCGTTTCAAGGTGGTTAATATCTATGATAGCCCTAAAGGCACGGTTCCTGAGCTTCAGAAAGGCCTTTTGAGCGTTGACCGGGTGAAAGCCGTTGTGGATGCCTACCAGTGCGGCAGCGGCGACGAGTATTTTATCTGCGGCCCGGGCCCGATGATGGAAAACATCAAACAGGCTTTGGAAAATCTCAACATTTCCAAAGAAAAGATCCATATCGAATACTTCAGCGCTGTGGCTGATGCGGTGGCGAAAGCAGAAAACACGGGAGCTGTAGTTGGCGGCTCTGTTACGAGCAATATCACGGTGATCCAGTACGGCTTTGAAACACAAATGACCTTGAATACCGAAGGCTTAAGTATTCTGGATGCTTCCATTGAAGCCGGCGTGGACGCGCCGTTCAGCTGCAAAGGCGCTGTATGCTGTACATGCCGCGCGAAAGTGCTTGAAGGCAAAGTGAAGATGGATAATAATTTTGCCCTGACGGAGGCGGAAGTGGAGGAAGGTTTTGTGCTTACCTGCCAGGCGCACCCTTTAACTGAAAAGGTGGTCATCGATTTTGACGCTTAACCAATCATCTGATTGAAAGCATATGCAAAAAGAAGCCCCGCAGATATTCTCCGGGGCTTTTTTATGAATGATTATTTAAACCACATGCATGGAATAATATATACCGACCGTTTTATCAATGAGCCCAGGGCCTTGTATGATACCTTACTAACTGACATTACCTGGGATACCAGCATGCTTGCGCGTAAAACGGTAAGCTTCGGGAAAGCTTACAATTATTCACAAATGAGTTATCCGGATACTGCGTTTCTGCCGGCAATCGATAGGCTCCTGGAACCTTTGGAGAAGGCAATCGGATTTAAACCGAACAATTGCCTGGTCAATTATTATCCGGATGGCCGCTCCAGCATGGGCTATCATGCCGACCGCACCGACAACCTGGAAGCAGGCACCGGCATTGCCATTGTTTCGCTGGGCACAGTGCGGCATTTGAAATTCAAACACATCAGCGATCCGGAGCGGGTGCTGAATTATGAGTTGGTTCCGGGCAGCCTGATTTACATGACACAGGATATCCAAAGGGAATGGCTGCATGCCATCCCTAAGGCGGACACCACGGATGGCAGGATCAGCCTGACGTTCAGAAGCATCAGGTAATATGAAGCCAGGATATTGGGCGAAATCCGTTAACTACCTGGTGCAACTCCGTCTTCCTCTCCGCCGTTTTATTTCCTGATGATAAATTGTACCTTCGTGCGTGCCTGGGGGGTATGTAGTTTTCAAAAATTGAGATTTCGATGAGCAGGTCCTGTCTTTTTCTGATAACGTTCTGGCTTTGCGTAGGCACAGCAACGCTTTGCATGGGCCAGCTGGAAGCCGACTCCTTGATCAGGCTGTCTTCTACGGTAAGCGACCAGGTAAAGCGCTGCCAGATTTTCCTGGAGCTGTCGCGGTTTTATCAAAAAAGCGATCCGGCCAGATCGGAATCTTACAGGAAACAGGCGGAAACACTGGCCGGACGGTTAAAGGATGATCAGCAACGCCTGAACGCCTATCTCGCCTTTGCCAAGCATTACCTCACGACCCGGTCGTTTGACGAGGCGCGGACCTATACCAATAAGGCGCTGAGCCTGGTGAAGCCCAACAGCATTGACAAGCGCCTTGCCATGATCCGTTACTACAGTGGCTGCATCTACCTCTCACAGGGAAACAGCAAAAAAGCACTGGATGAGTTTATTCAATCCTACAAACTGGCAGAAGCCACAGGGGATGAGGACCTGAAAGCACATGTGAACTCTTCTTTCGGTGTCATCTACCAGCAACAAAACCAACTTGATTCTGCATTGGTGTATTTCAAAAATTCGTTCGATTACTTCGAGCGCACAACAGGCAACATCGATTATGCGATCACGGGCTCGCAGAATATCGGCGGCATCCTGCTTGCCAAAGGCGCTTACGCGGAGGGGCAGTCTTACCTGAAGCGCGCACTGGATCTGGCGCGGCAACGCAAGGACATCCGATCGGAGATGGTCGTGCTCGGCAATATTGCCAATGGCTACGAACGGGAAGGCAAGCGCGACCTGGCCGAATTTTACGCGGGAGAGCTGGTGAGGGATGCGCAGAAGGCCGGTTTCCCCTTACAGGAGCTTTACGGCAAAACGCTCCTGTCCAAGATCAAGCTGGATGAGAAGCAATACGACGAAGCTATCGGGCAAGCAAAAGGAGCGCTGATCCTTGCAGAGCAGGAAAAGGTTTCCCCATTCATCATGTCGCTTTACGAGATGCTGGTGGCGGGCTATGAACAGAAAGAAGATTACCGGAATGCTTATTTTTATAAAAACAGGATGGTACAGCTCAAAGACAGCCTGGCCGACATAGAGAACAAGAATTATATTGAAGAGATCAAACAGAAATATAATTTACAAAAAAAGAACCAGGAGCTGCTTTTAAAAACCGAGCTGATCCGGCAGATCGAAAAAACAGGCAGGCAAAAAACAATAATCATCATTTCGTTGCTGGTACTGGGGCTGAGTGGCCTGGTGAGTGTTTTCCTGTTTTTGCAGAGAAGAAAAATCAGGGAGGAGCTGGCGCGAAAAAACATGATCCTTGAAAACCAGAATAAGAATTTTGAGGCGTTTATCAATGGCCAGGAGCAGGAGCGCAAACGCATTGCCTCCGACCTGCACGACGGGCTTGCGCAAAACCTGGTGATGCTGAAAATGGGGATAAGGAATTTTAACCTGTCCGACCAGGCGCAACAGGAAAAACTGAACTATTACAGCGGTGAGCTGGATACGATGATTGAAGAAACCCGCCGGATCTCGCATAACATGATGCCCGGCGTGCTGGTGGACCTCGGCTTGCTGAAAGCGCTTAAAAGCCTCATTGCCGGGCTCAATGCCAGCCATCCGGCCTTAAGCACCACGCTTTCGGTAAGCGAGCCTTTTACGAAGCTGTCGCCGGAGGTCGAGATCCAGTTGTACCGCATCATCCAGGAGTTGCTCAACAATGTGATCAGGCATGCAGGCGCTACCGTGTGCGACATCCGGTTAAGCTCGGGCTCCAACGGCGTATGCGTGGAACTGGAAGACAATGGCAAAGGCTTTGAAAGGAACAGCATCAAAACGGGCATTGGCCTGCAGAATATCGAATCGCGGGTAAACAGCCTGCAGGGAACTCTCCGGATCGATACGCAATTGAATAAGGGAACGACTGTCGCTATTTACCTAAACACACACTAGGCTCATGGAAAACGGAAAGATAAAACTCATCCTGGCAGACGACCACGAGCTGGTTTTGAAAGGCTTAAAATCTATCCTGGAACAGGAAAAAGACATAGAGGTGGTGGGAGAAGCCAGGAACGGCCTGGAGGCGCTGGCAGTTCTCAGCCACACAGAAGCCGATATGCTTGTGACGGACCTGAAGATGCCTGAAATGTCGGGCATAGAGCTCACGCGGCAGGTGAAGCAGCGCTATCCGCAACTGAAGGTTCTGGTGCTGACGCTGTTCAACGACCGGGAATATGTGAACGCGATCCTGGAAGCGGAGGCGGAAGGCTACCTGTTGAAAAATGTTGAGCAACAGGAACTGCTGCATGCAGTCCGCCATATCATGAATCATGGAACGTATTATTCCCAGGAGATTGTCTCGATCCTGACCTCAGAATTAAAAGGACGCCAACACAAGGGTGATGCTACACACGACCTTTCAAAGCGCGAACGGGAAATCATTGGCCTGATCTGCCAGGAATACTCAAGCACGGAAATCGCAGAAAAGCTATTCATCAGCAAATCCACGGTAGATGTGCATCGCAAGAATATTCTCCAGAAAACCGAAGCCAAAAACCTCGTCGGGCTCATCCGATTTGCCATCCAGCACGGCATTGTCAGGGATTTCTAAGCCTTTGAAGCAAAAAATACCTAATGGTAGGTAATGACAATTACAAGCGATAGGTATCTTTACCGCCGCAAATACCGGGATATTTGCAGAACAATGCATTTAAATCTTTCATGATGAACACTTTATTCCGACGCGTATTTTCACAATACAGCCTGCTGATCTTTTTGCTCCTGTCGCTGATGACCGGAACCAGCCAAACTTATAACATGAGCACCGGCACGGTAACAACCTGCTCCGGCACGTTTTATGATAATGGTGGTTCGACCGGAAATTACATCCGTAGCAACCTTACCGAAACGTTTGTGTCTGCTACCGGCAGCAGGCTGAAGTTTGACTTCACCACCATGACCACGCTCAACGGCGCATCCCTGAGTGTGTACGACGGGCCAACAACAGCGTATCCTCTGATAGGGGTGTACTCCGGAAGCACCTTCTCGGTGGAATCCACCGGCTCAAGCCTTACTTTCTATTTCAGCGGGTCGAGCTCGGGCTCTGCTACCTATGCAGGCTGGGAGGCCAACATCAGCTGCACAACACCGACCCTAACGCCTTATGCCATGGGCAGCGGAACGGTGACCGCCTGCTCCGGGATCTTCCATGATCCCGCAGGGCCCGCGGCAAACTATGCAAACAGCACTACTGTTACACAAACCTATTCTTCGGGCTCTTCCAGCTTCATCAATTTTACCTTCACCAATTTTGATGTTGCCATTGGCGATACGCTCTTTGCTTATGACGGAACAAGTGTCACCGCTCCACTGATCGGGAAGTATACCGGCGACAGGCTCCCCGAAGTGATCTCCTCGAGAACGGGAAGCAGCGTGACCTTCAAATTTACCAGCAATGCCAGCGGCAACAGCCTGGGATGGCAGGCCATCATCGGATGCTCCGCAACGCCCATCATTCCATCGGTTTACCTGATGCAGGGCGGTGTAAGAAGTGTATGCTCCGGTACCTTTTACGATAACGGAGGCCCATCGGGGAATTACCTGCGATTTGACCCTACCGAAACGTTTGTGTCTGCTACCGGCAGCAGGCTGAAGTTTGACTTCACAACCATGACCACGCTCAACGGAGCTTCGCTTTCCGTGTACGACGGCCCTACCACAGCTTACCCGCTCATCGGGGTGTATTCGGGAAGTACGTTCTCTGTGGAGTCTACTGGTTCTTACCTCACCTTCTATTTCAGCGGGTCGAACTCAGGTTCTGCCACCTATGCGGGATGGGAGGCCAACATCAGCTGCACAACATCAACCCTAACGCCTTATGCCATGGCTGCCGGTACTGTAACTGCCTGCTCCGGGACCTTCCATGATCCGGCCGGACCCGCGGCCAATTATGCCAACAGCACCACGGTTACACAAACCTATTCTTCCGGCTCTTCCAGCTTCATCAATTTTACCTTTACCAATTTTGATGTCGCCATCGGTGATACGCTCTTTGCCTATGACGGAACAAGTGTCACCGCTCCACTGATCGGGAAGTATACCGGCGACAGGCTTCCCGAAGTGATCTCCTCAAGGACAGGAAGCAGCGTGACCTTTAAATTTACCAGCAATGCCAGCGGCAACAGCCTGGGATGGCAGGCCATTATCGGATGCTCTGCTACGCCCATCATTCCATCGGTTTACCTGATGCAGGCCGGTGTGAGAAGTGTATGCTCCGGTACCTTTTACGATAACGGAGGCCCATCGGGGAATTACCTGCGATTTGATCCTACCGAAACGTTTGTATCCGCTACCGGCAGCAGACTGAAGTTTGACTTCACGACCATGACCACGCTCAACGGAGCTTCGCTTTCTGTGTACGACGGCCCTACCACGGCTTACCCGCTCATCGGGGTGTATTCGGGAAGTACGTTCTCTGTGGAGTCTACCGGTTCTTACCTCACCTTCTATTTCAGCGGGTCGAACTCAGGTTCTGCCACCTATGCGGGATGGGAGGCCAACATCAGCTGCACAACACCAACCCTAACGCCTTATGCCATGAGCAGCGGCACGGTGAACACCTGCTCGGGCGTATTCTTCGATCCCGCAGGGCCCGCGGCCAATTATGCCAACAGCACCACGGTTACACAAACCTATTCTTCCGGCTCTTCCAGCTTCATTAATTTTACCTTTACCAATTTTGATGTCGTCAACGGCGATACACTGTTTGCTTACGATGGCACCGGTGTTTCTGCTCCGCTCATCGGAAAATATACCGGCAACGATTTGCCTGAAGTCATTTCTTCCAGAACGGGAAGTAGTGTAACTTTCGTGTTCAGCAGCAATAATACATCAGTTGCCAGCGGATGGAAAGCACTGATCGGTTGTTCGGCAAGCCCGATCATTCCTACGGTATTTAATCTACAGGACGGCGTGAGAAGCGTATGCGCCGGAACTTTTTACGATAATGGCGGTGTGTCCGGCAACTACATCCGCGACAATCATATCCAAAGCTTTGTATCATCAACCGGCAACAGGCTAAAGTTTGACTTCACGACCATGACTACGCTCAACGGCGCATCCCTGAGTGTATACGACGGTCCTACCACCAGTTCTCCACTGATCGGCACCTATTCGGGAAGTACTTTCTCCGTTCAATCCACCGGATCTTACCTCACCTTCTATTTCAACGGGGCGAGCTCGGGTTCTGCCACATATGCAGGATGGGGAGCCAACATCAGCTGCCTCAGTCCGGCGGTCACTCCTGTTGCAGGTTTCAGTACGGCTTCCTACAGCATCTGTAGCGGGTCATGCATTTCATACACAGACCTCAGCAGCAATAGCCCGTCAAGCTGGAACTGGCAATTCCAGGGTGCAGCGGTAAGCTCTTCTACTGTGCAGAACCCGAGCAACATTTGTTACTCTACACCCGGAACCTATACGGTTTCGCTGACAGCTTCCAATGGCTCGGGATCTTCGACAGCAACCCAAACCATCACAGTGCTTGCAAGCCCTATGGTTTCTGTTTCGCCTGCTACTGTGAATATCTGCCAGGGACAAAGCGCCACACTCACAGCAAGCGGCGCTGGCACCTATACCTGGAGCACAGGTTCCACTGGCAGCAGTATTACCGTATCCCCTCTCAGCAACAGCACATATACTGTAAATGCGTCGAACAGCAACGGATGCCAGGCAAGCGCATCGAGGCTTGTTGTTGTAAGAACAGTCCCTGTGATCTTCATTGGGGGCGGCACGACGGCCTGCTCCGGGCAAAGCGTAACATTGACCGCTTCCGGGGCAAGCACCTATAGCTGGAGTACCGGCGCTACCGGCAACAGCATCAGTGTTTTACCAACGGTTGCCACTACCTATACTGTCACCGGACAGGGCAGCAATGGATGCACCGCGGAAGCCACTCAAACTGTAACACCGGGTTCTACGCCTACCCTAAGTATCAGCGGCGGTGCCACAGCCGTGTGCGCCGGCCAGCAGGTTGTACTGACTGCTTCCGGGGCCACGAGCTACACCTGGAGTACCGGCTCCACAAGCACCAGTATTACTGTATCACCTGCGACAACGACGGCTTATACGCTTACCGGAAATTCGGGCAGCTGTAATGGCAGCGCTGTGAAAACGGTCAGCATTAACCCTGCTCCTTCCCTGGCCGTATCGGGCAGCACACTTGTGTGCGGAGGGCAAAGCACTACCTTAACGGCAACGGGAGCTACGAGTTATACATGGAGTACCGGTGCTACGAGCTCCAGCATTGTTGTTTCGCCTGCTACCGCTACAAGCTATACGGTAAGCGGAGAAAATGCCTCAGGCTGCACAGCCAGCCTCGTAAGGACTGTAAACGTAGGAGCTTCGCCAACAGTGAGCATCAGCAATCCTGATCCTGTTATCTGCTCCGGCCAAAGTGCCACTCTTACCGCCACCGGAGCCACTTCTTACACATGGAGCACCAGTGCTACAAACAGCAGCATTGTTGTTTCTCCTTTATCCGCGACCGTATACAGCGTTACCGGCAGAAACGCTGCCGGCTGTACAGCCACAGCTTCAACCAGCGTTACCATTAAGGCTTCACCTGTTCTGACGGTAAGCAGCAGCAATACCCTGATCTGTACCGGTGAGAGTGTCACCCTGAGCGCTACTGGAGCAAGCAGTTACACCTGGAGTATGGCCGGCACGGGAAGCAGTATTACTGTTCTTCCGCTCACGACTACTGTTTATACGGTAAACGGCACAGGTGCCAACGGATGCACCAGCCAGCTCAGCTATACGCAGCAGGTAAGCTTGTGCACAGGTATGGAAGCAATCAGCAGCTCCTCAACAGACCTGATTTTCCCGAACCCTTTTTCAAACCAGCTGAGCATTGTGCTTGAACAGCCTGCCACGATCCTCATCACCAACCTGCTTGGACAGACACTCTACTCGAAGCAGGCAGAACGCGGACATACGCTGATCGATACACACGATATTCCGGCAGGTGTTTATTATGTCGAGATCCGAAATGAAAAAAGAGTACTGAGCAAAGTCATCAAACAGTAGATGGCACTGAATAAAAAAATCCCCGGCCTCAAAAAAAGCCGGGGATTTTTTTATGGGATCAGGTCAGTGATTTTTTCCTGACAGGAATTTATACCACAGAAGCCGGTATGCATAGCGAAGGCGGAGTAAAATCGGGGGCGCTTATACGGACCGGATTTACAAAAGCTAAAAGCACTTCTTTTTTGTTTCTGTAAAATCATGTAGCTTTAATCCATGCTTCATCTTACCAAAGTCCACCACATCGCCATTATCTGCTCTGACTACAAGGCCTCCAGGGCATTTTATACGGAAATCCTTGGCCTGGAAGTGATCCGGGAAGTATACCGCGCAGAGCGGCAGTCTTACAAACTGGACCTCTCGCTCGGAGGCCATTACGTGATCGAGCTCTTTTCTTTTCCCGAACCACCGGCACGCGTATCGCGTCCTGAAGCGGCAGGCTTACGCCATCTCGCTTTTGAAGTGGAAAGCGTTGAGGCGGGCATCGAATACCTGAAAAGCAAACATATCAGGACAGAGCCGGTGCGCACCGACGAGTATACAGGTAAAAAATTCACATTTTTCTCCGATCCCGACGGTCTTCCTATTGAACTTTATGAGCGTTAACGCACAGGCCTTAGCTATTTATTCACGAATATTAACATCCGCATAAAATGCGTTTTATCATTTATTAGTACCTTAATCCGATTTAAGAACCTTTATGAAACTACAGATCGCTCTTCTTGCGCTGCTGCTGACGCGTGGCATCAGTGCATTTTCTCAATCGAACCAAACGCTCAATTCTTCCGAAATTGTACAGGCCCTCAAAAAACTAAATACCGTGGGGAGCGTGCTGTATGTAGCAGCACACCCGGATGATGAAAATACACGTCTGCTGGCTTACCTCGCCAATGAAAAAAAGGTAAGGACCGGTTATTTATCACTTACCCGCGGCGATGGCGGCCAAAACCTCATCGGCAAGGAGCAGGGTGAGCCCTTGGGCCTGATCCGCACCCAGGAATTGCTGGCAGCCCGGCGGATCGACGGCGCCGAGCAGTTCTTCACCAGAGCCAATGATTTTGGCTTCTCTAAAAATCCGGAAGAAACATTTTCGATCTGGAATAAAGACAGCATCTTATCGGATGTAGTGCTGGCGATCCGCCGCTTTAAGCCGGATGTGATCGTATGCCGTTTCCCGACAACAGGTGAAGGTGGTCACGGGCACCACACAGCTTCTGCGATCCTCGCAGTAGAAGCCTTTGATGCAGCAGCCGACCCGAAACGTTTTCCGGAACAGCTGCGCTCTACCGAAGTGTGGCAGGCCAGGCGCATTTTCTGGAACACCTTTAACTTTGGAACCACCAACACCACTGCTCCCAACCAATTGAAGATCGATGTAGGCGTTTATAATCCTTTACTGGGGAAAGGCTATGGAGAGATCGCCGCCGAAAGCCGTTCTTCACACAAGAGCCAGGGCTTCGGATCTGCAAAGACGAGGGGATCCGGCCTGGAATATTTCAAATTGCTGAAAGGCGACAGCGCTAAAAGCGATCTGCTGGAAGGCATCAACACCAGCTGGACAAAGTTTAAAGGACAGGAGAAAATTCAGAAATTAATTGATGAATGCATTAAGAAGTTCAATCCTCAACTGCCTGAAAACAGCATCACTGAGCTTGTCGCCATTTACAAGCAACTCCAACTCCTGGATGATAAAAATACCTTGCTGAGCTATTGGAAGAAACAAAAGCTGAAAGAAGCAGAGAGCATCCTGCTGGCATGCTCGGGTCTGTGGCTGGAAGCAACGGCCAGCGACTATATGGGGATCCCCGGGCAGGAGGTTGCCATTACGGCACAAATTGTTAACCGCAACAATACAGTGGTAAAATTAAACAGCCTGTCTTTCTTACAACAGACGGACAGCGCCACAGCCCTGACATTAAAAACGAACGAGCTTTATACGTTCAGGCATAAGGAAAAGCTTCCGGAAAACATGCCTTTCTCTAACCCTTACTGGCTGAATGAAAAGCATGAGATCGGAACGTACCACATTGCGCATGCTTCTCTCATTGGCAAACCGGAAAATGATGCTGCCGCCAAAGTCACCTTCAACATTTCTGTTCAGGACCTCAACCTGAGCATTGAACGCGGGCTCAGCTACAAATACACCGATCCTGTGAAGGGCGAGGTGTACAGGCCTTTCGAAGTACTTCCACCGGCCACCGTAAACATCCCGGAAAAGGTATTTGTGTTTACGGATGCGGCTCCTAAAACCATTTTCCTGACGGTAAAAGCGAATACGACTAATGTGAACGGAACGCTTTCTTTAAAAGGCACGGAAGGCTGGAACATCAGCATCAAACATCCGGATTTCAAACTTAGTGCAAAGGGTGATGAAGCCCTCATCGAAGCCGTGATCAGTGCTGCCAAAGGTGCAAAAGACGGCAGACTCGATGCTTCTCTTTCCATTAACGGTAAAACCTACACAAAAAGCATCAGGCGCATGGAATACGACCATATTCCATACCAGTTTATCCTGAGCGACGCAGAAGCTGGGCTTGTAAACATCGACTTGAAAAAAACGGGCCTTAACATCGGCTACATTCCGGGCGCCGGCGATGATGTACCGGCAGCTCTGAAACAGGTGGGATACAACGTAACGGTACTGACCGATGAGTTATTGAGCAACGACAATTTATCGAAATACAATGCGATCGTTTCGGGAGTGAGGGCTTATAATACCAACGACCGCCTGCAGGTGCACTATGCCCGCCTGATGGATTATGTAAAGAACGGCGGGAACCTGATCGTACAATACAATACCAATAACCGCATCGGCCCGGTAGTGGCGAAGATCGGTCCTTACCCTTTTACGATAGCCCGCGACCGTGTGACCAATGAAAAAGCAGAGGTAACCTTCAGTAATCCTAAGCACAGTGCCTTGAATTTCCCGAATGTGATCACACAGAATGATTTTGAGAACTGGATCCAGGAACGCGGTATTTATTTCGCGACGGAGATAGACAAACACTATGAAACGGTGCTAACGATGAATGACCCTAACGAGAAACCTTCGGAAGGAAGCCTCATCATCGGAAAATACGGTAAGGGAAATTTTGTATACACAGGCCTGGTATTCTTCAGGGAGCTGCCGGCGGGTATTCCGGGGGCCTACAGGCTGTTTGTGAACCTGCTAAGCCTGCCGGAGAATAAGTAAGAGAGCTATTAATAAAGCCTGCGCCTGGTGGTTTCGAGAGCCTCAACCACCATCATTGACTGAGGCTCCCGAAGTCAACACGTGGCTGCAAATTTAACCGACATGCCTAACGAAGAAGAAGAAAAATCACCCATCCTTGGCTCCTGGCGCAACGTATACGCGCTGGTGATCGGCACGCTGGTGCTGATCATTGTTCTCCTTTCCATATTTACACAACAGTATCAATGAGTATCACCGATTGGATAGTCTTAGGAATTACGCTCCTGTCCATCATTGGCTATGGTGTGTGGAAAAGCCGCCATACCAAAAGCATCGAAGGCTACCTGCTTGCCGACCGGAAAATGCCCTGGTACCACGTCGGCCTATCGGTGATGGCCACACAAGCCAGCGCTATCACCTTTCTATCGGCGCCCGGGCAAGGCTATACCGACGGGCTCCGTTTTGTGCAATTCTATTTCGGCCTGCCGCTGGCCATGGTGGTGCTTTGTATTACCTTTATTCCTATCTACAATAAGCTGAATGTTTTTACGGCTTACGAGTTTCTCGAAAAGCGCTTCGACAATAAGACCAGGACTTTAACGGCTTTCCTGTTCCTACTGCAACGGGGCCTTTCCACGGGCATAACCATTTATGCACCGGCCATTATCCTGTCCACGATCCTGAACATCGATGTCAATTATACCATTGTCATCAACGGCCTTCTGGTGATAGGCTACACGGTATACGGCGGCGCCAAAGCGGTTTCCTATACGCAGCTGTTCCAGATGAGCGTGATCTTCGCGGGATTATTTCTCGCTGCCTATATGGTGGTGCACCTGCTCCCGGATAAGGTCAGCTTTTCGGACGCCCTCCATATTTCCGGAAAAATGGGAAAGATCAATGCGATTGATACCAGCTTCGACCTCAACAACAAATACAATATCTGGTCGGGGATCATCGGCGGCTTCTTTTTACAGCTTTCTTATTTCGGAACCGATCAATCGCAGGTAGGCCGCTATCTCACGGGCAAGTCGATTGCGCAAAGCCGCCTGGGGCTGGTGATGAATGGCCTGATCAAAATCCCGATGCAGTTCTTTATCCTGCTGATCGGCGTGATGGTATTTACTTTTTACCAGTTCCACCAGGCGCCGGTATTTTTTAATAAGGCCGAAGTGAAGCAGATAGAGAAGAGCGCTTACAAAGCCGATTACCATAGGCTTGAAGAGGCTTATACACGTGCTCATAACGAAAAACAGGTACAGGTAAACCTGTTGGTAGATGCCATACACAGCCGCGATGAAGCAGCGATGGAGGAAGCAGGGAAAAAGGTAAAAGCAGCCGATGAAAAAAGCAATGCCATTCGCAAAGAAGTGGCCGGGCTGATGAAAAAGAACAGCCCTACAGCTGACACGAATGATACCAATTATATTTTCCTGAGCTTCATCACACAGCAATTGCCCGTTGGTGTTGTGGGTTTGCTCATAGCGATCATTTTCCTGGCCTCGATGGGCTCTATGGCCAGCGGGCTCAACTCCCTGGCTTCGACAACCGTGGTCGACTTTTACAAGCGGCTGTACAAAAAAGAAGCAAGCGATAAGAGCTACCTGAGCGTATCCCGGTGGACAACCGTTGCCTGGGGTCTGTTTTGCATCATTACCGCTTTCTACGCCAGCCGCGTGGGCAACCTCATCGAAGCGGTCAATATTTTAGGTTCCTTGTTTTACGGCACGATCCTGGGGATTTTCCTGGTGGCATTTTACATGAAACAGATCAGCGGAACCGCTGTATTTTATGCGGCGCTCGTGGCAGAAGCTTTTATCGTGTATGCCTGGATCACCAACCTCACGGCTTTCCTGTGGCTCAATGTTATCGGCTGCTTTGCCGTGATGATCATTGCTTTTTTGTTACAGACAGTTATGAATAAGCGCAGGGCGCCAACCATATAATGGCATCATAAGGGAGTCATTAGGTATCATGCGTAAAATTAAAAACCCGTTACCATGTGGGATTTAATGTTTTGATCCTACGGAGCAAGAATACCATAGCAAATGTATTGGAGTTTAATGATGTGGGGCTCCTACGGAGCCATATAAAAGATGGATACACACATCATACAAGGAAGTATGCTCCAGGTCTTCGCCAAGCTACAAACACTGGAAACCGGTCTTTTTTCGGTTGTTCCATAAGAGCAACCCATTATTAAGCGATACATCCCAATTAATCATTGGCTCAACAGGAGCTAAACATTCTATAACCAGGCTGGTAAGAGGCAAACACACCTGGCTCCCGTACCTTACAACAAAAAATCCCGCCTTTTGAGCGGGATCTTTTCTGATTCAAAAAAATAACGGATTATTTATTCTCAGCGATCAGCTTTTTAGCCATTGTCACGTAGTCGTCGTTTTTAGCTTCAGTAGCCAGGGCGATGACCTGCTCGGCAGAAGCGATCGCGCCTTTCTTGTCTTTCTGTTTCGCCTGGATCTTTGCTTTCAGCATCACGATCCAGAACGCTTTAGGGTTGGCAGCAATGGCTTTTTCTGTCCACTCATAGGCTTTGGCAAGGTCCTTATTATTTTCATAATAATAGCTTGCTGCCTGGAAATACGGGCGGTTGTCGTTTACCACATTGGTTTCGATGTTTTTCATGATCTTGCTGTCGATATCAGCCGTTACGTTGAACGCCACGCGTGTTTTTTCCCAGTTCAGCTCAATGTTGGCAGAGTTAGATGTTACATCGGCCACATCGATGGTGAAGGTTTCTACTTTTTCAGATAAGGCTTTAGGCTTCACCGAAAAACGTACCAATTCATTCTCTTTTTTGTAATCTGCCACGTTTCCGCCCAGTGTCAGGTCTTTATACAGCATGATCTCCCAGCTGTCTTTATTCGGTATGGTGTACAAAGCATACGTTCCTGCGGCTACTGCATTTCCTTCTACTTTTACATCTTCACCGAAGGTAATTTTGGTAGAGCCGTTAGCACCGGTGCGCCATACTTTTCCGAAAGGCACCACATCACCGTAAATGACACGGCCTTTGGCTCCGGGACGTGAATAGTCGATGGTGATTTCAGAAAGGCCCATTGCCTGCTTTAAGGTTTGGGAAGGGCTTGGCGCAGGCACTTTCAGCTGGGCCTGCAGGCTTGTGCCGGTTGCCATAGTGAGGGCAAGGGCAGCTGTGAAGGTTTTTAATGTTTGGATCATGTTACAGGTTTTAATTGGTTTTTGGAGTGCCAAAGATACTTATTTAGCCAAAACAGTGTGGTTTATACAACAGTTATTTGATTAAACACTTTGATCTTTAAACTAATTTAACGTTTTTTAAACTCTCCCACTTAATCCGTAGGAGTACATTTAACGTCTTATCCCTCATGAGGAAATTCTTAGCCATAAGCTTGCTGGTTGCAGGTATGAAAACAACTGCTCAAACCCTGAACATCAGAGGAAAGCTACTTGACGAAACTAAACAGCCGGCTATTGGCGCTTCCGTTCTCCTGCTGAATCCGGGAGATTCGGCGATGGTAAAAGGTACTGTCACAGATCTGGAAGGCACCTATAGCCTGAATGCGGACCCTCAGAAAAAATACATTCTCAAAATTCTTTCGCTCGGTTATAAGGACCAGTTCAGAAACATCAGTACCGGAAACGATTCCATCAACCTGGGAAGCATTTCGCTTACACAGAATTCCACCATTCTGAAAGAAGTGCTGGTAGAAGGCAAAGCGCCTCTGGCAACACAAAACGGCGATACCACGAGCTTCAATTCGAGCGCCTATAAGGTGAATAAAGATGCAAGCGCTGAAGACCTCGTCGGCAAAATGCCCGGTGTAACCATTACCGACGGCAAGGTGCAGGCCCAGGGCGAAGATGTGAAGCAGGTGCTGGTGGATGGCAAGCCTTTCTTCGGCGACGATGCCTCCGCGGTTTTGAAGAACCTGCCGGCGGAAGTGATCGATAAGGTGCAGGTATTCGATAAGAAAAGTGATCAGGCCCTATTGACAGGCTTCGAGGACGGCAACACAGCCAAGACCATCAATATCGTGACCAAGCCACAATTCCGGAACGGCGTGTTCGGCAAGGTATATGCAGGCTACGGATACGATGACAAATATACGGCAGGCTTTACCACCAATATCTTCAAAGGCAACCGCCGCATCAGCATTTTAGGACAGTCGAACAACATTAACCAGCAGAATTTTTCTTCGGAAGACCTCGTGGGCGTGATGAGCGGCAGCTCAGGCGGCGGGCGTGGCGGGAGAGGCGGCG
>DGQK01000007.1 GCA_002390745.1 Bacteroidetes bacterium UBA4416 | reverse complement strand
CCGCCGGTTCAAAAATCCTTTTCTGCGCGAGGCCTTCGAGCTCCTGTACGACGGGCAGGAAGTGAAAATGATGGTCTTTAATTTCCCGCAGGCTGTTTTTGCAAGCAGGAGCGCGGGCTATCCTATCGGCGGNNCAACCGGGCGAAAGGGCTGCTGGTAAGAAACGATGTGACTCATCTTTGTGATGACGTGCTCTCTACAGCCGATTGGTATAAGACGGTATTCGAATACCTGAAAGGCGAATTTGTGAATGAGAAGATCCTGAAGCTCCGCGACGGTAAGTTGCTCGATCTGTACTATTCGGTGTTGCTGGTGACTTACGGCCTGAAGCGTGACTACAAAGAGCACCCGCATTTCCTGAGGTTCCCCACACCTGTGAGCCTGGTGTCGCCCTGCGGCAAAAGCTGGGACCGCCTCGAAACGCATTTTTACCATTACGACCCAACCCTCGCACCTCAGGGTAAAACGGTGATGGCCTGTAGCTTCTACACCACTAATGGTAAGTACTGGATCGACCTGAGAAAGAACGACCGCGCCAAATACCGCGAAGAGAAAAAGAAATTTACGGACAGCCTCGCCGATTTGCTGGAACTGAAGTTTCCGGGCATTAAGGACGATATTGAAATGGTGGATTTTGCCACTCCTGCCACTATTCTGCGCTATACCAACAACTGGCAGGGCAGTGCCCAGGGCTGGCTGCCGGGTGAGAACATCGCTGCTTCATCTCCCGTGAAGTTTACCTTGCCAGGGCTTTCCCATTTTTATTATGCCAGTCATTGGGGGCAGCCGGGCGGAGGGCTTCCGATCGCTGTCATCCAGGGCAGGGACGTGACAAAGCTCCTGTGCAAGCATTATAAAAAAGACTTCAGGGTCATCCGGCCGGAGCAATCCTGAGTTTTCAGGCGCTGCAAAGGAGCTGTTCGTTTTTCAGGAAAGGGCATGGCTTATTTCTATCTGTCCTTAGTTCCATCTGTGCCATAGCATTCAACCCCTTCAGGGTTGTGGCGGAACAGACTTTTTTTTGTTATTCATGTTGAAGCCCTTCGGGCTTCCTGCTCTGATACCTGTTTTGATCTGTTGAATCCGTGTTGTCCGGCAATGCTTATTGTTGTTTCAGTTCCTTCATCAAAGCCGCATAGGTTTTGAGATGCCTGATGAAATGGAGGTAAACAATATTCTTCGGGTAGATGCAGGACGCGGTGTGGGCGAAGCCAGGCATGGCTTTCATGGCTTTCCGTTTTTTCAGCGTGGAAGGCAGGTGCACGTAATACGAACCGTGCGCTTGGATGACTGCCAGGAAATGTGAGCCGTTGCCTTCGAGCAGGAATTTAACAGCGGCCACGCCATCGAGCACCATACGAAACAGGATCTTGGGCAACAGAAAGCGTGAGGAGGCGTTTTTGGTGAAGGTGATGAGGTTGTTCCTGAAGTTCAGGAATGTTTTCCGGGGGCTTAGCTTATTGAGGGTTCCTCCCCCCACGTGATAGATCACGGAGGAAGGCTCTACAAAGATTTTGTGCCCCAGGTTTTTCATGCGCCAGCATACGTCAATTTCTTCCATATGCGCAAAGTAATCGTCGTCGAAAGCTCCCGCCTTCCAGAAGGCTTCCGCCCTTACCATCATACAGGCGCCTGTAGCCCAAAAGGTTTCGATGCTGGTGTTGTGTTGCCCGTGGTCTTCTTCCAGCTCATTGAAGACGCGCCCGCGGCAGAAAGGGTAGCCGAAGCGGTCAATAAAGCCACCTGAAGCGCCGGCATACTCAAAGGTATTGCGTTTCCTGTAATCCAGGATTTTTGGCTGGCAGGCCGCCACGTCCGGGGCCTTGTCCATCAGGGCCAGCATGGGTTCGAGCCAGCCTTTGGTCACTTCTACATCCGAGTTGAGGAGCACGTAATATTCCGCTTCGATGTGCTTCAAAGCGAGGTTGTAGCCTTTGGCAAAGCCTTCGTTGCCGGGATTGATAATGACCTTTACCGTAGGAAATTGTTCTTTCAAAAAGAGGACGCTGTTATCGTCGGACTGGTTGTCGGCCACATACACCGCGGCTTGCGGCGAATGGGTTAACACCGATGGAAGAAAAGATTCTAAAAAAGATTTACCATTCCAGTTCAGGATAACAACCGCTACTTTTTGCGACATAGATTAACGGGGGTTGTTGAAGTTCTCATCGACGTTGGTGCCGTAGGTGCTCGCGGGCTTGGTATCGTCGATGTTCTGTGATTGCTGTGAGCGGTTCACCAGCTTAAAGCGCCAACGCTCATCGTAGATCTCGCCGCGCACGTCGCTGTGGATCAGTTTGTAGCAGTTGTCGGCAATGGCCTCGTTTACAAACACGAATTTTTTATTGGTGAAGAAGCGTCCGGTTGCTTTGTCGTAGATGCGGTAGTACTGCCAGATCTCGTAAGGGTAGGTATTAGGCTCGCTGTTCACCTGGTTGCGCTGGTCGGGTTTGCCATATTGCAGGTATACACGCCCGCGGTCGGTATAGTAGCCTTTTTGCTTGCCGCATTTCAGCAGGGCATTGGCTTCCTGCACGCTTTTGTAGTAGGTGAGCCAGATTTTAAGAGGATTGAGGCTGTCGCCGGCTTCTTTTTTCCAGTACTCTACAGCATAGCTCCTGAGCAGGTTAGGGTCTTTTTTGGAGATCTCGACCTGCTGCCACTCGCGCTCTTTTGTACTGGAGCGGGGCCACAGGCATTCCACAAACTGTTTGAGAGAATCGGTGCTCTGGTAGGAGTTGAAAAAATCCTCGATGGTGCGGATGTCTTTGGTTGCCAGCTCGTCCTGCAGCTGCGGCGCATCGCTCTGGCGCTGGAAGAACCATTTTTTCTGCGCCTGGACCTTGTTGACAGAATCCCTTACTTCGACCACCAGGTTGTAATTGCCTGAGGGCAGAAAGGAAATGTCGAACTGTGCCAGCAGGGCATTGAGCCTTTGGGCGCTTTGTTTCTGGTAGCCTTTAAGGGAGGCTACCTGCCTCAGGTTCTCACTGTTTTCAACGTAATAGGAGTAAAGGAATTTGGCCTGTTTCCCCAGCACGCTGTCGATGTTATACGCCTCGAAGTAGAAGCGAAGCGCATTCTGGTTTTTGGGGTAGTAGTTGATGTTGTACGGAACGAGGTCGTAGCCGTTTTTGGTCAATGGCCCCTGTGTAGCCGATTTGCTGTAGGATTCGAGTGCCTGGATCTCGGAAGAGCGGATCTTGTTATCGCGTTTCATGTCGATGATGATCTGCTGCTTATGCGTCGTTTTTTTATCAGGGAAGGCATTATCGGCGATGGAAAGCTCGAGTTCGTAAGTACCATTATCGAGTGCAAAGCGTTGATTGTCAATGAAAGAAGGAAGGTTGAGGGTGTCGTTTACCTTGGGGCTCATGAGGTTGTATGCTGAGCTTTTGACCACTTGCCCGTTTTTGAGAATGCGCCAGGATATGTTGACACTGGCTTGTTTGCCGCCGGCTACGGGAAGAAATTTAACGCTGGTTCCCGCAATGGTCAATGAAGTTTCCAGGTAGGGTTTTGAGCTGAGGGTATTAAATATGTTGTAATTGAAATACACGGTCACATTTGAAAAGAGACCCTGAACAAGCATAATAAAAAATGCAGAGAAAAACTGTTTCATTGGAATAGATGGTAGATTTTACATATGGGGATGTAAAAGCCCTATAAAGGTACGACAAAAAATAATTTTATAGAAATCGCTTGTAAAATAAAAAAAAGTAGTAATTTCGCCCCCGGAGAAATGGCAGAGTGGTCGATTGCGGCAGTCTTGAAAACTGTTGAACCGCGAGGTTCCGGGGGTTCGAATCCCTCTTTCTCCGCAAAAGGGACTTAGTGTTTTTAGTAATACTAAGTCCTTTTGTTTTTTGGTCTAAAAAGCTTGATAATAAGGAAATTTGAGAAAAGGCTTTTGTTACTTTTTTCGGTTCGAAATGCCTGCTTTTTCTTATTATAGAATTTTCTTCAGGAAAGACCAGTTCTAATAAATTTCCTTTTCTGAATAATAGCGCTGAAGTTACCCGCCATCGATCTCCTATAGTGAGCTGATGGTTTGCAGGCTATGCGCCTGCTATCGGCCGGGTTCTTTTGGACTGACCTACAATGGCCCTGAACTTATTACCGGCTGTGCTGGAACTGTTTTGTGAATCTAATAGCATTAGGCTAAAAAAGCACTATACAGCGCGGCTACCAACACGAAACGCATTCATTGAAAGATTTGGCAAACGTTCAGGGCAGACATTCCTGATGTTTACTTCTTTAAAGTATCAATGAGTAAAAAAACCTTGCGGAAGAATGGATGAACAATTGTCTGAAAAAGACAGGGCTATTAAAATTTAGCAACTAATACGTACGTTAACTAAGATTTTTTAAAAAAATGTCAGCCAAACTCAAAAGTTTTCTTGTGTATTTCGGGAAATGTTTTTTCACATTAGTCCTCATCCAAGGTATTACTTTATGGTTTGACATTGCTAACCCTGCCTTATATTTCGTTTCCGGATTAATGATTTTATCTCCTGATGGTACCGATACTATTCCTATGGCAAAAGCGAGAATTATGTCGAACTTTATTGGGGCTTTTGTTGGATTTTTAGGACTCATGACAAATTCAGACAGCCTTTGGGTGGTTGCCTGTGCAGTTCTTTTGATTTTAGCTATTTGCTATCTGTTCAACATACAAAACGAAATCAGGCCTGCTTTTGCAACCGTCATTATTATTATGATGATGACTGCTACTGCCGGAACTCCATTTGAAAGGGCATCAACCAGGGTCATCGGCGTGATTGTCGGAAGCCTGGTCGCCCTATTGGTTACCACAATTTTTCATCGGGCAAACCTGGAACAACAAGCTGTGGACCGGGATGATAACAGCAACAGCGATTCCTCTGACCCGGCCTCCACAAGTTCCTCTTCAGGCATCAGCGCCAATTCTACCACGACGCCTAAACACTAACTATAAATTAAGAATCCATACGCTTATTCAAAAACACAAGAATGACTCCAGAACTTGAAATGCTGTCCCGTTGGCAGTTTGGCATCACGGCCGCTACCCACATTGTCTTTCCGGCAATATCCGTCGGATTGAGTTGCTGGCTATTTTACTGGTACGCAAAATATCTAAAAACCAATGATGAAACTTATCTGAAACTACACAATTATTGGAAGAAAGTTTTTGCCGTAGGTTTTGGTTTGGGCGTCGTTACCGGCACAATGATGACCTTTGAATTTGGAATTAACTGGGCAAGGTATGCTCATGCTGTAGGTCCTATTCTCGGAGTAATTATCAGTATGGAAGTAATCACGGCATTCTTTCTGGAAGCTGGTTTTATCGGCATTTTCCTGTTCGGGAGCAATAAAGTAAGTAAGAAGATGATGCTCTTTTCCAATGGCATGGTGGCTTTGGGAACCATACTTTCCATGACCTGGATATTGAGCGCCAACTCCTGGATGCAAACACCCGGCGGTTATCTCATCAAAGACGGGCAGTTTTTAGCCCAGGATTGGATGAAGGTCATCTTTAATGTTTCTTTTGCCTATCGGCTTATACATATCATGCTGGGCTTCGCCTTAGCGTCGTCACTTTTGGTTAATGGAGTTGCTGCTTATAATTTGCTCAAAAAAAGAAATGTTGAGGTTTTCAGAAAATCCTTTAATCAAAGCATGATTGTTCTAACCACCGTTGTGGCATTTCAGTTTTGGTTTGGAGATCAAACCGTATTCAAAGTAGGTTTAGATGGCGGACAAATGGGGAAATTGCTGGCGCTGGAAGGCCATTTCACAGGCAACAGTACCTCATGGTATCTTGCTATAAATGCCGATCAGGAACACCAGGTAAATAAATGGGTACTTGGAATTCCCAAGCTGGGAGGGCTTTTGGTGAACAACGACATCAATAAGCCAATCCCAAGCATTACCACAGTGCCTGTGGATAAACAGCCTGATGTCAATTTTATTTTCTACACCTTTCGGGTGATGTTCTTTATTGTGATTGCCATTTTTTGTATGGCCTTTGCCGGTCTATTCGCCCGATTCCGGGGAAACTTTTTCACGAGCCGGTTTTTACACAAATTTGCGCTTTGGATGACTCCCATGGGCTTTATTGCTGTTATCTGCGGGTGGCTCACCGCCGAAGTAGGCAGGCAGCCGTTCGTAGTTTATGGATTGCTCAGAACCGATCAGGCTTACAGCCTCTTGCAATCGGGCTTTGTAAAAACCTCTTTATTCTTCATTCTCCTTATCTATGGCGTTATGTTGTTTTATTACATAAGATTTGTCTTAAAACATATAAAACTCGGGATTCCGGCAACCACTACTTTGGCGGCACCAGGCAACAGTACATCTATTAACCATCAAAATTCATAAGCCCAATGTCAACAGAAGTTTATTTTGCACTTATACTTATCGGCATTGCATTGATCGCCTATATTACGTTAGATGGATACGATATTGGGATTGGACTTTGGCTTCCACTTCAAAGCACAAATGCCAAACAAAGAGTTTTGGTGTCTGTCATCGATACTGTTTGGGACGGAAACGAAAGCTGGATCATCCTTATCGGGACCTTGTTATGGGGCGGTTTCCCGGGGATTTATGCCACCGTATTGCCAGATAATTATTTATTATTTATAGGGGTAATTTTAGGGTTTATTTTGCGTGGGGTAAGTTTAGAATTTCAGGACCCTAAAAATACAACGTACGAAAAAATCCTTCGGTTTATTTTCGTTGCTTCGAGTTGGTTGTTGGTCATTTGTCAGGGAGCCATCGTTGGTAATTTGATCACGCCATTTTTTAATCCGGCTTTCATCAATCCTGTTTGGATCAAGGTTCTTGTGGTGTTGCTCCTTGTATTTCTATACAGTGTAAATGGGATGAACCGCCAATACGAAAAAACAAGTGGCGTATTAGAAGATGATGCCAAAAAATATGGCAAAATTTTTACCATTGCGTTGTTAGTCATTCTTTCGGTCTTGTTATTGATCATGGCACAAAACGGAAGCCTGGTTTTAAGATTAGGAGAAACCCGAAAAACCGTATTGCTCATTGTTGCAGGATTCATTATTGGGATCTTATTATTCATTATTGCTTATTATTCTAACAGCAGTTTGAGAAAGGCAATCACTTCCCCATTTATATTTTCTTTTCTTTTATGCTCTCTTCTTGTCATTGGTATAGGTGTTTTTATGTTTCCATACATTTCGCCTGCCGTTCCGCTTTCTCAGGAAGTAAGTGCCAGCCAGAGTGGCCTGGTATTTTTGGTTTCGGGTGTATCACTCACGTTCCCTATTGTGTTGTGGTACAACCTATATGCTGCCAAAGTTTTCAGAGGAAAACAAACCACCGTTACAGAAGACTAAACTTTACAACCATGAATAAACTTGTATTAATCTTATTGAATATCGTTTGGATCGCTTTGGCAATCGTCCTTATGCTATTCTTTCTGTGTGCTTTTGGAGCAGAGAAAGGCATGTATTTCTGTATTGGTTTTGCTATTGTTGGCGGTCTTTTAGTTCCGGTAGTAACTAGAGATAAAAACAACATAGGTGAGTAAACCTGCAAATCAATGGCTGCATGCGCATGTCACTGCTTCAAAATCAAGATGGTTTTGGGCAGGATGCTGCATTGCGTTGAGTTCGCTTTCCTATGTGGGCTTTGCACATTACAGCTCGGCTTACATAGGGTATTGGCTCAAAGGCAATGAGATAAGCTGTTGGTTTTTACTATTTGCAGGTGCTGCATTGCTGCTTAGATTTTCTTTTGCTGCGTTGGCAGGCTGGCAAGCCGATTTGGAAGGATTTTCAATCATTCAAAAAATGAAAAGCGATGCAATAAATGCCCTTTTCTCACAGCACCATTTGGAACCTAATACTGCTGCCAATTATGTAAGCAATTTACCTGATAAAGCCCGTCCTTATTTTTCGCAATTTGTATTTTATGCAATGGCTTCGGTGATAGTGAGCACAATCATGTTAATGGCTTTTTTCTATACCGATAAAGTCGTTTTTGTGATGCTGTTGCTTTCCCTCTTGCTTATTCCGGTACAAATGATTTCCGTAGGTTACGGTGCTGAAAGCATTCACGAAAAACACATTCATTTGTTTTTGCAATACGCATCCATCTTTCAAAACAGGTTAAAGGCCCTTGCAGGATTGCAACAATTGGGCGTTGTGCCTCAGCAGAAAGAATTTCTTTCTCAGAAAAGCAATGAGCTGAACCACGCCACCCAAAAAGTCATGAAGATTGCCATGCTTTCCTCGTCGTTGATGGAGTTTTTCATCACCTTTAGTATTGCATTGGTTGCCATTTATTTAGGATTGAGTTTACTGGGGTATATGCCCGAATATTTTGGAAAGAAAGGCTACGATTTTCAGAAATCATTGTTTTTATTGATGCTTGTGCCTTACTATTATTTTTACTTAAGAAAATTTGTAAGTGCTTATCACGACAGAAACCGGGCCATTGCAGTTGCCGAAACACTGTTTCCTATTTTCAACAACGCTCCAAAAGAAAATAACATTGAAAATAATGTTCAAGATGAAATAACCGAAGGTATCCGATTTCAAAACGTGAGCTTCCGTTATCGCAGTGATGGATTATGGGTTTTGCACGAATTAAATTTTGAACTTCCTGCAAAAGGTTTGGTTTTGGTGAAAGGAATTTCAGGTTCCGGAAAATCTACTTTGTTGAAACTTTTGGCGGGTTATCTACAGCCGAATGATGGGAATATTTGCATTCATACCGGGAATGAACAAGCAAGCGATTGGCTCAAACGGCATTCGGTATATATGAACCAATTTCCGTTTTTGTTTGATGGTACCATTGCAGACAACATTCAGCTCGCAACGCCTTTGGATAAGGAAACATTTCAGCAAATTCTTACAACATCTCAGCTTACAGAAATACTTCCAAAGGAAACTTCGGTTACAGAAACGGTTCTTTCGCACAATGGCATTCAACTTTCGGGCGGACAAAAACAGTTGGTATCTTTTGCCAGACTTTTAGCCCATCTCAAACCCATCGTGATATTAGATGAACCTACCGCCAATTTGGATGAAGAAACGTCATATAAAATTGCTAAACAAATAGAGGCACTTTCCCAATCGCATTTGGTGATGGTGGCTTCGCACGATGCGGTTTTTCAACCGATGGCTTTGCAACAAATTAACTTAAACCGGGGACAACAGGAATACGAAAATGAATAAGTTTATCCTGCAACATATCGTATTTCCTTACAAGAGAAATTGGCTCGTTGGCATTGCTCTGGCTCTGCTTTGGGCAGTATCTTTTGTGATGTTACCCGCTATTGCAGGGTGGTTTCTGGCAACCTGTGCGGTGGTTTTCATCACGGCAAATACCACGTTCTCGTATATTTTCCCGTCCACTACCATTCGTTTATTGGCGATTTTACGTTCGGGCGTGAAATATGCCGAAAAAACTGAGAATCACCGCACGTTATTGCAAGTGGAACAATCGTTACAACTCAAGATCTTTGAAAAAGTAAGTCGTTTGCCTTTTGCACAAAAACAGCAGCAAAACATCAGCAGTATCGTTCATACTGTTGTTTACGGAATTGAAGCCGTTCAAAATTATTTTTTGCTCTGGCTGATCCCTTTGTTTGGTTTTGTGGTGGCTTTTTTGGCAAGTGTTGGATATTTATTGCCTATGAATTTAGGTTTAGGATTATTGCTTCTTTCGGGCGGCATCGGGATTGTATTTTTGCTTCCCGCATTGGTTTTAAGAAACAACGATGACTACACGCGGAAAATTCACGGGTTGAAAATAAAACAACAGGCTTTTCTCACCCAAAGCTTTCAAGCGTCTATTGAAATTGCACAATACCAATTGATGGATAAAGTGGTTTACACGGCTCACCAAGATGCCGAACTTATTTTGTCCTTTGAAAAAAAATTGCAACGTCAGCAATTGCTGCTGAGTTTCTGTACAGGACTTGGTTTTGCTTTGCTTTCATTATTGCTTTTGTATTTCTCCCGAAATGCTTCGATGGATGTAACATTAGCAACGGGCATTTTTCTTGGGGTTTTGTCATTGGGAGAATTGGCAGAGTTATTTGTTCCAACCAAAACGATAAATAAGGCGTTGAATCTAAATATCAAAGCGATGGATGAATTATTGCAGGCAAAGGAAAGCCCAGATACAGATTCAAATAGGAGCGTTCCGCCTTTCGAATCCCTGCAATTGCAAGATTGGTCAGTCAAAATCCCCAATGCTAAACTTTCATTTCCGGAAGTTTCCATTCAATTAAAAAAACAAGAATGGTTGGGTGTTTTTGGGCCTACAGGATCCGGAAAGACCACATTACTCAACAGTTTGTTCTATCCTGAATACCGCCAAAGCAGGGGAAAGCTACTTTTGAATAACGAGCCCATCGAAAAATTAACAATTCCAAAAGCCATTTTTGTAGCCCAGGAGGCCTTTGTTCTCACAGGCACATTGAGGGAAAATTTTTTTGGAGCTAGTGATGATGCCATCTTAAACACCTTGCAAGTAGTAGGTTTGAAAACCTGGTTCCAAACCTTGCTTCAGGGCTTAAACACTTGGCTGGGCGAAGATGGACAGTATTTGAGTGGTGGACAGCGTAAGAAATTATTGCTTGCCCAGGCATTGTTGCAGTCACCCGAATTATTGATCATTGATGAACCTACTGCGGGGATTGATCTTGTTTCGGCGCTTGAAATTTTTAACAATATAAGGAAAACATATCCCCGACTTACAGTGCTTATGGTAACTCATCAGATTGGATTGAAGCCTCTTTTTAACAGAATGTACTCTATTGAACAAGAAAAATTTTAATGCGCTGCAACTTGATAAAAAGAATACTACTTTTATCGAAAATAAAACATCGTATCGGCTTACATTTAATTTAATAGTTCATCGAATTAGAAAAAAGATCGAATGATAAATCTGATGGACAGATTTGGTCTAATAAAACTAACTATAAAAAAAAAGCTATGAAATCACAAGAGTACGTTCTGTACAACGGTAAAATTTTTACAGCCGACGAAAAGAAATCTTTTGTAACGGCAGTACACATCAAGGATGGAAAATTCTTTAAAGTAGGAAACGATGCGGAAGTATTGCAAGGGGCTCCTGATGATGTGACGAAGATCGATCTCAAAAAAAGTACGGCTATCCCAGGCTTAAACGATTCCCATACCCACTTGATCCGTGGAGGTTTATCCTATAATATGGAGCTGCGTTGGGAAGGTGTTCCTTCTTTGGCCGATGCGATGGAAATGTTGAAACAGCAAGTCGCCAAAACACCAAGTCCTCAATGGGTAAGAGTAGTAGGAGGTTGGAGTGAATTTCAATTTAAAGAAAGACGCTTGCCAACGTTGAAAGAAATTAATGAAATTGCACCAGATACCCCTGTGTTTATTTTGCATTTGTACGATAGAGCTTTATTAAATGCAGCGGCATTGCGTGCGGTAGGCTATACGAAAAATACCCCTGAGCCAACCGGCGGAAGAATTGAGCGTGACATAGACGGAAATCCAACCGGGCTGATCATTGCTACACCAAACGCTTCTATACTTTATGCCACGTTAGCCAAAGCTCCAAAACTTTCTTTGGAGCATCAGGTAAATTCTACCCGCCATTTCATGAAAGAATTGAACAGATTGGGGATTACCAGTGTGGTGGATGCCGGTGGAGGCGGACAAGCCTATCCGGATGATTACAAAGTGATTGAGCAGTTGAATGCGGATGATTTGTTGACTGTAAGAATTGCCTATAACTTGTTTACTCAAAATCCTAAAAAGGAATATGAAGATTTTGAAACCTGGGTAAAAAATGTTCCGTTGCATAAAGGTAACGATATGTACCGACACAACGGTGGTGGCGAAATGTTGGTATACAGTTCGGCTGATTTTGAAGATTTCCTGCAACCCCGGCCGGATTTGCCCGATACGATGGAAGCTGAACTTGAAAAAGTTGTACGCTTATTGGTTTCCAACAGATGGCCGTTTAGAATTCACGCAACGTATGACGAAAGCATTAACCGATTTCTGAATGTTTTTGAAAAAGTAAACCAGGATATTCCTTTTGAAGGGCTGAATTGGATTATTGATCACGCCGAAACGGTTACCGAAAAAAATATTGAACGAATTAAAGCCCTTGGGGGTGGTATCGCTGTGCAACACCGCATTGCTTTTCAGGGAGAATATTTCCTGGAGAGGTATGGTAAAGAAGCCTTACAACATACGCCACCGATTGCCAAAATGATCGAAAGCGGTGTGCCAATAGGAGCAGGAACCGATGCAACAAGGGTGGCCAGCTACAATCCCTGGATAGGGATTTATTGGCTTTCTACCGGTAAAACAATAGGCGGATTGCAGATGTATGAAAACGACAATATCCTGTCCCGCGAAAAAGCCGTAGAGCTCTACACCAAAGGCAGCGCCTGGTTTAGTTCGGAAGCGGGTAAAAAGGGATCTATCGCAGAAGGACAATTAGGTGATATTGTGGTATTGACCAAAGATCTGTTTTCTGTTGCCGATGAAGAAATTAAATCGATTGAATCCGTACTAACCATTGTAAATGGTAAAATTGTATATGCAAAAGACCAATTTTCCACGATGGCTCCGCCTACTATACCTGTATTACCCGATTGGTCGCCTAACAACACCTACAATGGCGCTTATCCCGGACTAAACAATTACGGAGGCCGATTGGCAGATATCAGGACCAAAAATGCTGCCACTAAAGCTAAGCGTATGATGGCTATTGCAAACCAAATTCACAGTTGTATGGGTTCATGTCATGTACACGGCCATAATCATAATTTTGCCCGGTTAAGCAATATTCCGGTGAATAATTATCAGGCGTTTTGGGGAACCATGGGCTGTTCTTGTTTTGCATTCTAAGAAAGTGATGGTGAAAAGTAATGCCATTTATACAACGTTTAACACCACTATACTAATGGTATTTGTGGCGGGATTTGCAGATGCCGCCACTTACACCAGCAGTTACAACTTGTTTTCGGCTCACATTACCGGGAATTTTATTGTCCTGGCTCAAAAATTAGTTTCATATTCTGGGTTAAGCGAGTATTTTGCCTTGCTGACGTTTCCTGTATTTGTTGTGGCAGTTTATGTTTCAGGACGAATTCATACCGCCTTTGGAGAAAAAAAAATGTCTTTTTTGGTGGGTTTATTGTTGGTTCTTTCAGGAGTTCTGTCTTTGCTCTTTTTCAATCACTCTATTACTCAAAAAATAGTTGAACCGATTGTTTTGCTTTTGGTAGTCTTTGCAATGGGTGTTCAAAATGCATTGAACAAACTTTACCCGGATTCGGTTTTAGGCATGACCACCGTTATGACGGGAAACGTGACAAGTGCCGTACTTAGCTATTGTAGTGCTTTTACGGCACGAAATGAATCTCACAAAGCCCTGTTTAAGGATACCTTATGGATGATCCTGGGTTTTTTTGCCGGTTGTTTCGCAGGAGCGTATTTGACATTAAACTTTTCTTTAGGAGTTCTCATCATACCTGGTGCATTGGTTATTTTGTATAATCTATTTCACCAAACCTTACCTCATACGAATTAAATTAAATGTCAGTAGTCATTGTCATAGAATACCAGATTGCTTTGAGCGACCGTGATGAGTTTCACAATTGGGTGCATGAGGTGCAATCTAAAAATATTACCCAAAAGGGATATTTAGGCACTAAGGTCCTGTCTTCCAAAGAGGATGAAGATACCACGTATGTCCTTCTGCAATTTGACAAGCAGGAACATGCCACGGCATGGCAAAACTCGCAATCGTGTCGTTTACTCCTGGATACTCAGGAAGAAAAGTGGAAGGGAAAAAGAAGGGAAACTGTTGTGAATTGGGGAGAATTCTGGTTCCAGGAAGAAGTTCCTAAATGGAAACAAATGATCATTTCATTTATTACCGTTTTCACATTGTCGCAGGTTGTAGGTTTTGTATTGAATCTTGTGATGAAAGATTTTGCAGCGGCGCATCCCACGCTAACGGTCATGCTTAATATTGCGCTCGTGGTCATTATGCTGGTAACGTTTGCGATGCCTTTTATGATGAGTGTATTTCACAATTGGCTTTATGTTTCAAACTCTAAAAAAAATAAATGATGGATAGAAAAGATTTTATAAAGAAAGGCTTATTAGGGACAGGTATGTTTGTTGCTGCAGGCTCATTGGCCGATGTGCTTAAAAACAACATCGAAGAATTAAATCCGCTGGAAGTAATGGGATTTAATCATATTCCCAAACAAGAAGCCAAAGGAGAAGTTATCGAAAACTCTGTATTGCACAAAGCCGATACAAGAGGCAAGGCAGATTTAGGTTGGTTGCTGAGCAGGCACACCTTCAGCTTTTCCGAATATTACAATCCCGACAGAATGCACTTTGGTGTGTTACGCGTATTAAACGATGACAGAGTGGCTGCCGGAGAAGGCTTTCCAAGGCACCCTCACGATAATATGGAAATCATCAGCATTCCGCTTTCCGGAGATCTGGAACACAAAGACAGCATGGGCAATGTTTCTGTGATCAGGCACGGGGATGTGCAGGTGATGAGCGCCGGCGAAGGTATCTTCCATAGCGAGTATAACAAAAACAGCGACCAGGAAGTCAGATTTCTCCAGATTTGGGTATTCCCGAATAAATGTAAAGTCACTCCGCGGTACGGGCAAATAAGTTTAGATGTCAATAAGCGGCATAATACCTTGCAACAAATACTCTCGCCCAATCCTCACGACGAAGGCGTTTGGATCTATCAAAATGCCTGGTTTCATATGGGAAAATTTGATAAAGATTTTACGATAGACTATGCAGTAAAAGCCAAAGGAAACGGAGTATATGCCTTTGTATTGAATGGCGATATTACCATCAACAATCAGGCATTAAATAAAAGAGATGGTTTTGGCATTTGGGATGTGGATAAAATAAGCCTGAAAGCCAACAGCCAGGATGCAGAAGTATTGTTGATGGAAGTGCCAATGCAAGTTTCATAATAAAAAACATAAACCAATATGAGTAATTCAATCACAGCAACCGAATTTAAGCTGGTAGATGCCAGTGGCAACGTAAGAGCGGTTTTAGGTACTACCGACGAAGGTTCGGCCCTTTCATTTTTCAATTCCAAAGGAAAATTGCAGTTAAAAATGATGGTGGATGAAGCTGGATTATCCTTCCTGAAAATGTACAATAATACTGATCAGGAAAATGCCAAAGTAGATATTAGCCTGGATGACAAAGGCACTCACCTTCTTTTAGCAGGAGAAGACCGGCAGGAAAGCTATCTCTTCCTGAAGAATGACGGATCTACGGGAGTAGTGCTGAAAAATAAAAACGGTGAAAGAAGGGCACAGGTTCTGCTTACCAGCACCGATGTTCCGGACGTTAGCATCTATCCGGATAAAGACACCAATATCAAACTAAAATAATTTAAAACAATTATAAAACACAGTCATTATGGGCTTATACCACGAATTAAAAAAAGACAGACCGGTACACACTTACAAGGGTGTAAATTTTCAGGTTATTACTGCGCACTTCAACGACACGGAAGCAGATATACAATTTGTATGCTTTTTTGATAATACGCTTAATATGACGATGGAAGGAGGCACAGCCGATTTGGATACGCACTTTGACGGGCAAATTAAGCAATTACGGGAAAAAGATCTTTTCCGCGGGAAATTCCTGGAAACATTAGCGATTACCCCTACCACCCAGATGAAAGCTAAAAAAATGATTCTTATCGGTTTGGGTGACCCTAATAAGTTGACAGCAGACAACTTATACGCTGTTGGGAAACTGGTAGTAAAAGAGGCCAATAAAATGGGAGCAAAGAGCGTATGTTTCGCCCCGGACATAAAAGATGCAGGCGTTACAACCGTACCAACAGGAGGTGTATCCAATACTGTAGCCAAAGGAATGATGAAATCTATTGATGATGTTAAAACGCTCTTTGAGATGAAACTGGTAGATAATAATAACCTGAACGATATTACATTTCTTGCCGGGGCGCCGCATCTTAACGATTCGGAAGCAGGATTAGCGGAAACAATAGTATAAACGCCAAATTTATGTTGGACAACTTCATTGATATTTCTGTATCTCCGCTGAATCTGATCATCCGGTCATTCGTTGTCTATTTATTTGTCATCATTATTCTCAGAATAGCCGGGAGAAGGCAAATTGCACAAATGGGGCCTACAGAGTTTGTAGCAATATTACTTGTAAGCAACAGTGTGCAAAACTCTATGAATGCCGGAGATGATTCCTTGCTTGGAGGAATTATCTCGGCTCTCTCCCTTATCGTGCTAAGCCGGGTAATTTCCTGGCTAACGTTTAAACACAAAACGATGGGAAGGTTCTTTGAGGGCGAGCCAGCGGTTGTTATTTCCAATGGCAAAGTACAGAAACATATTTTGGATAGGTTACTGATGTCCATAGAAGATTTATATGCGATGCTGATTGCCCAACAGGTAACATCCCTGGAAGCGATTAAATACGGAATTATCGATGTAGAAGGAAAACTAATAATTGTGTATAAGGAAAACGATTTGCTTAAGCAAATGGATAAAAACACAGTATACATGGACGAAACAAATGGCTAGTAGTTGGAGCGCACTTAAACAACCCTTATTCAAAGTCTATTGGATTGGCTATTTAATAGTCAGTATAGGTTCCTGGGCGGGAGATATGGCGGTTAACTGGTTAATGGCTTCCTCCACTAATTCCAGTTTTATGATAGCCTTCATTAATGTCGCATCCAGTTTGCCTTTCTTTTTGTTTGCATTTATTGCAGGGATTCTTTCAGATGCATTTAAGAGAAGCACGATGTTGTTCATTAATGGGTTGATCATTTCTTTGGTTACCATTGCTATGGGATACATCGTGGATGATATTGCTGCTGCTTCTTTGCCATACGTCATTTTGATCTATGTTTTTATTGTAGGTGCAGCCAATGCATTTTTCGATCCTGTTTGGCGGGGAACATTGCCGCTATTGCTTAGCGAAGATGCACAGTCATCCGCATTTACGTTAGACGGCGTGGCTACCAATTTGGCAAGAGCCACAGGTCCTTTGATAGCGGGAATTATAATTGCACAGTATAATGTTTCTTATGCTTTTTATATTTCCGGGCTGGGGTATCTGATTTTTTCATTAATCGTGCTTCGTTGGAAAACTCCGGATACGCCCAGCATAAATTTAACTGGAAAAATATTTACGACCTCCATTCGTACCGGATTTCAGTTTTTGTTATATTCTACGCCAATACAAAAAATATTTTTCCGTGGATTTTTGGTGATGTTTCCTGCGAGTGCCATGTGGTCGATGTGGCCGGTTATCGGTAAACATAAACTGGAGTTAGCCTCTACGCAATACGGCCTGGTAGTCGCATTTGTGGGCATAGGAGCAATTGTAGCCGCTACATTTATCAAATCTCTCAAAACGCATTTGGGCATAGAAAAACTTTTTGTGGTTTGCTCGCTGTTCCTGGTAACCAATATGCTTACGATGGCGTTTACCAGTAACTGGATTTACCTTTGCCTTACGATGTTGCTGGCAGGTTTTTCCTGGGTCACGCTTCTCTCTACCATACAAGCCAACCTCCTTCCTGTAACCCCAGACTGGGTAAAATCCAGGGTAATTGCCTTATACTCCTTAATGTTTTTCGGAATCATAAGTGTAGGCAGTTTCCTTTGGGGATTATTGGCAGAATATACCACAGTAGAAGTTACGTTGTGTGGTGCAGGCGCATTAGCAGTTATTTTCATTGTCGTTGGTTATCTGAATCCCTTCCCTGTACTCAATACTGAGGATACTATCACAACATTGGTGGACTTCAAATCTTCATTTGCCAATATCTTCAGTGTAGAAATAGATGGTCCGATAATGATTTCTATTGATTACAGAATTAGTGAAGAGCAAAAGCAGGCATTTTTAGATGAGATCGAAGAACTCGGAAACATCAGAAGAAAAAACGGCGCTTATTTATGGACCATCCTTCAGGATCTGGAAAATCCTTTGATTCAGAAAGAACAGTTTATGGTTTCTTCTAAAGAAGAATACGAACAGCAAAAAGACAGAATGACCACAGCCGATACGGAATTTTACGCAAAAATTGTATCTATGACGGTGGAGCAAACAGAGCCCTCACACCGTTACTTTAAAACACAGGAAATCATGTAGCTCTGAAATTTATTTTTCAATACAAACAACCTAAATACAAACAACCTAAATAAAATCAAACAACTATGAAACAGCTAATTCCAAAAGTTTCTCAAAAACTCATTACGCCCGACAACCACACCTTAGTAATGATCGATCATCAAAGCCAGATGACCTTTGCCGTTAAAAGTATTACCACAGAGGAGTTAAAGAACAATGTGGGTTTAGTGGCAGGAGCTTCAAAAATTTTCAATGTTCCTACGGTAATTACCACCGTAGCGCGCAAATCATTCAGCGGGCCGCTGCTGAAGGAAATTACAGATGTGTATCCTGATGAAGCACAGTTTATAGACCGTACATCTATGAATACCTGGGAAGATGTTCCTGCTTACAACGCTATCGTCGGCAAAGGCCATAAAAAAATCGTTTTTTGCGGACTCTGGACAGAAGTCTGCATCGTTTTCCCGGTGCTGTGCGCAATTGATGAAGGCTACGACGTGTATGTGATTACCGATGCCTGTGGCGCTGTAAGTCCTTCAGCGCAAGCAGCTTCAATGCAACGCATGATACAGGCCGGCGCCCAGCCTATGAGCTCATTGCAGTATCTACTGGAACTGCAAAGAGACTGGGCAAGACATGAAACCTATGTTGCCGTCAATAATTTAGTTATGAAATATGGAGGTGCGTATGGTGTTGGCGTACAATACGCCAAAGATATGTTTAACGCTTCCGAAGGAAGGCATTAAACATTCACTCGAATTGCAATCCAAACCCTGAAAACAGCCTTTACCGGGAAAAGGCTGTTTTCAGTTTTTTTACCCAAAAAATAAAAGGAAATGAATAAGATACATCTGGCACTCTCGCTACTATTGATAGCATGCAGCGGAATTTTCGCACAAAAAAAAAGCAGTCCGGATATTATTATTTACAACGCAAAAATAACCACCTTGTCAGACCACCAGCCCGACGTAGAAGCGGTTGCCATAGAAGCAAATAAAATAGTTGCGATAGGGAAATCCGCCAGTATCCTGAATTTAAAAACAAAAAAAACGCAAATAATAGATGCAAAGGGAAGCAGAATAATACCAGGTTTGTTTGACAGTCATTTGCATGTCATAAGAGGCGGGCGGTTTTTTAATACAGAATTACGCTGGGACGGAGTTACATCTTTAAAAAAGGCCCTTGCCATGCTCAAAGAACAGGCACAACGTACTCCCAAAGGACAATGGGTGCGCATTGTGGGCGGATGGAACGAATACCAGTTTGAAGAGAAAAGATTACCCACCTTGCAGGAAGTAAATGAAGCAAGCGGTGATGTACCCACCTTTATTTTATACCTCTATTCAAAAGCCTTTCTTAATAAGGCAGCTGTACAGGCCCTTAACCTGACTGAAGATACGCCTGGTTATGCCGGCGGACTTATGGAAAAAGACAATGCAGGCATCCCTACAGGCTTGTTGGTAGCAGAACCCAGCGCTTTGATATTGTATTCTACATTAGCCAGATTGCCGGAGCTGAGCAACAATGAAAAAATAAATTCCACACTTCAATTCATGACGGAGCTAAACAGGTTGGGTGTCACAGGCGTTATCGACGCAGGTGGCGGATTTCAGAACTTTCCTGATGATTATACCATTACAGATAGCTTAAATAAACTTGGGAAAATATCTGTGCGCTTACCCTATTTCTTATATGCACAGAAAAAAGGTTCAGAGTTACAGGATTATACAAAATGGATAGGGATGGTAGATATACACGACCATGGCGATAACCATATCAATGATGTTGATTATTTTGTAAGTGGCGGTGGCGAAGGCATTTTGGCAGATGCTGCCGATTTCGAGAATTTCTTATTTCCCCGCCCGGAGCTGCCGGCAACTCTGGAATCGAATTTAAAGCCATTAATAAGCCTGTTTGCCAAAAATCAATGGCCATTTAGAATGCATGCGACCTATAATGAAAGCATTACCCGTTTCCTCAATGTCATTGAAGACGTTAACACAGAAATTCCATTAAAAGCACCATGGATCATCGACCATGCAGAATTTATTTCAGATGAAAACCTACAGCGCATCAAAAGATTAGGAGGGGGTATTGCTATTCAAGGTAGGATGGCCTTTCAGGGAGAGGCTTTTGTGCACAGATATGGATTAAAACCTGCCGGTAACACACCCCCTGTTAAAAAAATGCTGGAGCTGGGCATCCCTGTCGGATTGGGCACCGATGGAACACGCGTAGCTTCCTTTAACCCTTGGATCGCTTATTACTGGCTTGTTTCAGGGAAAACAATCGGAGGGACACAGGTTTTGACAAAGGATAATATTGTTGACAGAACGACAGCACTTAAGCTACTCAGTTTTAAAGGCTATGAATTGATCAAAGAAACGCAAAAAGGAAAAATAGAACCCGGATATTTCGCTGATCTTGTTGTTTTGGACAGAGATATATTTTCGGTGGGTGATGAAGAGCTTAAAAATACAGTTTCTAAACTAACAATAGTGGATGGAAAAATTGTGTATGGAAATGATGATTTTAAAACCATAGCACCCGCTAAGTTAGACGTTATACCCAACTGGAGTCCTGTAAAATACTTTGGAGGATATCAAAATAGCAACTAAAAAATCAGACATGAAAACTATCCGGATTATACTGTTAGGTTTGGCTTTCGCGCTTTGTTCATTTGCCGTTTCTCAATATACCTGGGAGCCGGATCCTAACCATGCCATAGTGAGCTTTACTGTAAAACACTTAGGCATCAATTTTATTCATGGCAAATTTGATACGTTTGACGGCACCATGACCTATAGCAAAGATGACCTTACAGATGCCAGCATTAATTTCACTGTAGCAGCCAGCTCTGTCAATACCTTTGTAAGTATAAGAGATAATAATTTGCGCTCTGCCAGATTTTTGGATGTCGCTACCTATCCGCAAATGAAATTTGAAAGCACAAAAATTGAAAAAGCAGAAGGCGCTGATTACCTGCTATACGGAAACTTAACCATTAAAGACGTTACCAAACCAGTAGTTTTCAGGATGGTTTACGGCGGAAAATCGAAAGACCTGCAGGGCAACGACAAGCTGGGTTTTTCAGCAAGCACGCAGATCAACCGGTTCGACTACCATGTAAATTATGATGGAACAGATGTAGCCACGGACATTGAGATCAGAGTAGATTTAGAATTGAAACGAAAGGCATAACAGGGAGATAAATGAGTAAAAAAGCACTGCTTGGTTTAGGGTTCATGCTTATGGTATTCGGCAACGTATATTGCCAGCATTACCCCGATTTTGAACTTTTGAGCTATATGGAGCGCTACGATAGCCTGGCCACCGATACCACCAGAACCTATAATGATTTTTACAAAAAGTTCAAGTATTCTCCTATCAGTAAAAAGCCCGGATATTATGTGAGTTTCGGAGCGGACTACCGCTTCCAGTACTACCGCGATATCAATGAGCAATGGGGCGATATGCCGGAAGACAAAGACGGCTATACCAAATCCCGCTTGTTGGTGCACAGCAGCTGGCATTTTGGAAAGTACATACGGGCATTTTCCCAGATACAAAGCAGCCTGGTGAATGGCCGCGCTAATCCCATTCCTTTGGATGAAAATCCATTAGAGATCCATCAGGGTTTTATAGATGTAAATGCCCTGCAAAAGCAAAATTTGAACATAAAATTCAGAGTAGGAAGACAGGAAATGGTATTTGGCTCGCAACGCCTGGTAACCGTGCGGGAGGGTGTGAATAACCGGTTGGCTTTTGACGGTGTTCACAGCATTTTGAAATTTAAAAACAGCATCGAAACCAATCTGTTTTTCACCACCGAAGTAAAACCAAAACTGGGCATTTTTGATGATCAATTCCTGAACACCGAAACCAGATTTTGGGGCAACTATTGGTCTTACACTCAACATCCTTCTGTTATGAATGTGGATGTTTATTATTTTGGCTTAGACAGGGCCAATAGCGTTTTTAATAGTATAGCTGGACGGGAACGAAGGCATACCGTCGGAGCCCGGTTTTGGAAATCGAAAGGCAAATGGCGCTTTGATAATGAATTTACCTATCAATTTGGTAGTTTAGCCTCACAGTCTATTTCGGCTTATGCAGCAGCAATTAATACCACGTATTCTTTTGGTTTCAAATCTCAACCCATACTGGGTTTTAGAACAGATTTGGTGAGCGGAGATCAAAATAAAACCGACAACCAGCTCAATTCGTTTAATCCACTTTTTCCGAGAGGTGGTTATTACGGATTTATTCCGATGGTTGGCCCAGTAAATATCATAGATCTTCACCCCTCGTTTTCCATCAACCTGCTAAGCAAGCTCAATTACTATATAGAATACAACGTTTTTTACCGCACTTCGGTGAATGACGGAGTATATACGCCTTCAGGGAAATTGATGTACTCCGATCATAATTCTCCGGAAACATACATCGGTTCTATGTTATATAGTAATTTGGTATACCAGCTTAACCGGAACATGGTTTTTACGTTTGAAGCATCCTGGTTTAAACCGGGTAGCTACATTAAGCAGGTAAGCGCCGGTAAAAACGGATTTACCTTTGATGTGCAAATGCAGATAACGTTGTAGTAAATGCTCTGCTTATAGGAGGAACCTTATAAAAGCGCAGCATTATGCCGGCAGCAAGTGAACGATATTTAAACAACCTAAAACTATCAAACATCCTATGATTAAAAAACTGTTTTTACTATTTCTGGCAAGTATTAAACTGCAAACAGCATTTGGGCAAAATGCGGTTGAAAAGGTAGCGTCCGGTACCTGGTTTGAAGAAACGGATTTTGCAGGAGCCAATGTCGTTTTTGCAAAGATTGACAACAAACGGTTAATAGCTTTCAGGCAGATCAACGGTTCGGGACTTCCCGTCATTGAAACTGAGGTGTTTACTGTAGAAATACAGAAAGACACCATCTTTATTTTGACGCCGTTAAAAGATCAGAAAGCAACTAAATCAAAGAAAATTACCTATACATATAGCCATACGCAAGGCTTAACAAGAAACAAGAAGCCTTTAAAACTGCTTTCAGATAAGCCACAGATCCGGTTATTTACACCGGAGAATAACTTAGTTGGCGAATCCGTAGATGTGAATAAGATCACACGCTATGATATTGAAAATAATTTGGTGTATGTTGGTGAAAAAACCTTTAAGCTACAGCCCATAAAGAAATGATAAAAGAACGGCACGTAGAGCGGTTTTACGCCGGGCATGACGAAACGCCCGGAAAGTTTTAATTTTATGCTATGGAAAACCTGAACCAGATCTCTGAATTTAAAAGCTCGCCCGAATTGGTAGAGCAGTTGTATAAGTTCAGCTCCCGGAAAGACTACAGGGCCGGGAGCATCATTCTTAACGAAAATTCCAATATCCGCGCCATCCCTATTGTCGCAAAAGGCGTATTGAAGGTGATCCGCACCGAAGAGGATGGAAGGGAGATCCTGCTCTATTACATTCGTGCCGGCGAAAGCTGCATCATGTCTTTCCTGGGCGGCCTTCATAACGAAACAAGCAAAGTGAAGGCAGAGGTGGAGGAAGATGCCGAGATCCTGTTTTTGCCCCTGGATAAGGTTTCCCTGTTCATCAAAGAATATCCCGAATGGCTGGATTATATTTTCAGGCTTTACCATAAGCGGTTCGAGGAGCTGCTCGAAATCGTCAACGCCATTGCTTTTAAAAAAGTGGATGAGCGCCTCTTAAGCCTGCTGAAGAAAAAATCTGAACTCATAAGCTCCAACACCATACACATCACGCACGAGCAGCTCGCCAATGAGCTGGGGACTGCGCGGGTGGTGGTTTCCAGGCTTTTGAAACAGCTCGAAGAAAATAAAGCGGTAGTGCTCGGGCGGAATAAAATTACCTTATGTAACTAAAGTAGCTGTACAGCTTTCGGGATCGACGTAATTTTGCAGCAGTAACTCAAAAGTGTATGTATATTGCCGGCTATCCAGGAATATCCTGGAGCGCAATGGCTTTAAAAACGTCATAAAACGGCGGTACCTGGCAGCAGGTGCAGCAGCTGAAAGATAAATAGCATGGAAAAGAACATGGGCTCGGCAGACCGGATTATCCGGCTTGGTGTGGCGATACTCATCGCAGCACTTTATTTTATGAACGCAATCTCAGGCAGCTTCGCTTGGGTGGCAGTGCTTGTCGCCATCATACTTGGGATAACCTCGTTGATAGGTTTCTGCCCCTTGTATGTGCCGTTGAAGATTAACACCCGGAAACAAGGAAATAAAAAATGAACGTAGTTTTAATATTAAAAAAAAGATGATCGTACCTGAAATTTTCTATTCAACATTTACCAACACATGCCCACGTTGCCACAAGGGAAAGGTGTTTAAGAAAAATAACCCCTACAACTTAAAGCATATTTCTGATATGCATGAGCAGTGCGATTCCTGTGGACTGATCTATGAACGGGAGCCCGGGTTTTTCTTTGGAGCCATGTATGTGTCGTATGCCCTCATGGCAGGATGGCTGATCGTGTGGTTCCTGGCCGACCTGTTCCTCTTTCAGCTGGATGCGCTGGTGCTGGCTTCCGGAATGACGGTCAGCATGATCCTGATCTCGCCTCTCTTCTTTCATTGGTCACGGCTCATCTGGCTGAATTTTTTTGTCCGCTACGAGAAAAAATTCCGGAAGAAAAATCATCAGGGCATAGGTGAAAAACAATTAAATTTATCCGATCAATGAAACAATGAAAAACTGGTTAAAAAACTGGAATTATATGCGCATAATCCGGCTCGTATTGGGAGTCCTTATCATCACGCAGGGCATTATCGCCGCCGACTGGGTAGTTACGGGCATGGGCGCCCTGCTTTCCTTATTGTCGCTCCTGAACCTTGGCTGCTGCGGGGCTTCGGGCTGCGCTACCGGTAACTTTAGAAGTAATAAGCCAACAGAAGAGATCAGTTTTGAGGAAGTAAAATAATAAAAACAGAATGATATGACCTTTCAGGAAATTATAAATCAGGACAAGCCTGTGTTAGTCGATTTTTTTGCGACATGGTGCGGCCCCTGTAAGATGATGTCGCCGATCCTCGAAGACTTGAAAAAGCGGACAGGCGAAAAGGCAGACATCATAAAAATAGACGTCGATAAAAATCCTCAGGCGGCTGCTGCCTATCAGGTGCGGGGAGTGCCTACGCTTATCCTGTTCAAACAGGGGAAAGTCCTTTGGCGCCAGTCAGGCGTTGTGCCTGCCAATGAATTGGAAAAATTGCTTAATGCCAATCAATAACATATGCTCGAGCTTTTAAAACAGCCCTGGCCCTGGTATGTCGCCGGTCCGCTGATAGGCCTCACCGTCCCTTTGCTGTTGATCATCGGAAACAAATCGTTTGGCATCAGTTCCTCCCTCCGTCATATTTGCGCAGCCTGTCTGCCCGCCAACATTCCCTTCTTTAAATACGAATGGAAAAAAGAAATATGGAACCTTGTATTTGTGCTGGGCATATTTTTAGGAGGGATACTCGCATCCGGCTTGCTGTCTAACCCCAATCCTGTTCAGGTAAACCCGACGCTGGCAGCTGAGCTGAGCAGCTATGGCATTACCAACTATTCGGAGCTGGTGCCTGTGGATATCATAAACTGGCAGGCTTTGCTATCGCTCAGGGGTATTTTCCTGATGGTAGTAGGCGGCTTCCTGGTTGGCTTCGGTACACGATACGCTGGCGGCTGTACAAGCGGACACGCCATTATGGGATTGTCAAACCTTCAGTGGCCCTCCCTGGTAGCCACCATCTGCTTTATGGTTGGCGGTTTTATCATGGCCAATTTTATTTTACCGGTTATCCTTTCACTTTAATTCAGAGAGCATGCAGAATACAGAAGCCAATACCGATTTTGAAGTCCGCTCTTTGGATGCCATGTGTGTAAATGAAAGCCAGCTGGAGCATAAGTGGTACCATAATTTGAAATACCTTCTCACAGGCATTGTGTTCGGAATTGTGTTTGTGAAAGCGGAAATTGTCAGCTGGTTCCGTATCCAGGAAATGTTCCGTTTCCAGTCGTTTCACATGTATGGGGTCATCGGGAGCGCTATCGCCGTAGGAATGCTTTCCGTATGGCTGATTAAAAAATTCAACATAAAAACGATCTATGGAGAACCTATTCATATTTCCGACAAGAAATTCAATAAAGGACAAATCTATGGAGGCCTGCTCTTTGGCTTAGGCTGGGCGATCACAGGAGCCTGCCCCGGCCCTCTGTTTGCTCAGATCGGAACAGGGGCAACGGTTGTCGCAGTAACCTTACTGAGCGCTATTGCCGGCACCTGGGTGTATGGCCTGATCAGGGAAAAACTACCTCATTAACAAAATATTCCGATGCGGCAGGGGATGCTACTTTAGCCTTGCGGTGTGTATTGCCCCTTCAGGTACTGTGATTGCAGCGGCCACTAAACCGGAGGCCGGCTATGGATACATCAGGGGGTTTCCTTTGCGGTTGGGTATTTTGCTCTGTGAAAACAATGTGTTCCTTAACCTGATGTTCCGGCTCAAGCCGAAAAGGTCCGGGGGATGATTCTTTTATAATCCCTTTTTAAAGTTTAACTTTAAACATAAATTCAAGACGTATGCTGACAATCGATAATTACCTGGATAGCCATTATATCCACAAAACGAATTGGCTAAGAGCTGCGGTTTTAGGAGCTAATGACGGGATCATCTCTGTTTCCAGTATTGCTATCGGAATCGCTGCGGCCAGCGCTACGCGTGAGCCCACGGTTCTGGCTACCATTGCCGGTTTGACTGCCGGGGCATTGTCTATGGCGGCAGGAGAATATGTATCAGTGAGCTCCCAGGCAGATACGGAAAAGGCCGATATTGAACGAGAAAAGCGGGAACTACAGGAATCGCCTGAGCAGGAGTTACGGGTTCTCGCAGCTATTTACGAGAAAAGGGGCCTGAAGAAAGAAACTGCCTTGCAGGTTGCTAAAGAATTGATGGAGGTAGATCCCCTGGGCGCCCATATCAGGGATGAATTGGGAATTACAGAGATCACTCAGGCAAAACCTTTGCAGGCCGCCCTGGCTTCCTGCGCTGCATTCTCCATGGGCGGTGTCTTTCCCCTTTTGGTAACCCTGCTGGCTCCGGTGGCAACGATGGAGTACTGGCTGTATGGCTTTACCATCGTCTTCCTCGTTATTTTGGGAGCCATTGCCGCAAAAACCGGCGGTTCAGGCATTGCAAAGGCCATCCTGCGAATTGTGATCTGGGGTACCCTTGCCATGGGCATCTCCGCCCTGGTTGGTTTTATCTTTGGTGTCAAGCTGTAAAGAATACTTGTTTCGCCTGATTAAACATAACGATGCGCAAAGCGTAGCCCAATCTCTCATCAAACCTCATGTAGGTTGCAGCTTCCCCGCTGATCCGGCCGGTAGCTGTAGAAAAGAGCTTTAGCCTTTTATGATCCGGGCTGTGATGTGAATTACTCATTGGTGTAAACACCATGTTCAGTTTATGAGTATCATTGCAAAAATATCCCTATAAAAACGTTTCCGTATAGCCTTTTTTTTATACTTGCCTGGTCATGCACAGCCTTTGCCCAGGTGAAACCAGCCGCAACGCCTGTAGCGAGATTTACCTTCAACAATAAAAGTGAAACAGACGCTATAGGCGGCAGGCATGCGAAGCTTCATGATGTGATGTTTCGCGAAGACCGCTTTGGGAATCCGGATCATGCGGTGTACCTGTATGGAAACGAGAACAGCTACATCAGTCTTGGAACAGACAGTATCTTTAAACCAAAAACCGGTAGTTTTTCACTTTGGATTCGTGTAGCCAGTAAAGTTGCCTCAGGCTGTGGCTATCAGGCCAATCCTGTTATCCTCGCAAAGAACACCACAGCAGATGACTTTTATGAGGCTTATGGCGTCAATTTTTCAATCAAGGATAATTATATGGTAGTCAACTGCTCACAGGATTCATTGAGGCAGGTTGTCATTCCCGGCAAGCGGCCCGTGAATCTCGATACATGGTACCATCTCGTTGTCGCATTTGATTATTCTTCTATCTGGCTTTATATAGATGGAGAGCTGCAAGGCAGGCAAATGAAAAATTTTGAAACGGTATACGTTCCCTCAGATTCTGTATTGCTTGGAGTGACAGCCAATAAGAAGAACAACCGTTTTTTTATGGGGTATATTGATGACCTTGAGTTTTACGACAAGGTGCTTGATGCGGATGAAGTACGGGCGATCTATCACGCACCTGATCCTAACAAGGTGCGTACTCTGCTAAAAAAAGCCATCCCCGCATGTGGTGTGCTGCTACTGCTGCTGGCAGTATACCTGATTATGAGGTTTCGTATCAAGCGGCAGCGAAAACAGCTTGAGCTTAAGAACAAGCTGCTGGAAACGGAGCTGCGGGTGAACAGGGCTTTGATGAATCCACACTTTGTTTACAATTCCCTGTACTCCATTCAAAGCCTTATTCTGAACCATGAGATAGAACAGGCAAATACATACCTCGTCAAGTTCTCAAGACTGCTGCGGAAAACCCTTGAAAGCAACTTGTCGGATACGATCTCGCTCGAGGCTGAAGTAGAACTCTTAAGTCAATTCATTGAAATCGAAAACCTGAAATTCAGTGGCACGATCCATAGTAAGATCACTACCGAGGGCATTGTTTCCCCGGCCACAACATATATTCCTGTTTTGATGATCCAGCCCTTTGTGGAAAATGCGATCTGGCATGGGCTTAAAAATAAGCTGGACGAAAAGTGGGTCCACGTCACGTTTAAAGCCATTGATGAGAAACTTCTCGAATGTACGGTCGAGGATAATGGGCTGGGACGCCGTCCAAAGCAAAACGCTCCGGAGATGGAAGGAAACAAATCACTGGCAACCGGTTTTATAGAAGCCCGGCTGGCGCTGATCAATAGCATGCACGGGCTCAACTGCTATCTGAAAATTACGGATAAGCCCGGGTACGGAGGAACGGTTGTCACCATTGTGATCCCTATCCTGGAAAAGAAAGCGGCTTAAAGTTTTATGCGGTCCAATAGCACCTGTTTGTAGGCCCTGGAAACAGGGATTGAGGATTTGTTTTTCATGATGAGGGTTCCTCCGTCGCCTTTTATATAGCGGTCTATTTCATTCAGGTTGACGATAAATGCCGCATGTACCCGGCAGAAATACTGGTCGCTCAGCTTTTCATCAAAGCTTTTCAGGGTTTTGGAAATGAGCATTTTGTTGCCGGTCTTCAGGAACACCTGTGTGTAATTGGAGTCAGATTCAAAATAAAGAATGTCGTCGATGGCGACAAGCACAAGGCCATTGCCAGTGGGTAGCGGGATCTTTTTCAAAGGTTCCCGCATGTTTTTGATCAGGCTGTCGAGCTGGGCACCGGAGATGCTTTGTGTTTTCTGAGAGCGTTTCAGGGCATTCTTTACGGCATGCTTCAGCTCGTCTATATCAATCGGCTTTAACAGATAATCCACCGCCTGCGTTTTAAACGCCTTGATCGCATAAGAATCATAAGCAGTGGTAAAGATGACCTGGTAATCCAGGCCTTTTGTGGCCTCTATCACATCAAAGCCTGTGTCGGGCGACATTTCGATGTCGAGAAATACCAGATCGGGCTCAATTTCCAGGATCCGTTTAATGCCATCCGGGGCCGAATGCTCCATGCCTTCAAGTGTGATCTCCCGGCAATGCTGTTCGATTAATACCTTCAGTCCGGCAGCACCGGTCTTTTCATCATCAATAATAAGTGCTCTCATAGCTCAGGACAATAACAGGATTCTGCGAAAAGCAGAAACCGAATTTACGTATTCGATTTTAAATATAACACATGTAGCCCCGAAAGAAATGATGTGAAATACTCATCGAAAACAGTGAATTGCTCATCGTTACGATAACGTTAGCTACTAAGGAGCAACACAGGGATGCATTGTGAAAATTATGCCCGGCCCGGAGCTAACCTCGCTGTACAGGAAGTTAATCTCATGCTGGCATGTTACAAAATTTTATTATCTTTGTTGCTAAGATAATTAGTAAATAAGATATTGATATGAATGCAGACCTGATCAGGCGATTGAGAAAGCTGAGCCAGCACCATGCCTATGCAACGATCCAGATGCATGAAGCGATTGGTCGGAAAGCAGGGCTCTCAGGAACAGACCATAAGTACCTGGGCTTTTTGATGGAAAAAGGGCAAATGACAGCAGGCGAACTTTCCGTCCTCACAGGCCTCACGACCGGCGCCGTCACAGGCCTGATTGACCGTTTTGAAAAGAAAAAGCTTGTGAAGCGGCAAACGGCGGAAGACGACAGGCGGAAGGTGATCATTGTGCCCAACACGAAAAACATCATGGCGCTTCTGGAGCCACTCTATAAGGAATACCGCAAAGAGTCGGAAAAAGTAATGGCATCGTTTTCTGGCAAAGAGATCAAGGCCATCGAAGCCTATCTTGTAAGATCCATTAAGCTCCTGGAGGAAACAACCGCGGCCATGCGCTCGCCAGGATCCTGACCGAAGGCGTGTAATAACCTAAGTAACCATGAACCACAAAAAAAGAGAAAGCAGATGGGAAACAGCAGTGTATATGTAATGGATTTTGACGCCATCGACCGGACAGCAGGGGAGAGGGCCGGAGGCAAAGGTGCCAACCTTGGAGAACTATCGCGCATCAGGGGACTGAAGGTGCCGGGGGGCTTTTGCGTGACGACGGATGCCTACGACAACGTCATTGGCGGCAACGACAGGCTTGCTTCACTCATGGAACAGCTCGCTTCTCTGAAAGCCTCTGACAGGAAAGCGATCGCAGCGCTGAGTGCAGAGATCAGGAAGCAGATCGAGGATACGCTGATCCCGGAAGAGCTGGAACAGGAGATCGCTGCGCATCTTGAGGCAAGGGGCGAAAGCAAGGCTTATGCCCTGCGATCCAGTGCCACCGCCGAAGACCTGCCCACAGCTTCTTTCGCGGGGCAGCAGGATAGTTATCTGAATGTGATCGGGAAAGCGCCTATTGTGAAGCACATCAGCAAATGCTGGGCATCCTTATTTACGGAGCGCGCAGTTATTTACCGGTTGCAAAACGGATTCGGCCATCAGCGTGTCTCTTTGGCTGTACTCGTCCAGGAGATGGTTTTTCCGGATGTTTCAGGGATCATGTTTACAGCAGACCCTGTCAGTTCCAACAGGAAAATAGTATCCATCGACGCCGGCTTTGGACTTGGCGAAGCCCTGGTATCAGGTCTCGTTACTGCCGATCATTACAAAGTAAGGCAGGGCAGGATCCTGGAGAAGAACATTGGTTCCAAGAAGCGGGCCTTTGTTGCCTTAAAGGAAGGCGGAACGAAGCAGGAGGAACTCACGCCTGCGCAGCAAAGCAGTCAGGCCCTCCACGATGGGCAGATCCTGGAGCTTGAGCGCCTCGGAAGAACAATCGAAGCTCATTTCGGAAGCCCGCAGGACATCGAATGGTGCCTGGCCGGCGGATTGTTTTATGTAGTTCAGAGCCGCCCCATCACTACCTTATACCCAATTCCCGAAGCAGGCGACGACGAAAATCATGTGTATGTTTCTGTCGGGCATAACCAGATGATGACGGATGCCATGAAACCCCTGGGCCTGTCATTTTTTCAATTAACAGCCAATGCTTACCCGGCGGGCGGAAGGTTGTTTGTGGATGTTACAAAGCAGCTCGCTTCGCCCGAAAGCCGTCAGAAATTCATTGAGGTCTTCGGGAAATCCGATCAGCTGGTGAGGGATGCGCTGATAACCATTGCAGGAAGAGAGGAGTTCTTCAGCCCCTTACCGGCGGCACAGGTGCAGGTTCCGGCCTACATGGCAAAGGAGCTTACATGGGATGAGCTTGCCCCCTTTGAGAACGAACCGGAACTGGTGCCGGAGCTCATCAGGATAAGTGAGGCGTCCATAGAAACACTGAAACAGCAAATCCGGAAAAAACGTGGAGTGGAGCTGTTTGATTTTATCAGGGAGGATATGCAGGAAGTAAAGAAGGCCATGTTCAACTCCAAAAGCATGAGCGTGATCCTGCTTGGAATGAATGTTTCCTCCTGGATCAACGAAAAAATGAGCGAGTGGCTGGGTGAGAAAAATGCAGCGGACCTGCTTTCTCAATCTGTACCTCATAATATTACATCGGAAATGGGCCTGGCATTATTGGATGTGGCGGATGTGATCCGTCCTTACCCGGAGCTGACCGGCTATCTGAAGGCGCATAAAGACAATGATTTTTTAAACGGGCTGCTTAAGCTCAGAGGAGGAAAAGAAGCCGCTGAGGCGATCCGGGCTTACCTTGGCCGATACGGCATGCGCTGTGTCGGGGAAGTAGACATCACCCGAACGCGCTGGATTGAAGATCCCGGGCTGTTGATCCCGATGATCCTCACCAATATCAAAAACTTTGCGCCGGGCGAAAGCAGGCGGAAATACGAACAGGGCCTCCGGGAAGCGCTGAGAAAGGAGCGCGAATTGCTCCAACGATTGGAAAGCCTTCCGGATGGTAAGCAGAAAGCCCTTGAGGCAGCCCGCATGATCCGTTTGCTGCGCCGCTTCATTGGTTATCGCGAATATCCTAAGTACAGCCTGGTCAACCGCTACTTCCTTTACAAGCAGGCCCTGTTGCAGGAAGCAGCGCAGCTGATGGGGGCCGGGCTTATTCCACAAACAGAAGATGTGTATTACTTCTCCCTTGCCGAGTTCCGTACCGCTGTGGAGACACAGCAGGTGGCCCCTCTGCTCATCCATCAGCGCAAAGAAGCGTACCAGTGGTACAAAAAGCTTACACCGCCCCGCGTCATGACTTCCGACGGCGAAGTCATTGCCGGCAGGTACAGGCACGCTCAGCTCCCTGCCGGAGCCATTGCAGGCCTGGCCGTTTCTTCCGGCGTGGTGGAAGGGCGCGCCCGCGTCATCTTAAACATGGAAGATGCCGACATCGAAGAGGGGGATATTCTGGTGACCTCTTTTACCGATCCCAGCTGGACGCCAGTGTTTGTGGCCTTAACAGGCCTCGTTACGGAAGTGGGCGGGCTGATGACGCATGGCGCAGTAGTTGCCCGCGAGTACGGCCTGCCTGCCGTTGTTGGCATTGAGGGAGCTACCCGGCTCATCAGCGACGGGCAGCGGATCCGCGTGAACGGCACGGATGGATACGTGGAGCTTCTCTGATTGAATGCCTGTTTTTTGAGTTCCCGGTTCAGGAGGCCGTGCAGTTATAACCATCTCCGGGCCTTTCCGGAGCCAGGCTGCTTTCTTCCTACAGAAAGAAAATCATGTTTCGCGTGATTTCCAGGGAGGTTTTGGGTCAGGAGCATTTTGGGATAGCGCCTAATTACCGAATAAGTCAGGCCCCGGTTTTTTTTCATGTTCTGAGGCCATCAACTCACTGTGGCTGATCAGGCGGCCCTTCTCATCGATATGAGTAATGAGTATGCCGTCCTGATAGAGCGCCTTGCTGATAAGATGCGTGCGGTGGCACTCCAGTGGCTTGCTTTCGCTGCACATGATGGCTGCTTTTACGTTTTTGAGGTAAGCGTTTTTTAAGCGTGCGATGCCGGCTTTGAAAAATGCCATGTCTTTTACTTTCGCATAATCTACATGGTTGTGGTTATCATAGCATAAGGGATTTTTGGGCTTTCCTCCCAGGCTATCACCCATGAACACATACGTGATGGCGTGCTGAAGCAGGAATTGATGCAAGCTTTCGCGGTTGTAGTGTGGATTGTAACGTGAATAAGGCCTGGAGCGCACATCGAGGAGATAGCTGATGTCGTTGCGTTTGAGCAGCTCCAGAAATTCCTCTGCCGGGCGCGTGCCGTGTCCTATCGTGTATAAGGGATTTTTTTTCCACTCCCCTAAGATAAAGCTAATTGCCGGAGCCAATAAACCATTGCCATTTTATATATTTGTTTTTCGAATTATTTAACGCTGCCATGAACCGCCTCGACCGAGTAACTGCCATCCTGATCCAGCTTCAATCCAGGCGTATTGTGAAAGCGCAGGACATTGCCGACCGGTTCAACATCAGCCTCCGCACGGTGTACCGCGACATCCGCACCCTGGAAGAAGCAGGTGTTCCGCTGGTAGGAGAAACGGGCGTAGGCTACTCCATCATGGATGGCTACCGCCTGCCCCCGGTCATGTTTACCATGGAAGAAGCAACAGCGTTTCTCACTGCCGAAAAACTGGTGGAAAAGCTGACGGATGTTTCTACCGATGAAAGCTTTAAATCAGCCATGTATAAAGTAAGGGCCGTGTTGCGCTCAGCAGAAAAAGACCACCTGGAAGTAATGGATAACCACATCGAAGTGCTCGGCAATCCCTGGATCGCCAAAGGGAAAAGCACCTCAGGCTCTCTCCAGGTGATCCTGAAAGGCATCTCGAGCAGGCAGGTGCTCACCATTACGTATTTCGCCAACCACAGCCAGGAAACCACCTCGCGCAACATTGAGCCTGTTGGCGTGTTCTACCTCGGCTCCAACTGGTACCTGATCGCTTTCTGCCAGCTGAGGAACGACTACCGGAACTTTCGTACCGACCGCATTACGCAGATCGTTAGTACGCCCCTCCCCTTCAAAAAAGACCATCCTCCGCTGAAAGAATACCTGAAACAGATCACCAAAGAAAAAAAAGAGCTGCACAAGGTCGTCATGCTGGTGGATAAAAGCATCATGAAATATTTCGGCGAGCAGAAATATTACAACGGCTATGTGTCGGAGCGCCCGCTGAAAGACCGGGTGGAAATGACCTTTCTGACCTGTTCGCTGGAGGGCTTTGCGCGCTGGTACATGATGTTCGGCGAGCGGGCTGAGATCGCAGAACCCCAGAGCCTCAAAGACATGGTGAAAACCATCGCGCTTGCCATTTCTCAAAAACAATAAACTTAATCACTTCTATCCTTGCTTTCTTCCTGGGCTGAGATAAAAGCTAAAACGGGATGCTGCGGTGCCCGTTCTTCGGCCGGTGTATCGGGATGTGCTTGGAATAGCGCCCTGGCCTGTCTGCCGGTAAGCAGGTGCCCTCTCATTTAAAAGATTTCATTCTCAATGCCTTAGCGTCTTATTTCACAGGTTTTTAAAAAATCCATTTTCCTACTGACATAAGGTTGTCACCTGATGGATTTTACTTTGTACCATAAACTTTTAAAAACCCACCATCATGACACAAATTGAAGCATTTACCAAAGAATTAGAAAACGAGGCAAAAACAACCCGTAAGATGTTATCCGCCATCCCGACAGACAAGTTCGACTGGAAACCACATGAGAAGAGTATGACCATCAAGCGCCTGGCATCACACATTGCCGAGCTGCCTAACTGGATCGGTATGACCTTTACCACGAGCGAGCTCGACTTTGAAAAAAATCCCTATAAGGTGGAGGATGTAAATACGACTGCGGAGCTGCTGGATTATTTCGAAAGGTGCCTCGAAGATGGGCGCAAACACCTGAAAGCAGGAAAGGAAGAGGCCCTGAGCGATATGTGGACCCTGAGAAACGGAGCTGTCATTTACAGCACAGAGCCTAAATGGGAGGTGTTGCGCATGACGATGAGCCAGATCATTCATCACAGGGCACAACTTGGTGTATTCCTGCGCCTGTTGGATGTGAAGATTCCCGGAAGCTATGGCCCGAGTGCAGACGAATCCTTTTAAATCACTCTGAACCAACCACGATGAAAACAAAACTCGACACCTTTTACATTGTAGGCCTGGCTGTGCGCACAAGCAACGCCAACGGACAAGCGGCTACCGATATACCGGCCTTGTGGGAGCGCTTCATGGCAGAAGGCATTTCCTCAAAGATCACCAATAAGCTGAGCGAAGATGTCTACTCCCTGTATACCGATTACGAAAAAGACCATACAAGGCCATATACGACTGTGCTGGGTTACAAAGTAAAGGACCTGGATGCAGTGCCGCAGGGGCTCACGGGCGTTACGGTTCCCGGAAAAACCTTTGAAGTATTCACGGCTTCCGGCAAGCTATCGGATGGCATTGTATTCAAAGAATGGACCGGGATCTGGAGCAGGCCGCTGGACAGGGCTTACAGTGGGGATTTTGAAATATATGGTGCGAAAGCGCAAAATCCTGAGCAGTCCGAAGTGGATATTTACATTGCCCTCAATTAAGCCACATGGTGGGAAGGAGCCGGAGCGGATCTTTGTTTTTTCAGAGTAAGTTCCGGTTCCTCCTTCATCCGGTATAAAAACACAGGTTGGCCTTCCTTGATTTTTCCGTTTTCCTGTTTCCAATCCGAAAAACGGGTAATAACTGAAATTCAAAACCGTATAAACGAAAAAAACCGGCACGAAGGCCGGTTGGATGGGGGAACAGTAGCGTACTAATCCCAGGTTAAAATAATGATATTGCCGGTGCTTCGTTTCGAAACTTTCAGACGAATGTGGTTTCCGCCTTTGAGGTTGTTGTAATGCAGAAGCTCCTTGGTTTTATCGTCGTTTTTACCTGTGGTGGTTACCTGTTTCCAATTGGTTTTGGTAATGTTGTCCTGGATCAGCTTGGTGATTTTTTCTTCCATGGCTAATTGTTTGGCTTCCTCTTCCGGTTTGAATTTGCCGAACTCGGCACGGTATTCCCACCTCGAATAGAAGGTATATTCTTCTTTAGTGGTATAGGGAAGGCTCTTCCCTTTGTTGACCGGATAGACACCAAACTCTTTTTTGGTGCCGAATAATCCCGTAGCTACGCCCGCGGCAGAGTCTTTGGAAGCAACCGTGACGAGGTTCAGAATTTCAGCGAAACGCTCGTCGAAGGTTTTTTGTAATTCTTCTTCGGTGGGAGCCGCTTTTTTGGTAGCCGCTGGTTTTTTAGCACCGCTGGTTTGAGCTTGTAAGCTTGTGCCTCCGGTAATGACAGCAATGGCCATCAGTAAAATTGTTTTTTTCATAATGTTGGATGCTAATGTTTTGAGAATAAAATTAGAAGTTAAAAGACAGTGCCTTGTGCCGGATGTATATTCGTTGCATTTGAGCATGTATTCGTATCGGCCCGGTTAAAATTTGAAAATGAAACACATGCGGAAAAGCGCATGGAACGTAAACAGAAGCACGGCTCGTAGCCGATTGATACCATTAAAAAAACAGATCATGAAACAGACCTTACGAAACACGACAAAGCCTATTATACCGCTAAACAGAAACCCGGGCTGATAACCATAAAAGCCGCACAGTACCTGTCTCTAACCGGGAAATGAGATCCCTCGGCTCCCGAATTTGCAGACAGACTTAAGGCACTTTACGCAACCGCCTATGTACTCAAGTTCATGTATAAAGCCAAGGCACTTGATTTTACCGTAGCCAAACTGGAGGGCCTTTGGTGGTTCGATGAGAAGCAGTATGGAGCTGTGACTATGGAGGAGGCGCCACAACAGATCCCACGGAGTACATGGGAATACAGGCTGCTGATCCGGCTTCCTGACTTTGTGCAGGAAGCGGATGTATTGAACGCCAGGGAGCTTGCGTACCAAAAGAAAGCCATTCCTGGAATACAGGAAGTAACGTATTACACAATGGAAGAGGGGAAAGTGGTACAGATGCTGCATGTAGGGCCTTTTGATACAGAGCCCGAAACCCTGTTGCAGATGAAAGCCTTTATGGATGCGCATAACCTTCGGAGAAACGGACAACATCACGAGATCTACCTCTCTGATTTCCGGAAAACAGCACCCGAAAAGCTGAAAACCATTCTTCGAGAGCCCGTGAAGTGAACAGTATTCCTGCGGATTTCCCATAAGCAGAAAGGTTTAAGTATTCACCGCTGGCCTGCAACCGTTCACCGTCTTCCGGACTTATCCGGCCTATTTGCGCTTGTGCCGGCTGTTTCTTCGCTGTAGGTTTGTCGGAAAACAGAGCCATGGTACGAACGACGCATCGCAAAAAAAGAGCCCGGTTTTCTGATGCTGCTGATCAGTCACAATGCCTGCGAAGGTCCCTTGTGTGGTTATAGGTTCGTCGTATGCGACTGCCTGTCCGGAACCGACCATGGTAACAGACCGTAAATAATTTGTAAATGAATGAATGTTCATTTATATTTGTACCCGGAATGAGAATAAGAGACACACATAAAGAAACACTGGTCAGGAAAAATGCCATTTCCATACTGCTTCGCGATGGCCTCGACGGGTTCAGCATGCAGAAGCTGGCAAAGGCCTGCGGCATTTCGGTAGGCACGCTGTATATCTATTATAAGAACAAAGAGGACCTGATCGTCCGCCTGGGAATTGAAGAAGGCAAGCGGATGCTTCAGGAAACGATGAAAGGCTTTTCTCCGGACATGCCTTTTGCCGAAGGCCTGAAAAAGCAATGGGAAAACCGGTCGGCATACTGGCTGAAGAATCAGGAAGCGGCAAAATTCTATGAAAAGATAAAGCGCACACACTATGCCGGGCCTATCCAGGATGAGATCACGAAGTCTTTCAGGCCGGTGATGCAGGCCTTTGTGAAAAATGCCATCGCAAACAAGCAGCTGCATTTTATGTCTTTCGAATCGTACTGGAGTGTGGCCTTCGGCCCATTGTACACGCTTCTCGAATTTGAAAACAAAGGAAAAAGTGTAGGCAACAGGCCTTATAAGTTTTCTAAAAAAACCATGTATGAAACCCTTGAACTCGTTTTAAAAGCACTAACGCCCTAAACCATGTACCATGCACATCTTGATCTTTAAAACCAATGTAGACACAGAAGAAGCGCACAAAGAGATCAGTGTCCTGCTCAATGCAGAAACATCGATCATCGGCTGGAATATAGACCGGGAGGACATTGACAAGGTTCTCCGGATCGAATCCAGGATTAATAACACAACAGATATCATTCACAGGGTTAGCACAGCAGGATTTTTCTGCGAGGAGCTTCCCGATTAATTTTTTTATTCATGGAAACAACACTACCCGCTTCAAAGCAACCCAACTCCGCAGCCCCTGCCGCCGCACCACCGGATACCCCAAAATTCAGCAGCTACCAGGTGCTGGTCATCGTGCTGCTGGCCCTCACGCAATTTACCGTTGTGCTCGACTTCATGGTGATGTCGCCCCTGGGCGATCTGCTGATGAAATCCATGAGCCTTACCACCAAACAATTCGGCTTTGCCGTTTTAAGCTACGGCATCAGCGCCGGTATCTCCGGGCTCTTAACGGCAGGCTTTGCCGACAGCTTCGACCGTAAAAAGCTATTGCTGTTCTTTTACATCGGCTTCATTGTTGGCACCTTGTTCTGCGGTCTGGCAACAAGTTATCCTTTACTGATTGCAGCCCGTATCTTCACGGGTATTTTCGGCGGCGTCATCGGTTCCATCTCTATGGCTATCGTGGCGGATCTGTTTTCCTTTCACCAACGGGGGCGTGTGATGGGCTTTATGCAAATGGGCTTCGGCGCCAGCCAGGTGCTCGGTATTCCCATCAGCCTGGCCATTGCCAACAAGCTCGGCTGGCAGGCGCCTTTCTTTATGATTGTCGGCCTCGCAGCCATCATCTGGCTGGTGATCATGGTGAGAATGAAACCCATCACCAGGCACCTGGAGATCAGGCACGAAAAGAACGCCTTTGAGCATTTGATACATACCCTGGGCAAACGGGAGTACAGGGTTGGCTTTCTGGCCACAGCCCTGCTGTCGCTGGGCGGTTTTATGATCATGCCCTGGGGAAGCGCCTACGCCATCAACAACCTTCACCTTACCAAAGAGCAATTGCCTTCCCTGTTCATGGTAGCAGGCATCAGCTCCCTCATCATAATGCCCCTGATCGGGAAACTGGCGGATAAGGTGAATAAGTTCACCCTGTTTACACTTGCCTCCATATGGATGATGGTGGTGGTGATGATCTACACGACGCTCACGCCGGTGCCCCTCTGGGTGGTGATGGTGGTAAACGTGCTGATGATGATCGGGATCATGAGCCGCATGGTGCCCTCGATGGCGCTCACTACAGCCCTGCCCGACATGCAGGACAGGGGCGCCTTCATGAGCATCAACTCATCCCTGCAGCAAATGGCCGGAGGCCTCGCCGCCGGTGTAAGCGGGCTCATTGTTTTCCAGGCCAGCAACAATAGCCCGATAGAGCATTTCGATACCCTGGGCTGGGTGATGGTGGGCATTACGGTGGTCTGCATCTTTATGGTATACCGCGTGAGCCTGATCGTGAAAAAGAAACAGCAGGCCGTGGCAAACACCACAGTGAATGCAGTGAGTTCATCTCATTGATCCATATGCGACATGAAAAAGCGCCACGAGGACCGTGGCGCTTTTTTTTATGAAAACTCAGGGAATCATTTTTTATACTTCCAGTGCCTGGTCTTTCCTTCTGCCATCCACTCCAGGGCGGTTTCCAGGCGCTTGTTGCGTGTAGCTTCGGTTTTGGCTTCTTCCAGCCATTCGATGTAATCTTTTTTGTTGGAATAGCTGAATGCTTCAAATACGGCCTTCGCTTCCTGATGCTTCTTAAAACTCAGCACCAGGTAGTCCGGTGTTTTCAGCGCTTCCTTTTGGGCGTCGCTGGCAGGCTTTGATCTGGAGGGAAGCCTGATGCCGTCCTCGTTCAGCTTCATTGCCTCTTTGATATAAGCAGTCAAAACCTTATCGGACGGAAGGTCTTTTAAAGACGTGATTTTTCCCAGGTGCCCCATCGCTTCTTCCGATTTCGCGGTAGCCATCAGTTTCTCGTCTTTCATCAATGCCGCTTTCCAGAAACCAAAGGCACAGTGCTTTTTGAAGGAGGCCATGTGACACATCGGTCCGTTCTTATAATCAAAATGAGGTGAGCTCCACTTGATAATTTCCTGTACATCCGGACAAACCTTATGCACCAGTGCACGGAGATGCTTCAGGATGGGCTTTGCAAAGTCTTCCGATTTGTCGATATAAGCGTCTACGCCAGGATTTTTCTTCCCCATGATAAAACCAAAAGACTGTTTAATATACGTGCTGCCCGCCGTTGATGCTGTAGTTGGCGCCGGTGATAAAACTTGTTTCCTCGCTTGCGAGGAAAGCCACCAGGTGCGCCACTTCGTGCGTACCGCCCAGACGGCCCATCGGCACCTGTCCTACGATCTGGTTCAACACTTTTTCCGGAACCGCCATTACCATATCGGTACCGATGTAGCCCGGCGAGATCGTATTGACGGTGACTCCGTATTTGGCCACTTCCATGGCAAGGGATTTGGTGAAGCCGTGCATACCCGCTTTGGCAGCCGAGTAATTTGTTTGCCCGAATTGCCCGCGTTGGCCGTTTACCGAAGAGATATTGATGATGCGCCCGAAGTTACGCTCTATCATGCCCTGGATGACATGCCGCGTGCAGTTGAACACCGAATTGAGGTTGGTGCCGATCACGGCATGCCAGTCTTCCGGTTTCATGTTGATCAAACGCCCGTCGCGTGTGATGCCGGCATTGTTCACGAGCGTGTCGATGTGGCCGTACCTGGCTTCAATCTCCTTGATCATGTTGCCAGCACTGTCGAAGTCGCTCACATCGCCGTGAAACAGCTCGATGTGTATACCTTCCTTATTCATCTGCTGAGTCCATTTTTCGGCTTTTTCCTTCGTGTGAAAATTTCCGACTACCCTGAATCCTTCGCTGTGAAGCTTTTTGCACATGGCAGTACCCAGGCCGCCCGTAGCACCTGTCACCAATACCGTACGCTTGTTGTTTGATTGAGTCATAATTATGGAGGGTTTTAATTAGTTGAATTGTGTGTGGTCACCGATTGCTATCTGAAAAATGTGGGATTCATCTTCATTGTAGGTAAACGAGATATAGGTCGATTGATCAGGGCTCAGCCATTTGTCGTTGCTTCTCCACATAAACTCATAAGGCTCACTCAAATCCTTTTCAAAAGAAAAGGACGGGGACCCTAATTTTTTCTTCAGCTCAGTCCTCGACAGATCAAAGCTGCCTGATACAGGCGGTGTGAGCGGTGAATGCCTGAACATGAAGATCGCCTGTATGGTGCCGTCATCATTGATGGAAAGCTCGATGCCAAGCTCTTTATTATCGGCAAATACATTGACCGCAGGCAGGTCGTCGAAAACAGTCAGCCGGATGTTTTTGAACCAAGTGTCCATCAGCCCCGAAGCCTCAATGGTTTTTCCGATGTATGAAAACTCTATGCAGTCGACGCTGTCAGGCATGGTCTTTTAAATGATTATGAATCTAAATACGAATACATGAATGCCTTAATGCGTGGTTTCAGTCGTATTTATCCGGAATAGTTAGTTGATCTTATCCACATTCATCACGGTTGCTTCCCCGCTCGTGCATACATTCCCGGTCTCTTTATCCTTGATGAGGGTTTCAATCACTGCGCGGTGTTTATCTTTGATCACTTCCTTTACCGTAAAAACAGCCTCGTATTTCGTGTCAATGTACATCGGCTTCAGAAAGCTCAGCGATTGCTTCAGGTAGATGGTGCCTTCGCCGGGAAACAGTACGCCGAATACTTTACTGAACAAGGAGGCTCCAAGCATGCCATGCATGATAGGGCGTTTGAACATGGTTTTTGCCGCATAGGCTGCATCAATGTGGACAGGGTTTTTGTCGCCGGTTACTTCCGCAAAGCGGTTCACTTCGTCCTGTGTAAATGAGAATTCGTGCGTGTAAGTTTGTCCGTTTTCAATCATAAATAGGTTTGTTTCAGGTAATTTTCAAAAAAAAAATCGATAATGTCAAGGATTTGAGATGATATTTAAGTTTAGACCAAGTAAATTATTTTTACGACTATTTAACAAAAAATTAATACGAATTTACTTGACACGTATCGGAAAAATTGACGACATTTGCAGCGAATTTCAAAGGGAGCTTGTATTTAATTGATTTTCAGTTCTGTAAGCAGAATTCTTGATTTACACATATATTTTAAAACGTTAAAAATGAAAACCAACAACCCAATCATCGACACTATGATGGACGCACAGGCAAATGCCATGAATGCCTGGATGGATTCTGCCAAAAAATTCCAATCGGCTTTTGCCTCAGGAAATGTAGTGGCCGAAAGCCAGTCTTTCTATAAGGATATGATGGAAAAACAAGCTTCTCTGTTCAACGGAATGGGCGGCCATGCTGCCAATCCTTTTGCCAACGAGGTAAAACCTGAAGAATTCTTCAAAAACTGGTATAACCAGCAGATGTCAGGCTTGAAGCAAATGACCGATTTCAACCAGAGCATCTACAATTCTATGGTAAACTATGGTAAGAACGTGAATGACTATAACAATAGCTTCTCGACCATGAACAATGCCTGGACCAATATTTACAACAGCTGGATGAATTCTATGAATGCATCTTATGACACATTTTCAAGCAACCTGAAGAACCCCTTCAATAAGGATATGTTCAAAAACATGTTTGAAGGAAACCAGGTGTTCATGAAAGCACAGGAAATGTTCCAGCCAATGATGACTGCCCTTAAAAACGCGGATTTCAGCGCCGAAACCTGGAAGTCGATCTATTCGGCTGATAACTACAAGAACATGACTGAGCAGATGTTCGGCTCGTTCTTTAATAACAACAGCCTTAAAGAGGTGTTTGACAATGCTACCAGGCAAATGCAGAACTTTTTTGTGAACCAGAACGGTTTAGGAAAAGAATATTATGCGCAAATGCAGAATATGTCGGCTCAGTTCCCTGAGTTATTTTCAGGCAACTCCGAGCAGATGAAAGAGCTGTACTCTAAAATGAATAACATTTTTGCCAAAACATTCGAACCTTTGCTGAAACTGGCTAACCCGGGAAAAGAAAAGGAAAATGTGGAAGCGACCATCGAGTTGCTGGATAAAGTAACTGAATACAGCATTAAGCAATCCGAACTGCAATCCCAGCTGTACAAAACCATGCAGGCTTCCATGGAAACTTTAGCTAAAGAAACCCAGGAGAAATACAAAAACATGGCTGCCGGTACTTATACCCTGCCTACTGCACAGGAAATGTATAACGAATGGATCAAAACCAACGAGAAAACATTTTCCGATCTGTTTGCTACCGACGAATTCTCTAAAGTAAAAGCAGATGCCTTAACATTGACTATGGAAGTGAAAAAACATTTCCAAAAGCAATTTGAGAATGTATTTGCGCAATACCCGATCGCATTCAAAAGTGAAATGGAAGAGGTGTACAAAACCATCCATGACCTTAAGAAAACCGTCAAAGACCTGCAAACCAAGCTGGCTATGCAAAATGCAGCTTCCGTAGAACTGTTTGAAGAGGAAAAGGCGAAAGGTAAAAAGAAATAACTCCATCTTTTTGTGTTCATAGCACAATCATAAGAAGGCTGCCAATGTGTTTGTGGGCAGCCTTTTTTGTAAAGAAGCAAGTGTATAATTAAGAAAATAAATCACCCGGTCACATGGAACATACATTATTAGAAGAGATCACCAACATGAGCAGTAAAATGCTGAAAAGCTATGAAACGCTCAATGAGATCCATGAAGTGGATATTGCAACCACTCCTAAAACGCCAGTTTATCAGGAAGACAAACTGACCCTTTACAGGTACAACAGAGACACGGACCCTACGTATAAAACACCGGTGCTGATTGTGTATGCATTGGTGAATACCTATAAAATGCTGGATATCCAGCCCGACCGCAGCTACATTAAAAACCTGCTGGATGCCGGCCTCGATATTTACCTGATCGATTGGGGCAACCCATCGAAGGCCGACCGCTTCCTCAGCATGGACGATTACATCAATGGTTACATCAATAACTGCGTGGATTTTATCCGTAAAAAACACCGGATGGAAAAGATCAATATCCTGAGCATTTGCCAGGGCGGCACCTTTAGCGTGATCTATTCCTCCCTGTATCCCAATAAGGTAAAGAACCTCGTGACGCATGTAACGCCTGTTGATTTCAGCACCAACGACGGTTTGCTGTTCCGTTGGAGTAAGGACATGGATTTCGATACCCTTGTGGATGGCTTCGATGGCCTCATCCCGGGCGATTTCCTCAACCAGGGCTTTGATATGCTCAAGCCGATGATGAAATTGCAGAAGCAGCAAACGCTGAGCAGCTCTATGGATGATAAAGACAAACTCTTGAATTTCCTGCGCATGGAAAAATGGATCAGCGAAAGCCCCGACCAGGCCGGAGAGTGCTACAGGCAGTTTATGAAAGACCTGTACCAGGGCAATAAGCTCATCAAAGGAGAGCTGGAAGTGGGAGGCAAAAAAGTGAACCTGAAAAACCTGACTTGCGGCTTATTGAATATTTACGCTACCGAAGATCACCTCGTGCCGCCGGCAGCCACTATTCCATTGAATGATTACGTGGGCACAAATGATAAAGAATTGTACAGCTTCAAAGGCGGCCATATCGGCGTGTTCGTGGGAAGCCGCTCGCAAAAGGAACTGACGCCGGCTGTGGCGCAGTGGCTTAAAAAGAGGGATTAAGGAAACGTTGAATAATGTTAAAAAAAGTCCTCATGAAGTATCGTGAGGACTTTTTGATTGTATTATTGTAACCAATTGCAGATCCGGTAGTATAAGACCTGTAATTGAATTTTAGTTTAACCCCTTAAAAAGCATCAATCATGAAAAACATGAATCCTTTTTTTGTCATCGGTTCCGTAGGGATGATTCTAACAGCGCTGCTACACATGGTATTTGCACTGATTATCGGCATGCCTGCAGTCAATAGCACCATGTGGATTCTTTACCCGACCTTTGCAGCCTTTATGGTGATTGGTTTCGGGCAGATCATCAAATTGCAGCTAAAACCGGTCAGAAAAAAAATCAACAAATAACACAGCAAAGCCCCCACGATGTATTCTGGGGGCTTTGTTTATAGAGAGCGTCCGTATCTGGTCGTCCGTATTTCAGGACTGTTTCTTATGAGCCAATCACACCAGTATCAACTCAGTGTTCAATGGGCCGGAAATACAGGTAAGGGCATCGCAATTACCGCTCTTACGGAAAAGAGCCATCACATGTGGGAAAATAACAAGCCAAAGCTTGAATCCTCTTCCGATCCGGCTTTCAGGGGCACCGCCTCAACATATAATCCCGAAGAATTCGGGCAGAAAACAGATGTCGCCGGAGCTCCGGCCAGGTAATTGAATTTCAGAATGATTGGCAAGAGGAGAACAAGGATTCGGAAAATCTTATGGACCGTAGTCGCGGGCTTTGTGCTGATGAATGTCATCGCCGCCTTTCATGCCTATAAATTCACCCATTTTTCTGATAGCGGTGTTCAAAAAACCGGGAACCCCGAAGCGCTTTCGTTTGCGGCTAAAGTTCAGGCTCTTCTATTTGGGGTGAGCAACCCGCGGCCTGAAAATAAGGGTAAGCCTTCAGGGCCTTACAAGCAGGTAATCCTGCAAAGCAATAAGCGCATCGAAGGCTGGTACATTTCCGCTGACAGCGCCAAAGGCACCGTGCTTATCTGTCATGGCTTTAGTGGCAACAAAGCTTCTATGCTCGATAAATCGGACGTGTTTCATGAGCTGGGCTATGATACTTTTTTGATCGATTTCATGGGCTCCGGTGGCTCGGAAGGGAATCAGACCACTATTGGCTTTTATGAAGCACAGCAGGTATGCACAGCCTTTCGCTACCTGAAAGAGCGCACGCAGCAACCTGTTATTTTATTCGGCACCTCTATGGGCGCGGCAGCCATTATGAAAGCAGTATGCGATTCATCTATACAGGCCGATGCGCTTATCCTGGAATGCCCTTTCGGGACCATGCAGGAAACCGTGGAAGCGCGATTTCATAATATGCGTGTGCCTGCATTTCCAATGGCTACTCTGCTGGTGTTCTGGGGTGGCCTGGAGAACGGCTTCAACGCCTTTGCCCATAATCCGGCAGATTATGCAGCGCATATTAAAATCCCCAGCTTACTGATGTATGGCGAAAAGGACCTTAATGTGAGCCGCGCAGAAACAGACCGCATTTTCGCTCGCCTGGGCGGATACAGGGAACTGAAATTGTACCCGGAATCAGGGCATGAAAATTACCTGAAAAAGTACAAGGCCCAATGGACACAGAATGTGGAGGGATTTTTAGCACAAATAGCGAAATAGCAGGAGTAGAAAAATACTAAACCTGCCTGAAATCCGTTTTATACAAATCATGAAACTATATTTGAAATTCATACCTGAAAGTTATTTTATCCTTTCTGTTCTCTATTACTGGATGATGGCGGGAAGCCTGTTCAACCCTTTTGCAATGGCTTTATTGCTGGGAATTGCGCTGTTGCTGATCTTCAGAAATAAAGCCCTTGGCCTGTTGTTGGCCATTTTGCTTATCCTCATCAACCTCTTTTTGTTTGCAGCGCTGATGGCGGAGTACCGCGAGTTCCATGAGCCCTCCCCGGCTTCCCGCGATCTTATTCTCTATGGCTCCATTTACCTGGGTCTAAATCTTCTGATGGCGCTGATCCTGCTGGCTAAATACGCCCTGATGGAGAATCCTTCAAGGCCTGTGAGGCAAAGGGCTGCCTGATCTTTCTTTTAGCGAATTGCTAAAAGATTGATATCTTCATGCCATACTGTGTTTGATGTTATGAGTGCTGAAGTTATTCCTTTTGAAATCCATATTACTGTCGGTGAACTTACGCATCTTCAAGGCAAAGCGTTTAAAAACATCTGTTTGGAATTATCGGCAAAACCTGTATTCATAGAACTTTCTCGTGGAAATGCTCGGCAGCAACCGATGTTTAGTAAAGTTCTTAAAGAAAAAGACCTACCTACAGTTGTCCGCCTTTCGGAGCAATATGTTTCGAAGCTTGAGCAAGTAGATATGATTCCTAGACGTCTTAAGATCGAGGTTCCATTCAATGAAGAAAAACGATTTAAGGTAGACCACTATGGTGTAGGAAAGCGCTACTACGAATGGCATGGCAAAGTGCCTTATGAACGTGTAGATAATTTATTGCAGCTTTGCGAGGCTCACCATGTGCATGTGTCGCATAATGCGTTAAAAGATGAGCAAAATCTGCGTTTTATTACCCTACGGGAATCCGGAAGCTCTGATGAATTTTCAAGCCGCGTGAATGAGCTTTGCGAAGCACTTCGCATTGGGGGTTGGCAGGTTTCCAAAAATCATTTCGAATATTGCCTCTTAGATACAAATATAAGTTTAGATAAAGGTTGGTTAATATAATAACAGAAGTCTATGAATAGAGACGATAAACAATTAGCAAAAATGCTTGCTTATGAATCCTTTATCCGTAGAGCAGCTAAACTTGGAATGCCTTTTATGCTGAAAGGAAGTTATGTGACCCGTCAATATTTTGTGGATCCTGTGCAGCGAACTCCAGCCGACCTTGACTGGCTGTACCTCGAAAGGTTGAATGACCCTGAAACATCGCGTAGCATATTCAATAAATGGGTGACTATGATTACAGAGCTTAAAACAAATGATGGCGTAGAATTCATGAGTTTTTCGGAAAACGGAGCCTGGAGATTAATCGATTACGCCATGCATGATGATTTTCCAACAACCTATACAGAGTTGGCGTGTCGGGTAGATCAGCATGAGATACATTCGTTAGAGATTGACATTTCCTTTAACCTCCCTGTTGAGTTTCCACCTGTTCCTTTACTCTATAAACCACTACGTGGCGAGCCATTCACTATTCCCTACACGACGCCTTTGTGTTTGCAGGTCTCCTGGAAAATCCACCAGACGTTAATAAGGCCGAGATTTAAAGATTTGTTTGATTTGACTTATTTATTGCAGCATCCCTCTTTTAGTCAGGAAACACAAAACCAGTCTATACAAGCGCTGGTATACGAATCCAATAAAGATCGTATCGACCTTATTCGTTTTTACCATTTTCTATCCGGCCATATCGACGTGCTGTTTGGAACAGACAGTCATTCCGTGTTCGAGTCAGATATTGAGAGCGAGTGGGAAATTTGGAGAAATAAGAGGAGTTCTGCGATAACAGAGCAGCAGATATATATTGACCATGCGGAACAGCTTACTGATATCAATAAATTACCTTATAAGCTGTCTGATTTTATCAACAATTTCTATGACATTCTAAAAAGTGCCGGATTTAGGCCTTCACTTATAAATGCTTCCTTTAAAGCGGATTGGAAGGAAAAAGCGAAGTATGATCTTCATCATCATGAAAATAGCGATAGTCAGCGGAAAGAGGAAAAATCAAATGATGCTGTTTTACAACAAGAGACTGATAAGATCAATGTTTTGGATAAACAGAGAGGAAATACCTTGCTGGCGAGGTTGAGAAAGCTTTTCAGACGTGATTGGTAATATAATATCCTACAAATTGTATTTTTTTAGAAATGGCATGTTCTTATAATGTCTAATTTAGGCCATTCAGTAGCTACCTATGGTTTTAGATGCAATTGTTCCTTTATTATCACTTATTGCCCTGGAAGTTATCCTGGGGATCGATAACGTCGTTTTTATTTCTATCCTTTCTGATAAGCTGCCGCCGGAACAGCGCAGCAAATTGCGGTATTGGGGCCTTGGCCTGGCGATGGTCATCCGCCTCGCTTTGCTCGCGGTGATTTCCTGGATCCTGAAACTTGACACGGTATTGTTTACGGTAGCCGACATCGGCATTTCAGGAAAAGGCCTGATCCTTATTGCCGGCGGTATTTTCCTGCTCTACAAAAGCACCAGGGAAATTTTTCACAAGACGGAGGAAGATGCCGATGGCATTAATCCCGGAACGAAGCAGGGAAGCTTTCAGAAATTATTGTCCGAAATTATCCTGCTGGACCTGGTGTTTTCCATCGATTCCATTATTACCGCGGTAGGAATGGTGCAGGAGCTTTGGATCATGTACACGGCGGTGATCGTGGCCGTGAGCATCATGCTCGTGGCGTCGAAGCCCATCAGCCATTTTATTCAAAAGCATCCGTCCTTCAAAGTGCTGGCCTTGTGTTTTCTGATGATGATCGGTTTATCGCTCCTGGCGGAAGGGTTGCATGTCAAAATCCCGAAAGGCTATATCTATTTCTCGATGGCTTTTGCCTTCCTGGTAGACCTGATCCAATTAAAGACCCTTAAGAAAAAGTAGGGGCAAAATTAAGTGTAAGCAGTTTGCTTCTCTGCGTTTAAATGTTCTTCAAACATGAAAAGCCTAGTTGCACTTCAGCAATTTACTCAAGAGGTAATCTCCTTCTACAATCAGTTGTTCGCGGTTTTTTTTATAGCAGATAATTACTTCGTTAGGGCAGCTCTTGTTGATGTTAAGCTCGTAATGGATGATGGCATGGGTTTTTGTTTCCATCGCGGCTGCCAGCAATACGTCTTCCGTTGTTAACGCTTTCGATTTCTGTAGCTCAAAATTCCAGTTGCTCACTTCTTTCAGGGTGAGGTAGGGGAATTTTTTGTTGGGATAGTTCGTCAGTGGCGAGGTGTAGTACCGGCAGAAGTACAGCGAATCGTTTCTCAGGATCACAAATTTTTCGGTGATGGTCACCCGTCTTTTTTTGGAAATGATCTTTTGTCCGCTACTGGTGGTAAGTTCCTGGGACGCTTCATCCACGTGGCATTGGTAATAGATCAGTGAGTCGTTGCTTTGTAGCCGGGCGATCTGCGTTTTTTGTAAATGTTCGGGGAACATGCTGTTTTGAGAAACCGCAAGGCAACTATAACCTAACAGGATGATCAGCAACGCCCTTCTCATGCTTCTCCGGTTACAACTCTGATGCGTTTCGCCAGCTCAATGGCTTTTTCCTTCACCGCTTCGACATTACTGCCGGGCTTGTCGTAGGTAAGCACGACGGCCATTCGGCGGTAGGGGCGTGTGGTAGGTTTGTTGAAAATCCTCACATCGGTTGATGCATTGGCCAAAACGTCTTCGACGCCCGTGTAAGCAGGATGTTTTCCTTCGGTAGTTGCCAGTACTACGGCAGAAGCACCGCAGCGCTCCAGTGTAATTTCAGGAATGGGCAGGCCGGTGATGGCGCGGGCGTGCAACTCAAATTCGCTGAGGTTTTGAGTTCCGGCCAGGGTTACCATGCCGGTGTCGTGTGGGCGAGGCGAGAGCTCCGAAAAATAGACGCCTTTTTCTGTCAGGAAAAATTCGACGCCCCAGAGGCCGGCGCCGCTGAGCGCTTCGGTTACTTTGGCGGCCATGTCCTGCGCGTCTTTCAGGTCCTGTTCGCTGATGGCGCAGGGCTGCCAGCTTTCCTGGTAGTCGCCGCGCTCCTGCCTGTGCCCGATAGGCGGGCAAAACAAGGTCTTCCCCGATTTTTGGGTGACGGTGAGCAAAGTGATTTCCGCATGAAACTTGATGAACTCTTCCACGATCACTTCTTTGTAATCTCCGCGCGATCCTTCCATGGCATAGTTCCATGATGTTTCAATGTCGGCTTCCGTTTTCACCACGCTCTGTCCTTTCCCGCTGCTGCTCATCAAAGGTTTCACCACACAGGGAATCCCAATAACGGCGATGGCATTTTTAAATTCTTCAAGTGTTGTCGCATAGCGGTAGTTGGCTGTTCGCAACCCAAGCTCTTTGGAAGCGAGGTCGCGGATGGCTTTGCGGTTCATGGTGAAATTGGCTGCTTTGGCGCTTGGCACTACAGTCATACCTTGCTGCTCATACTCATAAAAACGTTCGGTGCGGATGGCTTCGATCTCAGGAACAATCAGGTCAGGCTTGTGTTTGTCAATTACTGCATCCAGGGCTGCGCCATCCAGCATATTGATCACTTCATAAGCATGCGCTACCTGCATGGCCGGTGCGCCTTCATAAGAATCAACGGCAATCACATATTGGCCGAGGCGTTGCAGGGCAATGACTAATTCTTTTCCTAATTCTCCGGATCCGAGGAGTACGATTTTTTGTTGCATAGTGCGTTTTGAATGTTATTTAAAGCTGATGTTTAAAGTCGTTGGCAGCGCATTTTTAAGTACGCCGAAATAAAGTCCATAGCCCGCTGCCAGGCCAATGGCCCCGCCGAGGAGGGATTGTAGCCTGCGCTTGCTCCTTGCCACGCGCTCATAGCCCAGGATATACGCATCGTGCTCGATGTAGTTAGGGTTGCTGATGGTGCTGTGCCGGATGCGCACTTTCGGGATGCCGCTAAGGCCCATATAGCCAACCGGAAATACGGGGGCGAAGAAAATGCCGAGGCCGCCGCTTACGAGTCCTACCGCACCGGCGCCGATCATTGAGCCTCGGGGCTTAAAGCCTTTGCGGGCATCACGCTCGCCATAGATGTAGTATTCCATTTCGTCGCGTGTAAAGTAGTTGCCCAGAAGACTGTCCTGCCGATAGTAATAGTCGGTGAAGCCGCTGGCATATTTCACCGCGTAGATCTGATCGTATTCGAAATGCAGCTTCTCGCCCGCTTTCTCCGGATGCATAACGGTCACAGCTCCTATCAACGTATCGATCACTTTTTCGACAACAATATTTCCGTTCATGAGCAGAACGGTATCTTTCGATTGCGAAAAACAGGACAGCGATATCAGTTGCAGGGCCACTGGCAAGAATGATAGACGGATCATAGGGTATTTTTATCTAACAAGTTTACAAATAATACCCTATAAAAACTATCAAATAGTACTGACAATGCGTGTTGATTAGTTTAAAAGCGAGAATCAGTTCTCGAGCCTGAATCCGATAGAACTCACTGTTTTCAGGGTTTTTCCGTTAATTTGCCGGTTTCGGATCAGTTGCTGTGCTTCCGGCAGCTCAAAAACTTCTTCCAGGTTACGTATCTTCCCTATAGGAATATCCAGTTCCAGGCAGGCCTGGTAAAGATCCTGAAAGGAATGAAGCCGGATCTTTTCGCCAAGAGCTGCCGCCAGCTCTTCACGTTGCTTCACGCGCTCCTGATTGCCGGCATAGCGGGCATCCTGTGCGATCGGAAGACCGAGAATGCCACAGAGCTTCTGGAATTGCCGGTCGCTGCCGATAGCAAAGGTAATCGTATGATGGTCGGCTGTGCTAAACAATTCGCCGTAAGGTGCAATGTTGGGATGCAGCGAGCCCTGGGAAACAGGAAGGTGATGGGCAATGAGCCAGTTTGTGGCCTGGTTGGCCAGCGAAGCAATGGCTGCATCGAAGAGCGAAACGCTAAGCGCCATTCCTTTACCGTTTTTGTTGCGTTGCAGGAGGGCTATCAGTACTGCTTCTTTTAATTGATGCCCGGCAAGCAGATCGATGAGCGCCACCGGCATTTTTAAAGGCGCCGCATTCTTTTCGCCGTTCATAAACATAAAGCCGCTTTCGGCCTGGAGGATGAGGTCGTAAGCAGTGCGTGGCTGGCCTTTCCCGAAGCCATTGACCGAGGCATAGATGAGAAGGGGATTGATGGCAGACAAGGTCGCGTAATCCACCTTCAGCTTTTGGTCGTCACCGGCTTTGTAATTGGTGATCACGATATCGGCGGTTTTGACAAGCGCATAAAACTGCTCCAGATCTTTTGCGTCGTTCAGGTTGAGGAATTGTACTTCCTTTCCGGTATTCACACTCCAGTAGTAAGCACTGCCTTTGTCAGAAGGGTCTTCCGTGGAAAGTTTCCAGCTGCGCGTCACATCGCCTCCGGTTTTGGGGTTCTCGATTTTGATGACTTTTGCGCCAAGCTCCGCAAAGAACAGGCCTACGGAAGGGCCCGCCAATACGCCCGCCAGTTCGATGACGGTAAGGTCTTTGAAAATATCATGCATGGGAGCTCAAGGTATGATTTTTTTACTGAATAAAGCTTTTCGGAAATGAAGATCGGAGAAATAGAATACCGGATTTTTGAGTTAAGGATATCATACCTTATCCCCCTCTGGAGGGGGATAAGTGCAGTGCTTCATTTCGTATTTATTTTGGGAATACGCATCACTTAATCAGTACTTGTTTTGTGTATATGATTAATTTTCCTCCCTCGCCCCTCCCTAGGGGACAAGTGAACATTACTTCACCAGCACTTTGGCTTCCATCATGTCCAGGATAGCATACTTCACACCTTCACGACCCAGGCCGCTTTCTTTAATGCCTCCGTAAGGCATCTGATCGAAGCGGAGCGTAGGCACATGGTTATGGATAATGCCACCTACATCGATATCATGGAAGCATTGGTCGAGCTCCGCAACAGAGTCGGTAAATACGCCGCATTGCAAACCAAACTTTGTATTGTTCGCCATATCAATGGCTTCTTCTGTAGTTTGATAACTGTTGATGCAGATCACCGGTCCGAAGACCTCCTCGGAATACACTTTCATCGTTGCATTGCAGTTGGTCAGGATGGTAGGCTCTACATAAGCTCCTTTCCGTTTTCCACCGCAGATCAGTTTGGCGCCTTGCTTAAGAGCCTCTTCAATCCATTGCTCCACGCGGATCGCATTTTCCTCGTCGATCATCGCTGAAACGTCTGTTGCGGCACTTAGAGGGTTCCCGTATTTCAGTTTCAGCGTGGCAGCTTTCATGGCAGCTGTAAAAGGTTTTATATGCGATTCATGAACAATGAATCGCTGTGCATGAATACAGATCTGGCCGCTATAGGAGAAAGCGCCCATCAGTGATTTGGGCAGGGCATCTTTAAGATCCGCAGATTCTGCAATGATCGTAGCGGCATTACCACCCAGCTCGAGCACCACTTTTTTCTTGCCTGCCTGGGCTTTCATTTTCCAGCCCACGTCCGGAGAGCCGGTAAAGCTCAGTAGTTGAAAGCGATCGTCGGTTACCAGCAGGTTCCCGGTTTCACGGTCCATCGGCAGGATGGAAACAGTACCTTTCGGAAGATCTGTCCTGTCAATGATCTTTGCCAGCTCGAGGCATGAAAGCGGCGTGCTGCTTGCCGGCTTCAAAATAATCGGGCAGCCTGCAGCAATGGCCGGGGCTATTTTGTGAACAGCCAGGTTCATCGGAAAATTGAAAGGAGCGATGCCGGCGATAAGGCCGATCGGAAAATAATTCACAATGCCTTCCCGGCCTGCGCCATTGGCGGTCCAGTCGAGCGACATGTATTCTTTAGGCAGGCGTTTGCTTTCTTCGGCAGCTATTAAAAAGGTCTGCACCGAGCGGTCTATCTCGCCCAGCGTATACTTCAGGGGCTTGGCACTTTCCATGGACATGATCTCTGCCAGGTATTTTTTATTGGCATTCAGCTCCTGCGAGATCTGAGAAAGAATCGTGAATTTTTGCAGGGATGACAGGGCTCTCAGCGTGTCCTGTAATGACAGTGCTTTTTCGATTGCTTTATTCAGAATGTTTTTATCCGCCAGCCAGGTTTTGGCTACAAGCCTGCCATTATATGGGTTCCTGACTTCGAGTGTTTTTTTGGAAGTCATAAATTTTCCGGCTGAATAAAGCTTGTAGGTTTTCATTATTTTTTCGTTAACTGTTTGAACACATCTTCCAGCTTTTGCTCTTCTTTATTCAGGGTGAGAATGCCGATGTCGTTCTTTACGGCAAAGTTGAACAGTTCCTTCCGGACATCCAGGGCGGGCTCTGCTACAATTTTCCAGTTGTTGCCGGAAATGAGGATCGCTTCTTCCACACCCGCCAGATTTTTCAGGGACTGCTTGTTCACGCTCTTATCGAATTCCACCGTAATGACCTGCTTCGTCGTGCTTTGCTGAAGGGTATGGGTCGTATCATTAGCCACGATAGTGCCGTTATTAATGATGATGACGCGGTCGCAAACAGCTTCCACCTCCTGCATGATGTGAGTACTCAGCATCACGGTTTTTTGCTTGCCGAGTTTTTTGATGAGCTCCCGGATCTCCTCCAGCTGGTTGGGATCGAGGCCGGTGGTCGGCTCATCCATGATCAGCACTTTCGGATCGTGGATCATGGCTTGCGCCAGGCCCACACGCTGGCGGTAGCCTTTGGAAAGGGCGCCGATCTTCTTATTCTGTTCTTTTTGCAAACCGGTCATGTCGATCATGTCCGCTACGCGGGGTTTGATGTTTTTTACACCATAGAGCTTTCCCGTAAATTCCAGGAATTCTTTCACGTACATGTCCAGGTACAGAGGGTTATGCTCCGGCAGATAGCCGATCTGGCGGCGTACCTCCACCGTCTGGTCGCTGGTGTTGAATCCGCAGACCTTTGCGCTTCCTTCGCTGGCTGGAATATAGCAGGTGAGGATCTTCATCATGGTGCTTTTTCCCGCGCCGTTCGGTCCCAGGAAACCCACAATCTCATTGGTTCCGATCTCAAAAGAAACATTATCCAGCGCTTTTTGAGCGCCATAAAGCTTGGTAACATTATTGACTTGTATGGACATAGAAAATACTTTGCAACTCAAAAATAAGGATTATAATCCTAAATTTTTGTATAATGATTGTTAAGGGAGAATAACCTGTTTCCGGATGAGTTCCAAAAGATCCAGCCTGTTCTTTAGAAATGTTTTTCGCTTTGCGGAATTTCCATTAAACGGATCTCCAATCACATTTTTAATAATAATTCTGGCATATAGAGTGCTGGATTTTTGAACAGCTTTTTCTACAGTCACTCTGCCTTTGTTATCCGTATAGCATTCGAAAGAGCCGGGAAGGGTTCCGGATTCCAAAAATTGTTCTGCATTATATAATCTAAATTCTCCCAGTGAATTGATGTAACTAAACTCCGGAGACCTCTCAGGGAGCGTAAAATAGTAGGCGATTCCCTTTCCATGAAGAAATCCTTTCATTTCGAGAACAGCCTCAATGTGATTGGTATAATAGAAGCTTTTTCCTGCGTTGTCACAGTCTATGATTTTTAAAGACCAATGCGTATTTCCCAGCAGGGCAGTGTTTTCGTCCGATAAATTTCTGTATTGATCATTATTCTCATACAGCAAGGAAGCTATTACCTTTTTTTCCAAAATTCTCAGGTCATTAATTCTTTCAGTATTTGAGTTAAACAGCCGCGAAAAAAAGCTTTGTTTTTCACGTGAAAGAAAAAGAATATCTGCCTGGATCTGTTCTAATGAGCTCATATCCGTTAGCTATTATTTGATAGTATATTTTGAATTCTTTTTTCAGCTTCTTCTTTTGTAATACCTTGATAGTAATCTTTAACAAAGGGGTGATCAAATTCAGGGTCAGGAATTATTTCCGGCCTTTTGTTTCCTGCTTTCGTTTTTACTAACGTTGGGATATTTACTTGATGTGAGTATTCCGGGAGAAAATTCGATAACCACCCGAAGTATTGTGTTATATGATTTGTGTTTTGAAAATTATCGGCATAGTTTTTATAACTTGATTCACTCAAAGATACCCATAGTCCATATTCCAGGTTACTACAATGGTCTATAACTTTTTGAAAGAGGACACACCTGATAAATCTGTCTGTTTGATGCTCGTTATAAATGATGCAATGATCACTGCCGAGTTCAGTGTTTTTTTCTTTTTCTTCATCATTTAGTTCCGAATAATAGAATGGCGCAGAATAAGTTATAGCTGGCCAATCTGGATGTTCTTTTCCACAGGAACTGCATATATAAGTCATTTATTTTAGCTTGTATTTTGGATTTCAAATATACCATAAAACCAGAAGCTTATATTGATCATTATTTGTGGGCAAATATCCTTATTTTTGCAGCATGCAAGGCCTTGTTGTAAAATCTACCGGAAGCTGGTACCTCGTTCGCGCGGGAGATGGCGAGTTGCTGGAATGCCGCCTGAAAGGAAAGATCCGCCTCGACGATCGCAAAACCACGAATCCCGTGGCGGTAGGCGATATCGTGGATTATGAAACCGACCGCGACGGCAGCCAGATCATAAAGATCCACGAGCGGAAGAATTACATCATCCGCAAATCCATCAACCTGTCGAAGCAGGCGCACATCCTGGCGAGTAACCTCGACCAGGCTATTCTCGTGGCTACCATGGTTGCCCCGCGCACCTCGCTGGGCTTCATCGATCGCTTCCTGGTGACGGCCGAAGCCTATGACATTCCGGCAAAAATTGTTTTCAATAAGAAAGATGTATTGGATGAAGATGGACTGGAATTTCAGCAGGAGATCATCGATCTGTACAACTCTATCGGCTACGAGTGTTTTTTAATTTCCTCCTTTGATGCCTCGGATATCGAATCGCTGAAGGGCGTATTGAAAGACAAAACCTCCCTCATAGCGGGGCATAGCGGTGTAGGGAAGACAACATTAGTGAATGCGATCGATCCTTCCCTGAACCTGCGCACCGGCGATATCTCCTCGGCGCACCTCAAAGGCATGCATACCACTACCTTTGCCGAGTTGTTTCCTTTGTCGTTCGGGGGCGATATCATCGACTCACCGGGCATCAAGGAATTAGGCCTTGTGGAGATGAAAAAAGAAGAGGTCGGGCATTATTTTCCGGAGATCCGTGAGCGCATGAACGATTGTAAATTTAACAACTGCCTGCATGTCAATGAGCCGCATTGTGCTGTGATCAAAGCCGTGGAAGAAGGAGAGATCTCCTCCGAGCGCTACCACAGTTACCTGGGTATTTTAAACGGCGAGGAAATGGAATGGAAAGAGTGGGAGATCCGGTAAATAACAGGATATAAAAAAAGAGATACATCTTGTATCTCTTTTTTAGTTTATTTCGTTTTCAGGTCAGCCTCTTTCAGGATCTTGAAAGCCGTTCTCCGGTTCTTCTGGTGGGCTTCTTCAAACTCATCGCTCTTCGGAACCATCTTTGCAATTTCAGAATCCGGGATCAAAGGCTGTGTTTCGCCATAGCCTGTGGCAATCAATCGCTCTTTGGCAATCCCTTTGCTGATCAGGTAATCCACGCATGATTTCGCACGCGCCTGCGATAATTTCAGATTTAGCTTGTCGCTTCCGCGTGTATCGGTGTGTGCGTTGATCTCGATGCTGAAGTTGTCATTGAGCTCTAAATAATCATAGATCTTATTGAGGATCTCCAATGATTTAGGCCTTAAGGTCGCTTTATTCAGATCGTACTCGATCCCTTCGATTACAATATCGGCTTCCGGGATCTTTACCAGCACGAAATCCCTTTCTATGTGTGCGCTTTCTGTCAGGCCTTTGGTGGTAGCGCTCGAGGAGCTTGCCTGGTAACTTTTTTTCTGGGCTTTGAGGAAGTAATCCATGTTTTCCTTCAGCGGTGAGGAGTAATAACCTTTTTCGTCGGTAATCAGGAACATCGGCTCCTCATCATTATGTACATCCTTAATCGTGACGAGTGCGCTCGGGATCGGATTTCCGGTTTCATCATCGGTTACATAACCACTGATGTCGAATACGATCGGCTCATTCTCAAATTCGTAGATGTCGTAGCAATTTCCGCCCGGGCAATCCTCACGGTCGCTCGAGAAATAGCCTTTGGTCTGAAGCCGGTCAAGAATAAAATACGCATCGTCCTTGCTGGAGTTGATCGGTCTGCCGAGGTTTTTAGGAAAAGCATATACCGAGTCGTCCACATTCAGCGTGCTCTTGAAAACATCCAGCCCGCCGAGGCCGGTATGCCCGTTGGAAGCAAAGAAGAGGGTATTGGAAATGCTGTGAAAAAAAGGAGTCACTTCATCGCCTGCAGTGTTCACGGCAGCCAGGTTCATCGCTTCACCCGTAAGGCCATTCTCGTCGATGTTGCACATGTAGAGGTCGAAGCCGCCTTTGCCTCCTGGTTTGTTGGAAGAGAAGAAGAGCTTAGTGCCGTCGAAGGAAATATAAGGCTGCATGGCTTTATAGCCGCTGCGGTTCACAGTTTCCGTAAGCTTATAAGCTTCATAAAAAAAGCCGTCTTTCATTTTAGCCATGTAGATGAACGACTCGTTGCGGTTAGCATCGCTCCAGCGCGTGAAGAACATGATGTCATCTGAAGAAACCACGCTCGATCCCTCATGCAGGCCCGTATTCACCGGCCTTCCAAAGTTAGTGGCTTTTGTCCAGCCCGTATCCTTGAGCTCCGTGTAGTATAGGTCGCATAAGTACCTCGAATCCTGTTTTTCCGGGTCGATGAGCACACCGCCTTTGCGGGCGCTGGTAAACAACAATTTGGTAGGGCTTCCCCAATACATGGGGGCAAAGCTCGAAGTCCCTGCATTAAATACGACCGTGTCCATTTTTTTGACAACGATCTGTTGCTTGTAATTATTCGTGTCAAGGGCAAAATAGCAGGAGCTGATCTTTTTCTGGATCGCAGATTTGATCGAATCGTTGGCGGTGCTGTTCATGAGCTCCTCCAGGTTCGCCATCGCTTTTTTGTAATCTTTCAGGTGCATCAGCGAGAGCGCATAGTAATAGGCATCTCCGGGATAAGAACCATTGTCTACCACTTTTTTGAAATAAACAGCAGCATTGGTATAGTCGAAGTTCAGCAGGTAGGCATGCGCCAGCTTATGGTTGATATAATCTGCTTTCGAGATTTTCTTTTGCGCCGAAGCATCGGATGCCGCCTGAGCTTTCTTCTTTGTGCTGTCCTGTTTGAAATCCTTTGTTTTCAGGTTCACCAGTTGCACCTCATACGGCAGGATGAGCTCACTCAGCACGGTGGTGTCATCCAGCACTTTGGTGTAATAAGAGATAGCGGTCGGGTAATCTTTTTTCTCGTACGCAGCATCCGCATATTTCAGCCAAAGATTCTTGGATTGGCTGAATGCGCTGACTGTAGCCAGGAGAAGGGTAAGTAAAATTAATTTTCTCATACGTTGTATTATAGTCTAGGGCAGTGACGAACTTCTTTTGATTTTGATTTTTTCGCCAGGTAGGTGAAGGAAATTTCAAAGGCGCCCCTGTATTTGGAAACAGTTTTCAGAGATGATACATTCGCATCATAACCGATCTTGGCGATGTAATTGTTCTTACGGGCACCGATATAGATCACGCTGGCATCTTTCACACGGTAGTTAAGGCCTGCGAGCAGGTAAAACTCCTGTTCTTTGAAGAAATAGCCCGCATCTACAGAGTAGATCTGTTCAGACGCATTCTTCTGCAGCATGATCAGCGCTTTCGGCAATACATAGAAGAGCTCTGTGATATTGATCCTCACGCCCGCATGCGCATAGTGCCTGATCGGCAGACGGTTGCTGGTGCTGTAGTACGTTTCCTTCGGATTGGAAAGGTTGAATACCGAATAGCCCAGGAAAGGATTGAGCCTTGCCTGCTGTTTGGAATTAAAATACATGAAGCCAGCGTTCAATTGCGGTGTCACGAACGACTGCCTGTTGAAGGACTCGCCGCTCGGCAGCGAATTATCGAAAGAGCCGCCGTTCTGGTTCGAGTATTGGTTATCGAATGTGTACAGGCCTGCTTCCACGCGTTTTTGCGTAGCGCCTGCCTGCAGGCCGAACGAAATATTGTTGAAGCGCTTCTTGTCGAGCGACACCGCATAAGATACAGACAACAAGCCCTGAAGCACATTGTAGTTGCCTATACCTGCGCGCATGTTCATGATCTGTCCGCCGAATCCCCATTTGCCTTTAGGAGCATCGAGACTGATGAGCGCCGTATTGTACGGCTTGAAGGTTACGGTGCGCCACTGATTCCTGTATTGCGCGTGCACCCTGAAGTTGGCATCCACCACGCCTGTGAGGGCGGGGTTCAGGAACATCGGAGCCGCATCATACATCGACAGATGGAAATCCTGTGCTTTCAAAGCACCGCTTCCCATCAGCAGGACCGAATAAAAGAGTATAATTTGTTTTTTCATGCTTACCTTAATAAGGTGACATCACCCGTTTTTTTAATTAGTTTTCCGTTGAGCATCTCCACATCAACCACCCACACATACACGCCAATCGGTTGCTCTGTGCCGTTGAAGGTGCCGTTCCATCCTGTGGCCTGGTCGTTGCTTTCAAAGATGAGCTGCCCCCAGTTATTGTATATCCTCAGCGTCATTGTTTTGAACGGCCCGCCGCGCACACGGAAGATATCATTCTGTCCGTCGCCGTTTGGAGAGAATGCCGTTGGAACGTCAGGCATCAGGATCACCGAAATATCTTTCCTGACCGTGTCGATGCAGCCGTTGATATCTTTCACCGCCAGGTATACGCTGTAGTCGCCCGGAGTGTCGTAGGCGTGTGTCGGATTTTGCTGGTTGCTGGCCGATTCGTCGCCGAAGCCCCAATACCAGCTCACCAGCGAGGAAGGACCATTTGACTGGTCAGTAAAGCTTCCTGTTTCCAGGGCTTCCAGAGGATTTGGTGTTACGGCAAAATCAGCTTTCGGTCCCGGGATAACGGTGATCTGTTTCACGATGGTATCTTTACAGCCAAAGGAAGAGGTTACCGTCATGCTGACGGTATAATTCCCTGCAGCGCTGTACGCATGTGTCGGATTCTGTATGCCCGAAGAGCTGTTGTCGCCAAAGAGCCAGTGCCAGCCAATGATGCTGCCCGCCGGCGATTGCGAATCATCCACAAACTGGGTCGAATTGCCCACACAAGGCGTATTCTGATGGAACAGCGCCTGCGGCAGCGCATACACCTCCATTGGCTTTTGGATCGTATCGCGGCAGCCATTGCTGCTGAATACCACATGCGTTACCGTGTAGGTTCCCGGGCTGGCATAAGCATGCGTGGCATCTTCGGCAATCGATGTCCCAAGGTCACCAAAATTCCAGCTCCAGCCGGTGAGTGATCCCGAAGTCGTTGTCGAATTATCCGTAAATGTGGCCAGGTTGTGCGTGCAGACATTGTCCGCATTATAATCTGCGGTCGGAGCCGGCTTGAAACTGATCCGCACCGTGTCGCGGATGGCTGCACAGCCTTTGTTATAAGTAGAGGTGAGGATCAGCCTTACGGAGCCCGAGGACACATCGAGCGGAGAAGGCTGGTAATACGTTACCAGCAGGGAATCGTCCGGTGTGAAGCCACCTGTTCCTAAGGTGGTCCATGCCCCCGTGGTGGTGAGCCCCAGTACAGAACCATTCAGAGGGATCAGCTGGTTGTCGCAGAACGCATTATCCGGCCCGGCATTTACCAGTGGAGATTTAGCGATCACAATGCGGATCGTATCCCGCTCCGGAAGGCAGTTGCTGCCCGTGGATGTCAGGATCAATTTGACACTGCCGCTGATCGTGTCGTTTTGGCCAAGCGTGTAGATGGTACTGAGGCTGTTAGGATTTCCAAACGTGCCGTTACCTAAGCTTGTCCAGGTTCCTGCGCTGGCGCCACCCGTTACAGAGCCATTCAGCGGATAGAAGATATTGCTGGAGCAGATCGTATCGCTCAGGCCCGCATTCACATTAGGCTTCGGCGTTACCGTTACCCGTAAGCTGTCATACACCTGCTTACAATTCAGGTTGTTGGTAGAAGTCAGCCTGATGACCAGGTTGCCCTGTGCAATATCGGCCGGGCTGAGCTGGTACACCGTATTTAAAGAAGTTGTGCTTGGCGAGAACAGTCCCGAGCCGGTCGTTGACCATACACCCGTTGAGAAGGTTGCAACGCCCACCGTGCCGCTGATGGCCACCGTCGGGTTGTTGGCACACACGGAAACGTCACCGCTGGTGCTTACCACCGGCGGATCAATGAAGCTTACAACAAGGCTGTCGTAGGTATTCGGGCAGCCGTTGAGGCTTCCGGTAGAAGTCAGTTTGATCTTGATGCTGTTGGCGGCGAGATCTGCCGGAGAAGGCAGGTAGGTCGTATTGAGCGATCCCGGATTTCCGAAAGATCCTGAGCCTGAGCTCGTCCAGTTGGCACCGGCCGCAAACTGTAAAGTGCCGTTCAGCGGGATAGGTGAAATATTATTTTTGCAAAGTGTCAGGCCATTGTTGGCATTCACAACCGGCGATTGGAAGATGTTCACATACACCGTATCCGTTACCGGGGTGCAGTTTCCGGTAGAGGTAAGCACCAGCCTGATCTGCGATTGGGCAAGGTCGTTGGCGCTTAAGGAATAGGTAGTCGCAAGGCTGGTAGCATTGCCGAAACTGCCTGTGCCGCTGGTCGTCCAGATGCCAGTTGTAGAGCCCCCTGTTACAGTGCCATTCAGCGAAAGCGTCGTAGTGGCCGTACAGATGTTTTTATCAGGATCCGCTGTCGTAAATGTTTTTCTTAAAAAAGAAGACATGTAATGGTAAAGGCATCCGCTGCTGCCCCCACCGTTGATCACGCCCATCGAAAACACATCCGTGGAGTTGGTCAGGAGGTTGGCCGTTCCCGCCGGGATCTCCACCGTCGTATAGCTCCGCTGGAAACCGCTGAGCAGGCCGCCTGTACCGGGAACAACCGTAAAGCCGGAAGCCGGTACCAGGGTAGTGCTGCCATTGAGTGTAAACGTTCCGATAGCGGCAGTCTTGCATAAAATATTAAGGATAAAGGTCTGGGTATTGGTCCTGGTAAAGCTTACCTGGTTGGAGCCCGCACAGTTCAGCGGAGGAAGGATGGCCTCTCCCATTTCGCAGCCGAAGCCGCTGGTATGGATCACATACACATTCTGATCCGACGTGATATAGGTGAGCGGCTGGGTGACGGGAGCATAGTACGTATCGCCTTTATTCAGCAGCACGCTATAAGTCGTCACGCCATCGTTTACATTTACCTGCGTGAAATTCTCTGTGGCCACAATATAGCCCCCCTCGTTTTCGCCGGCATTCAGGCCGCCTTTATTGATAACATATTGCCTGCCCACGATATCTACCGGCACAATCTGGTCTCCCATAAGGTCATAGCAACCCGATACGCCGTGTACCGAGTCATCCGATACGGTAACGGAAACAGGCTTGTCGGAAACCACAATCGTTCCGCTGAGGTTCTGTCCCGCCAGCGTCGGATTGGCGCTCACATTCTCTATGTTATAGCTTTGCCCTACATTCAGGGTAATGGAATACGTTACGTTGGCTGGGTGCCCTACCACATTGCACTTTGGCGTGATCCAAACGGTGGTATTATTATCCGTAGCCACAATGCAGATCTGCGATTTCGGTTGAGGCGTGTAAGGCCCGTTGCTGCCCCTGTTCTGGAACGGACAGACAAATTCCTTGCCCATGCCGTTCTGGCCTTTCATGGAATAGGTTTCCGGGTTGTTAACGATGGTCTCAACCTCGTACACCACGTTGATCGGGAAATCGGAAGAGATCTTTAAGCCGCGGTTATGAACCGTGTTGGCAGGAAGGTTCTCCACCTGCGCAATGATGTGCGACAGTGATTGAGAGATCAGCGAGTTGGCAGGGATAGTATAGGTTGTGTCGAAGGTTCCGGCAGGCTGCCGCACCCTCACCGTTGTCAGGTTATTAAAAGAGGAAAGCCTCATTTTTACCGGAGTGTTCTGCGCGTGGCCCGGGGTTACCCAGGGAGCGGCAAACCAAAATACAGTATCCACCTGAGATACCATTGATTTGCTGCTGACGATCAGCAACATCAATAACAATCTATTTAGCGCCTTCTTCATTTTGTTTCTTTAGTTTTGATTTAATACTATTGTCAATATCGTTCAGTTCTTCCTCGTCTGCATTTAATTTCCGTTTAGCCTTGATGAACTGGTAAGAGAGGATGATCTCCTGTGAGCCGCTCGTATAGGTTCTGAGGCTGGTATTCGGGATATCATAAGCATAGGAAATAGAAAGCTTGTTCTTTAAAACCGTCACGCCCGCCAGGATGCTAGCCGCATCATTCATCCGGTAAGAGCCTCCGATCCAGAACTGCTTATTATAGAAAGCGCGCAGGCTGAACTCCGGCTGCGCAGGCACCGGCTTGCTGAATTTCACCAGAGCCGAAGGCTGTACAGAGATCTTTTTAGACAAGTCGAACAAATAGCCGGCCATGATATAAAAATGCGGGTTCAGCGTACTTTTCGAATCCTTCCAGGTGATCTTATTGCCGAGGTACTGGAAACCCGAAAGCCCTACAAATAATTTATCGCTGTAGAAATACAAGCCGCCGTTGGAATCAAACACGTTATTGGACAATAAATTCCCGGTCAGCAGTTCATCGCCGCTATCAGCAATCTTGGCATCATACAATTTGATGCGGTATTGAACCATCCCTACCGACAGGCCGAGCCCGAGCTTGTAAGTATCGTTCAGTTTCACATGGTAGGCAAAGGTAAGGTAACCCGATGTTTTGCTCAGCATGCCGGTATTGTCGGAGCTCAGCAAGGCACCTACCGCCGCTTTTTTTGCTTTTCCCAATCCGCTGTGCAGGTTAATGCCGTAGGTTGCCGGCGCATCCTGGAAGCCTACCCATTGGTTCCTGTAATTGGCGTTTACCACCAGGTCTTTCTTCGAGCCCGCTACTGCCGGGTTATAAGCGTAGGCATTAAGCAGGTAGTTTGTGTAAATGGGCAATTGCTGGGCGCTTGTTTCCTGGAACAAGGTAGCAGCCAGTATTACCGATAGAAATAAATGTTTCTTCATGTGTGATAATTATCTGATAAGCAATACACCGCCCCTGAACGGATCTGTGTTGTTGGCATCGTTTAGCTTTATGACGTAATAATAAGTGCCTACAGCCAGCTTATCGCCCTTGTAGGTTCCGTCCCATGGAGTCGTGTAACCTTCGGAATGGAAAATATTTTCGCCCCAGCGCGTATAGATGTCAACTTCCGCATTCGGATACAGGAGCGCCAGGAAATCCAGTTTCCAGATGTCGTTCTTGCCGTCGCCGTTAGGAGAGATCGCATTCGGGATGAGGGTCGAGATCTCGTTGGTAATGTTGTTGATCCGGATCGCTACACGGGCTGTATCCGAGCATCCGTAGGAGTCGCTGGCGATCTGGGTAACGACATACACGCCGTTGGCGTAGTAAATTGTGGAAGGATTCTGAAGACTCGTCGTCGGAGAGCCGTCGCCGAAATTCCAGTTCCAGTTGATCGCATATTTCGATGTGTCCACAAAAGCGACCGAAGTGCCCACGCTGATGCCTGTAGAGGCAGAGTAGGCAAAGCCTGCCACCGGGCGCGGCGTGAGGTTCACCTGCTTCACAATGGTGTCTTTGCAATTGTGGTTTGTTGAGGTCACAAGGGTAATGTTGTACAGGCCCGAGCCCGGGAACAACTGGATAGGATGTTGCAGGTTACTCTGTCCGGGGCCGCCGAAATCCCATTGCCATTGCGTGATGTTCTCAGGAGAAGCAACCGAGCTGCTGTCGGAGAAGATCAGGTTCAGGTAAGCGCCCGTGCAGATCCGGTTGATGCCGAAATTCGCATTCGGCAAAGGATAGATGAGCGGTGATTTCCGGATCGTATCGAAGCATCCATACGTATTCCTTACGATCAGCTGCGCCGTATAGGACGTGGATGCCGAATAGGTATGGGCCGGATGCTGAACCGAGCTGGTCGTATTATCGCCAAAGCTCCAGTTCCACTGATCGAGAGTGCCCGATCCCGGTAAAGAGAAGTCGGTGAAAGACGTTGCATTGTTCAGGCAGCCATTGGTGAAATTGAAATTGGCAAAAGGCTTCGGAACAAAGCTGATCCGGATCTGGTCATTCACTGCATTGCAGTTAAGGTTGTTGGTAGAGGTCAGGGTGAGATTTACAAAGCCTGTCGTAATCTCTGCCGCAGTAGGCGTGTAAGTAACCGTGAGGGCAGAGCTGTTCGGAGCGTAGGTGCCGTTTCCTCCCGTCCATGAGCCCGTAGTTGTTGGCCCGCTGATCGTAGCCGTCAGTACCGTATTTGCGCTGTTCTTGCAGGAAATGATATCGGCGCCTGCATTCACGCTTGGCGGCGGCGTAAACATCACATAGATGCTGTCCTTGGCCGGATTACAGTTGCCGTTGTTGGTAGAGCTCAGGTATAAGGTCACATTGCCGGCAAATACATCGGCAGGGCTGGGCACATAGCCTGTGCTGAGCTGGATGTTGCTTGGCGTGAAGTTTCCGGTACCGCTGCTGGTCCATTTGCCGGTGGTGGTCGATCCGGAAACCGTACCGTTCACGCTCAGTGAAGGATTGTTGGCACACAGGGAAAAGGTTGCCGGGCCGGCATTCACGAGTGGCGGTTTGGTAATGGTGATTTGCATCGTATCGCGTTCGGCAGCGCAGATCCCATTTCCGGTAGAGGTGAGGACCAGCTTCACCGAACCTGCGGCCGTATCGGCTGAGCTCGGATAGTAAGATGCAGAGAATGTGGTGCTGGAAGGACTGAATGTGCCTGTTCCCATGCTCGTCCAGATGCCTGTGGTAGCGCCCCCGGTTACCGAACCGTTCAGTGTAACCGTGCTGTTGTTGCCGCATACGATCTGGTTTACGGAAGCATTCACCAGAGGCGAAGGCTTCACACTCAGCAAAAGCGTATCCTTTTGTACCGGGCAGGGCCCGTTGCTGGTTAAGATCAGTTTCACAGGCCTGAGTGTGGTATCGAGCTGGCTTGGCGTATAGGTATTGGTCAATGCCGTAAAGCCAGCGTTGAAGTTGCCATAGCCGTTGGTAGACCAGGTGGCATTGATGTTTCCGCCGCCTACCTGCGCGTTCAGGGCAATGCTGCCATTGGCACAGATCGTAAAGTTGGAGCCGGCATTGATCATCGGTGCCGAAACGAAATCGGAAACATAGGCATAGGCGCTTCCGCGCAGGGTAGAACCATTATGTACCGCCAATCCGTAAACATCGCCGCTGTTGGTAACTGTATTATGAGAGCCTAAAGGCACAGCACTCAGCGGCAGGTAAATCCTGGCCGATTTGATATTACCGGAAGAGCCCGGTACCACAGTAAAGGCGCTGGCCGGAATAAGCGAGGCATTGCCGTTCAGGGCAAAATTTCCTTCAAAGCCCGTGCGTGTGGAGAGATTCAGGGCCAGTGAATCGGAAGAGGTTCTTGTAAAGGAAGTCGAGTAGGTACCTGCACAAAAGAAAGGAGGAACCTGCGCACCGCTCAGGCGGCATCCGTATCCCGAAACACTGAGCACGTATACCGGCTTATTCGATTTCACATAAGTAATAGCTTGTGTGGCTGTGTAGATATAATTCTCCCCGAAGTTGGAAACGTGGGTGGTGGTACTTCCGTCGTTGATGGTGAGCTGCGTATTATTTTGCGTAGCCAGCACAAAGATCTTTTCCACAGTACCCATACCTCTGTTGATAATATAGTCTGTGCCGATATAGGCGGAAGAGGTGATCTGGTCGCCGGTAGTGCTCTGGCAGCCGCCCTGTGTCAGGCCTCCCGACTGTATGGTGACCGCTATGGGCTTGTTGGATGAAATGATGGAGCCGGCCAGGCTGGTAGCCGCCGAACGTGCCGTGTCCTGGCAGGAATAGGTTTGCCCCTGCTGGAGAAGTACCGTATAGGTGACATTGGCCGCATGCCCGATGATGTTGGTCCTCGGTGTTACCAGGATGGTAGTGTTGTTTTGAGAGGCAACCACATCAACGGATGAAAAGGATTTAGGGCTGGTAGCCGGCGCCTGGTCCCAGAATTCCTGCATTGGGATGTAAAAGTCAACTCCCATGGCCTTGCGTCCTTTCAGGCTGAAGTATTCCTTATTGAAGGGCGCTCTCACCGAATAGAGGGCCGATATGTTTTCGGTTGAGGAAATGTAAATCCCCCTGTTCAAAACACTGTTGGCCACGTCGTTTTCGATGCCCGCAATGAACGGTGTCAGCAGCACCGAATCGATGGAGTTTGCCGGAATGTTGAGCACCACCGGCGTGAAACTCCCGTTTGCAGGTTGCCGCAATCTTACCGTTGCAGGTTGGGCGTAGGTGTTGAAGTAGAGAAATACGGGTCTGTCTCCGAGGCCCTGCGAAATATCCGGCGCCACAAACCAAAATGATGTATCAATCTGTGATTTAGCATCATAGGAGAAAATAAGGAGTAGAAGGAACAGCGTAAAATGTTTAATCATAGAAATTCAATAATAAGCCTGTTTTGTAAAAATATCGAAATTCAGGGTTTGGTCGACAAAAATCGGTAATTTTTAACAAAAAACCCCCTATCCTGTCGATTTTTTTCAGAAAGAAAATATTACCACTGGAAACTTGCAGAACAAAAAAAGTTTCTATAGTTTTGTGCCCGAAATGGAAACACAGGATAAAATATTGAAAGTATCGCTTGAACTGTTCTTTAAGTATGGGATCAAACGTGTCACAATGGACGACATTGCCCGGGAACTGGGAATGTCAAAAAAGACCATTTACCAGTTTTACAAAGAAAAAGACGACCTGGTGAGCCAGCTCTGCAAAATTGAGCTGGATAAGCAGTTGCAGGAATTTTCAACCTTACAGCATGAGGCGATCGATCCTTTGCATGAGATCCTCCTGATCTCTGAAAAGATCAGGGTGATGCTTCAGCCGATTACACCGGTCTTTTTTCTCGATCTGCAAAAGTTTTACCCGAAAGCCTATGAGCAGTTCCGCTCGTTTCGCGAATACTGCACCAGCAAGCTGATCGTTAAGAACATCAAGGTGGGCGTGGAAATGGGATTGTACCGGAAAGACATCAACATTCCGTTTACGGCAGAATACCGCATGGCACAAATCGATATGCTGATGTTCGGAAACTACTTCAACTATGATAGCGTCAGTTTTTCCAAAGCGCATGAACTCATCCTCGACATGTTTGTATACAGTATCTGCAGCGTGAAAGGCCATAAGCTGATCAATAACTATAAAAAAATAAAAGACGAAGAATAATAATTTGTTATATGAGAAAAAAAGTAATATTTCCATTGTTATTTATAGGTGTTGGCATGACATCTGTAAATGCCCAGGACGCAGGTAACCAAAACTCCACCAGTTTTACCCTGCAGCAGGCTATAGACTATTCGCTTAAAAATAGTCCGAATTACCTGAACGCGGAATACGACGTTCAGAATGCGAACTATAAGCGAAAAGAATTGCTGGGCGTAGGCTTGCCCCAGATCAACGGAAGCGTTGACCTGAAGGATTACCTGGAGATCCCGACATCCTTGCTGCCTGCTGAGTTTTTCGGAGGTCCGGCCGGTACGTTTATCCCGGTGAAGTTTGGTACCAAGTATAATGCTACTGCCGGTTTGAGCGCCTCGCAGCTTATTTTCAGCAGCGATTACATCGTTGGTCTGAAAGCGGCCAAGGAGCTGATCGCCCTGTCGAAGATCAACGTATACAGGAGCAAAACCGAGCTGGCAGCTTCTGTATCCAAAGCCTATTATAATGTGCTGGTGAACAGGGAGCGTGTGAAGCTCCTGGATGCCAACCTGGAACGTTTGAAGAAAGCCTACGACGATACCAAAGCTTTTAACCAGCAGGGCCTGGTAGAGCAGATCGATGCTGAACGCCTGGAGGTGCAGTACAACAACCTGGTGACGGAAAAGGAAAAAACGGTTCGCCTCATCGGCTTATCTGAAAACATGCTCAAATTTCAGATGGGATATAAGGTAAGTGACCCGATCACGCTCAGCGATTCCCTGAAGGTGTCTACAGATGAGCAGCCTACGCTGGGGAACGGGAAAATCGACATCAGCAACCGCCCCGATTACCAGCTGTTGCAAATACAGCAGAAACTGTACCACACGGATGTGAAACGCCACCGTTTAGGTTACCTGCCTACGCTTGGTGTTTACGGCTCTTACCAGTACAACGCCCAGCGCCAGCAATTCGATTTCTTCGACAAAGATAAGAACTGGTTTAAGGTGGCTGTGATCGGCGGAACCCTCAACTTTTCCTTATTTGATGGGCTACAGCGCCACAACCGGATACAGCAGGCCAAAATTGCTGTGCTGAAAGGAGAGTCCCAGATCAAAAACCTGGAACTGGCGGCAGAGCTTGAAACCAAAATTGCGGAGATCAGCTACGAAAATGCTTTTGTGTCCCTGAGCACCCAAAAACGGAACATGGAGCTGGCGCAGCACGTCTTTGATGTGGCTCAGAAAAAATACGAGCAGGGCGTTGGCAGCAACCTTGAGGTAACCACTGCCCAAAGCTCCCTGAAAGAAGCGCAGACCAATTACTACAACTCTGTGTACGATATGCTGGTAGCGAAGATCGATTATCAAAAAGCCATAGGAACCTTAACGAAATAATTTAAAAAAAAAGAATAATACACCATCTATATGAAAACATCTATTTTATACATCACCTTAGCAGCTATGATGGTTGCATGCGGCAGTCCTGATAAAAAAGCGGAGCTCGAAAAACTGAGAACGCAAAAGGCGGAGCTGGAAACCAAGATCGCTACGCTGGAAGAAGAGCTGGCGAAAACGGACACGACGAAAGAAAAACTGGCCGATGTGGTGGCGATGCCATTGACGACCCAGCCCTTCAAAACATACATCGAAGTGCAGGGGCGCATTGATGCAGACGAAAACGTATCCTTATCTACTGAAATGCCCGGTACCGTTACCAAAATTAATGTGAAGGTAGGTGATGAAGTGCATAAGGGACAGGTGCTGGCAGAAACCGATGCCCGTGCTACCCAGCAACAAATTGCCGACCTGCAGACAAGCCTTGATCTGGCAACACAGGTATACCAGAAACAAAAAAATCTCTGGGACCAGAAGATCGGTACGGAGATCCAGTTCCTGCAAAGCAAAAATACCAAAGAGAGCCTGGAGAACAAGATCGCTACCATGCAGGAGCAGGTGCGCATGAGCAAAATCATCTCTCCGATCAACGGAACGATCGACGCGGTGAATATTAAAATCGGGCAGGCTGTAGCACCTGGAATCTCTGCCATCAATGTCATCAACTTCTCCAACCTGAAAGTCAAAGCCGATGTGTCTGAAAGCTATGCCTCGCGTGTGAAAATCGGAAACGAGGCCCTGGTGCTGTTCCCGGATATTCATGATTCTATTACCTCTAAAGTAAATTATGCGTCGAGGGCGATCAATAACTTAACCCGTACATTCGGTGTGGAAGTATTGCTCGACAATTCCAAAGAATACCACCCGAATATGGTTGCCAAACTGAAGATCAACGATTACCAATCGGCAACACCTATGGTAACCGTACCGGTAAAATACATCCAGAAAGGAACCAACGAGAGTTATGTGTTTGTTGCTGAAAACGGAAAGGTTGTCAAAAAAGTAATCACCATCTCTCACGAATACAATGGTAATGCAGAGATCTCCAAAGGGTTGAATGCAGGCGATTTGCTGATCACCGAAGGGTACGACCTGGTAAACGAGGGTGACAAGGTAAATGTGAAAAAATAATTTAGCCTCATCGCGCCGTGGCGTGACCGGAGCACCTAATCATGGTATAACCAGAAAACTAAAATTATGTTAGACAAAATAAAAGAATTTAAACCGTCGAGCTGGGCTATAGATAATAAGATGACTGTCTATCTTATTACGATCTTTATCTCGCTTGCAGGGATCATGGCCTACAACGCCCTGCCGAAAGAGCAGTTTCCCGACATTACCGTACCTACCATTTACATCAATACCATTAATGGTGGTAACTCTCCAACGAATATTGAAAATACCATCACCAAACCCATTGAAAAACGCCTGAAGGGTATTTCGGGCATTAAAAAATTCAACAGTACTTCCTTGCAGGACGTATCGGTAGTGATTGTGGAGTTTCATACCAATGTGAAAGTGGAAGTGGCCAAGCAGCGCGTGAAAGATGCGGTGGATGAGGCGCGTGCAGATATGCCGCAGACACTGACGCGTGAGCCTATCATTAAAGAGATCGCTTTCTCTGAGATCCCTATCATGTACATCAATGTGGCGGGTAATTATGACCTGAAGCAATTGAAGAAATACGCTGAAGACCTTCAGGACAGGGTAGAGGGGCTGAAAGAGATCAACGAGGTGAAACTGGTTGGTGCCCTCGAGCGTGAGATCCAGGTAAACATCGATGCCTATAAATTGCAGGCAGCACAGCTTACTTTGACGGATGTGCAGCGTGCTATCGCCCAGGAAAACTTAACGATTTCCGGTGGTACCATTCCTTTGAACGGGATGAAGCCAACCCTGAGTATTAAAAGTGAATTCCAGGATCCGAAAGAAATTGAGAACATTGTGGTGACCTCTGCTTCCGGCGCCAAACTCTTCATTAAGGATTTTGCGGAAGTGAAAGATGGTTTCGAAGAGCAGGAAAGTTATTCCAGCTCTAACGGTAAAAATGTGATCACCCTGAACGTGATCAAGCGCTCGGGCGAGAACCTGATCCATGCGGCTGAGCACATCGAAGAAACGATTGCGGAAATGAAGAAAAATGAATTTCCTGCAGGCCTTGATATCACTATCAGCGGCGACCAGAGTGATAAAACCAAACATTCCCTGCATGAGCTCATCAATACCATCGTCATTGGTTTTATCCTGGTAACGGTTGTATTGATGTTCTTTATGGGGGTAACGAATGCCTTATTCGTAGCGCTCTCCGTGCCTTTATCCATGTTCATCGCCTTCCTGATCATGCCGGCCATCGGCTTCTCTTTTAACATGATCGTGCTCTTCTCCTTCATCCTTGCCCTGGGTATTGTGGTGGATGATGCCATTGTGGTGATCGAGAACACGCACCGGATTTTCGATAACGGTAAAATTCCGATCACCAAAGCCGCCAAGCTGGCTGTGGGTGAAGTGTTCATGCCGGTATTATCGGGTACCATTACCACGCTGGCGCCGTTCATTCCTCTGGTGTTCTGGCAGGGCATCATTGGTAAGTTCATGTATTTCTTACCGGTAACGCTCATTATTTCCCTGCTGGCTTCCTTATTTGTAGCTTACATCATTAACCCGGTGTTTGCGGTCGACTTTATGAAATCGCATGAAGAGGAAAGTAAAGAGCATGGAAAGATCACACGTAAAGCCTGGATGCAGCTGGGCCTGTATGCGATTATTGCATTGGCTTCTTATGCTACAGGACATTTTGCGGTTGCCAATTTCACCGTGTTCCTCGCCTTCTTCCTGGTGCTGAACCGCCTGTGGTTGTACAAAGCCATCGAAGCGTGGCAGTTTAGGATCTGGCCTGGCTTTGTGAAGCGTTATGTGAAAATACTGGAGTGGTGCCTGCGCAAGCCATGGAGGCCATTGGTATATGTGTTAGGCTTGTTTATTTTCTCCTTCGTTCTGTTTGGCATCATGAAACCAAAAGTGGTATTCTTCCCGAGCGGCGACCCGAATAATATTTATGTGTATGTGAAATTGCCGGAAGGCACAGACCCAAAGGTGACGAACAACCTGATGCGCCGTGTGGAAGAGAAAGTATATACCGTATTGGGTAAAAACAATCCGTACGTTGAGTCGATGATTTCCAATGTAACGATTGGCGTAACGGACCCTGCCGATGGCGATCAGAACTCGTATCCGAATAAGGGCAAGATCGCGATCTCTTTTGTGGAGTTTGAAAAACGCCATGGCCAGTCGACGGCCGAATACCTGAAACAATTGCAAGGGCTTAACTGGGATATTCCGGGAGCCGACATTGTGGTGAATAAAGAGCAGAGCGGTCCTCCGACGCCGAAACCGGTGAGTATCGAAATTATCGGCGAGGATTTCAAAGAGCTGACTGCGAATGCCGACAACCTGCGTAAGTTTATCGCTGCGGCAAAGATCCCGGGTGTTGTGGGGCTGAAATCGGATTTCGTGGCCAACAAGCCGGAGATCGTTTTCGATATCGACCGTGAGCGTGCCCTGCGCGAAGGTATTTCCACCTACCAGCTGGCGATGGAGATCCGCGGAGCGGTGTATGGTGTGGAAGCAACCAAGTTCCGTGATGTGGATGATGAATATCCGGTGCAATTGCGCTATAAATTCGATCAGCGTATCGACATCGAAACCCTGCGCAACCTGAAAATCACCTACCGTGATATGAATATGGGCGGGATGATCCGCAGTGTGCCATTGGCTTCTGTGTGCGATATCCGTTACGATTATACCTATGCAGGCATCAAACGTAAGAATAACAAGCGTGTGATTACCTTATCATCGGATGTGAAGGATGGCTTCAACGCGAATGAGGTGGTAGCCAACGTGGAGCGCGTGATGAAAAACTACAAGAAGTCGGGTAATGTGATTGTTCAGTTTGCCGGTGATAAGGCTGAGCAGGCAGAAACCATGGGCTTCCTGGGCAATGCGATGTTAATTGCCGTAGGCCTGATGCTGCTTGTACTCGTAGGCCTCTTCAACTCTTTAGGCAAGCCCTTGATCATCCTGTCGGAGATCGTGTTCAGTATTGTGGGTGTCCTCATCGGGGTTTCCCTGTTCAAGATGGATATGAGTATTGTCATGACGGGTGTGGGTATCATTGCCCTCGGCGGTATTGTGGTGCGTAACGGTATCCTCCTGGTAGAGTTTGCCGAGTTTGCCCGCGAAGGCGGCATGAGTCTTTATGAAGCAACTGTAGAGGCAGGACGTACGCGGATGACGCCGGTGATCCTGACGGCTACGGCTGCTATCCTGGGCCTGATCCCCCTGGCGGTTGGTTTGAATATTGATTTCGAAACGCTGCTTGCAACCGGTAACCCGCACATCTTCTTTGGAGGTGACAGCGTGGCCTTCTTTGGTCCTCTGAGCTGGACGATGATCTTTGGGTTATTGTTCGCCACGTTCCTCACGCTCCTGCTGATCCCGTCGATGTACCTGATCACGGAGCGCCTGAAACGCAAAGCGATCGTGATCACCGAGCATTTCGAACTGCCGAGAGCGGTGATGTATGTTCCTTTCATGATCCTCATCCTCCGGGGTATCCTGGCGATCAGTGGCAAGAAACTCGACTACGGTAATTTAGACCGTTAATTAACGGAAACCATGAAACGGCCTGCTTTTTAAAGCAGGCCGTTTTTGTATGGAAGAAGTATGACGGAAAGTGTATGCCGCACATGTTATACATCCTGCTTTGCTCTCCATACGACGGTTATTTGCCCGGCGGGCTGATTTTCACAGCCCTGATACCCATTGTTCCCTGATGGCTGTTCGGAAGCTGTGATTGATGACTGCGATCCGTGTTTTCTCTTTGGTGCGCAGCTGTTAACAAGTCATAATGGATTGTGTTTAAGCCTTTTTATAGCTATCTTTGCCCCGCAAATCATGTGGCGTAACATTCGTAACATACTGGCCAAAACCTTTCTGGTGCTTGGCCTTCTGCTTGTCTGCTTCGGCATCTATTTTTATTTTGCCATCCGGGTGAAGGTTCCTGTTATCAAAGAAGACCATACCCAGGGTTGGAAGCGTGAGAACGCCGGGCAGGACTTTTACAAAGTGAACAACAACTGGCTCAGGCATAGCCGGAGCGGCCTTTGGGAGCTTTACGTGGAAGGTGATGGCTACGAGCGCGGTATTGCCAATGGCATGCTCACGCAGGAGCTGCATGCCTTCCAGGAAGATGTGTTCATCGATCAGATCAAAATCCTGGTGCCGGATATCAATTACCTGAAGTTCCTGAAATTCTTTGTGGCCTATTTCAACAGGCACCTGCCCGATAATATCACGGAGGAATACAAGGAAGAGATCCTTGGCATCTCAAAATATGCCAGCGACAAGTATGATTTTATAGCGCCGAAATACCACCGGATTCTCAATTACCATGGTGCGCACGATATTGGCCACGCCCTGCAGGATAAGAACATGACTGTTGGCTGTACGTCTTTTTCGGTGTGGGACGGAAAAAGCGCGGATGGTAAATTGCTGGTGGGACGAAATTTTGATTTCTACAGCGGCGATGATTTCGCGAAGAACAAGATCGTGCAGTTTACGAATCCCTCTACGGGTTATAAATTTGCTACCGTTACCTGGGCCGGTTTTATCGGCGCCTGTAGCGGTATGAATGAAAAAGGCCTGACCGTGACGATCAACGCTGCGAAAAGCTCGATCCCAACCGATGCGGCCACGCCCATCGCTTTATTGGCAAGAGAAATTCTGCAATATGCAAAGAATCACGAAGAGGCCATTGCCATTGCCAAAAAGCGCAACGTGTTTGTGTCGGAGAGCATCTTAATAGCAAGCGCCGAAGATCATAAAACCATCAGCATCGAGAAGTCGCCGCTGAAGATGGACATCTACGAAGTAGAAAACAGTAACCGGCTCATCTGCCCGAACCATTACCAGGGGCCGGCTTATGCCAGCGACATGGCCAACCTGGAAAATATCATCGGCAGCTCTTCGCTTTATCGTCAGGTGAGGCTGGGGCAGCTCCTCGACCGTTATGATACGTTGAATTACCTCGGTGCTGCAAAGATCCTGCGCGATCAGAAAGGCCTGAACGATAAAAACATCGGGCTTACGAATGAGAAAGGGCTGAACCAGCTGCTGGCGCATCATGCCGTGATCTTCAGGCCGGAAGATAAACTCATGTGGGTAAGCGCCAATCCCTTTCAGTGCGGTGAATTTATCTGCTATAACCTTGATTCTGTTTTTGCCGCTGCGCCCGGCCTGACAGCAAACAAAGAGATCAATGTGGCAAGGTACACAGTGCCGGAAGATCCTTTTTTGGAAACACAGGGCTACCAGAACTTTTTACATTTCAAGCAGCTGAAACACTATATCCAGCTTCTCACCAAAAAGGCAACCACAGCGCAGCTTCCGGAAGATCTCGAAAGAGCATTCCTGGCGTCCAATACCGAAAGCTACTATATGTACCAGATCCTGGGCGATTATTACCTGTCGCGCAGCAACACGGCCAAAGCGAAAACATACTATGAAACGGCACTCACGAAGGAGATCGCCACGCTCAAGGAAAAAGAACAGATCCGGGAAGCCCTCGCAGAGTGCAATAAGAAGTAAATATGGAAGAGATCAAATGGTATAAAAGTAAGGAGTCGGTATCAGAAATCATGAGCCAGGAGCTGGCGAAAGCGGTGATGGACTATTACAAAAAAGAAACGGTGACGGATCAAACGAAGCTGTATACCGCGCTTGGAAATTATTACCTGAAAACCCCGAATCCGGAAAAGCTATTTTCTTACGTCAAAGCCGGCTCCTTTTCGGAATGTGAGAAGCCTGCCCGGAAGCACTTATCGCCGCTTTAACAGCAGTTTCATTTGGTGTCATTTTCGCCGGTGATAGGCTGTTAAAATGCAGAGCATGTTAAGGCTTTGTTTTGCTCATCAGGTAATGGAGCGCTTCTTTTACAGCCTGTTCAGAGCTTTTAGGGTTGAAACCGAGCTCCCTTCTCGCTTTCGAAATATCGAAATCCTGTTTCAGACCCGAAAACATAGCAATATCTTTGACACTAAGTAAAGGCGCCTTGCCGCTGAGTTTAGCTCCCAGTTCCATTAACCAGGCAATTGCATACAGTACGGGCTTTGGCAGTGCCGCCGGAAGCTTGATTTTCAACTCCGGGAACAGTATTTGCGCTAGTTTAGTAGTGTCTTTAATAGACATGCAGATTTCGTTGGCAAGGATGTAGCGCTCGCCGTTTCTGCCTTTTGTGGCAGCCAGGTAACAGCCTTCCGCCACATCTTTCACATCCACCCAGTTTAAGGCAATACCGGTTTCAACCGGAATTTGTTTTTTGAGGATAAGATCGAGGATGTTATAGGAAACACTGAGCGGGCCAAACGATTCGCTGCCAATCATGGCTGACGGCAGCACAGCTACTAATTCAATGCCATGTTTCGCTGCCAGTTCGAAAGCCAGCTTTTCGCCATCGTTTTTCGAGTTGTAATACATGTCGCGACGATCCGGATTTCTGCCATCACTTTCTTTGACAGGGAGCTTGCTGTAATTCAAAGCGGCTATAGAGCTTACGTACACAATTCGTTTGACGCCTGCCTCGGCTGCGGCTTCTATCAGATGTTTCGTGCCGGATAAATTGACGTCATAAATTTCTTTGACAGGATCCTTTGCCCATAATTTAAAGGCCGCCCCAACGGCATAAACCATTTCTACTCCTTGCATCGCTTTCACTAAGGATGGCTTGTCTGTGATATCGGATTGAACGAGATCACAGGCTAAGTTGCTGAAAGCTTCTTTGTTTTGAATGTTCCGTACGGAAGCTCTTACCGGAATTCCTTTGTTGAGAAGTAACCTTACCAGGTTGTTGCCTAGGTGCCCGTTAGCGCCGGTAACTAATGCTAAATGAGATGGTGTCATAATTTAAACAGTTAAAATGATGACACAAAGTTCGGTTTAAGCAGATCAGAGCCACTTGACAAATGTTAGTTATTCATCTGTCTTCGGATGCGGCTCAGGCTTTCTGGTTTCATTCCCAGGAAGGAGGCGATGTATTGTATAGGAACGTTTTGAAGGATGCCGGGGTGATGTTCGATCAGTTTTTTGTAGCGTTGATCCGCCGGAAGCGTGGCCAGCTCTGTGGACCGTTTTTCGTTGTAGGCAAGCGACTGCTGAAAGACGCGTATGCTGAAATCTTTGAAAACAGCGCTCTGCAGGGTGAGCAGATCCAGGTCCGATTTACTGATCCGTAACAGGTCGCATCCGGTAATGCATTCGAGGGAATCCGTGCTCTTTACCTGGTTCACGAAAGCAGAGTAGGGTGTGATAAAGCCCGGAGGGCAATTGATGTGGGTTGTTACCTCGTCGCCGTTTTCGTTCCTGTGAAAAAGTCGCATAAAGCCGGATACAATAAAGTAAAGGTAGTTTGGGATCTTCCCTTCTTCTTCAATGATTGTGTTTTTCGGGAAGCTCACCTGTGCGAAGCAGGTCCTGCACAAATCGAGGTCTTGTTGAGAGACCGTAAAATCCGCAGAAATGAGATCGAATAGCTTTTGGTGCATGGGCTTCCATGAAATGGTTTTCGTGTTCCTTTGATATGCCTGTGTCTGCCGATGAGCCTAGATACCCGCTTTGATCACTTCCCTGTATAGGTCTTCATACATCGGGAGGATGCGGTTCAGGTCAAATTTTTTGGCCTGCTCAAATGCATTGGCTTTGAAGGATGCATACAGCGCTTCATCCGACAGGAGGGCAATGGTCTGCCTGGCCATGTCTTCGTAGTCGCCTACTTTGCTCATGAAGCCTGTTTTCCCATGAATGTTGAGCTCCGGGATCCCGCCCGTATTGGTAGAGATCACAGGGATCTTCATCGCCATTGCTTCCAGCGCCGATAAGCCGAAGCTTTCCGTTTCAGAGGGAAGAATGAACACATCGGCCACGCCCAGGATCTCCCTCGGATTAGCGATCTTTCCTACCGATATGATGTCGTTGCAGGTGTCGAGCTCGCGGCAGAGCTTGTCGATCTGAGGCCGCTCGGGCCCGTCGCCTATCAGGATAAGCTTGCTCGGTATTTTTTTCCGGACAATATCAAACACGCGCAACACATCTTCCACACGTTTCACTTTCCTGAAATTGGAAATGTGAATGAGAATCTTTTCATTGTCCTTGGCGAAGCGGTGGCGATGGCAAATATCTTTGGTATTTTCGTACTCTTCGATTTTGATGAAGTTTGGGATCACCCTCACATCATTGGCAATCTTGAAGGTTTTCAAGGTGTCCTTGCGCAGGCTTTCCGATACCGAGGTAATGGCGTTGCTGTTGTTCAGCGAGAAGAAGATCACCGGCTCAAAGGAAGGGTCCTGGCCCACAAGGGTAATGTCCGTGCCGTGAAGCGTGGTGATGTAGGGCAGCTTTATCTTCCTCGATTTCAGGATCTGTTGGGCAAGGTAAGCCACAGAAGCATGCGGGATGGCATAATGCACATGCAGGATGTCCAACCGCTCATAAATGGCCACATCAACAATTTTGCTGGCCAGCACGCTTTCGTAGGGCTGGTAATCGAATAAGGGGTAATCGTTGACGTTGACCTCGTGGTAAAATAAGTTGTCGTTGAACTGGTTGAGCCTGAAAGGCTGGGAGTAGGTGATGAAGTGTACTTTATGGCCTTTGTCGGCGAGAGCTATTCCCAGCTCGGTAGCCACAACGCCACTTCCCCCGAAGGTTGGATAACAGACAATTCCTATGTTCATAGATTAATCAGAGAGTTGGAGATTTAAAGAGTAGATGAATTTATGTAGCGTCAACAAATTTCCGTAAAAATGGTTTATTAACTGATGGTTAACAATCAAAGAATGGATGGCGTAAACCCATCATTCTTTGACTCATTAATTCTCTAATTCATTTTATTACCATCGGTGTTCAGCTCCACGATCTCATAGCCAAGCTTCGATAACTTGTCGAAGTTAGTGGCTTTATCGCCAACCACTACGATCGCCATTTTATCGTAAGGCAGCCAGGTTTTCGCCAGCTGGTTGATTTCCGTTTTTCCAATGGTTTTAATGATCTCTGCCTGTTTGGCGACATAGGTTTTTTCCAGCTCGAAATCCACGATGCGTTTCACGAAGCCGAGTTTTTGGCCGGGAGCTTCATACTTCAAGGCATCGGATTCCGCCATTGCATTTTTGGTGAACTTCAACTCCTCATCGGTAATGCCGCCCTCATTGTATTTTTTTAATTGTTCCATGATGATCACCACGGAGCTGTCGGTAGTATTGCCTTTCACGCCTGCGCCGATTGTATAAGGCCCGGCGAATTTACCGCCGTTAAAGCTTCCGCGGATGCCGTAGGTAAATCCTTTTTCTTCGCGGAGGATCGTATTGACGCGGCTGTTGAACGCCCCGGCAAATGAATAGTTCATGATCGTGGATTTGAAGAATTCGTCGGTGGCATCATAAGCGAGCGAGATATAGCCGACACGGATCTCCGATTGAGGCGCTCCTTTTTTATCGACGAAGTAAATGCGTGTTTTGTCGATCTCCGGCAATTTGTATTTTGCCATCGGCATGGTAGGCTCGCTTTGCAGCTTGTTGAGGAAGCCCATTTTTTTAATGGCCGATGCCTGGTCGATGTCGCCGATGATGGCCAGAACGGAGTTATAGCCCGAAAGCTTTTGATACCAGTCTTTCACATCTTCGAGGGTGATAGAGCTAACGGTTTCCGTATTTCCGTTGCTTGGAAGCCCCAGGTTGGAGTTGCCAAACAATACTTTTGCGTACACATTGTTGGCTATAGAAGTTGCCTGCGTCAGCTGCCCGGCGATGCCATCAAGCTGCTCTTTCTTTACCAGGTCGAAATCTTCTTGCGAGAACTTCGGCATAAACAGCATTTCTTCTGCGATCTTCAGTGTGGAATCCAGGTTTTGCTTCATCGAGCTGATGCTCACACCCAGCTCATTGTCGTTGGCAAAGAAAGATACATCGCTGCCAAGCCTTTCCAGCTTATTGGCAATTTCCTCGGCACTGTGTTTTTGGGTGGATTCTCCCAGCAGGGAGGCCAGCATGACCGCCAGGCCTGCTTTCGGCTCGTAGCGGTGGCCTACCGGCATGGTGAACAGGATGTTTACTTTAGGAATGTCGTTGCTCGTGACACCAATAATTTTCACCCCGTTTTTGTATTCCGACCTCCAGTAATCCGGCAGTGGCACCAGTTTGGCTGCTGTGGCCGCAGGCACCAGGCTACGGTTGAAATTGTCCTTAGGCTCGGTGTAAGACAGGTTTTTGTATTCCGCACTTTCCGTTTCAATGGTCCGCTCATACATTTTCCAGGTATCTTCTTTCGCTGCCAGCTCCGGCTTCCCTTTAGGAACGCAGCTCATGATCACCGCATGTTTTCCTTTGATGTAGGTGTTGTAGACGCGCATCACATCTTCTTTCGTCACTTTCAGGTTCTCGGCCATCTCCGTTTTGAGGTAATTCGGATTATTGGCGTAAGTCTGGTAAGCCGCCAGGCGCTTGCCTTTTCCGGCCACGGTAGAAAGCACGTCGTATACGCCGCTTAAATAATATGCTTTGTATTTTTTGATATCGTCATTGGTAACCCCTGTTTTCTCCCATTGGGCGAGGGTTTCGTTCAGCAAAGCTTCGATGTCTGCCAATTTAGTACCTGCATTGGCTTTGATATTGATCTCAAACTGCCCCGCCAGCTCACGGCTATAGTTGTAAGCACCGGCTGATACGGCTTTTTGCGATTTGATGAATGCCACATATAACGGAGAGCTTTTGGAAGATGCCAGGATCTCGCCTAATACCTGCAAGGGCACTTCGTCCTTGTGCATAGAAGCTACGGTTGGGAACGCCGCCTTATACATCGGGAAACGGACATTGTCCTCGTACGAAATATAGCGGTGCTCGTTTAAGGTAACAGGTTGCTTCTCCATGTTCTTTACTTCCGGGCCGCGCGGAATAGGACCGAAATATTTCTCAGCGAGTTTTACCACTTCTGCGGTGTTCACATCTCCGGAAACGGTCAGTACGGCATTGTTCGGGCCATACCAGCGCATGTAGAAACGTTTCAGGTCGTTCACATCCACGCGGTTCAGGTCTTCAATATAGCCGATCGTTGTCCAGGAATACGGATGTCCTTTTGGGAACAAGGCCTCGCCGGTTTTCTCGCTCATGAGGCCGTAAGGACGGTTGTCATAATTCTGGCCCCTCTCATTTTTAACGGTCGCGCGTTGTACTTCAAACTTCTTTTGGGTAACGGAATCCAGCAAAAAGCCCATGCGGTCCGCTTCGAGCCAGAACATTTTTTCCAGCTGGTTGGAAGGCACCGTTTCAAAATAGTTGGTGCGGTCGCTGTTGGTAGAGCCGTTTAAGGTTCCGCCGGCTTCGGTGATGATTTTGAAATGCTGCTCATCGGCTACGTGCTTGGAGCCCTGGAACATCATATGCTCAAAGAAATGCGCAAAGCCGGAGCGACCCTGCTGCTCGCGGTTCGAGCCTACATGGTAGGTGACATCCACATAAGCCACCGGGTCGGAATGGTCTTCGTGTACCACTACCGTCAGCCCGTTCGACAGCACAAATTTTTTGTAGGGAATAACGATCTCGCTTCCTGTTTTAGTAACTGTTTGCAACAGCTTGGCACCGCTTTGCACGGAGGAGGCTCCGGCGGCTTTTGCCGGCGATTTGGTTTGCGGCTTAACCTGGGCGGATGCAGAAAGTGCGGCAGCCGCCAGGAAGATCATCAGTTCTTTTTTCATAGTATAAACGCTTAATAGACTCGTGTTAGTAAAGAAATTCATGTGAATTTTAACGTTTCGAATATACAGATAAAATAAGCCGGAATCCCTTGCTTTGGCCATTTATTTTACCAATAAAACGGTATTTCAACCATTGATAGATTCCTTTTTTGAAGCCTGGCGGAGGAGGGTTTCGAGCAGCTTTTTTTTAAATACAGGCAGCATAGATTTAAAGCCGGTCGGGTTCCGGCTGCTCCATACGTAAATGCGAAGTGAAGTTTACATCATTCCTTAATCCAGAAAGCCTGTGCTCCTGAAGTACTCGATCAGCGCATCGGTCATCAGCTTGTTTTGCTGCTTGGGGTCGAGCGCTGGTATGCTTTCTACCAATTCCCAGTGCGGCCAGTCATCGTCATCGCGGCCTTTGTATTTGTAGAAACCATAAGGAGCCAGCACTGTGCATACACCTATGTGCATCACTTCGAGCTTCTCGTCTTTTTTATATTTGCGGTAAGGCTTATCGAGCTCCTGGAGCCCTATCATGAACAGGATGGCGTCATGATCCATCTCTGAGCCAAAGCGTTCTTTCAGTTTATTCTGCAGTTGTTGCCATTCAGATACCATCATTGTATGCTTCGTCTTCTTCTTCTGTATGTTTCGCCCCTCTCGGCGGCGGAATAAAATACTGTAAATTCTCTTCGATGTAATTCAATACTTCGTCTTTTCCCTGTTTCTTTTCGGCACTGGTGGCAATCATCACCGGAATGTCCTCGCCCCAATAGTCCGTCAAGCGCTTTTTGTATTTGGCGAAGTTACTGGCCCACTGGTTTTTGCCCAGCTTATCGATCTTGGTAAACACCAGGCAAAAAGGAATTTCTTTTTCCGCGCACCATTCCATGAACTGCCCGTCGATCGGTTGCAGCTCGAGGCGGGAGTCGATGAGGATCATCACGCTGATCAGGTTCTTGCGCCTGGTAATATAGTTACTGATGAGCTCTTCGAATTTATCGAGGTTGGTCTTGCTCGTTTTCGCATAGCCGTAGCCCGGAAGATCCACCAGGTACCATTGATCGCTGTTGATGCTGAAATGGTTGATGAGCTGAGTCTTCCCGGGTTTGGAGGAAGTTTTGGCAAGGTCCTTCTGGTTGCACAACATGTTGATGAGCGAGGATTTTCCCACGTTGCTTCGTCCTATGAAAGCAAACTCCGGCTTATCGGGTGTTGGACAGCCTTTGTAATCGGAACTGCTTTTTAAGAATTTCGCACTTTTTATTTCCATGTTGTCTTGCGTTGGCGCTTTTTTTAATGTTTGTTCTTTCTATTTGTTCTCGACTGTGTTCGAACTGACATGCTGTCGCTGATTTCGGGAGCCTCAGTCGACGTACGGTGGATCAGATTCGGCTTCGGTGCCTGAGACTCTCGAAGCACCGAAGCCGCCGGGTATTCCTCAACTCTTTTGGCTTTAATCTTTGTTCCTTTAATCTCTCATCCCTTCAGTCCCTTCAATCTCTTCCGTCTTTTCAGTCCCTTTTGTCCTTTCAATCCCTTCAGTCCCTTTTGTCCCTTCTATCTTTTCAGTCCCTTTTATTGCTTCTCTCTTTCAATTCTTTGATGTAGGTTTCAATATGCCTGTCGGACTTGCTTTTATAGATATCGGCAATGGTTACCAGGATGCCTGTTTCTTCCACGCCTCCAAAAGTTGGGTTAACGGCAGTGCCAAAAGACAACATCGTGCTTGATAAATTGCTGTAGGCATTTACCATCGGAGGAATGTTCTCCCCCAGGGCGCGTACATGCTTGTTGAGGATCGCATGGCCTTCCTTGTAGTTTTTTCCTTCCAGCTCTTTCAGGAAAGCGGATACATCGGTTTTTAGCTCAACGCCATGGATAGGAGTAACAAGCTTTTTCGGGTCCGGAAAATAAAATTTCAGGAAAGACAGGATGTAATCCCTTGCCTCCACATTAAAATCGGTGTACATGGTTACCTTGCCGTAGTAGTACTTCATGTCGGGATTATCCACGACAATAGCACCGAGGCCGTCCCATAAATTATCAAGGCTGAACAAGCCTTTTCTGAATTGCTCGGAAGGCTGGTATTGCGGCTGAATAAAGGAACGTCCCAGCTCGATTGTATAAGGCAGATAGGTTTTGTAAAACTCCGGTGAAAAATCGAAGAGCTCGGTCGTGGCCAGCAGTACTTTGCCGTTGTGATATTCTGCATCCCGGCAGAGGATATAGCGGTACGCGCCTACGATCTCTTGTTCCTGGGGATCCCATACCAGCAGCTGCTTATACGGATGCTCGCCTAAGTCAAACTCATCGATGTCCACCGATTTGCCGGTGCCGCCACCCGCATGCCGGAACGTCACTTCACGCAGGCGGCCGATCTCCCGCATGGTGTGCGGAGAATCGCTGTGGGTAATGATGTAGATCTCATTATCGCCGTTGTTAGTTTTACGAACATAACGATCTTTGTTGAGCTCGTTCAATAATAATTCACGAGGTATTTTAGCTATAATATCTTCCATAAACTTTATTGGCAACAAGATAGTGAAAATTTGAGAAACCTGCTCATGTCTGGCTAACGGTTCAGGTATCTTTACCTGGCGCGAAATATTAAGAAATTGTATCTGACCACATTAGAACGTCAGCGGCTGAGCTAATGTTGCTGAGAATGGCTCAGAGCCGCCTTGTGCCCGACCTGTAGATCAAGCGCCGGGAGTAGCGTTAATGATGGCTTACATACAGATGGATCATGGTAACTATCCTGTTCACGACCTGGCCTTGATACCTTATCCTGCGGCATCCTAAAGATATTAACTTTCCGTATTTAAAATAAGCTGATTTTTTAGCAATAGGACAGGAGTGAAACAGGTAATTTAGGCTTTATGTCACCACTCCTGATTATCCTATGCATCTGCCTGTATTTCGGAGGCTTATTGCTGATCGCTTATATTACCTCCAGAAACTCTACAGCGGATAGCTATTTCCTGGGAAATAAAGCTTCTCCCTGGTATGCCGTAGCATTTGGTATGATCGGCGATTCCCTGAGCGGTGTCACCTACATTTCTGTTCCGGGAAAAATCGGTACCTCTCATTTTTCTTACCTGCAACTGGTCTTCGGTTATTTCATCGGTTATTTTATCATTTCCAAAGTATTGCTTCCACTTTACTACAAAATGAACGTGATCTCGATTTACACGTATCTCGAAAACCGATTCGGAAAACACACCCAAAAGGCAGGTGCCTTCTTTTTTATTCTGTCGCGCATCCTCGGTGCTTCGGGCCGCCTCTTCCTGGCTACCGGGGTCATCCAGTTTTTTGTGTTCGACAGGATTACCGCCTTCCATGTGCCTTTCTGGCTCAGCGTATCCATCATTTTAGCCCTGATGCTCCTATATACCTATAAAGGTGGCATCAAAACCCTGGTATGGACAGATACCTTCCAGTCACTGTTCCTGGTCCTTGGTGTGGTTATTTCTATTGTCGTCATCATCAACAAAATGGACATTGGCTTTGGGCAGGCCGTTTCCAATATTGTGGCCTCGGATTATTCGGATACCTTTTTCTGGGACTGGCATAAATCCAGCTTTTTCTTCAAGGAATTCATTGGCGGGATCTTTATTGCCGTAGCCATGACCGGCCTTGATCAGAATATGATGCAGAAAAACCTGAGCTGCAAAAGCCTGCGCGAAGCACAAAAAAATATTTTCTGGTTCAGTGTGGTGATGGTCATCGTCACGGTATGCTTCCTCGCCCTGGGGGCCTTGCTGTTCCAGTATTACGATGCCAGCGGCATCGCCCTGCCAACCAATCCTGAAACCGGGAAAGTGATCACCGATAAGGTATTTCCGAACCTGGCCTTAAACCACCTGGGCATGTTTGCAGGCCTGATTTTTATCATCGGACTCACGGCCGCTACCTTCAGCAGCGCCGATAGCGTGCTCACCACGCTCACCACGTCCACCTATGTGGACTTACTGGAGTACGATCGCAGCGAACAGTTAAGCGAAAAACAAAAATCGAAGCGCCGTACCTGGATTCACATAGGCTTTGCCATTCTGATGTGGCTGGTCATTATTGTCTTCGATCTGCTCAACCAGCGCGCTATCATCGATACCATCCTCATGATCGCCGGTTATACCTACGGGCCTTTGCTCGCCCTTTTCAGTCTGGGCTTGTTTACGAAAATCAGCCTCAACGATCGCATGGTGCCCGTGGTTTGTATCCTGGCGCCTGTGGTGACCTATCTCCTCGCCAATTATCTGATTACACCCTACACGACTTACCAGGTGGGTAACGAGCTCATTGTGATCAATGCCCTGGTGACTGCCGGCGGCCTGTTGCTGGTAAAACAGAAACAAGCTGTAGCCCTGTCTTCATAAATAGCGGCGGCAACATGCGAAATTCTGCGCATTATTTCGCAGCCTTATATCCTGCCTCTTTAGTGTCCAAGGGATTTAGGATTATGAGGAAACGAGAACATGATCGTGTACCATCGCTGCACCTTGTTCTTTATCTTATATTGGTACAGCTGTGGCAGGTTCATCAGAGCCGGATGCTTCGCTAATATAAACAGGGTTGCGTCACGACGCGTCGTGATGGCACGCTAAAATTCTGAGCGTATTTTTTTATTAATGTTAAGCCCCTACGGGGCTATATAGGGCGATACGTAAATGCGTGTCATGATTGCTCCGAGGAGCAAAATGTTGTTTTTATTGTAGATGCTTACCAGAACAAATATTGTGTACCTACGGCACACAAAAATCCTGGACCTATTTTTTCTATTAATGTTAAGCCCCTACGGGGCTATATAGGGCGATACGTATACATAAATGCGTGTCATTATTGATCCGGAGAAGTGACATGTTTTTTTTATTAATGTTAAGCCCCTACGGGCTATAGAACACATAGGTAAATGCTTAAAATCATTGCTCCGTAGGAGCAAAATATTATTAACCTACCCTGATAGAAAATAGCATTGGCTCCGTAGGAGCCAAACATTCAGTCCCCTTTTTGTTTCAACGGGCTTACCTCGTAAGTTGATATTACGACAAAGGAGCTAATTTCCAAAAGTGCTGTGCCCGTTACTCAGATCACACTTTTTCAATTTCTATAGTACAGAACAAGCCCAGCTTTTTGCTAAGAGGCTGCAATAGCCATTCGAAGCCTTTGGCAACAGGGTAGAGGAAGTAGGGCAGCATGGCACTGCGCGATACGCCGCCGCTCAGTACATACATAAAAGGCGTATGGTACTTAATGCGCTTGATCTTTAGGGAAGGGAATTCTTTGGCAAAGAGCTCAAGGTCCCTTTCAAAATAGATGTGAGGCAGGGCCTGGTTGGAGTTGCTTAAAGGGTTGCCGGCTGTGATCTCTCTCGGTCCTGCCTCTTCAAAAGGCTCGTGATGAAAACGCTTGTAAATGAAACGTCCCAGGTTGGAGTTGGCAGGCTCGATCATGATGATCTTTCCCCCTTTCACTAAAGTACGTTGCGCTTCTTTCAAAAATAAGTAAGGCCTTGGGATATGATGAAACACATTCAGCATCATGATGCAGCCCAGCTCATGCTCTTTGTACGGCATCTCTTCGGCGCTGAATACCTTATCCACAACCGGAAGATCGAGGATGTCGGACGTCACGACCTCAGGAAACACCTCTTTCAGAAAGCCGCCACCCGAGCCTATCTCCAGGTAAATGCCTTTGCCGACAGATTTGGAAACGCTGATGAATTCCTGGTACCATTCCGTGTACAGGCGCTTCAGAAAAGGCTTTTGTAAAATGATGTCCCGGTGAGCCAATGTGGCGCGCGGATCGTCGAGGTCAAAGGGTATGGTGTATTTTTTAAACACGTTGCTTGCTGACAAAAATATTCATATAAGTACTTTCCGGAAGATCGATCAGGCTTTTAACGGTTTCCTCAGCCAGTTCTTTCAGCTCGTTATTTTCGATGAGGTAAATGAAAAAACCCGCCTGCTTCAGGAAAGTATAATAGTCCAGCACATTAGTGCCCGCTTTGCGCATGCCGTATGGCCAGAACTCGGAGAGCATTTTCAGGTTGGGGCTTTGCAGGGTTTTGACCATGCCTTTTACAGCGCTCATCTCAAAGCCCTGGATGTCCATTTTAATGAAATTGACGGAAGCTCCCTGCAGATAATCATCGATGGCTACCGCGTCGATGTCAATTTCCTGGTCGTAGTCATCCGGCTTGTAGGTGCGGTGGTCTACATTCAGTTGTTTGGAGGTGTAGATCTTTAAGGTCTTGGTGCTGTCTGCCACCGCTTTGTTGTTGATGCTCACATTCGGCAAAGCTGCACAACGCGCTTTCAGGTGCCTGAAGTTGGTTGCATCCGGCTCGAAGCAGTGTACCCGGCCTTTGTTCCCCACGCAGCCCGACAGGATCTCCGCATAGAAACCGATGTTGGCGCCGATGTCCAGCACGGTATCCCCGGGAGCGATGTACTTTTTCATCAGCGAGATCTCAAACGCATCCTGCCTGTTCTTGAACGATTTGTACATGATCTTGTACAGAGGGAAACAGCTCTTATACAAAAAATTGCCAAGGGATATACTGAGAGATTGAGCCATTTATTTGGTGATTTCAAGCAGGTAACTTTGTTCGCTGAGCCCTTCGGTATGAATGAGTTTCAGCTTATCCGGATATTTTTGCATGATAGGCTGTACGATGTTATGTACCGTATTGATGATCTGCCCTGAATTGACATTCGGATCGATGCGGAGGCTGCCCAGCATGATATGCGTCACGCCTTCCTTCCTGAAAAAGGCCAGGGCGCTGTCGGGGTTCGATTGGTTGGTAAGCGAATCCTTCTTGATCACACTGTAGATCGGGAAGAATTTTTTTCCGTTGCTGTACACGAAGCTCATCGGCGCTTTGCGGCTGGCCACCAGTGTATTGGCAGGCAGGCTGTCGGCGCACCATTTGCTGCATTTCAGGAAATTCTGCCAGTCGGGCGTATAGCCGTAGTACATATCGCCGGCCAGGTTCTTCTTCACGATCGGGATATTCTTGCTGCCGCGCTTGAAAGAAGAGAGCAGGATGGAAATACAGACAATGCCGACGAGCACCATGTAGATGCTCCGACCCATGCTGTATTTGTATACCGTTTTATAAAAAAGAAAATAGATGAGGATGAGCATCACCGGCATACAGATGAGGACGATCCTCGGTTGGTCCCAGCGGGCCTGGAGAATAACAAAAGACAGGAGGAGCTGGGCGCCGGTAAACAGACCGAAAAATACAAGGGGTTTGTTCTTATGCCTGAATACATAGAACAGGGCAGCCAGCATGACGGCAATCACCAGGAAGGCGAGAAAACCATATACCTCCAGAGAGTTCTCATCTCTGAAGCCTAGGAGCTGAAAAAAACGTTTGCTCAGGTACAGGTTGCAGTTATCAATAAAGCGGGTGACGAAGCCCGCAAAGTCCTCGTTGCCCAACGCCTTATCGTAGGGATCTTTCAGCAATAAGATCTTACTCTGCCCGCTGAACTGGTTTTGGGAGCCCCACACCAGCTTTACCAACAGCTCGTAAGGAATCTTAAATACCAGGAACGCCCCGAGGGAGAAGGCTGCGTTCTTCCATTGTTTTTCGATCAGGAAGAAGAGGATCAGGCTTGGCACTGCGACAATAGCCACGCTTTTGCAGGCCGCAATCAGGAAGGTGAATAAGCCCAGCATCAGCCATAATTTGATATGATGTTTAGGGTTAGGATCAGCGTTTAAGGCATCGTAGAGCTTCACAAAATAATAGAAGAACAAGGACTGTAGGAAAAGATAAAACGCTTCCGTAAAGGTCATGCTGGCAAAATACTGGATGAGGTGGTTGCAGCTCACAAACACCATTACCGGGATGAATACGGCAAATGGAATGCGCTTGTAAAAGGCTTTATAGAAAAAGAAAACGGCAAAGAAATTAAAGATCACATTGAAAACCTTGAAAAGCAGTAGTTTGAAGCCGAAGATCTTGATCATAAGGCCGAGGAACATAACATATAAAGGTGCATTTTGAGTATAGAAGAATTTCGGGAACTCATGAACATAGCGCCAGCCGCCTTCGAGGTAAAGGGCATCATCATGAGCCTCGCTGATCCTGGCATTGAAGAGGATGAAAGAAAAGAACAGGGAAAGGATCAGGAAGGTTGCTAAAAGCTTTGTATGATTCTTTTCTCCCCAGGTGTCTAATTTATCAAACACGTTAGCTGAAGTGCTGGAAACAGTCGTACGTTGGGTTGTTGCTTTAGCCATAATTTATTGCCGGTCTTGCAAAAATACTAATTTAATTAAGTTCGGCTGATTTATTTGTTTTTTGTAAATTTAAACACAAAAAAACAGGAGAATTATGCCTATACGAATGACGGACGACGATGACGCTAACGGAGGTTATAGCGGCAATCAGGGTAACAGGGGATCACGCGGCGGTGGAGGTGGAGGCGGTGGCGGAAACATCATCATGATGATCCTGCCTTTTTTGTTCCGTTACCCGAAGATCGTCATTCCCCTTCTGATCATCGGCGGAGCCATCTATTTCTTCAAAGGAGGATGTAGCGGCGGTGGCACATCGCGCCAGGAAAGCGCTGCCTACGGCAAGGGCGCAACCCTCGATCCGAAAGTGTATGACAGTGCGCAGGTATATGCGGCCTTGAGCCCCGAAGAGCAATTGCCGGAGCGCGTATCCCTCGAGCGTTTTGCTCCCGCTGCCAAAGACCAGGGGCAGCAGGGATCCTGTGTAGGTTGGGGGAGTACCTACGCCGCCCGAACCATTCTCGAATCCATCAATACAGGCCAAAGTCCCGATAAGATCGCCTTCAGTCCGGCTTATACCTACAACCAGATCGGGCTCGAAGGCTGCCAGGGCACTTACATCAATAAGGCTATGGACCTGCTCACCAACAACGGTTCTGTTCCTTTCAGCCAATTTCCTTACGACGAAAACTCCTGTTCCAGGCAGCCGGATTCTTATATCAAGAAAGACGCAGCGCAATTCCGGATGAAAGGCGCCAACCGCCTGTCCATCAGCGGCGACGATTATACAATTGATGTCAATGCGATCCGTGAGAACCTGGCGCACAACGCTCCCGTGGTGATCGGTATGATGGTAGGAGGATCGTTCATGCAGGAAATGGAAGGCAAGGAGATGTGGATCCCCCGCAACGGCGATTACGATCAGAATGGCTTCGGCGGGCATTGCATGTGCATCATCGGTTACGACGACCGCTATTTTGAGCAGGACGGCGCTTTCCTTATCCAGAATTCCTGGGGCCCGAAATGGGGCCGCCAGGGCAGGGCCTGGGTGAGCTACCGCGATGTGGTGAACTTCGCCACCGAGGCTTACGGCATGTTCCCAATGCCTAACAAAAGTGACCAAAGCAAGCTGAACTGTTCGCTGGCCCTCGTGGAAAAAGAAAGCAAGGCCTACATTCCGCTCACATTCAAAGGAAATAACGTCTACACCACAACAGGCAAGGTAGCCCCGGGAACCAAATTTAAAGTGGAGCTGAAAAATAACATCGAATGCTACGTGTACATTTTCGGCAAAGAAACCGATAACGGCTCTTACGTGCTCTTCCCATATACACCCAAGCACAGCGCCTATTGCGGCATCACGGGCACGCGCGTGTTTCCGCGCGATAAAAGCATGACGCCCGACAACATCGGAACAAAAGACTACATTTGCGTGTTAGTGTCCAAAGTAGCCCTTGATTTTAAAAGCCTGAATGAGAAATTCAATGCCGATAAAAACACGGATTATCAGCAGCGTATTCAAGCGATCATGGCCGATAAAAGTATCCGCGATGTAAAATTCAACGTGAACAGCAAGGTGGACTTTGAATCGGATGTGACGGATAAGACCGTTATTCCGCTAATCATTGAAATAAATAAATAAGAATACATGAAAACCAGGGTGTCGATCGCCGCCACAGCCATTATCCTCAGTTTGGGGCTGGCATCGTCCTGTAAGAAAAAAACAAAGGGGCCGGAGGAGGAAGCCCCTGCCGTAGCAGAGAATGTTATGAATGTGAGCTACGGGAATGATGCGAAGCACAAATTCAACATCTATCTGCCGGCTAACCGCACAAGCAGCACCACACCGGTACTTTTCCTGATCCATGGCGGCGCCTGGCGTGCCGGCGACCGTTCCGACTTCAACAATTCCATCGACCCGCTGAAAGCCATGTTCCCCGATTACGCCTTCGTGAGCATCAGCTACCGGCTTTATGCAGGAGGCTTTAATAAATTTCCTGTGCAGGAGAACGATGTGAAAAGCTGCATCGAATATGTGCTCAACCATCATGAACAATACAAGGTGTCAACCTCGTTCGGTGTGCTTGGCGTAAGCGCCGGTGCCCACCTCAGCATGCTTTATGCCTACAAATACGGAGCAAGTTCATTTATGCCCAAAGCAGTGGTTTCCTGGAGCGGCCCTACCGATTTCAAAAGCTTTTATAATGGCGTGGGCTCCACACTGGTAAAGAGCTGGATCTCGGATGTTGCCGGAAACCTTAATTCGCAGGATTCCCTGATTTACCATTCGTCGAGCCCGGCGCGCTTTGTGACCTCCGCCAGCCCTCCAACCTTGTTGATCCAGGGGCAGGCAGATACCGTCGTTCCTTACCAGCAATCCGAGCTGATGAACGCAAAGCTAAGCCAGTTCCATGTGCCTCATGTGTATAAGCTGTACCCCAACGAAGGGCATAGCTACTCGGGGGCTGTTGTGAACGATGCCTTATCACAGACCCAAACCTTTTTAAATACTTACCTTAAATAACACTATGTTTCATTTCATTCTTCGTACAGTGCCCAGGCCAGTCCTGATACAGCTCAGCCTTATTTTCAGCAAGATCGCCCCGCTCATTTATTATGGCAAGCGCTATGAAGATCCGATCAGTGGAAAAACCTACCGCAAGTTCCTGCCTTATGGCTATAGCGGACGTGCCAAGCGCGACAACGTGTTGTGCCCCGGCAGCCTTTCCCTGGAGCGTCACCGCCTGCTCTGGTTGTACCTGAAAGAAAAAACCGATTTTTTTACAGCAAAGCATAAAGTGTTGCACATTGCGCCGGAGCAATGTTTTTACAAGCGCTTCAGGGCAATGCCCAACCTCGATTATACGACCGGCGATTACAATTCGCCGATTGCCGATATCCACTTCGACCTGCACAAGGCGCCTTTCGATGACAATTCCTTCGATGTGATCTTTTGCAACCACGTGCTGGAGCATGTGGAGGACGCCAATCAGTGCATGCGCGAGCTGTACCGCATTATGAAACCCGGTGGCTTCGGTATTTTCCAGATTCCGCAGGACACAAACCGTTATGAAACTTACGAGGATAAGTCCATTACCAGTGAGAAAGACCGTGAGATCCATTACTGGCAAAAAGACCATGTGCGCCTCTTCGGCCTCGATTACAAGGATAAGCTTGCTGCGGCAGGGTTCAAGGTAACCGTGGAAGATTATACCAAAGAGCTTTCACCCGAGCTGGTAGAGCGCTACCGCCTGCCGAAGGGCGAACTCCTGTATATCAGCAGGAAGTAGACATTTTAAAGCCACTCGTTAGAGTGGCTTTTTTGTTAGTCTGAAAACCGCGGCAACGTTATAGTTTGTTTTATTTTTGGTAAAAATATAACGTATGAATATGGATGTTTTAATCAATCACTTAGAGAACTGTCCAAACGAATTTTGAAAGGTTAAATTAAAAAATCGGAGCGATTTTATTTATGGAAGAATAGTTTCAGTAGGGCTGTTTCAAATGTCACGGGCAACACCTTTTAATCCTACTTTTCCCATAGGCTTTCATGTATTTGATCTGTCTAAGTCAAAGGAACAATTTATTGATTTTATCCGAATCTACGAAAATGAAATTGAAGCTATTGATGTTGTTCGGGATGGATGTTATTAACGAGAAAGACCCCGATTGCTCAGGGTCTTTCTTGTTTTTTGAAGTATGCACAGGTTATTTGCCTGCAGCTTTTCCCAAGGTTTTTCCTAAGGTTTTACCGGCTTTGGCATAACACTCCTGAACACGGGAAGAGGAATCGAAATCATAGCCCATTACCTGTCCGCCCGGTTGGTTCATCAACACGCCTTTGGATAATACGTTAGATGGATTTGCAGTTTCTACAATAGATACCTCGAAATCACAGAAGGCATTTTGCCTCATCACGCCGATGTTGAAGCCAGGCTCAATACGGGTTGTATGCACAATAAGCGTGTATTTGGCTGAAGTATTTTTTCTGTTTCCTGAAAAATTATCTCCGGCAGCTTTGTTGAAAAGCTCCTCGAATTTCGGTTCGTACACGTTCGGACGTGCGTCTTTCCATGCTTTCAGCCAGGCATCCCCTTTTCCGGCTTCTTTTTTGTTAGCGTCTTCTGTTTTCTCTTTGATGTAGTCGGCTTCTGTTTTCCCTTTTTTACCAACGGTCAGGTTGTCGTAAGTAAACTGAATAGCGATGTCTTTCTGGCCTTTCAGGTAAGACAGGTCTTTGCCTGTTGACCATTTTTGTGCGGAAACTGTGCCTGCTAATAATAAAGCAGCGCCTGCGATAATTGATGTTAGGTTTTTCATGATTTTGTTTTGGTTTTATTGGTTTAAGGTTATTTATCAGACTTAACAAGGTCCATCGCGATCGTAGCACGGTTAACATCATAAGCTTCGGTTTTCCCGACCTTGAAGACATTGTTCCATTCTACTTTGTAGCCATCGGTAAGGTTGCCCGCCCCGTTGAGCTTGCGGAACTCAATGGTAATGGTTTGAGGATCGCCTTTTTCGAGGGCAAACAGCTCGTTCCTTGGATAGCTATTGTAATTTTTTGTGCCGGAAGACATCACAGCGACGGTATTCCCGGGCTCGATGACCCCGATCTTATCGCCTGTGTATACGCAGGAATATTTGGCAAAGCTTTTCTCTTTATTGCTCAGTGCAACTGTCGTATTGCATTTGAACAGTGTAGAGGCTGTAACCGGTGTGGCAGAGCTTCCATCCACTTCGGTTGTTTCTGCTTTTACCACTTCGGCAGCTTTGGGGTCTATTTTATAGACGCCGTTCAGAACGATCTCAAATTTGTCGCAGCGCATATCCATATCACCTTCCACATCGATCAGCCTGGCCTCGTCGCCATCGGGCTGAACCACAATCGTTCGGCCTTTGCCGGCAATGGTTTTGCCATTCACCACGAACCGCATTTCCTCAGGTTTGATGTAAATGATGTTTTTGGATTTATTGAAGACCCGGAGCCTCACTTTCAGGATATCCGCCCTCGAAAAGCTGCCTACCACATATAGCTTGTAATCGGGATTGTCGAAGATCTTCTCTTCGTATTTTACTGTTTTAAAACTTTGTGCTGTATTCTGCGCTTTCAATGCCGCGCTGCTGAATAAAAGAAGAAGCACGATGCTGAATTTAAGACCTGGTTTCATCGTTGGGCACCCTTATGATTGGCGCGTTTCAAAAATAGGCTTTTTAACCTAATCTCAATACCCTTTGGAGGGTATTTTGCAGGATAATCCGAAAAATGACGCCGGCGCAGCAGCAGGTAGCCCCCATAAGATACGATAGCTTCCGGGTAGAAATAATAATTCATGCCGCTATAAGAGGCCGGAGCCTGGCCAATTCAGGGCTGTCACTATAAATGAGTAATTTCAGAAGGCGGTATGCCCGCAGCGACTGACCAGTCTTTTTTTTAGTATCTTTAGCTGATTTATGAAAAAAATCCTCCTCTTATTCAGCCTGTCAGGCATTTTGGCGTATGGCCAGCAAAACCTGAAAGAAAACTTTAGTCCCTTGAAGTCATCGGGCACACTTCCCGATATTTTTACGCAAAACATCCGAAACCTGATCAAAGACGACATTACGGAGCTGAACAGGCAGAAAGAAGAAGACCGCGGGATCAAGAGCAATTACCTTGCTGCTGCCAATTACGAAATTGCCAGGATCGTGAAAAGCGGGAATACCCTCATCAACGATGAGGTGACGGATTACCTGAATGAGCTGGCCGCTGTGCTCCTTAAAACCAATCCGGGACTAAAAAGCCAACTGCACATTTATACCTACAAATCGCCGGTGGTCAATGCCTATAGCTATGATAAAGGCTATATCTTCATCGATATCGGTCTTATTGCCCAGGCAGAAACCGAAGCCCAGCTCGCATATATCCTGGCGCATGAGATCTCGCATTATGTGAAAAAGCATAACATCGACGGCTACGTAAAATACACCAAGATCGATAAGAATAATTACGACGGTAAAACGAACGAAGATAAGCTCATCGAAAAATGCCAGTACTCAAAAGAGCATGAGAGCGAGGCCGATCTCGAAGGCTTCAGGATCATCGAGCAAACCAACTATGATTTCAGGCAGGCTGAGAAGGCCTTTGACGTACTGCAATACGCACATTTACCCTTTGAGCTGGTAGAATTTAAAAAGACCTATTTCAACCACGGCGATTATAAAATTCCCGAGGCCTATTTTTTGAAAGAAGTATCTTCTATCCGCAACAACTCCGCCGAAGATGATACCAAACATACACACCCCAACACCGCCAGGCGCAAGCAGGCCATCGGCGAACTGATTGCCAAACGCAGCAACACAGGGCGCGTCAATTACATCATCGGGAAGGAAAAATTTGACTATATCCGCGACCTGTCCCGCATGGAGCTGTGCCGCCTTTACCTCAAGAACAGGGATTACCTGAATGCCTTTTACGCCGGTTACATCCTGGAGCAAAAGTACCCGCAAAACCAGTACCTGGCCGAGATCATGAGTAAATGCATGTACGCGCTCACACTCTACGCACGCGGTGATCTGCGCTACGACAGCGATTCCTACCTCGAGAATGGTATCCCTTCGTACTCCGATATCGAAAGCTACCCGCAGCAGCTCTACTACTTGGTTAGCAAGATGCCCGACAATGAATGGACGATCCTGTCGCTCGATTACGTGTACCGCAAGCATAAACAGTTTCCGGCCAATGCCGTCATAAATGCGTACTCCGACAGCCTTTTTAAATTGATGAAAACCACCAGCTGGGGGATCAGCGATTTTGTAAGAACCAACGTGAAGGTGGTGCCGGAGCAGCCGGCTTCCGATACCGCTAAAAAACAGATCGAACCCGGCACATCCAAAACGGATCTTATTGCTACCATTCAGAAAGAGAGCAGTACCCGCAACCAGGATACCGTTTACTACAAAGAAATTTATACTGACTTGTTCATGAATGATAAAGACTTTGTGTCCAGGTTCCCGGACTCGGGCAGTAAAGACGGAAGCTCAGGCTTCTCGAGCTATTCCTCTTCCCGGGTAAGCTCATCCGCCAAAAGCAGTAAGAAAAAATACAGGGAGCTTAACGTGGAAAAGGCCATTCTCCTGGAGCCCTTTTACCTTAAAATCGATGAAAAAAAGGAAGAGGTCGTGCGCTACATGGATTCCGATACCAAACAAGAGAAATTCGTTGAAACCCTCAACGAAAGCGCTCAGATGCAGGGCTTTCAGCTCGTGAACCTTGATCCGGGGCAGGTGACGCCGAAAGAAGTGGACAAGGTGAATGATTATTCAGTGATCAACGATTGGTTTTATGAGAAATTCGATGCAACAAGCGGCTCAAAAAATCCGATCCTGAATACGGATGAGATCGGAGGCATGATAAAAAAATATGCCACGCCTTATGTGCTGAAAACGGGTATAGTGAGCTATAAAAGTCGCAGAGGAAAAAAATTCACTTACTACTATGTGTTCTTATACGATCTCGTCAATAACGAAATGATCTATAAGAAACAAGAGGTATTCAGAGGAAAAGACGCCAAAGATCTGGTGAATGCCAAAGCATACCAGACCATTTACGAACTGAGGCATTTGAAATTAAAAATCTGATTTTCCCCCACGCATTGATTTATGAAAAAATTATTGTATACGATATTTCTGGCGCTCTCCCTAAGCTCTGCTTTTTCGCAAACACCCGGCTATATGGGAAAACGCTTTGTGCTTGGCTACGGGCTCTATGCCAACCCGCGCCTGATGGCTTCCGGAGGCAGTAAGGGAGTAAACCTGTTGCACGAGGCTTACCTGGAATTTGCGATGAAGAAAACCATCAGTGTCGGCTTTTCAGCAAGGTTTTACAAGGCCATGTATACCAATACCAGGAATGTGAATGCGCTGGATTATTATGCGTCGTATAGCAGCCAGATCGACCAGTCGCCGAATGGCTTTACCAACATCAAAGGAAGGAATTACGCCCTGTATTTTAAGTTCTATAAACGCAACTATGTAGCGCCCTGGGGGAAATATGTTCTGCTCGGAGCAACGCTTAACACCTTCGCCACTACCTACGATCCGGATAATATGTATGTGACCACCACCAATAATTATAACAGCCAGGTATATACCTACCGCAGCGATTTCGGCCCTAACGGGCAATCCTATAAACGCTTCGATATCATGTTCGGGAATGGAAGGAACAGGATCATTGCCAACAGGATCACACTCGATTATGGCTACACGATCAACCTCATCGCCTTAACCACGGCCATTTTCGACGCGGCGGATGATCCCATTATCGATGCCGACCCTGCTGTGATGTCTAATTACATTGAGCTCACATCCGCAGCCAGGATGCGCAGCGTCAACAAATTCAACCTGTACCTCAAAGTGGGGGTACTTTTGTTTTAGCCGCAGCGGAGCGCATGGAACGGGCAGATGATCAGGGTAGGTCACAACTGTAGGCCCGGGATCAACACCGCTTCATGCATAGCGAAGAGCCAGAATCCCGCAATCCTCCCGACTTATCCCAGCTTATTGATCACCGGGTTGGCGTAAAGCTTCAGGAACAATTGTTTCAGGGCATCCGGCTCGCCTTTCAGCCTGGAGGTGTGCGAATCGATGTAGGCCATGAATTGAGCTTTCTCCTCCGGAGTATACATTGCTTCAAACACATCGGTACCATGCAGCGCGTCGTAAGCAATGTGATTGACGGCATACAGCTTATAATCGTGATGGATCTGTTTGTCGATCGCCAGGGCCAGCAGGCGGATCTTTTCATTTTCGTTGGGTGCCTTGTCGATCTCCTCCAGCTCCTCTTTCACAGGCTTTCCGAAGGCCAGGTGGATCCTGCCTTTCGGCTGCTGAATCCCCGTGAGGATACTGTTGAGGTCTTCGCCCGGGGCCTTGATGTACTTGCTGTGCAGTGAGGATAAATACAGCTCCTGCACCTTCAGCGCATCGCAGGGCTCATACTCAAAGCTGATGCTGAGAGGTACAATGTTTAGCTCCGAAAAGCTCTGCCTGAAATCCTTTCCACCGCTCAGGTTCAGCATTTTCAGAAGCCCTGTTTGCGTCATGTCGTTGCCGTCTTTCGTACGCCCGTTGCGCTGCGCGATCCATACGCTCACATTTTTATCCATGATCGTATGCCGCAGGTAAGCGCTGAGCTGGCGCGAAATATCGTAAAGCTCCTTCACGGTGCCTTCGCGCTTCACCATAAACATGCGGTTCATTTTACCGAAGTCCGTAATAAAGCCTTGTTCCATCAGGTTGGAGCCGAAGGTAATTTCAGTCGTTTCAAATTCCTCCTTGTCGAGGATGATTTGCAGGATGGCGCTATCCAGTAAAATATCGCGGTGATTGGCAATAAACAGATAAGCTTTATTGCGGTCGAGCTGGTCAAGGCCCGACCAGGTCAGGCCTTTGGATGTACTGTTTACAATCGTCCAGATGGCATGGCGCATATAGCCCGTTTGAAACTCGTAGGGAGAGGTGATGCCCAGCGCTTTTTCCCTGGCCTCTTCTTCGCTGATGCCCGGCCAGAGGTAGGCCATCGCTTTGTGGTACACAGGGTCCACGGCAATGCGCTTCATCACTTCCTCTGTTTCATGGTCGTAATAAGGACGAAGCAATTCGAAATTGAACTCCTTTGCAAAATCGCTGACTCTTTCCGCCGCTTCCGATCTGTATTTTTTCATAGTTTAACTCTTCTGTCAATAAACGTAATAGGCTTCCGGCTCATTTCCGGAAATTGTTTTTTGGCGATGTTCTCCGGCGTATCCAGGATAATGCCCGGAGCCACGCGTAGCCTGGCCCTGAAATGGTCTTTCAGCTCCTTGTCGAAATTATCCGGAGCATTCACGGCGCCGATCGTGATCGTGATCTCATCGGTGCCGATGTCGTTCGTGAAAACCTCGACAATAAAATTTTTAATGTAGGGGATCGTATTCAGCACATCGTATAGCGCCGGCGGATACAGGCTGGTACCCTTGAACTTGATCATCTGCTGCTTTCTGCCAAGGATAGGGCTGATGCGCATGGTGGTCCGGCCGCAGGAGCAAGGCTCGTAATGCGCTTTACAGATGTCGCCCGTTTTAAAGCGGATCAGCGGCATGCCCTCCACGCCCAGTGTGGTTACTGTAAGCTCGCCTGCTTCACCCGGCCTTACCGGCTGGTCCTGGTCGTCGAGAAACTCGGTGATCAGCAGTTCGGGGTGATGATGCCCGCCTCTGCCGGCCTCACATTCTGTAAAGGCAGCCCCCATTTCGGTAGAAGCATAAGTACTGAACAAGGTTACCGGCCATTGCCCGGTGATGCGCCTGCCCAGGGTATTCAGGCTAAAATCCTCATTGCGGATAGGCTCGCCGATGCACACGATTTTTTTGATGCTGCAGTTTTTGTAATCGATCCCCTGCTGCTCTGCAAATTCAATCAGCTTGATCAGGAAAGAAGGCACCGCAATGGCCACCGTAGGATTCAGTCGGCGGATCGTGTCCCATTGAAACTCCGGCATGCCGTTGCCCACGCGCACCACACCCGCACCCATTTTCCGCAGGCCTAAAAAATAAGCCATGCCCGCCATAAAGCGACGGTCGATGGTGGTCATCAGCTGGTAAATGTCATGCTTGCTTCCTCCCGCACAGTCCAGCGAAATACATTCGTTATAGGCCAGGCGTTCCAGGTCCGCATCCGTCAGGGCAAAGGTCAGGGGATCGCCCATCGTGCCGCTGGTTGTTACATAATCAATGATCTTATCAGGGCTCACGCAAATGAGCTCGTTGTTGTGATGGTGCAGGTCGTCTTTCGTGGTTACCGGGATCATTGCCAGGTCGTCCAGCGTTTTTATCTGCCGGATGTCGATGCCCTTCTCCTTAAACCGCGATTGGTAAAAGGCAGAATGCTCCTGCACATAAGCCAGCAAGGTCTCCAGCTTTTGCTCCTGGAATTTCCGGATCTCTTCTGCTGTTTTGGTTTCTATACCGGGGGTGAAAATGCCCATGTCAAATCGTGTATCTTTTGGCAAACAGCCAATCTTCAAAATTATAAATTTTATCTTTGCATGAATCAAAAACCGCAGATATTAAACACTTTGAAAACGAAAACTGCCCAAACCGCGCTAGTAGCAGAGCTCACCGATGATATCAGGGGTTTTAAAGCGCCTGAGCTGGCCGGGCGTGTACTGAAGCAGCATCTTTTGAAAGAGTTGGTAGACTGCGCTCTCGACAAGGACCAGCTGCTGAGCAGCCGCGCGATGTGGGTGCTCGGCCATTGCAGCGACATCGATTATGAAGCGGTTAGAAAATACCACGATAAGCTTATCCGGAACCTGGCAACACCGGGCCTGCACAACGGCGTGATCCGGAACACACTGCGGCTGTACCAGCAGCATCCCGTTCCCGAAGAACATCATAGCTTTCTGCTCGACAAATGTTATGAGTACATCAAAGATCCCTCGGAAGCCATTGCCGTCAGATCATTTGCGATAACGGTTGTATTCAGCATCTCAAAACCTTATCCCGAATTGCTGGATGAGCTGAAAATGGTGCTGATGCATCCCGATAGCCAGGAAGAATCACCCGGCATCCGCTCGCGTGTGAAAAACACCCTGAAGGCTATTGATAAACTACAGAAACAAAAATAGAGTAGGGCATTACAGTTGAAACTCCCTGATCCGGTTCATCGTAGCCCGGTATCCGGCCAGTAGCTCATCAAATACTTCCTGCACCGATTGGATCTTCTGGATAGAAGCCGATACCTGTCCAATCTCCAGCTCTCCCTCTTCGAGGTCGCCTTCAAACATGCCTTTCTTGGAACGTCCGCGCCCCAGCAGCTCGGTGAGTTCAGCGACAGAGCCGCCCTTTTTTTCCAGCTCGTCTACCTGGCTGAAAAACGGGTTCCGGATCAGCCTTACCGGCGTCAGCTGTTTCAGGGTGAGGCTGGTATCGCCTTCTTTGGCATTGATCACCGAGTTTTTGAAATTAATGTGAGCCGAAGATTCATGCGTGGCCACAAAGCGGCTCCCGATCTGTACACCATCCGCACCCAGCGCCAGGGCAGCCGCAATGGCCTGTCCTGAGCCGATGCCACCGGCTGCAATAAGGGGCAGCTTTACCGCCTGCCTCACCTGCGGGATCAGCACCAGCGTGGTGGTTTCCTCCCTTCCGTTGTGGCCGCCCGCCTCAAAGCCTTCGGCCACAATCGCATCCACACCGGCCTCTTCGCATTTCAGTGCAAACTTGACGTTCGATACCGCGTGGGCCACCGTTACGCCCTGATCCTTCAGGTGCCTGGTCCAGGTTTTGGGGTTTCCTGCAGACGTAAAGACGATCTTTACCCCCTCTTCCAGGATCACCTTCATATGCTCCTCAATATTAGGATACAGAAGAGGCACGTTTACCCCAAATGGCTTATCCGTTGCCTGTTTACACTTTTGAATATGCGTTCGTAATACCTCCGGGTACATCGAGCCCGAACCGATCAAACCCAGGCCTCCGGCATTGGATACTGCTGAGGCCAGCTCCCAGCCGCTGCACCAGATCATGCCGCCTTGTACAATAGGGTGCTTTATGTTAAATAACCGGTTTATGGCTTCCATTGGTATTATTTTTGGTATAAAGTTAAAGATTTTATTATTTTTGTGTATTAAACTCCAGTTTTTGTAATGAAAAATATCTTTATTTTATTTTTAATCTTATTATTCACTACATCCCTAAGCGCACAAAGGCGTTTAGATTATGGCATAGCTGTCGGAGTTTCCAATTATCTGGGCGATATCGGTGGGAAAGAAAAGACCCGCCGCGATTTCGTGGCAGACATGAAGCTGGCCAAAACCCGTTGGAACACAGGAGGATTCATCCGTTACAAAGTAAAACCGAAAATTTCCCTGAAGCTGGCCCTGGATTACCTGCGCCTGGAAGGTGATGATAAACTCTCGACAAATCCGGCCCGTAACGCCCGCAACCTCAATTTCAGGAACGATATGTTCGACCTCGGCCTTACCGGCCAGTTTTGTTTTTATGAAGATAATGACCTGGGTAACACCTACCGCTTTAAGAATGGGTTCCGTGCTTACGCTTTTGTAGGTGTAGGCGGTTTTTATTCAAATCCCAAAGCATACTATAACGGTTCGTGGGTAAAGCTTCGTCCGATGCAAACAGAAGGGGTTGCGTACAGCCCGGTTGGTATTAATATTCCTGCCGGTTTAGGTTTTTACTTTACCATCGAGAAAAAACACCGGATTGGATTTGAAGCGAACTACAGAACAACCTTCACCGATTACCTGGATGATATCAGCGGCAACTATGCTGATCCTTCCGGAATGAGCCCTGACGCCGCAGCCTTATCAAACCGTACTCCTGAGCTTACAGGCCTCGACCCCGAGTTTGCCAAAAACTTTGGTTACGATTCAGGAAGAGGTGTGGGAAACAAACGTGGGGATAAAACCCACAAGGATGCTTACATGACCATGAGCGTGAGTTACAGCTATGTGCTGAGAGGAAAATCAAGCTTCTACAGGGGTGGCTATGGTAACTTTTTCCACAAAAGGCGTGGAGGAGTACGTAAGATCAGGGCCAAATTCTAACACAACTATTTGATGAAAATACGAACATCCCTTCACCGCACAGTGTGAGGGGATTTCTGTTTTGGATGATGTGTTTGCATTTGCTATTCAGGCTATAGAGGAAAGCCATAAAGAGATATGCACACAGGCATATCGTCATGTTGATTTTTTGAGCTAACTTCGGCCGGTCGCAACAACCAAACCATCGGATAGGATGAAGGTAGTGATGACGGTAAACACACCCTTGAAAAAACAGATTGGCGAATCACCATGATCATGTCTTATCTCTTTATCTCCGGCATTGCCATAGCCCTCTTCCTGTTCGCCGTCCTTATTACGAAGCGGGGTAAGGATGTATCTGATTACATGCTGGCTTTCTTGTTGCTGTTCCTGGCGCAAACCATACTTACTACGTTCTTAATCAGTTATCAGCGCTATGTGCGCTACCCGGATGCCTTTGTGTTTTGCTTTGCCAGCCCTTTAATGGTAGGCCCCCTCCTGTTTTTATACACCCGGTACCAAACAACGTACCCCCGGTTTCAAAGGAAAGACCTTTTTCACGTTTTGCCGTATATTGTGATATCACTGCTGTACCTGCCTTTTTATGCTTTGCCCTTTTCCGAAAAGGTAGCCATTATGAAAGAGGAGGGTAAAGGTTACGAGCTTGTCAATCTGCTAAGAGTGGTGAGTGTGTATGCATCGGGAGTGACCTATTCTGGTTTATCCTTGTGGTTACTGATCAGATTCAGGAAGAAACTTAAGCATGAATTTTCGAATACAGAAAAGATTCAATTCAACTGGCTTCTCTTCCTCATTCTGGGCATGCTTACCATATGGATCATTGTTTTGTTCATGGAAGACGACAGGCTGATCTCCCTGGCGAGCACCTTCTTTGTGATCCTGCTGGGCTATTTTGGCCTGACACAGGTCAATGTATTCAGCAAAAAAAGCGCACTGCCTGCCGAAGAAGAGATTTCTGTCGAGGCTCAGGCTTTGCCGGCAGAGGAAGGTCTTCAGGCAAAGTACCAGAACTCTACACTAAGTGAAAAAGAACTGGTGCAGATCCATGAGCAGCTGAAGCGCGTGCTTCAAAACGAAAAGCCTTACCTGAATCCCGACCTTACCCTCACCGAGTTAGCCGGCCTGGTCAATACCCATCCCAATAAGCTGTCGCAGGCAATCAACCAGTATGAGCAAAAGTCGTTCTACGACCTCATTAATGAAATGCGCATCCGCGAATTCCTTCACCGCGTGGTGCAACCCGAAAATAAAAAATACACATTCATCTCGCTGGCATACGATTGTGGTTTCAACTCCAAGGCATCCTTCAACCGGAATTTCAAAAAGTATACGGATAAAACACCGAGCGACTATTTGAAGGGGCAGCAAACGCCGTAACGGAGTAGCATTGGTTTAAAAGAGGTGTCAACGGATACAAGTGCTTTGTTTCCAGTTGCTTAAAATGGTACTTGTGCAGGTGTCATTGGATACGGTGCAACCTTTCCCGATCCGTTTCAGAATACCTTTGCTGCCCAAACATAAAAAAAACAGCAATGAAATCTTCTAAAAACGTATGGGCCTGGTTTGCCTGTGCATTGGTTGCAGGCCTCGTCTTCGGCTCCTGCAAAAAACAACGACTCATGAACGAGCCCGGGAATCTGGTGCCTAAAACAGTTGACAAGGACCCTACGCTCCCTTCCATCAGCGTCAACGGCGCCCTGTTACATGCCGAGGCCTATGGACCCGCCGACAGCACCTTGGTAGTTGCCTTGCATGGAGGCCCGGGTGGCGATTACCGTTACCTTCTGAATTGCAAAGACCTGGCGGATGCCGGCTATCGGGTGGTATTTTACGACCAGAGAGGTTCCGGGCTCTCGCAGCGTTTCCCCAAAGCACATTATGCCAGCAAGCCTGTGGATCTGATGTATGACGACCTTAGCGGCGTGATTGCACATTACCGGACAAGCCCTACACAAAAAGTCGTCCTTCTGGGGCATTCCTGGGGCGCGATCCTGGCTACCGGCTACGCTGGAAGATACCCCACAAACGTGCAGGGCCTTGTGTTATGCGAGCCCGGCGGCCTCAAATGGGCCGATATCGTAGACTATGTGGGAAGATCAAGAGCGTTCAAATATTTCGGAGAGTTTTTAAATAATGCGACCTACTCCGATCAGTTTTTAACGGTTAAAGGAGAAGATGAACACGAAACCCTGGATTATAAAATGTTACTGCTTACCGGCAGAAACGAGATCACAGACGGTGATTCCGAACCCATTGATTTTTGGCGTGACGGTGCCGTCATCAGCGACGCCCTCTATTCATATGGCGAGGCAAGCAAGATTGACTTTTCAGAAGGCATCGGGAACTTCCCGAAACCCGTGTTGTTCTTCAACAGTGCGATCAACAAAGCTTACCCCGATTCCTGGATGCAGAAAATAGGATCCGTGTATCCTCAGGTGCAATTAAGAACCATTGCCGGAGTTGGGCACGACGGCATTGTGGCTGATGAAAACGCCTGGAAAAATCTGACACGTCCTCAAATTATCAATTATTTAAAAGCGCTTTAACAAACAAATTTTACACGATGAAACAGTATTTGAAACAAGGGTGGATTTTAGGGATCCTGCTTTTACCATGCGTTGCCAGCTCACAAAATATAAATTGGGAAAACCCGGCGACGGAAAAACATCAGGTGTATATCGGTGCCGGCGCAGACTATGGCGTGGTGTATCAACTCGGCTATGCCTGCAAGATCAGTAAATCCAAACGGTTCCCGGCATTGCTGCATGTGGAATATAGCTTTCCCTCCGGCAATAAATTGTTCGATGATTATAAGGTAAAGCTTGGAGGACAGGTTCGTCTGCTTAAGCTGGGGCACTTTCAGTTTACTGCAAAAGTAGATGGCGTATTCCGCAGGTTCGAAAATGATTTTGCAAGGCTTATCAATTTCGGAAGCGATGTGTCGGGTGTGATAGGCTACTATCGCCCAAAATGGTTTATGGCAGCAGAAACAGGTTTTGATAAAGCCATCGTTACCAACTTCAAACATTCGGCTATGTACAGAAAACAGTATCCGGGAGCTCAGGGCGGTTGGTACGAGCCGGCCACCGGCGGGAACTTTTATTATGGGCTACAGGGAGGCGTTTCCTTCGGCAGGCACGACTTCAGCTTAAGGATAGGACGCGTGCTGGTACAGGATTTTAAATCCAAACCACTATTGCCCTATTATGGCGCCTTGAGCTACCTGATCCGGTTTTGATCATACAGCTTTCCCTGTGTCCGGTAATCATAACAGTTTTCTGAAGGCCGCTTAGCCCTTGTTCCCAGGTTAACGAGAGGTCTTTTAGAAAACTGTTTGTGCTGATGCATTAGCCTTTCAATCCCGTTAACCTCGATAGCCCGTCGAATGTCGCCCGGATGGTATCCCCATTCCTGACTGCTGATAATTCCTGCCCGTTTTCAGTGATGTTGTAGCCTTTGGCGGTAAGGTAATGTTTGAGCGCAAGCCTGTGGTTCATCTCGTAGTGCGAGATCACCTGCGGGAAAACCGTTAAGATGGTCTGATGGCTGTTTTTGAAGCCTTTGTCCCCCACGTCGCTTTTAACCGTAACCACCATCGCGCCCTGTCCGTAATCGGCAATATAATAAGCACTGGAACCGAACATGCCGGATGCGATCATGCCCATGATATGAAGTTCATCTTTCGAGCAATCAAAACTGTCGTCGCTTAGCCTGGGAATATGGTTTTCTTCTCCATAAGCCTTGAGTTGCAGGGATTGTTCAATAAGCCGGGGCGAAAGTCCGGACATGGTGTTGACCCAGGCCCAGAGCCAGTTTTGCGCCTCATGAGAAATAGTTCCTAATACCTGGATCGGGAAGAGAAGATCGGGGCCGAAGCTCAGCTCGCCCTTGCCCATATCTATATTCCAGTTGTTATTGCTGATGACCCCGGCAAAGTCTGTTTGCTTTTCCCAGGCAATGCAGGCGTATTTTTCTAAAAGCTCCTGTTCGGTGTTACAGGGCGTGTTATCCATAGTTAATTAGACATAGCTTTAGCCTTTACTAATTGTTCATGAATAAATGATAATATTATCTCACCTAGATAATAGACTTCTGTTGAAAATAAACCCGGCTGATTATTAATGATTTCAAAAGTTAGCTTTGAGTTTCTTATAGCTCTTTCAATTTCTATAGGATGGTGAGTTGGATTAAACCCATTACCTTCTCCCGTATTATTATGAACAAAATTTTTAAAACTAGGATGTTTAGAAACTTCAGTCTGCTCTGGCTTTTTATCATTAAAATGATAGTACAACCAAATTTCTATACAAGGGTTGCTTTGAGCAACAAACCATTGTAATTCTTCTAAGTTTTTTGTAGTACAAAAATCTTTTAATTGTTGAATTTTATTGCCTTCATTCCATCGATCAGTATCAATTACAAACCAAATCTCATCTTTATATTCCTTACTTAATGTATATTTCGGAGCGGTATCTTGATTACCAAAAAATAATATTTCTGAGAGATCTTTTAATTTTGTAGGATCTGTCTTGCCTGATACTGGAGGAATAGGAATGATATCTATGTTAGAAGAAAAGCCTTGAAAAAATTCAAAATACTTTATTTCCGTTTTTTCGCCCTCGCAAAAAATATAAATTTTCTTAGCATTTTTATCCGGTTGTGCCCTATGATAAATCTTTTTTCTACTTAGATATCCCATACTCATGCCATTTTAAATCTTTTAAATTTGATAGAAAAGGAATCCCCCCATATCTTCCATTCAAATATCCATTTTCGATACTCGCAGTATTATGGACATTAAAGTCACTCAAAGAATACAATCTAGATGATCCATCAATGTCTTTTTGTGCAAACCAAATTTCATCAGGCCTTAAAATATCTTGATCCAGTAGACATGATTCATGAGTAGAAAAAATAAGTTGACCTTTTGCTGATTCATCTAGTGAGATTTTACTAATGATCTCTTTTATTGTAATTGGATGAATACTTCTTTCTATTTCATCAATTACGAATACTCTTTCTTCATTTATAATGCCATCAAACGCCGGTAAATAATCTATTAGCCGTTTTGTGCCATCAGATTCCATACCTATCGAAAAGTCAATGAAATCACCTTTATTATCTGTATGTGAAATCTTTAAACGCTTCGCAATAATTTCTTTATTTTCATAAACTAGTACTACCTCATCTCCTGTGTCTCTTTGACGCAATAATGATATTTGATTTGGTTTTTCTTTAAATTCTTCGATAATTTCATTAATACTACTTTTATCACTTCCTTTGGCAAAGTCATTGAATTTTTCTTTGATTACATCTATTTTAGAAATTCCAGTGTTTAAAGTTTTTATAAAATTATTAGTAAAATCTTTAAAAGAATCATCGCTATCCAATAAATGAGCTATTGGGCCTGGTTTAGATTCAGGTTCAATTATTACTAATGTATTATCAAACCAATCATAAGCATTTGCCACATCAACAAACTCGGATTTATACTTAGAGTTCAAAAAAGAAATTAATAATTCATTTTTTTGCAATAATTTCTCTCCTAAGACTTCAACAAAAAGTTTATTTTTGTCATCTTTAGTATACCCTTCAAAAAAGATAATGTTTTGTTTTGATTTTATATTTTTTCTTTCAAATATTAAAACGTCTTTAGATGAATTTGTTTCATATAAACATTCTTCCAGTACTAAATCATTATCAAATGTCAAAGTGTAATAATAAATTTTTGACTTGCAGTAAAATTCGATGCCAAAAGATATAGGGATCTTTTTATTTTTTTTATTCAATTTAAATTTAATGTCATCAATCTTTTTGTTAGCGACATTACCTTTAATAATCATTGTTTCAAGTAGGGAAATAGATTTGATTAAATTTGATTTTCCCGAACCATTAGCTCCATAAATTGCACTTAGTTTTAATACATCAATATCATTTCGTTTGATTTTATGGTGGGGTAATTGTTGTGACCTGTTAGGAAACAGATTAAACTCAGTTTCTTCATTAAAAGAAAAGAGATTTTTTACTACAAATCGAATTAACATTTCGCGAAGCGTTAAATTTTAACGCAAATATAATCTTTTAAAACGTCTTATTAGCAACATTAGTTACTTTATAGCGTTTTTTGTATTCGAAATAATAAAACATAAAAAAGCCCGTCACACTTATGGCGACGGGCTTCTCTTTCTTTGATGTATTGTTATTTCCTTTTCAAAAATTTAAAATCCTTACCGATGTACCGTGCGCTTGTTCCCAGCTGTTCTTCGATGCGCAGCAATTGGTTGTATTTGGCGATCCGGTCGCTGCGGGAAGCAGAGCCCGTTTTGATTTGTCCGCAGCTCAAAGCAACCGCCAGATCAGCGATCGTTGTATCTTCGGTTTCTCCGCTCCGGTGGCTCATCACTGATGTGTAGCTGTTGGTTTGCGCCAGTTGTACCGCGTTGATTGTTTCCGTCAGCGTGCCGATCTGGTTTACTTTTACCAGGATAGAATTGGCCACGCCGCGCTCGATCCCTTTTGCCAGGAAATCAACATTGGTCACAAACAGATCGTCACCTACCAATTGAGTCGTAGAACCCAGTTTGTCCGTCAACAGCTTCCAGCCATCCCAGTCTTCCTCTGCGAAACCGTCTTCAATGCTCAGGATCGGGTATTTGCTTCTCCAGTCGGCCCAGAAATCCGCCATTTGTGAAGCTGTCAGCTTATCGCCGGTCGATTTTTTGAAGTGGTATACTTTTTCGTCCGTATTGTAAAATTCAGAAGCAGCCGCATCCATCGCAATGTAGATGTCTTCGCCCGCTTTGTAGCCAGCCTTGTCAATAGCCTGCATCACCGCTTTGATCGCATCTTCGTTGTTCCTGAAATTAGGAGCAAAGCCGCCCTCATCACCTACGTTGGTACTCATTCCCTGCGATTTCAATACCGCTTTCAAATGATGGAATACTTCCGTGCCCATGCGCAGGCCTTCGCTGAACGTTTCAGCGCCTACCGGCATGATCATAAACTCCTGGAAGTCGATGCCGTTATCCGCATGCGAGCCACCGTTGAGGATGTTCATCATCGGGATCGGGAGGATGCTGGCATTCACGCCGCCAATGTAGCGGTACAGCGGCTGACGGCATTCTTCAGAAGCTGCGCGTGCTGCTGCAAGCGAAACACCAAGAATAGCATTGGCTCCTAAGTTGCCTTTGTTCGCACTGCCGTCCAGTTCGATCATGGCCGCATCAATTGCCGCCTGGTCGAAAATGTACATGCCCTTCAGCTTTTCGGCAATTACCGTGTTCACGTTATTCACCGCGCGGTTCACACCTTTGCCCAGGTATTGTGTTTTGTCATTATCCCTTAATTCAACGGCTTCGTGAATACCCGTAGAAGCGCCTGATGGAACCGCCGCGCGACCGAGAATGCCCTGATCGGTGATCACATCCACCTCAACGGTCGGGTTTCCGCGTGAATCTAAAATTTGCCTGGCTACAATGGAATGAATAAATGACATAATGTGCTGTTTTTTAGAGGTTATAGAATGCCCCCAAAATTAAATTAAAATTTAATAAACAGATTTAATTGTGGGTAAAATTTGGTAAAAAGACTAAGGGACTAATTTGACAAAGGGACTTAAGAGACCGAAGAGACCGGGAGAATCAGGCCAGCATATCGATGTTCGCAGCATTTACTTTTCAAAAATCCCATTGAACGGCTCTCGCAGAGGTTCGCAGATGAATCCGCAAAGGCATGCCGAAATAGAAAAACAGAATAAGGTCTGCGAAACTCGGTGAGAAAATAACAGTGACTATCTTTTAGAGTGAGCCTAGACGACAGCACACAGACCTTTCATTTTTTACTATCCCTTCTCCCTTAAATCTTTTTCGTCTCTTTTCTCTCTTCAATCCCTTCTGTCTTCATCTCAATACTCTCCTCTCAATACTCAATACTAGCTACTGTCTCTTATCCAGCCCCCAGAGCAATTTGTTGCGCAGTGTTTCGAAGAAGTGCTGCCCTTCGAGGTTGATGAGGTTGAATTTGAAGTCGGCGAGGCGGATCACCAGTTCAGATTGAGGTGTCACCAGCTGGGTACGGGAATCGAGCGATACGTTGAAATTATCACTTCGACCTGATACTTTGAAGCTCAGGATTTTATTATTGGAGATCACGATCGGCCTTACGTTGAGGTTGTGCGGCGCAATCGGCGTAATGATGAAGTTATCCGAATCCGGCAGCATGATAGGCCCGCCGCAGCTCAGCGAGTAGGCGGTGGAACCTGTAGGTGTAGATACGATCAGGCCATCCGCAAAGTAGGAATTCAGGAAAACACCATCCACATAAGTATCCACATGGATCATGGCGCCCGATTCTTTTTTATGGATCGTAAACTCATTCAGCGCATAATTCACATTCTGAAACTCATTCGCATGATTTTCGAGCACAATCAGCTCGCGCTTATCGAGCGTATATTTTTCCTTGATGAGTTGCTGGATCGCCTTCGAGAAATCTTCTTTGTATACCGTTGCTAAAAAGCCCAAACGGCCTGTGTTTACGCCCAATACAGGAATTCCCGATTTGCGCACGAACTCAAGGGTTTCCAGCAAAGTTCCGTCGCCTCCAAGCGAGATCACATAATCCGCTTTGGCGATCAGCTCCTCAGCATTGCAAAAAGTAGGAATGTTTGAAAAAGAAGAGCCCGTTTCGTTCAGGAACTCCACGTAAGGTTTATACACGATAACCCCGAAAGATTCTTTAGCGGCAAGGTCGAGAAGCTGTTCCAGGTAATGCGGGAAATTGTCCTTCGTATTTCGGGCATATACTGCTATCGTCATTTCGTTTTGCCTTTTAAATATTCAGGAAGTGCAGGAACTCATCCAGCTTGTCTTTGATCGCCGACTCGAAGTTGCTGTTTTGGAAGGAGGCCTTCACCGTATAATTGTACCTGTAGAATGTTTGCAGGATGCGGGAAAGATCTTCGGTGTTCACCTTGATCGTCACTTCCATTTTGGTGCTTTCCGGAATGGATGATACGTGAGCGCTCAGTACTTTGGAATCGTTGCCTTCCACGATGTTCGCGATCTGCGTCAGGGAATAATCCGCCTGGTTGACTTCAAGCACAATCACGCCACCAGGGTCCTGAACGGAAGCCATGGTAGAAATATTCTGTAACAAGCCTTTCAGCGTAATGCAGCCCTTGTACAGCTCTTTATCGTCGAGCACCGGAATAAGCGTCAGGTTAAAAGACATCATCAGCTTCAGCAAATCGTATGTGTGCTGGTAATTGTGAATGATGGGTTTCAGCAGCGGCAGTTTTAATTCTTCCAGTGTTTCCTCCGGATGGTTATAATCCATCAGGTCATGCTCGGATACAATGCCGATCAGCTCGCGATCTTTTACAACAGCCAGGTGCGACACTTTAAATTGTTCCATCCAGTCCAGGGCCAGCTCTACGGTATCGGAAATTTTTAATGGAGGGATTTCGTCTGTCAATAAATCGGAAACAAGCATAAGCAAAAATACTATTAATTTACAAATAATCCGGGGATGGGACTGAGAATGTTCTCAATCTTTATAACTTCAAAAATCAGGAAAAGTTGCAGGAAAACTTTACTAATTATGGTTAAATAAACGCGTTTAAACCGTTATATTTGGGCATATTTTATTTCATGATTTCTTTCGACAATACGGAGAACGCTTTCACAGCGAAATCAAACAGCGACCTGAACCGTTCTTATTGGTTATTCAAACTCATCAGCAGCCCGGCCCTGGTAAAATTAGGTGCGAAAACGGCTCCCTTAGCGCTTTCTCTCGGGTTTAAAGGCCTCTTCAAAAGCACGATCTTCAAACAATTCGTCGGAGGAGAAACCATCAACGAATGCGATAAAGCCATTGCCGAACTTGGCAGATTCAATATCGGGACCATCCTCGATTACAGTGTAGAAGGTAAGGAAAGCGAAGCCGATTTTGATGCCTGCTGCAAAGAAACGATCGAAACCATTCACAAAGCCAAAGGCAACAGCCACATTCCTTTCTGTGTATTCAAAGTTACCGGCCTGGCGCGCTTCGATCTGTTGGCAAAAGTAAGCTCGGGAGAAACGCTTACAGCCGAAGAAAGCAAGGAATACGAAAAAGTAAAACAACGCGTGCTCAGCATCTGCGAAGAAGCTCATAAAGCCGGCCAGCCCATTTTTATTGATGCCGAGGAAAGCTGGATCCAGCCGGCCATCGACCAGCTCGCTGATGACAACATGCACGCATTCAATAAGCAGAAAGCCATTGTGTACAACACTTTCCAGCTGTACCGCAAAGACCGCCTTGCATTTTTAAAAGCCACCATCGCCAAAGGAAAAGCAGAAAGTTATCATGTTGGCGCCAAGCTCGTGCGTGGCGCTTATATGGAGAAGGAGCGCAAGCGCGCCGCCGAAAAAAACTACCTTTCTCCGATCCAGGACACCAAAGAACATTCGGACAGGGACTATAACCTGGCGCTCGAAGAATGCATCAGCCATATTTCGCTGATGGGCCTTTGCGCTGGCACACACAATGAACAGAGCAGTCTTTACCTCGTGAAGCTTATGAAAGATCACCAGATCGCCGATAACGATCCGCGTGTGTACTTCTCGCAGCTCCTCGGCATGAGCGATCACATCAGCTATAACCTGGCGCTTGGAGGCTACAACGTGGCCAAGTACGTGCCTTACGGACCTATCCGCGAAGTTATGCCTTACCTCATCCGCCGTGCCCAGGAGAATACTTCCGTGAAAGGACAGACCGGCCGCGAGCTGGGCCTTATCATCAGGGAAAAAGCCAGGAGGAAGAAATAGAACCCGGGCAATTGATCATGACTTGCCGTGGCCCGAAGGTGTACATCGTTGCAGGTTTCCGGTTTACAAAAAAAATCAGTTGGGGAGTGTCCCTGCGGGCCAGGCTTTCCGTTCCGATCTCCCATGACGCGTTGTGGGAGGATTTCCGTCATGGCCCGCCCGTGCGCCCAAAACTATTTTCTCCATGGCTTATCCGTTTTCCAAAAACAAAAAACGTCCCACAATATCTGCGGGACGTTTTTGTTTATGATCTGTTGACGAAAATTATTCTACGGGTTTCGGAGTTGCTGCTGCACCGTTTTTGTCGCCGCCTCCAAAGTCGAAGCTTAAGGTAAAGCGTAATGTGTTTTGTAACGGATTACGTTGTGTGATCGGGATCAGGTAAGCCATATCGAGGCCGAACACATTATACCTGACGCCAATCCCGGCTGTAAAGAATTTACGGTTGCCTTTGGTTTTCGCTTCGTTGAAATAGCCGCCGCGCACAGCAAAGGTTTTTACGCCGTTTGGAGCATACCAATACTCAAAGCCCAGGCTCCAGTTAATTTCTTTCAGCTCTTCCGCGCCACCACCTGGAGCATCGCTGAACGATTGGATCATCCCTTTGGCTACCGGAACATCCGGATCTTTGCCCGCCTGGATCACAGGCTTGTTGGTGTTAGGATCTGTTTCGTAATACGGTGTCGGGTTTCCGGCCGAATCCAGTGCCAGTTTGTAAACCGGTTGGGTAGGAACCATCAGCTTATTGACATCGCCATACACACCAAAGGTGTTGTTATCGTCGAGATTCAGTTTTAAGCCGCCGCCTAAGCGCAAATTGATAGGAATAAAATCCCGTTTGGCAGAGTAGGAAATTTTACCGCCCATATTGCTGAACACCAGGCCGGCAGAAGCTACGGATTTGTAATCACCCACTTTGAAATTCTTTTTCGATTGGTAGTATAAGCCCACATCGGCAGCTACCGTTTGCCCCGGGCGGATGTTCTGTCCGTTCAGCGAATAGTTGCCAACCAGGTTGGAACGGATGTAGCGAAATGCCAGGCCGGCAGAGAACGTTTCGGATAATTTCTGGGAGTAGGCGAGATCAACCGCAAACTCATTAGGCCTGAACTGACCGGTTACATTCCCTACGATATCCGTAAATGTAATATTCCCTAAGGAGAAATAACGCAGCGAGGCGCCCACAGCTTGTGTCTTGCTGATCTTGGTGTAACCCGATACGTAATACAGGTAAATGTCCGGTACCAGCTGTTTCAGCCAGGGCGTTACATTGATGGCAGCCCCGCCTTTCTTCTCTGCAAAAGCAAGCTTGGCCACATTCCAGTGAATGCTGTTGGCGTCTGCCGGCGTTGCTGCACCAACTTCTCCCATACCTCCTTGTTTCGAGTCAGGACTGATCATTAAAAAAGGTACAGCTGTAGTAATGGTATTGACCCGCCCGCTTAACTGTTGTGTGGTAATAGAACTCGATGCACTGTTTTGTGCATTGGCCTGCGCACATAACATCACGCCTGTTCCTACCGTTCCTAGAATTCTTTTCTGCATTTACTTTATCTTTATTAAAAAAGGCACGCCAAATATAGGATTAATTTAGAATTACCAGCTTTTCTATTTTTTCCGCTTTTTTCTGCGAATTGTCTGTTACCATCACCCTGTAGATGTATACGCCCCGGGCCAGTTTGTCTCCGAAATCATCCCTGCCGTCCCATTCGATACCATCAAAACGGAAACCCTCGTTATTTATTGTCTGGTTGATGGATTTTACCAGCTTTCCGCTCACGGTATAGATCTGGATCACCGCTTTGAGCGTCACGCAGCATTGGTTATGCTCAATAAAAAACCTGGTTTTGGTCGTAAAAGGATTCGGGTAGTTCAGGATATGTTTAAGCGCAAGTTCCGCCTGTTGCGCGACCACAAAATCCGTGTAGGAGGTCGAGGAGTTGTTTTGCACATCCCACACCTTCACGCTCAGGCGGTGGTCGCCCTCCGGCAATTGGCTGAACGGATAGCGAATCCGGCCCTTTTGGTAAGTGTTGAGGTCGGCCGAATAATAATCATTCAGCACAATAGGCTTGCTCGAATTCTCATCCAGGATTGCTACCGCATCGTGCCCTATGCCTGTGCCCAGGGTATTGATGCCGCTCGAATCCGCCACCACGGCATAAATCTTCGGATTTTCATTGGTAATGCCTCCCGCCACAAATTTCTCATCGTTCATGTACAGGTTTATCACAGGCCCGTCATTGTCGGGAATGGCATTGCTGTTGTAGCCGCCCACCACCACCTGGTCGTAATAGCCCGTTGCATCTACCACGCCATTATGCGCATAGTAGCTGATCTTCCCGCGGCCATAGGTATTGGCAATGTCTTTCGGCACCAGGAAGGTAAAGGAAAAGTCTCCGTTCCTGACCTCGGATTTACCGCGGTAGATGATATTCTTTTGCAACAGGAATGTTCTGACAGGTGAGCCCGGATCGTTGCCGAGTGTTGTTACGGTGATCTCCCGGTCGAACACCGTTGGGTAAATAACGCCGCTGTAATTGCTCAGCTTATTACCGCTTTTGTCGCCCACAAAACCAGTGATGGTCATCTTAGAAAGCGCTTTCAGAGTATCGCTGGCCGAAGAAGCAAGCGTGTGTGAGTTGATCGTAGATGTATACACCCGTTGTTGCGGATACGCCAGTTTGAGAGCAGGATCACCAAGGATCACAAAGTTCATGTAATAGGAAACAAAGCCGATATCACGCTTGGTAAGCCGGTACAAATCGCCGATGGCCGGCATTTGGCCATTGCCCATAGGTGTTACGGCATGGTTGTAAAACGCCGTATTCAGCGTTTCATTCCAGTTGGAATACGCAAGCCTCACCGTAGTCATCAGGCCAATGGCGCCGCCATTAGGATTGAGAAGGCAATACTCGCCGGCAGAGGTTCTGTCCGGATCATCAAAGCGGCTGAACTCGCAGGTAGCAGTTACGATCAAAGGCATGTTCTTGATGTTCTTCCAGGCCAGAATTTGCGGAACACTCACAACCCGTTCTTCCGTAAGGCCCACTTCGCCGCCATGCCCCGTATAGTTAAAAATCAGGCAGCCCTTGTCCATCCTCCGGTCAATATCGGTCACCACATCGGGATACCGGTCGCCGCCCGGTGTCGAATACTGCTTGTAAGCATCCAGGAAGATCTTGTCAATGTTGAGGTAAGGATCCTTGGTAGCCGCAAGGATGGAAAGCCTGTTGGCCTGGTCCATGTGGAGGTTATTATCCTCATCATCACCCAGGAAGCAGATCCAGTTTCGCCAGTCACCCTGTGGGTAATCGTTCTCCGCTACGTTGCACGATGACTCCACCGCATTGGGATCGAAGCTTGTATTGAGTTTGTAATAATATTCCACCTTCGAGGTCACAGCATTCGATTCTTCCTTGGTCCTTACCGGAAAACGCCCGACGCCAATGTCCACCAGGTCGTTTGCCTGGAGATCACCCTCCGAATCATCCATCATCGCAAAAAAGTCATCCGTGACAAAGGAATTGGCATAGGAGCTTGAATTGTACGTTTGATAAGTCGGGATCAGTGCGCTGTTGCCGCTTTGGTTGATCGGCTTGTTCTTATAAGAACCGTCACCCAGCAACAACAGGTATTTTGTTACCTTGTCCGTATCCATTGGGTTGGCATCCGTTGGGCGCTTGTAGAGCATTCTCACAAATTGCCGGATCCCTCCAATGTCCGGCGTTCCGGAGGAGAACTCGTTATATACCTGTTCGGTAGTGGCAATAACGTAAGAAAGGCCGTCGTAATCCTTGTGAACCTTGGCGATGCGGTTGGCATCAGCGATAAAGGCCGGATGCGTCACAATGATGAAGTCCGCCTGCTGTATCGCATGAAGGTTTTGATTGGCAATTGTACCGTATGCCTTGGGCGTGTATGCCTGGTTGTCGGAGAAGATGCAATATTCTCTCAGCGAGTCGGCGGTGCCGGTAAAATCAAGCTGTGAGCCTGCCGTAGCATAGAGCTGGTTTTTGGCATTCAGCGGGTCTGTTACATCCCAGATCGAAGGAGCCCCCGTGCTGTTATTGGTCACCAAATACCTCGCAAATGTATTTGGGCCGCCAATCACACGCTGGTCCCTGAAATTGAATTGCGACAGGCTGTAGATGAGGCTCCGTCGCGCATTGAAAACGATCTTGTTGAGATAGCCGATGGCCTGGCTGGTTTGTTTGGTAACCGATACCTGCAGGGCGGACGCGCCCAGAACCCCGGTGTAATAATTTTCTCCCGGATAGCCGAAATCCGCCGTATAATCATTGGTATTGGTCTGATTGCAGGAAATCTGGAAGCTTCCGCTATTGAAGTTCACCTGGTAAAACGATACCTGGTTGCTCCTGGAAAGCAGGCTGGCCCTTACCGACACGCTGTCGCCAACCACGGCGTCCGGAATGTTGAAATTAAAAGTATAGGACGTGTTGAAATCGAATTTTTCGCCATAGAACTCGCGTCCGCTCTTCACCACATTGAGTGTGTTCAGCTCATGCACGCCATAATAATCCTGGGTGTTGGTTGTTTTACCGGCAGGAGAAGAGGAAGAACTTAGCTGTGCCACGCGCTTGCCGGGGCCGAGATCAACCGTCAGAAAATAAAAAGACGTATCGCTGTACAGGTGTGGAACATAGTTGAAGGGATTACCGCCCGCAGGCGTGTACTTCCAGGTTTCAGTGCTTTGTCCGTAGAACAGCACATAATCGCTGTTGTCAAAACTGCCATCATTTTCACCGATCACCGCAATGGCGTTTTCAACCAGGTCGTCGTATTTGAAAACCGCATTTTTTTCAGACATCAACTTTCCGCCGTTGCCGTAGATCCGGATATGTTTTGGGTCTACTCCCGATAAGTTGAGCCCCAGGGAAGCCAGGAACGCCTTATCCAGCTTATAGATGCCGTTTTGGGTAAGGCCGATCTTGTACCACTTGCCACTGGCCAGCACCGAAGCCGATGCAAAAGAAGACGCTGCGTTTTTTCGGAGGGCGGCGGGCTGTAAGGCCGTGTTGGGGGCCTCGTAGTGCCATACCGGTGTATAGCTCTCAAGATATTCGTAGCGGTTGGTGGAAGGATTCAGGCGGATAGGTACTGTATTCTGATACACGATCTGCTGGTGGCGCGACCGGGCGGTGCTGTACGAGGTTTCAAAATCAGAACCGATAAAACGTTTGTAATCCTGGATCTGGGCAATCTCGGCAGCGCTAAGCTCACGAATCACCGGATTATCCAGCCTCAGCACAGGAATGGTGTTGCCATTGACGGTAACCGAATGCCTGAAAAACGGAAGCCCGTTCTTCTGAAGATCGTATTGAGTGTTTGACAGAAATGGCGCCTTAGGAGCTGCTTTGGTAGATACATCGGCAGCAACAGGCTTTTCGGTAGGTTTTTGAAGTTCTCTGATTTGTCCATGCATGGTGCCCGAACAGAAGATAACAAAAACTAAAGTTGTTAGCCTGACTTTGACGGTAGAACGCATTTCGGTGTTTTGGTGATTGTATCTGATATTTCAACGACAAAGAAAATGAAATATTGTTGCACAAAAGTTTTTATTTTTCAAAACAGACTGTTATATTTGTGATTAGGAATAGATTTAAGTGAAAATTTACATGGCGAAAAAACTTTACTTATTGCTCACAATTATTTGTGTGACCGGCACTTTACAAGACTTGCAAGCTCAGGATCCTCAGTTTACCCAGTTTTACGCCAACCCGCTTTATCTGAATCCCGCTTTTGCAGGCACTGCAAGGTGTCCGCGGATCTGCATGAACTACCGTAACCAATGGCCTAACCTCTCCGGAACTTACGTCACCTACAGCGCTTCTTACGATCAGCATTTCGACGCTCTCAGCGGTGGTTTGGGGCTCCTGGTAACTCAGGACGATCAGGCCAGAGGGACGTTAAAGACCACTTCCGCCAGCCTCATTTATTCCTACCTGTTGCCTGTAAATCGCGAATTCTCTATCAAAGCCGGCCTTCAGGCAGGGTTTTTCCAGAAATCACTCGACAGGACCAAGCTTAATTTCGGAGATATGATCGATGCACGCAGAGGTTTCGTATGGAACACCAACGAGCAGATCCCTTCCCAGACCAAAACCAACCTTGATTTCTCTGCCGGTTTGTTGGGCTACAGCAAAAAATACTTTGTCGGCCTGGCCGTTCACCACATGACACAGCCTGAAGAAGGGCTGCAGGGCAACTCAAAAATGCCGTTTAAAGTTACCGGGCACGCAGGTGCCATTATTCCATTGGAAAAAGGCAGTGAGTCCTATATCTCTCCCAACATCCTGTTTCAGCAACAGCAAAACTTTACCCAGCTCAACCTGGGATTGTATTTTGTGAGAGGGTCTTTTGTAGGCGGCTTATGGTACAGGAACTCCGATGCGTTTATCGTATTATTGGGTTTACAGACCGATCACTTCAAGGTAGGATACAGCTACGACGTGACAGTGTCCAAGCTTTCCAGCAATACTGCGGGTTCCCACGAGGTATCTTTACAGATCCAGTTCGAATGCCGTCCTAAGAAAAAGAAATACAGGACCATCAGCTGTCCGTCCTTCTAAGCAAAATAATTTGTAACCTTTTTAACAGACTTTCGTTATAGCCTTAAATAAAACCCAGATCATGAAGTTTAAATTCATTAAAAGCAGTAAAGCACTAGCATTAATTCTTTCCATAGTCGCCGTATCCTGTTCCAAAGAACGTTCGCCGGTAACCGGTTGGGCTTACAATGACCCGGATAACGGAGGTTTTGAAAAGATGCCATATGAGGAGCAGGAGACAGGACCAGGCCTTGTACTGGTAGAAGGTGGTACTTTTACGATGGGCCGTACCGAAACCGATGTTACTTATGAGTGGAACAACGTGCCACGCCGCGTAACGGTATCTTCCTTTTATATGGATGAAACGGAGGTGAGCAACTACTCTTACCTGGAATATTTATACTGGACAGGCCGTGTATTCGGTCCTACCTTCCCTGATATTTATCAGAAAGCCCTGCCGGACACCCTGGTTTGGCGTGAAAAGCTGGCTTACAACGAGCCTTATGTGGAGTATTACCTGCGCCACCCGGCTTACCGCGATTATCCGGTAGTTGGTATCAACTGGTTGCAGGCAAATGAGTTCTGTGCCTGGAGGACCGACCGCGTGAATGAGTTCATCCTCATCCGCGAAGGCTTGCTGGAGCATACGCCAAACCCGTCTGATCAGGATTACTTCAGTACAGAAGCTTACTTGGCCGGCAAATGGCAAGGTCAGTTGAAACAAAAATTACCTTCTTTCGACGAGCAAAATCCTGAAAGGGACGTGAAAATGGAAGACGGGATCTTTTTACCGAAATACCGCCTCCCGACAGAGGCAGAGTGGGAATATGCAGCTTACGGCCTGATCGGCAACACAATCGGCGAGCGTATCACCGACAGAAGGATCTATCCATGGAACGGCCACGGTATTCGTAATTCCGACGATAAATACATTGGCCAGATCTTAGGTAACTTTGTACGTGGAAACGGTGACATGATGGGTACTGCAGGATTCCTGAATGATAACGCCGACGTAACGGCACCTGTATATTCGTATTGGCCAAACGATTACGGCCTGTATAACATGGCCGGTAACGTTGCTGAGTGGGTAATGGATGTTTACAGGGCTTCTACGTTACAGGACGCTGATGAATTCAGGCCTTTCCGCGGTAACGTGTTTACCACCCAGGTGAAAGACAGTACGGACGGAACAATCTCTACGAACATCGATGGTCCGGTATTCCAGAAATTCAAACAAAAAGTGAATCCGGCAAGCCCTCACGGTGTGAGCCAGGAAACCACCGAGGTTATTGACAGCGTTCTCACAAGAATGACCGGTAACCCAAATGATGTGGATGCCATGAACGGAAACAAAAACGTAACGGCTGAAGGTAAATCAGACATCCCGGGTCGCGTACAGTGGAGGGAAGTTTCTTCTGCCGTATCTACCGATAACCTCGACGAGCGCAGAAACTACAAAACAGCCGATTATATCAGCTACCTCGACGGTGATGTCAATTCCAGCTTATACTACCTGGAAGGTGAGGAGGCTTATGCCGACAAGGCTGATAAATTGATGTACGAATATGCTAAAACATCGCTCATCAATGATAAATCCCGTGTATACAAAGGCGGCAGCTGGAGAGACAGGGCTTATTGGTTAAATCCCGGCACCAGAAGGTATCTGGATCAAAGGCAATCAACGGCATACTTAGGTTTCAGGTGCGCTATGACCCGTGTGGGCAGCCCTGTAGGTTTAGGAAAATAATATTGTTGAAAACTATCACGAAAGCCTCCCGCAGTAACGCGGGAGGCTTTTTACTTTTATGCTTGCCGCCGTACCGCGCGGATTAAAATTCTTTATCAGATGAGTTATACAGACATTGCCGGGCTTTATGAGCTCTTTATAAACTGTGGGCAGAAGATCACTACAGATACCCGTAAGATTGAGCAGGGAAGCATGTTTTTTGCATTAAAAGGGGAAAACTTTGATGCCAACACCTTTGTGAACTCAGCCATAGAGCAGGGCTGCCGTTATGCGGTAACTGACGACAAGAGCCGTGCAAACGGAACAACCATCGTACTGGTGCCTGATGTGCTGGAGGCCTTGCAGCAACTGGCAAAGCACCATCGTAAAGTACTGGGGATTCCTGTAATTGGTATTACAGGAAGCAATGGCAAAACCACCAATAAGGAGCTGATTCATGCGGTATTATCCACCAGGTATAAGGTGTATGCTACGAAAGGCAACCTCAACAACCACATTGGCGTGCCGCTTACGTTGCTATCGGTGACTTCCGGGCATGATATGGCCATTGTGGAGATGGGGGCCAACCACCAGGGAGAAATCGCATTTTTAAGTGGCCTGGCCGATCCTGACTACGGATTGATTACCAATATCGGGAAGGCGCACATGGAAGGTTTTGGCGGCGTGGAAGGCATAAAAAAAGGGAAGAGCGAGCTCTACCGTTACCTGAGTCCCAAAGGTGGGCTTGTGTTTGTGAACGGGAATGACCCTGTGCTGATGGAGCTGGCAGCCGGCCTGAAGCTATATACATTCGGGGAAGGAGAGCAGTTTGATGTGCACGGGCAATCGTCCCCGCAGTCGGAGTATGTCGCGTTTAAATGGAATGTCAAAGGAAAAAGCAGTAAAGAGAGTGATTTGGTAAGCACACACATGTTTGGCCATTATAATTTTATCAATCTGCTTTGTGCCGCTGCGATCGGAAATTATTTTAAAGTGCCTGTTGCGGATATCAACGGAGCGCTGGCATCCTATAAGCCCGAGATGAACCGGTCGCAGGTTGAAAAGACGGAACGGAATACACTTATCCTGGACGCCTACAATGCAAATCCTTCGAGCATGGCACTGGCTATTCAGAATTTTTCGGAGCAGCCTTTTCCGAAGAAACTGCTGATCCTTGGCGATATGTTTGAGCTGGGGGTGTATGCAAAGGAAGAGCACCGGCACATTCTCGAAAAGCTACAGGCGCTTCACCTGGATCACGTATACCTTGCCGGCGCATTGTTCTATGAGTTTAAAGTAGAGTATCCGATGTATCATTTTTTTAAGGACGCAGCCGGTATTGGGAAACACCTGGAAGAACACGCTATTGTTGAAACTACGGTGCTTATCAAAGGCTCTCGTGGCATGAAACTTGAGGGCCTGGTGAAATTTTTGTAAAAGGTATTTTCTTGTTAAATAATTCAACATTATGCTATTTTTTTGTTAGGTTTGCGTTAAACGTTGTTCAATTAAAAAATCAAAACATGAAAAAACACTTACTTCTTACGACAGGTATTGTGGTTTCCGGATTGCTTAGCGCTCAGGTGTCTCAAAGGCAAAAAGAAATATCACAAAGAATTCCTGCACACATTGCCAATATGGCTATCATGAAAAATCCGAGGGTTATCGACCCGGCGACATTGCCGAGCCTTATGACTTCCGGCAAGAAAGCTGCTGACGATTCTAAAAGGGTGGCGGCTGTAACGTCTACCGTAGTTGGTAAAACGTATTATGACCTGCAGAGTAACAGCAGTGTCGGCGACAGGATCTTTGTTAATGCAGATGGCAGTATTGCTGCAGTATGGACCATGGAGCTCACTGCGGGCGATAATACTTACCCTAACAGGGGAACAGGCTATAACTATTTCAACGGTACAACATGGGGCCCTCAGCCAACAGCAAGGGTTGAAGCTACCCGCGTGGGTTGGGGTAACGTTGTCAATACCAGGAGCAATAAAGAGCTGATCTTATCTCATGATGGTGGTGCCAGCAAACTGAACCTGGCCACAAGGGCAACTAAAGGAACAGGTACATGGACCAACGCTTATGCGATTCCTACTGCGACAGCGGGTGGCAATTACTGGCCACGTATGGTTGCATCAGGCGATACCATCTATACAATCTCTGTAACCCAGCAAACAACAACTGCAGGTGCTTCTATGTACCAGGGCTTAAACGGTGCAATTTGCTTTGCACGCTCAAAAGATGCAGGTGTTACCTGGGATCTGGTTAATACAATCCCTACAGGGTTAGACAACACGACACGCTTTTTAGGCTTTGGCGGCGATAGCTACGCTATTGCTGCAAAAGGAGCAACGGTAGCGGTTGTTGGCGGTGATGCCGGAAAAGACGTGGTATTGTCAAAATCCACAGATGGCGGTGTTACCTGGACAGCAACAACTATTCTGAAATTCCCTCTGGCAAAATGGAATCCAGCTACAACAACGACTGATATTAACGGTGATAACGTAGCGGATACTGTATTGACAAACGACGGAACGTTCTCCGTTGGCCTGGATAACTCAGGAAAGGCTTATGTATTCTATGGTAACTCAAGGATCCTTCAAACAACTCCTCAGGCAAACGGAGGCTACAGCTACTTCCCGGCAACTGACGGTTTGAATATGTGGAAAGAAGGTATGCCTGCAGATGTAGGTGGTACTGTGATTGCCGGCATCGAGGATTTAGGAGAGCAAGGAACCATTTTCTTCCCGACTCCTTCTGTTTCCGGTAACTTCTCCTTCGGCTTATGGGGCAATTCCTTAACATCATACCCAAGCGTGGCATTTGATGCCAACAACGTGATGTACTTATCTTATTCTTCAGTTGTAGACAGCTTGATCTCTTTGGTAAACTCTGAGAAACTGGTGCGTCACCAATACGTGATCAAATCTACTGACGGTGGTGCAACATGGTCAGATCCTTGCGATATCGTAGGTTCTCCGGGTGGAGCAGTTTACGAAGGCGTACTTGGTTCATTGGCTAAACGTGTTGACGGAAACCTGCACATCCTTTACCAAAGGGATTTAGGTCCGGGTAACGGTATCCCGGGCGCAAACCCTGGCGATAACAAAGATGAGGCCGACAATACAGCTATCAATGATATCGTATACTTTAAGTTCCCTGTTGCTGAGATCGGTGCTTGTGCAACTGACGTAGGCATTAAAGAACAAAATTCTGTGGTAACTGGATACAAATTCTATCCAAATCCAGCGGCTCACAATGGTACATTAGAGATCACACTGAACGATAACTCTAAAGTGGATATCAACGTGATGAATGCTGTTGGTCAGATCGTTTACTCTACAAGCCTGACCGGTAATGCCGGCCTCAATAAAGTAGACCTGAACCTGAGCAATTTAAACAGCGGTATCTATTTCTACCAGGTAAAAGCCGGTAGCTCTAAAACAATCACTAACAAATTTGTGATTGCAAAATAAGATCCGATTCAAACAAAAAAAGCGTCACAGGAAATTGTGGCGCTTTTTTTTTGAAAAAAAGTTTTGAATTAAAAAAAAGGTGTTATATTTGCACTCTCAATTTTTGAGAAAGCTCGGGGTGTAGCGTAGCCCGGTATCGCGCCACATTTGGGATGTGGAGGTCGTCAGTTCGAATCTGGCCACCCCGACAAAAACCGGTAAAAGCCTTGTAGAGATACAAGGCTTTTTTTATGCAGGCATGTTTATAGTCTACATCTTATATAGTCATTCCCTTCAAAAGTTCTATACGGGCTTTACAGCCGATTTGGAGCAACGGATGGGGTTTCATAATGCAGACGCAAATACATTCACGAAAAAAGGCATTCCCTGGGCTGTGGTTGCAAGTTTTGAATGCCCGGATAAGACAGCTGCAATGTTGCTGGAAAAACAAATCAAGAAGAATGGCGCACAGCGATACTTAGAAAGAAATAATATTTCTTTTTCACTTAACGGAGGCCGTCAGTTCTCACGCCGCGGCGTGATGGCCACCCCGACAAAAACCGGTAAAAGCCTTGTAGAGATACAAAGCTTTTTTTATGCAGGCATGTTTGTAGTTTACATTTTATATAGTCATTCCCTTCAAAAGTTCTATACGGGCTTTACAGCCGATTTGGAGCAACGGATGGCGTTTCATAATGCAGGCGCAAATACATTCACGAAAAAAGGCATTCCCTGGGTTGTGGTTGGAAGGTTTGAATGCCCGGATAAGACAGCTGCAATGTTGCTGGAAAAACAAATCAAGAAGAATGGCGCACAGCGATACTTAGAAAGAAATAATATTTCTTTTTCACTTTAACGGAGGCCGTCAGTTCTCACGCCATGGCGTGATGGCCACCCCCGACAAAAAAAAACGGGGATCAAGTCCAAAAGTTGTGGGGCAGGAAATAAGTTTAACGGTGCGTCTCGTTTGTCCGGCACGTCTGAATAAGTATGTAAGGGTCTCGCAGCATTGCTGCTGTCAGCCGGCAAAATCATGGTTCTTATAGCCTTTGTCACTTATTTCTTCAATTTTTTCATCTGTATGAAATCCACCATAAAGGCAAAGCCCATCGAGAAGTAGATATAGCCTTTCGGGATTTTGAAATGCATGCCTTCCGCGATAAGCGAAAGCCCGATCATCATTAAAAAGCAAAGGGCCAGGATCTTAAAAGAAGGATGATTCTGAATGAACCTGGCGATGGGTTGCGAAGCCACCAGCATGATGCCTACAGCGACAATAACGGCGGCGTACATGATCCAGAGCTCCTGCACCATGCCTACGGCCGTAATGATAGAGTCCACCGAAAAGACAAGGTCCAGCAGAATGATCTCCATCAGGAGCCTTTTAAAGCTTCCGGTTTTGATGTTCGTAACTTCCGGCTCATTCGTGTCTTCGGTATGGTGTAAGATCTCTTTCGTGCTCTTATACAGAAGGAAGATGCCACCTGCCAGGAGGATCAGCGATTTTCCGGAAAAGCCGGTGTCGAAAAGGGTAAACAGCTCCCTGTCCAGTTTCAGGATCCAGGAAATAAAGCCCAGCAGGATCAGGCGAATGATCATCGCAAGCCCGAGGCCCCAGTAGCGGAGTTTGTTTCCTTCATGCGGGGGAAGCTTTCCGGCAAGGATGGAGATGAAAATAATATTATCGATCCCCAGGATCACTTCGAGGGCGATGAGGGATAGCAGCGGTATAAGAGCGTCAAGTATCATAATGATGGGTTTATTTCCAGCCGCCTCCGAGCGACCTGTATAAGGTAACGACAGCGGCGTTACGGCGTTTATAATAATCTACCAGCTCGAGCTGTGATTGCAGCGCATTTTTCTGCGCCAGGATGATCTCCATGTAGTTGGCCCTTCCGGCTTTGAATAGCTCAGAAGAGGTAAGCACCGATTGTTTGAGGATCTGGACTTCTTCGCTTTTGAGAGCATACATCTCGTTGGTATTTTTGATATCGTTCACGGCAATGTAAACTTCCGTAAAACCGTTCAGCACCGTTTTTCCGTACTGGATGTAGGCCTGCTTCTGCTCGCTGCGGGAGGCCATCAGGTCCGCTTTGATCTGTCTCCGGTTTAAAAGAGGCGCCGTTAAGCCACCGAAGACATTATAGGCCAGAGAGGCCGGAGATTCAAGTAAAAGCATGGCCGTGAAGGATTGCAGGCCGATGGCCGCATTGATGTTGAGTGTGGGATAAAAGGCTGCCCTTGCGGATCGCACATCGGCATTGGATGCCATCAGCTGGACCTCCGCCTGCCGGATGTCGGCCCGGTTTTTCAGCAGAGCGGAAGGAATGCCTGTGTTGACTGTTGCCAGGATGTTCCGTGTATAGTAGGCTGTATCGCGGGCAAGGGTTTTGGGAAAGGAGCCGCAAAGCATGTTCAGGTGGCTCTCGGTTTCAATGAGCTTCTGCCTTGTTTCGGCCTGTATGGTTTTTGAGCTGAGCAACTGGGCCTGCAATAACTCAATCGCCAGCTCGTTGGCTTTGCCCGCTTCTTTTTGGATTTTGACGATATCAACGGCTTCCTGCTGAAGCGCGATATTCTCTTCCAGGATCTTCAGGCTCTGGTCCAAAGCTGTGAGCTCGAAATAGGAATGGGCCACACTGGCGATGAGCTTTGTCACGATGAGGTCCTTGCCATATTGAGAAGCGATGAAGCGGGAGGCGGCCGCTCTCTTTTTGTTTTTCAGCTTCCCCCACAGATCAACCTCCCACGACGACTGCACGCCGACGTAATAATCGGGCACAGGATTCGGAATTTGTTGTTTGCTGTTGAGGTTGGGCGAAAACTGCGTGTCGTAGTTTCCAACGCCGTCGACGGTATAGTCTCCGAATTTTCGTTGCCCGGCAGCACCATACAAGCTTACTTCGGGAAGCCTGATGCCTTTGGTGAATTGAATGCCCGCCCGCGACCATTCTATTTTTTGGAGGGCTTCTTTCAGGTCGTAATTATGTACCAATGCGGAATCGATCAAGGAAAGAAGCTTCTCGTCAAAGAACAATTCACGCCAGGGCTTGAGGGAGGCATCTGCCGTATCTCCCGCAGAGACGTAGGTTTTGGGGATGCTTTTGTTCCAGCTGCCGGTCTTCAGGTCTGTGGTCTTACAACTTGCCACGACTGCCGCCAGCAAAGCAAGAGGATATATCAATTTAGAGGATAACATGATCGGTTTCTTTTTCTTTGGATGGTTTAGTCTTCGTTTTTCCGGGGGCAAACAGTACATAAAGTCCGGGTACGATTATTACACCGAACAAGGTGCCGAATAACATGCCACCTGCTGCTGCCGTGCCTATTGTCCGGTTTCCGATCGCTCCAGCACCGGAGGCCAGCATCAGCGGGATTAAGCCCGCGATGAAGGCGAATGAGGTCATGAGGATCGGTCGTAAACGCGCGGTAGCTCCTTCAATGGCGGCCTGCAGCGGACTAAGCCCGTGTTTTTGTTTTAACACCGCATACTCTACAATGAGGATGGCATTTTTTCCAAGAAGGCCTATCAGCATCACCATGGCTACCTGCGCGTAAATATTGTTTTCAAGGCCGGTGACGAAGAGCAGAAGCAAAGACCCGAAAATACCGGCAGGCAAAGACAGCAGCACCGGCAGCGGCAACAGGAAGCTCTCGTATTGCGCCGAAAGGAGCAGGTATACAAACAATAAGCAGATCGCAAAAATATAAATCACCTGGTTGCCCGAGGCGATCTCTTCGCGGGTCATCCCCGACCATTCGAAGGCATAGCCTTTCGGCAGGGTTTCTTTGGCAACTTCTTCTATAGCAGCAATCGCATCGCCGCTGCTGTAGCCATCGGCCGCTTCGCCGTTCATCATCGCGGAAATATACATATTGTAGCGGGTGAGCTGTTCAGGGCCGTAGATGCGCTCGATCCTGCTGAAGAGCGAATAAGGAACCATTTCGCCATGGTTGTTTTTCACCCTCAGGTTCAACACATCTTCCGGTTGCGCCCTGTATTTAGGATCCGCTTGCAGCATCACTTTATACATTTGCCCGAAGCGGATGAAATTAGTGGCATAGTAGCTGCCCATCAGTGTTTGCAGGTTGCTCATCGCGGCATCTACCGTGATCCCTTTTTTGGCGGCTACGTCCTGGTCTATATGGATCAGGTATTGCGGGAAGGTTGGGTTAAAGCTTGAGAAAATCGTTTTGATCTCCTTGCGTTGCTTTGCCTGCTCCATAAATTTCTGACTCACTTCATAGGTCTGCTGAAGATTTCCCGAACCGGTTTTGTCGAGCATTCGTAATTCGAAGCCGCTGGCATTGCCGAAGCCGGGAACGGCGGGCGGCGGAAAGAACTGGATCTCTGCATCCTTGATGTGCCTGGTTTTTTCCTGGAGCAGGGCAATGATGTCATCCGCTGTGCGCTTGCGGTCTTTCCAGGCTTTTAAGCTGATGGTGGTCATACCGAATGAAGCGCCCGATCCGTCCGTCATCATGCTGAAGCCTGCAAGGGTGGAGCTCGACTCGATTTCTTCAATGGAAGCCGCCGTGGCGTCGATCTCATTCATCACTTCTTCCGTGCGTTCGAGGGTAGCTCCCGCCGGTGTGGTGACGTTCACATAAATGGTTCCCTGGTCTTCTGTAGGGATAAAGCCTGTAGGCAGGAACTTGCCTATGCCCCAGGTTCCAAGGCCAAAGATCACCAGCGTGCCGATCGTCACCATTCGTCTGTTGATGATCAGCGCCAGCAGCTTCCTGTATTTTTCCGAAACGGAATTGTAATAACGGTTGAAGCCATCGAAAAAACGCGTGAGCAGGTTCTTCCGCCTGGGGTGGTGATGCGGATTTTTGAGCATGATGGCGCAGAGTGCCGGCGTTAGCGTCAGGGCGTTGATCCCCGAGATAATGATGGAGATAGCCATTGTGATGGAGAACTGCCGGTAGAATACGCCTACGGGACCTGAAAGGAAGGCCACGGGAATAAATACCGCCGACATCACCAGGGTAATCGCAATGATGGCCCCGCCCATTTCGCCCATCGCCTGCATGCTGGCTGTTTTCGCATCGCTGTTGTTTTCTTCCATCTTGGCATGCACGGCCTCCACCACCACAATGGCATTATCC
>DGQK01000074.1 GCA_002390745.1 Bacteroidetes bacterium UBA4416 | reverse complement strand
GCAACAGGTATTTTTGAGATGGCTTCTAGGCTATACAGGCAATAAATAAACACAACTCCTCGTTTTAAACTTATGCGAAAATACGTTTTCTATCTTGTGCTGTGTTTATGTGCGAACAGCGTGTTTGGGCAGGATGAAGGCCCCACCAAAGGGCCCGATCTGCCAAAAGTGGCGATGAGAGCCAATCTCGGGATTCCCAAGATCGTATCAAGCCAGAAATACCGTAATTCGTTTTCGGGCGTATTTTCCGGAGAATTCGGACTTAGCTATAAGCTGGCCGGAAATTATTTTTTCGGCTTGGGCTATAACTACAATTACTTCAAAGCCCAGCGTTATTTCCGCGAAAATGTAAATCCGCGTATCAATGCCAGCATGCAAATGCACGGCGGATTTCTGAAGCTTGGCCACGATCATTTTTTCAAGCCCAACGCCTTCACCACGGTTTCCTTAAATATGGGCTACCAGTCCGGGAAGTATTACGGCTTGCAGTACCCTTCCACCGATAGCGTCCGCGCGCCTTACGCAACGCAGTTCGGCAATGTTTTCATTGAGCCCATGGTGGGTGTGTATTTCATTGTCGATCCTAACTTTGCCTTCGGGGCGCATTTGTCCTACAGCTACAACACACAGGTGTTCAGTGCGGAAGACATTGGCTTTAATAAGTTCGGATTCGGATCTACACCCAGCGAGAAGGGATACAATGCCCTGGGCAACAAATGGGGTATGAGCATGTTCACGCTTGGCTTCGGCTTCTACTACGGCTTCCAGAGAAAATAAGCAGGCCAATAACCGGTTACCGCTCACACGGCTTTATAATGCATATAAGGGCTATGCCTGTATGGTGTGCAGGTCAGCAAGGCAGCAAGGCAGCGATGGAACGCGCCGCCTGTTGTGGATGAGGCTTGATGACTAAACGCGTACTTATTCGAAGCGCAGGCTCTCGATCGGATCGAGCATGGAAGCCCGCTTGGCAGGCAGGTAACCGCTGACGAGGCCTACCGCCAGGCAAACCAGGAAGCCCACGATGATCCAGAACCAGGGCATGAAAAATTCGGAGCTGAGGTTATAGGAAATGAGGTTTGCAGTAATGATGCCCATCAGGATGCCGAAGAAGCCGCCGATGACACAGATCACAATGCTCTCTATCAGGAACTGGTTTTTGATGATGGCCGACGTGGCGCCCAGGGCCTTGCGGATGCCTATTTCCCTGGTGCGTTCGGTTACAGATACCAGCATGATGTTCATCAGGCCGATCGACGCACCGATCAGGGTAATGATGCCGATGATGATGGCGCCCGTAGAGGCTTTGCTGGTAAGGCCAATGAGCATGTTGGCAAGGTTATCCGCTTTAGTGATCTCGAAGCTGTCTTCCTCGCCTAAAGGAACGCCTCTTATTTTCCGGAATAAGCCCGTCGCCTCTCCCAGCGCCAGGTTCAGCCATTGCGCGTTTTTGGCCAGCACGCTGATGGTAAAACTCATGTCCTGTGTGCCGTAATACTGGCGCGCGGTCGTGAGCGGAATGATGCATACCTTATCGCCACCAAAGCCCATGCTATTGCCTTTACTGGCCAGGATACCAATCACGCGGTACTTTCCGTTATTGATGGTAATGATTTTATCCAGCGCGCTTTGCTTCTCTTTAAAAAGATCCGTTTCCACGTCCTTCCCGATAATGGCCAGGTGCGTGCCACCCACAATTTCCTGCGGCGAAAAATTACGGCCGCTCTCCAGCTCGTAGCCGCTGGTAGCCAGGTAATTTTCGTCGCCTCCAAAAAGCTGGATATTCGGGTTGGTTTTTTCGGAGCCGTACTTGATGCGCGCGGCAAAAGAAGCCATCGTGGAAACAGCTGTGGTTACCGGGAAATTGAATTCCTCTTTGAAGCGGACGGCTTCCTTATAAGAAATCGGAGGATGTTTTTTTGACCGCTTGCCATGCCTGCCTACCCTGACGCTGGTTTCCTTATTGCGGATGGTGAAGGAGTTGGCCCCCATGCTGGTGAAGTTGCTGTTGATAGACGCTTTCATCGCATCAATCGCCGAGGAGATGCCAACCAGGGCGGTGATCCCGAAAAAGATAATGAGCATCGTCAGGAAAGCGCGCAGTTTATTTCCTTTGATGGAATCGGTTGCTACCCTGATATTTTCATTCAGCAAAAATGCCATGAAGCAAAAGTAAGGATAAGAATTCAGATTCGGGAGAATCTTTTGGGAAGCGAATTTAGAAGAGCGCAGATGATTGTGATGATTTTGTAGGATAGAACTTTGACAGGTAAAGAAGAATTGTCCTGATCATTTGTTCTGACCAGCTTAGTGCGCGTCATCTGCGTTCTATTGTCCATTCAGGGCTTTTGCATAATCCGGGTGATCGAGGAGGCTGGTGTCGGTAGCCCGGCGCTCTGTCTTTCCAAAAACATTGAGGTAAGCGCGGAAGGTCATCGCATCGTAATGAATGATGTTGTACTTATACTGAAAGGTCTGGCCAATGTTGAGAAGCACCAGGAACACAAGCAGTCCTGTAAGGATACGGCGCGACGTTTCGGGCAGGCTTGCGATCTTCGCGAGGCATGCTGCCAGCGGGAAGCAGAGCAAGGGGTACAGGTCGATCATGGGGCGCAGGCTGAAAGAACCGCCGTACCACCAGCACCACCAGGAAGAAACGATATACAGGTACAAGGGTAATACGGCCAGCAGGGTCGGAAGAAAAACATGCGATGCCTGCCGGCGCATCAGGTACAGGCCCGCCAGCGCGAAGAAAAAGACAGGGCTGTAGATCAGCCAGCCTTTCCGGAAGCCGAGCAGGCATTGCAGAAGCTGAGGCTTGCTGAAAAAGAAACCCTCTTCGCCATAGGAAAATACCAGGTAGTGCCCGGTAACATAATGCCAGTAAAGAAACTGTGGCAGCAGCGTTAGCCCTACTACCAGGAGCAGGGCCAGAAAGTGCACGGGGTGTTGCATCATAAAAAGAAGCCTCTGCTTGAGGCCGGAAGCGGAGCGGACGCCAAACAATACGATCAGCAGGCCAAACAGGATGTTCGGCGGGCGTACCAGGATGAGAAGCCCCAGCAACAGGCCGGCAACAATCATATACGAAAGCTTCGGGCTCCGGTAATATCCCGCGACATAATAGATGAACGCAGCAAACAGCGAAAAGCTGTAGCTGTGCGACATTGCCGCATCCAGCGTGGAATAGCAGAGCAGGTTGGTGCCGAAGAAGATCACGAAAAGGCTTAAGGCTGTTATTTTCTCCGAATAATACATCAGAAGCACTCTTCGGAGGAAAAGCAATCCAAAGAAAAGGTAAAAGAGGCCAGAATATTCAATGAAGATCTGGTAAATTTCCGAATAGCCATCGGGCGCATAGCCCAGCGGCCCGGCAAGCGCATGGGCTGTGAAAAAGAAAGGCGCATACAGCATCGCCATACCCATCGGGTATTTAAACACATGATGGCCCTGGGCATCGTCGAGGTAGGCATATTTAATTCCGTAGTAGGCGTGGTGGTTCTGCGGCGTAATAAAGCTTAATTTCAGGTCTTTATCGATGAAGGTTGCCGGAAGGTAGCTGTAATAGCCCGCCACGTCCCAGGCAATCACATTCAGGGATTTATGCCTTGCAAGGTTCAGGTGCACCTCAACCACCGTGAGGCAGATCAGAGCGATGGCGAGAGCCGGGAGGTGTTTGCTTACGTATGAAAAGAATGCCTTCAAGGACCTGTAGTTCAGAACTTAAAAATAAGCATTCCCTTGTCATTCGGAAGGGATTGGGTGAGTAATATTTTCCTCACCCTGACAGAGACATTCGTATGGGCCAACAAAAGAAGGTGGCATTTGGTTTTCATGACAACGGTTTATGAAATCATACTATCTGATATTGCCGGCAGTGATCATTATCCTTGCCACGGCATCTTGTAGAACCATGCCCAGGCGGGCAGTAGCCGTTAAACCGTTTTCGCAGGAGAAGTACCTTGGGAAATGGTATGAGATCGCCCGGCTGGATTATAAATACGAGCGTCACCTCGATCATGTGACTGCAGAGTACGGGCTTAAACCAAACGGACTGATCTCCGTTACCAATAGAGGCTTCAATTACAAAAAGCAACGCTGGGAAGAGAGCAGGGGAAAGGCAAAACCCGCCGGAGATCCTAAGGAAGGGAAACTAAAAGTGTCGTTCTTTGGTCCGTTTTATTCCGGATACAATGTGATTGCGCTCAGCGAGGATTACAAATATGCCATGGTAGCCGGAAAGAACACGAACTACCTTTGGTTGCTTTCCCGCGAAACCACCATGCCCGAAGACATCAAGGCCGGCTTTCTGGAAAAAGCCCGCAATATCGGCTACGCAACCGGTGAGCTGGTATGGGTAAAACAGGATTAATGTATACAACTATTAGAACCGCAGCTTATGAACAGCATCGACAGAAACCAGCCGGAAGATAACAGAGAACATTTATCAGGCACAAAGGCTATAGAAAAGATCAAAGAGCTTGCAGAAGGGCAAAGCTGCTTTTTCTGTACGGAACCCACAGGAGTCGACCGTAAAGGCTCGCGGCCCATGTCTGTTCAAAAAACCGATGAAAACGGCACGCTCTGGTTGCTGGCTCCGGATGACAGCTTTACAGTGGTTGAGATCAAAGCCGATCCGAAAGTAAAACTGTTTTTTAAAGGCTCTTCACATTCCGACTTTCTGATGCTCGGCGGCACAGCATCCCTGTCCAAAGACAAAGTGAAGATCCGGGAATTGTGGCAGCCGCTCATGAAAACCTGGTTTACCGAAGGAGAAGAGGATCCCCGGATTACCGTTATCAGCGTGAAGCCGGAAGAGGGCTACTACTGGGATACCAGGCATGGCATGATGGTGGCCGGCATCAAAATGCTGGTAGGGGCCGTTATTGGAAAAACACTCGACGATTCCGTGCAGGGAGATATCAGGGTGTAGATAATATGTTTAACTCAAACCTGTCTGTGGTTTTATGGATCATAAAAAAGCATTCGGTTTAATAGGCATCGTAGTCCTGGTAGCAGGCTCCTGCATTGCGCCTGTCCGTTCGTTTAAGCACACCCCCAAGCCCTCTGCGCCTGATTATGCCAATGCCCGTTATTGGGCGGCACTTCCCGAAAGGAAGGATAGCGCCGATTTCCAGCTCAGGGCCTTTGGTGTGATCGACGGACAGCAACACGCAAAAGTGGATGCCTTCTTTATTCCGCCTACCAACTACGTGGTGGGCAAATCCTGGAACGTAAATGTAGATGATTCTGTGGCCAATGCCGAAACCGATAACATTGGCTGTAAGCTACTGGCAAGTGCCTATAACGGAAGCTGCAAAGTATACGCGCCCCGCTACCGCACCGCTATATTTTATTCCTACATCGCCCCCGGCAAAAATGCACGCATGGCTTTCGACCTCGCTTATGAAGATGTGAGAAATGCGTTTATCTATTACCTGAAGCACTATAATAAAGGAAGGCCCTTTGTTATTGCCGGGCATAGCCAGGGCACCGACTATGCCATCAGGCTGCTGAAGGATTTTTTTGACAAAGACACGGTTTTGAATGAAAAGCTGGTGGCTGCTTACCTGATCGGCAGGCCCGTTTTCGATACCACCTTCAAACAGCTGAAGCCGATGGATGCACCCGGGCAAACGGGCGGCTATGTGAGCTGGAATTCCGTATCCTATCACACCAATACCTTCTACGGAGACCCGGTGGGAAAAATCATCGGAGTCAATCCTCTTAGCTGGAAGCGGGATACCGCTTATGTTCCGAAAACCTATAATAAAGGCGGCCTGCCTTTTACGGCTGTAAGGATCGATACGGCGATTGTGGATGCGAAGCTGGCACCTTCTGGCTTTTTATGGGTGCATTCCCCTTCGGCCTCATCCGCCGAGTACCCCGGCATCAATACCTTTTATTTCCATAAAGATGATTATGCGTTCTTTTACATGAATATCCGCGAAAATGTGGCCTTCCGGGTGAAGCAGTACCTGGCGCAGCAAAGTACCATCGGCAGAAAGAAGAACTGAATGCAGCCATAGCACCGGGTTTCAGGCATGAGGATCGCTATAACCCGTCGGGCAGTTGCTTGATCGTTGCGCTTGTCGCCTATGGTTCCGGGATGAGCCGGGGCGCGATTCAATCCTCGCGTCGTCCTTTAATCAATAACGTATTCATGAATCTCAGGATGGAAAACAGGAAAAACATATTCAGGAAAAGGCCACTGCTTATTGTGGCGGTTATACTTCTCATCCTCGTTTCAGCAGGTGTCTGGGCGTGGCGCCATTACCCTTCGGCTCCCGAAGCTCCAACAGGCGCGCAAAGCGATACATTGCAAACGATTGGAAAATGATACAGGGCATAATCCTGATGCGGTTGTGCCCGTTATAAAATATCTTTCGGAACAATTTTCCGCTTCCAGGTTTTCGAGAGTTTGTCGGCACCGGCGTATAAGTCCGGGTTCCAGGTAAGCGTCGTATGCCAGCAGTTCTCTGCTTTAAACTCCTCTTCCATTTCTTTCGAAACGCCTTCCGCAATTTTTTTGGAGCGGATGATGGCCAGGCATTCGGTGTTGAGGTTGGCACTCCTCGGGTCCAGATTGAATGTGCCGATGACAGTGGTATAGCCGTCGACCACCATCGACTTGGCATGCAGGCCGAACACAGGTGCATAATTCAGTTTCTTTTGCAGGGCGCCGGTCATGATCCTGTAGCGGTCTGCAGCATCCGGCCTGAATTCATAGATCTCAACTCCGGCCTGCAACAGCGATTTGCGGCATTTCTGGTAACCCGCAAAAGCCTCGAGGTTATCGGTAGAAGCAAGGCTGTTGGTCATGATGCGCACCTTTACCCCACGTTTCACGGCATCTCTGAACAAGGCTTCTCCTTCTTTGGTAGTGATGAGGTAAGGCGATTGGATATCGATGCTGTGTTTCGCCTGCTTCACCAGATCTGTAAGGGCAGAGGTGGTAAGGCCGCCGCCGCCGAAGGCTTTGCGGTGTTCAAATTTCCCCGGAATATCCGAGACAAACTCCACGCTGTCGAGCCATACCAGGTTGCCTGAAGCCTGTATGGATTTAAAAGCTTCAGGAAGCTTTTGGATCTTTTCCCGTACCTGGGGCCAGAAGTTCTCAGGGTTGCAGGCATATTGGTGCAGCCTGTCAAAGCGATCCTTAGCCGTGAAATCAGCTCCCGGATCCTTCACGATCTTCGACACCGGCACGCTGAGGGTATCCTGCCAGAAGTCCTCAAAAGATTTCTCCATTGTTTCGGCAAGTTTCCCGATGAGCAGCACATCGCGGTCCCTGAAATTGTACTCGTGGTCGTAATCGAAATATTCGTCCGCAATGTTGCGCCCGCCTGTGATGGCTACCTTTCCGTCTACCGTAAAGGTTTTGTTATGCATGCGCTGGTTGGCATTCACAAAATCATAGCGGAACTTGCTGAGCTTTTGCACGATGTTTTTGCCAAGGTTAACTCCCGGGTTGTAGATCCTGATCTCGATGTTTTCATGCGAGTCCATTGTCAGGATGCTGTGCGCATCAGCCTCCACCATCATGTCGTCTATCAGCAGGCGCACCTTTACCCCGCGGTCTGCCGCCCTTACAATGTAATCGCAGGCAATCAGGCCCACATTGTCTGTCGAAAAAATAAAGTACTGGATGTCGATGGTCTTTTCGGCATATTCGCTCAGCCAGGCGCGTGTAACCATGGACCCGTCGCCGTCTTCAAGCACATATACGCCCGTTTTGGTTTTCATGAGCTCTGCCACAGGCGCTAGCTCCCCGCTCAGCGATAAAGAATCATTGCGGTGAATGCCCGCACAGAAATCCTCCCCGGCCTCGGGGATATCCAGGCTGCCGGACGAGCAGGAAGAGAAGGCGAAGCCCGCCAGGAGGCAAAGCGCGCTGAGAACAGAGGAGTAAGCCATACACATAAATTACAGTCAGTCAAATATAAGCTTTTTGACCTGATCCGTCTGTGTCCCGGTGAGGGGCTGAAGCGCTATTGGCGGGAAGGGATCATGACAGAGTCCGTTAGGCGGATCCCGATGATGCACACATCATCCACTTGTTCCAGATCCTGTTTCCAGTCATGAAAGCTTTGATTGATCCGTTTTTCCTGCTCATTCAGCGGAAGGTGGTAAATGTGTTGAACGAGGTCCTTAAAGGCGGAGGTTTTATATTTCTTTCCCGATTCGCCGCCGAACTGGTCGGCAAAGCCATCGGAAAAAAGGTAGAATGTTTCTGTGCCGTTGAGTTGGACCCTGTGCGTGGTAAAAGGAGCCGGGTTTTCGGAATAGCCTGCACGCTGCTTGTTGCCTTTCAGGATTTGAAGCATGCCATCCTGCATAAACCATAAAGGGCTGTTGGCGCCTGCCCAGGTGAATGTATGCCTCAGCGGGTCTACGATCATCAGCGAAATATCCATGCCGTCGCGCATGGTATCGAGGCCTTTGCTGTTGAATATCCTGGAGATTTTCAGGCTACAGCTGTCCAGGATCAACCCCGGATCGGTAGCATCGGATTCATTGATAGCCGCTGACAACGCATTGTGGCAGATCAGCGACACGAGTGAGCCCGGTACGCCGTGGCCGGTGCAATCGGCGCAGGCTATAATGAGTGCATTTTCCCTGAAGGAGAACCAGTAAAAATCGCCCGATACAATGTCTTTGGGCTTGTAAATCACAAAATGTTCAAACTGCCTTTCATCAAGTTCTTTTTCTGAAGGCAGGATCACGCTTTGAATACGCTGCGCATAGTTGATAGAATCCGTTACCTCCCTGCTTTTCATCTCCAGGGCATGGGTCCGCTCTTCCACCAGGCTGTTCAGGTTGAGATTGACATATTCAAGTTCCCGCTTATACGCATTTTGCTCACTCAGCGAAAAGGCATAGGAAAAGATCTCTGCGACGTTTACCATGAGCTGGATCTCGTTGCTCTCATATACCCTTATTTTTTCCGTATTCTCGCAGCACAATACGCCGAATATGTCGTTGTTGTGATAGATCGGAACATCCACAATGGTTTTGATGTTTAATGGCTGTAGGTACGATGTTTTAAAGCAGGAGGTTGCCTCATGCGTTTCTGCATCAAAGGCTTTGACGATGATATTTTTTTCCAGGTAGCTGAAATAAGGAGCAAAATCGTTTCCGGAAAGTATACTGCCCTTGCTGTGGCAGCCTGAGGCCTGCTCATAAAGATCCAGGCAGGTGATCGTTGTTTTGTCCTCATTGTATTTCCAGATGCTTACACGTGCTATGTCCAGCGTATCAGACAAGGTGCGGGTAATTACTTCCATGCATTCGCCGGTATTGCCCGAATGCACCGAAGGGTGCTTGTTGAGGCTTAATAAGGTCGTGGTGATCCTTTCCTGCTTCAGGAATTTTTCTTTTTCCTCGGTAATATCCAGGTAGATCCCGAACAGGTTAGCCAAATGCCCATGGCGCTCGATCGTTGCTCTCATTTTCACCCATTTGGTATTTCCTTTGGGCGTATGAATTTCTATTTCCATCTCAATGTCGCTCTGATCGGAAACCGTCCGGTAGAAATCGCGTTTGAATGCTTTCAGCGATTGAGGGCTAAGCGTGGTTTGGAGAAGCTTATGCGTTTTGGCATACTCTATTTCTACCTCAAAAAGGTCGGCGTAGTTTTCGCTGATGAAAAGATAATGTTCTTCCCTTTTTAAAAGATCAACTTCCAGATGAAATAAGATGCCGGGCGAGCTTCTGATGATCCTTTTGAACAGATTTTGGCTTTCACTATGGTTTTCAGTTAGCACAAGGACAGGACAAGGTTGAATCCAAAATTAGGGAATAATAAATGAAAAAAAGTGCGTATTTTTACGTGTTATCGAACTGGCTTTACTCGTTTTTAAGAAAGGATCATCAGTCAGGGATAACCGGGTTGCTGTCAGGAAAAGCCACTGAATTTTCCCGGGGATAGGTTGTACAGCCCCGGCTTTTTAGGTGAAAGATTTTCTCCCCCCTGAAAAAAAGTAAACAAATTTTCAACTGTCGGAAAAGCAGTATCCGGGCCAGGCTAAAATCAGTGTTTTATCGCGAATTTACCGTATTTACCACCTTTTTCTAACGTATCGAATCAATTATTTTTGTAGGAAAACAAAACAAATATGGCAGGTTTCCGTTTGCTTTTGGCTGATGATGATGAGGATGATTTTTTCATCATTCGTCAGGCGTTTGAGGAACTTGGGCGGCCATATACCCTGCAACATGTCAGGGACGGGAAGGAGCTTCTGGACTATTTATCTACAAATGTGGAGGGAGGCCGGCAAATTCCGGACCTGATCATCCTCGATATCAACATGCCGCGGGTAAACGGCTTTCAGGCCCTGGAAATGATCCGGAAAAGCGAAACTTATGCGGAGGTTCCCGTGTTTATCTATTCCACTTCGGTAACCAGCGAAGACAAACAAAAATGCATGATGCTTGGTGCCAATGCTTTTTTCACCAAAGCCTATACATATAAAAAAGTGCTGGCCTTTGCAGCGGATATCGACTCGTTTCTGAATTATCCCTACCGCATGCCCCAGCCGCAGGTAATAACTAAATAGACAATAAAAATAGATCGTTTAATATGATAATGACAATCAACGTATGCCGGTAAAAGTTTTTTTGGTGGAAGACCACGAGATCGTTAGGCAAGGCATTAAAGCATTACTGGAAGGTGAGCCTGATATCATCGTGACAGGGGAAGCACCAAATGGTGTTGAAATGCTGAAAAAACTGGAAAGCGGACAGCCCGACGTGCTTCTTATGGATATGAATATGCCGGAGATGAGCGGAGTGGAATGTACCACAGAGGTCAAAAAGAAATATCCCGGCGTCAAAGTATTGATCCTTTCCATGCATGATCATGAAAGCTACCTGGTGGATATGATCTATGCGGGTGCCGATGGTTATATCCTTAAAAATTCGTCACGCGAAGAGCTTTTGTTTGCCATCCGGAAAGTGGCCAACGATGGCGTTTATATCAGTTCGGAGTTTGCTCTTAATATGCTGGCCAGGCATAAGCGCGATACCCGCAAGCAGGCTTCGCCTCCTGTTATGCTCAGCGACAGGGAAATGGATGTGCTGGTGCTGATTGCGGAAGGCCATACCAATACGGAAATTGCGGATAAGCTGTTTACAAGCGTACGTACGATAGAAACCCGACGTAAAAATCTGCTCGATAAAACCGGAACTACCAATACCGCCACGCTCATCCGTTATGCGGTTGTGAACGGCCTGGTATCCTGATCCCGCGGCATCAGGGAATAGGAAGCGTGATTGTGATCCTGCTCCCTGCTTCCGGCGACGAGTTTAGCGTAAAGCGCCCTTCCAGCAGCTTTACGCGGTTGCGGATATTCTTCAATCCCATGCCATTGCCTACCCGGCGGGGGATCAGCTCCTGGAAGCCTATTCCGTTGTCGCTTACGATCATGGAGATCGTGTCCTTATGCTGCTTGATGATCACAGAAGCCTCCGTGGCGTCAGCATGCTTAATGATGTTGTTGAGCAACTCCTGCACGATCCTGTAAATAGCGAATTCCAGTTTTTCCGGTAGCTCCGTAACCCCCGATAATTCAAGGCTTACCGCAGGATTGCCTTTCACGATTTTCCGGATAAGCTCGTTCAGGGCGACTTCAATACCATAATCTTTTAACACGGCGGGCACCAGCTCGAAGGCTATGCGGCGTGTATCGTTGATCGCATCACTCACGATGTTCAGGATCGTTTTGAGCTGCTTCTCATCATCCGGGCTGTTTACCTTCAATAATTGCAACCGGGTTTGCACGCCATACAACAGTTGCGCGAGCCCGTTATGCACCGACTCTCCGATGCGCTCACGCTCCTGTTCCTGGGTCATCATAATGGCATTCAGGATCTCGCGTTGCTGGTACAGCTTTAGACTCATCAGTTCTTTTTGCTTTTGCTCTTCGCGCTGCTTCTGCTGTTCCTGCAGGTAACGGTTGCGTTTGTCGGATTCCACCAGGGCTGTAATGTCCATATCCACCCCCAGTGTGCGCGCCGGTTTTTCATCGGGTCCGTTGATGATGACTGCTTTTAGCTTGAGTACCTTCAGCTGGCCGTCGACGGAAATTTCGAGGGTTTCTTCAAACGCCTGCTCCCCGCTCCGGATCAGGTGTACAATGCGTTCTGCTGCTTCCCTGCTTTTTTCGGTAGCATAGCGCAGGTAAATAGCAGGCTCTACAGGTACCGATTTGTACAGGTTGAAGAGGCGGTACATACCATCCGACCAGGTAAAGCAGCCGGTATGCAGATCGAATTGCCAGCTCCCCATTTTAGCGAGCTCCTCGGTTTGTTCCAGTAGTACCATGTTGCGAAAGCGCTCCTCCTCCGCTTCTTTTCGCGGAGTGATGTTCAGGTTGGTCGCCACGACACCATCGTCCATTCTTACAAACATGCAGGAAAACCACTTGTTGAAATTCTCGAACGGATAGAAATATTCCAGCTGTTCGGGCTGGCCGCTTTCGATTACGCGGCAAATGGTATCGAACAGGCCGGAGGCTTTTATGCCGGGATATTCCTGCATGTATAATTTCCCAACGAGGTCTTTGCGGCCAGTTTCCCTTTCCAGCTCGCGGTTCACAATCATGATCCTGAAGTCGGTGATGCAGCCTGAATCATCGCGTACCGCTTTAAGTACCGACATCTGGATAAGGCTGGTGTCGTAGATGGATTGCAGCAGTTCCTTGCTTTCCTGGAGCTCAACCGTCCGCTCATTCACTTCCTGCACCAGCTGCAGGCGGTAACTTTCCCTCGACTGGATCAGGGCTTGCTCTACGCGCGCGCGCTCTACGGCATCCCAGGTGCGGCGGGCCGTTTCCTCCAACAGGCTTATTTCGTGAGGGCTCCATGGCCTGGGCTCACAAAGGCTAACGACGATGGCGGCTACTGCACGGTCTTTTTTCATTAATGGAACAGCAGCGGTTGCTTTAATACCCAATGTTCGGCACTTATGATTTTCCGGCTCGTTGGAGGTGTCCAGGCCGTGAGAAAGGTAAGGAATACCCTTTCTCATCGCTTCCATCAGGGCAGGTAATTCATCGGCAGGATGATCGCCGATCAGGCTGGGGCCATTGTGGCGGGCATAGTTCTGATGAACCCTTGCGATGCTCAGGTCATCGTCGAACTCAACGTAACAGGCCCAATCGGCGTTGAGGTGTTCGCCAAGCAGGCGGCTGACAATGGCTTGCATCTCTAAGGGGTCGTGGAGGGGACGCAGGGCATCGCTGAGTTTCAGGAGAAACGTTTTTTGTTCGTCATTGTTCCGGATCACACTCCGAAGCTCACTGATATCGCGCCCGATGGCAAATACGGTTTCCACTTCACCCTCTGCATTTTTTTCGGGAATCAGGCGGGAGTAAAAGTAGACAATACCAGTAGCCGTGTGAAGCGAATTGTAATGGGATTCGCCGGCTCCCTTTTCAAAGACAGTACGTAAGATATCCATCCAGTGAAGCGCCACGTCATCCGGCTGCCCCATGTCCAGCTTGGTTTTTCCGTACAGCATGCTGTTCGGTACACCCGTCTTGGCCTCCAGAGCCTTGTTGGCGAAAACCAATTTCAGGTCCCTGTCCCAACGGGTGATGACATCAGGAGTGTTCTCAATGATAAACTGATATGCTTTCGATGTGTCCATAAAGAGGGTTTAAGTTCTGGTATGCGGTTTATAATGAACGCGGATCCAAATGTATGATACTTAATCTTAAAATACTTGCCCGGCCGCAATTTTAGGCTATCGCCACTGCGTATTTTCAACATACAACGGCGATCATTACATGCTCTTCGGGGAATCATGTAACAGTTAACTACCAAACAGGGGAAAGTTATGCGCACTCGTCATTCTAAAACGTAAAAGGAGCAGGTAACAATATTGATTGCAGGTAATTCAATCAATGTCGGACTTCTAAACTAAAAACTGCTATGACCTATAAACCTTTGAAAAATCCGGAAGATGCTTACCTGATACATTTGCATGAAGAGTGGGAGGTGATATACTGGTGCAAGAAATTCAATTGCAACAGAGACGAACTGAAGCAAGCAATAGATGCAGTCGGTAACCTTCCAGAAGATGTCAGAGCCTATCTCCTGTGGCGGGTAGTAAATCAACAGAAAGCATCCTGATAGTAAGAAAAACCACGCTTCCTTTTTATGTTAACGGGAGAGTCTCATCCTTTTAGGATTGTGTTCTCTCCTGATTGTCTGCGTGACGTTGGTACCGGGAATAAAAGGCAACGTTTTAGGATTTGCGTAAAATTACCTGTGAAAATCAGGTAATTTTACGCTTGATTCGCGATGAATAATTCATATACATTTGGTTAACTCCTTTTCCGATTATTCACCTTCTAAACCAAATGTATGAAAAAAGTAATCTTTCTACTTATCATTGCTTTCTGCAATGCCTGTTGTTTCGCTCAGGACGCCTGTGGCTTCGACCACATCCTGAATGTGATTAAAGGCGACAGCGCAGCGGGATCAGATTTCGACTCTGTGCGGGTTTTCATCCGGAAACAGATCGCCGAAAACAAGCGGCAGGCTTCCGCAATGAGGACCCAGCCCAATAACTATGTGATCCCTGTGGTGGTTCATCTTGTCGGCACCAACGCATCGGCTATGACAGACGCGCAGGTGCAGGCGCAAATCAACCTGCTGAACGACGGCTTTGCCAACCTGCTTGGCTCTACTTACGGTAGCATTGCCGACGATGCGCAGATCAAATTCTGCCTGGCGCAAACACTTCCCAATGGCCAGCCCTGGGCCAATGTGAGCGCTTACAATGCAAGCCTGTATTACAACACCACGCCCGGCATTACACGCTGTACTACCGCCGTGGCCAACACAGTGGCTGCTAACCACAACATGAATGCTACAGGTGCCAATAGCCAGCAGGCCCTGGTAAATGTTGCCTACAGCGGTTTTTCCTTCAACAGGTACATGAATATCTGGGTGGTTGACAAGATCAGCCAGGTGCCAAGCCCCTATGTGAACAGTGTGATCGGCTATGCGCCTTTCCCGATACTGGGGCCCGCGGCATACCTCGACGGTGTAGTCATGAGGCTCGATGGGTTTGGTATCGGCTCGTCAGGCACGTTTTATAACCAGGGCCGGATCCTCATCCATGAGGCCGGTCACTACCTTGGACTGTTTCATACCTTCCAGTTTGGCTGTTCGGAAGTGATCAATGGCACACCCTGTAACCTCAGTGGTGACGAATGCTGCGATACCCCGCCGGTAGCGGCTCCGAACCAAACCAGCTGTTCGGCTTTATCGGCCAGTCCTCCGAATTCCTGCTCCGAATCACCGAACCTGCCCGACATGTATGAAAACCATATGGATTATGCTTACGACCAGCCTGGCACCTGCCGGAATACCTTTACCGAAGACCAGGCCGACCGCATGCATGCTACTATACAAGCCTATCGCGCCAACCTTGTTTCTTTTTCCAATCACATAGTCACGGGCCTCACACAGCCCACAGGCTGCCAGGCGAATGCAATTGACCCTACCTTTATTACCACCCTTGCAGGAGGCTCGCAGCAAGTCTGCACTGGCGCTGCCATCGGTTTCCTGGCAGGTTCCGGAGCTTCTTCCTATAGTTGGAACTTCCCTGGCGGCACGCCTTCCAGCGCTTCAGGAACGAATAACCCAACCGGCATTGTGTATGCTACTCCCGGAACTTACAACGTATCGCTCAACATTACCGACGGCCTGGGAAATAATTACTCTTCTCTTATGCAGATCTTTGTGACCAATTGCACCCCTTATACCGGCAACCGTGCCAACTGGTATTTTGGCACGAATGCTTCGGTAAGCTTTGCAACTGGTATTGCCGTGGCGCAAAATCCTTCTTCCATCAGTACCGATGAAGCCAGCGCCGCTATCAGTGATAACAGCGGCAATCTCCTGTTCTATACCAACGGCCGCAGCGTGTGGAATAACACACATGCAACGATGACCAATGGAGCCGGTACGCTCAATGGCTCCAACAATGCCTCTGGCTCAGTTTCTACCAGCCAGGGCGTGGTGATTGTGCCGAAGCCCGGAACAAGCGATCACTATTACATTTATACGCAAAGCGATGTGAGCTCTCCGACACAGATTACTGGTGTGAGCCAGTACGAGGTGGATATGAGCGTTCCGGGAGGTATGGTGATGAGCACTACACCGGTGAACCCTTCCGAGAATTATGCCTCGAACGAGTCGCAGATCGCCGTGCCGCATTGCAACGGCACCGATTACTGGCTGATTGTAAAACCTAAGAACAACAACCAGTCGGGCCTTGTGAACCCAGGTCCTGTAAGTCCTGTGAACGACCGGATCGCTGCCTACCGGATCAGCGGAAGCGGAATCAGCAACGTACCTGTGCTAAGCAGCTCCGGGCCTTACGTGCCTTCGGCAACTTATGCAGGCGGGAACAACGGCATCACGCAAATGGCGATCAGCCCTGATAAAAAACTATACTGCCTGGCGGATATTGATGCTGCATCGGGCTATATCTACTACTTTGATTGCGAAACGGGGATCTTCAACCACATCGCTACCATCACCGGAATCGACGGCTACGGCATTGCCTTTAGCCCGAACTCGAAAGTGCTGTATGCCAAAGCTTCGATGACGATCAGGCAATACGATCTGAGCGCGCTGTCACCCTGCCATACGACACCGCCTTATATCAGCATTCCGATGCTGCCAACCGGTTATACAGCTCCTATCTTTTTCTTCAACTCTATCCAGCAGGGCCCTGACGGGCGTGTGTATGTCGGCAGAGCAGGATATCCGGCCAGTCCGCAGCAATTTCTCGGAGTGATCAATTTCCCGAACGTTCTCAACAGCACGCCAACCTCCAACGAGTGCGGCTACAATTTCTCCGGCATTCCCTTGTTAAGCACCCAGGGCTGCCGCCTCGACCTTCCGAACGATATCATCGGGCAGATTGGCGCGCCGGCCGACGATTTTACGTTTTGTGTGAAGAACTGCGGAGAGGCCTGCTTTACCTCTCTTGGCTGCGGAACAACATTTAGCTGGGATTTCGGAGATGGTAACGCCACTTCGGGCACCAATACGCTTATTCCGGCAGGTACCAACGGAGGAAGCACCACCGGCAATTTCGAATACCCATGCCATACCTACGCCTCTCCGGGCACTTATGTCGTAAGCCTTTCGGTTGACGGGCATCCGGCTGTGACACACACGGTAACGATCACACTGCCTCCGCCTCCGGTCATCACAGGCCCTCTTTGCCCTGTGACGGGACTACAGCAAAGCTACTATGGGCCGGCAGGATACACTTACAGCTGGACCGCCAGCAATGCCTCGCCGACCACAGGAAATACACAAACGTTTAATACAACCTGGATCACACTTCCTGCAAGTTTAACGCTTACGGTAACCGATCCGGCAACAGGCTGCACGGCAACCAGCACGCTGGCTATTGCTACAGGTTCTTCAACAACCATCAGTATATCGCCTTCTACATCCACTATCTGCGCAGGAGCCACACAGACCCTCTGTGCTTCCGGAGCATCCTCTTATACGTGGAGCACCGGAGCCAACACAGCCTGCATTACGGTGAGTCCTACCGCTCCGCTCACCGTCTATACGGTAACAGGAAGTAACGCTGCCTGTGGTACCGGCGTAGCTACTGCGAGCGTGTACACAACACCGGGACCCCAGATCTGCCTGACAAACAGCACGTCGGTGTGCTCCAACACCTGCACAGTGCTCAACGGAATCTGCGACGATACCGACCTCACCACGGTGACCTACACATGGTCGCCACCGGGAGGCATTGCTTCGGTAAATTCAGGAAGCACCGTCGCCTGTCCCAAAGTGACCACGGTATATACGCTTACAGCTACCAACCTCGCCGGCTGCACAACGGTTGCTACAACTACAGTAGTTGTACTCGCGGCTCCGGTCTTAACGGTTTCGCCGTTAACTTCCACCATCTGTGCCGGTACTACGCAGACCATTTGCGCAGCAGGCGCGAGCACATATACCTGGAGCACTGGAGCCAACACGGCCTGCATGACCGACGCTCCTGTTGTGACGACGGTATATACGGTTACAGGCACGAATGCCAATACCCAGTGTAAGTCTACGGTAACTTCCACGGTAGAAGTGAACCGGCTTCCACGCCTGTGCCTGTCGCCTTCTCCTACTATTTGCGCCGGTAGCTGTACGGTGATTACAGCTGCTTGCCTTGGCTCCACAGATAGCTATACCTGGGCACCTGCAACAGGCTTATCGTCGCCGTACTCCGGTAGTACAACGGCCTGCCCTACGGTAACCACGATATACACCGTAACGGCGTTGAACGCTGCGGGTTGCGTGAGGACGGCAACGCTACAGGTGAATGTGACGCCACTCCCATCAATCAGCATTTCGCCTTCAACATCAACCATTTGCGCCGGTGCACCGCAAACGCTTTGTGCAACGGCAGGTCTTACGACTTATACCTGGAATACAGGAGCAACCAGTGCCTGTATCACGGTATCACCTGGCAGTACAACGGTATACACCGTGCAGGGAAGCAGGAACGGCTGTATAACCGCAACGGCTACCGCTACGGTGTATGTCAATCCAAAACCGGTGCTTTGCATGAGCAGCAGCGTAACCATCTGCTCAGGGACCTGCACCGTCATCAGGGCAAAATGTGATAATACACCGGCAGGAACAACCTATACCTGGACGCCAACAACCGGACTGGGTTCTCCGAACTCCGGAACGAGCACAGCCTGCCCGACGGTAACCACCGTTTATACGGTAAATGTAACCGGGCCTACAGGTTGTACGGCTTCATCGGCTGTGACGGTTTCTGTAACTCCGGTTCCGAGCCTGACGGTATCCCCGCTGACGTCAACGGTATGTGCCGGCAGTCCGCAGACCATCTGCGCCTCAGGAGCCAGTACCTATACCTGGAGCACCGGAGCTACCAGCAGCTGCATCACCGTGACGCCGGGAGCAACAACATCGTATACTGTGACCGGTACTAATGGCAATTGCCCGGGAATTTCTGTTGTGGCCACGGTAACGGTGGTGCCGAAGCCATCCTTATGCATGAGTCCTTCTGCCACGCTTTGCGCAGGCTCCTGCACGACGATCAGCGGCAGCTGCGGCCTCGCCAAGTTCGTTACATACCAGTGGTCGCCTGTGGCAGGCTTATCAACGCCAACAGCCGTTACAACCATGGCTTGTCCGAGTGTAACAACAGTATATACCTTAACAGCGACAAACATTATGACGGGCTGCGTGACAACAGGCACCACCCTGGTAGCAATGTCTCCGGCCACAATTGCCATCAGCGGCCCTACGAACGTTCCTTGTGGCTTGTCGAGCTTCTTTAGTGTATCGCCCGTAGTGACCAATCCTACTACGATTTACAGTTGGTCGGCAACGAATGCCACGCCGTCCGGCGGTACAGGAACAGGAGCGGGCATCAGCTTTGCTTCTCCGGGCGGGGTAATTACCTGGAATGCCAGTACAACTATTGGAACTACCGTCTGCAAAGTAAAAGCGACCTTTACAGTACATTGCACCTTTAGCGCTGATCCGCCAATCGATATCCGGATGAACGGAGGTGATGTAACCACGGTATATCCGAATCCGAATACAGGGATCATGACAGTCGCTTATGCCGTTGATCAACAGGCGGTATTTGAGATCATGGATGCAAATCAGAAAGTAGTGGCCCGTTATGACCTGGATCCGAAAGAGCGGGAAAGGACCATTCGCCAGGAAGAGCTGGTAAACGGCGTGTATATGTACAAGGTTTCGGTGAATAACCGGATCGTTAAAACAGGTAAGATCGTTATCATCCGTTAAGGAGCATAACATCTTGTCTTAGGGTCCTCCGCCGACGGGCGGAGGACCTTTTTTTATCCCGTCATATAAAGGTGTAGGAAAGCTTGCCGCCGAATTTGTGTTCGTGGCGGTAGCTATTAAAGCAGCTCCCCGGCAGGAATTGTTTCAGCGGAATCAGGCGCCTGGTATCGCCATCGGTGAAATGCAGGGCAGAGGTGCTGAAATCGCTATACTCGTAATACAAGCTTAGTCCCAGTCTTTTCAGGACTTTAGGCACTTCCCTTTTTTTCCAAATAAGGTCCGGCAGGTTGAGTAGCATCAGCTCACAGCCGTACATAGCCCGCCGCAACTGCAGCATGTTGTAATCTCCTGAAGCGGTTACCAGGCCCGGTGCTCCCTGGTAATGGCTGCGTGTGCTGCCACGGTATAATTTAATGACGGGAGAGTATCGGAAGGGCAGTTTGACGATGAGCCCGTAATACAAACTATAATCGTGAAATGATCGCATTTCACAGCCAGTCTGGCTGCGATAAGCTGAGGTCGCGGTCAATGGCCTGCCTGTAATCCCGAACAAAGCTGCCATCGAAAGCTGTCGACCAGAAATTATCTTTCCAGCCCCAGCCGACGAAAACGCCGAGGATCGTCTTTCCGGAAATGAGTGCTCCCGGGTTGAGGCCTGCCTCGGTGTAAATGCCGTGGCCGGAGTTGATGACCGACTGATTGGCCAGCGGAAGCCGATAGCCTGCCGTGAAAAAAGCGGGCGCAAAGCCCTGATGTTTTTGGGCAAGAGGGAATCGCTGTTGCCGGCATGAAGCATCAGCGACAGGGAAGAGGCAGCAATCAGGATCAGAGGTTGCCAGTGTTGGTGCGGACTGAAAGCTCAGGCAGAAAGAGCATTCATAGAAAGCATTTCGCGAATCGTATTCAATAGGCATTCAAAGCTTGTGGCTTTTTTTAAAAAAGCCGCTGCGCCAAGTTTTTCGCAGGTTTTTTTTGTAGAGCCATCGCCTGCGGTGGAATGGATGATCACCGGGATTTGCTTCAGGTGCGTTTGCTTTTTAAGTTCTGTCAGAAACTCAATGCCACTCATGACGGGCATGTTGATGTCTACTACAATCAGATCGGGTGTTATCCGGTTTGTTTGCAGCTCACATAGCGCCAGTCTTGCAGAAAAGAAATACGTGAAGCGCGGAAGGTCATGATCTCCAGCAATGGCCTCCTGAATGAGCAGGTGTTCATCCTGGTCATCATCAATAAATAATACGGTTTTGTCTATCAATAGAATGGGATCCCAAAAACCGTTATAATGGAAAAGTTAACAGGTGGAATTTAAGATAAGCAAATATAGGTAAAAATTAGGGATTTGCCGGTAAATAGTTCTTTTTCACCGCTTTTTTTATTTTATCGTGGTAATCCCTTACAAAGGAATTAGTTCCTTCGCTTGGAGCACTAAAAGAAGATTTACGGGTTTAATGGCTCCAGGGCTTATTAATCAGCAGCATGATTCGTGTGACGATGGTGCAGCAAAAAGGATGCGAAGAAATATCTTGCTAATGCATGCGTCGGGCTGTGCCTACCCGCCAGGATTGGGAGCATAGCATCGCCCCGGTAAAGGGATTACGCTATTCGATCACTCTGCGCACACTGCGCGACATGCCTGGGAGCAATGAGTTTAAATGGTAAAAGCCTGCAGGAAGATCTTTCCAAATTCAATGTCTCTGTTGGTGGCTTCGTCGGGATAACTTTCAAAATAATCTTCGAGGTCTACCAGTACCGCGCGGAACTCCGTATAGATCATGTTTTTGAGGTCTTTGATGTCGTCTTCGGTATGGTAAAGCTCAGCGTACATGTCGGACAAGGACTGGGTTTGCTCGGAAAGTGAGGAGTAGCCCATGAAAATGTCTTCTCCCTGGGTGTTGTTATAACGTTGCCCTACTTCAGCAAGACAGGAGGCAATGTTTTGGTAATACAGGATGTTGTTGCCGGAGTCAAAAGGATCGCTCTCTAAAATGCGCACGTAAGGGTTGCTTTCTACTAGTTTGGTCATGGTTTCTGGGTTTATTTTATTCGAAGGTAAGTTTATTTATAGCAATTTGTTGCTATAAATAGTAGCAAAATGCCGGATTTGCTGAAATCATGATGTGTTGTTTATTGGTGCTTCAGGGGGGATTTTCCTGCCTACTAGTTTTATGGTATGTCCGTGATTTTAAAAAAGGGATACATTTGCCGTGTAATTTAAAATCAATCTAAATAATAAATAAACTTATGACACTCACGTTCAATAAATCGTTATTATTAAGTGTTGCGGTTCTGGCCTTTATGGGATCCTGCAAAAAAGACAAAAAAGATGATGCCGAGCCGGAGCCTACACCAACTCCTGCAACACCAGGCTATAATGTTCCGACGACCTATAACTTCGCATCGGCTGATTTTTCAGCTTCTGCGAAGCGCCTGGCCATGTTGGGTGAGTTAACCACCTACATCCGTTCGGCACATACCACTACTCAAACCACACAGCCGGTGCTGGATGCGCAAAAGCTGAAAGATATGTATGTGAATGCGGGAGCGCGCTTTACCGATGCAAGCCTCAATAGCAGCGGCCTGCAGCTGAAAGATCAGACAGGAACCGCCTACGGCCTTCCTGTAGAGCTTGAGATGAGCTATACGGATGCTGCCAGCGCCAGCGCGTCGGCGGCTTTAACGCCAACAGTGCAAACGGCTTCCAGCGGCACCGCCGGAAAACTGAATGAATCAGCCACAGTAAGAGCTATCCTCGTGGATGCCAACGGGCTCGAATACAAAGAGCAAACGGAAAAAGGCATTATGGGTGGGGTGTTCTATTACCAGGCCATGACCAAGCTGGCAAACATCAGCACTTACGACAATACCACCCTGGTGAACGGGATCACTGCCCAGGAAAAAGCGTGGGACGAGGCTTTCGGATACTTTGGTGTGCCGGTTGATTTCCCAACCAACCTGACAGGCCTTAAAAACTGGGGAAGCTATGCCAACTCGGTGAACGTGGCCATCAACTGTAACAGCACCATCATGAATGCTTTCCTGAAAGGCCGTGCTGCTATTTCCAATAAAGACAATAGTGGCCGTGATGCTGCCCGCGATATCGTCATGAAAACATGGGAGAAAGTAGCTGCCGCCAAATGCATTTCTTACATGAAAGGGGCGAAAACCAATTTCACCAAAGCGGCAGACCGTCACCACAACCTTTCGGAAGGCATTGGCTTTATCAAAGCATTTTACTACAACCCTTCCAAAACCATTACCAATGCTCAGATCGCACAGCTCGAAGGCTATGTCGGAACTAACCTGTACAATGTGACCACGGCAAACATCGACAATGTCATCAGTTTGTTGGCCACAACATTCAGCCTGGACCCGAATACGATCCCTTAGGCAAGCACAAAACTCGGAAAAGCGTTCGGTAAAACGGACGCTTTTTTTGTTTTAAGGCCTTGATTGGCAGTTGCGAAGAGAGTGCCCATACCGTATTTGTGGTATGCCCGCGAGGCCCTGTTTTTACTACATTTGGGCACCCAAAAAAAGAAATTCCCCGGGTGAATTTTCCCCGGCAAATCGAATGATAAGACCATGAAGAAAAACGGAATACTGATCTGCCTGCTGTTATGTGTTGCCCTGAGCCTGAGCAGTTGCAAGAAGAAAAAAAGTGCATCGGAGGACGAGGAAGAAGCGGAAGCAGCATTTGATAAGGGGGCGATGCTGGCGAATTATGCCGACGCGCTGATCATCCCTAACTATCAGGCTGCGAAAAGCGCCCTGGATTCCCTGGATGCTGCTTACACTGCATTTGCGCAAAGCAAAAGCGTAGCCGATCTGCAGGCTGTTCGCCAAAAGCTGCAGGTGATGTATGTGAAGTTCCAGCACATATCAACTTCCGAGTTCGGACAAGCGGAAACAGAGCTGATCAGGGCCAATTTCAATACGTATCCGGCCGATACCGCGCAGATCAACGCCAACATTGCCAGTGGCGCCTATAACCTGGACATTGCCGCCAACATCGATGCCAAAGGCCTTCCGGCACTGGATTTCCTGTTGTACGGAAAAAACACAACGGATGCCGGTGTTGCTGCTTTGTTTGCCGGCTCGCCGAACCGCCTGACTTATGTGGCGGATTGCCTGAGCGACATGAAAACAAAGCTGAATGCGGTGGTAGCTTCCTGGGCTAACGGTTACCGAACTACCTTCGTTGGTTCACAGGGCTCGCAGATCGGGAGTTCGCTTGGTCTGCTCATCAACCAGCTGAACTTCGAGGTGGACCTGTTGAAAAATGCCAAGGTGGGGATTCCTTTAGGAAAAAAATCAATGGGCGTGATGTATCCCGAAAAGACAGAGGCTTATTATGCCAATGGCTATTCGGTACAGCTGGCCAAAGAATGCCTGCAGAATATTGAGAATGTATACCTTGGGCGCTCACGATCAGGCAACGACGGGAAAGGTCTTGACGATTACCTGGATGCCCTGAAAATCCAGCATGGCTCAGAGACGCTGAACAACACCATCAAAACACAGTTCGGGGCAGCGAAGGCGAAGCTGGCGCTTGTTCAGGAGCCGATGTCGGCTTCGATCGTAAATAATACGGCTGTTGTAGATGCTGCTTACGTGGAAATGGTAAAATTGCTGGTGCTGCTTAAAACCGATATGCCCTCGGCTTTAGGAATTGTGATCACCTACCAGGATGGAGACGGTGATTAAGGCACTGAAGGAATATGTGGTGAAGCCGGTGCATGCTGCACCCCTGGCGGTTTTCAGGATGGTATTCGGCCTGCTGATGCTTGCATCCATTCTTCGCTTTATGGCAAAGGGTTGGGTATACAGCATGTATGTGAAGCCGCAGGTGTTTTTTTCGTACTATGGTTTTGAATGGATCAGGCCTTTGGGCGAAGCGGGCATGTATGTTCTGTTTGTGCTGATGGCGCTTTCTGCGCTTTGCATAGCCGCTGGCTTTTTATACAGGATATCGGCGGTCGTGTTTTTTGTGCTTTTTACCTATGTGGAGCTTATTGACAAAACCAATTACCTCAATCATTATTATTTTATCAGCATCATCAGCTTCCTGCTGATCTTTCTGCCGGCCCAACGTTATTTCTCCCTCGATGCCTTGCTCAGGCCGTCTCTGAAGGCCAGCCGCATTCCGAATTATTTTGTACTCATTATTAAAGTGCAGGTGTTCCTGGTGTATTTTTTTGCAGGCCTGGCTAAGCTTAATCCCGATTGGCTGCTGCACGCCCAGCCCCTCAGGATCTGGCTTCCCGCCCACAGTGAGATGCCGCTCATCGGCACCCTGCTGACGAAAGAGTGGGTCGCTTACGCTTTTAGCTGGTTTGGCTGCCTCTACGACCTGATCATTCCTTTCCTGCTGTTTATGCCGCGTTTCATCAAACCCGCTTATGTGCTGGTCATTGTCTTTCATCTGGCGACGTCCTTATTCTTCAATATCGGCATGTTCCCTTACATCATGATCGCGTTCACAAGCATTTTCTTCAGCGAGCGCTTCCATGTGAGGCTGATCCAAAAACTCAAAGCCCTGGCAGGACGCCCTGAGGCGGAAGAGCTACCGGCTCTCTACGTGCCATCGCAAGGCCTTAAAAAAACGCTGCCGGGCCTGATGACTTTGCACATCGTATTCCAGTTGTGTATGCCGTTTCGTTTTTTATTGTATCCGGGTAACCTGTATTGGACGGAGCAGGGCTACCGCTTTTCGTGGCGTGTGATGCTGATGGAGAAAGCCGGTACCGCTTTTTTCTATGTGCGGGACAAAGCAACGGGCAAAGAGCTGGAAGTGAGCAACAGCGAATACCTGACGCCGATGCAGGAAAAAATGATGTCCACACAACCCGACATGATGATACAGTACGCCCATTTTCTGAAAGCCCGTTATGAGCAACTCGGGTTACGGAATACAGAGGTGGTGGCGGAGGCTTACGTAACGCTCAACGGGCGACCGAGCAGGCTGATGGTAGACAAGAGTACCGATCTCAGTGCATTAAACGATAACTATACACCAAAAAGCTGGATCCTTCCTTTTTCTGAATAGAGCATGCAACGCATTTTGGGGATATTATTTCTTTTCGTGATGACGGCGCCGGTATGTCTGTCACAAAACAGGTACATCATCAGCGGGACGGTATTCCTGCCCTCGGGGGCTGTAGCTCCCGGCGCGAGGGTACATACCCCGCACTCCAATGCCGAAACCAATGCCGCCGGTGAGTTCAGGCTCCTGGAACCCGAAGGGCCGCTTACGGTCACGGTATTTCTCCAGGGTTACAAAACACAGGTGGAAAAGCTGAAGCTGGAATCCGACAGGAGCCTGGTGATCCAGCTCGATTCGATCTCTACAAGCCTGCATGAGGTGATTGTGGAATCGCAGAAAGAAAATAATTTCGGTATCGGAAAGCTGATGAATGTAGAAGGCACGGCGATCTACGCCGGTAAAAAAACGGAGGTCATCACGCTGAACGATATCAATGCCAACCTGGCGACCAACAATGCCCGGCAGGTCTTTGCCAAAGTAGCGGGCCTCAATATTTTTGAGAACGACAACGCCGGGATCCAGCTTGGGATCGGTGGCAGGGGCCTGAACCCCAACCGGGTCTCTAATTTCAATACACGTCAAAACGGCTATGACATCAGCGCCGATGCGCTTGGTTATCCGGAAAGCTATTACACGCCGCCAATGGAAGCGCTCGATCGTATCGAGGTGATCCGCGGAGCAGCCAGCCTGCAATACGGTACACAGTTCGGCGGCTTTATCAATTTCCGTTTCAAAAAAGGTCCGGCGAACAAGCCTATCGAGCTGACCTCCCGGCAGACTTATGGTTCCTTCGGTTTGTTTAATTCCTTCAACAGCCTGGGAGGAACTGTCAAAAAACTCAATTACTATACCTATTACCAGTATAAGCAGGGCAACGGCTGGCGCGAAAATTCGGGCTTCAATACACACAATGCTTTTGCTTCCCTGAGCTACGATCTCAGTAAGACCGTAAAGATCACCGGCGAGTATACTTACATGACTTACCTGGCGCAACAGGCCGGAGGCCTTACGGATAAGCTCTTTGAAAAAGATCCTCAGCAGAGCATCCGCAACCGGAACTGGTTTAAGGTAAACTGGAACCTCGCATCGCTGAGCCTCGACTGGAAGATCGCGCCAACAACCCGCCTCAACTGGATGAACTTCGGCTTAATGGCAGAGCGCATCACGGTTGGCTTCCTGGGCCAGATCAACCGCGCCGACCCGATGGGTGAGCGTGACATCATCGGCGACCAGTATAAAAATTTCGGTTCGGAGCTGAGGCTGCTGCATCAATATACGTTTTTAAAAAATGTATCCACCTTCCTGGTGGGTGCGAGGTATTACCAGGGCCATACGTTCCGTCGCCAGGGAAATGGCGATTCTACTTCGGGCCCCAATTTCAATTATCTGCATCCCGATAACCTGGAGCACAGCTCCTTTGTGTTTCCAAGCCGCAACATCGCGGTGTTTTCTGAAAATATTTTTCAGGTCAGCAAAAAATTCAGCATCACGCCCGGCCTTCGCTTCGAATACATCAGCACTTCTTCCGACGGCTACTACAGGGAAACCAACCGCGACCTGGCAGGCAATGTGATCCTCGATATCAGGCACAACGATCGGCGGACCAACAACCGCAGCTTTGTGCTGGCCGGCATCGGGCTCCTGTATAAACCCGTGTCGGGTGTAGAGCTGTATGCCAACTTCAGTCAGAACTACCGCTCGATCAATTTCAATGATATGCGCATCGTCAATCCTAATTTCAGGGTAGACAATAACCTGAAAGATGAAACGGGCTATACGGCCGACGGAGGCGTGCGCTGGACGATCCGGAACATTCTCTACCTCGATTTCAGCGTGTATTATTTGCGCTACAATAATCGCATCGGCACGGTGCTCATGGAAGACAGCTCAACCTATGTATTATACCGCTACCGCACCAATATTTCGGATAGCCGCAACATCGGCGCGGAATGCTTTGCAGAGCTCGATCTGTTTAAATTATTCAACAGGGCTGCCAAACATCAACTGAGCTGGTTTGTAAATGCGTCTTACACCGATGCGCGCTACATCGACAGCAGGGAAAGCGGTTTTAAAAATAAGATCGTGGAGCTTGTGCCTGCCAGCATACTGAGAAGCGGCCTCACCTACAGGTATAAGAAATTCAGTACCACGGTGCAGGGAGCTTATACGGCAGAGCAGTTTGCCGACGCTACTAATTCTACATTCAGCTCCAATGCCATTACAGGACTTATTCCCGCTTATACTATTTTTGATGTGTCGGCGCAGTACAGCTACAAGTTTCTGAGCCTGTCGGCAGGGATTAATAATTTTACGAATCAGTATTATTTCACCCGCCGCGCCGAGGGTTATCCCGGCCCGGGTATTCTTCCTTCCGACCCGCGCAATTTTTATGTAACCCTGCAGGTGAAACTGTAGAGCACCTCATTTAGGAATACATAGTGTAGCTATGGTGCCAGGCGTACGGTTTGCCAGATACGGCTTTCAGGGTCGAGTTGGTATTCCACCCGGTCGTGCAGGCGGTTGGGCTGTCCCTGCCAGAATTCGTAGGCCTGCGGGCTCAGGCAATAGCCGCCCCAGAAGGGAGGGTAGGGGATCTCTTTGCTGCTGTATTTTTCCTCAAAGAGGCGGTAATTTTCTTCCAGCTCTGCTTTGCTGTCGAGCGGCTGGCTCTGGCTGGATACCCAGGCCGAGATCCGGCTTTCTACCGGGCGCTCCTTAAAATACCGTTCGGAATCGGCGGGATCTGTTTTGCTCAGGATGCCCGAAAGCCTTACCTGCCGTTGCAGCTGAGGCCAGAAGAACAGCACAGAAGCATGCGGATTCTCTTCGATCTCGGTACCCTTGCGGCTTTTGTAATTGGTGTAAAACACGAAACCTTTCCGATCGTAGCTTTTTAAAAGCACCGTTCGTACCGAAGGGATTCCCGATGCTGTTGCCGTTGCAAGGATCATTGCGGTAGGCTCTGTCAGCTCCGCGTCGATAGCTTCCCGGAGCCATGTGTCGAACTGTTCGAGCGGGTCAGGGTTCACCTGCTTTTCGTCAAGTAACTCACCCTGGTAGTTTGTGCGGATGCGGCTGATGTCTTTTTTCATAGGCGATGATGGTTGTCGTGCTGAAATCAGGCGGTGGTACTGAAAGTGGCCTGCACCGGCTGCTTTTCCCAGTAGCGCTTGTCGAAGGCCAGGCAGATGTTTCTTAAGAAGTCCTTTCCCTGACCGGACAGGCTAAGAGTATAGCCGGAGATACGGATCAGGTCATCTGCCAGCATCTCATCCAGCCGCAGGCGGCACTCGTCCAGCAGGAGCCGGCTTTGCGGCGTTTTGCTGAAATCGCTTTCATGCCTGCACATCAGATCGAGGATGTGCTGCCTGATCAGCAGGTCTTCATCGTTAAGCGCATGCCCTTTATGTATCGGGAATTTTCCCTGGCTCACGGCTTCGCGGTATGCTTCCACCGTTTTGATGTTTTGTGAAAAGGCCGACCAGGAGTCGCTGATGGCAGAGCAGCCTAGGCCGATCAGTAAGCCGGTGCTGTTGGCGGTATAACCCATGAAGTTGCGGTGAAGCCTTCCGTTGCGAAAGGCCGTCAGCAGCTCATCGCCCGGAAGTGCAAAATGATCCATGCCGATATCCGAATAGCCTGCCTGTGTGAACAGCGTTTTGCCGGTTTCATAAAGTCTTCTTTTTTCATCGGCCAGCGGCAGGTCCTTATCGGTATAGTTTCGCTGGCCCGGCTTCAGCCATGGCACGTGGGCATAGCTGTAAAAAGCAATACGGTCAGGTCTTAACGTAATGATCTGTTCAATGGTTTGCCGCACCGAAGCTACTGTTTGGTAAGGAAGGCCGTACACAAGGTCTACGTTGATGGACGTATAGCCCGCCCGGCGGGCCTGCTCCATCACCAGCTTCACCTCTTCCACAGTCTGGTAGCGGTTGATGGCTTCCTGTACCCGTATGTCGAAATCCTGGATGCCGAAGCTGACCCTTTTGAAGCCGAGTCCGTACAGCACTTCTAAATGCCGGGCAGTCGTATTGCCCGGGTGCCCTTCGAAGCTGAGGTCGTGAACGGGCGCAAGCTCTGCCCGGTTCAGGATCGAGCGGATGAGGTCCTGCAAATTCTCCGGCGAAAAAAAGGTGGGTGTGCCGCCCCCCAGGTGGATCTCCCGGATGAGGGGTTTTGTGCCGAACTGCCGGAGGTACAGGTCCCATTCCTGCAGGAGCGTTTCGATGTAGGGCCGCTCCACAGCATGGTTCACCGTAATGCGTGTGTTGCAGGCGCAATAAGTGCAGAGGCTTTCGCAGAACGGAAGGTGAATGTATAGGCTGATGCCGTCCTTGTGGTGCGTCGCAAAAGCATGTTTCAATTGTTGCGTCCATACAGCCTCATCCACCTGGCCATCCCAATAAGGAACGGTGGGGTAGCTGGTATAGCGCGGCGCAGGAACATTGTATTTTTCTACCAGGTTCATATTTTCTTTTTTTAGAGGTGCAGATGTTTGAACCGGTCGCTCAGATCCTTGATCCTTGGGAAAAGCACATTGTTCTCGATATGGATGTGTAAATGAAAATCCGCTTCAAAGGCTTTGAGCTCTTGCATCAGGTACTTATAAGTCTGTGAAACACCATCGGGAACGTCGAAGCCGTTCAGCAGGCTTTTGATCTCCTTCAGGCAGTCAACAGATTGCCTGTGCTCCAGCTCCAGGCTCCTGATCAGATGCGTTGTTTTGAGAACAGCATCCTGGAAAGCAGCCGTGTTTTCGTTACGGAGCTTCAGCAGGCTCCTGATCTGCGGGAACAGGTATTTATCTTCCCTGGCACAATGGCTCAGCAACATTTCTTTGAGCTCGCCAAACTTCCTGTCGATATGGCAAAGCACGGCGATGTGGGGAAGATCGGTTTGGGAAGTGGCGGTAAGGTCCTGGATGGCATTATGGATAGAAGCGAGGGTTTCCGCTTCATGATCGTGATGTTGCCCGTTAATGGCGTTGATGAGGCGCTCAGGGTCCAGGTCTTCGATGGTAAGATGGTGGTCTTGTTTTTTTTGAAGCTTGCTGAGCTCTTCGTCTACCCTGGAAAAAGCCAGGCCTTTTTCGTCGCAGGCTTCCTTGAGCGTCTGATTACCGTTCTGATAATAATCGAATCCGTAAGCTTCAAACAGAGGGATGCATTCGGGGATATGAATGGCGAGTTCTGCCAGCTGTAGTGTCATCATGGCTAGTCGTATATCAGGTTCATTAAGGTTTGTGGCAGCATTTCAGGGTGGCATGCCTGGCAGTGGTATCTTGCAGGTTCGTCTCCAGCTTTGGGCTGATATAGCTTATACCCAGGTTAAGACCTCTGAGTATCAGTAACACAGCCATCACACCTGTGAGTATGGGCACCGCTTTATGAATGAGATGACGAACCCTGACGCTGAGGATATGGCTGGTATAGCTCAGGGAAAACATGAGCGGCGAAGTACCGATGCCAAAGAAGGCCATGAATAGCATTCCTTTCCATACGGAGCCTGCCGCAATGGCTCCGGCAATGGCAACATATACCAGTCCGCAGGGCAATAAGCCGTTGAGCAGGCCTATCCCGAAGAAGGAAGCGATGCTTCTTTTCTGAAATAGCCGGGCCATGTGCTGTTTCAGCCTGGCGAGCCATGCGTATACCTGCCTGGTAGGACTGAAAGAATTGACAAGGCGCTGCGGAACAAGAAGTACCAGCAACACAAGACTTCCCACAATGACCGACAGGGCCTGCTGAAAACCGAACAGCGCAAAGCTTTGCCCGATAAGGCCGAACAGGACGCCCAACAGAGCATAGGTGCTGATCCTTCCCAACTGATATGACAGGATCGAAAATGTTTTACGGGATGGTGTCAGCTGGTGCACCGGCAATGCCAGAGCGATGGGGCCGCACATGCCAATACAGTGGAAGCTGCCGAGGAAACCGAGCGATATGGCTGCGAGGAAGTATGCCATCAGATCGTAATGATACGTTCTTTGTAATAAGTAACCGAATTGTTTTCCCAGGACAGGCACATTTTATAAACGCCCTTCTGAAGTGCTGTTTTTGGGATCAACTGTTCTCCCTTGCTGTTGAAACTGAGCTTCTGCTTCAGGTCCAGGGAAGAATCAGAAGGACGGAAAAGCAGCACCTCTCCTTTAAAATTGCCGGAAATGCCGGAAGGAGCTGCCTGGAGCAGGATGCCGCTTGCCGTAAGCCGGTAGTCTATGGTTTCCTTTAACTGCTTCTCACGGCTCACCGCGTCTATTTTCTGCTGGTAGTTCAGCTCCTGCTCATAATAATCTTTAGCTACCAGGTCTACCTTGTGCGAGCTACTGATCATGACCATGCTTGTAATGAGCACTACGAAGCCAATATATACAACGGCTATTTTTATTCCCCAGTTTACCATGTTGTGCTTTTTTTAATGTGTTACCGGCCCGAAGAAGCTTGTTTTGACAGTCTTCACGAGCCTGCCATTGCTATAGATGCCGATTTTTAATTCTGTTTTTCGTTTGTGGATAGCGCGTTTATCAAGGAAAATAAAGAAGCTTCCCTGAGTCATGCTTTCTTTTTTTACGATCAGGTCTTTACCGATCACTTCGATGCTTGCCCCCGGAAAATTCTCTATTTTCAGGTTCACGGGAAGCTCATCGCGGGTTTTGTTCACCAGTTTAACGGTAAACAGGTTGCTGACCTTGTCCTGAGGCTGCTCCTGGTAAAGCATGCCTTTGGCCCTGATAACGGTAGCGTCGAAATCGGAGCGGCTCAGCAGCAGGAAACTCTCCACGCCGATCAGCAATAAGAGCACCGCCGAATATGCTTTCATACGGGTTGTAAAAGACAACTTTACCTTGTTCTTAATACCGCTTTCTGATGCAAAGCGGATCAGTCCTTTCTCCATTCCTACGGCATCCATCATTTCATCGCAGGCATCAATGCAGGCCGTGCAGTTGATGCATTCGAGCTGGGTGCCGTTGCGGATATCGATGCCTGTGGGACATACTTTGACGCATTTGTTGCAATCAATACAGTCGCCGCCGGTTCTTACTTCATTCTTTTTGAATTTGTGGCGATCTTCTCCACGGACATAGTCGTAAGCCACAATCATCGAATCTTTGTCAAGGAGTACGCCTTGCATACGGCCATAAGGGCAGACGATGATGCAGACCTGTTCCCTAAACCAGGAGTACACGAAGAAGAACACGCAGGTGAAAATCAGGATGGCGATGAGTCCGCCGATATGCTGCCCCATCGGTTCGGTAGCAATCCTGATCAGCTCGTCCATGCCTATGATGTATGCCAGGAACGTATTGGCAATCAGGAAGGACAGCAGGAAGAAGAGGCTGTACTTGGTAACCCGTTTAATGATCTTCGTGCGGTTCCAGGGAGCCTGCGCCAATGCCTTCTGATGTGGGGCATCGCCGTCGATCCGGTATTCGATCCTCCGGAAAAGCATTTCCATGAAAATGGTTTGCGGGCAAACCCAGCCGCAGAACACACGTCCGAAGATGACGGTGAACAGTGCGATGAATACAATGAAGATGAGCATGCCAACTCCGAAGATGAAAAAATCCTGGGGCCAGAAGATCATGCCGAAGAGGATGAACTTCCGCTCCAGGATATTGACCATGAAGAGGGGCTCGCCATGCACCTTGATAAAAGGGAGCCCAAAGAAAACAAGCAGGTATACATAGCTTAAATACTTGCGATAATCGTACAGCCGTCCGGAAGGCTTAAGCGGAAAGACCCATTTTCGCTTGCCGTTTTCATCAACGGTAGCAATGTGATCGCGGAATGAATCTTCTGTATGCCCGGTATGTTCCATGCTTTTTATTTATTTAAGAGAATCGGCTTTTACTGCCAGGGTATCTTTGGTCAGGGCTAAGGAGTCGGCTGGCGCCGCATTCTCCTGGTAAAGGTCTCCCTGTGGTGATTTTCCGTCGGGAGGATTGGTGCCTGCCAGCGTTCTGATGAAGCTCGAGATTTGTGCAATCTGCATCGGGGAAAGGTCTTCCTTCCATGACTTCATGCCCTTGTCGACCCAGCCGTATTTTACCGTTTTGAAAATATCGGCGAGCGATCCACCATGCAGCCAGTAAGCATCCGTCAGGTTCGGTCCTACCGATCCCTGTCCGGCTTTTCCATGACAGGCAGCACAGTTGGCGATGAAAAGTTCTTTGCCACTTTCGATGTCGGCGCCTTCCAGCTGCTTCACATTTGTTTCATCCACATTGTTGGCGGCATTTTTCATGTATTCTGCCACGTCGGCTTTGGCCTGTGCGATCGCTTTGCGGTACTCCTCTGTCTGCAAGTCGCCTGTGCCGGTAATGTGGAAGTTGATCAGGTAAATAACGGCAATGGTAATCGTCAGGTAAAAACCGTATTTCCACCATGGCGGGAGATCGTTGTCCAGCTCCCGGATGCCATCGTAATCATGGTCAAGGATAATATCGTGCTCCTTCTCTATATCCACGGAAGCATTCAGCTTCTCGAAGATGGTTTTTTCTTTTGGTTTAGATGCCTGAACGGATGCCCGCAGTTCTGGCTTGATAAAGCCCGTGATCAGTCTGTACAGGATGATGATAAGGATCACCTCAAGCACGATGAATGCGATCATGCTGTAGAACGTGAGCATGTCCAGGCCGCCAATCCGCCAGCTGTCGGCGGAAGCCTGGGCGTTTTGCGCCTCCATGCTCAGGCCTGAGAAGAGCAGGAGCATAAGCCCTGCGTTCCTGATGGTATCCTGATGCTTGTTTTTTTCATCTTTTTCCTTTGCCTTGTCGATCAGGTAGTCGCTCCCTGCAATATTCCTGAGTGTTTGGCCCAGGGCAATGATCACAATGAGCAGGGCGATGATCAGCACCAGCAAGGCATTGAAAAGGGCGTTTGAAAAATAGCTTGTGTGGTCCGGCGCAGAGCCGGCTTCCTGGGCGAAGCCAAAGACAGGAAGTAGCAGTAAGCCTGCGGCGATGGCCTTGTTTTTAGTGTGCCTCATCATAAACGGTAGTATTTGGTGTGGATTGATCTTTTTGTCTGGAGGAAAGCGGAAGCTGGGAAAGCATGTCGAAATATTCCTTTCTCCCTTTGATCACGTATACCATGACGCCGGCAAAGAAGAGGAAGAAGATCAGGAGAGAACTGAGCGGGTAGATGCCTACGCCCGTCATGCTTTCTAGATAATTGATGAATTTCATAATGCGTTGTTTTTAGAGAGTTAAGGCTACTTAAGGGTGTCTTTTTTTGCTTCGTGCTTGATGTCGGTTCCCAGGCGCTGCAGGTAAGCGATCAGTGCTACCACCTCCCTGTCCGGAAGGATGCTGATGCCGTCTTTTCCGAGGCTTTCTGTGATCAGCTTGGCCTGTTTTTCCATATCGGCAGCAGCTACATGCTCATAGTTTTCAGGGTAAGGAACACCGAGGCGTTTCATCGCTTTGATTTTTGCTACCGTAGAGGATACATCGATCTGGTCGTCGAACAACCACGGGTAAGGCGGCATGATAGAGCCCGGCGACATGGAGGTAGGGTCGAGCATGTGGTTGTAATGCCAGCTATCGGGATATTTGCCGCCAAGGCGCGCCAGGTCCGGCCCCGTACGCTTGCTTCCCCACTGGAAAGGGTGGTCGTACACAAATTCACCGGCTTTGGAATACTCGCCGTAGCGCGCTGTTTCGCTTCTGAAAGGCCTGATCATCTGCGAGTGGCAGGTATAGCAGCCTTCCCGTACATAAATGTCTCTTCCGTGAAGTTCGAGCGGAGTATAAGGTTTGACACTGGCAATGGTAGGGATATTGGATTTGACAAGGAAGGTCGGCACGAATTCAATGATGCCGCCGATGGCAACGACTACAAGGCTCACAATCATCATCTGTACAGGCTTACGTTCGATCCAGCGGTGCCAGTGCTCTTTGCCGTGTGTGTTGTAAACTTTTTCCAGGGCAGGGGCTTCTGCATTTTCATTGGCAAGGAAAGAGCCGGCTTTGATCGTTTTAACGATGTTGTATACCATGATCACAGCGCCAGTCAGATAAAGCGTTCCGCCAATCGCCCTGGTAATGTAGAAAGGGATCATTTTAGTAACGGTGTCCATGAACTGCCATTTTAGTTGCCCTTCAGGGGTAAACTCTTTCCACATAAGGCTTTGCATGATGCCGCTCCAGTACATCGGAATCGCGTAGAGAACGATTCCCAGAGTGCCGATCCAGAAATGCATGTTCGCCAGTTTTTTGGAGTACAGCTCCGTGCGGAAAAGTTTCGGGATGAGCCAGTACAGGATACCGAAGGTCAGGAAGCCGTTCCAGCCAAGGGCGCCAACGTGCACGTGTGCAACGATCCAGTCGGTGTAGTGTGCGATTGCGCTGACATTCTTAAGCGAAAGCATTGGCCCTTCAAAAGTTGCCATACCGTAGGCCGTTACAGCCACTACCATGAATTTCAATACCACTTCCTCGCGCACTTTATCCCAGGCACCGCGAAGGGTAAGCAGGCCGTTGATCATACCACCCCAGGATGGAGCGATGAGCATCAGGGAGAAAACAACGCCCAGCGACTGCGCCCAGTCGGGCACTGCTGTATAAAGCAGGTGGTGAGGCCCGGCCCAGATGTAAATAAAAATGAGGGACCAGAAATGGATGATGGACAAGCGGTAGGAATACACAGGCCGGTTGGCGGCTTTAGGCAGGAAGTAATACATCAGGCCCAGGTATGGCGTCGTCAGGAAGAAGGCCACGGCATTGTGCCCGTACCACCACTGCACCAGGGCATCCTGAACGCCGGCATACCAGGAATAGGATTTCCAGAACGAAACCGGGATCTCGATCGAGTTCACAATATGCAGCATGGCAACGGTTACAAAGGTGGCAATGTAAAACCAGATGGCTACATACAAATGGCGCTCGCGGCGGCGGATGATGGTTCCGAACATATTCCAGCCGAAAACAACCCATACAATAGTGATCAGAATATCGATCGGCCATTCAAGTTCCGCATACTCCTTGCCTGTGGTTTTTCCAAGGGCGAGTGAAATAGCGGCCAGAACGATGATGAGCTGCCAGCCATAAAAATGCACCTTGCTCAGGAGGTCGCTGAACATGCGCGTTTTCAGCAGGCGTTGCAGGGAATAATACACACCCATAAAAATACCGTTCCCTACAAAGGCAAAGATCACGGCATTGGTGTGAATAGGGCGGACGCGGCCAAAGGTGGTGTAAGGTAACTCCATGTTCAGGGCAGGAATAGCCAGTTGAAGGGCAGCGAGCAGCCCCGCGATCATTCCTACCACGCCCCAGAACATGGTGGCGTAAGCAAACCACTTTACGATTTTGTTGTCATACTGAAATTTTTGTAGCTCCATAGGGTTTAAGTGTTTGGTTGTTGTTTTTCTTCTTCGTCAGGTATTTGTTTGGTGTCGTTTTCAAACAGCATCCGCACCGAAGGGGTATAATCGTCTTCATACTGATTCGTTTTTACAGACCAGATGAAGGCAATCAAAAATCCCAGGGCGATCAGGAGACTGGCGGAAATGAGTATAATAATGACGCTCATATTGAATGCTCAAAAGTACTTTGGTGTGTGTTGACGGACTCTGAGAAGAGTCAATCAGAGGTATGATCTTTATCAGTTTTTGAATGCTTCTGTAATGTTGAGGCCGTCTTTTTCAGTTTCATGGCGAACAGCGAGCTCATGCCGGTGGTGAACAGTACAATGCTCACCGAGCTGATGGGCATGAGGATGGCGGCAATCACGGGCCTTAGCTCTCCCCTCACGGCGAAGTACAGGCCGATGAGGTTGTAAATGATAGAGATCACAAAGCTGAGGTTGATGATCTGCCTGTTCTTTTTGCAATAGGCCAGCAGGGTATCCAGGTAGCCAAGGCTTTCTCCCTTCATGATCACATCGCAGGCCGGTGAAAAATTATTGACATTATCGGACACAGCGATTCCCACATCACTTTGCTTTAAGGCTCCGGCATCGTTGAGGCCGTCGCCGATCATGATCACCTTGTGGCCGTCCTGTTGCAGAGAATGTATATAATCCAGCTTGTCCTGTGGCGACTGGCCAAACAGGAGGCCTTCATTGAACCAGGATTTCAGCCTGTTATATTCGGAGTTATTGTCGCCCGATAATAAGGCGATCCTGTATTTGCTGCGCAGTTTTTTCAGAAGCCCCGAAAGCCCTTCCCGGTAGCTTGTGCCAATGCTGTAGTACCCGGCAATCTCGCCGTCGATCTTTACATACACATGGCTTCCTGGCATCGACGTATTTTTTTTATCCTGCACAAAATCTGCTGACCCCATCATGACTTCCCGGTCAAGAATGTAACCTTTCAGGCCGTGGCCGGGGATCTCTTTATAGTGCTTTACAGGCAGCATTTTGGAGAATGGCAGGGATTGTATGATGGCCTTGCTGAGCGGATGCCCCGATTGTCCGGCCAGCGAGCGTATCATTTGCTGGGCCTCTGCCGGCAGAGGCTTGCCGGTATAAATGATGGACGATTTGCCTCGTTGCAGCGTGATGGTTCCGGTTTTATCGAATACGATGGTATCGGCCCGTGGTATCTGCTCGATGACGCTGGCATGGCGCGCATAGAAACCGTATTTCTGGAGGATCCGCAGCATATTGCCATTGGTAAAGGTTGCCGAGAGCAGAAGAGCACAAGGGCAGGCTACAATAAGCACAGCGGTGACAGCGCCCCATACCCGCGACGGGTCATGCATCTGCCAGTAGAAAGCTGCCGCCGTGGCAACGGAAAACAGGATCAGCGTAAAGTACCGGCTGAGCGCATGGATATAGGATGTGCTTTTTTCCTCGTCGTTGCTGAACGCGTCGTTGTTCCACAGTTGTGTCAGATAGCTCTGCGATACATCCTTTACCACTTCCAGCTCCAGGGCACCGCCCATCTGCTTGCCGCCGGCATAAATAATTTCGCCGATGTGCTTTTCCACAGGCATGGCTTCACCTGAAACAAAGCTGTAATCGATCATGCCTTTGCCAAGAAACAGGATGCAGTCGGCGGGGATGATCTCGCCGCTGTGTACTTTCATACGATGTCCCGTTTTTAATTCTGAGACGGGGATCTGTCGTTCACGGCCTCCTTCCTCCAAAACGGTAACGCCTAAAGGAAAGTAAGAGGTGTAATCTCTGTTGAAGGCCATGGTGTTGTAGGTTTTGTCCTGGAAAAAACGCCCCAGCAGCATGAAAAAAACAATGCCGCTCATCGAGTCCATGTACCCCGCGCCGCTATGCGATAGGATCTCGTAAAGGCTTCGCCCGAAAGTAATGAGGATAGCCAGGGCAATAGGTGCGTCGATATTCAGGATGCGCTGCCGGATACCTTTCCAGGCGGAGATAAAAAAGTCGGAAGCTCCGTAGAAAAAAACAGGAAGCGATAATAAAAGGATCAGGAAGGAGAACAGTTTCTGCAGGTTGCTCTCCGTCATATTGCCCAGGGAAAAGTATTCCGGAAAGCTCAGAAGCATGATGTTGCCAAAGCAGAAGCCCGTAATGCCAATCTTGTAGATCCTGCTTTTGTCGTAAGTTGCAGAAGGTTTGGCCGCCAGGTTATGGAGGCTGAAGTGCGGTTCATAGCCAATCATGGTAAGGAGCTCGGCTACTTTTCGCAGAGAGCAGTGTTCATGGTCGAACACCACGCTCACTTCCTTTTTCAGGAAATTGACCTGTGAGCGGACGATGTGGCTGTCGACCCTGCCGAGATGTTCCAGCAGCCAGATGCATGAGCTGCAATGCATTTGCGGAAGGTAAAAGCTCGCGTGGCTCTGGTGTCCGTCTTTAAAATTAATCAGTTTTCCCTGCAGGTCTTTATCGTCGAGGAACGCGAATTTATCGGGGCGCACCGGTTTTCTCTGCGTCAGCCCCGGTGCCTTATCCAGGCTGTAATAATCGCACAGTTCTACTTTGTTGAGAATTTCATAAACGGTTTTACAACCCTGGCAGCAGAATGCCTTATCGTTTATCCGGATTGTTTCTGTTTCACAAGGCTCGCCGCAGTGGTAGCACAATAACAGGCTATTGGGTTCTTTGATCATTTTTTGTTCAACAGGACTGTGTAACATAAGGCCTGCACAGGAATGCCCGGGTGCAACAGCTTTGCCTTTGGCCGGGCATGTATCCTGATTGCCGGAGCAAAGGTCCTGGGTATATTCCGGTTTATTATTGAGCCCTGTCAGGAAACAGGCTGACTTTTGTCATATTTCACGTAAATAATAGCGTTTATTTTCGTGCTCATTAATTTGTACCTTCGCATGAATACATACAGCGTCTATAAAATGCAAAGTAAGGAAGGCATGGATGCCCTTTTTCTTTATGCGACGGAAGGAATTCTGATCACGAATGAAAAGGGCGAAATTATCAATATCAATCCCAGTGCGGAGAAGCTTTTCCGCTATGAGCCGGGTGAACTGTTGGGGAAAAAGATAGAAGCGCTGATCCCTCAACGTTTTTCGGCGCATACGCAGCACCGCGACCGGTATAACAAGAACCCGCATGCACGGGCAATGGGGGCGGGTATGGAGCTTTATGGCCTGCGGAAGGATGGCACAGAGCTGCCGGTAGAAATAAGCCTGAGCCCTTATACGACTTCAGAAGGAAGGTTTGTGGTAGCTTTTATCATTGATATTACCATGCGAAAGCAGGCCGAAGAACGGCTCAAGGATTATTCCGTAGAGCTGGAAAGGCAGGTGAAGAACAGGACCATGATCCTTGAAGAGGCGATACAGGAGCTGGAGAAGACAAAGAAGGACCTTCACTTCGCCCTGCAAAAGGAGAAAGAACTGAATGAGCTCAAATCAAGGTTTGTGTCTATGGCCTCTCACGAATTCAGGACCCCGCTGACCACCATGATGTCTTCGCTCTCCCTGGTTAAGAAGTACGGCGAGCAGAATGATGTGCAAAATCAAAACAAGCATGTCACTAAGATCAAGACCTCGATCAATAACCTGACGGATATCCTCAATGATTTTCTGTCGGTGAGCAGGTTGGAGGAGGGGCGTATAGAGCATCTTCCGGAAAGGATCCAAGTGAAGGACTTTATCTCAGGTATTATTTCGGAGATGCAGCTGATGGCTTCCGGCGGCCAGCACATAACGTATCAGCACAGCGGCCCGGAAACGGCATCTCTCGATCCGAAAATTTTCAGGAATGTGTTATTCAACCTGATTTCCAATGCGATTAAATTCTCGCCGGAAGGCGGTGCCATAGAAGTGAATTCCGCGTTGAGCGGGCATTCCTTTGAAATCTCTGTACGCGACCACGGCATAGGAATCCCCAAAGAAGACCAGAAGCATTTGTTCGGTCGCTTTTTCAGGGGCCACAATGCCACACACATCCAGGGAACCGGCCTGGGGCTGAGCATTGTTGCGAAATACGCCGAGCTTATGGATGGCTCCGTTCATTTTGACAGCGAGGAAACCAAAGGAACCCTATTTACCATCAGAATCCCACAATAAGTCATATGAAAACCATTTTACTGATAGAGGACAACCAGGACGTGCGTGAAAATACAGCCGAGATATTAAGCCTGGCGCAATACCGCGTCATTACAGCCGCAAATGGGAAAGAAGGTGTTGAGCTGGCTATCAGGGAAAAGCCCGATCTGATCATCTGTGATATCATGATGCCTGTTCTTGATGGCCACGGTGTCCTGCACCTGCTTTCGAAGAACGAAGAGACTGCAGGCATTCCTTTTATCTTCCTTACGGCAAAAGCTGAGCGCAGCGATTTCAGGAAAGGAATGGAGATGGGAGCAGATGATTATCTTACCAAGCCATTTGATGATGTGGAGTTGTTGAGTGCGATCGAGATACGCCTGAAAAAAAACGCCATGTTCAAAAAGGAGTTTGAGAAGACGATGTCGGGCATCAACGATTTTATGACGGAGGCAAAAGGGATGGATTCTCTGAAGCAGCTTTCGGAGCAGCGCGATCTGAGATTCTACAAAAAAAAGGACGATATTTACAAGGAAGGCAGCTATCCCAAAGGCATCTATTTTGTAAGCAAGGGTAAGATAAAGGCCTATCATGCCGCAGAATCGGGAAAAGAGCTTATCACCGAACTCTACAAAGAAGGTGATTTCTTTGGATACATCCCGCTTTTGCAGGACCGGCCTTATTCAGGCTCAGCCACTGCTCTCGAAGATTCGGAGGTTTACATGCTGCCACGCGAGGATTTTTTTGAACTGATTTATAAGAACGCGGAAGTATCCCGGAAGTTCATCGGTATCCTCTCCAACAATCTGCATGAGAACGAAAAGCAACTTGTCAAGCTGGCCTATCATTCGGTAAGAAAGCGTGTTGCCGAAGCGCTTGTGAGGCTTTCCGACACGTATAAAAAGGAAAAGGATCACACGTTCAGTATGAACATCTCGCGGGAAGACCTTGCGAATATGGTTGGAACAGCTACAGAAACGGTCATTCGCACACTCAGCGACTTTAAAGAAGATAAGCTGATCGATGTGTCGGGAGGCACGATCACCGTTTTAAATTATGCAAAGCTTGCAACGATGAAGAACTAGCAGCGGTTTTTCATTCAGCTACTGATAAAGGTCATATCCTGTTTTGACCTTTGTCATTTCCCGGTGCCTAACGGCGCGCTACCTTTGTTCCGTAACCTGTGAACAAAGGAAATTGGAAACTCTCAGTCTATACCATTATGAAGGAGCGGCGCTTATCGCCAGGCTTTTCCTTGGCAGCCTGTTCCTCTTTCAGGGATACGATGCTGTATTCAGGGTAAAGGTCAGAAATGTGATCGGAACCTTTGAGCCTGTTTTTTCACGAAACGGCATTCCGCGCATCCTGACTGTTTCTGCTGCCTGGTACACAAGCTGTACAGCACTGGTATGCGGTGCTCTGTTGGTTGCCGGACTTTTAAAATATCCCGCCCTGTACCTTCTCGGGGCTAACCTGGTAGTTGCCTCCATAGGCTTTGGGATCGACAGGCCCATGTGGGATACGCGCCACGCGCTTCCCAGGCTGGCATTGCTATTATTGCTACTCATCATTCCGGCAGATTGGGATAAACTATCTCTGGATCATCTATTGTTTAACTATAAATCCTGAATATCATGGAAACAACCATTAACACTACCCGTAAGCAAAGTACTCATACTCACGCAGGCCATAAAGGTACCGCGGCCTTTTGGGAAAGTCTGGAGTTCAATCGCTTCGGCATCATTTCAGTCCTGGTCGTAATTATCGGCTGCAGCGGTGGCATTGCCGCTTCTTTCGGAGCAGGCGACAGCATTCTGAAACTGGCAATGATCGCCTTCCCATCCATTATTTCGCTCGCGCTTATCCTGGCGGTAGCGCCGATGCGTGCGATTTGTTACGTAGCATTGCTGGCAATTGTCTGCGACTTGCTGATATTTACGTTCTAAGCCCGGATTGTCAGTCATGAAAACCCTGCTTGTACCTGTCGATTTTTCACAGGCGTCGGATAATGCCACGCGCTATGCAGCTGAACTGTCGAAGTTCATGCATGCCAGGATTGTTTTATTCCATGTATTTTACATTCCTGTTGTGGCTGCCGACGCCGCTGTCATAGTTCCTGCGGTGGACGAGATGGAGGAGAGTGCAATGCTGCGCCTGAAAAAAGTCCGCGAACAAATCCTGCAAAACAGGAATGATCTTACTGATGTGGAATGTGCCTGTGCGTCGGGTTTCGCCGTCGATGAGATCGGGCGTTTTGCCGGAGAGTGCAGGGCAGACCTGATCGTGATGGGCATGCAGGGTGCGGGATCCTTAACCGAAAAATTCATCGGAAGCGTCACAACCGCCGTTATGCGCACCTGTTCCTTACCGGTGCTGGTAATCGACCGGAACGTAATTTTCAGGCCGCTCGAAAAAATGGTGCTGGCCTGTGATTACAAGCATATTTCCCCATCCCTGCTGTGGCCCCTGAAGGACCTTGCAAGGATATTTGATGCTCAGGTTTCCGTTTTGCATGTGGTAGACGAAGCATCGCGTGAAGAAATAGATCTCAGTGTGGCCATGAAAGACCTGCAACTCGATGACTCTTTCCGGCAGCTGGATTATTCCTGCCATTTTGCGACAGCCAGCGACGTCGTGGAAGGGATCAATGATTACATTGACAAGACGGGAATGGACCTTGTTGTCATGATCCCGAGAAAAAAGTCATTACTGGCAAGCCTTTTTACAGAGCCTGATACCAAACGAATGGCATTCCATGCCCATATTCCCTTGCTCTCGCTGCACGAATAAGCCCGTAGAAACGGAACTAAATCACAAACAGATAAAAATACAGTATACCAACCATGAAACTTATCATTAACGACCATCGAAAGATCTACGCGATACAGGAAGACTTCAATAAACTATTTCCATACCTAAAGCTGGAATTCTTCTCGAAGCCTCATACCAAAGGAGGAAGTACATCAAAGAAATTCATAAAGCACAGCAGCTCTACGCTCGAAGAATGTAGGACCTTGCATAATTCGGGAGAGATCACGGTTGTTCCGCAGATGACTGTTTCTGAGCTGGAGCAAAATTTCAGTGATGTGTACGGACTTGGCGTGCAGGTGTTCCGGAAATCGGGCCGCTCGTGGCTTGAAACAACGGTGACGGACAACTGGACGCTTGAAGAGCAGAACAGGCAGGGCGAGGAGCTCAGCAACCTGTCGCAGGCAGACGAATCATAACCTGCCGGCATAAACCGTCCTGTATGAATCTAGGAAGAGCGGGAGTAAAGAAACTATTGTTTCATGCTGTTGCGGAAAGGAATCGTGTTTCCACAAAAAATCCTCACCATAAAATATGATGAGGATTTTTCGTTGGGGGATTATAGAACGATTAATTAAATAAAAAGGGATGAGAAACTTACTTCGCACTTTCGAACCTGATGGTTCTGTTTTTTGCCTGTAGTTCGGAATCGTTGTCGTAGAGCGCATTATCGGCTCCCACGCCTTTGCTCCGGTCGATGTTCAGTGGGTTTACCCCACGCCTCACCAGCTGGTCTCTCACATAGGTTGCCCGGCGAACAGAGAGCAGGCTGTTTCGCTCAGCAGTTCCCAGGTTGCAGGTATGCCCCACAATGTTGATCACCAGCTCCGGGTCTCGTTTCATCAGGGCGGCAATCTCATCCAGTTTTTTAAGGCCCGCTTCATGCAGCTGCGATTTGTTCAGATCGAAAACCACCTCTTCGGCTAATTTATTCATCATCGCCAGAATATCCTCTTTTTCCTTCACGGGCTCTTCCTTCTTTGGCTCCTCTTTGATTTCTTCTTTAATAGCAATTGGCTCCGCTTCTTCTTTCACAGGTTCTGCCACGGGAGCCACCGTTGGCGTTACCACCACCGGCTCTTTCTCCTCCGGCTTATGGGGCTTTGCACTTTTACACATGCTGAAGCCTAGCATCAGCTGGTGAGAAGAACCCATGTTCGTCGCATTTTTGGTTGTTCCGTAATCAAAGCTGTAAGCCAGTTTGATATTGCCAACCTTCGCACCCACTAAACCTATCACACCGTAATTGCTCCGGTAGCCGGCACCAAGCGTAATGGCCTTGATAAAATGAATGTTCAGGATACCCTCCACGACGTTGTCCCCTTTGAGGGTGTAACGGTTCAATAGCCAGGGCTCGATCTCTACTTTCTTTCCTTTATTGAAGGTGTAGGCAATTTGCGTGTTGAACTGCGGCAGGGTTTTGTAGGTGCTGCTGCCGGAAAAATTCGGGTTGGTATTGTAGAGGTGCAGGACCGATACACCGGCCTTTAATTTTTCGCCCACCAGCATGGCCCCGAACTCAGAATCAAAGCCGTTGGCTGTCTGGCGGTTGCTGTTATTGAGGGTGACATCGTTGGCATCTATCACCACAGCCTTTTGGGCATTAAGGGCTGCCTGCGTCCAGCCCACACCAATGCCAAGATGAACTTTGGCAGTTTCGCTGATGCGGAAGCGGTAAGCATAGCCCAGAGTGGCCTGCAGGGTGTTGAGTATACCCTGTGTCTGGGAGTTGACCCTCAGGGCCAGGGCATTGCTTTTTCCCAGGGCACTGTGAGCATTGAGCTGTAAAACTTTGGGAGCTTCTTTCATGCCGATCCATTGGGTACGGTAATGCACATTGGCCTCGGTGCAGGAAGCGCCGGCATAGGCGATGTTAAGTTGCAAAGGATCCAGGCTGTAGGTGTTGAACAGGCTGCTCTGCTGCGCCCGGCCTGTCTGGCTAAGCATCAGGGCCAGAAGCGGCAATAAATAGGGGATGAGTTTTTTCATGTTGGTATTTTTATAAACGTGGTCTGTCAGGTAAATGAAGGTTGCTTATCTGGTTTTATTTGGTAAGTGTAATGCTTCCTTTGAACTTGGTATCATTTCCGTTCTTGATGAAATAATAATAAACACCGTCCGGAAGTTCTTTCCCGCCAAGCTTGCCGTCGAACTCGTTGTTGTAGTTGCTGCCTGTGGAGAACACCGTCTTGCCATAGCTGTCGATGATGGTCACGCTGTAGTCTTTGATCAGGGCCGGGCTGCTGACTTTCCAGGTGTCGTTTTGCCCATCGCCGTTCGGGCTCATGTAATTGGCAATTACCAACTCATTAAGGACTTTGATCACTACCGTGTCGCTGGCGGTGCAGCCATTGGCTGAGCCCACAGTCAGAACATAAGTGATGTCACCTTCCGGTGTCGTACTTGGGTTCAGGATGTTGGTTGCGTTCAGGTAAGTGGCCGGCGACCATGTATAGGAAGTAGCTCCTGTTTGTGTAGGGTTCAATTGGTAGGCAGTTCCGGAAGGGACTTCAGCATCGGCGCCAATGTTCACCGTCGGGCTGGCGTATACTATCAGGCTGAGGGTAGCCGTAGTCGTACAGCCGGGTCCGTTGGTGCCAGTGACGCTGTATACAGATGTAGCGGTCGGGCTCACGGTAATGCTGCTGCCTGTTTCGCCGGTGCTCCAGGCATAGCTGAGGGCGCCGCTTACGTTTAAGCTGCTGCTAAAGCCCTGGCAAATACCGCTCACGGCTGACACAGCGCTAAGGGTCGGTGTACTACTGATGCCAATGGTAATGGAGTTGGAAGTTGAGCAGCCATTGAGATCCGTTCCGCTTACGGAATAGGTCGTAGTGCCGGAAGGGCTTATGACGATGGTCGGATTATTGGAGCCGGTGCTCCAGGTGTAGCTGTTTACCCCGCTGGCTACCAGGGTAGCGCTGGAGCCGGCACACACAGAGGAGCTCGGGCTACCGATGTTGAGCATGTTGATGGCTGGTGCCGGGAAGAGGCCGATAGACTGGGTGGCGCTGTTGGTGCAGCCTGTAGCATTGGATCCGGTGACAGTATAGGTAGTGGCCACTACCGGCGTGGAAGTAATGCTGCTGGTAGTGCTGCCGCTGCTCCAGGTGTAGGACGTCGCCCCGCTGGCGGTTAACGTGCTGCTTTGACCAGGACATACAGAGGCCTGGCTCGCGGAAATGCTTACTACAGGAATAGCATTGACGGTGAGGGTATGAGAAGCAGATGCTGTACAGCCGTTGGTACTATTGGTGCCGGTGACAGAGTACACCGTTGTGGCAAGAGGGCTCACACTGATGGATGAGCTTGTTGCCCCCGTGCTCCAGCTGTAAGTATTAGCACCTCCGGCAGTTAAGGTTGCCGATGCTCCGCTGCAAATCGCTGTGCTGCCATTGAGTGTTACCGAAGGAGCTACAGTGTTGGCCGTAATGGCAAACAGGCTGGCGAGGGTACAGTTATTAGCATCCGTGATGCTGCAGGTGTAGCTGCCTGCACTCAGTGTTGCTGAGGTAGCCGCATTGCCACCGGTCGGTGACCAGGTATAAGTATAAGGAAGAGTACCGCCACTCACTGTTACAGCTGCTCTGCCATTAATAGCACAGGTAACATTGGTTTGTGTTTGGGTTGCGCTCAGTCCCGCAGTTGGTTGCGTGATGCTCACCAGGTTCACAGAGCTACAGCCATTGGCATCGGTAACCGTTACGGTTTTCACGCCGGCGGTTTGCCCGGTGATCACAGAGCTTGTAGCCGCGGTTGACCATAAGTAAGTATAGCCTGCGGTACCGCCGGTAGCAGTAACCGTTGCAGAACCTGTACTTCCGCCATTACAGATGATATTGGTCACCGCGGTGGCTGTACTCAGGGCTGTGGCAGGTTGTGTGATACTCACGGAATTAGTTCTTGTACATCCGTTGACATCGGTCACCGTGACGGTTTTTACGCCGGCTGTTTGTCCCGTGATCACGGATGTGGTAGCGGCAGTTGACCATAAATAGGTGTAGCCTGCCGTACCGCCTGAGGCTGTAATGGTTGCCGAACCTGTGCTGTTTCCGTTACATAGCACGTTGGTTACTGCTGTGGCTGTGCTCAGGGCTGTAGCAGGTTGTGTAATGCTGACGGTATTGATTGCGGTACATCCGTTAGCATCGGTTACGGTTACGGTTTTCACGCCGGAAGTTTGCCCGGTGATCACGGATGTAGTGGCTGCTGTTGACCATAAGTAGGTGTAGCCAGCTGTTCCTCCTGAGGCTGTTACAGTTGCTGAGCCGGTGCTGTTTCCGTTACATAACACGTTGGTCACTGCCGTGGCTGTGCTTAGGGCTGTGGCGGGTTGAGTAATGGTAACAGCGTTTGTTGTTGTACAACCATTGGCATCGGTTACCGTTACGGTTTTCACGCCGGCGGTTTGCCCGGTAATCACGGATGTAGTAGCAGCAGTTGACCATAAATAAGTATAACCAGCTGTACCGCCTGTAGCGGTTACGGTTGCAGAACCTGTGCTTCCGCCATTACAGGTGACATTAGTTGCCGCGGTGGCTGTACTCAGGGCTGTGGCAGGTTGTGTGATGCTCACGGAGCTGGTTCTGGTACATCCATTAGCATCGGTCACCGTGACAGTTTTCACACCGGCTGTTTGTCCCGTGATCACGGATGTAGTGGCGGCAGTAGACCATAGATAGGTATAGCCTGCTGTTCCTCCTGAGACTGTGACAGTTGCTGAGCCTGTGCTGCCGCCGAAGCAAAGGTTGTTGGCGACAGCTGTCGTTGTGGCAAGGGCTGTTGGTTGTGTGATAGTAACCGTGTTCGTTGTTGTACAGCCATTGGCATCGGTTACCGTCACAGTCTTCACACCGGCTGTTTGCCCGGTGATCACAGAGCTTGTTGCAGCGGTTGACCATAAATAGGTATAGCCTGCTGTTCCTCCTGAGACTGTTATAGTTGCTGAGCCTGTGCTGCCGCCATTGCAGGGCACATTGGTAATAGCGGTGCCGGTAGCCAGGGCGGTTGGTTGTGTAATGGTAACGGTATTAGTGGCTGTACAGCTGTTGGCATCTGTCACCGTCACTGTTTTTACACCGGCTGTTTGTCCGGTGATCACAGAGCTTGTCGCAGCAGTTGACCATAAATAGGTATAGCCTGCTGTGCCACCTGAAGCAGTAACCGTGGCAGAACCTGTGCTTCCGCCATTGCAGGGTACATTGGTAATAGCGGTGCCGGTGGTCAGGGCTGTTGCGGGTTGAGTGATCGTAACAGATCCTGTGCTTGTGCAATTGTTTGCATCAGTCACAGTAACTGTTTTCACACCGGCTGTTTGTCCCGTGATCACGGATGTCGTAGCGGCAGTGGACCATAAATACGTATAACCGGCTGTTCCGCCTGTAGCCGTGATTGTAGCAGATCCGGTGCTGCCTCCAAAGCATGAAACACCTGTTGCAAGGGTCGTTGTGCTGATGGCAGATGCCGGCTGGGAAATCGTTACATTTTTTATAGAGGTACAATTGTTTGCATCCGTTACGGTGACTGTTTTCACACCGGCAGTCTGGTTGGTAATGACAGATGTTGTGGCGCCAGTTGACCAAAGATAGGTGTAGCCACCCGCTCCGCCGATGGCACTTACTGTTGCCGATCCGGTGCTCCCGCCATTGCACAAAGCGTTGGTAACAGCTGTGCTTGTGATTAAAGCCGGAGGTTGCGTGATGGTGACGGTAGCTGTTGAAGAGCAGCTGCTCGCATCTGTTACGGTGACGGTTTTTACGCCTACTGTTTGACCTGTAATAACGGATGTGGTTGCAGCCGTTGACCATAAATAGGTGTAAGAGCCTGCCCCGCCTGTAGCTGTGACGGTGGCTGAGCCATTGCTTCCGCCATTGCAGGATACATTCGAGCTTGTTATAGGGACCAGGATCGCTGCCGGTTGAGTGATGGAAACACTGCTGGTTGTTTTACAGCCACCGGCATCTGTAACCGTTACCGTTTTTACGCCGGCTAAGGAAGAGATTGTAGATGTGGTGGCACCTGTATTCCATAAATAGGTATAGGCAGGAGTTCCTCCCGAAGCGCTAACTGTAGCCGTTCCGTTGACGCCATTACACAAGGCGGCATTGGCCGTAGCAGTGGATGTTGGGATCGATGCAGGTGTGGTTGAGCCGGTTGTGACAGCACCCGGTGCGATCCAGTTGGAGGTTGGTCCGCTTAAAGCAAACGAATTCAAAGTTCCGTTATAACCATTTCCCGAATCGTCCGTTAAGCTGGTGACGGTTGGATTTGAACCGCTTCTTAATCCCTGGTTGAAATGGTAATTGGCGATCAGGCCTGTCGCTGTTGTCGGAATCTCACAAGCTCTATAGGAGCTGATCTCGCATTGTGTACGGGCAACATTCCATACACGCAACTCGTCGATCGTTCCCGGAAAATACTGTTCATTACCCACATGATTGGAAGCACCGATGATATTGTTGGTTCCCGTTGTGGCCAGAGTGGCAGCAAACGTCCATTCCAGCGCACCATCCACGTAGGCTGTGATGGTGGTCCCATCATAACTTAAAGCCACGTGGTGATAGGTGTTATCAGCGATGGTGGTTCAGGTCGAAGGATAATTGTCGTTGTTAAAGCCCATGAATCCTAATTTACCGGAAGGCGTCACCTTGACGTTGAATGCCTGGCTGTTATTAGGTGTACCCGATGAGAACGGGTTCTGAAAAGTGCCGGTGTTCGGTGTTTTCAGCCAGAACTCCACGGTTCGCGGAGAGGAACCATTGATGCTAAAGGCACCGAGTGTTACCCGGTCATCAGTGCCGTCAAAATTCAACGCTTCCGCAGGCAGGCAGCTTGGGTTCACAACAATGGTTTGCGTTTTAGAGACATAACCAAAGGTATAGGTAATTGTATAGGTAGTAGGAGTCGCCACAACAGGAGCCGTAAACACATTGCCTGATACGCCTGTGCCGGAGAAGGTGCCTGGGTTTCCGTAGCCTCCCGGGGTAGAGCCTACATTCGCAGGGGTCGCCGTTAGAATACGCGTTTGCCCGGAGCACATGGCGGCATTAGAGGACGTAAATACAAGGTTGTCATTTTGGCGGAGGTAGAGATTGATGGACGATGCGCCGCCTGCGGCACAGTTGCTCTGTGTCACCTGAACGTACATGTAATTGGTGAAGTTCGGAATATAGTTATCCACCGAGGCAGACGTGCCGCTGCAAGCAGGGCCATTGTCATCGTTGTAAAATACCACGCTGCTTGCCGAAGCGTCCCAGCCTGTGATCTGTGTATTGATGGGGGCTCCGCAGGTGCTGAGCGCATAACTTCCTCCGTTCAGCACCGGCCATGCAAAGTACTGGCCCGGGCCGAAGTTGGTCCAGGTGGCCGTGTTCGTTCCTGAATTCGCCACGCCAATACCGGCATAGTAGGTGAGGTTACACTGGCTATAGCTTCGGAATGAAGAGAATGCTAACAGAAAAAGTAAAGTGAGGGAGTAAAACTTTTTTTTCATCTATATTTTTTGGAAGAATTTTACGCGAATGTATTCATTTAAAAACTCATAAGTGTTAAAAATCAAGGCCTTCATCGGTTAAAAACGGGCTTTTGGGATGAACGACAAATTAAAGTATGCGAATCACAGCATCTTTCGGATTTTTCCTGTAATAACTACGTGTACGAAAAGTAGGGGTATTCCTTTCCGGTCATTCAGAATTTGCTGAAATAAAAGGTGTGGTGCTTTTCATCAGCACGTAATACATCCGGGAAATGTTTTAAATAGGTGCTCAACAAATATTTTGAACGCGTTAAAAGGAAAGGGATTTTTATGAAGAGGTGAACAGGCCTGAGCTGTATAACCTGGCGGTCCTTGAAATGGGCGTAATGCAGAAGAAGAGTTTCAGTCTCTGTTTCCGAAAGCTCTACTGAAAAACGGCCTGACCGTTCTCCAAACCGGGCAACCACCAGGTAATACGGATAACGTTCTGCCATGTAAAAAAAAAGTTCATGTAGTTTAGCGCCAGCCGTCTTGAATTCCTTTAAGCTGTGATTCCTGAAAAAATGCAGCTGCGTGTCCGCATTCAAAATTCGCTTCGCCAGTTGGCTATAAATCCTGTTTTGATTCAGGCGGTAGTGTGTTATTTCGAGGTGCTTCGGGTCGGTGTTTTCTTCCGAAGGCGTATTCAGTCCGGCAATCCAGGCTACCAGCTGGTGTGTTTTAAAGATAGAGTGCGCATCGGCAAACGCATGTTCTGTATAGGTGCTGCCGGGCATCAGCCAGGTCAGAATGCCGTTAGTGGCGCAGGAAAGCCCGTGGTACAAAAGTTCAGCGGTGGTATGGGCTGTTTCGCATACAATAACCTCCGGCTTTCTGTCGTATATTAAGGCAAATTGCTTCAGGGCTTCTGCATGTGCAGGAGCGCAAATCAGCAGGCATTCCACAACACTGATGGTTTGCCGCATCACGGAATCTAACGTGGCTTTGAGCTCATCCGGGTGGAGCGCCAGGACCGGGATAATCACTGATACGCCATATTCTTTTTCATCATGAAAGCGGTCAAGGAAATTGTGGAGCGCACTGGTCTTTTTCCGGAAACGGTTCTTTGGTTTGTGGTAAAGGCCCAGGTCGATGCCCCGGAGGTTCAGGGCAATATTCGTTTCCAGGGGAAACAGACTCGCGCTAAATGACTGCTCGGGCTCGTCGCCTTGCTTGGAGCTCAGAATGTAATCGAACTCATTTGGCACGATCTCTTTACTTCCGTAGAGGTCCATTTCATACCTGTAGCCGCTCAGTGTTTTATTGTAATGGTTCATGCAGGCAGGAAGCAATTCGAACCAGGCATCGTAAATCGCTCGTGATTCCTTCAGCTCCCTGAACTCATACTGTTTTTTTGAAACCTGTAAAGGCACCTGGAAAACCTGTTTCGTTGATGCGTTCGTTCCATCGTCTTCAAAATTGGTGCTTAAGGATAAGCGTGGAAATACAAAATATTTGGAGGTGGCAATCAGGTAATGAATGAAATGCTTTTTCCAGGAGCGATCGCCCCATTGCCTGATATATCCCGGAATGGCGGGATCGTTTCCTGGTTCCGGATGCTTTGCAAGCCACGCTTCAAAACCTTCCCAGTGTCCCCTTGTCCAGAGCTGTCCCCACGAAGAGGCTACCTGCATAAAATAAACCTGGCTTCCATCGTCCATCGCTTTGAACGGCAGAAAGCAACTTTCGGCTACCTGGTAATTGTACAGTGAAATGCCGGCGATGTTGGCTTCGTCTTTATAATATGCATACGCTTTACAGGCATAGTCATAAAAAAAAGGAGATACCATCAGGTCGTCTTCCAGTACAATGGCGGCGCCGTGTTCCTTGGCAAGCGACCCGCAGAAGAGGATATGGCGCTTCAATCCCAGGTGCCCGGCATGGGAAATGATCTGTTTCGTGCCGTGCTTCCAGTCAAAATTTCCGGCAATGGTTTTAACGCTGTCGCTGTCACTCTGATCGATGCTGATAAGCAGGCTAACGTCGGAGCTATCATAATACGCCGCCGCAACAGAGTTCAACAGCCTTTGCAGGGCATGCGGCCGGTTGTAGGCACTGATGACGATGGCGGGCTTAATTTTCATGAACCTGGTAAGAAAATAAATTGCCGTAGAGGTCGATGAGCTGCTTGATCACATCCGGGCTTTCGCGGATGGTGATCTTTTTACCGGAACGCGCCAGGGCTTCCGCAAGCTTCAATTGCTGCGAGGCCTCCAGGATATCGGTGCCTTTTTTATAGGTCACAGAATCGAACAGGATCTCTTCCTGTTGTTCATGATCTTTCAGCCACCGTTCCGTTAAAAATGCATGATGCGCTTCATTGGCCTGATCCGTGGCTTCGCTGATGAGCATGTGGCAGCCGGCTTTTCCGGCAAAATGCGTAAAGGCTTTGTTATCTCTCGGAAAACAAGGGCCGCCGTATCCAAAGCCGTATTTCAGGTATTTTGTTCCGATGCGTGAATCGGCACCGATGGCCTCCAGGATCTTTTCCGGCTCTGCCCCGGCCTTCAGGGCGATATCGCCAATAGCGTTGGCAAAGGCAATTTTGGTGGTCAAAAAGCAATTGGTGGCAAGCTTGGTCATCTCGGCACTGATCAGCGACATCACGCAATAACGGGGTGAGTTTTTGCAAAGCTTTCCGTAAACGGCTTTCAGGCTGTCGATGGCAGCGGGATTGGAACCGCCGATGAGCACCTGGTCGGGAAACTGCTGATCGCGGATGATGCTGCCCTGGGCAATGAACTCCGGGTTGTAGGTCAGTGTGTAGTTCAGGGCATGCAGGCGTTCTTCGATGGAGGAGCAGTAGCCGGGCATGCAGGTGCTGTTGATGATGAGGTGATGCGCACTGTTGCGTCTTCCATGCTGCTCCAGCTGATCGATGATGGCATCGATATAAGCATGGCTGAATTCTCCCGTAGGAAGCGATGGCGTGGACACAACGATGAAGATGGTGCGGATGTCCTCCTCAAAAATACGGGAGAGCTCCGTAGAAGCTTTGAAGTGCCTGGCAGAATGGAGATAGTCGCTTACCTGCGGCTCCTGCGACTGAAAGCGTTTTTGGTTGAGGGCATCGACGTATTCCTGCGACAGGTCAATCCCCAAAATGTGATACCCGCAGGCTTCGAGGTTCAGTGCCAGGCAAAGCCCCAGCCTACCAACGCCTATAATCGCAATTTTTTCCATAGCCTGTATCATTGTCTGTCAGGAGATCTCCTGAAGGTCTTTATCCGCAAAGCCCCAGGTTGGTTTGTTGATCCCGAACTTTTTTTTGTGTTGGATCAAATCGACCCCGGCCTCGCGGATAGCCCACCAGTCCACTACCGGTTTGTTTGTATAAAACATCACCCGTTCGAGGTGTGTTTTAAATTCCCAGCCGTTGCTGTGTTCGATGTGATAGGTGCATTCCCAGGGTTTAAAGATCACTTGTTTCATCCCCAATGCCTCGGCGGCAATCACTCCCATCGAATCAATGTGAAGCGAATACACTTCCAGTTCGGGATAACCTTCAATGTCCATCCAGTTTTGTTTGCTCATTAAGGTAAAATCGCCGCAGGCATCTTTATCCAATGTGTTTAGTCTGTCTACGGCAGAAGTAGCGTACAGGGCTTTAACGCGCGATAGCACTCTTAATAAAGGAATGAAGACGAAATACTTTTGCAGGAAGCCATGCTCCCCGGAAAAGTTGGGGTAGAGGTGATTCTTTCCGTTTCTCTTCAGGATATTTTTCCTGCTGAACTCCAGCTGTTCCTGTACGGTCCAGTTTTCATCGATCGTCGCTGGTATGTCGCAGCGGTTGGCCCTGTAAAAACAGTTTTCTTTCAGGTCTCTTTTTGCCAGCCTGGCAAACAGCTCGTTGGAAAAAATAATATCGACGTTGGTGCATAAAACAAAATCAGCCGTCGCCCTTCGGATGCCTACATTTTTGGCGATCATCTGGAACAGCGGCAATTGCTGCGAAAAGGCGAGTGTATGATGGAGCTCGTTCGGAACAAGGATGTAGCGGATAGACAGGTAATCCTGCTCGGTGGCCGAAGGCAATACTTCTTTCAGAAGCTTCTCGCCTTTGATGGGATTCCATTCCACCATGATGAGCTCACAAGGGAGTTTGTACGCATTGCATTGATGGATGAGGGCGCGAACAAACATGCGCATGCGTTTGAGCATATCGCCTCCGTGGTTGTCGTTGCGCGAAGTGACAACAACAGATAGGTATGGGTTCCGGCTGTTGGACATGGACTTTTCTTTTAGGAAACCGGGATTTGTACCTGTTGTTGGATCCACTGGTAAGTTGTTGTGATGCCTTCTGCGAGCGATACCTTTGGTTCCCAGTTCATGGTTTCCCGCGCAAGGCTATTGTGAGAGCTGCGCCCATTCACACCTATAGGGCCATCCACCTGTTTAATAGAAAGCGTTTTTCCTGAAAGAGAAATGATAAGCCTTGCAAACTCATTCAATGAGATCCGTTCCTCGGAGCCGATATTGACAGGTCCGGTGAAATCAGAATTCATTAAGCTTCGAATGCCGTCGAGGCAATCGCTGATATATAAAAAAGAGCGTGTTTGCTCACCGGTTCCCCAAACGTCGATCTCTCCGCCGTTGGGTGCTTCTGCCACTTTGCGGCAAAGGGCGGCAGGCGCTTTTTCCTTGCCATTGCTGAACACGCCGCCCGGGCCATACACATTGTGAAAACGGGCGATTCTCACCTGTACATGGTAGTTGCGATGTGCAGAAAGCCACAGGCGCTCGCTGAATAATTTTTCCCAACCGTATTCGCTGTCGGGATCAGCAGGATAGGCCGAGTCTTCTTTACAATATGGGTTTTGTGGATCTGCCTGATTTTGTTTGGCATACACGCAGGCAGAAGAAGAGTAAAATAGTTTTTTGATCCGGTGCTCAATAACAAGCTGGCTGACATTCAGGTTGATCAGCGCCGAATTGTGCATCACGTTGAAATCATTTTCTCCGGTGAAGAGGTAACCGGCACCGCCCATATCGGCGGCCAGCTGATAGACTTCATCAAATTGGGCTGTGATGTGCTTCTTGCAAAATCCCATATCCCTTAAGTCGCCAACCACAAAGAGGTCGCATTCGCTTTCGCTGAATTCAGGTTTTTTGAGGTCGATGCCATACACGGTATAGCCTTCGGCTTTGAGGCGGGATACCAGATGGTTCCCAATAAATCCCCCGGCTCCGAGTACTAAGGCCTTCATGCTGCTCATTTTTTTCACAAACTTAATTATTTTTTTGAAGTTTAATAATCCGCCACAGCTCATCTGTATAGTTTGACAGAGCATATTCATTCAAAGCTTTCTCCGATGCCCTTTCACTCATGCGCCTCGCCATGTCAGGCTCCGAAATGATCCGGCACATGTACTCCGCCATCCCGTTCACGTCATGCTCCTCTACCAGGAAGCCGGTTTCCGCATGCCCGACGATGTCAGGGATTCCCCCGTGCCTGGTGCTTACAACCGCAAGGCCGCAGGCCATGGCTTCCATGATCGTTAAGGGGGTGCCTTCCGAGTCATTGATGGTGCTGGTTACCGAGTGCTGCACAAACGCGCTTGCCCGGCAAAAGATCCCGGCGACTTCCTGTGGCTTTAAAACACCTGTGAATTCAACCGACCCGCTGATCGTTAGTTCACGCACGAGTTCCAGGGCGGCATCGAATAATTCTCCGTCGCCTATCATGATAAGCTTTGCATCGGGGAAATTATCCAGCACCTGTTTAAAAGCCCTGATGGTATGCAAGGGTGCTTTTTTTTCCACGAAGCGCCCGCAGGCCACAAAGGTACATCCTTCGCGTAGTGCCGCTATAGGCCTGAATACAGAAGTGTCGACGCCATAGCGCAGCAGGTGTAAACGTTCCGCGTAACATCCAAGGGCAATCAGCTGCGTCCGCATGTGTCCCGAAACGGCAATCACAGCGCCGGCATAGTTAAACAGGCTTTTGTAATGCTTGCCGTAGGTGCTTAGAATGTCGTCCCGGTAGGCATCGTATCCATGAAAATGAACCACCAGCGGGATGCCGAGCTTTTGTGCCAGGGGAAGCATTTCCACGCCGCCGGGGCCATATTCGCATAGCAGCACATCGATCCGGTGATGTTTCATATAGCGCTCAAGGCCTTTTGTTAATTCATGGTGCGGGTCGTCATTCTTTTGCCTGAAGAGCCTCAGCCCTTTCTGCTTAAATGCCGCGATTTCACCGGAGCTCAGGCCTTTATCGTAGCTATACCGCTTTGGTAAGTAGCCGTCGAACAACAGGTGAATATTTGCCGGTAAACACTTCACATGGTTGTGGATGAAGGTTTCGGAATACTTGTCCTTGTTGGTGGATATGATCGCCAGGTTCATCAGGAGGATTGCGGGAACAGGAGTTTGACACGTGCGATGAAACCGGTTTTCAGCTCGCTTCTGAAAAGAAGCAGGTGAAGCAGGAGCACCGGCAGGAACTGTAGGGACCGGAAACAGAGTAAGAGCAGGATAACCAGGGGCAGCCATTGGATGTAAAGGTCGTCGAGAAATTTGTAGGCATAATCCATGTAATTGAATTGAGGAATGGCTTTCCGTTCGGAGAAAAATTTGTAGATCCAGTAAGCTGCAATGCCTGCAGCAAAGAGCGGAAACGTGCAGGAGATAAGGAAGACAAAGCCCAGGAAGGCAAGCAGCTCAAGAGGAAGGATGAGTTTTATAACCAGCAGTTTTGTTTTTTGAAAGCCGTAGCCCGTCGCAAAGGTGTTGGTGCCGGAGCGGATGTCGTTGTCATAATCTTTCAACTGATGAAAGCAGATGTTGCGAATGCCGAGTAGCAATTGCCAGCTGCCAAGGAAGGAGAGCAGCAGCACATCCTGAGACATTTGTTTTCCGGTGAAGGTGTAAAATGTGTAAGCCGCCAGCAGCGCGGGTACCAGGTGTGCGTATAGGGCATCGGTAATTACTCCCGGAAGGCCCCGTTCTTTCAGGCGAAGCGGCTTAAAGGCGTAGGCGTAGAAGAGGAAAAACTGCAGGAGCAAAAGAAACAGGCTTTGTAGTGTAAACGGAAGGTAAAGCCAGGGAGCAACAGCGAGTGCCAGGAACAGAAGAAACAGCAGTACAATACGGCTTAATGTTAAACCCGCAGTGGCATTCTCTTTTTGGATCGCGGCATCCTTTTCCCGGTCGCCGAGGTCGTTGCTCAAATAGCCCAGGCCTGCTACTCCGACAATGATTGTCACGGAAGCCAACACGGCAGCGAATACCCTACGCCCCGCATCTTCACTCATTAAAAACACCAGGTAAGGAACAGCCATCAGCACAGGAGCTTTGAACTTCCAGGGATTGCTTAACCGCAATTTTTTTGCAAAAAACAGCAGGGCCTTATTCATCGGCAAGCGGGGTTTTAGACGTTGAGCGAGAATGGTCCAGGATTGTTTTAAGAAAAACGGCATATTTCTGATGCCCCTGATTGTTAAAATGATTGGCATCGCTCATGCCGTCATAATCATCAGCGGTCAGGTAGGAAGGAACGTGCCACGGGATATCTTTAAAAATATCTTTGTATTTGGTTTTTAGCAGAACGCCTTCTTCGCATTCCTTTGGCGAAGGAATGCCCACAATGGTGAGCGGGATGTGACAGGAGTCGCAAACCCTGCGGATGTTATTCAGGTTGTTGTAAGAGATCTGGTTGATTTGGCTTTCGTCGATGTGCATTCCCGGATTCTTTTGCTGCCAGCGGCGTTTGGCGATACTGTATTCGATGTATAAGTAAATTTTTGAGAAGATGACACTGTAGCCGAGGGCTTTCTCAAGGACGTTCCTGTTGCTTCCACCTAAGGTATAGTGGTTCATGTAGAAGGTATAAGCTTCGTCTGCTGTTTTTAAATTGTAATTTAATTTTTGGGAAAGGTCGTTGGGCGCAACCCCAAACAGCCATTTGTTATTCTTGAAAGGAAAGAAGAGCGGCACTCCGGGGCTTGGTGTCCGCTGGTATTGGAGGATATCGTTCCCGAAGTAAAAAGTAACCACCACATGATCGGGTTTCAGCGCAGGGACATAGTGCCTGGCAACGAGCTCATATTGCACGGGATCGGTTCCTGCTACGCCAAAGTTAAGAACGCGGTAGTCATTGCTGCGGTCGATGATGTCGGGGAAAGAATGGTACACACTGTCGGGGCAGCAGCCTTCTACAAAAGAATCGCCGATGATCATCACAATTTCTTTGCCGCTTGCCTTTCGCACGGAATCCACCGCATGCGGCGTGTAATTGAAAGAACCTCTGAAGCCCTGCCGGTTGATCACGCTGCCGGCCATCAACAATTCATTCGATGCGAGGATATGATTGATGCCCGAGCGGTCACTCAGAAAGCGGGCCTGGTAGATCGGGTGAGCCTCCGGCTTAAAATCATTGAGCAGTGTGCCGGCGCGCATACCGCATAAGCGTAAGACGATTTCTGCAAGTATAAACAATCCGAAGAAAAGGAGAAGCTGTTTCTTTAGAAGATCTTTTGCAGAGGATTTCATTTGGAAGGGAATTGTATCGTTCTGGTTTGCCCTGTAAAAATAACGTGTCGGGTCCGCTTATTTTTAGTTGCAATATACGACGGATAACAGAGATATTCATGAAAATGATTTGAACGACATGTTTTAGGGGACAAACAAAAAACGATTGACCGTATTATTTTGTAACTTTGAAATTCAAGCTCGTTCCATGCACGTAAAAATACCTGAGTCCTATAAACACTGGAAGCCCGTGAAGCACAGTGTTATTAAAAACGATGTTCTGGCTGAACGGATCCATGAATATGGTTATGCTGTTATTCCTTTTCTGAACGAAACGCAGCTCAGGGATATCTCGGCGTTTTATGAGCAGGAGCACGCGCTTCAGATCAAGGATGGCGGCATGTTCTACAGCTTGTACTCGAAAGACCTTGATTACCGAAAACGCGTTCACGATACGTTGGGGCAGGTCTTCAAAACCTTGCTGGATGAGCATTTCAAAGATTATAAAAACATCGTTAATACATTTATCACGAAAGCTTCCGGGCCGGCCAGCGAGTTTTATGTGCATCAGGATACAACCGCGCTTGATGAATACCAGCATTCGCCGTTGAGCCTTTGGATCCCTTTACAGGACATCACGCCCGATAACGGCGCGCTCGGGGTGATCGAAAAAACACATTGGTTTTTTTCGCCCTACAGGGGAATTTCGTTTGCACAGCCTTTCCAGGCGATCAACGATACGGTCAGAGCTTATTTGAAGCCGGTTTACCTGAAAGCGGGAGAGGCCTTGGTCTTTGATCCGCGTATCGTGCACCATTCGATGCCTAACAGCTCCGGGGCCGACAGGCTGGTAGCTCTTTGCGGCATCTTTCCGGCAGAGGCCGAGTTTATAACGTGCTTTAAAAGCACCGAGCCGGGAAGTAAAATAGAATTACTCAAACAGAAGGACTCCTTCATTCTTGAGAACGATAGTTTCTTTTACGATTGCCATAAGCGTCCTAAAACAGGGCATGTGATCGGGGAAGTGGAGCACGATTTTCCGGAAATGAGCCGGGAAAGCTTTGAAGAGCTATGCGCACTGAACGGAATTCCTAAGCCTGAAATTATTGGAGCCGCCAGCGACACGAGGTGCCGGATGATCGCAGAGCCGGACGGGATCAACCTCACAGAGTCATGCGAAGTGGCAAGTCCCCCGGAAAAAAACATCTGGCAAAAACTTAAAGCCGCATTTCAATAATTCAGGATACATTTTCTCCCCCGCGATGCAGACCAGATTGATCACCAATAAACCTTACAGTATTTCTTCCTATTGGGAGAAGTTGCTGAAGCACAGCTTTCTGATCCGGGTGCTTTCTCTTCGCGAACTGAAGATCAAGTACAGTAAAACATTTTTAGGCATCAGCTGGTTTTTCATACAGCCTTTGGCCGTTGTTACTGTATACACCGTTTTTTTTCAAAACTTCGTTAAGCTTAATACCGAAAGCATTCCTTACCCGGCCTTTGTGCTGACGGGGCTTGTACTGTGGTATTTGCTGACCGGTGTGGTTACCCGCTGCTCTTACGGCCTGGTGGAATCCGCTGAGCTATTAAATAAAGTGTCCTTTCCGCGCATCATTGTTCTGCTTTCCAAAGTGATGCCCGTGATACTGGAATGCCTGGTGCTGCTGCTGATCACCCTTGTCGTTGTGCTGGCAACAAGCGCACATAGCGGCGTCTATGCTTTGACCGCTTTTTTCTATTTTATACAGACAGCCGTTTTGTCTTTTGCCATTGGTATGCTTTGCAGTATCGTGGTTTTGAAATACAGGGATGCGGCTCATGTCATTCCGTTTATCATCAACTTCGGCATCTGGCTCACACCCGTGTTTTATTCTGCGGCCATCGTACCGGATCAGTACCGCAACCTCTACCGTTATGCCAATCCCCTGGCCCTTTCTATGGAGGGTATGCGCAATGCTTTGTTTTTTAATCAGGGTATTCCCCCTGCTGCATGGTTGTTATTCCTGATTTCCTGCGTCATGCTGCTGATTTCGGGAATCCTTTTTATTAAATTTGAAAAACGAATCGTAGAAAATTTATAAGCCCTGCTATGAAACCTGTATTTAGAGATCCGGAATTGGAAAAAGCCTTTGATGAAAAAGGATATGTCGTGGTTCCTTTTCTGTCGCCTGAAGAGGTTGTGCAGCTGAAACAAAAATTTTTCGATACGATTGAAGAAAGCGGAGGGCCGCGGACCTCAGAGCATACCGATTTCGAAACCAAGGCCGATATCAGCTATGATTTTACCTTTATCGACAAAAACGTCGCCTATAAAAAAAAAGTTTACGACATCATCACGGAAACATTCAGGGCCAGGGCAGATGCTTACCTCGATGGCTACACGCCCATCATTGCCAACTACATCCGCAAGCAGGAAGGGGGCGGCGAAGTGCCGATGCACCAGAACTGGGCTTTTGTGGATGAAATGAACTATACTTCCGTATCCATCTGGGTACCGTTGGTCGACAGCGACGAAGCGAATGGAACGCTTCAGATGGTGGAGGGAAGTCACAAAAAATTCGGGAAGCTCCGCGGCCCCATGATCCCATGGGAGCTGAGAGGTATTAAGGAAGAAATTGTTTCGGGACACCTGACGCCGATGAATGTGAAGGCAGGGCAGGGGGTGATCCTCGACGACAGCATTGTGCATTACAGCAATATCAATAAAACACCGGGCCTTCGCCTGGCGATCCAGCTCATCCTGATCCCGAAGGAGGCGACCTCCATTCATTATCACCTTGATCGGACGAAGGACCCGAACCATGTAACCATGCTGGAAACAGATGTGGATTTTTACATGAACTTTCATCCCTGGCTGAAGCCTGTGGGCATGAAGGAACTGGCGATTCTGCCCTATAAGGAGCAGTTGTTTTCTTATGACGATTTTTTGAAAGGTATGAAGGCAGAGCGCTTTGATAAAGTTGCCCTGAATGATGAAAGCAAGCTGTCGGCCAAAATCGCGCCTCTGTTTAAAGATCCTAAAACCCAGGAGGCTTTTGACAGAGACGGCTTTGTCAAAATCAACCTGTTGAATGCCGATGAAGTGGCCGGACTGAAAAACTATTACCATTCCCTACAGCATGCGCACATCGGCAGCTATGGCTTTCATGTAACGCTCGACAGCAATGATCCTGCTTACATCAATGGCGTATTTGATAAGCTGTTTGAAACGCTGGTCCCTAAGCTGGATCAGGTATTGACGGATTATAAGCCTTTCACGGCAAGTTATGTGATCAAGGAAGCCGGTTTGCAGAATATTGTGCCACCTCACCAGGACTGGACCTTTGTGGATGAAGATGCTTTTTGCTCGGCCACGGTGTGGGTTCCGCTCATGGATGTGAATAAGAATAACGGAGCGCTGAGTGTGATCCGCGGGAGCCATCGCTTATTTAATGAAGCGCGCCGCTCGCCGTCTCCGCAATCCAAATCGTTGTTCACGGATCATGTGTTTGACATTTTTCCGTATGTGGAAGTTATTGATATGAAAGCAGGAGAAGCGCTTATCTTTAATAACAAAACCGTTCATGCCTCACCGCCCAATATTTCCGGGATTACCCGCATAGGCGTGGGGATTGGCGTTACGCAGAAACATGCGCCGCTCATCCATCACTACCAGGTTCCGGGCACCGATCAGCAGGTGAATGTGTATAAGGTAGATGAGTCTTTTTTCAGGGCCTATAATAACTCGAAGTTATCAAAATTGTATGATGCCGGCGAATCACCCGGAGAACTGGAGTTGCTCTCCACTTACAGAAGAAACGCGACAGCTGTTTCCAAAGAAGAAATTACGGCAAAGATTACTTCTGTGCCTGGAAATGCGTTTAACACGGAACTCATGAAAGAGCTGGCAGGCTTATACAATTACACGCTCGATGGCAAACGTAAAGAAGATGCTGCAGGAACCGTAACGCTTGGAAACACGGAACAGGCAGAGCATGCTACAGCAACGGAGCCCCAGGCATGGGTAGACCCGAGAAGCTTCCTGGAGAAATACAGCGTTTCAAATATTGTTGCCGAAATCAGGCACCGCCTCTCTAAAAAATAAACATGTTGGATTTTACGCATAAAGCAAGGGTATTTAAAGATGCCGGGTTGCAGGACCAATTGAATTATGATGGTTTTGTGGTACTGGATTTTTTGAATGAAGGGGAGATCGATGCCCTGCTGGAGCTATACCGCGCCAAACATCCCGAAGGCGTCAAGGGCTTTTACACCAGCACCTTCGCCACGGATACGGATTATCGCAAGGATGTGGATACTGCGATCCGCTTGCAGATGCAACGGAACCTGGAACATTATTTTGCCGGCTATAAGGTGCATTGCGGGAGCTTTATCGTGAAAGGCGCCGATGAAAAAAGCGCGTTGAAAATGCACCAGGATATGACCCTCGTGGATGAGTCGGTGTTTACCGGCATCAATATCTGGATCCCGTTGATCGACCTTACGCCTGAAAATGGCGCTATTGAAGTGTTGCCAAGAAGCCATCGCTTATTTAAAACCTACCGGGGTGCGAGTTTGCCGGATATCTATGATGGCATAGAAGCGAGTGTGCATAAGGTGATGAAACCCCTGTACCTGAAAAAAGGACAGGCTGTGATTTTTGATCAGAGCATCATCCATTATTCGCCGGCCAACCGTTCTGGCAATGTACGCCCTGTGATCAATACCTTTATTACTCACAAAGACGCCGGCATCCGGATTTGCTATTGGGATAAAACAACGGCAGGTGCCATTGAGATCTTTGAGCAGGATCCCGATTTTATGCTGAACTTTCAGAATTTCGGACATGATATTTTCAGCCGTCCTAAAATCGGCCGGTCTATCGGTCTGGTGCCTTTCGATTTTCCGAAGATCTCGGCAGACCTGCTCAAACAGGAGTATCATCTGGTGGAAGAGAAACCCGCAGAGGAGCCGGAAGAAAAACCGGCAGGCAGTACAAAAAAACATTTCTTTTCACGCTTATTTTCCAGGTAAAATACAACAATGGTAAACGCTATATTCAAAGACGAAGCACTGCAAAAACAGTTTGAAACCGATGGGTTCGTAAAGATCAGTTTACTGGATCATAGCGACATCGAAGCGCTGAAAGCATTGTTTCAACGGTATTTTCCGAATCCCTCTTCCGGTTTTTTTTCCTCGAGCTATGAGAACGATTACCCGCTCAAGAAGGAGATCAGTGAAGCCATCGGAACGATCGTGTTGCCTCGGCTGGAAAAGAACTTTATAGATTATACCTGGTTTGGTTCTGCATTCCTCTCGAAAGGAAATGGTGCGCGTAGCGAAATGCCCATGCATCAGGACTGGACCATTGTAGACGAAGCGCAATTTGTAGCGCTCAATATCTGGACGCCCTTGCAGGATACCAACGAAGAGAACGGCACCCTGGAAGTGATCAAAGGAAGCCACCGCTGGCATTCGGAGCTGCGTGCGCCGACCCTGCCGTTTTATTATAACGGCTTCCAGCAGGAGCTGAAGCAGTACCTCACCTGCATTCCTGTAAAAGCAACGGAAGCCATTGTGTTGAACCAGGCAGTGATCCATTATTCGAAGCCGAATAAAACCAGCGAGGTCAGGCTCGCGCTGACGACCGGCATCAAATCGAAAGGAGCGCCGATGCTTTTTCATTATTGGAACAAAGAGAAGCCTGATGAAATAGAGCAGTTCAGGCAGGAAGATGATTTCCTGTTACGCTTTACAGATTTTCACCAAACGATTTTTCAGCGGCCTGTTACCGGTGAAAGTGTTGGCGCCAAAGCCTTTCAGTTACGAACGGCTGCCCCGGAAGACATACCTAAACTTAACCACACAGCTGCCGGCCCTGCGGAAGAAGGACGCCTGAGCCTTGCACAAAAAATCAAAAGATGGATCAGGGCATAGTGGTTCATTATCCGTCTATTTTGAAAGACGAGGCGCATAACGGCGCTTTGGCAGAGAAAGGCTATGCTGTATTCCCTTTCCTGAAGCCGGATGCCATTGAGAAACTGGCCTCTTATTACCTGGAGTTTCAAAAAGAAGAACCTTCGCATTTTTATTCCTCCACCCATTCTGCGGACATGGCCTTCCGGAAGAAGACCAGTGATTTCATTCGTGCGATCCTGAGCCCTTTGGTGGCGGATGTGCTGAAAGATTACAGGCTGCTGGGAGGCGCTTACGTGGTAAAGCCTTCCCATGGCAAAGGCATTCTGCAACCGCACCAGGACTGGAACCTCGTGGATGAACGCAAGAGCCGGTCGTATAATCTATGGATTCCTTTAGTGGATGTGGATGTTGAAAATGGAGCGGTGTTTGTGCTTTCGGGAAGCCACGCCAGGATACAGACGTACCGGGGCCCGGGCATACCATCCGCTTTTAAGGATGTGGAGCAGCACATCTGGCAGAAACTGGAACCTCTGCCAATGAAGGCAGGAGAGGCGTTGTTCTACGACCATGCCTTGCTGCACGGTTCGCCGGCCAACAGCACCGATAAGGTTCGCATCGGTATTGTCTGCGGCGTCATTCCCATGAACAGTGCCATGCAGATCCATGCCCTGCAGGAGGGGAAGATACAAACCTTCCATTGCGATGAATCGTTTTTTCTGGAAAAAGATCCGGTCAAAGATGTTCACCAGCTCAGAAAGGTAAATGACCATTCACTAAATGCCCAATCCTTCAGCATGGAAGATGTTAACCGCTTATTTTTTCCGGCGCCGGTAAAACACACATTATTTCAAAAACTCTTAAACCTATTCCAATGACCTGGTTAATAGCACTCATCGCCATTTCCCTTGTACTTAATCTGGTGTTTGTGATCATGATCGCTTCCCTGAAGTATTCACGGTCGGCGCCAAACGCTGAGAATACAGATATGCCGGCACCGGCCAGATCCCCGGAAATGGATGTGGCTAAATTTTACAATGAGCAAACGGATAATTTTCTGAAAGTATATGGCAATGTCATTCAGGCCTTTCGCACGAAAAACGTGAATACCCTGTTGGATTACCAGATCGGCACCATCGGTTTAAAATCCGGGATGAAGGCGCTGGATGCGGGTTGCGGCGTATGCGGGCCGGCGGTTTATTTTGCGCAGCAGGCAGGATGCACGATTGAAGCGATTACCATATCGCGCGTGCAGGTGGAAAAAGCCAAAGAGCACATTGCCCGGAATGGGGCAGAAGACAGGGTTTTCGTGCGGGAAGGCGATTATCATAACTTAGAGGCCTGTTATCCCGAAAATAGTTTCGACGCGATTTATTTCCTCGAATCGTTTGGGCATGCGAAAAGCCATGAGCAGGTCCTGGATTCAGCCTGGAAGGTGCTGAAACCGGGCGGCGTGGTATATATCAAAGACCTCTTCATTAAAAAGGCAGCGCTGAAAGGCATGGCGCCGGGCATTGAAAAAGAAATTCAGAACATCAATTCGGCCTATCACTACAACGTGCCCGAACTGAACCGCATCCTGGACCATGTGCGGAAAAAAGGCTATATCCTGTCTTCTTTAAAAACGATTGACATCCCTTTGGAAGAATTTGAGAACCTGACGATCTCCAATGATTTTCAGGAACTCACAGGGATCAATAAAATTGAGAACCTGAGAGAGTATGTGTTCCCGGTTGATTTTTTTGAGCTGAAGCTCATCAAGCCTGCCATCGGCCTGGCATCCGGCAACAGCCGTTATTTCCTGCAGAATATGTATTTTATGCAGATCCAGAACTGGCCCGAAAAAGATTTATAACTTAGAGCTATGTTACAGGAAGGCATTGTCTTATCGGCACGGAATATATCGAAGCAGTTTACGAAAGGCGGCCAGGCTTTGTTTCAACAGAAAGACAAGGAGCAGGGGCTTTGGGCTTTAAAACACATCAGCTTTGATTTAAAGCAGGGGCAGATCCTCGGAATCATTGGCCGCAATGGTGCCGGCAAAAGCACGCTCCTGAAAATTCTTTCGGAGGTTATCCCGCCTACCGAAGGAGAAGTGGAATACGCCGGATCCATCCTTTCTATTCTCGACATAGGCACAGGCTTTCATCCCGACCTGTCGGGCTATGAAAATATTTTTCTGAACGCGTCGCTGTTGGGCATGAAGAAAAAAAAGGTCGCGGAAAAAGTAGATGAGATCATTGATTTCAGTGGTATCCGCGAAGCCATTCACCAGCCGGTAAAAACCTACTCCAATGGCATGTACCTGAGGCTGGCGCTTTCCATCGCCTTGTTCACAGATAATGAGATCCTGCTGCTCGACGAAGTCATTGCTGTGGGCGACGTAGAGTTCAGGCATAAAGCCATGCAGCGCATTCGTTTGCAGGCAGGCTCCCGCAAAGCCTGCATCATGATCTCCCACGACCTGGGCTCCGTGCTGGAGCTCTGCGATGAATGCATCCTGATGGATAAAGGAGAAGTGCTGGTACAGGGAAAATCGAAAGAAGTGGTTGAGGAATACTATCATAAATTTTATAGCAACCTCAATGCGCAGACAACGGTGTTAAGCCATGCGGTGTGCGAGGTGCACTCCATCCGGATGGAGAAGGAAAACATAGAAATGGCCGAACCTGCCGTCATCCGGGTGAAATTCGCCGTAAAGGAAGCAAACGATTTCCGGTTTTTTATCCGCGTAAGGAGCTACCATGCCTTCGTGTTAAGTGCTTCCAATGCCTTCAGCCCGGAATCTTTGCAATTCAGCAATCTGGCGCCGGGCGAATATGAGCTGCAATGCGAAATTCCCGCCAATCTTTTTTACGCCGGCCATTACCTGGTTGATTTTATGATGGGAAGCGAAACGGAGATCTTCGTTGAAAAGGCAATGGCCTGCGACTTTAAAGTGCTCCTTCCCGAATGGGAAAAGGACAAGAACTGGAATACCAGCCAGGAAGTCTATCCTTTCCGGCCGCTCTGCCGCTGGAAAACCACGACGCTTTGAAAGGCCGATGTCTGGCTTCTGAAAGCCAATGCTTTTTTGTCAGATTGTG
>DGQK01000073.1 GCA_002390745.1 Bacteroidetes bacterium UBA4416 | reverse complement strand
GTAATGTCGTCTTCCTGTTTGGCAAACATAATGTTGCCCTGGCCCGTAGCGCCCAGGATCAGATCATAACCGTATTTTTTTCCGTAATCGTCCACGTACTGGTTGATCTGCTTCCAGATCTGGTCGGAGTACTGACGAGCAGTGGCATCGTTATCATCAGCAAATTCCTTTTCCTTATACAGGTAAGAGCGCTGCAAGTCATTGAGCTGTCGTTTTTCCTGCTCAGTGGTCGCCGCCCCCTTCACCGAAATATACTGGATCCTGAATTTAATGCTGTCCAGCAGGTTTTGCCTGGCAAGCTGTACCTTGCTGTATTTTTCCTCCAGCTCTTTCTTGAGCTTAAAGCCGTCGTACAGCTGGCTTGTATTAATATATGCTATTTTCCTGGAAGAATGAAGCGTCCAGAATATGCAGAAACCCACTGCAATGATGATAATAAGAGGTGTTAGTATGTTTTTATAGTTCATAGCTCTTAATACTTAAAGCGGGCATAAAACACTTCATTTTTTTTATTGGTAATGGCGACACGGTAAAGCTCGCCTGAGCTTAAGCCGGATACTGTGCTCAGGTCTATCACAAACCGGTTATCACCGATCTTCTCTACCAATCCGGGGGCAGCGCTCACCGGCGCATTCTTATCGGTAACGATGGTATAGCTCAGGCTGTTCGCGGCTCCTTGCGAGAGGTCGAAGTATTCCTCTTCGAATGCGAAGTAGATCTTGTTCTTGTAAGAGTTATAATAGCCTGCATCCAGTGTTTTCCTGAGGGTGAAGTAATATGGAATGCAGGGATTTTCGGTAATGGATATCGTAGACGTATTGGTACAGCTGTTTACCGGATCCTTGACGCTAAGCGTGTAGGTTCCCGGCGTACTCACCGTAATGCTTGATGTAGTTGCTCCTCCTGGCGACCAGGAATAGGTAACGCCGGAAGTAGTTGAGCTTCCATACAGTGTCAAAGAACTGTTACTGCAGCTAAGAACATACGCTGGGTTCGGCTCATGATACAGAGCCGTGATCTCAGCCTGGGTCAATAAGCGCCTGTAAAAACGGATATCATCCAGGTAGCCTTTATAAAAACCGCCGCTCGTTGCGTTATGTGTTCCGAAAGCTAATGGATTGCTATTGCTTAAGGAGCCTGAGGTCCTCCCGACATCACTCTGCAAAACACCGTTTACATACAAAAACGTTTCATTGGTTGAGGATTTGTACTGGCTTGTTATAAAATACCAATTCGTATTATCATTACTGATCAGATTATCGGCACAGGCATCTTCATAAGCTGCCGCCGCTGCATAATACGTGAATACACCGGTGCCATTGCAATAACCGCCGTCGGTATTATTCACCATAAACATATAACCGTTCCAGGCAGCATACAGGGTTTTACAGATCGGCAAACCATTTACATTTCCAGGCATGATCTTCAACCAGAATGCCATGCTGTAATCGCTCGCGTTGGTCATGTTTATCGTGGCTGAGTTCGGCACGTCGATCCGACTGGTCGATCCGTTAAAATAATAGGCCTGATTCGGATTTCCGAATCTATCCGGGGCCAGGCTTGCGCTGGTTACTGCTCCATGATTCCCATTACCGCTCATATCCTGGGCGCTTCCCGAAAATGGCCAATAAGCCATCAGGCTGCTTGTAGGTACACTTCCTAAAATTACGCCAGGGGCAACGGTATTAACTGTAACTGCGGTAGTCGATGTGCTCACACAGCCTGTTAAGGGATCTGTAACCTTCAAGGTATAGGTACCCGCCGTTGTTACAACAATGCTGGATGTCGTAGCTCCTCCCGGCGTCCAGGAATAACTAACCCCGGAAGTATTTGAACTGCCGGTTAATATAGCAGACGGACTGGAACAGGTAATTACCTGGGCCGGACCTGCATTGGCGTCGGGAGCCGGAACACTGCATCCCAGATTCTCCAGCGCTGTATTCGGATTATAAAGAGCGGCCCTTATGCTTAGATCCGACTGTACCATGGCTGTTGTAATCGTAGTTGTCCATATCGGAGAACCGTTTTTTTTGAAATTCACTGAATTTCCTACCCTCTCAATTCGTAACACATCCCCAACAACATAAGAAGCCAGGTAAACCTCAGAACCGTTATTTTCTGTATAGACACTGCCACTGTTAAGCCCAAGGCCAAAATCGATACCGTCATCTCCACTGATAGAGAGCGCGTCCAATAATCCAAAAATTTTAGGGTCGGAATTTGTTGCTACATATTCGATCCAGCCATCCATGGACGCAGGAATTTTATTAGCTCCGTCGGCAGTTTTAAACCATCCGTAAGAACCGTCGTTTGTATGACTCAAAACATCCGCACTGGCCGACATGCCCGAATAAAAATTTTGCCACCGGGTCTTATAACCAATGTTATAAGTGGCAGTGGTTGTAGCTGAGCCTGCATTTTTAATTGTCACAGAATAGGCACCTGCTGCTTTCCCTGTAATGCTGCTCGTGGTCGCTGATCCTGGCATCCAGGTGTAGGTGTATGGCGTTCCACTACCTGTTGGGGTGAGCGCAATGGATCCATTGGTACTGCCACTACAACCTGCATGGATAATCGTTGGCCTGACTGTAATTTGTGAAAATGATCGTGCGGCAACAAGCCATATACTGACTACCAGTAAACAATATCTGAATTTCATAAGAATAGTTTAATTAATTATCCGGCTCAGGTATGAAGACTTATGGCCCGAACCATCTTCAGTACATATTTCATAATTAATCCCCGGCTGAGGATCTGAAATAACCGCTTTTACAATAAGAACATTATTATGACGGGCAAATAAGGCAAGACCGTTAGCCCCTATAACCTGAGCCGGGCTTAAGGGATAACTGGCCGTATACAAATCACCACCGGTTTGTTGATTCGAGCTTGCCTTGACATAAACTTTATTCACATCGGCACTGTCTTTTAAAATAACCAAATAAACGGCTACAATCGCCGTTTGGGCGCCGGAAGGAATAAGAGTGCCTGTGGCCGGAGAAACATTAAGGGAATACGTACTGATGGTTGAGTGATTTACCTGTTGTGCCAGTCCGGAAAATGAATTAAGGCCAATAAACGCCAATACCAGGAATAATGTTTTCATAAATGATTTATTTTAATATCGGGAGTACAGTGTGCCATTGCACATCGCAAATAACCTAATAAAAATATAACCCACCAAACCCTATTAACATCTTTCCGGCAAAATACCTATAAGTGAGTATTCTATGTTTTATAGCAACAAAACACCCCGTTTCATAGCTAAATATTTAGAAACGGATTCAAGGAATAAAAAACAATATTCACCGGATGCGAACTGTATTTCAGAAAAAAACGATAGGGAAAAATTCTCAGAGCCCAGCAAAAAATCATGAACGTTCGAAGCTGATCCTCCTTAATCCAGAGATTTTGCGATCCGGCTTAAAGCAAAAAAAGCCCGTTCTGTATCAGAACAAGCTTTTGCTGTAGTGAGAAGGAGATTTGAACTCCTGACCTTCGGGTTATGAATCCGATGCTCTAACCAACTGAGCTACCTCACCATTTTTTCTCAAAAATAAAACCCTCTGTATTCAAAGGGTTTTACTTTAGTGATCGTGTAGGGATTCGAACCCCAAACCTTCTCATCCGTAGTGAGATGCTCTATCCAGTTGAGCTACACAACCAATCCAAAAAAATTGGAGTGCAAATATACATATTTTAGTTAACTTGCAAACAATTTTTAACCGTTTTTTTCATGCAATCTCTCATAGAATCCATTTGGAACAACCGCGAACTACTCAAAGATGCTGCAAATCAGCAAGCTATACGCGATATCATCGCACAACTCGACCAGGGAAAATTACGGGTAGCCGAGCCAAAAGCAGGCGGAAACTGGCAGGTAAACGACTGGATTAAGAAAGCCGTGATCCTTTATTTCCCTATTCAGCAAATGGAAACCATGGAACTCAGGCCCTTTGAATTTCATGATAAAATGGCCCTGAAAACCAATTTTGCAGAGGCCGGCGTCAGAACCGTGCCCGGAGCCATTGCCCGCTACGGCAGCTACATTGCCAAAGGCGTCATTGTGATGCCCGGTTTTGTCAACATCGGGGCTTATGTAGATGAAGGCACGATGGTGGATACCTGGGCCACCGTGGGAAGCTGTGCCCAGATCGGAAAACACGTGCACCTCAGCGGCGGCGTCGGTATTGGCGGCGTACTGGAGCCCGTGCAGGCTGCCCCCGTAATTATTGAAGATAACTGCTTCATCGGCTCGCGTTGCATTGTGGTGGAAGGTGTACGCGTAGGCAAAGAAGCCGTTCTCGGCGCTAATGTGTGCCTGACCATGTCTACGAAAATCATCGACGTAACGGGCAGCAAACCGGTAGAAACAAAAGGCTATGTGCCTGAGCGCAGCGTCGTGATCCCGGGCTCTTACACCAAACAATTCCCTGCCGGAGATTACCAGGTGCCCTGCGCCCTCATCATCGGCAAACGCAAAGAAAGCACCGATCTCAAAACTTCCTTGAATGATGCGTTGAGAGAACATAACGTAGCCGTTTAATTTCTTGGACCATAAAAACATATTAGTTATCCAAACGGCTTTTATCGGCGATGCCATCCTGGCCTCCTCGGTGCTGGAAAAGCTGCACCTGTTCTATCCCCAGGCCAGGCTGACGATCCTTGTGCGCAAAGGAAATGAAGCGCTGTATGCAGAACATCCTTTCCTTCAGGAAGTATTGGTATGGCACAAAAAAGAAGGTAAATACAAAAGCCTGATGCAGCTCCTCAGGGCGATCCGGAACCGCCGCTTCGATACCGTGATCAACCTGCACCGCTTTGCCAGCTCGGGTTTTCTCACAGCCTTCTCAAAAGCACCTTATACCGCCGGCTATAATAAAAATCCGTTTTCATTCTTGTTCAACCATAAATCGCCGCATAAGATCGGGGATGGAAGGCATGAAGTGGAACGTTATAACGACCTTATCGAACCCATCACAGATAAAACAGTGGCTAAGCCCAAATTGTATCCGAGCTTTAAACAGTTCACGAAAATAGAACCTTATGTGCAGCAGCCCTTTGTATGCATGGCGCCTTCTTCGGTGTGGTTTACCAAACAATTGCCCAGGGAAAAATGGATTGAGCTCTGCAATACGGTCCCTTCCGGTAAAACGATCTACCTGCTGGGAGGGCCGGGAGACAAAGACCTGTGCGAAGAGATCAAAACGAAAAGCACGCATGCCTCTATCCGGATCCTGGCCGGGGACTTATCGCTATTGGAGTCCTGCGAGCTCATGAAACATGCTACGATGAATTATGTAAACGACAGCGGCCCTCTGCACCTGGCTTCTTCAGGCAACTCACCGGTCACGGCCTTCTTCTGTTCTACTGTTCCTGCCTACGGTTTTTTTCCCTTATCAACCAAATCGGAAGTGATCGAAGTGAAAGGACTTTACTGCAAACCCTGTGGGCTCCACGGCTATAAGGCCTGTCCCGAAGGGCATTTCAAGTGCGGCAAAGACATTCTCTTGCCTTCTGCATAAAAAAGAGCTGAACCATTGTTTATTCTCCTTTATTTTCGGCGATCAGTTTCACCATGTTCGAATTAAATGAAGCAAGCTTTGCCTCCAGAACAGAGAAAAATTCAAGATCGCCTTTCTCTACCTCCCTGAGCGCTTTTTGCAAAACCACTTCTCCACTCCTGGTCAACCTTACGATGTTCGCCCTTGTGTCCGTTTCATGACCTTCCCGTGTAATAAAACCTTTTTCCTGGAGGGTTCGCAGCACTTTCGACACCATCATCCTGTCTGTATTGCTTTGCCTGGCAATGTCTACCTGCGACACCTCATCATTGGTGCGCGAAAGCCAGCCTAAAGCAGCTAACAATACAAACTGTGTTTGCGTGAGATCCAAAGGATCCAATACTTTTTTTTGTTTACGCTGCCACAACATCGTTAACTGGCCAAGCAAATAGCCCGGGCTATCCTCCGGTCTTTTAAAGAGAAATTCAATTTTTTTAGACATACGCCCTTTGCAGCATTTTTGAAGCTATTAAATTAAAATCATTTTGGCTAATTTCAAAGAAGCCAAAACGGAAGGGATAGCCCCAGCTTTTTTTATCTTTAATAAAATCCAGGTCGCCTATTAAAGGCACTATAGAAATGTCTGTAGCCGGCATAAACTCCATACGTCGCCTCGATGGGCAAAAATCTTCCGATACCCGGAATTCATAGACCTCATCATCTGTTATTCGCCCTATCGCTGTAAATTCCTGGCATTTGTCAGGCTTACCGAATGTTTGTTTCCCCGAATAATAAATAACCGCATCCTCTTTTCGCATGCGCCTGAGGGGCGAAGATTTTCCATGGCACGCCTGGACAATTCCCTGCGCCATTCCCTGCTTCACATGATCCTTCGACGCCACGATTATCCAGTATTTCTTATCTCTGATCTGCATGGCTTACCGCTTATGATGCTGTCTGTAAAAAGGTCAGGATATACCCGTCCGGGTCCTTCACCATGATCACTTTTCCAAATGGCGTTTCTTTCACCGGGCCTAAAACCGGAACCTGCCTTTCGGTTAATTGTGCCTGTAGCTCCTCTATGGTTCCATCGATCGCGAACCAAAGCGAAGCGCCAACACCTAATTCCTTACCTTCCAGATTCACAAGAGGCTTCCTGATAGCAAAACTCGCCTCGCCCTGCCTGTAGCTAAACACACATGCATCAGGGCTGCTAACACCCACTTCAAATCCTAATTTGTCCGTATAGAACACTTTTGATGTTTCTAAATCCCTCACCTGGAGAGAGGCAAAATCTAATTTTCTCATTGTCTATTTTTTTGTTGTCAAAAATATAATATATATGACAACAATATGCTAATTTTTTTATCCCGGCCTGCGAGGTCATTCATTGCTCTCCGAAGATCGTTCAGGAAATTGGCAGCGCCGCTATAAACGGGCGGAGCCTGCCGACAGGATTAGAGTTGCCCTACCGTATCAGGGTAAAGCTTCCCTGCTTTTTAATATCCGTGTTATCGGCATCTCTGCAGCTGATCAGGTAAAAGTAGGTGCCGTCATGGCAGGCATTGCCGTTCACTTTGCCGTCCCAGCCCTGCGACACATCGCTCCAGCTGAAAAGCTCCAGTCCCCAGCGATCATAAATAACCCCGCGGAAATTACTGATATTATACCCTTTCACCCGGAAGATATCATTCACCAGGTCATTGTTCGGCGTAAATACATTCGGAATCACCAGCTCCGGGGCTTCATTGAGCACATGGATCACAACCGAAGCCTGATCGCTGCAAACCCCATCGCTCACGGTAATAGAAGCGGTATAATCGCCGGCACTTGTGTAGGTTTGCGGAGGCACCGAAAAGCCTGCCGCCGTATTGCCATTCCCGAAATTCCAGACATAGGAGGTTGCCCCTGTGCTTCCATTGGTGAAGCTCACAATGAGCGGCTTTACGCCGCTTACCGGGTTTGCTGTCAAAGCCGCATTCACCGGAAAATTATAAACCACAATGGACTGTGAATACGTACCGCAGCTGTTGGTAGCCATCACCGTAACCGTACCGCCACCCGTGGTGTTGACTGGCCCCGTCAGGCTGTTGTTCGACCAGGTATACACCGGAGGATTAGTCTGCGAGCCTCCGCCGGTAGCCGTTAACGTAGCCGTTTCGTTCGGACAAATAGTCGTACTGCTGGCTGAAATAACCAAAGGATCGAGGGTAAAGGAAGTCACAACAGCTGTAGCCGTCGCATTACCGCAGAGGTTGCTCACCCCTACCGTATATATACCGGGAGCAGATACATTGACAGAGCTTCCGGTACCGCCGGTGCTCCATTGAAAATTGGTCGTATTGCTGGAAGCCGTGAGCGTTGTGCTCATACCCGGGCAAATAACGCCTGAGGCAGGGCTCACACTGATAGTTGGAGTGACACCCGCATTGATCTGGATAAACGATGTCGCTTGCCCGCAGGAATTGGTAACCGTGGCCGAGTAAGCACCGAAGCTATTCACCACAATGCTTGGCGTAGTGGCACCGGTGCTCCAGTTATAGGTCCCTGTGCTGCCGTTCAGCGAAAGCGTGGCCGGTTGGCCGCTGCATAATAATGTACTGGTGGAAACAACCGTCAGCGTTGGTGCAGCGGAACCCGAACTCACTGTTGCGGTTTGCGAGGAAGAGCCGCAGCCATTGGACACCTGAACGGTGTAAACCCCGGGCGAATTGACCTGAATCGTGCTGGTATGCGCTCCCGTGCTCCAGGTATATGTTACCGCTGCGCTGGCATTTGCTGCCAGCGTCACATTCTGCCCAGTGCAGATGGTCACAACAGAAGGGCTCAGCGTCACCGTTGGCGCCACGCCGATCGTGAGAAGCACACTGTCCTTCACACTGGTGGTTTGCGTCCCGCAGGCTTTGATCAGGTTGACGTACAGCTTCACGGTGCCGTTATCGCCAGCTCCCGGAGTGTAAGTGGTGGTTAACGAATTGGATGGAGAGAAAGATCCTGTGGCACCAGCGCCTAAAGACCAGTGTACAGAAGTATAGGCCCCGGAAGCCGTTGCGGTAAAGCTTTGCGTCCCGGTCCCGCAGATCGTCTGGTTGGCGCCGGCATCTACCGTAAGTGGAATATAAGGCGCCTGGCAACCGTGATTGACATAGCTAGCCACACCCGCCGCGGTAAACTCTACAGCCCCGCCATCCTGTGCGCCGATAGCGCCATTCTGCATCACCAGCAATGCCCTGTCGTAAGTTACGACATCTGTGCATCCCGCGGGAATGCTAAATGTCATGGACAGTGTTCTGGTTCCGCCCCCGGCCTGGTAATTGGCAAAATGCCCTGCCGTGTTACCCGCTGTCTGAAACAATACAATCAGAGTATCGGTGAGCCCCGCGAAACTTTGAGCGGTGGTATTGAATGCCGTACTCGTGATGAGCAATACCTTGGAGTGCGCAGGCAATACACCTGCTACCGGCTCCTTCAGGAATCCGCAACCCTGGATCGTTGCGTTGATGGAGGTAATGGCTGCTGCGGTAGAAGCATTCTGCGTGAGGCCAAGCCAGCTGTTGTTGGGCCAGCTCACACTCAGGTTAGCTGCATTGAGTGCCGTATTCCCTACCTGGAAGGTTACCATTTCATTCTGTCCCTCCTGCGACCCGGCACAGGCGTCCACCAGGATGCTCTGGATCTCAAAGCACTGGGGCTTTAAGGCTGTAAAGAAAAAAACGGATACGATCAGTAAAAGCTGTTTCATGATGATGGTATATTTAGAACAAAAAATTATGGATTAACGATAGCTACTTTGATATTCTGCGCCTTATCCGGCGATGTTATTCTGACATTGTAAATTCCATTTGCCAGATGAGCAACAGGAATCACTTCCTTATCTCGGCCAGGAATGGCTTCTGCCAGACTTTTTCCCGAAAGATCATATAAGCTGATCCTGGAAACGGCAGGCACATCGCCCCGTAACTGAACAATCAAATCTCCTGCATTCTGATATGCAAGGCCGGTCCAGTCTGTGGCTTTACTCTCCAGTGATATCACCTGGTAAAATTTCCGGTTTCCGTTTTTTTCAAGTGTCGATAATCTGTAATAGGTTATCTCCTTTCCGGGTAATGTATCAGAAAGCACATACTCGTTCAGGGTTCCTGAAGATGCGGAAAGCCTGACGTGCTCAAGTACCGTAAAATCAATTCCATTGTCGCTTCGTTCCAGGATATAAGACCCGATACGCTCTTCCTGCGCTGCTTTCCAGCTGATGGTATTCTCCGTGCCATTGTTATGTGCCTGAAAATCGAGGAGCTCCACAGGCAACAAGGAGCAGGCTACATTGTTGGTAACCGTTTGGTTGGTGAAGAATACCACTTCCACATCATCAATGGCCAGGTGCGGATCGTTCTGTGGGTCGTCCGCATCGGTCCAGCGGATCAGAAGATAACTGTTATCCGGAATGCTTGCTGCTACCGAAATACAGCCCGAATTAGCTCCTGTTCCTGTCGTCGTCGGGTAGCCTGCGCCCTGGCTGCCGGTGTTGGCGGTACTCACAAACTGAGTCTGGTAAAAATCAAGCGCCGGAATCATGGTTCCTCCACCAGCCGTAATGGCGATGCTGGAGGTGGATACAACATAATCCACCGAAAGGGTATTGATGGCCGCAGCAGTATTTCCGCCCTGCGATAGCTGATAGCCTGTATAGCTTACCGAGAAACTCTGAATGGTTTGTCCGGATGTATTTTTAAATAAGATGCCGTATCTGATAGTACCGGTAGAGCTGCTGGGCCTGGAGCCTATCTTCCGGTTGCTGTTCCCGTTTTGGGTATACGCATAACGCCCCCCGGTATTGGTAGGAGCGGCAGCCGTAATATTGATCTCCCCGGTCAAGGCAGCATCATAGGACCACCCGGTGAGGTTTGCCGAGCCGCTGGTAATATTGGTGCCGGAAGCGGAAATAAGCGAAGTGCCGAAGTCCTGGGTATAAGTATAGGTGGGCGATGTGATCAGAAACTGTGCCTTAGCAGCCGAAACCATGAAAAGCATGCCTGCCGCGAGGATGCGCCCCAGGTGGCATGTTCCGGTGAATATCTTATTAGCCTTCATTTATAGAATCTGCTTAAAAAAGAGGTCCGTTAAAATGCATTGACAAAATTGGTTCCTGTGTAACTATCGCTGTACTCTAAGCGGTTCAGGATTGGTTCATTGATCCGGAAAAGGACCAATGAACCCCTTTAGGATGTTCACTTTAGTACAACAAAAATAGGCCATTCGCACGACACAGCCTTCTTTTTTTCTTTAACAAATTGTTAATACAGAGTTATTTAGACGAATAAGGCGATTTTTTAGAGGAAGAAAACCACCATCATTAAAGATTTGGTTACTTTTAGTTTAAATTTTTTATCATGAATAGCCACATTGCCACGGTACAACAGGAAATGACATGGCTATATCATGTGACAATTAAAACACAATAACACCGACACATGAAAAAAGGAGCTTTTTTTATCATATTACTCATTGCCTGCGGCTTTTTACTTTCGTTTATCAACACTACCAACGGCAATGAACTTGGCCTGAACGCACCTTTACCTATGGCCGAAGAGAAACTGAAAGATGTGAGCGGAAAAGAGGTAAGCCTCAACGCTTCCAAAACTGCAAAAGGCCTTCTGGTCATTTTTTCCTGCAATACCTGCCCTTATGTCAAGCTCAGCGAAAGCCGCATTAAAGAGCTCAGCGACCTATGCATCCGTCAGGGCATTGGCTGCATCATCATCAACAGCAACGAAGCACAACGCGCAGAAGAGGACAGCTACGACGCCATGGTAAAGTACGCCGCCGCCCAGAAACTGAACTGCGCCTATGTGGTGGATGTTAATTCTAAAGTTGCCGATGCCTTTGGCGCAACACGAACCCCACAATGCTTCCTCTTCAATACCAAAGGGCTTATTTACAAAGGCGCTATTGATGACAATGTAAAAGATCCGGCAGCGGTAAAGGAAAATTACCTGAAAGACGCCATCGAGGCCTTACTCAAAAACAGCCTTCCTTCCAAACAGGAAACCAAATCCATTGGCTGCACCATCAAACGGATGGAATAAAGCCCATTACCTTATGCACGAAAAACGCCCCACAGGAACTGCGGGGCGTTTTTTTATGGGGTATCCTAACCTGTTTTTTAAACGGTCATGATCTCTTTTTCTTTTTGCTCCAGGTGCTTTTCGCATTTCACTGAAAACTCATCAACCAGCGCCTGCATCTTGTTTTCACCTACTTTGGCTTCATCTTCAGGTAAACCTGCTTTTTGCAGGGCTTTGATCTTATCGATGGATTCCTTGCGGATGGTCCTTAAACTCACTTTACCATCTTCAGCTGCTGCCTTAGCCGTTTTTACCAGGTCTTTCCTTCTCTCTTCGGTGAGTGGCGGCACAATGATGCGGATCAGCACACCGTCGTTCTGAGGGTTGAATCCGAGGTTGGCAGCCTGTATCGCCTTTTCGATCGGCGTGAGCATGGATTTCTCCCAGGGCTGCACCACAATCGTTCTCGAATCCTGCGTGTTCACACTCGCAACGTTATTAAGCGTGGTTTTAGACCCGTAGTAATCCACCAGGATGCTATCCAGCATGGCAGGATTTGCTTTTCCCGCCCTGATCTTTGCTAACTCCGATTCCAGGTGGCCGATTGTTTTTTCCATCTGTGATTTCGCACCTTCCAAAACTGTTTTAATATCGCTCATAAATAAATCTTTTTTTGTTTTGCAAATGTATGTGTATTCTGCCGATTATGAAATTTATTGTCTGTTTTTAAACGGCAACCTCTGCCTTGATATGCGGATGCGGATCATAATTTTCCAATGTAAAATCCTCAAATTTGAAATCGAAGATCGACTTAACATCCGGGTTGATCTTCATCAGCGGCAAAGGTCTGCAATCGCGCGTTAGCTGTAATTTAGCCTGCTCCACGTGGTTGCTGTATATATGCGCATCGCCCAGCGTGTGCACAAAATCTCCCGGCTGCAAGCCGCAAACCTGCGCAATCATCATGGTAAGCAAGGCATAAGAGGCAATATTGAAGGGAACGCCAAGAAAAATATCCGCACTACGCTGATAGAGCTGGCAGCTCAGCTTCCCATCCGCTACATAGAATTGAAAAAAGGCATGGCAAGGAGGCAACTTCATCTGGTTGATGTCTGATACATTCCAGGCGCTTACGATCAGCCGGCGCGAGTCCGGGTTTTTCCGGATCATCTCCACCACCTGCGAGATCTGGTCAATATGCCTCCCATCGGCTGTAGGCCAGCTCCGCCACTGATAGCCATAAACGGGCCCCAGGTTCCCCTGCTCATCCGCCCACTCATCCCAGATCCTTACCCCGTTCTCTTTCAAATAAGCAATATTCGTATCCCCTTTCAAGAACCAAAGCAGCTCATGAATGATGGACCTGGTGTGCAATTTCTTGGTGGTTAGTAAAGGAAAGCCGGCAGACAGGTCGAAACGCATCTGGTAGCCAAAAACACTGTAGGTGCCGGTGCCGGTACGGTCTTCCTTTTTTACGCCATGCTCCAACACATGACGCATCAAATCATGATACTGTTTCATAGAACTCAAAATTAAAAAATCCTTTCCGTTATTCACAGAAAGGATTTTACACACTTATGAAAAGTTTTAAAAAGCTACAGCGAGGTAATGTGGCCTACGAATTCATGATCATGCTTCTTGTAGTCCGTCACCACGATCTTGTACACGTACACTCCCTGAACCGGCTTACCACCCTTGATGCTTCCGTCCCAGCCTTTGGCAATGTCATTGGTTCTGTAGATCTCGGTTCCCCAACGGTCGTATATTGCCATCTGGAAGCTTGCCGGATCAAAACCGATGCCCTGAGGCGTAAATACATCGTTCTTGCCATCCGATTTCGAAGGTGTAAAGGCATTCGGGATAAACAAGGCAAACTCTTCCTCTACGTTCACAAAACGCGTGGTGGTGTCTTTACAGCCGAAGGTATTGGTAACGATGAGAGACACAGTATAGGTTGCTGCATTGTCATACACATGGCTTGGATTGGCAATACTGTCGGTATTGTTGCCAAGGCTGAAGAAATCCCCGAAATTCCATTCCCACTTTGTCATCGGTGTTCCTATCGTCGACTGATCGCTGTAGCTGACCTCATTGATCAGGATAGTCGGATTTGCCGGCAGGTAGCTGAAGCTGGCAACAGGGTTCGGATCAACAATTACATAATCATTAGCTGTAACGGTATTGGTACAGCCGTTGACATCGACCACGCTTAAGGTTGCATCATAGGAGCCGTGCAGCGGGAACATAAATCCAGTGCTGGTACCGCACTGGCCCGAGGCCGTATTGTTGCTGAACAGCCAGGAGCAGTTCACCGATGGCGGGTTGCTGCTGCTTTCTATCGGTGCCAGGAACGGCTCGCAGCCTCTCAGGTCTTTCCCTAAGGTAATCACCGGCGTTGGATTTACGCTCACGGTGACAACAGATAACACGGCCTGGGTTACAGGGCAGTTGGCATCCGATAACGTCACCGTATAGGTGATGGTGCTGTTAGCCGTTACCATCGTCGCATCCGCATTAGGATTCGACAGGTCGTTGGCCGGATTCCAGACATAGGTATAACTACCGCTGCCTCCCGCACCTGCGGAAACAAGATTCGCTGTCTGGCCAAAGCAAAGGGTCACATCAGCAGGTTCGGCGGTGAACCTTAACACGTCGTACACATCAACATTGATAGAGCCGGTTCTCACACAGCCGCTGGCAGTAATCGAAACGGAGTATACACCCTGATTCTGCACCTCCGCATTATTGATCACCGGATTTTGTACGCCTGAGGTAAACCCGTTAGGCCCTGTCCAGCTATAACTGTTGCCACCACCCGGTGCTGAGAGATTAATCGTTCCTTTATTACAAATGGTGCTAAGCGGAGTAAGAGCCACTGTAGAGGCCGGAATAATGGTGACCGTGGTAGTGGTGACCGTTGTGCAGGTATTGTTGCCAACAGCGCCTGTAAAGCTTGCCGTAACGGTATAAACACCGTTCTGGGCCATCGTTACGTTATTCAACACCGGGTTTTGCAAGCTGGAGGTATAGCCCGCAGGCCCGGCCCAGCTATAGGATACCGCTCCGGGAGCATTGGATGTGAGCCCTACTGTTCCACCCTCGCAGGCGCTCGGCGGCACACCTGCCGATACCGGCGAGGTCGTGATCAGGTTCACATTGGTGGTTGCCGTTCCGGGGCAGCCCAGCGCAGAATTTACATTGACCGTATAAGTGCCCGCCATGCCGGCATTGGCATTCGGAATGCTGATATTATCGGGCGCACCGTTCTGATTGGTTCCGGGGCCTACCCAGGCATAATTGGTAAAGCCTGAAGTGGCAAACAGGAAAATCGGGCTGTTCGGACAAACGTCGGAGTTGGAAGAAAGCGTCAGGGTCGGCGTAGGCGCTACGGTCACCGTTCCTGAATTTACCGCTGTATTAACGGGTCCGTTCACAACGGCAACACCTGTCACCGTACAGGTATAAACGGTAGTTACGGCCGGTGATACAGTAATGGTTTGCGTGGTCATCCCGCCAGGGCTCCACAGGTAAGTCGGGTTAAGAAGCGTGGAAGTGGCTACCAGCGTCGCCGTTTGAGTAGGACAGATCGTCTGGCTGTTCACCCCTGAAGTAAAGTTACAGTTGGTAGAGCCGGCTCCGGGAGAGGAGGCATTGCTTTGGTTGAAATTGATGTTCTGCACCGAATTGGAGTAATTCGTGATCAGTACCTGGTAATACTGCCCGGCCTGGGCATTCGGTATATTGATGGTTCCGGTAGCGCTCGTTCCATAATCACAACTCACGGTATTCCCTGCTGTCAGGTTTCCGCAATTTCCTGTCGGGCTGGTAAAAGGTCCCCAGGCGATAACGTCCACATCGCCACCGGCAGATCCGGTAGCAAGCAATACGACAGGGCCTGTCTGGGCGATCTGTACATAATACCAGGCCGGATTGGGCTGTGTAGCCAGGCATCCATAACTAGGCCCTGCAGCAGCAGAACCATTATTGACACCTGCCGGGAAGTTATAGTTGGTCGTGGCACAAAATGGCGAAGAGTTGGCACAGGTATTCTGTGCAGTGGCCTTGAGGACGAAAAGTGACATGCAAAGGACTAAAAGGGGGGTAATACATTTCATCAGTAGGTCATTTAAGTGGTTGCAATGTAAAGTTAAAGAATCCGTTACTAAATCGTTTTCTTTTAAATAAGCCAAATAAGGTGTTTACTCAATTAATATTTATTAAGATTCTGTAGGTTTTATGAAAAAGAGATCCGGAATATATACGCAGCTTCCGGATCGTTCGTCAGCTTTGGCATTTGGCAGAAGCCACAGAGGAAAGGAGCTCCGGAGTATTTGAATAAACGAATGCATCACCGCAAAATGACGGGGCTTGTTTGCCATTTCACCTTTAATTAACGTGTACGCATCTTATTGTGCGAAGCGCAGTTCTTTGATATCGAAGCGGCGGATGGTAGAATCCGGCATCTCCAGGCAGAGTTTTCCTTCGCGGTTCACATCCACCATCTTCGCACGGAAGGTCTCGTTTCCTGGTGTTTGGAAAGTCATCACGGTATTGATGCCTTTGAGCTTTCCGAGATAAGCTTCCCTGATCTGCGCGCTGTTTCCGGATTTGAGGAGCAGGTACCATTTTTCAAGATAACGGCATAATTTCTCAAGCACCTCTTTCCGGTCATGCTGCTGCCCTGTCAGGAGTTTCAGGGAGGTAGCGATGCCGGATAAGGGACCGAAGTCAGCCTGGTTTACATTCAGGCCGATACCCATCACGGAATACTGGATCTGTTGCTGATTGTATGTATTCTCTATAAGGATGCCCGCAATTTTCCTGGAATCAACCAGCATGTCATTTGGCCATTTAATTTTAATGTCATATTGACTACTATTTAAAACATCCGTCAATACGTCATAGAGGGCGAGGGCACTGATCTTGCTTAAAAAAAAGGATTCTCCGGATTCGAGAAAGGCTGGCCTCAAAATGACAGAAGCCGTGATATTGCTGGCAACAGCACTGCTCCAGGAGGCGCCCCGCTGCCCTTTTCCCCTGCTCTGGTGGTCGGTGTAGACGACAGTACCTTCCATGACGTTAACATTCCTTAACATGCCCATGGCATAAGTATTGGTACTTTCCACTTCGGTTAAAAAAAGCAGGTTCTTTCCTATAAACAGTGTCTCCATTTGGGCAAAAAAGTTAAATTTGTTGCTTATACCCGGAAACAAAAGTAGAAAAGGGAACAGTATTCGCAAACAAATTCACAATATGGCAAAAGCAAGCGTAAAAAAAGCAACTCCTACCAAAAAAGCAGCACCCAAAAAAGCAGCAAAGAAATCACCCGCCTCACCAGCCGGCAAGGCAGGAAAAAAAGTGGTTAAAACACCTTTGACTGAAAAAGAGCTTGCGCAAAAAGAAGCCAACCGGATTGCCAATACAGAGAAGAAGAAAAAGGTCAGCAGCACAGCCAAGCGTCCTAAGAAAAATTCCACCAAAGAGCAAACTACCAGCCTGCTGGACGCGATTGTGGATGGAATGCAGGAAAAAAAGGCCAAAAATATTACCATCATTAACCTCAGCAAACTGGAGAACCGCGTAGCCGACTACTTTGTGATCTGCGATGCCGACAGCAATACCCACGTGAACGCCATTGCCGATTCTCTGGAAGAAACCGTCCTGAAGCAGACCAAGGAAAAGCCGTACCACAGCGAAGGCTACCAGAACGCCGAATGGATCCTGGTGGATTACGTCAATATTGTAGCGCACGTCTTCTTAAAGGAAACGCGCGAGTTTTACAATATCGAAGGCCTGTGGGCCGATGGCGAGACCACAAACATCGCAGGTTAATGAACAAACCCAAATTAAACATGTTATAATCAATCATGAGCAACGAATCACAAAATCATAATACGTCCAATCAAAATAATTCCAGCTCGGAAGAGGAAAGGAAAAAACAGTTCGAAAAAATGCGGGACCGTTTCGGTAAAAAGCCTAATGCGCCATTCGGCGGCAATGGCGGCGGAAACGGGGGCAACAGCTTTTACTGGATTTACGGGATCGTTATTGTAGCGCTCCTGGCCTTTGTATTCTTCGGGCAGGATTTTGAAGGCCGGATGTTTGAAGACAATCAATCGCACTTTGAGCAGGAGATGCTTGCCAAAGGTGATGTCCGGAAAATTGTTATCGTCAACCAGAAGTTCGCAGAGATCACCATCGACAACGACAGTCTGGCTTTGCCGCGCTATTCGTACATCGACAAAAAAACAGGGAAGATCCTTCCTTATTTTCCAAATGCAAAAACAGCACAGGGCCCGCATTTCAGGGTATCAGTTCCTGACGTAAAAGATTTTCTGGAGCAGGTAAGGCTGGTGCAATCCAATGCCAATATTCCGCCGAGCAGACGCATTTCGCCTTCGAGCGAAGACCGTACGGAATGGACCGACCACATCGGCTGGCTGTTGCCAATCGTATTGATGATCGGCCTTTGGATCATTATGATGCGCCGCATGGGCGGAAGCTCGGGCGGTGCCGGACAGATCTTCAACATCGGTAAATCCAAAGCGGTGTTGTTTGACAAGGACTCCAATACCAACATTACCTTCAACGATGTGGCCGGCCTTGACGGCGCCAAAGTAGAGGTGATGGAGATTGTAGACTTCCTCAAGAATCCTAAAAAATATACCGACCTGGGGGCCAAGATCCCGAAAGGTGCTTTATTGGTTGGCCCTCCCGGAACCGGTAAAACCTTACTGGCTAAGGCCGTGGCCGGCGAAGCCAAAGTGCCGTTCTTCTCACTGTCGGGCTCCGACTTTGTAGAGATGTTTGTGGGCGTGGGTGCATCCCGTGTGCGCGACCTCTTCAAACAGGCAAAAGAGAAAGCTCCCTGCATCATCTTCATTGATGAGATCGATGCGATCGGGCGTGCCCGCGGTAAAAATGCGGCAGCCGGCGGAAACGACGAGCGCGAGAACACATTAAACCAGCTCCTTACAGAGATGGATGGTTTTGGCACCAACAGCGGCGTTATTATTTTAGCCGCCACCAACCGTGCTGATATCCTCGACAGGGCGCTGATGCGCGCCGGACGCTTCGACAGGCAGATCTATGTGGACATGCCGGATGTGAACGAGCGTAAAGAAATTTTCCAGGTGCATCTGAAAAAAATCAAAATCGACGTGTCGGTGGACATCGACTTCCTGGCCAGGCAAACACCGGGCTTCAGCGGTGCAGACATTGCCAATATTTGTAACGAAGCGGCTTTGATAGCTGCCCGTGCGAATAAAAAGCAGGTTACCAAACAGGATTTCCTGGATGCCGTTGACCGGATCATTGCAGGCCTGGAAAAGAAAAACAAGATCATTACGCCTGAGGAAAAACGGGTGATCGCATTCCACGAAGCAGGGCATGCGACTGTAAGCTGGATGTGCGAGCACGCCTCGCCACTCATTAAGGTAACGATTGTTCCGCGTGGCCGCTCCTTAGGTGCTGCCTGGTACCTGCCCGAAGAACGGCAGATTACCACAACGGAGCAGATTGTGGATGAAATGTGCGCAACCCTTGGCGGACGTGCAGCTGAAGAGATCATCTTCGGTAAGATTTCGACCGGCGCCCTGAGCGACCTTGAAAAGATTACACGTCAGGCTTACGCCAGCATCGTTTATTATGGCCTCAACGATAAGATCGGAAATGTGAGCTACTACGATAGCTCCGGACAAAGCGAGTATAGCTTCAACAAGCCGTTCAGCGAACATACCGCCAAAACGATCGACGAAGAGGTGAAGAAAATGATCGACATTGCTTATGCCCGCACCAAAGCTATATTGCTGGCCAATAAAGAAAAACTGACCCAACTGGCGGAGAAATTGCTCGAGAAAGAAGTGATCTTCAAAGAGGACCTGGAGATGATCTTCGGCAAGCGCCCTTTTGACAAGGAGCATGTAGAGAGCATCCCGAATATTATCCCCCCGCAGATGGATTAAATCTGTATAAAAGTTGTAGATCTATACCTAAAAAATCCTTTTACCTTCCGGTAAAAGGATTTTTTGCTTAATAAAAGGCCATTTATCAGATTGAGCCGGCGATTGAGCAGCTCCGGTTTTTTATTTGACGAAATAGTTTTGTACATTCGTTTTACTAATCACAAGCCTACGTCATGAACAAAATCATCCCCTTTTTTTTAATTGCGGCGGTAGTATTTTCGTGTAAGAAAAAAACCGACGATCCTGAACCGGAACCTGATCCGCCAGCCACCACCACCGGTGCTTCCACAAAGATATATCCCGATACCGTATGGACCAGCACGGGCACAGGGCCGCAGCTGATCTTTCAATTCAAATTCGATTCCACACAGGTAAGGCTCGATAACTTCGGGAACCCTTCGACGGTTGCCGCAGGCAATGGCGCTTACTCTCCCCGTTTCAACCGCATGGCTGCGCATTATGTAGAGCTGGCGCAAAACGACCTGACGGCGCTTGGTGCAGGAAAGGTGCTTTATAAAGCTCCTGAAACCACCAAAGGCGGCGCTAACGCCATCGACTTCAGCCAGTCGACCGTTGTCAGGCAGGGAGTAACCTTCTACTCTATTCCACTGAGCCAAGTAACGGCGGGAACTTACAAATGGCTGCGCCTGTCCTTGTCGTACCAGAATTATGATATCCCTTACAAGGCGAACGCGATTCCGGGCAACCACATTGGCAACGGCACCCTGGCTTCTTTCCTGGGCTACAGAACCTATGTCGAAAAGTATAAGATCAAAACACAGGACTATGTGCCTTCTGCGTCAGTAGGCGGGCCTAATACCACCCACCCGCAAGGGTATTGGGGTTTCGAGACCAACATCAGCGGCTTCGGATATTATATGCTCGACGGACAGGCTTCTTCGGGTGCCACAACCGTGGTGAATCCTAACTTTGCCAATTCGCCGATCCCGGCCGGCAGCTGCGTGGTAACCGCGGTGTTTGCTGATAACAACGGAACAGCACAACCGCTCACAATTACCGGCAGCGAAACCCAGAACATTATTGTTACCGTGTCCTTATCTACCAATAAAAGCTTTGAGTGGCATGAGGTAGGAACCGCCGACGGCTACTACCAGCCTGAAAGCGGCGAATACCCGGTAGATATGGGAATCCGGGGCATGATCCCGAAAGTCCAGTATTAATTCATCTATAGCTAACAATTTAAATTTAAGAAGCCATGACACTAAAAAAAGTTGTTTCTTTCTTCCTTTTGTTTTTCCTGCTCAGCACGGCAAAACTGAAGGCTCAAACCGTTTATGTTACGGAAAGTGGTAAAAAGTACCACGCCAAAAATTGCAGTATTGTGAAAACAGGCAAGAAAGGCATAGAGCTTGCCGAGGCCAAAAAACAGGGATACGAGCCCTGCAAAAACTGCAAAGCTGATGAAATAGCGGAAACGAAACCTTCCAAAGCAGCCGCAGCAAAGGAAGCTGCCAAAACAGGAAGCAAAAAATAATTCCTGAGAAACGTTAATTTTTTACAAATGCATAACCGCATTTAAGCTTTATCCAGTCAGAGTGATCCAAACACCAATTAATACAAACCAAACATCATGAAAAAAGTAATTTTAATCGCAGCTTGTTTATTAAGTTTAACAACTGTAAACGCACAAAAATCTGCTACTGGCGAAAGAAAAGGCGCCAACAAGGAGGCCAAAAATGCAACTCCTGAGCAACGTGCACAAAAACATGTCGATGCCCTCGGCGCAGAGATCACCTTAACGGAAGAGCAGAAGCCGAAAATTTACGAACTGGCTTTGGCAAAAGTGAAAAAAGCGGATGAGATCCGCGCGAAATACAAAACAGCAGAAAATAAGGAAGGCAAAGAGGCCGAAATGAAAGCGCTGAAAAAAGAATTTCATGCAAATGTCAAGGCAGTATTGACGCCTGAGCAAATTGAGAAGCTGAAAGCGGTTCAGAAAGAGAAAAAAGCGGCCGGTAGGCCAGACGCACTGGACGCAGACTAGCACCAGATACACGCTTGTGTAAAGCAAAAGCCCCCGCGATGATCGCAGGGGCTTTTTTTAATATTCGTCTTCGTTGAAAAAGAAGTCGTCTTTCGTCGGATAATCCGGCCAGATCTCTTCTATGGTTTCATAAGCTTCTCCTTCATCTTCCATCTCCTGCAGGTTCTCTATCACTTCCATCGGTGCACCGGAACGAATGGCGAAATCTATTAATTCATCCTTAGTTGCAGGCCAAGGCGCATCTTCTAACCATGATGCCAATTCTAATGTCCAATACATAATGCTTTATTTTTATTTTCCTGCAAAAGTAAAAATTTAATTGAATTATACTAATCTTTGATCTAAAAAATAAGGGCAGGTTAACATTTGCATAAATCACTGACTAACAACAAATTAAACCTATATCCGGAAGCTTTTTTCGAAAAGAGAAGCCTCCTTGCTTTCCAGGATGAGCCTGTATTCGCCTTTTTTCAGATTTGTCACATTGAAGCTGGCGGTATAGTTGCTTTCCTGCGGCAGGAGCCATTTTCCGAAGATCCCGGATACGGTATGCCCTTTCTCGTCCACGATATAGCAGTAGGAGTAGCACTCTTTGGCTACCGTATAAGGAATGCTGGCCCGGAAGCGGACCGGATAATCGTTGACATCGCCACTTGCCGTTACAACGGCCTTTTTGAGAAGGGTATACCAGGGCAAAGGTTCGCCTTTAAGTCCTGAAACAAAAGCACGGAGCATGGCAGCCAGAGAATCGTTGCTGTGTGTGATGTTGGCTGTTTCTTTCCGGTCGCTGACGGCCCACACGGCATATTGCTGGGTATTCTGGTCGATGGGATTGCTGCTGAGGTAGCGTGCCAGCGAAACGAGGCTGCTGTCTGCCATTTTTCCGGAGGTATAAGGGGCGCCGGCTTTGGGACCGGATTTACTGGCTTCGCAGCAAAAGCCTTTCAGGCTGAAGCGTTTGCTTTCTTTCGGTTTCAGGGCCAGGATCTCGCGGCGGGTCATCAGGATATCCTGGTAATCGCTGGCGCCGGCGTCGGAATTGAAGCGCCAGCCAGCCGGGATTGTAACATAAAGCGAATCGTTCAGGAGGTTCGACACATGGTAGTCGAGCTGCAGGCCGCCGCTGCAAAGGGCTTTGGCACTGATGTATTTCTTATCGATCGCTTTCTGAACATCGACCACCGTTCTGCTATGCGCCTGCTGCATAAACAAAAGACAGGTACCGAGGGCAAGTGCTACAAATCCCGTTCTCATCATTTCCTCCTTTTTTTAAATGATATAATACTTTAATTATATTTTAGTGACATGTCAAATCTTTTTTTATCTTGCTATCACTTAGCTAATGACGGCGTGGAGGCAATGGCATGTTCTGCGTCGTGGTGATTGGCTTAAATAAAGACAATACATTAAGATATGAGTTTGAAAGTACGGTTAACCGTGATGAGCTTCCTGCAGTTTTTTGTATGGGGGGCCTGGCTTATTACAGTAGCAAATTATTGGTTTGGGACCAAACAGTGGGATGCTACCCAATTCAGCGCGATATTTTCCACTATGGGGATAGCGTCTATCTTTATGCCGACGATCTGCGGCATTATCGCCGACCGATGGCTGAACGCCGAGAAACTGTACGGCATACTCCACATTCTGGGCGGCATCACCCTGGCATACGTTCCTCAGGTTACAAATCCTTCCAGCTTTTTCTGGGTGATCCTGGTGGCTATGATTTTTTACATGCCCACTATTGCCTTATCCAATTCGGTAGCTTACCATGCCTTAAAAAACAATGGTGCGGATGTGGTCAAAGATTTTCCTCCCATCAGGGTTTGGGGAACGGTTGGCTTCATTGCTGCGATGTGGATGACAAATTTAACGGGCAACAAAGCTTCTGAAAATCAATTTTATATTGCCGCAGCCGCCGCCATCAGCCTTGGCCTTTATGCCTTCTCGCTGCCGAAGTGCAAGCCACAACACAAAACGGAGCAGAACCATTCCTTCTTGGACCTGATAGGGCTGACGTCTTTTAAACTGTTTGCCAATTACAAGCTGGCGCTATTTTTCATCTTCAGTATGTTCCTGGGCGCTGCGCTACAGCTTACCAATGCCTACGGCGATGTGTTCCTCGACGACTTCAAGCACCAGCCGCAGTATGCCGATTCTTTTGTGGTCAAATACTCTACCATCATCATGTCTATTTCCCAGATCTCCGAAACGCTTTTCATCCTGGCCATTCCCTTTTTCTTAAAAAAATTCGGGATAAAAATGGTAATGCTCTTCAGCATGGTGGCCTGGGTGCTTCGTTTTGGCTTATTCGCCTATGGCAATCCAACAGACGGCTTATGGATGATCATTGCTTCCTGTATCGTGTATGGCATGGCTTTCGACTTTTTCAATGTGTCGGGCTCGCTGTTTATCGAAACATCTACCAACTCCACCATCCGTTCATCGGCCCAGGGCCTGTTCATGATGATGACGAACGGTGTGGGCGCTATCTTTGGCAGCCTTTCGAGCGGCTATCTCATCGATCATTTTTTCACATCCGAAACGGGAAAAGACTGGCACAATATCTGGCTGAGCTTTGCAGCTTATGCGCTCGTCATCGCCGTGCTTTTTGCAGTGCTGTTCAAGCACAAACATAATCCACAGGAGGTAGAAAGGATCAGCCATTAAAAGGACCGCATACTGGCATAAACTTTTAAAAAAAGTATTACATTTACAAGGACAAGACTAAAACCACTAACACCTCAACTCATATGATAACTTTAGACACAAAAAAAATCATCATTACCACCGATTTTTCTGAAACATCTTTGCTGGCAATCAAGCACGGAGCATTTCTGGCACAATATACCAAAGGCGAAGTGTTTCTGCTGCATGTGATCAGCAAGCACTGGGAGCATTTCAATGTTTTTATGCCTAATGTCACTATGGAAAGCATTGAACAGGGCTCGAGCTCTGTGCAGCAAAAACTGAATGAGCTGGCCACCGACATCAGAACAACGTATGGCGTAAATGTAACCACTGCCGTTGTTACGGGAAATCCGACTTCCGAGATCGTGAAATTTGCCAAAGAGATTGAGGCCGGTATGATCGTGATGGGCACGCATGGCTACAGTGCCTGGGAGGATCTGACGATTGGAAGCAACGCATTGAAGGTGATTACCAAAAGCCCTTGTCCTGTGATGACGATGAGCGAGCATGCCACAAGGCTCGGCTATAAGAATATTATCCTGCCTATCGACAATTCGGCTCATAGCCGCCAAAAAGTAGTGCTGACGCTAGAATTCGCCAAGTGTTTTGCGGCTCATGTTCACATTATCGGTGTATTGGCTACCAACGAAGAGAATGAAAAACGCCCGATGGAGGTGATGCTTCACCAGGTAGAAACGGCAGCTAAAGAGAAAGGCCTTAACTATACCGTGAAATTGATTGAAAAAGTAAAAAACAGGGCGGTGGCTATTGTGAACTATTGCCATGAAGTTAATGGCGACCTGATCACGATCATGACCGACCAGGATGCCGAAGTGAGCGGATTCTTCCTCGGCCCTTTTGCATTACAGGTAATTCACCATGCCAAGTCACCCGTGTTAAGCATTAAACCGGAAGAACATCCTGAGAATGCCAGCTGGAGCATCCTGGCAGGAACATCCGGAAGCTAAGTACCATATTTATTTCTTAAAAAAGCGTTGCACTAATCTGCAACGCTTTTTTTATTCTCACAAAAAAACACGAAGTGGCTTACAGTTGCAGGAAAAAACATGACACATAAGCCGATGGCTATCCGCTTTCAGGTTTTTTTCACTGTTATAAACAGCTATTGCGCTAATGAGTACACGCGATGCCTTGCTTTTACCGTTAGCCTGTCGGAAACGGTAATAAAGAATACCTGCCCGGCTTCCGGCAAATGGATCGTATAGTACTTCTGATTATCGTTGTATCCGGGTTTGCGTTCCACTTTGGCAGGGACTGGCTCACCAAGCAGATTGCTGACCTCTATGTGGAGGTCGGTCTCAGCGATGCCTGAAACCTCAAGCGTAACCTCGCCTGAAAGTGAAGGCATCGGAAATACCGAGGATGAAATTATCCCGGGATCATTCTGCTCGGCATACACGGGGTCAGAATAGCGGCTCTGCCCGTTATAGTCGTGCTGCGACAAGCGGTAATACGTGATGCCTTTTTCTGGAGTAGCATCGGTATAGCTGTAATCTTTTCTTCCCGATGAGTTTCCACTACCGGGAACGGTGGCGATCTGTTTCCAGTTAAGCATATCCATGCTTCTTTCGATAGCGAAATAGTCGCAATTGGATTCTGTAGCTGTAGCCCAGGATAACACAACTCCTTCCCCCGATGGCAGGGCAAAAAATTTCAGAAGCTCAACCGGCAGGGTAAGACAGGTGATGGTGCTGCAGGGCTGCTCGCCGGAAGGAGCTGTAATGGCTGGTGCCGAAGCCACTAGTGTAGCATTGCCCCAACCTGTAGGGTTACTGTTGCAAGGGGGCGCAATGGTTTGCGATGAGCCACTGGCCTGGTAAATAGACCATCGGCTATCGCTTGTAAATACTTTATACAAGGTAGCGTTGTTGATGTAACGGAAGATGCAGCTGCCGCTTGCGGAACCAAAGACAAACCGGTTTCCGGCTATGCCATTGCAGTTGGCATTCTGATCCATGTATACAAAATTGTTGCATTCCAGCTTGCCACCATTGAGAAAACAGGTCTGCGTTCCGGCATAAGCGTTGTAAGTGCCACCTACCTTAATATACCCGGCATTTTTGAGATAGCCGTTGGTTCCGTTGTTAGTTGGAAAATTAATGTTGCCGCTGATGGTCATTTTTGATGTGGGCAGCTCGTTATAAACAAAGTTATTGCTGTTCTGATAGGTGAGCGAGCCATTGATGATCAATGTTCCATAATTGACGATGCCGCAGCCGGTATTTAAATTTACGTTGGAATTGATGGTGACTGTTGCGCCGCAGGAGATCACCAGCGAACCACTGTTCCAGCTACCGAAGCCGAGCGTGGTATTGCCGCAGATGCGCAATGTAGCGCCATTGAGATTGATCCCCGAGAAGCTGGCGCTTGAAGAAGAACTTCCGCAATAGCCATAAGTACCGCTGTTGGCATTCATGTTATTGCTCATGGCTGATGCTCCGCTACAATCAGCATCGGCGATGGTAGCAGGAAAACCAGCGCATTGTGCCTTCGAAGCTGTTTGGTAAAACAGGCAGACAAAGAGCAAACTCATAAAAAAAGGAACTGCTGTGTTTTTGGGTGTGAATTTCATGATGATTAACGACTACAAGTACCTTTTATAATAAAACTAAAAATTCGAAGAAATAACTGTGATCAGTAAAAACAAGTAAAATTACGCATAAGGAGGTTAGCAGCGATTAAATAAACGTTAATATCGCCGAAAATTAAAAATTCATAGACTAACACCTGCATAAAGTTTAAATAGCTCCCGGAAGCAGCAGCTCCGGCCAGGAAATTAAATGGAATGAAGCATAAAATAAATTGCTATCTTTGGCGGGCAAATTGGTTTTCAGAAAACGAAGGTTTTCAAAATTAAAAGGGAATCATGTGAAAATCATGAACAGTGCCCGCTGCTGTAAGTCTTAATACGGTTTTTAAAAACACGCCACTGTCATGCAGCTCATGATGGGAAGGTTTAAAAACCAGGACGAGTCAGAAGACCTGCCATTTTGCGTTTGGAAGCTTTCGGGGAAACAAAAGCGAGCAAAACAGATGTACGCGTTTTACTGAACGTGCTGTTTTTATTTCCCCATACTGATCATGTAAATGTGAATTTGGCCAAGGCAACGGTATATTCTTTATATTCTGTATCTGCAAAGGTAAGGGTGCTTGCTCTATGCCTTGTTGCCGGCGTTACAGCGCATTCCCAAACCAAAGATACAGTCAACTATCATTCCACGCTGACAGTGGATGTGATTGCCAGACCGCAGATCTACCAGACAACGTTGCAACCTTCCAAAAAAACGCAGGCATTCGATAGCCTGAGCCTGGCGAGGTCTTCATCGCGCAGCTTATCGGAATTTCTTTCCGAGCAATCAACAGTGTACATCAAATCTTATGGTGGTGGCAACATTGCAACGACGAGCTTCCGCGGCGGAAATGCCAATCACACGGCCCTTCTCTGGAACGGGCTCAACATTCAAAATGCGATGCTCGGGCAAACGGACCTGAGTATTATACCTGTGTTGTTTTTTGATAAGCTGAGCCTGGAATATGGCGGCGGGAGTGCCTTGTGGGGAAGCGGCGCCATTGGCGGGAGCATCCGCCTGGACAACAACTTACCTTTTGACGGTGGCACCCGCACCAGGCTGCGGATGAGCCTTGGAAGTTTCGATACGAGGCGAATAGCGTCTTCGGTAGTGCTGAGCTACAGGCGGATCGCTTCGAGTACGCGGTTGTATTACACGAGCTCGAAGAACGATTATTCATACAGGGACACAACGGATAAGGAACAGCCCGACAAACGCATGCCCCATGCCGATTACAAAAGCTCCGGGCTTATGCAGGAATTGTCATTCCGGCTAAACAGAAGGCAAACGCTGAATGTAAGGGCCTGGTATAACAAGACTGAGCGGAATGTGCCTTCCTACACATCGTTGATCAGCAAACGCAGCCAGTACGACGAGAACCTGAAGCTGAATGCAGACTGGAACTTATGGCACAGGGGCCTCACCTCTACCGTAAGGCTGGCGGGCTTTCAGGATAAGCTCAACTATACCGACAGCCTGAGCTCGATTTACAGCAGGTCGGCAATCCATACGTTTATTGCGGAGAGCGACAATGTGTATGGCTTCCGCCGGCACTCTTTCGGGCTTGGTGCCAATTTCACGCGTTACCAGAGTAGTATGCCTGTAGAGGTGGTAAGGAGCGGCAGGGCCATGGACTCTGTGATCCGCCATGAGCAGCTGAAGTTTGCCTTATTTGCCTTGTACAAAGTGCGCCTGTTCAACGACAGGCTCAGCTACGATATGGCGGTACGGAAGGAGTTTACGAACCAAACGGTAATCCCTTTTACCGGCAATACCGGCATCTATTACCAGGCTCTGTCATGGCTGGGTCTGAAACTCAGTGCCAATAAGGCGTACAGGCAACCGACCCTGAACGATCTTTACTGGCCTCAGGGTGGAAACCCGGATCTGAAACCGGAAGACAGCTATGAGGTGGATGGGGGCCTGAGCCTGCGAAAATCAAAAAACCGTTTTTCTTTCTTTTTTGAAGGCACGTATTTCAACAGGCATACGAGCAACTGGATCATATGGCTGCCAACGGCTTCGCCTTATTTCAGTCCTCGCAACATCGCCAAGGTATACAGCCGCGGCACGGAAAGCAGAACAGAAATCTCCTACAGGCAAAAGGATCTTTTCCTGAAGCTTGGCGTAACGACGGCTTATGTGCTCTCGACCAATACTGAGAGTACCAACGAAAACGACAATGCGGTGGGGCGGCAGCTTATCTATACTCCGCGCTACACGGGGCAATCGTCGCTTACCTGTACTTACCGGAGCCTTAGCGTCCTGCTTACACAGAGTTACACAGGCTATCGCTTTACGTCTACCGATAATACCAGCTGGCTTCATCCATACTACCTGGCGAATGCCAGACTCGCCTACACACATGCTTTTGAAAACGTGATGGTAGAATTCTTTGCCGGCATTAATAATATATTCAACAAGGATTATATGGCAGTAGCCAACCGCCCGATGCCACTCCGGAATTACGAAGCAGGACTGGCCCTGCATTACCATAAAGCAACTAAATCAAACATCCATAACCCATAAACAACACAACATGAACAAAACAATTACCAAAAAGTTAGCACTGATCTTTGGCCTTGCAGCAAGCCTGCACACACAGGCCCAGGTAACGGCTGAAACATTCGAAACGTTTACGCTTTCTCCGAATTCGTATTACAAGGATACTGTTGCAACCAGCTGGTCGACGAGCGAAGCCGATTTTAAATATGACTGGACCGGCACTACTGGCTCAGGCTACTGGAGTTACGGCTGCGCGTATACCAATGTGAAAGATACGGTGAACGGCACTTATACCAACCTGTACGGAAATATTACCAATGGGGGCTTCAGCGGAAATAATTATGTGACGATCCAGGATCCTGCCGTCATCAAAATCAAAAACCTCTCGATGGTTTCGGGTTTCTTCATTACCAATACCACGTTTGCCTGGAAAACCATCAAGAACGGGAATATGTTCTCCCGTAAATTCGGAGACACGACAGGCACTGGTTCCGGCACCAGCATCCCTCAAGGGCAGTATCCTGACTGGTTTCTCCTGAAAGTGATAGGCTACAGAAACGGCACGGCAGCCAATGACACCGTTAAATTTTACCTCGCCGATTACAGGCCGGCAGGCACTGCCAATGATTATGTGGTAAAAAACTGGCAGTTTGTAAACTGCACGGCCCTGGGAATTGTAGACAGCATCAGCTTCCACCTGAGCTCGAGCGACAATTCATTTGGTTTCATGAATACGCCTTCTTATTTCAGCATCGACAATTTCACGACCAACACCACGGTTGGCCTGCACGAGCTGGAAAGCATCCGGAATATCTCCTTATTCCCGAATCCGGCTACTGACAAGCTTTTTGTAAGTTATACCTCTGAAAAACCAAAAGCGTTGTCGATCCGTATGACGGATATTACAGGCAAGGAAGTTATGCGGACGCAGCTGGAGGGACTTGCGGGACCTAACCTGCTTCCCCTGGAAATTACAATGCTGGAGCAAGGTGCTTACTTTATCACGATCAGCGACGAAACTTCTTCAAAAACAACAAAGTTCATTAAGCTTTAAGAGCGTTTTATGATTCCTCAACCCCTCATCATAACCTGATGAGGGGTTATTTTTTTACTCCCTTAAGACCTGTCTGCCGGAAGGGATGCGGGAAGAAAGAACGCAAAAACCGGTGAAAATAGTTACCTTTACCCAAAACGACCGCTGCAATGGACCATATTGATATTAAGATTTTAAATGTACTACAGAAGGATTCCACCATTTCGGTAAAAGACGTTGCCAAAAAGGTTGGCTTATCCTATACTCCCACGTATGAGCGTATCAAGCAGCTGGAGGAAACGGGAGTGATCAAGAGCCGTGCAACGATCCTGGACCCTTCCAAAGTTGGCATTAAATTATTTGTGTATTGCAACATTACGCTGAAAGAGCAATCCAAAAAAAGCTTACTGGATTTCGAGAAAAGCATTTCCAAGATCCCGGAGATCATGGAAGTGATCAGCCTTTCGGGGAACTACGATTACATGCTGAAGATTGCAACACGCGACATCGAATCTTATAACAACTTTGTGATGAACAAGCTGGCCAACATTCCCAACATCGGGCAATACCACAGCAATATTGTGATGAGCGTTGTAAAACACGAAACGGCGTTTTACCTCCCGGAAGAGGAATAGCCTGAAGTTTTTGAAAACAGGCTTTAACGGATTTGCTGCCGCTTTCTGAGGAAGGCTTCTTTGATGTGCTCATTGCATAAATTGCCCATGCTTCCTTCATGCACATGGTTCAGCGTTTTTTCGGCCTCAAAGACGTTCTCTTCAATCTGCCGCGCTACTTCTCTGTAGGCATCTCTGAAAGGCATTCCTCCGAGCACCAGCGCATTGACCTTTTCGACGGTAAAGAGGTTGCGGTAGCGCTCATCGTCGAGGAGATTTTCTTTGACAATGCAGTTGGCGAGCATCAGCTCCGTCAGCGCCATGCATTCTTTCAATTCGCTGATCGCGGGAAATAAACATTCTTTGGTGAGCTGCATGTCGCGGTGGTAGCCCGAAGGCAGGTTCGCCATGAGCAGCGTCAGCTCATTGGGCAAAGCCTGGATACGGTTGCATCTGGCGCGGATGAGCTCGAAGACGTCCGGATTTTTTTTATGCGGCATGATGCTGCTGCCGGTTGTCAGTACATCCGGGAATGAGATGAAGCCGAAATTCTGATTCATGTACAGGCAGGCATCGGCTGAGAAGCGCGCCAGGGTTGCCGCCAACGAGGCCATGGCCATGGCCGTGATTTTTTCGGTCTTCCCCCGTGTCATCTGTGCATACACCACATTATAGTTGAGGTCTTCCATTCCGAGGAGGTCTGTTGTAAGCCTTCTGTTCAAAGGGAAAGAAGAGCCATATCCTGCGCCCGACCCGAGAGGGTTCTTGTTGGCAATATGGTAAGCGGCGATCAGCAGTTCCAGGTCATCGGAAAGGCTTTCGGCGTAGGCACCGAACCATAAGCCGAAGGAAGAAGGCATTGCAAGCTGCATGTGGGTGTAGCCTGGCAAAAGGGCATGGCGGTGCAATTCGCTTTTCGCCAGAAAGCTATGAAAGAGTGTTTCTGTTTTTTGCACGAGATTGACAATCTCTTCTTTTATATATAATTTGATGTCGAGCAGAGCCTGGTCGTTCCTGGAGCGGCCGCAATGGATTTTTTTCCCGGCTTCGCCCTTGCTTCTTGTCAGGAGGAGCTCGATCTGCGAATGCACATCCTCTACTCCTTCTTCTATGACAAAGGTTCCGTCGTCAACAGTTTGCCTGATGGCATTCAGGCCATCTTTCAATTGCATCCATTCGTTTTCCGAAATGAGGCCGATGGAGAGCAGCATTTCGGCATGCGCCAAAGAGCCTTTGATATCGGCCGCTGCCAGGTGCAGGTCCCAGGTTTTATCGCTCCCGATGGTGAAGCGCTCCACGGTATGCTGGAGCTCTGTCAGCTCCTCTTGTATATTTTTCTGCCAGAGTTTCATAACAGGTCATTTAAGGTGTTCAATAAACGGATGTATAAGCCTATGCCTTCTTCTACTTCCCGGATCAGGATGAACTCGTCGGCTGTATGGGAGCGTGCCGAATCGCCAGGTCCCATTTTAATGGTAGGGAAGTCCATCAATGCCTGATCGGAGGTGGTGGGGGAGCCGTAAAGGGATCTTCCTATCTGCACACCGGCGCGCACCAGCGGGTGCGTGGGCTCTATCGCGGATGGATTCAATCTCAGCGAACGCGGCAAGATATCGCAGCTTGTATTGGCTTTGATGATGTCCAGCACCTGTGCATTGGAATACCGGTCTGTTGTGCGTACATCTACGGTAAATGCGCAGGAATCGGGCACGATATTGTGCTGCAAGCCCGCCCGGATCATGCTTACCGTCATTTTCACCGGCCCCAGCGTGGGCGATACATCCGGAAACTGAAAGGTCCTGAACCATTCGAGGTCGCGCATCGCTTCATAAATTGCATTTTTTCCTTCTTCCCTCGCAGCATGCCCCGAAATTCCTTTCGCTTCACATTCGATCACCATCAGGCCTTTTTCCGCCACAGCGATCTGCATTTGTGTCGGCTCTCCCACGATCCCGAACGAAAGGTTTCCCAGGTGCGGCAGCAGCAATTCGATTCCATTTCTTCCCGAAATTTCTTCCTCGGCGGTGGCGGCATAAATGAGGTTGAAGTTAAGATCTGACCGGTTGTAAAATTCCAGGAAACATGTCAGCAAGGCCACCAAGGCTCCACCGGCGTCATTGCTGCCAAGGCCATACAGCTTCCCTGCCTTTACCTCGGGCAGAAATGGGTCTTTGGTATACTGTGCGTTCGGCTTAACGGTATCATGGTGTGAGTTGAGCAAAAGCGTTGGCTTTGAATGGTGGTAATGCCGGTTTTTGACCCACACGTTGTTCATAAGCCGCCCGGTGCCTATACCCTTTTGCTCAAAAAAGGCGTTGATGGCATCGGCGGTCTTATTTTCTGTTTTACTGAAGGATTCGGTCGCAATGAGCTGTTTCAATAAGCCAATGGCTTCTTCGTGTTTCTGTTTCATCTGCTGACGATTAAAGTTCCATGATCGGGATAGGTTCTGTTCAAAATTGCTTTTGCATGACATACGACAACTGTTCTGACCCCGCTACGGGTTGCCTCAAAGGCATTGTCGAGCTTCGGGATCATTCCTTTCGAAATGATTCCTTTTTCTTTCAGCTCTGCATAGGTCTGTGGGTTCAGGACAGGCAGGTGCGATTCATCATTTTCGGGATCGAGCAACACGCCGTTTTTTTCAAAGCAGCAGATCAGTGACACGTCAAAGCTTGCAGACATTGCCACCGCTATTTTTGCAGCCATGGTATCGGCATTGGTGTTAAGCAAAGTTCCTGCGCCATCATGGGTTATAGCGCTGATCACAGGCACAATCCCGGCCTCCAGCAATGCTGTCATCTGCTTCACATTAATGCCATCTCTAAGCACATCGCCCACATAACCGAAGTCAATTTCTGCGTGTGTGCGCTTTTGACTTTTCACCAGGTTGCCATCGGCTCCGCAAAAGCCCATGGCATTACACTGGCTTGCCTGCAAAGCCGCCACGATGTTTTTATTGATGAGCCCGCAATAAACCATCACAGCGATATCGAGTGTGTCTGCATCCGTGATGCGCCTTCCTTCAACCAGGGTTTGCGGAATGCCCAGCCTTTCTGCCAGGCTCGTCGCCAGCTTCCCTCCGCCGTGTACCAGAATTTTAAGCCCTTCGATCCGGCAGAAATCCGCCAGGAAACTCCGGAGGCTGTTTGGATCGTCGATGATATTACCACCGATTTTTATGATCTGCAATTTCTCCATGTTATCGTTTTTCCAACATCCATTTGATAACCGCCTGCGCGGCATAGATCCTGTTTTCTGCCTGTGACTGCACGAGCGACTGCGGGCCATCGAGCAGCTCGTCGCTGAGCTCCACATTTCTTCGTACCGGCAGGCAGTGCATGAGCTTAGCGCCGTTGGTCACCTTCATCTTTTCGTTGTTGAGCATCCAGCCATGGTCTGAACACATGACCTGGCCATAGTTGCTGTAGGACGACCAGTTTTTGACATATACAAAGTCGGCGCCTGCCAGGGCTTTCTGCTGATCGTATTCAATATGCGCTCCCCGTGTATAATCTTCGCAAAGCTCATAGCCTTCAGGTTGTGTGATCGTAAGGTCGTAGCCTGCCTGAAGCGTCCACTCCGAAAAAGAATTGGCGACCGCCTGCGGCAGGGGTTTGATGTGTGGCGCCCAGGTAAGGACGATCCTGGGCTTTTCTGTTTTTTTATGCTCGCTGATCGTCATAAGGTCTGCCAGGCTCTGCAAAGGATGCAGGGTGGCCGACTCCATACTGATTACCGGCACATGGCTGTATTTCATGAATTGCAAGAGTACTTTTTCCCCGTAGTCCAAAGCCCTGTCTTTCAATCCGGGGAAGCAACGGAGGGCAATGATGTCGCAGTACAATCCCATCACGGCAGCGGCATCTTTCACGTGTTCCGCTTTATCTCCGTTCATCACCACGCCGTTTTCATATTCCAGCGCCCAGCCTTCGGCGCCGATATTCATCACCATCACATTCATTCCCAGGTTAAGTGCCGCTTTTTGCGTACTGAGCCTGGTACGAAGACTCATGTTAAAAAATATCAGGCCAAGTGTTTTATGTTTTCCTGACCGGGCATGGGAAAAGGGCTCTTTCTTCAGAGCCAGGGCTTCTTCTATCAATTGCGCCGGATTGGCGACATCATGTACTGTTGTGAAATACTTCATAGCTGATCAGTTCAATGAATTGTTAAGTGCCTTAATGAACATATCTATTTTCTGCCTGGAAATGGTAAGGGAAGGCAGGATCCGGATGGTATTTTTATCAGAGGCAGATCCTGTAAAGATGTGATGCCGGAAAAGCAACTCTTTCCTGGTTTCGTCAGCAGGTTTATAGAGCTCAATACCCGTCATCAGTCCGAGGGTCCGTATCTCCCTGATGTGTGGTATTTTCTGAAGCTCGGCTTTCAGATAATTTCCTTTTTCCAGAGCTCCTTCGATGAGCGCTTCCTTTTCGATAACGTCCAGCACGGCAAGCGCCGCAGCACAAGCGAGGTAGTTGCCGCCAAAGGTAGTTCCCAGCATTTCTTTCCGGGCTTTGATTTCAGGACTGATCAACACGCCTCCGATGGGAAAGCCATTTCCCATGCCTTTGGCGATGGTGATGAGGTCGGGCCTGATTCCGGCATACTGATGGGCAAAAAATTTTCCGGAGCGTCCGTATCCTGATTGCACTTCATCCAGGATAAGGACCACGTTCTTTTTGCGGCACTGCTCTTCCAGAGCTTTCAGGAAATCAACGGAAGGGATATGTACTCCTGCCACGCCCTGAATGCCCTCGATGATCACGGCGCAGGTATCGTCACCGATCTCCTCAAGAGCAGGAATATCGTTCAGCGGCAGAAAGCGGACGTGCCCGTTTTCGTTTACCGGGGCATTGATCTTCGGGTTATCCGTTGCGGAAACAGCCAGCGAGGTGCGCCCGTGAAAGGAAGAGCGGAAAGCGATGATCTTTTTTTTGCCGTTATGGAACGATGCGAGCTTAAAGGCATTCTCATTTGCTTCGGCTCCGGAGTTGCAAAGGAACAGGCTGTAATCCGGGTAGCCGGACATCCTTCCCAGCTTTTCGGAAAGCTGCTGCTGGAGATTTATTTTCACCGAATTGGAATAGAAGCCGATCTTTCCAAGCTGTTCGGTGATGCTGTTCACATAATGAGGATGGCTATGCCCGATAGATATCACGGCATGTCCGCCGTAAAGATCCAGGTATTGGGCACCTTTGCTATCCCACAAGACGGAGCCCTGGGCTTTTGTGATCTCAATATCAAACACTGAATAAACGTCGAATGGTTTCATGATCAGAAGGCAGAGGCTTTAAGCTTTAATCCTGTTGTTTCGGGGAGCCCGAAGAGGAGGTTCATGTTCTGAACCGCCTGGCCGGAGGCGCCTTTCAGCAGGTTGTCGATCACGCTCACAATCATGAGCTGATCATTGTATTTTTCAAGGTAGAGCAAACATTTGTTGGTATTGACGACCTGCTTGAGCTCGATGGCCTTCGCGCTCAGGTGCACAAATGGGTGCGTGGCATAATAACTTTCGAAAAGCTCGCGGAGCGATTCGGCATCTACGGTTGTCTTCAGGGAGATGCTGGCAAGAATACCGCGTGTGAAGGAGCCCCGCTGTGGGATCATCACGGTTGCATGCTCAAAACCGGGTTGCAGCTTCCCGATGCTTTGGCCAATCTCGGCAAGGTGCTCGTGCACAAAAGGCTTGTACACCGAGTGGTTGTTCTGCCGCCTGCTGAAATGCGAGGTTTCGCTTAAAGCCTGCCCCGCTCCTGTTGAGCCTGTGATGCAGGATATGAATACATCCGAGCGAAGCAGCTTATGCCTGGCGAGAGGCAGCAATGCCAGCTGAATGGCAGTGGCAAAGCAACCTGGGTTTGCTATCCTGGAAGCTTTGGCGATTTCTTTTTTGTGGAGCTCCGGCAAGCCATATACGAAACCATGTTCGTCCTCCTGCCTGATCCTGAAATCGCGGCTGAGGTCAATCACTTTTACCGATGCCCGGAAGTTCTCTTCTGCCATGATCTTTTTCGCTTCTCCATGTGCCACACACAGAAATACGACATCAATGTCGGGGAGTACCTGATCTGTAAATCTCTGGCTTAGCTCTCCCAGCAAATCTGTGTGTACGTCCGACACCAGCTTCCCGGCCTGGCTTTTGCTATGCACAAATGCCAGCTCCACTGCCGGATGAAATACCAGAAGGCGGAGCAACTCACCACCGGTATAGCCGGCGCCTCCGAAAATTCCTACTCTTAATTTAGTCATGCTGAACTGCTGAGTTTACCTGGTTATAAATAGAGGTTTGGTTTCCGAAGATCCTGGTAAATCCTTTCACGTCTTCCCCGGACCAGCCCTTGTTCATTTCTCCATAGCTGCCAAACTTAGCGGACATCAGGTCGTGCGCGCTTTGGATCCCTTTCAGGACAAAGCGGTGGGGCCATAAGCTCACATACACTTCCCCTGTTACTGTTGCCTGCGTACTCACAAACAGGGCTTCGATGTCCCTCATCACCGGATCCAGCATTTGCCCTTCGTGCAGCCAGTTGCCATACCAGGCAGCCAGCTGGTCTTTCCAGTAGAGCTGCCATTTGGTAAGCACGTGCTTTTCCAGCAGGTGATGGGCTTTGATGATGATCAGGGGCGCTGCCGCTTCAAAGCCCACGCGTCCTTTGATCCCGATGATGGTATCGCCCACATGGATATCTCTTCCGATGCCATATGGCTGTGCCAGTAGTTGCAGGTATTCGATTGCTTCCACCGGGCTATCGAATCGTTTTCCATCGATGTGGGTAAGCTCTCCTTTCTCGAAACCAAGCACCAGGTCTTTGGGCTGGCTTTCTGTGATGGCCGTTGGCCATGCGTCTTCCGGCAGGTAAGCCTGCGAGCTCAGCGTTTCCTTTCCGCCGACCGAAGTCCCCCAGATGCCTTTATTAACACTATAGGCTGCCTTTACAAAATCATAGGTGATGCCATGCTCCTTCAGAAAACCGATCTCCTCTTCCCTGCTCAGCTGCTGATCCCTGATAGGGGTCAGGATCCTGACCTGCGGCGCCAGGTGATGGAAGATCATATCGAAGCGCACCTGGTCGTTGCCGGCACCGGTGCTGCCATGAGCAATGTTGTCAATATTCAGTTCCTTTGCATACTCCGCTACAGAGATGGCCTGAATGGCCCGCTCGGCGCTAACGCTTAAAGGATACGTTGCATTCTTCAGCACGTTGCCAAAAATCAGGTAGCGGATGCAGCTTTCATAATACTTCCTGCGCACGTCGATGCACTTGAAAGAGGCAACGCCGGCCTGCTTTGCTTTTTGCTCCAGCACGAGGATATCGGATTCGCTAAAAGCACCTGTGTTGATGGTAACGGCATGCACTTCGTAATGTTTGATCTTACTGAGGTATACGGCGCAATACGTCGTATCCAGCCCGCCGCTATAGGCGAGAACAATTTTGGGAGCATTGATGCCAGCTTGTACTGTTGTCATTTTTTCTGATGATGCTTGTTTTTAGTTTCTTTGGGGCGGATCAGGCGCGTCAATAAATTAGAGCGCTTGCCGGTTTGCTGCTCCGGCACGTCCTCCGCTTTTTCTTCTTTATCCTGTTGATTATAGAGCATGGCGGTGCAAAGGCAGTTTTTAAACTCCTTACTGGTGAGTATGCTATAGTTCACGCAGCTTTTGCAGCCGTTCCAGAATTGCTCGTCTGTGGTGAGCTCCGAATAGGTGACCGGCTGATAGCCGAGCTCCGAGTTGATTTTCATCACTGCCAGGCCGGTAGTCAGTCCGAAAATTTTTGCCCCGGGGTATTTTGTCCGCGACAATTCAAATATTTTATGCTTGATCTGCCTGGCAAGCCCATCCTTTCGGTAAGCCGGGGCAACGATGAGGCCGGAGTTGGCTACATACTCGCCCGACTGCCAGGTTTCGATGTAGCAAAAGCCTGCCCACAGGCCTGTGTCTGCAAAGGCAATAACGGCTTTACCTTCCTTCATCTTTTGCCGGATATATTCCCCGGAACGCTTGGCAATACCTGTGCCGCGGATCCTGGCAGAGGATTCCATTTCCGCACAGATCTGATCCGCATAGTCCAGGTGCTCCAGCCCCGCAATTTGAATACTAAACGTTGACATGACGATTGTTTTTTGACCGCAAAGATATGAATAAAGTTATATTATCTACATAAAATGTATATTTTAGATATTTTTATCTATAATTATTTAATAAACAGGATTTTATATTTTACCGAAAAAAGCCGTTCAGCAGCTTAGCATTCCTGTTTGGCCCGGCAAGAGGCGTGCTGGTTATTGCAATAAATGGTAAATTTACCCCGCTATGAAACGATACTATTTCCTTCCTGCACTTTTCCTGTTAAGCTCCTGCATCAAGGACAAACCCCAGGAGCCTGTGAAAGCGGGAACTACGATAAATGCCCAAAGCAAAGTGCTGGTGGTGAACGAAGGCGGATTTGGATACAACAATGCCGACGTTACGGTATATGATCCGGCTTCGGGCAGCATGACAGACAATTATTACAGGCAGCAAAACAACAACGAGGTATTAGGCGATGTGTGCCAGAGCGTTTGCAAATTCAACAACCGCTATTATCTGATGATGAATAACTCGAATAAGGTGATGGTGGTAAATGGCGACAATTTTGTAAAAGCCGCTGCCATTACCGGCTTCACCTCTCCGCGCTACATGCTGCCACTTACTTACAGCAAGGCCTATGTAAGCGACCTCTACGCGTCTTCTATCCGGATCGTGGACCTCAATACAAACGCCGTTACCGGCACAATTCCCTGCATGAGCGGCACGGAAGAGATGACGATGATCTACAACAAGGTTTTTGTGACTTGCAGTAATTCTTCCTACTGCTATGTGATCGATGCTGCCAGGGATGTCATCACCGATAGTATTGCGGTAGGAAAAAATTCATCGAGCCTCGTGATCGACCGTTATTCCAAATTGTGGATTCTTGCGGGAGGCAACAGCAGCCAGGCAGGCAACTTAGTGCGGATCGACCCGGTAACCTTGCAGACGGAGCTCAGCCTGAGCTTTGGACTATCCGATAATGCCAGCCACCTGCGCATCAACAAAACGAGGGACACCTTGTATTACCTCAACAAAGGCATTTGCCGATTCCCGATCTCCGGCAACCAGCTGCCTGCTGTGCCATTGGTAAACCAGGGCTCGAAAATCTATTACGGACTGGGCGTGAATCCAAAAGATTTCACGATCTATGTCAGCGATGCGATTGACTATGTTCAGAAATCGAAGATTGAAGTGTACAGGCCCGATGGAACTCTCAAAACCAGCTTTACAGCAGGCATTATCTCCAACGGCTTCGTGTTCGAATAGCGGGCCGCTTTTCTAAAGTTTCTGCTATCTTTGCTTCAAATGCAGAGGCATTTACATATTGTTTCTTTCGACATTCCCTATCCTGCCAACTACGGCGGTGTGATTGACGTGTTCCATAAGATCCGCTGCCTGCACCGGAGAGGCATTCTCATTACCCTCCACTGCTTTGAATACGGCGGCCGGAAACCTGCGCCGGAGCTCGAAAAATACTGCAATAAGGTATACTATTACAAGCGGCGGACATCCTTGCTCAAACAGTTCTCGATGCTCCCGTACAATGTAGCTTCCCGCGTGGATGACAAGCTCAAAGAGCGGCTGATTGAAGATGAGTATCCGATCCTGTTTGAAGTGCTGCACACCTGCTACCTGCTTGGCGATCCGGATCTGAAAGCCAGGCGGAAATTTTTCAGGCACAGCAACATCGAGCACGAGTATTTCCGTGAGCTGGCTAAAGCGGAAAGCTCTTTCCTCAAAAAAATGTACCTCAGGATGGAGGCGCGCAAGCTTCAGCGCTTCGAAAAGCAGATCACCCATGCCGATGGCATCCTGGCCGTATCGGAGCAGGACCTCGCTTATTTTCAAAAGACCTATCCGCAAACGCCTTCCGTGTACCTGCCGAGCTTCCATCCCTTCGATGAGCTGCAATGCAAAACCGGGAAAGGCGACTATATCCTTTACCACGGCAATTTATCGGTTCCCGAAAACCATGTGGCAGCCTTATGGCTCACCGACCATGTTTTTTCAAAGATCAAACACCGCGTTGTGATTGCAGGGCTGAACCCGCAGGCCTCATTAATTGCCAGGATAAAAGCTTACAAGCATATTGAGCTAAGGGAGAACTGCAGCGAACAGGAGATGCAGCAGCTCATCAGCGATGCGCAGGTCCACTGCCTGTATACGGCACAGGCCACAGGCCTGAAATTAAAACTGCTCAATGTGCTGTATTCGGGAAGGTTTGTGCTGGCCAACACGGCCATGCTGGCAGGCACTTCCCTGGGAGATGCCTGTGAGATCTGTAATAGCCCGCAGGAATACATCAGGGCCATCGATACAGCTTTCACGAAAGAGCTGACCGGAGAACTGATTGAAAAACGAAAGGCGATCCTGGCACCGATGGACAATGCCCCGAAAACGGACAAGCTGATCGAATTAATTAACTAAAGCAAATGGACAAAGAGCTCTCTGATAACCCTGTCTGGATAGCCATTATTATTATCATAGCGTTACCTATTATAACAAGCATTTTGCTATTAATAGGCTCCAGGGAAGGCTGGTTCGGACGGGGAGAAAAATCCAAGAAAATAGACAGAACGCTTTTGAAATTATGGAAACCAATTATCCTTGCATTAGGCATAGGAGGAGGAAATGGTCTCGTCGAAGCAGCATTGGATAAAACGGAGATTTCATATACTTGTAAATATTGTAAACACAAAAGCCATCAGAATTTTGAATTCTGTCCACAATGCCGTAAAGATGATTATGGCAACAGGTCTGACCATTGCGCGAATTGCAATAAATTATCCAACAGTAAATACAATTTTTGTCCGTATTGCGGAAATGGGAAGCCTCACGGAAAAGTATAGAGCTCATCAATCAAGCGTAAAATTACCTGACTTTTTACAAGGCCGAACAAAAATTTCCCTCATGCTTTCACGGATGAAGCAAATGTTCTATATTTATAGTATAACAACCGCTTGCCGCCGAACGAAACAAAACCCCATGCGGCTTCCCGGCATATCGCCGGCAAGACGTGCTTATTTTTCATCCCCCTGACATTTAAATTCATGCCTCGAATGATGAAGCACAAAATCACGTTTGCACTGGCCTTCTCCCTGTTTTCCGCACTCCTGGCCTACGGGCAGGACAGCCTGAAAAGCATCTCCGGCAAAATCATCGATTTTAAAACAAAGGAGCCGATTGGCTTTGTGATCATCCAGGTACTCTCCGAGAATGTTTATGCGCAGAGCCGCCTCAACGGAAGTTTTACAATCAACTATCAAGGCAAGGCCCCCATCATCGTGATCCGGAAATTAGGTTATGAAACCCTCACGATCAATGTGGACTCTACCACCAGCCTCCCTTTGCTGATCAACCTGAAAGCGCAGTCGAGAGACCTGTCGGAGGTCGTTGTATCTGCCAATAAGCCAACAACGCGGCTGGTAGATCAGACTTTTTATGTGTCGGATTACCAATTTACCTATGATAAAATCCTGCTCTTTGGCGACATCAACGAAATGCCCTGCCTGAGGCTGATCAGGAAAGACGGTGAAGTCCTGCATACCTATCAACTGACACTCCACCCCTACAAAAGCCTCTTTAAGGATTGTTTCGGCAACCTGCACTTGCTCGGCGATTTTACCAGCACGCAGGTATACATCATCAATAATAAGATCGGGCTGCTGGATGATATCCGACTCAGTTTGTTCGACTCTCTCCTGCGCCCTTGCATCCTGAACAAGGACAACAAACTCTATTTTGAAACATGCTATCACCAGGGGCAAACTAAAAATGTATTCGCCATTAACAAGTCCAGTAAAAAAACCTACGATTATGGCACCTACAGCAACGAGCACATGATTGCCATGATTGCCGACGAAAACAACCATAGCAATGCCAAATACGGAAACTCCGGAAGAAATGAAATGGAAGATCTGAGCCCTGACGAGTTGAGGGCCATGAGGAGAAAAGAAGACGACCGTAATTTCTTTATGAGCATCATTGCCACAAAGGCTTATATTCCGGTGTTTGCCGGCAACGACACCCTCTTCATTTTCGACCACCCCAATAATTTAATTCATAGCTATTCCATGGAACACAATAAGGCCTTACCGGTAAAGGCGATGGAATACAATCACTTCAGGCAATGGAAGCCACAGGTGCTATTTGACGAAGCGCGAAATATCTTTTACACTACTTACTTAAACGACGGGATCATTACGATAGGTGAAATCAACCTAAGCACAGGAAAGATTAAGAAGCGCTTCTCGCTCGTTCATAACTTTCCTAAAAACATTAAAATCAACAACGGCATTGTGTATTATCTGTACAGGCTCAAATTCACGGATGATAAAATGGCGCTGTACGCGCACCAGCTTGAGTAGCCGGAAAACAAAGCGTGCCTTGCTAGTTTAAAGCTGCTTTGGCTTCTTCGATGTTCTTTTTGGAATTGCCAACGAAGATGCGGTCACCGATGAAAATCACCGGGCGTTTCAGAAAGGTATATTCCTCGAGGATGAGCTTCTTGTACTCATTTTCGGTAGATGGCTTTGGATCGAGTGTTTTATACTTCAGTGCGACACGGCTGAACAGGGCTTCGTAGGTCCCCGCCGCTTTTTTCATCGCCTCCAGCTGGGCAGCGGTGATCTTTTCGGTTTTGATGTCCTGAAACTCAAAATGCCTGGCCTTCAGCCCCAGCTCATCGATGATGCGCTTGCAGGTATCACAGGTAGACAGGTAGTAGATCTTATTCATAGCTTAATGTTACACTAATTACAAATGACTTAAGAGACTAGTTGACCAAAGGGACATAAGGGACTGGTTTTGGGAGATTATTTTTTTGATCTCTTCTATACCTTTTAGTCTCTTCTGTCCCTTTATATCTTTCCTATCCCAGCATCTTCAGGAAGCTGACTTCTTTTTCGGTTAAGAAACGGTACTTCCCTCTTGGGAGGTCTTTTTTGGTAAGGCCTGCAAATGCCACACGGTCGAGCTTAATGACCTCATAGCCGAGGTGCTCGAACATCCGGCGCACAATACGGTTACGCCCGCTGTGGATCTCCACGCCCAGCTCATACCTGCCGGCTCCTACAAAATCCGTCGCATCCGGTTTGATGAAGCCATCCGGCAACTCAAAGCCCTCGTTCAGCATTTTGTAATCTTCGGGTGCCATTTTTTTATTGAGGGTCACGTGGTACACTTTGCGCACATCAAATTTAGGATGTGTGAGCTTAGCGGTCATGTCCCCATCATTGGTGAATAAGAGCACGCCGGTGGTATTCCTGTCGAGTCGGCCCACAGGGTAGAGGCGCTCCTTGCAGGCTTTTTTCACCAGCTCCAGTACTGTGCGGCGTTCTTCCGGATCGTCCATCGTGGTGATGTAATCCTTCGGTTTATTCAGCAATAAATATTTTTTCGTTTCGTTTTTGATCGGCACGCCCCCGTAATTCACCACATCGCCCGGGTTTACTTTGTAGCCCATCTCTGTAATGATCTTACCATTGACGCTTACCACACCTGTAGCGATCAGCACGTCGGCCTCACGCCTGGAACAGATGCCGGCATTCGCCACATAGCGGTTCAGGCGGATGGCATCTTCCGATACATTCGGCTGGTCGGAGGTTTTTTTAGGGCCTGCCTTTTTGGATTTCGCGACTACTTTTTCAGACTTCGATAGTTTAGGCTCGTAGGGCTTTTTGTCGCCATACTCTTTTTTCGCATAAGGCTTCCTTTCTCCGTCATCTTTTTTGGTATACGGGCGTTTTTCGCCGTCGTCAAAGCTTTTGCGCGGTCTTTTTTCAGAATCTTCGCGCTTCGTGTAGGAACGCTTTTCGCTGTCGCCATAGCTTTTAGGGCTCCGGCTCACGCTTTCGTACTTGCCGTCGGCACGCTTTACAAAGCCGCGGCTTTCACCGCCGGCATCTTCTCTTTTGGTATAAGAGCGTTTTTCGCCCTCGTCCCGTTTCGTATAGGAGCGTTTTTCGCTATCGCCATATGCTTTGCGGGGGCTCACGCTCTCGTATTTCCCATCTGCTTTTTTCACAAAGCTTTTTTTCTCTGAATCGCCGTAGCTCTTGCGTGGCTTGCTGTCAGCATCGTCGCGCCGGGTATAGCTTCGTTTTTCGGTAGAGTCATCGCCGCTTCTTTTGAAAGAAGGTTTGTCGGAACCATACGTCCTTTTTGGTTTTTCTGAACTGGAAAAGGATTTACGTTTATTGAAATCCGTCGAGCCACCTTTTGAAAACGTTTTCCTTGGCCCTTTGCTGTCTCTACTCATTATTTGGTAATTTTTTGCAAATGTACACAAAAATACCGGGATTGTGCCTTTGGTGGCGTTTTCACCGGCAAGGGCTGCAAACGGATTGCCCATTAAAATTTTCCACCCCTTGAGTTAAGCCCCTTCTGTATGTTTGCATTGAACTATGGCGATGGTTCTTTTGGGCGCCAGACGGGCTTTCCGCTACAATCTCCCACGACGCGTGGGAGGATTTTCGCTGCAATCCCGGGCGCATCTGCCTTCGGGATCAGCCTTTCTCCCATACGATTTTGTCCCCTGACTTACGGTGTGCATTTAAAATTTTGAATTTAAAATTTCTTACACCTATCTTTGCGCCCCATGTCTGATCCTGCCTACCAAAAAGCATTGACCGCCTACCTCGAAGGTTTTGTGAGCGAGCGCCGCCGCGACCGCCTGCGCGAGGTGCTGGCCGAGCGTACCCGGCACATGACACTGGTTCTGGAAGACGTGTACCAATCTCACAATTTCAGCGCGGTGCTCCGCAGCGCCGATATCTTCGGGATCCAGGATGTGCACTTCATCGAAAACCGCAATTCCTACAAGATCAGCGAGGACGTATCGATGGGCTCTACACAATGGCTCAGCATCAACCGTTACCAACAGCACGAAAACAACACCAAAGCCTGCCTCAGCGACCTCAAAGCCCGTGGCTACAGGATCGTGGCCACCTCGTTGCACAAAAACAGCATTTCGCTGGAGGAGCTGGACGTCAACACCCCGCTGGCCCTGGTGTTCGGCACCGAGCTCACCGGCATTACCTCCGATGTGGAAGAGATGGCAGATGAGTTCATCAAGCTGCCCATGTACGGCTTTACAGAAAGCTTCAACATCAGCGTATGTGCGGCCTTATGCATGCATAGCCTCAGTACCCGCATCCGCCGGGAAGTTCCGCACTATCGCCTGAACGATTCCGAAAAAGCAGAGATTTATACCGAATGGCTCAAAGCTTCTATCCGCAAACAGGAGCTGATCGTGAAGGAGTTTGACACGAACTACCAGGCCGGTCAATAAAAATAACTAAATAGCCGTGATTATTTTTTATGGATGCTGTCGCCGGATTTCAGCGCTTCCGCCTTCCGCTTCTCCGCTGCCTCCAGCTTTTCCTGCTGCCGCTTTTCAAGCCTGGCAAGCCGCTCCGTGCGAAGCTGGCCGCAGGCCGGCATAATGAGGTCGCTGCCAAACCGGGAGCGGATCTTATCGAGAGCCGTATACAGATTGGCCTTCTCTTCGGTATCTTCAAATAAATTCGTTTGCTGGCAGCCGGAGATGAGATTGCTAAACCTCACGCCAATCAGGCGTATCCATACATCGCCTTTGTAGTTTTTATAAAAAAGCTCCTTCACTTTTTCGAGGATGGCATGGTCGGAAGCGGTGTAAGGGATGCTCGCCTGGTAAGTATGGCTTTCAAAGTTTGAGTACTTCAGCTTCAGGGTCACGCAGCCCGTCATTTTCTCCATCTTCCGCAAGTCATAGCCCAGCTCGTCCACCATGCCTATCAGAATGCGCTCCATCATGGCCCTGTCGGTGCTATCCTTCTCAAAGGTGGTTTCTGTGCTCATGCTGGTCTGCTCCCAGTGCTGCTCAATGGGACTGAAATTAATGCCGTTGGCCTTTTTCCAGATGCTGCTTCCATGCTCGCCCAGGATATTCTGCAGGGCCTGCAATGACATCTTTTGCAGGGTTTCGATCTTCTCGATGCCTTTGCTGCTCAGCAAGGCGTAAGTCTTTTTACCGAGCCCCGGAATTTTGGAGATCGATAACGGAGCCAGGAATTCTTTTTCGGTACCGTAGGGCACATAGCCTTCCCCGTTGGGCTTGAACTGCCCGGTAGCGATCTTGGAAACTGTTTTGTTGCACGATAAGCCAAAGGAGATGGGCAGTCCGGTTTCCGTTACGATCTTATCGCGCAGCTCTTTGGTCCAGAGCAGGCTGTGCTTCACGTATTTATCCATGCCTGTAATATCGATGTAATGCTCGTCGATGCTGGCTTTTTCGTACTCCGGCGATTCTGCTTTGATGATCTCCGTCACCTCGCGTGAATATTTGGAATACATGGCCATATCGCCTTTCACAAAAATGGCCTGCGGGCAAAGCTGTCGGGCCCGTGCGGAAGGCATGGCAGAGTGAACCCCAAACTGACGGGCTTCGTAGCTACAGGAAGCCACCACGCCACGGTCGCTGGAACCACCAATGATCACGGGCTTTCCCAGCAGCGAGCTGTCGAGCTTCCTTTCCACCGACACAAAAAAGCTGTCGAGGTCCATGTGTATGATCGAGCGTTCCATGTGTGTTACCCGGTACAAAAGTAAGGCACAAAACCGGCTTTGGCTGCCATGAATTGTAGCAATACGGGGAATTTAAAGTTGGCGCTTTGAGGGCCTCTGTTACCGGTATACCCCGTACCTATCCTCTACGCGGAAATTGCAGCAAAGAGTCTCACACGCCTCGTGAGGCGCGCCCAACACTAAATTCATCCGGGTTCCTTTCTTCAATGGGATCTCATAGGCTTTCTCTTTTCTATTCATTACATTTGAAATAAGCTAAACCTTCACTGCTATGAAAGCGAAAACCTGGGCGGAAGCCTTAAAACCCTTATTGAAACAGTACAAGAATAAAAAACACCCGCTGGAATACAAGAACCTCTACCAGCTGGTGGTGATGGTGGTGCTTTCGGCGCAGGACTCCGACAAGCACATCAACAGCCTCGCCCCTGCCCTGTTCAAGGCCTTTCCGAACATGAAAGCCCTGGCCAAAGCCAGCGAGGAAACACTGATGCCTTTTATCGGGAAGGTGCGCAGTTCGCGCAACAAAGGCGCCTGGCTCATGGAGATGGCACAAAGCCTGAAGAGCGATAAGAACATTCCCTTAACGATGGAAGAGCTCACCGCCCTGAAAGGCATCGGACGCAAATCGGCCAACGTGATCATGCGCGAGGCCGGTGTGGCCGCTGAAGGGGTGATCGTGGACCTGCATGTGGTGAGGGTGGCACCACGCCTGGGCATTACAAAATCAACGGACCCAAAGAAGATCGAAGCGGATATTATGGCGGTGATGCCACCAAAAACCTGGGCTGAGGCCGGCATGGCACTTTCCTTCTTAGGCCGCGAAACCTGCCGCCCCAAAGATCCCAAACATGAGGATTGCGTGATGAATGCCTATTGTGCTTTCTGCCAGGGGAAGCAGGTGATTAAGTAATCCTCTCTCCCATTACCATAAAAGTTTGTGCCGGAAAAGATGCCACAAGTGGGCTCCTCCCTGCTCAAGACATCTTATGGATTCACTTGCTTTATCGGTATTAATCATTCATTTAACGACTCTATACTCTGTAGGGTATAAAACCATGAAGGTGACCGTTTTTTATTCTGCCCGCCCCGCTAAGATTTCCTAATACAAAAATATAAGCGCCGCTCCACTTCTTCTAATCACGGGGCGTTCAGCGCCATTCACCTTTAAATCACGTAATTTTACGTATTGTTTTTCAGGCATTATTAAGCGTACTTGCACCGCCCTCTCTAGTTCAAATTTCAACCGGTATTAACACGGTAAAGCCAGCTTCAGAAGAACGGTTATGCTTTACCTGAAATCTAAATGCCAGGATATAGAGAAATGGTAAAAATAGCACGGTACACAAACTAAACTCAACGTTCATTTGCAGTTAATGCGCAACGATCACTTATTGAATAAACAGCTACAGTTAACACAATATTACATTCACTTATACGTCTGTAATACGTTCTTACCCCCGAACACTTACCTTTGTTAGCCCTTCAAGGCGAGTTCCCGGCCCTGTACTTTCTGTCCTTCTGTCCTTAAACCAGTTATTAGTCTCAGAGTTCCCGGCCCCTGTACTTTCAGCCCTTCTGTCCTTAACCAGTTATTAACCTTAAAATATATTTTATGAAAAGCCATCATCTGTATTGACCTATGGTTCAGACTTCAAAAAGTATGACCATCCTTTTTTATTTACCCAATCAAAAATTCAATTATTATGAAAACGAAAAAGAACATTCTGTCCTTTGTCCTCGTTGCCTTATGCCTTTTAAGCTCTGCTATTATAAAGGCGCAGATCTCCCCGCCGGGAACTTATACGACGCTCCCCAATAACAGCTCGGCGCAAACTACAACCCTCAGCAGCACATCACAGTGGTTTAAATATACCACCGATAGCTTACAGACCGCAATCAATCTGAAAATGCTGCAACAAGGCTCACAATACGCTTTAAGCACCGTTGAACTGTATCGGTTCGACGGAATCAATATGCAATTTATGTTCTCAGATACACTCAGAGCTGACAGTACACATAGGGTTTACGCTACGAATTTAAACCCTTCCGAAACCTTCTATTTTAAAGTAAACAGTATTGCTCAGATCTGCGGTACGTGTTCCGGCCCACTTTACCCGGTCATCTCCCTGGAGATTTACGCGTTGCCTTACGGCTGTGCCAATTATGTGCATCCCAACTGCCAGGTTGTTCGCGATGGTGGCTTTGAATACTCCAAAGTACCATGCAATCAGGTAGTGGGGTATAATATCGGGCCTTGTAATTACGACTCCTATGTGGGCTTTTCAAGCTGTTTTTGGACATTACCCTTTACCACAGCTTCGACCGCGCCCTGTCCGACAGTTTTCCCTTACATTGGCACCTCAGACTACTACTGCGGCACCACACCTGCATCTCACAGTGGTACAGGTTATGCCGGCCTGTTCTTTTACACACAAACGACGGTTGGCGCCGGTTATGCAGAACGGAATTACCGGGAATACATCAATGAACAAATGAATACCCCATTGGTAGCCGGAAAAACCTATACCATATCCATGTGGGTGCGGCGCTGGTCAGCCCAATCATACGCTACGTCAAATATTCAGATGGCATTCAGCAACGGATTCTATACCGGTAACGGAGGGGCAGCTATCGTCAATCCTGCCGGACAAATCGTGAATATGACCTCAAACATCATTACCTCTGCTAGTTGGGTACAGCTTACTGCTTCCTTTGTTGCCAACAGCAATTATTCGTATGTTACGATCGGGAACTTTATAGCATCTGGCAGTAGCATCGTTTCCAATCAAAATACTTCAGAAATTGATGTTAATAAACGCGGCGCGTACTATTTCATCGACGATATATCCATCAAGCCGGTCAACAGCATAACCGTAACCCCAAATCCGGCGGTGGCCTGTGCCGGCAGCCCCACCATATTCACGGCTAATATGCTTTCGCCAGGCACCTATACCTGGACACCTTCGCTTGGCCCTGACCCAACACTGAACTTTGTACAACCTGACTGGTCAGTAGTATCCGTTTCTCCTGCTACTTCTAATCAATACCTCGTACAGGGAACAGATGCCATCGGATGCTATGCCTACACGCATGCAACGGTAACCATCATTCCTCAGCCAACAGTTGCAATCTCGCCCTCTGTGACAACTATTTGCGGCAGCGGCGCGGCTACCCTGACCGCTTCGGGTGCCACAACCTATACCTGGTCGACAGGCGCCACAGGAGCCAGCATCACCGTGACCCCTGGTACAAGCACCGTATATACCGTATCCGGTACTACCGGATCATGCCCGCCGTCTGTAGCCAGTGCAACGGTTCATGCGTATCCGCCCCTGAGCCTCACGGCTGCTCCGAATGTTACCAGCTGCCCGGGTGCGAATACTTCGCTGACCGTTTCGGGAGGCAATGGCAGCTATGTATGGGCGCCGGGCGGTGCTACTACGGCATCCATCGTTGTTTCTCCAACAGTGCCCACGGTTTACACCGTGACGTCTGTTGCAGCAGGATGCACGCTTACCGCAACGGCGCCGGTTAACCCTGTTGCCTGTTGTTCGGTCAGCACCGCAGTGAGCTTTACCGCTACTTCGGGCAGCTTAAACGGGGGAACCTTTAACCTCAATAGCCCCCTGACGCTAACGGCTGATATGACGCTGGACAACATCACCATTTTTATGGGAACCAATGCCGAGATCATTGTTCCGAATAACGTGAAATTCACCATCAACCAATGCCACTTCTTAGGCTGTCCGCAAATGTGGAAGGGGATTCGCTTTACAGGGCCGAACGGGAACATGACAATTACCAAAAACTCGCTGATCGAGGATGCGATTACCGCTGTGGATGTATCCAATGTGACCGCCCCTTATAACTCATCCGATATTTTCTTTATTGAAAACAGTACCTTCAATAAGAACCATACGGCAATCAGCGCAGCGAATTACAACACGAACTCTGGCAATTACCCGATGAAAATGGCAAACATGGCTTTTACCAGCCGGAAACTCTACACACAGGATCACCGCCTGATGAATCCTTCATTGCCTCTCACATTCAACTGGCCAACAGATAACACATCTACACTCAAAGGCTTCCCGGCAATTCCGAATGTGTTCAATCCGGATGTGAACCTGCAAACCGGCTATGAGTTCTCTGTAGCGACTTATTCAACTTCAAACATGGAAGTTCCCAACTCTAATTCGGTAGCGCATCAGGGCATTCGTTTAAAGAATATTTATTCCACCAACAGCAGCTATAACGGTTTCCGCATGTCGGCCTTTGAAGGCACACCTTATGTGTACAGCAATTTTGATTACTACAATGTATTTGACAACATGCACTATGGGATCAATGCTGAAAACACGAACGTGATGGTGGCTCATGCCGCGTTCCAGAATATGCAGCAGTATGTAACGGGTAATTCCGGCGGCGCTAAACCATTCAAGTTCTATGACGGCGGCGTTGGCATCAACAGCGTCAGCAGCATGGCTACCGGACTTGGCGGCACGCAAACCTTCTCCCTGGCTGCCGGGCCTATCATCAATGGCCTTAATAAAAGCACCAATTTCTTTATCAATAACGCTTATGGCATCAAAACGGAAAACATCCAGTACATGACCGTGGGGTTCAACGTGTTCCACTCCAACAGAACTTACACCTCAGGCATACTTACTCAATACAATGCTCCTGTAGGCAAGGGTGAATACGGAATATATGTAAAGTCGGTGGATTACCGGGGCATTAACCTCAAGCGCAATTTCACGGCCAATATCAACAATGGCATTGTTTTCATTGCCAATACCCAGCCTTTGGGGCCGCTACAGATACAGTATACCGGCACAGTCAATATACAGAACAACACGCTCAAGGCTAATTACGGCTCCTCTGTTACCGCCAGCCAAAGCATGAAACAGGGCATTGCCACGGATAACATCCTCAGCCCGAATCTCCTGAATGGAGCCAATGTTCCAATTGTTGTGTCAGGCAATACCATTGACAAGGCCTTTATTGGCATTACGGCCTTTAACTGGAACAAGCAGCGGATTTTTGACAATTCCAACACCGTTACCCTGGTTAACGACGGGTTTGCCAATTCCAACCAATACGGCATCGAACATTTTAATAATATGGGCGACAACCTGGTAAGCAATACCATCAAAGGCTTCAATACCACCAAGAAAAAAGTATATGGCATTCTGGCAGCTGAGAACAAGGGGCAATCCTTCTGGTGCAACTCTACCGAAAACAGCTATATCGGCACCCTGTTCACAGGCTCTCAGAACCTCACCAGCTGGAAGGAAAACACCATGACGAGCCACCAGCAGGCCATGAGGCTCGACAATACCACCATTGGCACGCAGGGTGCCAGTGGACAGCCCATCAACAACACCTGGGCGGGAAGCTGGACAGGGGCTTATAAAACTTATGTGAATGGCTCAATAGATCCCGGAAGTGTAAGTGGAAATTCTAAACTATATCTAAGTAGCTTGCCTTCATCTGCTGAAAATGGTGCTCAAGTTTTCTTAAATAGGTATAAAGTTTCTGCCCCACAATCCCTGTTCTATACCACAGGCTCAAGCGGGGTATCCTGCCCTTATGTGCCATCCGGCTTAGAGCCGCTGATGTTTACCGGCTACCGGGACAACCTCGACAACATTGTGACCGATGCCTATGACTATGCGACATACCGGAGCGGCAACCGCAAGAACGGAAAGTTTGCAGTGTATCGGGCCTTACTGGAAGACACAACGTTACTAGCGACTGATACCATTCTGAAGAACTTTAAGGCGGCTGCCTGTGCCGGCAACATCGGGAAGTTCTTTGCCGTGGAGCAATACCTGTCGGCAGCGGATTATGCCAGCGCGGCAACCACCCTTTCGGCGATTAGCCCGGCGGATTCGGTAGAGACCGGCTTGAAACAGCTGTACAGCATCTACCTGCATTCCAAATCCGACACCTACAATGCCACTGACGAAAGCGAGCTGATCGCCCTGGCCAATAGCTGCCCGGCGCAGATGGGGATCGGCGTGTACCAGGCAAGGGTATTGTTGAACAGCATCTACGATGTGTATTTTCATTATGAAAGCAACTGCGGGGACACCAACCATGTGGCCTATCGCAAGATCAGGAGTAATGATGAATTTGCGAATACGACTACCGAAACCAACTTTATGGTGTACCCGAACCCGAGCAACGGGGTGGTGTATTTCACAGCCTCCAATATGGGGATAGAATCTTACCAGGTAAGGGTGTATGATATTTCAGGAAAAGCTATCTTTATGAAAGAATATACGGATGGCGAAACCATAAATTCCATTGATCTGAATTTAAGTAACGGGGTTTATTTAATGCAGCTAACAGATAAGAGCAATGGAAAAATCCATAATCAAAAATTTGTTATCCAGAACTAACATAATCAGTTCTATCAAGCGCAGCAGGCTCTTCCTGCTGTGCTTGATTATGCTTTCATGTTTTGTGAAGGCACAGGTTAATCTAGTGCTAAATCCAAGCTTTGAGCAATTGGATAGTTGTCCAAATTTTTACCAAAGAGTTGATCTTGCGAGGTTCTGGAAAAATGCTTGTTCTGATCTAACATGCGCATCCCCCTTGCTAAGCACTTGTTCATTAATGCCAAATGAAAGTGGTGTTCCAACACATGATAATGGTGGCGGAAACACATATCAATGGCCAAGAACAGGAGATAATTATATCGAAGTATGTACTTATGTAACATCAACAGCCACTGCTGTCGCAAATTTCAGAACTTATAATATCGGTGCTCTCAGCTCTAAACTCATTAATGGGAAAGAATATTGCGGCAAATTATATATCAATTTAGCAAATATAAGTCCTTATAAATCTAATGAAATTGGCATGTACTTTGATAACGGTAGCACATTAGGTTCACAAATTAGTTGTAATTCTGTCATTTCGGTTATTCCGCAGGTGTCAAACAGTTCATCAAACATTATTTCCGATACGTTAGGCTGGGTAAAAGTTGAAGGGGCGTTTATTGCTAATGGAACAGAAGATCACGTGACAATTGGCAACTTTAAAAATGATGCTTCAACGATTGGTCTTTTTACAGGAGTTTCTACCACCTTCGTTATTGCCATTTATAATATTGACGATGTAAGTCTAATACCAATAGAAATAGCCGCCTATGCCGGAAAAGACGCCACGATCTGTGTGGGTGACAGTCTGAGCTTAGGCAGGCAACCCGAAACAGGTATAGAATGCCAGTGGTACAAGCCCGGTAATCCAATTCCATTCAGCAATACAAGCAATTTTACATTTAAGGCCGACAGCGAGGGCACTTACACCTTCATTCAGCGAATGGATAACTGTAAGATCACCTTTGACACCGTGACTGTAAGCGTAGAAAGCGATTGCAATACCACTTTGGACATCCCCAATGTATTTACCCCAAACGAAGACGGGCTAAACGATGCCTGGCGCTTTGCGATCAAACATGCCACGGATGTAAAATACTCTATTTATAACCGTTGGGGCAACTTAATAAAAATGTCTGACCTGACATCTCAAACGGCAGTGAGCTGGGATGGCAGAACAACAGCAGGCGATGCCTGTACGGCGGGAGTCTATTATTATGTCCTGACCTATACCGATGCCAAAGGCGAAGCTCAGAAAAGAAACGGCTATATGACCCTGATCCGCTAACGCCGCTACAATGGAAACGCTTTCTTTATGAAAGACACACAAACGGCGAAACCGTAAATTCCATTGACCTGAATTTAAGTAACGGGGTTTATTTAATGCAGCTAACAGATAAGAGCAATGGAAACATCCATAATCAAAAATTTGTTATCCAGAACTAACATAATCAGTTCTATCAAGCGCAGCAGGCTCTTCCTGCTGTGCTTTATTATGTTTTCCTGTTTTGTGAAGGCACAGGTTAATCTTGTTTTGAATCCAAGTTTTGAGCAATTGGACAGTTGCCCAAATTATAATATGAGAGTTAATTTAGCTACACACTGGGACAATCTTAATCCAGACCCTAACTGTCAATCCCTCTTATATAGCACGTGTTCCTTAATGCCAAATGAAAGTGGTGTACCATCTCATAACAATGGCGGAGGTGATTGCTATCAATGGCCTCGAACAGGAAATAACTATATTCAGGCAGAGATTTATTCTCCGCTCACAGCTACGGTATTTGCTAATTACAGAAGATATAACATTGGCATCCTAAGTTCTACTTTAATAAATGGAAAAGAATATTGCGGAAAAATTTATCTCAATTTGGATAATGTCAGCCCATTAAAAACCAATCAATATGGGTTATATTTTGACGATGGCTCCGTTATAGGCACTCATATTTCATGCAATTCAGTTGTTAATGTAACACCTCAAGTTTCTAATAATCCGGCTATAATAATGGATGATACGTTAGGCTGGGTAAGGGTGCAGGGTTCATTTACAGCAAATGGAACTGAAAACCATGTTACGATAGGGAACTTCAAACCTGATATAGCAACAACAGGAATCGCCACAGGTTTTCCAACAACTTATGTGCCCGCTGTGTATAATATTGACGATGTCAGTTTAATCCCGATTGAAGTTGTCGCCTTTGCCGGAAACGATGCTACCATTTGTGTAGGTGACAGCCTTAATTTAGGCAGATCACCCGAAACTGGTATAGAATGCCAGTGGTACAAGCCAGGTAATCCAATTCCATTCAGCAATACAAGCAATTTTACATTTAAGGCCGATAGCGAAGGAACTTACACCTTCATTCAGCGCATGGATAACTGTAAGATCACCTTCGATACAGTCACCGTAACGGTCGAAAGCGATTGCAATACTACTTTGGACATCCCTAATGTATTTACCCCGAACGAAGACGGACTAAACGATGCCTGGCGCTTTGCGATCAAACACGCCACGGATGTGAAATACAGCATTTATAACCGTTGGGGGAACTTAATAAAAATGTCTGACCAAACATCTCACACGGTGGTGAGCTGGGATGGCAGAACAACAGCAGGCGAAGCCTGCACGGCGGGAGTCTATTATTATGTCCTGACCTATACCGATGCCAAAGGCGAAGCTCAGAAAAGAAACGGCTATATGACCCTGATCCGCTAACGCCGCTACAATGGAAACGCTTTCTTTATGAAAGAATACACAGGCAGCGAAACGATAAACTCTATTGATCCGGGAACCTCAGCCCACGTTCTGCTACTTTCTCTTTTTGTGCTTTTTCGGTTTCTGAATGTCTTCGAGGTAGCTCCCGAGGGAGTCGAGCGTTTTATTCCAGAAAGATTTGTATTGTTCCAGCCATTCGGCCACTTCGTTCAGCTTTTTCAGCCTGGCCTCGCAATAACGGTCGCGGCCTTCCTGCCTGATCACCACCAGCCCACACTCCGTGAGGATCTTGATGTGCCTGGAAATAGCAGGCCGGCTGATGTCGAAATTTTCAGCCACCGAATTCAGGTTCATGGATCTGTGTGCCAGGAGGTTCACAATCTCGCGGCGTGTGGGGTCGGCAATGGCCTGAAACACATCTCTTCTCATAACAATTTTTTAAGTAACCTATTGGTTACAAATATACAGGTAAGGCTTCGGTTACGCAAGCCCGGAAGTTTTAAAAGCTACCGGGGACAGGGAAACAGAGGCAACACACCCCTGGCCCCTCTTGATAGAGGGGAACAGAACAGGGTTTACGCTAATTCAAAGGCTTCCGCCAATAACTCAAAGGAGCGCTTGCGGTCTTCGGGCTTATCGGCCATACAGGAGGCCATGATCTCGGACACATCAAACTCTGCGGCAAGCGTTGTCAGTTGCTCCTTCACCGAATCTTTGGTACCTGAGATCACCCTTCCCGCGTTGAGCCGGATACGCTCGAGCTCATGGGAGGAGAATTTATAATCCTTGATTTCTTCGTAGCTCCCGAAACGGTCGAAACGGCCCTGCTCGAACTGCACGAAGATGTAATCCAGGAAGTGGCGCATTTGCGCGGCTTTTTCTTCTGTATCAGCACAAAGCACCGAAATGGCGAGCAGCTCCTGCGGTTTTTCGAACTGTGAAGAAGGCCTGAACTGTTTGCGGTAAGATTCCACCACATCGGGTGTGGCAAAGCCATTGATGAATTTCGCCACAGCCAGCCCCATACCGAAGCGTGCGGCAATGGAGCTGCTTCCTCCGCTCGAGCTTAACACCCACTGCATCGGAACGGTTGAGGCTTGCGGGATAGCCAGCAAAGGCCCCTGCGAAGTTGCGGCGCTATCCCTGAAAAAATGCTGCAGGTGCTCCAGCTGCTTCAGGTAGCTTTCCTCCCGGAAATCGTTGGAAGGGTTCAGCAGGGAGGCCGTGATCCTGTCGCCGCCTGGCGCGCGGCCCATGCCCAGGTCGATGCGGCCCGGGAATAAGGTTTCGAGCATGCGGAAATTTTCGGCCACTTTCAGGGCGCTGTGGTTGGGCAGCATGATGCCGCC
>DGQK01000029.1 GCA_002390745.1 Bacteroidetes bacterium UBA4416 | reverse complement strand
GTCGCCGTCCTTATCCGGGCAGCCGTTGAACTCCGCAATACCAGGGATGTCAGGACATTTGTCTTTTTTGTTTTTGATGCCGTCCTTATCCCGGTCTTTGGTCCTGGAATAGGGGATAGGCACTTTCAGCAAGGCATACATATCGGCGCCGTAGACGTTGGCTTTGGAAACCAGCGGCGTAAGGTTGGTCGTGCCAATCACCAGCGGGCCGAGCCTCAGGGCCAGGCCTACACGCGGGCCGGAGAGGAAGCTGTACTGCACCGGGATAAAAGCCCCGAACCATTTATGGTCCCAGCGCGGCGTAAAGGTAATGCTCGACCAGTCGTGCACTTTGGTATCGTTCTTTTTGAACTGCATGGCAATGTACGGTGTGAGGTTCAGGTAAAAATTTTTCCCGAGGTTGTAGTCGATCTGCGCGCTGAAGGCCGTAGGCAGGTTCATCTTATAGGTGGTAGCCGTGCTGTTGCTGCCGAAGCGCCTGGCCAGCGTATCGTCGAGCTCGCCAACGGTTTTAGGATTGATAGGCTTTAAGTTCCAGTAGCCCACGTTGGCGTTGAAGTCGTTGCTCACGCTGCCTTTTTTAAATTTAATGGAGCCGATATCGGTTACCGAAAGGCCTACTTTTAGCTTGTACTTGGTTTTGCTGCGGTCTTCGAAATACATGTCGCGCTCTTTTTCCTTACCGTATTCGTAAGAGTTGTATTTCGGACGCCACTCGTAAACCACCCCCACATCGAAGCCGAAGCCAGGGTATGACTGGGAATAATCGAAGGAGTAGGCCGAAGAGCCGCCGTTGAGAGAGGCATTGCCAAACTCGAAGTTGTCGGAGTGCCCGTAATTGACCTGCGATTGAAAAATGGAAAGCGTGGTATCTGTCTGGAAGTTGTATTTCAGGTCTTTCACAAACATGTAGGCCGACTGGATGCCGCGCAGCAATTTCACGGTAGCGCCGGCTTTGAAGTAATGCTCGTTGTCGTCCTTAAATACATGGCCGTAGGTAAGGCCGTATTCGGCCCAGCTCATTTCCTGGATACTCAGGTTCTTGTTTTCAAGGTTGGTAACCCAGAGCGAAGGATACACAAATTCGTTATAGGCGAGCGTGGCCAGTTCCTGCGACACACCGTCGATGTTCACATAGTTACGGATGTTCCAGCTCAGGGCAAAAGCGTTTTTGCTGTTGATATTGATGAGGAAGGAAGGCATGGCAATGCGGTTATTCACGCCAAAGGCTTTGTCTTTGCCATTGTTCTTCGGAATCAGGTATTTCTCCTGGAACATGGTATCCTCAAAAGCAGGAAAGCGCGGATCGCGCCAGGAACCTTCTTTTTTCAGGGCTTCACGTTTCACGCCGATGTAGTTGTTGTACGCGCCAAAGTTAAGGCCCACCAGGTTCAGGTCAAATTTCAGGCGGCTATCCACCACACTGGCAGGTTGCAGGTAGATCCCCGTAACGCCTGCATAATTGCTTTGGTTGAATCCGTTAAAATCCTGTGATTTAGCCTGGTAGAAGAATATGAGAGTGCTTAGGAGTAGAAGTTTCTTCATAAAGGAATGGGTTTGGGTTTACCCAAAAGTAAGATAAACAAACTAATCTGAAAACATCCGGGATGTTAAATCATTGTTTTTAATGGAAGGCCAAATATATTTAAGATAAAAAGTCAACGGATGTTTTTTGGGCGCCCGGGCGGGCTGTTGCGACTCGCTCTTCGTTTGCCCTTCGGGACAAACAAAGGAGCTCAGACATATCGCAACATCCCTCGCGCAGGCATGCTCCGGTTATCAGGTTAAACTCATCATTCCTGGTAACCTGCGCCAGGGATCGCAGCGGAAATACTTTTGCCGCCTGCGCTCAGCAGCCGGCAAAAGATTGGAGCAAAGAGCCCGCCCGGGCGCCCGAATGAAAACTGGCTTTATTCCGTTTTCAAAAAACAGCCTGATCAGTATTGTATTTTACTCTATGGTGTTATGGTATGGCATAATCAGGCAGAAATTCGTATCTTCGCGAACCCTTAGAAAAAAATTATGTTAGAGAAATTAGAAGAAATAAAAAGGCGCTATACAGATGTGGAGGCCAAGCTGGGCGACCCGACAGTGATTGCAGACATGCGTCTTTTTAAGAAATTAAATATTGAGTACCGTGGCCTGGAGCCCATTGTAGAAGCCTATTACAAATACAAGCAGATCATCGACAATATTAACGGCGCCAAGGAAGTGCTGGCTACAGAAAAAGACAAGGACTTCCTGGACATGGCCAAAGCGGAGCTGGAAGAGAACAGGCTGGCAGAGGAGAAGCTGGCAGATGAGATCCGGATGCTGCTGATTCCGAAAGACCCGGAAGATGCGAAGAACTGCACGATGGAGCTGCGCGGTGGAACGGGGGGCGATGAAGCCGCCATTTTTGCCGGCGACTTATTTGAGATGTACCGCCGCTATTGCGAGATCAAGGGCTACCAGCTGGAAGTGGTGGACGAGAACCCGGGTTCGATGGGAGGCTACAAGGAGATTGTATTTAACGTGAAAGGCGACAATGCCTATGGCACGATGAAATTTGAAAGCGGCGTGCACCGCGTGCAGCGCGTACCGGCTACGGAAGCTGCGGGCCGGGTGCATACTTCGGCTGCCACCGTGGTGGTATTGCCGGAAGCGGAAGAATGGGATATCGAAATCAAAGCTTCTGACATCGAAATGCAAACAGCGCGAAGCGGTGGAGCAGGAGGGCAGAACGTGAACAAGGTAGAGTCGAAGGTGATCCTTACACACAAGCCCTCGGGCATTGTGGTAACCTGCCAGACCCAGCGTAACCAGTTGGGCAACCGGGAGAAAGCGATGGAAATGCTGCGCTCCAAGCTCTACGACATCGAGTTCCAGAAGCGCCAGGCCGAAACAACCGGCAGGCGTAAGAGCATGGTGGCCAGCGGCGACCGCTCGGAAAAGATCCGCACTTACAATTACCCGCAGAACCGCATCACCGATCACCGCATCAATATGACCTTATACAACCTGTCTGATTTTATGAATGGCAACATCCAGCAGATGATCGACGCCCTGCAGTTTGCGGAGAACGCGGAACGACTGAAAGAAGGCGGATTGCAGTAAGGAAGGAACAAGAAGAAAGACAGAAGACAAAAACACAGAAGAGATTGAAGGGACTTAAGGGAGAGAAGGGACGATGAGATTAAAGACAAAGGACAGAAGACAGAAGACAGAAGAGATTGAAGGGACTCAAGGGAGGGAAGGGACTTAAGAAGAAAGACAGAGGACAAAAAGACAGAAGAGATCGGAGGGACTTAAGGGAGGGAAGAGATTTAAGAAGAAAGACAGAAGACAAAGGACAGAAGAGATTGAAGGGACGATGAGACAAAAGACAGAAGAGATTGAAGGGACTCAAGGGAGGGAAGGGACGATGAGATTAAAGACAAAAGACAGAGGACAACAGACAGTAGGGATTGAAGGGACTTAAACAGGATGTTAATGTTTTGACAATCAGATTTCTATCTTAAAATAAAACAATAGTTAAACGATGCTTAAAAGTTTATTAGCGTTTAGTTATACCGCAAATTTATGTTCTTAAAGCGTTTATTTTCTTTACAAAATACATTAAAACATCTATGACCAGAGCAGAACTCATCCTCCAGATCAAAAGCAAGAAAACCTTTTTATGCGTAGGCCTCGATCCGGATCTGGATAAGATCCCGAAGCACTTGCAGGAAACGGAAGATCCCATTTTTGAGTTCTGCAAACAGATCGTGGATGCTACGGCAGCTTACTGCGTGTCCTTTAAACCCAATAATGCCTTCTTCGAAGCTTATGGGATCAGCGGCATGATCAGTATGGAAAAAACGATACTCTACATTAAGGAACACCATCCTCATCATTTTGTGATTTCCGATGCCAAGCGCGGCGATATCGGGAACACCTCCACGATGTATGCCAGGGCTGCATTTGAGCACCTGAAAGCGGATGCCGTTACCGTGGCGCCTTACATGGGCAAAGATTCCGTAGCGCCTTTCCTGCAGTTTGCCGGCAAATGGGCCATTGTGCTGGCGCTCACATCCAACGAAGGCTCTTCCGATTTTCAATTGATGGAAGCTCACGGCACCGAGCTTTACAAGCAGGTGTTGGAGAAAGTAAGCGCCTGGGGTACGGAAGAGAACCTGATGTTTGTGGTAGGCGCTACCAAAGCCACCATGCTCACGGAGATCCGGGCACTGGTCCCCGACCATTTTTTATTGGTGCCGGGCGTAGGCGCACAGGGCGGAAGCCTGGCCGAGGTATGCCGTTTCGGGTTGAGTAAGGATGTGGGCCTGCTCATCAACTCCTCGCGTGGCATTATCTATGCATCCAACGGGGCTGATTTTGCGGAGGCAGCAGCAGTAGAGGCGGCTAAGATCGCGAAAGAGATGAGCGCGTATTTCTAACCCTGGGAGTTATGCTCCCTTATTCACTTTCAAATCATAAGCCTTGCGTTGCGCGAGGTTCAGCTTCACATTGAAAAAGCAGTTGCCGCCGTCAATCACTTTTACCGGGGTCTTTTTCCAGTCCACGAATTCGATGCGCTTCTCAATGGCTTTGCAAAAGCAATTGGCCCACACTTCTTTTTCGCCTTTGGCGTTGAGCACGGCAATGTATTGCTTTTTGTAAGTTTTCAGATCGATCGGCGAAGGTGCCAGGGCTGTCGTATCTGCCGGCCTGGCTTTCTGAGAAAGCAGCTGCTTGTTGTAATCCATGGCCACAGCTTCCATGAGGGAATCAATAAGGCGCTGATCGGCGCCGGTAAGCGTTGCTGCTTCCAGATTTCTCGGGAAGCCGGTAATCAGGTGCGTGGAGCTATCCGACGGCAATGTAGCGAAGTCGAGGGTATCGGTGCTAACTTGTGTTGCCCGAGTTTCTACAGGAAGGGCATTTGATTCCGGTTTACTTTCTCCGCAGGAGCTTAAGAAATAGATACTCAAGACTGATAGCGTTAATTTGGCTAAAGTGTTTTTCTGTGCTGATTTCATAATCCGTTTGTTGACTTCGAGAGCCTCAGTCAACAAGCGATGGTTGAGGCTCTCGAAACCATCGGGTGTATAAGATAATGGTGTTACTTAAAATTCTGCATCTCGTACAGTTTCCTGTACACGCCGTTTTTTTCCAGCAGCTCTTTGTGAGAGCCTTGCTCGATGAGCTCGCCCTGGTTCATCACCACAATCTCGTCGGCATTCACAATGGTGCTCAGGCGGTGCGCAATAACGATGCTGGTGCGGTTCTTCATCAGGTTATTGAGGGCATCCTGCACCAGGCGCTCGCTTTCGGTATCCAGCGCGCTTGTGGCTTCATCGAGGATGAGGATCGGCGGATTTTTCAGAATGGCGCGTGCAATGCTGATGCGCTGCCGCTGCCCGCCGCTGAGCTTGCCGCCGCGGTCGCCGATGTTGGTGTCGTAGCCGTTGGGCTGCTGCATGATGAACTCATGCGCATTGGCGATCTTCGCTGCTTCGATCACTTTTTCTTTGTCGTAGCTGTCGAGGCCGAAGGTGATGTTGTGCTCGATGGTATCGTTGAATAAGATGCTTTCCTGGGTTACCACGCCGATCTGCTTCCTCAGGCTGTCAATGTCCATGTCCTTGATGGCAATGCCGTCGATGAGGATCTCGCCGAGATCGGTATCGTAGAAGCGCGGGATCATATCGGCCATGGTGGTTTTTCCGCTGCCGCTTTGCCCGACGAGCGCCACGGTTTTTCCTTTCGGAATGGTCAGGTTGATGTTTTTGAGCACGTAGCCCGAATCGCCTTTGTGGTAGGCGAAAGACACGTGGTTGAAGACAATGCTGTTGTTGAAGGTACCGAGGATACTGGCATCCGGCTTATTCACGATCGGGTTTTCGGCATGAAGGATCTTCTCGATGCGCTCTTCGGAGGCGATGCCTTTCTGAATGTTGTTATAGGCCAGGGTGATCTGCTTGATGGGCGGAACGATCTGCGAGGCTACCGCAAAATAACCGATAAAGCTTTCGGCGGTGAGGCTGCTGTTACTGTCGATCACCATGATCCCGCCGATGAACAAAATCAGCATGAGCACCCCCAGTACCAGGGTTTCGCTCATGGGCGAAGCCAGGTCGCCACGGCGGTAAAGCCCGATAGCGATCTTATTGTATTCCGCATTGACGTTTTCGAAGCGCTTCTGTACAAAGCGTTCTCCGGTGAAGGCCTTAATGACTTTCATGGCGCCAAGTGTTTCCTCCATGATGTTGAACAATTGCCCGAAGACGGCCTTTCCTTTGGCAGAGCGGCTCTTCAGGCTGCGGCTCACCAGGGCTACTGCCAGGCCGGCTACCGGCAATAGTAAAAAAACGTACAGCGTCAGGTAGGGGCTGAGCACAATGAGTGTGGCCAGGGAAATGAGGATCAGCAAGGGTTCCCGGAAGATGAGCTCGAGGGTCTGCATGATGGACCATTCGATCTCGATGACATCGGTGGTCATACGGCTCATCGTATCGCCTTTGCGCTCATCGCTGAAATAGGAGAGCGGCAGCTCCAGCGATTTTTTCATCATCTTGTTACGAAGGTCCTTTACAACACCATTCCGGATAGGGGCGAGAAAGTACATCGCAAAATACCGGCAGATATTCTTCAGAAAGGTCATCACAAATACGGTGAGGCAGATCCACATCAGCACTTTGGATTTGCCATAAACCACAATGAGCGCTGCCATCTGGTAATAGCCCCAGGCAGAGGCGTATTTGGCGGTGTACTCCATTGGGGGCAGGCCATTGGCCAGCAATTCCTGGTAATCGCCCATGTCGCTGTCGAAGATGAGCTTAAGAAAAGGAATGACCAGCGTGATGGAAAACACAGAGAATATAGAAAACAAAACGTTGAAAAAAATATTCAGGCTGGTTTCCTTTCTGTAGTTTTTGGTGTATTTAAAGACCGAAAAAAGCTTTTTCATGTGCCTGCTAAAATACAAATAAAATGCAGGTTTCGGGATTTAAAAAATTCCCGGGCTTAACTCAATAAAAACAGGCATCGCATGCGCCCGGGATTGCCGTGGAAATCCTCCGCTGCCTTTTTTGCGGAGATTGGAACGAAAGCCCCTTATAATCATCCTCATTTCCGGTCGTGTTCCACGATGGGATTATTATTATATTTGCCCTAAAACCCTTATTCATGAATATTAAGAAGTTCCTGCCATACATTGTGGCCATTGCTGTTTTCGCCATTATCAACATCATCCAGTTCGGTCCTTTGTTTTCCGGCAAATCCCTGATGCAGGGAGATATTGTGCGGTTCAGGGGCATGAGCCGTGAGGCGGCCGATTTCCGCAAGACGGAGCACAGCGAGGCCTTGTGGACCAATTCCATGTTCGGCGGCATGCCGGCTTACCAGGTGTCCACCATCTATTCGGGCAACTGGCTGGGAACGATCGATAAGGCCTTTCATGCCTTTTTACCGCATCCTGCCGGTTACATCTTCCTGTATTTTGTAGGCTTTTTTATTTTGCTGCTCTGCCTCGAGATCAATCCCTGGCTGGCCATGGTGGGGGCGCTGGCCTACGGCTTCTCCTCCTATTTTTTCATCATCATCGAAGCGGGGCACAACTCCAAGGCCAACGCCATCGGTTACCTGGCGCCCTTACTGGGCGGTATTATTTTGCTGATGCGGGGCCGCTACTGGCTGGGCTTTGCGGTAAGCGCCCTGTTTATGGCGATGGAGCTTAATGCCAACCACGTGCAGATTTCCTACTACGGCTTTATCCTGTTTGCCATTGTGTTTGTGTCGTACTATGCCTATGCCATCAAAAACAAGCAAACCATTCCGTTTTATAAAGGCCTTGCTTTATTCGCCGTTGCGTCCATCATCGGCGTATTGCCCAATGCCGGCAACCTCCTGGCCACTTACGAATACAGCAAGTATACCACGCGCGGCAAAACGGAGCTTACCATCAATGCCAACAAACAAACCAATAAAGAGAATATTACCTCGGGCCTCGATAAGGATTATGCCACGCAGTGGAGCTATGGGGTAGGGGAAACCTTTACCTTCCTGATCCCGAACTTCAAAGGCGGCGGCTCGGCGGCCATTGCCAGCACGGATAAAGACGCGCTGAAGAATGTGGATCCGCAGATGCGCGAGCAGATTGCGGGCAGCAGCGCTTATTTCGGCGACCAGCCGTTTACGAGCGGGCCGGTGTACATCGGCGCCATCGTCATGCTCCTGGCTTTCCTGGGGCTCATCATTGTGGACCACCCGCTGAAATGGGCACTCTTTGCGGCCACGCTGCTTTCGGTGATGCTGGCCTGGGGCAAGCATTTTATGGGGCTCACGGAGTTTTTCATGCATTATGTGCCGGGCTACAATAAATTCCGCGCCGTGTCCATGATCCTCGTGATCGCCGAGCTCACGATCCCGCTGCTGGCGGTTCTGGCCCTGGATAAGTTCATCAAGGCCTCAACCAGCAACACCACGGTTTCCTTCCCCGGAATAAAAAAGGCGATTGATATGAAAACGGCGCTGATCGTGTCGGTGGCCGTGATAGGTGGTTTCTGCCTCATCAGCTGGCTGGCGCCAACGGTTACCAACACCTTTCTTGCCGCCGGCGAAGAGGTGCAAACGGCTAACCAGTTTAAGCAGAGCGGCGCTACGGATGCTCAGATTGCGCAGTTCATGCCCGACTACCTGGCAAACCTTGAAAAGGCACGGGAAGCGATCTTCAGAAGCGATGCCATGCGCTCGCTGGTGTTCATCGCCTTATCGGCAGGCTTCCTGTTCCTGTATGTGACCAAAAAATTAAAAACGGAATTGTTCCTGGTGGCTATTGGTATTTTCCTGGTGGCCGATCTCTGGCCCGTGGCCGACCGCTACCTGAACAAAAGCAATTTCGTGCCTAAGTCGCAGTATGAGGCCCCACCGGCCAAATCGGCGGCCGACGAGGAGATCCTGGCCGATAAGAGCCTCGACTACCGCGTGCTGAACCTGTCGGTGAGCACCTGGAACGATGCGGCCACTTCGTACTACCATAAATCCATCGGTGGCTACCATGGCGCCAAGCTCAAAAAATACCAGGAGCTCATCGATTTCCACCTCGATAAGGAGATCGGGATGTTTTACGATGGCCTTAATGCCGCGGTGCAGAATGATTCCCTGATGAACATTCACATGGCGAAGCTCAACGTGCTCAATATGCTCAATACCAAATATGTGGTGGTGCCTACCAAAGAGCAAACGGTGCCCATCAAAAACCCGCAGGCCAACGGCAATGCCTGGTTTGTGAAGCACATTAAAACGGTAGCCAATGCCGATTCGGAAATTGTGGGCCTCTACAACGTCAATACCAAACGCGAGGCCATCATCCAGCAGAAGAACAAAGAGCTGGCTCCTGTAGGTGATTCTTACAGCAACGAGGGGAAAATTACCTTAATGTCGTACAAGCCCAACGACCTGGTGTATGAAACCGAAGCCAATGACAAAGGCTTTGCGGTATTCTCGGAGATCTATTACCCTAAAGGCTGGAATGCTTACATCGACGGCAAGCTCACGCCGCATACCTGTGTGGATTATGTGCTGAGGGGCATGGAGATCCCGGCAGGAAAGCACCGGGTGGAATTTAAGTTTGAGCCTTCCATCTACAAAACAGGAAATACCATTGCGCTCATCGGCTCCATTCTTTTATTGCTGAGTGTAGCCGCAGGCGTATACATGGCAGCTAAGAAACAGGAGCTACAGTATAAGAATTAAAATGGAACGCTGATAACGCTGATCGGAGAGATTGGCGCAGATTAAAACAGAAAAGCAGCCAACACATTTATTGGCTGCTTTTTTATTTAGTTTGGTGAATGTGTTCTCGAAGTAACCTTCTGTATTTCTAAAACATGGATCAGGTCTGAAAAGCAAGAATATATTGCATTTCCTGCTTATAGAAATCAGAACAGCTCCTGGAAAAAAACAGATCTTTAGTGGATGCTCTTCACATCGAGCAGCACATCGGTATGGTGATGCCCGGTTTGTGCGCCGAACAAGGTGCCGGTAACGGTCACCTCTTTATTGAGGTAGGCATCGAGGTTTTGTTGATTGACCAGCTGGAGCTGCATCACGTTATGGATGGCGCCGTTATAGCCGTCGCTCAGGTCTTTTTTGGGAGCCGGAATGTTGATGCCCTTGTCGAGCAGCAGCAGGTACACATTTTCGCGTTCGTCTACCGTGGTATCTTCGCCATAGCCCGGAGGTCCCCAATACACTTTCGTTGACAAGGTCCCGTGGATGGTGGATACCGCAGGCTCGTACTGGTATTCGGCAGCGTTTTCTTTTTTGGTTTCCCTTGCTTCGCCCTCCGCCTGTGGGTTGGTGGTGCAGGCCGCCAGGGCCAGGGATGCGATGATGACGATCTGTTTCATATATGCGAAGGTAAATAAAAAAAGGAACACGGATTTTAAACGGATGAAAGGGATTTTGCACAGGTTCTGATGAAGGAAATGCATTCCTGATCTGTGCCGGTCCCGTTAATCAGCCTTTTCCGTGTTCCTTTATTCAATTATTTCTTATCCGCGTTGGTTTTGTTACCCCAGATCTCTACGTGCGCTTTTTTGTCTTTGTAGTTCGGGATGGTTTTGTAGTTGAACACGATTTTTTTAATGGCGCGCTCGCCGCCGTTCAGGTCGATGACTTTGCTCTCGCCCGGAGACTTGATGGCATAGCCTAAGTTCACTTTTTGGTTGTCGCCGCTTTCGTAGAAAATTTCCGCGCTGATGATGTCGATCGGGGCGTCGGTCACTTTAAATTTCATGGTGGCGAATTTGTCGGCCCCGATCACGGCCACTTCATCGTGGTCTTTGGTGAAGTCTACCTTGGTTTCGCCGATCTTGTGCCAGCCTGTTTTGTCGCTGATCACGACTGCGGGTTGTTGTGCTTTTACTTGTGTTGCAGCGCCTGTGCCCAGCACAAGCATTGCGAGGATGAAAAGGTTTTTCATATGGTTGGTTTTAAGGTTTATGAACCATAAATGTTAAAATCAAATGCCAATGGAATAGCGTAGGGCTGAGGAAAAGATTCTACGGTGGCTTTGGCTGCGCCTATCAAGAAAAATTGTTTTTTAGTTTCATATTCTTTTTTCCTTGATGAAAAA
>DGQK01000045.1 GCA_002390745.1 Bacteroidetes bacterium UBA4416 | reverse complement strand
ACTAACCTTTTAAATGGCTCGAAAATAAGGTAAACTTACAGGAGTAAGTCAGGAAACATTCTTGTTATTTTTACAGCTTCTTCCATGTGTAGGCCCCAAAATTAAGTACGACTTAGAAGCAGACTTTTTTGTTATTTGAAAAGAGCAATAATCATGAGAAAAAAAGACACAAGAATCTATCTTGTGTCTTTTAATCTTAGTCTTAAATCTCCGACTCTACTTCAGCAACGCCAGTTCCAGCACTTCCTTCATTTGGGCGACGTAATGGAATTTCAGGCCTTTTAAGTAAGATGCATTGATGTCTTCAATGTCTTTTTTATTGTCGGCGCATAAAATAATTTCCTTGATGCCCGCACGTTTTGCCGCCAGAATTTTTTCCTTGATCCCGCCTACAGGTAATACTTTTCCTCTGAGCGTGATCTCGCCGGTCATAGCCAGGTTCTTTTTCACTTTGCGTTTGGTAAGCGCAGAAGTGATAGAAGTAAGCATGGCAATACCGGCGCTTGGACCGTCTTTCGGCGTAGCACCTTCCGGAACGTGTATGTGCACATTGTACTCTTCAAATACCGCAGAGTCGATGTTTAGTTGCTCGTTATGCGATTTGATATATTCCAGGGCCAGCGTGGCACTTTCCTTCATCACATCGCCCAGGTTCCCGGTCAGCGTCAGCTTGCCGCCTTTGCCTTTGGAAAGGCTGGTCTCAATAAATAAAATATCGCCGCCTACCTGTGTCCAGGCCAGGCCTGTCACCACACCCGGCACATCGTTGCCCTGGTATTTGGCCTTTTCGTGCGAAGGCCCCAGTATTTTGGCAATCGTCTCTTCGTTAACCTTCGGAAGCACATCTTCCTTCACCACGTGTACTGCTACGTAACGGGCAATCTTTGATAAACGCTTTTCGAGGTTCCTTACGCCGCTCTCGGCGGTGTAGTTCTCAACGATGTACTCGAGGAGCTTATCGCTTAATTTCAGTTGCGATTTTTTCAGGCCGTTCTCTTCGATCTGTTTCGGCAATAAATGCTGCTTGGCAATTTCAATCTTCTCTTCCACAGTATAGCCGCTCACGTCGATGATCTCCATCCGGTCGCGCAGGGCAGGTTGTATGGTCGATAAATTGTTGCAGGTAGCAATGAACATCACCTTGCTGAGATCATAATCGTTTTCCAGGAAGTTATCGTAGAACGTCGAGTTTTGCTCTGGGTCGAGCACCTCCAGCAGGGCCGATGACGGATCGCCGTGGAAGTCGTTGCCAACCTTGTCGATCTCATCGAGGATAAACACCGGGTTTGAGGACTGTACCTTTTTCAGATTTTGCAGGATCCTTCCGGGCATCGCACCGATATAGGTTTTGCGGTGTCCGCGGATCTCGCTCTCATCTTTTAAGCCGCCAAGGCTCATGCGGATGTACTTCCGACCGATGGCGCGCGCAATGCTTTTTCCCAAAGAGGTTTTGCCCACGCCCGGAGGGCCGTAGAGGCAAAGGATGGGCGCTTTCAGATCGCCTTTCAGTTTCAGCACTGCCAGATGTTCGAGGATGCGCTCTTTGACTTTATCCAGTCCAAAATGATCTTCATTCAATACCTTTTCCGCATGCTTCAGGTCGAAGTTATCGGTGGTATATTCACCCCAGGGCAGGTCCAGAAGGAGCTCCACGTAGTTGGTTTGCACGCCGAACTCTGCCGAGTTGGGATTCATGCGCGACAATTTTCCGAGCTGTTTGTCAAATACCTCGGCAATTTCAGCCGTCCATTTTTTTGTGGCAGCACGGGCCTTGAACTCCTCGATGTCCTGTTCGTAGCTTTTTTCCCCCAGTTCCTCCTGGATGGTTTTGATTTGCTGGTGCAGGAAATAATCGCGCTGTTGCTTGTCGATATCCACTTTTACCTTGTTCTGGATCTGGTTTTTCAGCTCCAGCATTTGCAGGTCTTTCGCCAGGTGTGCCAGCACCATCGTAGCCCTTTCTTTGAGATTGGGTACTTCCAGCATGGCTTGTTTTTCTGCAGAAGAGGCATTCATGTTGGATGAAATAAAATTCACCATGAAATTCTGGCTCTCGATGTTGTTGAGCGCAAAGCCGGCTTCGGTAGGGATGTGCGAGGACTTCTGAATGATCTGCAAAGCAGTGTCTTTTAATCCGGAAACAATCGCCTGGAATTCCTCATCGTTTTTTTCAGGCCGGGTTTCCTCAAAGGACTCTGTCTGCACCTTATAGAAAGGTTCGGTTTGAATAAATTCTTTGATCCTGAAGCGTTTTTTTCCCTGGATAATGACGGTCGTGTTGCCGTCGGGCATGCGAAGCATTTTGATGATGCGGGCCACAGTGCCGACGTTATACAAATCGTCCGGCTCAGGATCTTCCACCGTGTCGTTTTTTTGCGTCACCACACCTACGGTTTTGTCGCCTTTGTAGGCTTCCCTGATCAGGTTGATGGATTTGTCGCGGCCCACCGTAATAGGAATGACCACGCCAGGGAATAATACAGTGTTCCGGAGCGGTAATATTGACAGTATTTCAGGAATCTCTTCAGCATGCATACTGTCTTCATCTTCGCTGGAAAGCAAGGGTATAAAATCGGTGTCCTCGTCCATTAACGGCTCAAAGGGCAGTTTATCGTTATTTTTAAAGAAACTCATAGCTCAAATTTGCTTAACAATATACGATTATTGTGCCATTCGTGTTTTGCGACTTTGTGTCATAGTGCTTTTGGGGCTGGTATTTAACGTTATTTCAGAAAATAGTATATTTGCGGCGTCAATAAGGGAATTTGGTTCAAGTCCAAAACTGTACCCGCAGCTGTAAGCCCTCCTGGTGTTATGCTTATTGCCACTGTTACAACAAAAAACGTAATGGGAAGGCGCATAACCGGGCAAGTCAGAAGACCTGTTGATAAACCGATGTTTAGAGTTTCGGGAAAAAGGCTCATAAAGACATTGTACCATATAAGATGAAGCATAATGCGCTTATTTCCTTGTCGGGCCTGTTGGTATCGGGCCTCAGTTCTTTTGCACAATTTGCCCCCGGAGTAGGGCAGGCCGGTACTACGGCCATGTTTAAAGACAGCTCTGCTTTTACAGGCTGGGCAACCAAATGCAGCATCACCAGGGGCCTGCAGGACATCTCTGTAAGCTCCGGGCCTTACGCCACCGTAGGCGACAGTACCTCCGCTTATGGGAAAGCCGGAACCACCGGCGTAGTGAGTCTGGGCGACGGAGGTATCGCCACTTTGCAGTTTGCGAGTCCGATCCTCAACGCCCCGGGGCCCGATTTCGCTGTGTTTGAAAACAGCTTCGACGATTCCTTCCTGGAGCTGGCTTTTGTAGAAGTAAGCAGCGATGGCGGTACGTATTTCCGGTTTCCTGCGGTGAGCAACACTGATGCCACCACCCAGACAGCCAGTTTCGGCCTTACCGATCCTACGAAGCTCCACAACCTCGCCGGAAAGTACAGGGCCAATTACGGAACACCATTCGATCTGTCGGATATTCCGGACAACCTCCTGCTGAACAAGCAGGCTGTTACACATGTGCGCATCATAGATGTGGTGGGCTGCATCCAGGATCAATATTGCACGCGCGACATGAATAACCATAAGATCAACGATCCCTGGCCAACGGCCTTTGGCAGCGGTGGTTTCGACCTTGATGCCGTTGGTGTGATCCATCAGCAGGGAACGGCAATGTCTGTAGAAGAGGAAGCGCATATCCTGGCATTGGCGGTATTCCCGAACCCCGTAAGCGATCAGTTGCACATCCGCGTCCATGCAAGTGGAGACTATGCGTTGACGGTGATCAACGTGTTGGGAGAGGTGGTGATGCAGGCAACAAATGCGGATCACTTATCCGTAGAGCAGTTAAAAGAAGGTGTTTACACCCTCGAGATCACCACGGCAGGAAAGCGCCATGTGCAGAAGTTTATAAAATCAGCATCATGGAATTGATCTCTGAAGCATGAGCGATTTGCAGCCAGGCCTGCTTGCCGGACATTATTAGCACCGTGGCCTCTGATCTGCTTCACACCAGGCTTCTTTTTAGTTGAACAGAGCTTTAAACGTATCGTAGAAGAACAGGAACGCAAAGTAAAAAATAAAGCACCAGGCTACTCCCGAAACGCTTAAGTAGAGGATGACTTTTTTCTTGTCTTTGTAAAAGCGTTCTGCGAGGAAGGCCCCGATGGGGATCGACAGGAGCACCGGGGTGATCACGGCAATGCCTACCAGGCCGAAGCGGCGCTTGATGTTGATGACACGGCGGTTTCCTTTGGTGAAGATCTTCTTCGGTTTTTTCGAAGGGAACCACTTTTCCCTGATCCTGTCCCACCATTTCAGGATGCCTGCGCTGAGATAGGTAAACACAACAGTGCCAAGTACCGCGCCGATACAGCTGCTGAGCAATGCCATGACATAATTGGAACCATAGATCAGGATGATGGTTGGCGTCCCGATTTTAGATAAAGAGATGGTGTTGGCAAGTACCGCAGAAATAAACTTCCATATTTCGTTGCTGTCCATGAAGAGGAGTCTGAATACGTGTGTTATATTTTTTCTCCGAAAGCAAGATCACCGGCATCGCCAAGCCCCGGAACAATATAAGAATGCGCCGTCAGCTCTTCGTCCACTGCACCGCACCAGATCGTGAAATTCTGTGTAGGCATGTTGGCCATGACATATTCCACGCCCTGTTTGCTGCTGATGGCAGAAACAATGTGCACATGTTTTGGCATTCCTTTCGCCAGGATGGCTTTGTAGGCCAGCACAATGGACGAGCCGGTGGCAATCATAGGGTCGCACATGATCAGCACTTTATCCTCGATGCTCGGGCTCGACACATATTCTACGTGAATATCGAAGGTATTGTCTTTGTGATGTCTTCTGTAAGCAGAGATGAATGCATTATCAGCCCTGTCAAAATAGTTAAGCACTCCCAGGTGCATGGGCAGTCCGGCACGCAGGATCGTAGCGATCACAGGTTGGGCCTTCAGATGGCTGGTTTGCGCAATACCAAGTGGCGTGGTGGTTTCACGGGTTTCATATTCCATGGTTTTGGAGATCTCATAACTGATGATCTCGCCGATGCGCTCCAGGTTTTTCCGGAAGCGCATGCTATCGTTCTGGATTGATATATCGCGCAATTCAGCGATGAATTGGTTGAAGATGGAATGTTGTTGGGATAGGATGCGAACCATAGTTTTAGCCGGAATTGTCTTGTTATTGATGTTCTAAATATACTATAAATTTAGGTTGCGCCGGACCGCTTTTAGGAAAATTTAGTCTTTGGCAGGTTGAGCGTTCTGCTTTTTCCCGGCCAGGTAAACCCCGCTGATGATGAAGGCTGCGGATATGATCTTGACCGGGCTGAGTGTATCTTTGCCCCAGGCAATAGCAATCAGCGTCGCCAGGAAAGGCTGCAGGTAGATGTACATACTCACAACCGATGAGCTTAATGTTTTGAGGGCATACATGTTCAGCAGATAGGCCAGGAAAGTGGTGGCCACAACCACAAACACCATGGCCACAACAGCATGTGCCGGCAAATGCAGCCAGTCTGTTTTAAACAGTTCAGGTGTAGACCAGGGAAACAGGTAAAGAACGCCAAACAGGAAGACCCATTTCATCACCGTAGTGGTTTGGTATTTTTGCATGTAAGGTTTTGCCATCACTACAAACACAGCCCATGACAGGGAGTTGACAAGGGTCATCAGGTCGCCCAGGATGGTGTCGCTGCCGATGGAAAAACTGCCGTTTGCCTTGAAAAGCAGTAAGGTCAGGGCGCCAATGGCCCCCAGGCCGATGCCGGTTGCTTTGGCTACGGTGATCTTTTCTTTCATTACAAAGAAGGTGAACAGCATCACTGCAATGGGGTTGCTCACCATAATGATGGCAGAGTTGATGGGCGAGGAGAGGCTCAGGCCCCAGATGAAAAAAATCTGGTTGATGCACACGCCGAAGAGCGCCAGCAGAGCCAGTTTCTTAAGATCGGCCCTCTCCACTTTCTCCGGTTCCATAAACAGGGATAAGAGCCAGAACAGGATACAGGCGCCACCGATGCGGATGGTAACCAGTCCAAGCGGACTGATGTAGGTTGGCATCAGGTCCTTGGCAATGGAATAATTTAAGGCATAAATAACCTGTGCCGCAAACAGGAAAATATGGGCTCTTAAGGCAGAATTCATAAAGCGTAGCAAATATGCGGTATTATTCTGAAATTAGCGCATGCTTTTTACGGATCATCTCCTACACACCATTGAACTGCAAAGCCCTCCGCAGCGGATTATTTCCCTGGTACCCTCTCAATCGGAGCTGCTGTGGGATCTTGGGTTAAAGGACCGTTTGGCAGGTATTACCAAATTCTGTATTCATCCCCGTGATATGTATGAAAGCATTCCGCGTGTGGGTGGTACGAAAACTCTGAATATTGCGAAAATCAGAGCCCTGAAGCCTGATCTCATTATCGGGAACAAGGAAGAGAACGAGCGCTCGCAGATAGAAGTCCTGCAAAAAGAATTCAAGGTATGGATGAGCGATATCTACGACCTGGAAGATGCATTGACCACGATTACCGCTATTGGTGAGCTCACGGATACCAAAGAAGAAGCGGAGCGTATGGCCGGAAAGATCCGCTCGTCTTTCAGCGCATTGCCTTTCCTGGAAAAGCGCGTGCTCTACCTGATCTGGAAGCCATACATGGCAGCGGGTAGGGGGACCTTTATCGGGAACATGCTGGAAAAGACCGGTTTGAAGAATGTGATTGTCGCGGAAGACTCGAGGTATCCGCAGCTCAGCATCGAAGAGATCAAGGCCTTGGATCCTGAACTCATTTTTTTGTCGTCGGAGCCTTTTCCTTTCAAACCAATGCATGCTGACGAATTACAGCAACAGCTTCCAGGTACAAAAGTCGTATTGGTGGATGGCGAATTGTTCAGCTGGTATGGAAGCCGCCTGCTCAGGAGCGTGGCTTATTTTCATGAATTAATTAAGCAACTGGCTTGATATGAGGATTGTAGGAATCGCAGCATGCCTGGTACTTCTTTTTGCCTGCCATAAGCCGAAAGATCTTGCCGGCCGTCTGCCGGTGGAATGGGTTGAGGAGCTGAAGGGCGATTACACGTTTGCCAGGCTATGGGATTATCCGGAAGGTGTTTATAAAAACGGGCACGGACAACTTAGCTGCGATGGCTTCTGCCCGGAAAGAGCGGATGCGATGAAAGACAGCACCGGAAGGATTTACAGAGATTCCCTTTCTGCCTTTTATGCCCTGGTGGATACCACGCACCACTTTCATTCCCTTCAAGGCGAAGCCCAATGCGATGAATATGCCGGTGCGGATTATCTTGTGGCCCGCCGGCAACACGATACCATTGTTTGCTACAGCCTTTGCAATGCCGCTACGCATTGCAGCCTGCACCTTTCTATAACCGGCAACCATTGCACGGCAGAGCTAAAGCTTCAGAGCATTGTCGATGGAAACAGACAAACATATAAAGGTAAGAATGGCTTTATCCGCATAGACCGTAGTGCCTGGAATCAGGATACACTTAGAGCGGAGTTTGATATAGAGTTTGAAAAGGATCGTTTCAGCGGAAAACACGTTAGCTGGAAGGGAAAAATCTGCACCCCGGTTCTTAATCCATAATAAAAGAAATGGCCTGATGTAACTTACGAACCGGCAGAAGTAAATTCTTGTTTTTTTTCGAAAACATTCTGTGATCTCTGCAATTGCTTTTTTCCTACCCATGGATCGTCAATACCGGTACCGGGCTGTAAAATGCCATGGCATTGGTGGTGCTGAACGTGAACAGGTTGTGAAGAATAGAATGTTTCTTGGGCTCCACAATCACCATGTCGATCTCGTGATGGCTGATGAAATTCAGCAAGCCGTCGGCAACCGTATTTTCGGCAATGATGTATGTTTTATGGCAAACGCTTTCGAGGTTCTGCTCCACATAATTATCAATAAGGGATTCCCTGGCGTTGAGCTCGTGGTTTTCCGGGATCACATGCAGGATGTGGAGCGTCGCATCAAAGAGGGTGTTGATGTATTTCACCTTGATGAGGGAAGAGCTGTCGAGAAGGTGTTTGTCGTAGTCGCAGGCATAGGCAATATTCTGAATTTTTTTATAGCTCGTGTTCGGCGGTACGATGATCAGGGGATTGTCGATGTGCCGGGCTACAGCCACAGAGGTACTGCCTACCATGTTTTTCATAAAAGCACTGCCGTGTCCGCCGATTCCTGAAATAACGAGATCGATCTCATGAGCTTTGCTGAATTCAATGATAACTTCTGCGGCGTTTCCTATTTCGCAATGGTATTCGATCTCAGGTATCAGGGCCTCTCTCAGCCTGATGTCTTCTGCAATTTTCTGAAGCGCACTTTTATGGTCGTTGAATAACTCGGTAATGGAATAGCCGCTAAGCCCGAATTCAGAGCTCAGTACCGGCAGCTGGCTGATGTGCAGCAACACCAGGTTGGCCGACAGGTATTGGGCAATCTCAATGCCATAGTTGAGGGCACTTTGCGAAGTTTCTGTAAAATCGTAGGGGATGAGTACTTTTTTCATAGCTTCGGTGTTTAAAGGTTTAAACAGAAGGATCAAAAGCTGTTCCTCGGTTTTCTTATACGACAAACAGTATTAATGGTTCGACCTGTTAAGGAAAAAAGACTTTTTTAACAAATATTCCCAAAAAAATAACCCGCCATGCGGATAAAAAGCAACAGGTGATTGTGGCTCAAATTTTATACCTTCATGCCCTCACATTTTTCGAAACAGGCGCTATGAATCAGGACAGTACTAAAATAAAAACCATGAAAATCGTTTTGATCATTGGCTTTATATTAATGCTTCTTAAGTTCCTGGCTTATTTTTTAACCTCTTCGAGTGCTATTCTAACGGATGCTATCGAATCGATCGTGAATGTGCTGGCAGGCTCCTTTGCCTTATACAGCTTGTACTACGCCGCCAGGCCAAAGGACGAGGATCATCCCTACGGTCATGGAAAGATCGAGTTCTTATCGACGGGCGCGGAAGGCGGAATGATCACACTGGCGGGTGTCGCGATGTTTGTGAAAGGCATTCTGGCTTTTTTCAACCCTCATGCGCTCTCCAACATCGATATCGGGCTTATGATCTCGGTTTTTTCGGGGGCGGTCAATTACATCATGGCAAGGTTGCTTATTAAAAAAGGGACCCAATTGAACTCTTCCACCATGATCGCCGATGGCCGTCATTTGCTCACCGATACCTGGAGCAGCATAGGCCTGGTGATCGGCTTGGTGATCATTTATTTTACACACCTTTTCTGGATAGATTATGTCATTACCATTGCCCTGGGGATGCTGATAGCATATACAGGTTTTCAATTGGTCAGGGAATCCGTCTTCAACCTGCTGGATAAAGCCGATTACGGAAAGATCGAACACCTGATCCAGGTGCTGAACAGCAAGCGCAAAGAGAGCTGGATCGATATCCATAACCTGCGTGTGCTAAAGTACGGTTCGGTAGTGCATGTGGATTGCCATATGACGCTGCCCTGGTACTTTACGCTGGAAGAAGCGCATACCGAAGTAGATGCTGTAGATAAACTGGCCACGCAGGAATTTAACCACGAGATCGAATTTTTTATTCACTCCGATCCTTGTTTGCCGACGTCCTGCCCCGTGTGTGTGATGCACGATTGTAAGGTGAGGCAGCATGCTTTTATCAAAAAGCTGGAATGGGACATGACCAATGTTTTACCTGACAGGAAGCATACGGCCGGTTCATGAATATATTCAGGAGCAAACTAGAGAAGAAGGCCATTGCCTTCGTCAATCGGATCGGCCTTTTGGCTAAGGCTTCCGTTGATCCTGAGGAGAAAAGTTTTGCCCTTGTTGGTGTTCTCACCAACAAGGATTGCGGTTGCTGTTGGTGACAACACCAACAGCGGCAGAAAAGGATTCTTCGCTGATTGATTTAGCGAAAGACATTTTTCTTCAGGCAGATCCTGCGCAATCGGAAGAAACGCTTTGGTGGCTTAATGAGTTGAAAAAAGAGTGATGATGGTTAAGCAGAAGTTGACTTCTAATACGCTCAGTCAACATAAAAGTACCACATGAGCTGATAGTTTACAATGGTGGCTGAGGCTCCCGAAGCCACCTTTTCATCAAATATCCTTATGGAACAATTTTCGTGTAGAGGTACTGATGTCGCGGAAATAGCTAACGCTGATTTTGTTGGACAACAGGGTTTGCAGGAAGATGTCGTTGCTGATCTCTTTGTTCACCGTCACCACGGTTGTTGTTCCGGCATCTTCAATTTTGATGGAATGAGCGGCGAAGATCAGCTGAAGCTGCTCGCGGTTGAAAGTGCCGGATACTTCAAACGTATTGGTGACGCGCTCGTTGGCGAAAGAGGTTTGGTTGCCGTTATAAATGGTTTCGCCCTGCTTGATGAAAATAATGTTGTTGGAAATGCTTTCCACTTCATGCAGCTGCTGCGAGCTCAGGACAATGCTTAAGGGATGTTTGGCGGAACGGGCAAAAAAGGTCAGGTCCTGTAAAAACAGCTGTTGCGCATTGATGTCGAGGTTTGCCAGCGGCTCGTCGAGCAGGATCAGCTTCGGCCGGCGCATGATGGTTTTCGCAAGTTCGAAGCGCAGGCGGTACCCACTCGACAGTTCGTTCCATTTCAGGTCGCGGAATTTATCGAGGCCCAAACGGAATAAAATGTATTCGACCTGTTTGTTATTCTCCACATCCCGGATGCCATGGATGCTGGCAAAAAAGCGCAGGTTGTCGAGCAGGCTGCCATACCAGCGTGGAATGCGCTGCGGAATGAAGACAAACTGCGATTTTACATCGTACCAGTTGGCATCATCCGCTTTTAAAGCAGGATAGGAGATATGCCCTGTATCGCTCGCCAGCTCTCCTGCCAGAATTCTCAGCAGGGTCGTTTTGCCGTTGCCGTTCTCTCCGACAATGCCCGTGATCTCTCCGAATTTTAACTGCACATCGAGCGCCTGCAACGCAAATGGCACGCGCCCGCTGTAAAAGCGCTTGCTGATGTTCCGGGCATCGCATACCAGGGGTTCCTCTGTAGCCTGGTTGTACGAAAACGGAATGTCTTTTACAGCCTGCACCAGTATACCCGCAGTGTGTCCGAGGCTCTCTTTGGAGGCTTCGGTGGCATAGAGGTAGGATTTTCTGAAATCATAGATCTGCTGCTCGGTGGCAGAGCCTAAGGGGTATTCTACAGAAAGGTCGAGCAGCTTGCGTGACAGCTGGCTGTAATCACCCTGTTCGGCCAGGGTATTCAATTCTTCGTGTAAACTCGCGGCCATGCTCAGGCAGTTAAATGTGGTCCGATAAATTTAAACAATTTCTTTGGCTTTTTCGTGCAAAAATTCCAGGGCTGCTTCCCGTTCGTTCGGAATAATACCGTCGAGGATGGCATCTTTGAGGGCATTCTTAAGATCGCCAACGCGCTTGCAGGGAGGGAGCTGAAAGATGGACATGATCTCTTCTCCGCTGACGGGTGGCTGCCAGTTCCGGATCTTATCCTTCTCCTCCAGTTCGATCAGCTTTTCGCGCACCAGCCCAAAATTGTGAAGGTAACGCTTAACCTTGTTCGGGTTTTTGGTGGTGATGTCGGCTTCGCATAAGGTCATCAGGTCATCGATGTCGTCGCCGGCTTCAAACAGCACACGCCGCACCGCGCTGTCGGTGATCTCGGTTTTTGCAAGTACAATAGGCCTTAGATGCAGGAGCACCAGCTTTTGAACGTACTTCATACGGTCGTTCAATGGCAGGCGAAGGTTTTCAAATATTTTCGGGACCATCTTCGCGCCTTTTACTTCATGCCCGTGAAAGGTCCAGCCATGCTCGGGTTCGAAGCGCTTGGTAGGGGGCTTGGCGATATCGTGCAGAATGGCTGCCCAGCGGAGCCACAGGTCGTTGCTTTTCCTGGCGACGTTATCGAGCACTTCGAGTGTATGGTAAAAATTATCTTTATGCGACTTGCCATTGACGGTTTCCACGCCATGCAGCTTCATCATTTCGGGGAAAATGAGCTGCAATAAACCCGTATCCGAAAGCAGCCTGAAGCCTATGGATGGAACAGGGGAGAGGATGATTTTGTTGAGCTCATCGGCAATGCGCTCTTTGGAAATGATGCTGATGCGCGATTTTGTTTTTGAGATTGCTTCCAGCGATTCTGCCTCAATGGTAAAATGAAGCTGTGTCGCAAAACGGATAGCCCGCATCATGCGAAGGGGATCGTCGCTATAGGTGATCTCCGGGTCGAGCGGGGTGCGGATGGTACGGTTTTCCATGTCCTTCAGGCCGCCGAAGGGATCGAGCAGTTTGCCGAAGCCGGCTTTGTTTAAGCCGATGGCCAAAGCATTCATGGTAAAATCGCGGCGGTTCTGGTCGTCTTTCAGGGTGCCGTTCTCTACAATGGGCTTCCGGGAATTGCGGTCGTAGGATTCCTTGCGGGCTCCAACAAATTCGATTTCAAGATCGTCGGTCTTTACCTGCGCGGTTCCAAAATTTTTAAACACCGCCAGATGTGCTTTGTCTTCGCCGATGGTTTTATACACCAGCTCGGCCAGCTCAATGCCTTTTCCCACAGTCACCACATCAATGTCTTTGCTTGGCCTTCCTAAAAAAATATCACGGACGAAGCCGCCAATTACATAGGCCTCTACATTCAGCCGGTCGGCACATTCGGCTATGACTTTAAAAATCGGGTGAGTTAAATGCTTTTCCACCCCGTAAAAGTAAGGGAATTTTTGAGAATACAGGTCTATGCGCCAGGTTGTATGTGAGGATTTGAAAAAAAAGCAAAGTTGAGCGATCCCCGTTTTTGTAAAAAAAAACTGACAGATCGTTTTCCCGGCTCACCTGACTTTGAAATAAATTATTTTTTAGATAAATGCTCATTCATGTAAAGTGAACCGGAGAAGCCTGTGTTTGAATGTGTAAGAAACTATTAAATTAGCTTTCACGGAAGATGTTTTTTTTCGTTCTTGCAATAAGAAGCATAAAACAGCGTTCCTTGGTGGACGATTTCTGATCACTATCAAAACCATACATCCCCATCATGTATGTTTATGAAAACAATGATTAACGAAAAAAACGAAAGCAGACCGAGGCTTACATTTTCTGACAAGGTAGATATTCCGGTAAAGGACGGGGTCCTGCACTGTGCTGTCGCCGACGTTATCCGTATCGAATCCGATGGCAGCTACTCAACCTTATATGTATCCGGTGGTAAACGCTACGTCATCTCGAAAGGACTGAAAGAATATGAGGGATTGTTTCCCGAAAAAGAATTCTTCAGGGTGCATAAATCACACCTGATCAATATTCACAAAATTGTAAAATTAATCCATACGGATGGCAGTCTGCTGGAAATGGGTGACGGTTCTCTGATAGAAGTAGCCAGGCGAAAAAAAAGCGTCTTTTTGCGGGCGATGAATGTCATTGGGAAAGCCGGATGATCTTGCAGTGAGGAATGGCCAGGCCGTTGTGGCTGGCATCTGTTTCCAGTTAAAATTGTTTCAGGATCGTGCATCTTTTTTTGAAAGTTTTCTTCGGCTTCTGTTTTTCACGCGTCAATACCTATTAGAAAGGGCTTGTGGATCGGTGCCTTTACGGTGGCATTGTGTCAAAAGAGATTTTGGTTTACGACAGATGCCAACTGTGTTTTGTGTGCATCTTCATAAAAGCCCCCGGCCCATGTTTTAGCTTCAACAAATGCCTGAAAAGCTTCAATAGATTGACCTGACAAGGCTATCAAGGGGCTGCATATCCATTTTAATTGATTTCAAAATCCGGAGGAAATCCGTTCCTCCTTTTTTGTGCCGTTTTCAAAAAACGAATTTAAATCGCTTGCGGGCACTTATTGAAGTGCGGCTAACGAATTTAAATCTGTCCATCGAAGCTCTTGCCGAATCATTACGTTTGATAAATCCAGCATCAACAGCCGCTTCCAAAGCCGGTCGAATATGGGAGCTCTGTAAGAAAGAAAGATCCTCCAAACGTTGAACCGGCAGGAGATCACAAAAATGCGTACATGAAAAATAATTCCATATAGTTCACTTATAGTTTCAAACACTCTTGTTCCCTGTATTTATTGAAATTCCTAAATAATGTTTTTATGAAGTCTGTCTTTTACCTGGTTTTGCTCACCATCGTGCTTGCAAAGCCCCTGTACTCACAGGTTCCGGCCATTACACACGTGAGCTGCGTTGGAAGCACAAACGGTTCCATTAAAATGACCGTGCCTTCGGGAAGTTATACTTACTCCTGGCAGCCGGGCGGACAAACCGCAAGCAGTATTACCGGCCAGGGGACCGGTACCTATTCGGTAAAAGTAACGCGTACCACAACGCCTACCTCTACAGTAACCTTAACGTATAACATCGGCTACAAAACCAAATGGCAATCGCTGGCCCTGGGGCACACAATCAGCACGAACGGCGACACCTTAAAAAATAATGCGGCTGCCACCGCCTGGACAAGAACGAGCGAAGCCAGCAATGAAATTCCGGCTTCTACCAACGGATGGATAGAATATGTGGCAACAACGACTGCTCATAACAAAGGCTTTGGCTTCATCGATGCCGGATCAGCCTCGGGCTGGAGCAACGTAGATTATGCCTTTCAGCTAAATTCGGGCGGGAGCATGATAGCTCTTGACAATGTAGGGATGGTAACTTCATCGCTGGGAACATATACCGTGGGCGATGTGCTGCGCATCGAACGGGTAGGAACTACCATTAATTTCAAAAAAAATAATACGACGTTCTGGACACGAAGCATCAGTGCAGGCATGGCCGCTTCCGTCCTGAAAATCAGAGCCTCCCTGTACGATGCCGCCTCACGCCTCGAAAACCTGGGTTGCAGTGCTCCGGCAAATACGGCGAATGCAGGATCACCTCAAACCATTACCTGTAGCAGCCCTACGGTAGTTTTGACAGGCTATTCCAGCGCTACAGGTGTTACCTATTTATGGTCGCCCGGCAGTGCTACTACTTCCACGCTTAGCGCGTCATCGATTGGCACCTATACCTTAAAGGTTACCGATTCTTTTTATGGCTGCGTGATCTCCTCCGTGGTAGCTGTGACTGTCAATACCCTGGCGCCGGTAGCCGGCTTTACTGCCAGTCCGGGCACAACACTAACCTGCGCCAGTCCTACGGCTATCCTGACAGGGACCTCCAGTACCTCGGGAGTTACTTATTCCTGGTCGCCGGGTGGCATTACCACTACTACCTGCAGCATCTCATCGGCAGGTACTTACACGCTGAAAGTAACAAACCCTGCCAATGGATGCTCGGCAACCAAAACCATCAGTATTAGCAGCAATACCGTATTGCCCAACATCAGCGCAACAGGAAACAAAACCCTTACCTGTACAAACCCCACCGCTGTGCTGTCAGGTACGTCTACCACTTCAGGGGTTACGTATTCCTGGTCGCCGGGAGGTGTTACCACCCCCACCCGCAGTGTGTCATCCGCAGGTACTTACACATTTAAAGTCACCAGTTCACTCAATGGCTGCTCCACCAGTACAATCCTTAATGTGATAAACAATATGGTTTCCCCCGCAATAAGCATCACCGGGAATCAGACGGTAACCTGCATTAACCCGGTTACTGTGTTGACAGGGTCATCCACAACATCGGGAGTTACTTACTCATGGTCGCCGGGCGGAGAGATCACCCCAACGCTCAGCGTATCCATGCCGGGCTCCTACGTCCTGAAAATAACAAACCCGGCAAATGGTTGCACATCAACAAATACAGCCGTTGTAGCCTACAGCTGCACAGAGGTTCCTTCGTATTTCGTGCTTAAAAAAACGATAGGAAGCGGCTATTACAACTCCTTCAATAACAGGATATATTTTACGTTTGAAGAGGAATACTTTGATGTATCGCAAGGTTCGGCAAATAGCCTGCGCTATATGATCGTCAGCGATCTGAATGATCCTGTAACAACCGTTCCGGGTTTGGTAGAGGTGATCGGGGACAACCGTTTTTCGATCGATCTGAGTACGATAGGCGCCATATCGCCGGGAGAGTTTTACCGCATTGCCATCACCAATAAAAAGAATGAAGTGTTTTACGCACGCTTCAAATATTAAGAACGATGAACTATAAAAACATACTCACGCCGCTTGCGGTTATCCTTGCTGTTGCCTTCTGCATTTTTTGGACGCTTCGCAGTACCAAAAAAATAGCTTATGTCAACACGACACAGCTTCACGACAGTTTTACACTGAAAAAAGAGTTGGAGGAAAAGTTTAGTAAAGTGCAATTGGCCAGGCAGAATCTGCTCGACAGCATCAAATTCAGAATTCAGTATATCTCGATGAAAGGCGCCGGTCTTTCAGAGCAGGAGAAGATGCAACTGAACGACCTTCAGCGTTCGTACCTGTATAAGGAAAAAGAATTTTCGGACGAGAATGCTGCTACTGCGGAGCAGTATTCGGCTCAGATCTGGAAGCAGATCAACCAGTATGTCAGCGATTATGGGAAGAGGAACGGCTACGACCTGATCCTTGGTGCAAACGGTGAGGGCAATATCATGTTTGCCAGGCCGGAAGAGGATCTTACAAAAGATGTTTCAGAATACATTAACAGGAGGTATGCAGGTGCTCAGGAATAATTATAGGATCATCATTGCCATCTTGTTTGTAGCATGCTCATGCGCGAAGCACGGGCCGCTCAGCTATGATATTTCTTCGCAGGCAGAGGCACAGGCTTTCCTCGGGGAGGAACGGGAAAAGGGCGTTTACGGCACGAAGCTGAAAGACGTGAATTTTAAATTGAGCTATATTCCTGCCGAAGCCATGGCGCTGCGCGAGCTGGGTGATCTGTCGCAGGCGAGTCAGGCTTCCTTTGACACCCTGGTGAAGGGTTATGAAGGCCTGCTGTTTTTTGATATGGAGATCAGCATTGATCATTTCAGCGAAGAGATGATCCATTATGGTGTAACGGAGAATGATGACGTTTCTTTTGAAAACCGCGTCGCGTATTATTCATTCGGCATGCAGAAAGACATCCGGTTGATACAGGGGATGGATACGATCCCATGCACCGTTTACCATTACGAACGAAATTATGGCATTTCGCCGCAGAACCACTTCATGCTGGGCTTCCGGGCATCGCCTGCAAAAGATATTGTGCTGGTGTATGATAACCAGTTACTGGCAACCGGGCCGGTACGGTTTGCGCTGAAAGAACAGGACTTAACCTATCATCCGAAGATCACGATCAATTAAATCATTATGGCAACATTATTTGGAACAACCAGGCGAAAACGCATCATCAGTTTTTTTCTACTCATTACAATCGTTTCTGAAATTGTAACACCGACGGCTACGTTTGCGCTCACGGGCGGCCCCAGCCAGCCGGAGGTGCAGGCCTTTACCCCGGTGAGCACTGCCGAAATGGTGGATCTTACTTCCGGAGATTTCAGATACAACATTCCCCTGCTGGACGTGGGCGGCTATCCATTGAACATTGCCTATAGCTCAGGCATCGGAATGGACGATGAAGCCAGCTGGACAGGCCTTGGATGGAACCTGAATGTAGGCAGCATCAACCGGAGCATGCGCGGTTTGCCCGACGATTTCAAAGGAGAGGTCATTGAAAAGGAATTCAATACAAAGGATAATAATACCTATGGCGTTACAGTAGGAGCAGGCATGGAGTTGTTTGGCTATCAGAAACCAAAGTCATCCACCAAAACCAAAGGGAAACTGAACGTTGGTTTAGGTATCAGCTATAATAATTACACGGGCATCGGCATGGAGCAAACCGCCAGTATTGGCATCTCTGCATCCAATCCTGCCAAAGGATCCATGAATGCTTCGTTGGGCATGAAATCCAGCAATAGCGGTGGTTTGACCATTACTCCAAACCTGAGTTTCTCGGCTATTACGGATAAAAAGGAAAAGGGCGACGAAACAACCACGGGTTCCGCATCGATTGGAATTGGCATCAGTACCAATTCGCGCTCGGGCCTGAAGGATTTGACCGTCAACTCCGGTTACGGCCGCACCAAAGAAAAAAACACAAAGGTGTTTATTCCTACTCCTATCGGAATGTTTAAGCTTTCTTCCTCTTCCTCTCAAAGTGGTGAGTTAGGATCTGCGGGTGTTATTAATTTTGGTGCATCCAGCTACATGCCGCGCATCCAGAACTCGATGGTAAACACATCGGTAGCCGTAAACTTCAAATTCGGAGCTACCGTTTTTGGCCTGGATGGCGACGTTACCCTGGGCGGGTATTTTTCCAACCAATCGCTCAAAGATCGCTATACCTCAACGCCGGCTTATGGCTATATGTTCAGCCAGGCAGGTCAGCATGCGACCAATGTGCTCATGGATTTCAACCGCGAGAAAGACCAGTCGTTTAGCCGCTATACCAAGAACCTGCCGGTTACCAACCAGACCTATGATGTTTTTTCCGTAAGCGGGCAAGGGATTGGTGGTGCTTTCAGGCCTTTCAGGAGTGAGGTAGGCTATGTATTCGATAACAGGTCGACCAATACAAGCGACAGTTATTCGGCGAGCGGGGAGCTGGCAGCAGCCCAAACGGCTCACCTGGGAGTAAATATTTCGGTGATAGATGTGAATACAGTGGCAGGCAAATGGGAAGATGACAACGACGCGAAAGACAGATTGTATGCCCGAAATACCAGCTCAAACAAGGATTATGAGCCTTATTATTTTAAGGAGGTAGGGGAGAAATCGGCGGATGATGTGCAGGGTGCTTTGTATACGGCTATTGGTGGCGACGAAGCCTACCGGATCAAAATCGACAAGCTTATAGACCACAAGGCAACCAATGAGCTTGAGAAATGGAGTGGGGGAGCAACGATACCTGTTCCGTCAGCCAATTACATACCGGAGCGACAGAAGAGGAACCAGGTGTTGTCAACACTTAACCTTAGCGAAGCAAAACAATACGGGCTTGACAGGAAAATATACAACCGGCAATATGCGGGTAATACGTCCATGAACATCAGCACCTCGGCCAAATCGCATCATATTGCCGAAATTACTGCCTTGCGCATCGACGGTAGCCGTTACATCTATGGTTTGCCGGCCTACAATACGCACCAGGAGGAAATCACCTTCAATGCAAGTTCTTCCACAACCACCGGCAATAACGCTACAACGCCTGCAAATTCTTCCTATGCCAACACAAGTGGTCATGTATCCTACAATGGCCAGGATGTCAGCGTCGGCAACAAGAAAGGGATCGATCATTATTACAGCCGTGTAAAAACACCTGCCTATGCGCATTCTTATTTGTTGACAGCCATTGTATCTCCCGATTATGTGGATGTGTCGGATAACGGTCCGGATGATGGTGATTTTGGCAATTACACAAAATTCGAGTACGAAAAAGTATATAACACTGCCAAGGCCTCGGACAAGTTCGGCTGGCGAATGCCTTATGAGGGAGGCAAAGCCAACTTCAATGAAAATGGAAAATCGATTGAGAACGATGATCAGGGAAACCTCGTTTATGGAGAAAAAGAATTATGGTTTGTTAAAAAAATCACCGCGAAAAATTATGTAGCTGTTTTTGAGCTGGGCGACAGGCACGACGCTATCGCCGCGCAGGGCGTAGATGGTGGGCAGGGTTCTAATCCTACCAAAACCAAATACCTTAAATCCGTTGCGCTGTATTCAAAGCCCGAATACGATGCCAATGCTTCCAATAATTATGTTAATGCCGAACCGATTAAAGTCGTACACTTTGTGTATGATTATTCCTTGTGTCCGGGAGTTCCTAATAACGATGGTGCTTCTGAAATCGTAAACGGAACCAACATCAATGCGGCTAGAGGAAAACTTACACTGAAGGAAGTGTATTTTACCTATGGTAAATCCGATAAGGCAAAAGTGAATAAGTATAAGTTCAGTTACGGGCAGCTGCTGAGCGGATCGTCGCAGCTGAGTAATTTTGCGTATCATCCTAAGGCGTATGACCGCTGGGGAAATTACATGCCTCTGAACAATAACCCCGCCTCTTATACCAATACCGCCATTCCTACAAATTACGCTTACAACAGCGCGCTGAACAATGCTGAATTCCCTTATGTCGATCAGTTCAGTAAGGAGCATGCGGATTTCAGAGCCTCGGCCTGGAATTTAAGCCGCATCGATCTTCCCTCCGGAGCTGTCATCAAGGTAAATTATGAGTCCGACGATTATGCCTTTGTGCAAAACAGGCCGGCCATGCAGATGATGAAAGTGGTGGGCATCTCCGATAACAGTACCATTGGCAGCACCGCCGCTGAAGGAACGGTGGGCGATTTATATTCCGCTTTTGATACGAACCATAAAAAATATTTGTTTTTCGAGCTGACGGAAAACCTTAGTTACAACTCGGATCCTGCTTTGGCAAAAGCGCTTATAACGAAGAATTACCTGAAAGACATTCATGAAGGGGGGAAATACCTGTATTTCCGCTTCCTGGTGAATCTTACGAACACCCATAATATGCCTGCGCAAAACACGGGTGATCATTTCGAATATGTATCGGGCTATGCCGAGCTTAATGGCGAAAATCCTGATTGTGGCATCGTATCCGGCCTGATGTCTAACGGCCACCAGGTAGGCTACGTGCAGCTAAACGATGTGGTACGCGATGATAAAACGTCTGTTGGAAGTCTTCTGAAAACAAATCCCATTACCAAAGCAGCCCTCAACTTCGGTAAGGTGAATTACAACAACATGGTGTGGGACGCTTCTTTTTCTCCACCCTCCGATGTGGTAGATGCGTTGAAGCAGCTTGCTTCAGAGGCTACCGGCGGGCCATTTAAAACGATCATGCAGGCGATCAAAGGGCCAAACAACAGCCTGATGGGTAAAAAATATTGCCAGGAATTCGTCTATGGCAAATCCTGGATCCGCCTTTATAACCCGAACGGGCATAAATTTGGCGGTGGCTCACGGGTGAAATCCCTAACGATCAATGATAGCTGGAGCGAAATGACAGGTGGGCAGCAAAGCTCAGAATACGGACAGGACTACACTTACGAAACAACCTTTGACGGAGAGAGCATTAGTTCCGGTGTGGCTTCTTATGAGCCGATGCTTGGAGGAGATGAAAACCCTTTCCGCCAGCCGGTATTTATGGGTCCTAACAAATTTACATTGCTTGTTCCTGATGAACGCTTCTTTATGGAGGAGCCTTTCGGAGAAACCTTTTTTCCTTCCGCTTCGGTTTCCTACAGCAAGGTAAAAGTGAAAAACAGAATACCGGCAGATGCCAACGTTAAAACACACGGCACGGGTTCGGCGGTACATGAGTTCTATACGGCCAAAGATTATCCGACCATCACGTCGCATACGCCGATCAATCCGAAGCAATACAAGCCACCATTGGGAGGCCTGCTCAAGATCATGTCGCGGGATTATGTGTCTGCTTCGCAGGGCTATGTGATCAAACTGAACGACATGCACGGAAAGCCGAAGGCCCAATCGGTGTATGCGGAAGGTTCCACGACAGCACTCAGTAAATTGGAATACTTCTACAAGACAAAAGGCAATGGCTATACAGATTATGGACTGATAGATATCCATTCGGATGCGCGCTGCACGCCGAATGAGCTGGATAATTCCTGCGTGGTGATCGATCCGAAGGGGGATATCCGGAAAACCACGATAGGTGTGGATTTCGATGCCGTGGCTGATTTCAGGGAAACTCAGACCACTTCGGTGATGGGAGGAGCGCAGATCAACCTGTCGATGTTCCTGGTAGGTGTGTTTCCGGGAATCGTGCCTTCCGTATGGCCGGATTTCAGCTATGAAAAAACACGCTTCCGCTCAGCGGTCATGACCAAGGTCATCAGCCAGTATGCTATCCTTGAAAAAACGACCGCCCACGACAATGGCTCCAGCGTCACTACCTCTAATCTGGCTTTCGATTCGCAAACCGGAGATGTGCTGGTGACAAAAACCAAAAACGATTTCCACGACGATATCTATTCGTTGAAATATCCTGCGTTCTGGGGCTACGACCTGATGGGTCCTGCTTATAAAAACATCGGCTACAGCGAAGTGGTGAGTTTTTCTTCGCCGGGAGTGGCTACAGTAGCGCGTCCGGACCTCTTCCAGGTGGGTGATGAAGTCAGCCTTGGCGGAGGCAGCAAAGGCTGGGTATGCAACGTCAGCACCGGAAGCCAGGTAAGCATTATGGACCAGGCCGGAGATCTTACGGCTACAGGAACGAATGTCACAGTGAAGGTACTGCGCTCAGGCAGGCGCAATCTGCTTGGCTCATCCATGGCTTCTCTTACAAGCATGGTCAATCCGGTGGATTATGGGAACGATGGCCTGGACGCGAAGCTGGATGTGAGAACCTCTCCGGGCAAGGATTATAAAATCATCAATACTTCTGCTGTCGAATACAGTGATCAGTGGCAAACCTTTAAGGGCTATGAAGTATCAGAGCGAACTAAGTGCAGTTGCGAGATAACCAGTTACGGTACCAGTTGTATTGATTATCTGAAGACCTATGTTTTTTCTCCAACCTCCTCTATCATTCCCGGAGGGATGAATGCAGTGACACGGAATGGAAGTGTAGCGACCTATACGCTTCCTGATCATTGCGAACTCACGTTCAACATGAATCCGGTATCGCAGTACCATGGTTATCCTGTTGATTGGGGAAGCTTCCTGGAAGCACGTTATTTTACGTGTGATTTCGTAACTGATCCATCAACCTGTACGGCATCCATCATCGGAAGCATTTATGAGGAGTCAATAAATAATATACCCGGGCAGAATGACCACATTCAGTTCACCATCAATGGAGGAATCAACTGTCCGGCGATGTTCAGTTGTAAGGATGATGGTTCCACAACCGTGAAATGTGGTGTCAGGGAAGGTGCGAGAGTGAATCCGTTCTTTTATGGGATCAAAGGCTCCTGGAGGCCTAAAACCAGCTGGTCGTATCTGGAAGGGCGAACGCAAACCGCCTCGCCTGGAAACAATAACCTTGATATCCGGAACGACGGCGCCATCCGGGAGTACTACCCATTCTATGATATTCCCGCATCAGGTGGCCCCTGGACCGTCACGGTTGCTAATAAAAACCGCTGGACCTATATCTCCGAAGTGACAAAAGTTACGCCGCTTGGTGTAGAAGTGGAGAACAAAGATGCCCTGGGCCGGTATTCTTCAGCTTTATATGGCTATAATAACACGCTGCCTGTAGCGGTAGCATCTAATGCGCAATTGCAGGAAATTGCTTACGATGGCTTCGAAGACTATAGCTTCTCAGCAGTCCTGTGCAATGCCACGAGTCAAAAACGCCATTTCGACTTTTCGAACTATGCGGCTAGCATTACCGATCAGCAGGCTCATAGCGGCACTCACAGCATCAAGGTAGGGCCTTTATCCGGCATCTCAATCTCGAACGATGTCCTGAAATCCGAATGCACACCGCAGGTGCCGCCTACGTGCGATTATATATTGACCTGCTCCGATTTTATTTATCCCTTCACTCCGATCACCGCCGGTGGAGCGAAAAAATACGTGGTATCGTACTGGGTAAAAGAAAATCCGTCTGTCGTATCACCTGTACCGGTGATCAGCTATCCGAATTCGTACATCGGCATTTCCCTCTCGGGGCCTGGTTCGGTAACGATGGGAACTTTGAAGAGAAGCGAGATCATCGACGGATGGCAGCGCGTGGAGCAGGATTTTACGATCGCTGCACTTTCCAGCGGAAGCCTGAACGTCACGCTCCAGAACGGAGGATGGGCAACCAGCTACTTCGATGATATCCGGATCCACCCGTTCAACAGCAGCATGAAATCGTATGTGTACAATCCCGTGAACCTCAGGTATGTGGCGGAGCTGGATGCCAATAATTTCGCCACCTTTTATGAATATGACGAAGAGGGAAGCCTGGTACGTGTGAAGAAAGAAACCGAACGGGGCATTATGACGATTAAGGAAACGAAGAATCACACCCAACAAAAGAATTGATCATGAGCCATCTCACAGCAAGCGCAATGATCGCTACGTTTTTTCAGAAGTCACGAAGGTTTTGGAAGTTATCAGTTCCCTTCTTGCTCCTGGCGTCCGCGGCAACTGCTACCAATACACCGGCAGAAAAAGCGCAACTAGACTTTAAAAAAGTAAATGCTCTTTATGCGGCCACAGCGTCGTATTCTATGGACATCCAGTACTCCGTATTCGATAGCCATTCCGGAGGCAACCTCGTAGAGCAGAAGTCCGGAAAATACCTGAAGCATGGAGCATCGAGTTATTCTAAAGTCCTGGATGTGGAAACGATCATCAACCCGAAACGGACGGTTATCGTCAATCACGACGATAAGTTCATCGTGATCACCGATACCAGGAAAATAGAGCTTTCCCCGCTACAGGCCGATGCTGCTGTTTTGCTGAAGCTCTGCTCGAGTATTGACGTAGAAGAGCAGGGAACGTCAGGCAGGCATTACACCCTGAATTTTTCGGATGAAGAGGAAAACGAGTTCTCTAAAATAGAGATCTTCATCAACCTTGCTGATTACAGCATCAAAAAAATGATCCTCTGTTACAACCAGGAAATGCCCCTGGATGTGAATGACTACTATGCCAAAGAAAAAAAACCGCGCCTGGAGATCGTTTACAAATCCTTTACACCTGCAGCTTCTCTGAGTCCGGCGTTTTTTGAAGAGTCAACCTACATCAGCGAGGTTTCGGCCGGCTCAACAAACATGGCATACAAAGGGAAAGGGAAATGCGCCGCTTACGAGATCATCAATCAATTGCAATCTGTGAGATTCAGAAAAAAATAAACACATTATGGCAACAAAACATATCACCCGTTTACGCTCAGCGCTTATCATAGTGCTGTTCATTGCTGGCTTTGCCAATACCGCCAGGGCTACGCACGAGATAGGAACAACGAGATTGTCGGGCTCCGCAGCATCGGTGAGTTCCATCCTGTTTATCCAGGATAACAAGTATGACGACATTGCTGCGCTGCCGGCCATGAGCAACTGGGGATTTTATGATAAATCGTTCAGGAACAAGCTGACGCTTGGTATCAACCGCTACAGCACAGTGGCCCTGGCCGACTTTGTGGCTACTCTAACCCTCCAGGTGACCTCTACGGCGCCCCAGGCATTGGGTGGTGCTATCACGGTGTCAACCAAAACACTTTCCGTAAGTTATGAAGGGAAGAACGATCATCAATCAGCTTCCCCGCACCTGTCAATCGACCAGGATGTCTGCACCTTCAACGATGGTTACAGAACAGTCGTGAAAATTGCGGGCGTTGCCGTCACGTCTTCAGATCCTGCGCTTAACGGATCTGTATTGCCTGCCAACGTCTATCTGGAGTCGGAGATTGACGCCGACCGCTATTATCCGATGAGGGTGGACGTAGCGCCCTATACCAATGAGAAAGATGTTTTGATCTATTACATTCCGTCATCCGATGAATTTGAGATCTGCTGGAAGCGCATTCATGGGGCAGAAGAATATGACCTGGAGTGGCTCTGGCTCGATGGCGCCAAGAACAGCTACTGGACAAACAACCCGCAGATTGATTTCCGGAATAATTCTACCCGTGTGCGAACCAGCCAGCAATCGTACAGGGTCAGCAATATTTTTGAGAAGGGGCAACTTTGCGTCCGGCTCAGAGGAGTGGGTAGAACGAGCTCCGTCCCTAATGCCTGGGATAAAACAATCTATAGTCAATGGTCGTGGCAGGATAAAACCACGCTGCTTTCTACCGGACTTCCGGCAAGTGATACCTATACAAGCACAGCGGCGCCTACTTCCGGAACTGATTTTCTGTTTTACGTAACTCTTGATGGATCAACGGCGGTTCGAACATCTGCCCTGGGAACATACCAGATTCCCCCGATACATGAGTCTGATAAAAACTGGCAGTACCAGGCAACCTATGCCGAAGAAGGAAAAAAGAAAGAAGTGATCAGTTATTTTGACGGCTCCCTGAGAGGACGCCAAATGGTGACGCGGATCAATTCCGATAACAACGCCATTGTGGGGGAAAGCTATTACGATTATAACGGGCGTGCGGCTGTGCAGGCCTTACCCGTTCCGGTAGAAGACGCGACGATCAAATTTTATCAATACAACGTATCAGGTCAACTCGGCTTTAATTTCGATGAGATCTCGCATAAGCCTTATACCAAGAAATTCTTCGATGAGGAAAGTGCAGCCGGCACTAGTACGACCTGCGTGGTCTCTGCTAACGGGCTCGACCCGGCTTATGGCTCTTCCAGATATTACTCCGGGAATAATCTCAACCAGCCATTTGCGCAGGGGTATGTGCCGGATGCGGAGAAGTTTCCGATCAGCCAAACGGTGTTTACCAATGACAATACCGGTCGCATAGCATCGCAGAGTGGGGTCGGAAAAGCGTTCCAGATTGGCAGTGGCCATGAAACCAAATATTTTTATGGCAGCCCGGAGCAAATTGAGCTCGACCGCTTGTTCGGTTCGGAAGTAGGCTACAACCAGCATTATAAAAAGAATATGGTGGTGGATGCCAACGGCCAGGTATCTGTGAGTTACCTCGACCAGCAGGGAAGAGTCATTGCCACGGCCCTATCGGGCCAGAGTCCGGCAAATTTATCGCCTCTCACAGATGGCGAGGGCAATCCCTTGTATCCCGCGCCTACCGCCTCCAATGTGATCAACGCCGATTTGTTGAATAAAGTGAATCCGGGAGATGCCGATACGGAGCAGGATAACAATCACCTGATTGGGAACGAGCTCAGCTTCAGTAAAAAAATACTGGTTCCTTCCGCCGCAACCTATACCATCAGCTACGACCTCAATGGCACATCGTTCACATATAGCTGCCTGCCAGCCAATGTTTGCTACGACTGCGTCTATGACCTTGAGATCAATATTGTCGACAATTGCCAGAACAATCCTCCCGGCTTTACGAAAATTACCCAGACACTCGGGAATATTATTCCTCCGGCAACGGAAAATGCTTCTGTCACGCCGGCCTATGCACTTGACCTGGACTGCAACGACGAGGTCCATTTTTCGACCTCGCAATTGAGCTATTCAGGAAATCACCTGCTGGTGGATCTTCAGCAGGGAGAATATACGATTACAAAAACCCTCAAGGTAAACCAGGAAGCCTTGTCCTATTACCTGGGGGAATATTTGAAGAGCGACTGTGTGAAGCAACGCGAGGATTTTGCAGCCTTCAGTGTGCCGGATACCAGCGGCTGTAGCCTTACCTGCGATGCCTGTGTGGCGGCCCTGGGCTCTCTCACCTCGTATACGGCTTCCGGAAAAGGAACCGCGGAAGACTGGCAGCGGGAATATGATGTTTGCCGTGAACCATGCGAGTATGTGAGCCTGTGTGATGCCGCTTACATAACCATGCTGGCCGATGTGTCGCCAGGCGGTCAATATGGTGATTGGGAAGATGAGCAGGGAGATTGCAATACCTCACTTTACAACTTGTCGGTATATAACAGTGCCAACCAATTACCGAAGATCAAGAACTTCACGATAGGCACCCGCACCCCGACCTGGGAAAATCCTTTTTACAGGAACAGCGTGCAGGCAGGTAACTTACCGTCTGATTTTACGCCGAAGTATTTCGATGACAACGGGCAGGAGTCCAAAGTATTTGTGACTAAAGTTTCCAGCGGTCCCGATGTGTATTTCCCTGCCGTAAAAGCTGCCGCAACACCTACGGCTGTGGGCGCAGCAACGGGTGTAGGCGAACAATACTATGTGAGGCCGCAAGAGCTTGCCAATGTAGCGGACTTTATCGCCAACTGGCAGAACAGCTGGGCAAAATCACTCGTGTTCTACCATCCGGAATATCCGTATTACGATTGGTGCCTGAAAAACAGCACGAGCACCGTGACGCCTTATGCGGTGACTACAGGAACAGGAACCGCCGCTGCAACCAGCACTATTTCGTGCAGCGACGATTACGACGCCTTGCTGCTGGAAACAGATGATGTGCTTGGATTATCAAGCGGCGATCTGAACAGCTTGTGTCTTCCTCTCACGAACGATCCTTACTGGTCTGCCAACGGAGTTTACTACGACTATGCCAACATCGCAAACAATTCTTACCCTGTTACAGCAGTAGGAACCATCTGTCCGCAAAAAACAGGAACGACCTATACCTCCCTCAGCTATCCATGGAAAACACACTTTCCTTCCATCGATGAGCGCTATGCCAATTACCAGGGTTCCGGAACAGGCCTNNCATACAGTATGGCCAGCCTATGTCCAGCCAGCTGGCATGCCTTGGCGCCATGCTCTCTCCGCCGATGAGTTCTTCCGCCGTAGGTAGTGCGGGTGCACAAACTATCCTGGCAGGATTGCCGGTAAATCTCCGGAATGCATACTGGAACAGGTTTAAGACCATGTACCTGTCGCTGAAACAGGAAATGCAAATGGAAGCCGCAGAGTCGTATGCGATGAACGGAGAGTACAGGGGAGTGAACGACGGTATCGGAAGCCCGGACTTCGACCCTCATGCGCTGACGGTACCTTTTACCAAGTACCGGGTGTTCGATCCTTTCGGTTCTTTCCTCGATATTTTAAGGCAGTGGTATTATCCCTTTGCTCCGGCCAACTATCCTCAGTACAGCGGAGTGTTTACCCAAAACCTCTATGTCAATAAGATCAAGCGCTTCCCTAATGCCAATGACGCAAGGAGCCTGGCTAACAGCATGCCGGACGGCGATCCCGGAGCGAATATATACGCCAGCACCGGCTTATGCCCGAATGCTTTCTATTTCCAGAATTTCCTGAACACCCTTGCCACAGGCGATGAGCTTACGGCGTCTACCCTCAACCTGTCTACGATCCCGGAATTCAATCCGGATCTGTATGAGGTTGTAGCAGGCGGTGTGATCCCTGCCAGCTTTACACCGGCCAACTGGACCGCCAGTAATACGTCCAATGCCCTGACGGCTGCCATACAAATCGGTACCAACCCTGCCTGCGGCCTCAGCCTCAACTTCCCCGGCGGCTATCCCTTTGATTTTTCAAACACCGGAAACGGAGGCGCCTACGTCTTTTTGAACGTATATCAGCTGGTGCCGGGAGCAATGTCGGGCTCTAATTATAACTTTACCGTAAAAGCCGATGTGGCCCTGGCCAGCGGCGCTTCTCAAACGTTCACCACGGTGACCCTCAGTGGCAGCACCTGCATTCCGTTGACGGGTTGCAGTTTTACGCCGCCCTGCGAGCCCACACCAAATGCCGTTGCGCTTCAGAAGCTGATGAATGCCATTGCCGCTACGGGCAATATGTGCTCGTCTTCCGGAGTAGCGATGAGCGACGTCAACATCCAGCCATACTTCGTCAATTCGCTTGGAGTGCTCCTGGGAAGCGGTACCTGGGAATGGCAGATCAACGGCTTCGTTCCGAATTTTAAGATCGTGAATACCAGCGGCAGTATTGTCAATACAAATAGTATTACTGTCAGCTTCGCCTCTTCGCCCTGTGCCGGCGGCAGCCAGTTTAGCTTTAGCCACATCAATGGAAGCAACAGCGCTATCAATAAATTCAATGCCGTTTTGAATACCATTACCACATCGGGATCGGTCATTTCAACCAATACTGCCGTTGTCACGGGAACCGTGAACCTGAACGGTGTGCCACTCACCATGGGTAACTGCGGCTTCGACCTGTCGGCCTGCAATACGAATGAGCACCAGGTTAAGAAAGACCTGGAAGCTTTTCTTTACGACCCTAACACGCGCGCCCGCTTGCAGGCAACAACCTTCAGCCTGACTCCTGTTGTAAGCTTCTCATCTCACCTGAGGGATCAACTGGCGGATAGCTACCAAACGTATAACAGCAGCACCCAGGCTACCGACCCTCTGTTCTACTACTGGAAACGAAACGCGGCCAGCACGGCCACCCTGCTCGCCGGGGCATTCGTGGCATCAACCCTCACCACAGTGCCATCCACGCTTCAGGCAAGCGCCTGCACCTTTTCACTCAGCTTTGCCGATCCTTCTAGCCTTTCCGGGCAAAGCCTGCTCAGCTCCTCCTATGTGTTGAGTAATTTTGTAGTGGCTCCGGGGCCTTTGATCAATGCCAGCGTACGTGATTTCAGTGTCACAGCCACATTTGGCAGCACACCCTTTGTGTTGAACGGAAGCTCCGCCTGTTTCGGATTGAGATCGTGCGAGGTAAATTGCGAAACTCCTCCAGGCGATTCATCCGCATCACTTCCCTGCAATGTATTGGCCAATGAATTTAACTGCTCTGGAAATAATGCATTCACCGTAACAAACTATTCGGGAACCACAGCAACCAGCTTAACGGCCAACACGACTAGTTGCTCAAATCCGGAGGTGATCGGTTATGCTCATTATGGTATATCCGACTCTGCTTCAGTAACAGGTATGGGAAATCATTCAGGTTATGATGGGTCTTCGTTATTTGTGAATTATACATCCGGAGTCGCTTATGGGGCGGGTAGAACAGTATATTCCCAGACCTTAACGGCGCCTTGCCCGAATTGCAATACGTTTTTTGTCAAGTTTATCGCGTCAGGACAAATAACCAGCACCTGTACGGTTCCCGGTGGATCCGTTGTCACTACTGTCAGCGGTGTTCCGGCTTTTCGTGCAAAAGTCAATAATGTCAATCCATTGACGACCTATTCCCTCGCAACAAGTAACCCGGCCTGGGTAGAATATACCTGCGGGCCATTTACCAACAATCCATCCGTTCCTAATACGATCGATATCGAAACCTCCTACTTCAATCAGGATGCTTGTACTTATCAAAGGTATTTTGGTTTGGATAACATTCATTTGCAATTTCAATGTGAGGCACCAAACTTGCCTTGTGTGAGTACCAGTCCGTCGACGCTTACTCCTTTCCCGGAAGTGGAGTACGAAGACCCTTGTGTGCAGTATGCCCTGGATGCCGCAGAGAATGAAGGTGATGAGCTGTTCAATGCCTATCTCGACTCGGTGAAAAGTGCCTTTACGCAAGCTTATATCAAAAAATGCATCGGCTCGGCGGTAGAAACATTTTACATGAAGTACAACAGCGGTGATTACCAGTTTACCCTGTACTATTATGATCAGGCGGGGAACCTGGTACGCACGGTACCTCCTCAGGGCGTTTCGGTGATTACCAACAGCGTCGCCCTGGCAGCCATCAGCGCCGAACGGGCGGCCAAAACACCTTATGCGTCTAAAACGGTCTACACCAACCACACGCTGGTAACCACCTACAGTCACAACTCACTCAACCAGCTAGTGAAGCAGGCAACGCCTGATGGCGGTGTGTCCCGGTTCTGGTACGATGCGCTGGGGCGGATCGTGGCTTCGCAAAGTGCCCGTCAGCAGGCGGCAAGCTCTGCGGGAAATAACATTTACAGTTACAGCCATTATGATTATTTAGGGCGTGTGGTTCAGGGAGGTGAAATGACTATCAGCCAGGACCTGGCGGCGATGACCACAACTGCTGTGGCTGCCATCACCTCTGTGGATAACTACCCTGATAACCTGACTTCAGCCAAAAGAGAAGTGACGACTTCGCACTATGGCGATGATCCTGCATTTTCGCCATTGGTTTCAGGAACAGCCTTTAGCGCCGGCAGCCAGGAGAACCTGCGCACGAGGATCGCAGCTGTTACATTTGAGGATGTGGACGACAATTCGGTAACGACGTATAATCATGCCACGCACTACAGCTACGATGTGCATGGCAATGTGCAGGAACTGATCCAGGAGAATAAAGACATCGCTTTGACGTATCAGCAATTGAAAAAAATAAGCTATAGTTACGACCTGCTGAGCGGCAAGGTAAATGAAGTGGCTTATCAGAAAGGTCTTGCAGACATGTTCCTGCACCGTTATGAGTATGATGGCGATAACCGGATCACCGCAGCCTATACCAGCAAGGATGATGTGCTTTGGGAACGGGATGCCAAGTATTTTTACTACCTGCATGGTCCGCTGGCCCGCGTGGAAACCGGCCACGACAAGGTGCAGGGAACGGATTATGCATACACCCTGCAGGGCTGGATCAAGGGGGTGAACAGCAACATCCTGAAAGAAACGAACGACATTGGCAAAGACGGTAACGGCAGTCTGACGGCATCTACCTCCGGTGCTCCTTTCGTTGTCAATAAATTCAACGGGCGGGATGTGTATGGCTATTCGCTCACCTATTTCAATAACAACACTCAAAAAGATTACATAGGGATTAACGGTTTCAGCGGAAGCGGCAATGACTTTGTGGCCGCGGCGCCGGCTGCACAAACACCGGACCTGTACAATGGGAATATCCGCCAAATGACAAGCTCTTACCTGGATGCCAGCGCGCCAGCCAAAAGCTACGGGCTGAAAGCCTTGCTCCGGAATTTCACCTACGATCAGCTGAACCGCCTTGAAACAGCAACAGCCAATGATAATTTAAGTGCTGTAACGAATAGTTGGGGTGCGGCCTCAGCGGCCACTTACAGTGAAGCTTTCAGCTACGACCAGAACGGCAATATCATGAAAGCGACGCGGAATGGTAACCAGGCAGGTAGCCTTGCCATGGATGATCTTACGTACAAGTACATCGCAGGCACCAACAAGCTCGACCATGTGGAGGATGCTGTTACCAGCGATCCCTACAGCTCCGATATCGGCACCCAAAGCGACGATAATTATGATTACGATTCCAGCGGTAACCTGATTAAGGATGCTGCTGAGGGAATCAGTCAGATCGATTGGATGACAAGTGGCAAGGTGAAAGGGGTGATTTTCAACAACGGCAAGCCTAACCTTTTGTTTAAGTATGATGCCACGGGCCGTCGGATCAGCAAAACCGTTTACGAGGGGGCCACGGTTACCAACACAGCTACTACCACCTATTATGTGCTGGATGCTTCGGGCAATGTGATGGCTACCTATGAGCAAAGCAAGGGCGTGAGTAAGAACCCTAACTTCAACTTAAAGGAGCGTCATATCTATGGCAGCAAACGTTTAGGCCTATACAATCAGGTATTGAATTTAAATACGTATACCAATACGCCGATCAACACGGCATCTGTAACCCGGACGCTAGGCTTCCGCTCTTATGAGTTGAGCAATCATTTGGGGAATGTCATGGCGGTAGTGAGCGACCGGAAAATAAGCGTGGATGGAAACAATGATGGCGCTTCCGATTATTTTAGCGGGGAAGTACTCAGCGCCAGCGATTATTATGCCTTCGGAGCGCAAATGCCGGGCAGGAGCTTTACAACGGCGGCTTATCGTTACGGATTTAACTCTATGGAAAAAGACGATGAGCTTAAAGGTGATGGAAATAGCTACGATTTTGGCGCCAGGATGTTAGATCCACGGTTAGGACGTTGGTTGACTATTGATCCTCAAACTCCGAAACAACCGTCGTTCAGTCCTTACAAAGCATTTTTGAATAGTCCGATTATTTTCAATGATCCTGATGGTGAGGACGAGTATTTGGTAATTATTATCAAGGATGAAAAAACAGGTACACAACTAAGGATGGAGGTTCCGGAACCAATTTCAAATAGACTTAGAGCCGGTAATATACGTGAGGCAGGAAACTCGACAAACATCTATGAAACGCAGAATTACTACGACTTCAAAACGGTTATGACGATAACAATTGGAGCAGATGGTAAAACTTCTCAGGATGTTAAGCGGTATACACTTACAGAATCCAAACGATACACTAAAACCATGTTTTCATCCATCCTGAGTGGTGTAAGTACAGGGGCTATCGTGGATCCCAATGCCCAGGGATGGAATTTAGAGGGTAAAGGCGGAACCCAAAATTCCGGTGAAAATTACACCAGCAAGTCGGGTGGGGCTAGTCCTACAAAACAGAAAGCAAAATATGGTGTTAAGTCTAATGATATTGAGGATTTTCTAACCTATTGTGGAGCAGCTGGCAGGTCTCTTAGCAAAACTAGTCCCGACTGGTGGAAAGAGGGCATTGATTGGGCAGAATTGTTTGATCGTGCCAAAGGGATCGTTGAAGAATCAGAAGGTTTATCTGAAGACAAAAAGACTAAAGAGAGTAAAGACGATAAGGTTATTGTCGAACAAACGGTTCATTATCAGGAAACTAATCAGAAAAAAAAGATGTATACAGAGACAACGAGGCAGGATGCTGAAACCTATATAGGAGGTAAGTATAATAAAACCAGAGATACAATTAAAGTAGCAAAGGAATTGAAATGGTAAAGCATAAACCCATATCATAGACTTGTAGTTCGTGGCCAAACAAAAACCCACGAGGGTATCAAGAACCTGTATTAAAACGCCATCGCCATATATCGCGATGGCGTTTTTGTGGTGTCATGTTTCCGGGACCAGTTGCGGAGCGGTATATTCAACAGCGGCATGCCGGCAAATAGTTTCTATTAATATCCAATTAATAGCGGATGGCTGAAAGCTGATATGACATTTGAAGCGAATACAGCCTATAGAAAAAACTCATGGTAGAGTAATGCGGTTCTTGCATCAACAAAAAAAGGAGTTATGGTATACCATAACTCCTTTTTTTTAAATGTAACAGGTTTAAGCCGCCCTGTTCTTCCTCGCATCAATAAAGCTTTTGATGAACACCGAAAGAGCAATGGCATTACTTAGCGTACACACTAAGAAGATGTATTTTTTTGCATCCCAGTCAACTACTTTTACAAAACGCATGGCACACATTATTAATAATACCAGGGTTAAGACTACTACAATATGAGAAACCACTTTAGGGGCTTTGCTCCAGAACAAACCTAAAATAATTAATACAATGCCAAAAGCAGTAGGGATCAGCGCGGTAGGCGAATGGTGCCCATCGGCGGCAGCCACGCCAATATAGCCATACAATCCGGCAATAATTAAGACAACAGCATTTAAGGCATTTACAGTGACTGGTTTCATCGTGGTCGTTTTATTTGGTAATCATTATATGTTATAAAATCTGTCTTTCATCAATTCCTGTCTGCGCTGCATGTGTACCACATTTCCGCTCCGACTTGTTCTGAAAGATCTGCGTTGATCCGCTAATCCGCGTCATTCGCATTCCATTGCCCTGGTTCTAATTCTTGGAAGGGTATTTTATTAATTTATCATCAAAGAACAGATCCTTGGTGCCGGCATGTAGTTTCATATTGATCAGCAGCTCTTCGCAGCCATGACTCAGCGTGCTGGTCCGGATCTCGTCTACCAGTTTAAAAATTTCCGCATAGGTTCCTTCCACCACGGTTTCAAAAGGGCATACCAGGTGCTTCAAACCGGATGCCTTGATGCAGGCAATGGCCTTATCGATCAGTTCGATCTTATCCGCGCTGCATTTGGTAGGTAACAATTGAATGGCGACGTTTATTTTTAAATGCTCCATGATGTTTGTTTAAATCGTCAGCGCCGCCAGTTTCGAAGCCATCGTGTTGATCAGCTCCAGCAAAGGCTTTTCGGCCATCACCTTGATAAAGGGATTCATATCGCCTTCCATCTGCACATAGGCTTTCTGTTCGGGCAGGAAATGAATGTGCAGGGTGAATACGAATTTGGCAAGTCCCAGCGTTTCGAAGGTGATGCGTGTCTTGGGCTCGCGCTCTTTGATCTTGATGGTGAGCGGCACCAGGCCTTTGATGCCGAACGAACATTGATCCGCGGTGCACTGAAAATTTTCGATCTTGTCTTCCGGCAGCAGGTGCTTGAAGTTGTGGAAGTCTCCCATGAAATCATACAGCGAATCGGTGGATGATGCCGTTGGGTGTGTGTTGCTTATTAAACTGAAGTAGGCCAAAGGTAGAGCTAAGGATTATTGTTTCCAGGTCGAGGGGCTGAGCCTCCATTGCTTCAGGGGCTCCAGGTCGTTCTCGGTAATGTAATTATGTTTCAGCGCTACCTCGATCAGGGTCGTGTAGTCGCACAAGGTACTGGTCTGGCAGTTTATTTTTTTGAAATTTGCTGTAGCTTCCTCGAAGCCGTAGGTAAAGATAGCCACCATGCCTTTCACCGTGCAACCTTTCTCCCTCAGGGCTTCTATGGCTTTGATGCTGCTGCCTCCGGTCGAGATCAGGTCTTCGATCACCACCACATTCTGGCCTTTCTCCACTTCGCCTTCCACCATATTAGTGAGTCCGTGTTTTTTGGCTTCGCTGCGCACATATACAAACGGCAATCCCATTTCCTGCGCCACGAGCGCTCCCTGGGCAATGCCACCGGTAGCTACGCCTGCAATCACATCGGGCCTGGCATACTTGGCGGTGATTTCGTTCACAAACTGCTGGCGGATGAAGGTCCTTATCTGCGGGTAGGACAAGGTTTTGCGGTTGTCACAATAAATGGGCGATTTCCATCCCGAGGCCCAGGTAAAAGGCTGCTCCGGTTGTAATTTGATCGCTTTGATTTGTAATAAAAATTCGGCAATTTTATGCGCCGCGTCATCAAAAGGTGTCATCGTCATATTCAAGGATACAAAATTAAGAGGATTTCAGTTTTATTGCGGATTTAATTATGAACATTAGCATATACTATAACACCAAAAAAGTGACGATTCTTCCTGTCGATCAAGACTCACACAATCAATCATTTAAAAATCTGGACGACCTTTCTCCGGAAGAGATTTACAGGGAGTTTGACCAATTTATAAACCGCGAAAGCCAGAATGAGCTCATCTTCGTGGCCGAAACCGCAGAACAAGGTCTGGAGCGTTTCCGGAAGGCATTTAAATACATTCATGCGGCGGGTGGATTGATCCGGCAGGACGACCGTTACCTGTTTATTTACCGGATGGGCGCCTGGGACCTGCCTAAAGGAAAGCTCGAAAAGAACGAAGATCCCCGCGATGCCGCTATCCGCGAATGCGAAGAGGAATGCGGGATCTCGGAGCTGGAGATCGTGCGTGAGCTGACGCCCACCTACCACATGTACCCGCATCAGAAACACGGCTATGCGCTCAAAAAAACCTTCTGGTACCTGATGAACAGCCGCTACACAGGCCCCCTGGTGCCTCAAACCGAAGAGATGATTGAAAAAGTGGAGTGGCTTACTGCTGCCGGTATCAGGGAAACGGTGTATGAAAATACCTATTTTGCCATACTGGATGTGATCCGGGAAGGAGCTAAATAATTTAGCTAACATGGCTAAACTTCTTTAGAAAAATGTATATTTGTTATTCACCCTTAACATCCGAAAAAAAGTTATGGCGAGTAAAAAAACCCTGCTTGAAGATATTGCCCGCGAGTTAAATGTATCGAAGACCCTGGTGTCGATGGTTATCAACGGCAAAGGCGACTCTTACGGGATCAGTAAAAAAACGCAGGAGAAAGTGCTGAGCAAGGCGAGCGAGTTGCAATACACGCCCAACATGTTTGCCCGCGCGTTGAGAACCGGTAAAAGCAACCTGATCGGGTTGCTGGTGGCAGATATTTCAAACTCGTTTTATTCCAATGTTGCCAAGTATGTGGAACGGGCTTTGGCGGAGAAAGGCTATAACCTGATGATCTGCAGCACCGACGAGAACATCGTGCGCGAGGAAAAGCTGATACAGCTTTTTAGCGAGCAGCAGATCATCGACGGGCTTATTGTTGCCACAACCAATACCTCCGGTGAGTTCTTCAAAAAGGAACGCCTGCGCAACTTTCCCATTGTGTTTATCGACCGGTATTTACCCGATATAGAATCCAACTACGTGGTAGCCGATAACTACCAGGGGTCTTTTGAGCTCACCGATCTGCTGATCCACAAAGGATGCCGGAACATTGTAGCGTTCAATATCACACCGTCTCACATCAGCTCGCTGAAAGAGCGGGTAAGAGGTTTTAAGGATGCCCTGCAGAAATACAACCTGCCATACAGCTCCGATAATCTGGTAGAGATCTCTTTCAATAACATCCAGCAGGACGTGCGCGACAAGCTGATCAGGCTGCTGAGGCAGCCCGGAAAGATCGACGCTATTTATACCCTCAACAACCACATTGCGACTGCCTGCCTCAACGTGTTCAACGAGCTGGCGCTCGATATGAAAAAAGAAGGGATTTATTTTGCATCGTTCGATGACATCAGCCTCTTCGATTTTGTGAAGCCCAATGTGATCTCGGTATCGCAGCCGCTGGAGCGGATAGGCGAGGAGTCGGCCAACCTGGTGCTCAAGCTCATCGACCAGCGCATGGCCGGCGCAATGGAGTTCGAGAAGGTGATCCTGCCAACCTCTATTATTTCAAGGAATTAACAGGACAATTTCTTTCACATGAAAAGGTAACCCTGTTCAGGTCATGCTGAGCTTGTTCCAGCCTCTCATCAACCGGGCGATAGCTGGTAATTCCGGCCTGTCCGGCTATGTCATTCAGGCGGGCGTGTCCCTCCTGACGTCGGGCCGGGCTCTCACTCCAATCTCCCACGACGCGTCGTGGGAGGATTTTCGTTTGATCCCTCACGCAGGTTTATCTTAAGCGATGAGTTCCTGCATCAAATGGGCGCTATAACTGCACCATAGCATTCAAAAATAAAGGAACATCCGCTTTTGTAACAGGCAATGTGCTGAAATCTTATAGACAATGTCTTATGACACTAACCATTTTTATCCTAAAAAACCGTTATATTAGCGGCACTAAAAACAAACACTATGAATTACGACGTTATTGTGATAGGAAGCGGTCCTGGCGGCTATGTGGCAGCCATTCGCGCTTCCCAGCTGGGCCTGAAAACAGCTATTATTGAAAAAGAGAGTCTCGGGGGCATCTGCCTTAACTGGGGTTGCATTCCCACCAAAGCCTTGCTGAAGAGCGCCCAGGTATTCGAATACTTGCACCATGCGAAAGATTACGGTATCAGTGCCGAAAATATCAAAGCAGATTTCAGCGCGGTGGTTAAACGCAGCCGCGATGTGGCTGATGGCATGAGCAAAGGCATCCAGTTCCTGATGAAAAAGAACAAGATCGACGTGATCACAGGAACGGCAACCGTAAAAGCCGGCAAAAAAGTGGAGGTAAAGGATAAAGACGGGAAAGTGACCACTGTAGAAGCCAAACACATCATCATTGCTACCGGTGCACGTTCGCGCCAGCTGCCTAACCTGCCTCAGGATGGCAAGAAGATCATCGGCTACCGCGAAGCCATGACCCTGCCGAAGCTGCCTAAATCCCTGGTTGTTGTCGGTTCCGGAGCCATCGGCGTGGAGTTTGCCTACTTCTATGCAACCATGGGCACAAAGGTAACGATCGTGGAGTTCCTGCCGAACATCGTTCCGGTAGAAGACGAAGAAGTATCCAAGCAACTGGAAAAGTCTTTTAAAAAAGCGGGCATCGACATCATGACCGAGGCTTCTGTGGAAAGCGTAGACACCAAAGGCGATGGATGCAAAGTGAACGTGAAAACCAAAACCGGCAACGTAACGCTGGATGCGGAGATCGTTCTATCCGCAGTTGGCATCCAGGCCAATATCGAAAACTTAGGACTGGAAGCTGTAGGCATTGCAACGGATAAAGGGAAGATCTTAACGGATAAATTCTATGCAACCAATATCCCCGGCTATTATGCCATTGGCGATTGCGTTGGCGGACAAGCACTGGCTCACGTGGCAAGTGCGGAAGGCATTACCTGCGTGGAGAAAATTGCGGGCGTGCATGCTGAGCCAATCGATTACAACAACATCCCGGGCTGTACATACTGCCAGCCGGAAGTGGCTTCCGTGGGTATGACAGAAAAACAAGCCAAAGAAAAAGGCTATACCCTCAAAGTTGGTAAATTCCCATTCACCGCTTCCGGAAAAGCAAAAGCTGCCGGCGCTGCCGATGGCTTTGTGAAGCTGATCTTTGATGCCAAATACGGCGAGCTTTTAGGAGCGCATATGATCGGCGCCAACGTGACGGAGATGATCGCAGAGATCGTGGCGATCCGCAAGCTGGAAACCACAGGCCATGAACTCATCAAAACCATTCACCCGCACCCAACCATGAGCGAAGCTATCATGGAAGCGGCGGCGGCTGCTTACGGAGAAGTGATCCATTTATAAGAATACCGATACTTATTAAAAAGCTGCTTCGCATAGAGGCAGCTTTTTTTGTGACATTATTTTAGCGGAAAAATTTAATGCAAAGACCGCAGAGTCCTTGCGCAAAAGAGAATTAGATGAAAGATACGGTGGCTGAGGCCCTCGAAGCCACTTTGTACTCTCTCTGCGCCTTTTGCGCCCTCTTCGCTTCTCTGCGTTTAAATCTTTACAAATCTTAAATGAGAAACACCGTGCTCCGAAGCCAGGCTTACGGTATAAATGCCTCTGGCCCAGGATGAGCAATCGATCTCCAGTGTTTCAAAAAGCCTTTTTTCCTCCCGGTATACAACAGTACCGTTCAGCGAGCTTACCACCAGGCGAATATCCTGTGCAGTGCCCGAAAGATTGGCTATCTGCACCAGGTCTTCCGCCGGATTCGGATGCAGGGAGAATGCCTGCTTGCCAACAAGCTCTTCTACGGAAGTAGAAGGAAACACCGTTACCTTCCAGATGCTGTCGGCCCATTCCGGGTGATCGATGTAAGGATTGCGGTTGTTCTGAAACCTGTAGTAAATAGAATCGTTGCGGGCAATCTCTTTGGCGCTCACCGGGTCGAGGTGATGCCACTGAAGCAGCACATTCACTTCCCAGGGAAGGATCGTGGATTTATTGGTTGCCACGGAGCTTGTCCAGCCTGCATCTTCAGTCATATACCGTGTGCTCATGTAAAAATAGCTGCGGGCCAGGTCGCCTTTATAAGCATCGATCGGCTCAAAGGCCGTTTGGCTGTAACCCGGGTCGGCGCAGAGGCCGAGTTTACCACCGTTGAGGCTGGTCCAGCTGGCAGCAGCTACATTGCCATAAGGATAATTGCCCCGCTCGCCGTTTACTTTTCCGTCGGTCGGGTAAATATGGAAGAGGTCGGAAACAGGACCGTTCACCGAATTGAACCAGCTCTGCGGCCAGCTATGCTCACGGTTGTAGCAATCGCCTTCTGTAGAATAATTTCCGCATTGGTTGGTCACGAAGCTGAACTGGTAAGGTGGCGTTCCGGACGGTATATCGCTGTAGATGTCCCATACCTTGCCGCTGGCTTTGGCGTCTGTTTTTTTATAGGCCGTCCACAGGTTGTTATAGGAAATGCTGTTATGGTTTTTGATAATGTTGTGCAGGGCGGTTTTCAGGGCATTTCCGCTAAGGCCGCTGGCGGCGTTATAATACCCGGGAGGAATCTGGGCAAAGCATAGGCCGCAAAACAGAGAAAAGGCAATGGTTAAGGACTTCATGAGAGCAGGGTGATTTCCGGCAAAGGTAAAAAATCCAGGACGAATGCCCTGGATTTTAACGTTCCGGATCAGGCATCAAATTTCATTCGCTCTTGTAAAAACCAATTCCATGAAACTCCTGTTGACATATCTGCTGGGGCTTATCTCCTTCATCGCGCCCGGGCAAACCCAAACCTACGACCTGGCCAACGATAAGATCATGAACGAAAACTATCCGTTTCAGGTGCTTCAAAGCGCGCAGGCTTACAGCACCAAAATCGGCGACTACATTTTTTATTCAGAGCCAGAGTTCATTGATTTTTGCAATAACGAGTTCGGCCTCGACTCCAAAATCCCTTTTGTAGATTTCAGTCAGGAAACGGCCGTGGTTGCATTTAAATCCCTGAGCAGCTCTGCCACTAAGCTGTTTGTGGACCAGGTGGTAGAAACCGAGCATTTCATCAAGATTTTTGTAAAAAATTCGGAAGCGCCCAAAGGTGTGAAAAAGAAAACAGCGGTGAACCAATACGTCATCGTGAAAGTGAAAAAATCCAATAAGGAAATCAAGGTCATTCATGTGTAAGCCTTCCGCGGATTTCATAGATAGCGGAGAACCGGAACCGCAAAAAAAGGAACATAAGGAAGCCTTGCGATGCCAGGCTATGGTTTAACAGGCGTACGGCATGTAAGAAAATCCAACACCTTTTTTCTTCTTCTTCTGATCAGCACCCATCAGCGCTATTTACGGCTCATGGTAGTAAGTGCCTGGTTCTGATCAAAAACCGAAGAGCCTTTGCCGTTCTTTAAAGTCCAGCCTCACATCCCCGGGGGGACAGCGGGAGAGCAGGCTTACGCGTTCCTGCACCTTTTCAAAGATCCGGTATTCCGGCACGCAGGGTGCGTTGAGCTCAGCCATCGCCCATTGCTTCACGTAGAGCAGGTTGTAGTCGCTGTTTCTCACCACATAGGCCCGGATGTACAGCGGCAGCCTGCCATACGCCCTGTCGGAGAGGATCAGTTTGCAGCCGTGTGTATTGCCCGAATACAATGAGCTGGAAAGGTAAGAATCATAGTGGTTGCTGAAGCTGAATACCGGGAGCACCAGCATTACCAGTAACACGAGGTAAAAGGAAAGGTTCTTGAAGAGGAGAGAGATGTCGAAGAAGCGCTCCTGCCGCACATTAGCGTACAATAACAGGCAGAGCAGGATCATCACAATGTTCCATGGCCATACCACATAGTTAAAGGATCTCCCGAAAGGGCCGAGCATCATCAGGATGAACACATGCATGGTAATCACCAGCGGAAGGGCGATGAAACGGAGCGGCTTTACCAGCAGGCCAATGCCCGTAAACAACTCAACCCAGGGTACCAGCTTTCCGGATTTGGAGAGCAGCGCCATCTGCTTTGCATTCAGGATGCTTTTCAGAGGATCGATCAGCCAGGGAAAGGTGTCGGGTGCAAAGAAAGTATTGAACTTCTGTAGCCCGCTGAAAATATAGATCAGCGCCACCAGGATCTGTAAGCAGATAAAGACGGACATGAAATTGTTCGACTCGTCTACACGCTGCTTATAGAACTGCAGGATGAGAAGAATGAACACGTAGTTGAAGAACCAGGGCTGCAGGCGGTTCTGATCCTCTACGCACAGGTAAACACAAAACAAGAGCAGGCACCACACCGGCTTCCGGCTGCGGCTCAAGAAGCACACGAACAGCAGGCTGAACAGCACCGCGATGTTGATGAAATCGTAGGGAGCGGTAAGGCCGGAGAAGTCGTCGAATACCGGAACTTTCGGGAACCAGCGCTGACCCGCCCACAGGTTGAGACTAAGGAGAACCGACACAAAAAGTCCGGCGAGTACGGTGAGCCTGATCAATTGGAGCCTTTGCGTAATGCGCATGTTCGTTATTCTTTAACGATATGATAAATATAGGCAGGCGAATCATGCAAATGATCCTCTCCCCAAAAAGTCATCCCCAATTTTTTCAACACATGCACGGAAGCCAGGTTTGCCTGGTCGCTGCGGCCGATGATGCGCTTCAGGCCCAATGTCCCGAAACCATAGTCCAGGCAGGCTTTGCCGGCCTCTGTAGCATAGCCTTTTTCCCAGTGCTGTTTCATGAAACGGTAGCCCAGGTCGGTATCGCCGCTGTCCGCGTGGTATTTCAGCCCGCACCAGCCCAAGGGCTCACCGGTTTCTTTGAGAATAACCAGCCAGCGCCCGTAGCCGTATCTATCGTATTGGGAGATGACATAGCGAACAATATCTTCGGCCTCCTCCAGGTTATTGAAGGCACCATCGCCGGTGTATCTGGTAACCTCCGGATCTGAGTTCAGCTCTAATAAAAAGCGCGCATCTTGCAGCACCTTGTTGCGAAGGAGCAGGCGGGGAGTTTCAAGGAGGAATGGTTGATCCATTAACGTATCTGGTCTATCAGGGAGCTTCAGCCACCGCTATTTTTTATCTCCTTCCGGATTTAAATTATCGTGCCGTTCCTTGCCCATGTTCTTAGAAACTTCCTCGAGCAGTTTCAGTCCGAGCAGCCCGCTGATAGGGCCGTTGGCGCCATCGCCGCTGCCACCGGTAATCAGCACATCCGGAATCACTTTGATCTTGTCTTTACCGATTGCCTCCGTTACTTTGAGGCGGCTGAAATTATCGCCACCCATGGCTTCTACGGCCAGGCGGTAGCTTTCCGCGTTGGACTTACCAACGGCCAGGATACTCTGTGCTTCGGCAGTACCTGTTACCGAGATCTTTTCCGCGTTGGCGTTCGCGAGCATTTTTACTTTTTCCGCTTCGGCATTGGCGGAAAGCTTGGTCTTTTCGGCATCCGCCGCAGCGATCACTTTCAGGCGGTCGGCTTCGGCATTGGAAGAGATCTTCACGCTCTGCGCCTCGCCGGTAGCCTTCTTCACAGCCGCATCGGCGATCCTTTCGGAGATCAGTACGCCCTGGTCGGCCTTCACGATCTCCTTCTGCATATCGGCTACAGCCGTTTCTTTTTCCAGGGCCTGCCGCGTGATCTCTGCGCGTTTCTGGGTTTCGAAAGTCGTGTTCTGCTCTTCGGCGATCTTACGGTCAGTGAGCGTTTTCATAAGGCTCTCCGGCGGCACGATGTCGCCAATGAGCGTGTCCACGCCATTCACGTTGTATTGGTCGAGCACCTGGCTGATGCGTGATTTGGCAGCATCCTGACGCTCCTTACGCGTGCTCAGGAAGGCGATCACATCACTGTCCTGCGCCGAGTTGCGGAAGTAGTTGCCGATGGTTGGCTCCAGCACCTGGCCCACGAGGTTCACCATATTTCCGAAGCGCGCGATCACCTTTGGCGCCTCAGTGGTAGGGATGTGAATGATCTGCGACACATCGAGGTTGAACGGGAAACCATCTTTGGAGCGTACCGTTATCGTCGACAAATGCTTGTCGAGCTGGTGGGCTTCGCTGCGTGCATTGGCCCAGTTGAGAACGAGGTTGGTGGTAGGCACTAGCTCCACGCGCATGATAAAGGTATTCACCGGGTATTTGCCCGGGCCCAGGGGTTCGGCCCACACGCCCTTCTCGCCTTTGCTCACGATGTTGCCATGCTTAAACTCTTCGCCACTCAGGTCTTTCCCGTCTTTGCCCACATAAGAGATCACCACGCCCACGTAGCCGATCGGGATCTCTGTCATTTTGATCTGTTCCACCTGGATGAACCAGGGATTTAAATAATAAGAGCCCGCCAGGATGATCTCCGGCTGCAGGCCTTTGTTGCCGCCCGCTTCCAGGAAAGCGTCGCAGTCCTGGAAATTGTTATGCCCCGAAACCTGTTTACCCGCAATGTTGCCTTCTTCGATCGGCATGCCGTCCATCGTGGTTACAATGCCCACCATGTTTTCGTTGATATGCGTCATGTCATAAGTCATCACCTCAAACAGAAAGGTATTGATCCGGTAAGTGCCTGCCGTAATGATGGCTGATTGCCGGCCTTTCCGCCCGCCGTTCCTTAAAAATGCCTCAGCATCCTGGAATGAATCGCAGGCTACTTTTCGCGCAAGGATAAAGCCCGTTTCAAGCTCCCTCCCGTCCTTAGCCACAATGAGGCCGATCTTGCCTTCCGGAATGACCGTAAAGGCCTGTTGGGTAATTTCGTACTGCCAGATCCATTTCCAGAAATAGATGCCCGGCGCCAGCGGCTGTGCCTGGAAACCGGCCTCGCCGTCAATAGCAATAATGCGACCGGCAGGCAATTCCTTGTTGGCGCCGAAGAGCACGAACTTCTTGGTCACAAGCCCGATCTTATCTTCCGGGATCACCACGATGCCGAACAGGCGGAAGATCAGTTTATAACAGGCCAGGAGAATGATGGGGATAATGACCCACCAGTAAGCATAGATGTAATTCATAAGTTTACGTTTAAAAATGTTGAATGAACAGGGGCTTCATTTTGGGAGGTAAAATTAAAAAGGAAAGCAATTGCCCGAAACAGATGTTATGAACCAAAGCGGCAGTTATAAACAAAACAGAATGTGATTACGCTGATGTCGGATTGAATCGTTGTTGCCCTCTGGCGGAAAAATAGCTTAGGGGAGAAATGATGATTTATAGGTTTTGGGGCGCCGGACGTGTCATTCCGGCTTACACACAACCCCGCTCAAAAGCCTGCCTGGCTTTTGCCGTGCTTCGCTGCGGTTCTTTTAGCGCGAAAGAGGTAGCGCCCGCCCGTTCCGGCACCGACGGGGAAATCCTCAGACGACGCGTCGTTACGGTGCTTATCTGCCGGTAGGCTGGCTTGAAGTGACAGAGTAATCGAGGCCCTTTACTTAGAACAGTGTAGGGATTCAGGGCAAAAGCCCGAAGGGCTTTAATACGAGCAACAAAAAAATCGTTCTTAAAAATCTGCTGCTTACCTCTGTACCCGGCGCAGAATTTCGCAAGTTTTTCTTACAGCTCCGGATAGGTATAATTTCCTTTTTTATCGATTACCACTCTGGGGAAGCTCTTGTGCTGCTCAAACCATGTATAGCGCGGTTTCAGCCTGCTCCAGAAAGCGGCGTGCTGCGGATAGGAGGAGCTCAGCGTTTTCAGGTTCGCATCGCTGAGCTTTGCCGGAAAGATATCGATGTTCAGTGGTCGCTGCCGGTTCTGAGCCTCCACACAGAGTACATAGAGTTCTTTGATCTTATCATCGGTCATGGGCAGGCAGCCAATCGTGACACAATTGCCATGCATCATAATGGCTCCTCCTGCATTTTTTCCATCCTTCAGGATCATATCGCTGGCATTAGGATAGCTCACGCGCAGGCTCAGGTAATAATTGCTCGTGGGGTTGAAGAGATCGAGCTTGTAGAAGCCCTCAGGTACCTGGCCATCACCCTCTTTGCGTTTGGGACCTAAAGTGCCGCTGGAGGCGCAGATATCATACGTGCGGAATAATTTATAGGTATTGTCCGATTTTTTTTTCATCCATACCTGCAATTCCTGCTCATTCTTAAAGGCACGGAGGTAAAGGTCGAAGTCCTGCGCGTCGAGGCCAGCCCTTTTCAGGTCGGCCTGCAGGGTGCTCCATTTGCTGTCGTACGCTGCCTTTACCCGGGCGTATTTCATCTGGGATTGCTTGAAGCTGCTTGTTTGCAGAGCCAGAACAGGGATCAATAAAACAACTAACAGCCCGCTTTTTATAACATTTCTGAGGCGCATACGGCTTGAGGGATTTATTCTTTAATTTTAAAACTAAAATACCATTATTTCATGTTCGTTCTGAAGATCCTCAAAAATAAATACTTCTTGGTCATCACCGGCCTGGTGGTGTGGCTGCTGTACTTCGACAGGAACGATGTATTCACGCAGCTGGAGCTGATCAGGAAATGCAACAAGCTGAAAACAGAGCGGGATTACTACATTGCAGAGATCGAAAAAAATAAACAGGAGATCAACGAGCTGCAAAACAACATGGAAAGCCTCGAAACCTTTGCCCGTGAGAAATACCTCATGAAAAAGGACAACGAAGATGTGTTTGTCTTCATTCAAAAATAATGAGGCCTGTAAATTACAGATTCGTCATCGGGTTTTAGTCGTCATCAATACGCGTATTCCGCAAGATATTCAAAATCAGGCATCAGCTTTCCATCCTTGCAGATGCTGGCCCTCTCGATGATCTTGTCGGCATCCTCCTTGAACAGGAAAGGGAGCACACGCTCCATCAGGTCTTTCCCGAAATCGTCGCTCGCATCGCGTGGTAATTCGCAGGGCAGGTTGTCAACTGCCATGATGCAGATCGTTTCCTTGCTGAAAGGCACATCTTCCTTATCGGTTTTCGGGTTATAGCCGTAAAAAGGCTTGTCGATAGAGCTGGCGCGCACGGTTGTCGGCACCGAGCCGTCGATATCGCAGGTAATGTCGGCAATGACGCTTATATGAAAATCGCTGGCTTTCATGTCCTGCGTCGTGAACATTTTCGGCGAATTCGGATCCCAGAAGTGGGCGGAAATAAAAATATCGGTGGCCTTGGTATAAGGCGGAAATTTAGAAGTGAAGTGTTCCGGGTGTTTATAAAAATCGTTCAGGTCGAAGTTATGGTCATTCGGCCTTTCCACATAATCGCGTGGGTTGAGCTGGCAATATACGGGCTCGCGGAAGGAGGCCATCAGGAACTCTTCGGGGGTTACCTTGCGGATGCGGAGCGCCGACAGGGTTTCGATGGCGCCGTTGGCCACACGTCCGCCGCCGGTCAGGGCGATTTTGATATTAGGTAATTTTACGCGCTTCAGTTCTTCTTCCATTTCGGCCCTGTCCCTGCAAAGGTTCGCCGGCTTGATCTGGAAGAGGTCGTATTTGCGGCCATAGCCCAGGATGCCGTTGTAAGCCCCCACGATGCCCGCGTAGCGGCCAAAACCGATGATGCGGTTATGGTTCTTGTCGGTCAGGGTTTCGTAGTCGATCATCTGGATCTTTTTCCCGATCAGCGTTTTCATCAGTTTCTCGTTGTGAGGCTGCTTTTTGATGGTATGCGAAAAGAAGAAATATTTTTTCCCCGGTATCAGCTTATCCTTAGGCACTTCCTTCACGCCCATGAGCACATCGCAGTCGCTCAGGTCTTCCTGCAGGGTGAGGCCAAAGGCCAGGTATTCTTCATCGGTATAGCAGCGGATCCTGCTGGGCTGGATCACAATCTCCAGCTCAGGGTAAGCACTGAGTAATTCGTTGCAGATAAGTGGGGTCAGGGGTACACGTTTATCAGGAGGAGACTTTTCTTCGCGCAGAACACCTATTTTAAATTTCGCCATGTGAGCTTTTGATTGAGTGAATGGTTTTGTTTTATAAAAAGAACAGTCTAATTTAGATATATCTGCGCATCCCCGAAATTCTCAGGAACAACGCCGGTACATACGCTGTTTTTTCGATTGCAAACATACTAAAAAAATAGCATGCTATTGACTAAACAGGCTTGTAAAAAAATGAAACCCCTACGCCTATGAAACATATCTTTACCCTTTTGTTTATCAGCTGTTTATCGTTTGTAAACGCTCAGTGTCCGGTCGGACAGTCGGAAATCAAGATCGTGTTGAAAACCGACAACTTCGCCTACGAAACCAACTGGCAGCTCAAGGATAAATTCGGGACCGTGCTCCTGGTTAACCCCACGATGGTAAACGCCACCACCTATACGTCTACCATCTGCGTTCCGTCCACTACCTGTCTTCAGTTCAGCATTACCGACGCTGCCAGTGATGGGATCTGTTGCAACTATGGGCTGGGGAATTTTCAGATCTATGTCAATAATGTCCTGCAGCTCAACCACAACGGGCAGTTCGGCAGCTCCTACAACTATTTCTTCAATTGCGCACCCGGGGAAAGTTGTAACAGCGCGATTGCGATAGGCACCGGCACTTATACCGCTCCCGGCGCCGAATATTTTTATAAGTTCAAGCCCGGCCAGCTAGGTATTTACGACATCGGTACCTGCGGCCTTCCCAATTCCTGCGACACCAAAATCTGGGTGTATGAAAACTGCAACGGCCCTTTTACCAGCAATAACACAGGCACCATTATGTACAATGATGATTATTGCGGGACCTTGTCCCAGCTATCGGGCGCCATGGATACGGCAAAAACCTACATCATCCGTGTAGGGGCCAATTCCTCAGGCTGCGCAGCCATTACGTTTTCCCTGAATTACCACGGGCCTATTACCGGCTGCACCAGCTACAGCGCCTGCAACTACAACCCGCTGGCCAGTGTTGACGATGGAAGCTGCATGTACTACCCGAACCCGTTGTGCCAGGCTCCTGATCTTACCATTGTGCAGTCGCAGTTCCTGAGCTCTCTGAGCATCGGCAACGTGACGGCTTCGGCAGGCGATTGCCGCGTGGTAGAGAATTGCCTCACTGGCTATGGAACGCGCCGCGTCATCAACTTCGATACCTATATTAAGAATATCGGGAACCTCGATTACTACATCGGCGGGCCGTCTTCCCATCCCGGACAGTTTACCACCAACAACTGTCATGGTCACGCGCATTACGAGGGCTATGCCGAATACAGGCTGTACAGGTCGAATGGCACGATCATCCCGATCGGCTTCAAAAACGGGTTTTGCGTGCTGGATTACGACGGTTGCCCGGATGGAGGCACGGCTAAGTTTACCTGCAGCAACATGGGGATCTCGAAACAATGCGGCGATATTTACCACTCGGGCCTCGATTGCCAATGGGTAGATATTACCGATGTGGATACAGGGAACTATGTGCTGGCTGCCAAGGTGAACTGGGATCATTCGCCGGATGCCTTAGGTCGTTATGAAAGTACTTACAACAACAACTGGGCGCAGGCCTGTATCAAAATCTACCAGGTAGGAAGCGTCAAAAACTTTTCCCTCGCCACATCCTGCCCTTCTTATACGGATTGTGCCGGGGTGCAGTTTGGGAACGCCGTGAAAGACTGTAACGGAGTATGTGCCGGTACAGCGAAGATGGGCGACCTTGATAACAGTGGCGTGCAGCAGTCGGTAGATGCACAGCTATACGTGAATAAGATCCTGAACCATACGATTACGCCTACGCCTTGTAATGATCTGAATAACGATTCGAAAATAACGGTGTGGGATGCAGCCCTTATGGCCAACTGCGCTAAGAATGGCAGCAGCATCAACAACCTCTGCGATTTCCCCCGCGGAACTTATAACCCGAACCATACCGCTACTCTGAGCATCGGGGCTTTCAATACCTCGCAAAATTATTTTGAGGTGGATATGACCAATCCGACAGCGCGCGTCCTGGCCTATGAATTCACGATCAGCGGTGCCACGATCCTGAACGTGGTAAACCTGGCCCCTCTGAGCAATTACCCGGAAACCCCGGAATTCGTTGTCGGGGGTGATAAGGTGATCTGCCTGTCGTACAGGGATTCGAGCATTGCCAAAAGTACCACGCCACAGCCGGTTTGCCGCATCTACTATACCAATCCAACCGGCAATATCTGCATTAGCAGTGTGGTGGAGATCGTGAACAAGCAATATGAGGCCATTAATAAGGCAGTGGATCCTACCTGCATTACCATCAGCACCGATGTGGGCCTGGCGCAGGCCGCCAACACCGATCATTATTTTTCAGTGATCCCTAATCCGGCTGCCGGTCTGATCCAGCTGACGGGCTATACCAAAGCGGGAGGCGAATCGCTGGTAGAGGTCCGGGACCTTTCCGGAAGGCTGCTGCACAGTGAAAAGATCCAGGTAAACGGTATGTTCAATTACCCGCTGAACATGGGCGCCTACGAGGCAGGCGTCTATTATATCAGCCTGAGCTCCGATTCGGGAATGGCCACCAAGCCGGTGATCATTGTGAAGTAAAATTCATGGTTTAACCGCAGAGGCGCGGAAAAGGCGCAGGGTTAATGATACCTGCGAAACACACCGGGTGACATGTCCGGTGTGTTTCGCGTTACAGCGTGTGCGTGCTTTATGGGTTCAATTGTTCTAATCCGCTTATCTTTTAATGATCCGCGCTGTCAACGCTCTGTTTGTTCTGTAATATTTAGTAGTTTTATCCTGACTAATCCATAAGATCATGATCAGAAAATTACTTCCTGTTCTTGTAGTTGCCTCTCTGAGCAGAGGTCTCAGCGCCCAGGGAACGTTTATCAAAGATAGCCTCGATAACTATATCAACCGTGAAATGAAGCGCTGGAACCTGCCGGGGATGGCTGTTGCCATTGTGAAGGACGGGAAGGTGCTCCTGGCAAAAGGTTACGGCTATGCCGATCTCAAAACCAAAAAGCCGGTGACCGAAGAAACGGTATTCCAGATCGCCTCCAATTCCAAGGCTTTTACAGGCACTTCCCTGGCCTTGCTGGAGCATTACAAAAAGATCGGACTCAACGATAAGGTGAAAAGCTATCTGCCGTATTTCAACATGCAGGAGGCATGGAAGACCCGGGAGATAAGCATTGCCGATGTGCTGAGCCACCGCATTGGTTACGAAACCTTCCAGACGGATCTCGTGAACTGGGCTACGACGCGTACACGCAAACAACTGATCGAGAACATGGTGAACGTGACGCCAAAGTTCGGTTTACGGGAAACTTACGGCTATTGCAATATGGGCTACCTGGTGGCAGGCGAGATCATCCCGGCGGTGACGGATACCAGCTGGGACGATTATATCCGCTACCATTACCTGCAGCCTTTGGGAATGAAACAAACGGTAACGACCTACGAGGAGTTTATGAATCCTGTGAAAACACCGGCAGCTTCCAAAGCCTACACACTCATCAACGGGCAGGTAGGGGAGATCGTTCCGGCCAACGTGAACAGCCTGGCTCCGGCAGCGGGGATCAGCTCCAGTGTGAGCGATCTCAGCAAATGGGTGCTGATGCAGCTCGGGAATGGAATGTATAAGGGGAAACAGGTGATCCCGGCTGAGGTCATTGCCCGGACGCGCGAATCGTTTTTCATCGAGAAAGCGGTGAGCCGCAAAGGCAATAATTTCAATACCTACGGTCTCGGCTGGTTCCTGAAAGATGCGGATGGAAAGAAAGTAGTGACCCATGATGGAGGCGCAAACGGCTTTCTAAGTAAAACGGTGCTGATCCCGGAAGAGAACGTTGGTTTTGTGATCCTGACCAACAGCGACGCCCAATACCTTTATGAAGCCCTGGGCAGGCAACTCACCGACGACCTGCTGGGGAAGCCTTATAACAATTACAGCAAACAGTATTATGCTTTTTTTGAGAAGAACCAGGCCGAAGAGCAGCAGGAAATTAAGGAACTGAAGGCCCTGGCCGCAACGTATAAGCCTGCAAAGAACGCTTATGCAAAGCTTTCAGGGACCTACACCAATAACGTATATGGACACATAACGGTTGTGGGAAAAGACAAATCGGCGGAAGTGAGCTTTGAGTTCCACCCGCAATACACCGGCACCATCCGCCTGATCAATGAAACGGAGGCGATGATCGAATACAACGATCCCACGCTGGGCACACACAGGATCCGGGTAAACGAAAAGGCCATTGAAATTAAGGTAAGCGACTTTATTGACATGGATCCGTATATGTTCACGAGGTAAAAAACGATTGACCTTGTTTGATCCTTTGACGGATGCCGCGTGAAGGATTGAGGTGCCGGCCCGCGCCGTTCCTTAAGGGAGAATTGCAAAGCCCCGCCGGCAAAAGATCACCAAAAACGAAGCGATACATCGTTTGCAGCGTTAAAAATTCCAAACGAAAACACCCGGCGATGTAAAGAATGCGTGTAACATGGAAAAAAAAATGTATCTTTATACCCGAAAAACACTAACAGTTCTTTCACATCATGGGTCCGACCGGTTTTGACAGCGAGCGCGGTTGATAAGTAAGCAGGTGGTGCGTTGTGATTATGGCACCTTAAAATCAACTCTCAAACTTTTATTCGGCGAAGAGAATTCTTACGCTATGGCTGCTTAATCCAAGATTTAGCAACCTTTGCAAACCCCGTAGCGCCGTTGCTTAGCGACGGGAACTTTGCATCATAAATTAGCAACTTGTTTCAGTGATGCTATTACCTGGAACAATATCAATAGCTACGTTTAAGTTTGGTATGAATATGCGCCTGACTTAAGCCGACAACCAAGTATGTTCTAAACTTTGTAGAAAGCTTATTAATTCCTTGTTTGGACGAGGGTTCGAATCCCTCCGGATCCACTAATGTTTACAAAAGTCCTCATGATCAGTCGTGAGGACTTTTTTGTTTTTACCGGATTCTTTTCTTATTAATTGTTACCTTTTACTATTTCCGCTTTTGATGCCTCGGTGATCTGTGAATAAAGGCGCTGTTGCCTGAAAAGAATTGTATTTTTACCGAAAACAGGATGACATGAACGTATATACCGATCTTAAAGAATTACACAGCACTGCGCACCGGGCGCTTTTAAAAAGATGCAATGCCATTGGCTCTTTGCGCCTACTGATGATCATTGTTTCATTGCTCAGCCTGATCGCTTATGTTAAAACGAAAGGAGATGTGTTCATGATCGTGTTTGTGCTGGCCCTGATCGGTTTTTTTATCCTGGTGAAGGTGCATGGAAAAATGCTCTGGAAGGTGAAAGTGAAACAGGAGCTCATCGCCATTAACCAACGGGAAATTGATTTTCTGTCGGGAAAAGGCATTCCTTTCGGGCATGGAGAAGAGTATAGCGACGCGGCGCATCCTTATTCCTTTGATTTGGATATCTTCGGTAAAAACTCACTGTTTCATTTTTTGAACAGGACACAAAGCTACATCGGAAAAAAAGCTCTGGCAGAATCCCTGCTTGGTTTGCTCCCCAACTCCCGCATTGTTGCTACCCAGGAGGCTGTAAAAGAGCTAAGCCCCAAAATGGCGTTCAGGCAGGACATCTCTGTGCTCGCAAAATTTGCGGACGACAGCAAAAGCGATTATGACTTTTTATTGCAATGGGGAGAGCATACAGGGAAACAGAGTTCAGCGGGGATGCTTATCTTATCTTACGTGTTTCCTTTTATCACCTTGTCATTTATCGTGTTGTATGCGGTGACCGGAAATGACCTCTTCTACCACCTGGCTTCTCTTTCCTTTATGGTAAATCTTTTCATCCTGTATTTAAATTATAATAAAATCAGGAAGGAGATACGTACCCTGGAAAAAGCTCATCTGGCGCTTAAGCATTATGGTTTAATTATTGAAATGATCGAGAAGGAAACATTCTCGTGCCCGGAGCTGAATCGTCAGAAAGCCTTGCTGACCTACAAGGGCATTCAGGCCAGCGCCCAGCTGAAGTACCTGGCAGGCTTATTGGATAAGCTGAACCACATTAACAACGGGGTTGCTGCCATTGTTTTGAATGGCCTGTATTTATGTCACCTGCATTTGTTCAATTCCCTGATGAAATGGAAGAAGCTCTATGCCTCTCAGATTGCAGTATGGCTCGGCGTGATCGGCGAGTTTGAGAAACTGAACTCTTACGCTAACTTTTCATTCAATAATCCGGACTTTGCCTACCCGGAGCTCAACACCGGGTTTAAGCTGAAGTTTAAGGACCTTGGACATCCGCTCATCCCTGCCAGGAGCCGGGTTTGCAACGATGTCGGTTTTGTGGATCATAAATTCATCATCCTCACGGGTTCTAACATGGCAGGAAAAAGTACCTTCCTGAGAACAGTAGGCGTGAATATGGTGTTGGCCGGCGCCGGATCGCCTGTTTGTGCCACTTCCGCAGAGGTGCATCCTTTGCATGTATTGGTATCGATGAGGCTTTCGGATTCTCTGCATGAAAACGAGTCGTATTTTTTTGCTGAGATAAAACGCTTAAAAGAGATACTGGATACATTGAAAGAGGAAGTGTGCTTCGTTATCCTGGATGAGATCCTGAAAGGTACGAACTCAGAAGATAAACGGACCGGCACGGTGGAAATCGTCAAGCAGGTGATGCTGAGAGGCGGGATCGGCGCTATTGCCACCCACGACCTCAAAATATGCGACACCACCGCCGACTATCCTTCCTACCTCACCAACAAGTGTTTCGAAGTGCATGTGGTGAACGATGAGCTGGTGTTTGACTATAAGCTGACCGACGGGGTCTGCAAAAACAAAAGCGCCACCTTTTTAATGAAGAAAATGAAGATCATTTAAGCACGGGTTCTTATTGAACGGAACCGATTTGGTATAATTCCTGCTTCGCCTCTTCCTCGCTCATGGCTTCGATCCGCAGCAATTCTTTCTCCAGCAAACTCCGGCTGATAGGCAACAGTTTTTTGTAGACGGTATCTGCCTGTTCCAGGTCGTTCGCGGAAAGTCGCCTGGCTCCGGTATCCGGCTCGTGGAGCTGAAGGATGTAGAACTTATCTTTTTCAAGGTAAGTACAGGCTGATGATTCGATGTCTTGCCTGGCCTGGTTGAAATAACCGTTACTTCTTTCAATGCCTGGCAAAATAAGCCCCGATAGTTTGACAATCGTATCAAATTCCAGGATCTGTTTGAAGTTCACCTTTATGGCAAACTCCTTTTCGATAAAGTTAATGACCTTGGTAAGGACCAGGGAATTGGCTCCAAGGTCAAAAAAGGAAGTATGTACATCAACAGCTTCCGTTTTTAATAATGCCTTGAATACAGCTGATAACCTGAATTCGATCTCCGTATCCCATAAGATGAGATCCTCTTTGTGCGTGCCTTTAAAATTCACGAGGCCCGACAAGGCTTTGTGGTCGATTTTTCCGTTCTGCGACAGGGGAAACTGTTCCAGCCTGATGTAGTAGGACGGGATCATGTAGCCGGGAACCAATCCTTTCAGATGGGCTTTGATGTTCTCATCCCTGATCGCTTCAGTGGATTGGTAAAACGCGACGAGCTCTCTCTGAAAGCCGCTGACATAAGGGGCAATGACCTTTACCATGGCCATCCCCGGCAGCTTGTTCAGGCCTGCTTCAATCTCTCCTAATTCAACCCTGTATCCCCTGATTTTTACCTGGTCGTCTTTCCTACCTAAAAATTCTATGTAATTTTCCTTTTTCAGTCTGCCGCGATCGCCGGTTTTATAAAGCCTGCCAAAGGCGGTATGTACGAAGGCATTTTCGGTCAGCCCGGGCGCATTGTAATATTCTGCGGCGAGGCCAAGGCCTCCGATGTAGAGATCGCCTTCCACCTCTTCGGGGCAGAGCCTTCGGTTGTAATCCAGCACATAAAACTGCTGGTTAGCCAAGGGATAGCCGTAAGGAATGCTCTTCCAGTCTTCTTTTACCTCCTGCACCGGATAATAAATAGACCAGATAGAGGCTTCTGTAGCGCCGCCCATGCTGATCAGGCTTGCATTCGGGCAGGTTTGCCTGATGGCAGAAGGAAGGTCCAGAGGAATCCAGTCGCCGCTTAAGATCACCAATCGCAGGTCCGGAAATGTACCGGAAGAGAGGCCCTGGATCCGCTCCAGCGTATTTTTCATAATTGCCGGTACGCTGTTCCATATCGAAATATGCTCATTGCGGGCAATGTTGACGACGGCTTCCGCATCCCTTTGGTCATCCACGAGAATGAGCGTTGCCCCCGCAGCCAGTGTGCCGAACACATCATATACCGACAGATCGAAGCTGAAAGACGATAAGCCGATCACCTTATCTTCCTGGTTTACCTTGAATCTATCGTTTAAATCAAGAAGGGTATTGCAGACCGCCTGGTGTTGGATCAACACGCCTTTTGGCCGCCCGGTGCTTCCTGAGGTATAAATGATGTAGGCCGGCTGACCGGGGAGGATCCTTGTGTTGATTTTTTTCCGGCTATTGCTGTTTTGGCTTACCTCCGGCCAGTCGTCTGAAGAAAGTAAAATGTTACAATGGCTGTTAGTGATGATGTAATCCCGCCTGTCTTCCGGATAGGCAGGATCAACAGGGACATAGGCTGCACCTGCTTTCAGAATGCCTAATAAGTAAATAACCGTTAGCGGGCGGCGTTCGCCGTAAACGCCGACAAAGTCTCCGGGTTTAATTCCTTTACCGGCCAGGTAGCCCGCTACCACATCGGATTGCAGGTCAAGCTCCCGGTAGCTGACGGACTCGTTATTCATCTTCACGGCAATTCGCTCCGGGAAAGAACGGCACGATCTTTCAAACAATTCAACTAAATTGCAGGGAGGGATATCGCATGCCGTTTCATTATAGGCTTTCGTTTTCTCAATAAGCGATGGGATAGGAGGTAGGGCGCCGGAATATGTGTTGGTGCCGATAGCCCGGATCAACTCAACATATTGGTTAAACATGAGCTGGATCTGTTCCTGCTCAAATAAATCGTCGGCATAATCCCATTCCACCAGGAGCTTGTTCTTAAGAGAAACGGCTTTGTTGTCAATAAACACCTGCGATGTCTGCGTAATGCTTTGCTCGTAATTGGCGTCCAGCTCCTCTATGGTTTGATCATCGTTTTGATCGGTAATGGATAGCGCACTGGTAAACACATAAGGAAACACAGTTTGTTTTCCCAGGTTATGGTATTTTGAAAATTCACGGATGAAATGAACGCCATCATAATGTTTATGATGAAGGGCATCCCATAACTCCGATTGAACGGCTGCGGCTCTGCTCCAGATATCATGGTTCTCCGAAAGGTCGGAGCCCAGGATCATAATCGTTGTAAAATCCCCTAATATATGGTCGATATCCTCATGAAGCGGAAGCCTGTTGGCAACCGTTAGATTAATGGCAAGCTTTGGTTGATTGCTCCAGTAAGAGAGCACTTCCATATAAATGGTGGACAGCAGCGCTGTTGTCGTTACCTTATGCTGCCTGCACAGGTCCTGGATCGTGTTCCAGCTGAGTTGATCTATGGTTGTAAATAAACGCCTGAACGAAGGCTTGGTGACCTTGTCCGGACTTTGCTTTAAGCTTAGCTTCGGAGATTCGGGGAAATCCGGAATTTTATCCAGCCAGTACCTGCGGTCACGTTCGTATACCGGTAATTGTTCAATCTCCCGGAGCTTAAGGATGTAGTCCCTGAACGTGAGTTTAAGCTCAGGTAGTGAAGCCGTACCGGAATATAAGCGCTCAAATTCAGCATTCAGGATCATGGTGCTCGTCATGTCCACAATCAAAGGATCTATCCCGTAAAACAGCTTGTAAACAGACGGGGATATTTTTAAAGCTCTGATCTCGAACAAGGGCCACTGGTCTGGCTGAAATACAAAGTGCGACATCCGGCTGCGGATCTGATGGATTTTTTGCTCCTGCTCCCCGGCTCTAAGCGACGTGATATCTTCATGCTCAATCCTGTACTCGGGAACAAAAGGCAGCACCTGCTGGTTGCCGTTGAAGCTGAATGTTGTTCGTAGCATGGGATGCCTCGCAATCAGCTTATTGACAACCTCCTGTAGCTTTTCGATATCTATCGCCAGATCGGTTTCTACATAAGCATGGGAAGAACCGCCACCCATCTCAAATTCATTTTCCCGGCCCCACATGTAGGCAAGCTGAACCTGGGTCATCGGAAAAGGCTCGCCCTTCGACGATTCGTCAGGGATGATCGGAGAATAGGCGCTTTCGGCGACACTTACCGAATCAATTCTACGGGCAAGTTTTTGTAGCGTTGAATCTGCTAAAATATCTTTAATGGATAAGCCGGTCTTGAATTCCTGGTTGATGGCCGCTGTTAATTTGATGACTTTTAAACTGTTTCCTCCTAAGTCAAAAAAGTCATCATGAAGGCTTATCTGCTTTTTCGCAAACAGGTTTTTCCATAGACCGGCAAGCCTGATCTCGGTTTCAGTTCCGGGGCTTACGTATCCGGACTCATTGTCAGTGCTTGTTTCCGCAACGAGCATCAGGGCTTTGAGGTCGAGCTTGCCGTTGTCGTTGAGAGGCATCTCCCGAAGGATGATGATCTGGCTTGGCACCATGAACTCAGGCAGGGATTTTCTGAGAAAGTCCTGCACCTCGTGGCGGTCTGTTTCTTCTTTTGTGGTGATACAGGCCACCA
>DGQK01000047.1 GCA_002390745.1 Bacteroidetes bacterium UBA4416 | reverse complement strand
GTGGGAATCGGTTTTGGCAAAAATCAGCAGCTTGGGTACTTCAAAAGCCCCCTGCTCATCAAACCGGTCAGGAAACATGGCAGGCAGGTTTTCTTTCACGGCCCTGATAATGGTGCGGATGGTGCTTGGATTGACGATGTCTTTGTCGAGCTGCTTGCCGCTGTATTCCACATCTTCGTCCAGGGCCTGCCAGAATTTTTTACGCGTCAGCCGTTCGCGCATGTCGACTTTTTCACCCAGCTTAATAATGCTGCCTTTTTTTGTTATTTCCGTTTCAACCGTAAAAACATTATAGGGCACTAATACGCCATCAATCACCGCTTTTTCGTAGCCATAGTCGCATACCAGGTTTTGGTTGAAATAACCGAAGGTGCGGTTGTCGGGTGTGGCGGTCAGGCCAACCTGGAATACGTCGAAATAATCCAGCACCTGTTTCCATAAATTATAAATGCTCCGGTGGCACTCATCGATCACTATAAAATCAAAAAACTCGATAGGTACTTTTTCATTATAACCAACCGGGATGGGATCTTTTGGCTCGAAGCGGTTTTCGTTAGGATTGTCCTGCTCCGCGCTTTCATCCAGCTCTGTTTCTTTCAAAATGGAATACATCCGCTGAATGGTACTGATGTATACCTGGCTATCGGTAGGGATAAAGGAGCTGCTAAGGCGGGTGACGCCATATAGCTCGGGAAACAAACGGTTATCATCATTTGGTTGAAAAGCCCGGAATTCTGTTTCGGCCTGCTCGCCTAAGTTTTTGGTATCTACTAAAAATAAAATACGCTTTGCTTTGGCAAACTTCAACAGGCGATACACGAATGAAATGGCGGTAAAGGTTTTACCGGAGCCTGTTGCCATCTGGATCAGCGCCTTCGGCCGCTGGCTTTTAAATGACTTTTCCAGGTTGGTAATGGCGGTAATCTGGCAATCCCGCAGGCCATCTTCGGGTAATGCCGGAATATCATGTAAGCGCGCCCTCAGGGTTTTGTCTTCCTTCATCCACTGCTCAAAGGTTTCGGGACGGTGAAAGGTAAATACCGTTCTTGATCGCGGCTTTACATCACGGTAGTTGGTAAAACGCGTAATGGCACCGGTGCTTTCATAGACAAAGGACAGTGGATCATGGTTAAGGTATTTGAGCTTAGCCAGGGCATATTCTGCCGATTGCTCTTCCACGCTGGTCAGGTGATGCCCTTCCTCTTCGCGTTTGGCTTCAATAAGCCCAACGGGCTTTTTATTGACAAACAGGACGTAATCGGCAGGGCCTACATCGGTTTGGTACTCTTTGATGGCTATTCCTAATGAAGCGTTCAGATTGATCCTTTTTTTGTCCTGGATAAGCCAGCCGCAGGCGGTGAGCTGTTCATCAATATGATCGCGCGCTATTTGTTCGGGGGATTGGTTCACGTCTTGTTCTTTGCAGTTTTAAATTTAAAAATATATTTCAGATCATGCACTGTAAGCTGAAGATTTGTCTAAGTACGTAATTTTACGTATAAGCAGTCATTTTATTCAATCTTTGCCCTGTAAGACCTCATTCCTGTCCTGTAGAATTGATTCGGGGCTGATAACAATACTACTCCGTCCTGTATGAATTCTTTCGTACTCTATACGAATTGATTCACGCTCTGAAATAATTCATTCATGCCCTGCCATAATTCATCCAGGCCGGTTATAGTTACCTCATGCCCTGTCATCATGAATTCACGCCGGTTATAATTATCCCAGGCTTTAGTGTCATTCATCCAGGCCGTTTATAGTTATCGCATGCTCCGCCATATTTAATCCACGCCGGCTATAATTATCCCACGCTCTATTGTGATTCATCCAGGCGGTTTATAATAATCTCATGCTCCGCCATAATTAATCCACGCCGCTTCATACCTGTTTCATGCTCTGTTATCATGAATCCATGCGGTTTATAATTATCCCATATTCTGTTTTTTTAACCACTTACTCACACGATGCCGCCACTTGCTTTATGAAAACAACCGCTTACAAAACAAGCGCATTTTTGTGTAATTTATGAGGGCTTTTGGCGTTATACTACCAGAATTCCTTTAAACATAGATTATGAGAATACACCCAAAGCCAGTCCGTAGCATGCTTTAAGCGCCGGAAACAGAGAGGTACAAGTGTTGCCGCCAAAAGGTCCAAAACGTTGAACGCCTTTATAAGATGGCAAATCCTACACCCGGTTTTCGCAGTCGGCAAAACCAGAAATAAACAAGAAGTCGTCCGGTTCCAGGATGACGGCCTTTCAAAGGCGTTTTCAACTTTTTATTTTTAATTCATTTACATCATGAACACGATTAAAGTGGCACTGAACATCAGTTCGCTGACAGTGCCCGAATTGATCAAGCGCGGCTTCTTTTATGAGCAGCGCATCAACGACAACCCCACCGTTTTTGCCAGCTGTGTGGCAGCCGCTACAGCGGTAGGAGTCGCCGCCACCGCCTTGCAGGCAGCGGAAACCGATACCAAGGATGGCGCCCGGCACAAGATCGCCATTCGTAACGACAAGGAAAAGGAGCTGATGGTCCTGATCCAGGACCTGGCTTACCTCGTACAGAAAACCGCCAACGGCGATGAGAGCATCATTCACCTGGCGGGCATGGAGTTGAGGCAGAAGCGCACACTCACCGATTCCGAATTTAAGGTGTCGCAGGGAGAAGACCCCGGTACCGTTGTCCTGAAATTGAAAGCCCGCCCGAGGGCCACTTACAAATGGCAGTATAGCGCCGACCCGCTAGGCAGCAGTCAATGGATCGATGCAAAGTCCAGCACCGCGAGCCGCGTCACACTTAGCGGCTTAAGCCCGGGCATGTATTGGTTCCGGGTCATCTACACCGATAAGGATGGCGAGCACAGCGGCGAGGCCGTACGATTTGCGGTCAACTAATTACGCTCACGTTTTCATAACCTTTCTCTCCAAAAAGCCCCGGCGCGGTTTCCGCACCGGGGCTTTTGTTTGCCGGAGATCATTAAGAAAGCAATTATTTTTCTATCTTTCAGCACATGAAACCGCTCCTCCCGCTTTTCTTATTGGTACTTGTTGTTTCCTGCAAGCCGCATTACGACTTTTCCAAAATCAGGACGGAGGTAAAGAATGAAATGAAAAGCGATAGCCTCGTTTATCAAACCGGCTTTAGCAGCGGCGACAGCAGCTGGCGTTATTGCAAAGAGCCGAACCCCGCTCTTGCCGCGCAAGCCGAAGGCCTGGTGATAAGTGTGGATGCTGTTGATAAAACGGTAGAAGATCGTTCGCCCTGCGGCTCCCTACATGATCCGTATAGTATTTTGGCCAAAGTAACAATCATGGTAGAGGATTCGACAGACCTCGGCTATGCCGGCATGTGCTTCGACCGCATCGACAGCGCGTATTACAGGATGCTGTTCATTTCCAACAAGGGAACCTTTTACCTGAAAGATGTTTACAATGGCGAAGAAGAAATCCTGATCCCGAAAATATCCTCGCGCTACCTCAACAAAGGAAGGAACGCTGCGAACACCATCGAGATCAGGCACCGCCGTAAAGAGATCCGGATCCTGTTCAATGGAAATGTGGCGGCGGTTTGTAAGCTCAATGCTGCTTTTTCTTATGGCGAATGCGGATTGCTGGCATCCACCACCGAAAATAAAATCCATTACAGCCCTGTGAAGGCGGTGTTTGAAAGCTTTGTGCTGAAGAAGATCAAAGGAGAGGCAAAGTAAGATACAAGATTAAAGGTCGAAGATAAAAGACTAAGTTGTCTGTCATCTTTTATTTTTCTGTCTTTCATCTTTCCCCAAATGCTAAATTCGATCAAAGCTCTGTATGCACCGTTAAATGCGGTTGACAGGCTTTCTTTGCTTTTGTAACTTGTGATAAAGTTTAAGAGCTTCATGTACAGACCCCAAAAACCGGACACACGCTACAGCGATGTGATCTCTTCTGTGGTATGCTCCCAGGGCGAGCTTACCGAAATTCATTACCATCTTCATACCGGCAGGGTAGTGGCCCGCGCCGATGCCCGCGCTGCCGGAGGATACCATCCGGGCATTTTAGTGGGCGCCGATCGCTACGGCCGGTATTGGATCGCGCACCTTCACGAAACCAATAAAAAGCCTGTGATCGAGCCGGTGGATGCCTTTTGCAAGGGGCAGCGCCTGATGTTCGATTTGCGCGAGGTTAGCCTGCGCCCGCTTGAAGTCACGGCTCGCGCCATGAGCCAGGTGTTGAGAGCTAAGGCTTACCATAAGGCAGCATACGACGCGGAGGATTTTATCCAGGCCTCGGTGACTAAGCGTCAGCCAACGGCTGGCGGCGCACTCCCCAAAGGCGCTGTGCTGTTAGGCATGCTCTCCGTTTTTCTTGGGATAATCGAATAGGAACAACTCTCCTGATTTGGCTTTGACTTTGCTCCAGCTGTCCAGATCAAAACGGATCCCTGCCACGGCGCAGGTCGGCATTTCCATCGGAAGTCCCCTGGTTATATGATCGGCGGTATCGCTGATGGTAGGATTGTGGGCAAATAACAGAACGGTATGAAAGGGTTCGCCGATCTGTTGAATCACCGAAAGGTAGTCTTTCACGGAGGTATCGTACAATTCTTTTTTAATGACGATGGCATTGGGATCATAGCCGAGGTTCCTGGCAAAGATAAGAGCTGTGCTGGCGGCGCGTACCGCCGGACTGGTGATGATGAGGTCCGGAACGGTAGTCAGGCGCGCACTCATTAAGTTGGCGGAGGCGTAGCCCCGTTCATTCAGGGGGCGCTCAATATCCTTCAGCAGGGCATTTTCCCAATCGGATTTGGCGTGGCGGATCAGAAAGAGTGTTTTCATGATTTAAATGTTTCAGGCAGCTACAATGAATTACAGGATTTGAAAAAAACAGATTCATCTTTTCTTTCAATGCTCATGCCGGGTTAATGATCCGGATCTCTTATCACAGGATTCACATCTTATCGCTCTTACTTATAATCTTCCATCGTAAGCGTTCGGTTGCAAAAGGCGTATTCCTCCTTAATGGAATTGGAGCATACGATGATGGTTTTTTGCATGGCATAGCGCGCAATGAGCTCCTTGTACCATTCCACAACGGTAGCGTCGAGGTTGGTTGTAGGCTCATCGAGGAAGAGCACAGGTGCATCGGCCAGGATTGCCAATGTCAGCTTCAGGCGCTGTTTCATGCCGCTTGAGAAAAGACGGATGAATTTTCCGGCATGTACCGAAAGTCCCGACAGGTCAATGACCTCCGGGGTGGACAAGCCATTCAGAAATGGTTTGAATAAGGCTGCATGGCTTATCTGCTCCTGCAGTGTAAAATCCTCTACAAGTTCCAGGTAAGGAGATGCCACGCTGATGTACTTGTAAACGGATTCGGTAGGGATAGAAGCCTGGCTTCCTGTATAGGTCACATGCCCTTCATTCAGTGTCAGGTAAGTGGTGAAGGCCTGCAGTAAGGTTGATTTTCCGGAGCCGTTGAGCCCCAGTACCACTATTTTTTCGCCGGGCGAAATGTTCAGATCCACCTTCCGGAAAATCCATTCCCTGCCGAATTTTTTACCGGCATTGCTTACCTGTATCGAAACTGTGTTTTGCAAAAAAAAGCGATAAATGCAGGCGCTAAATTACTAAAATTACGATGAAACGTCGAAATTAAGATATTAGAAGCCATCTCATAAATAC
>DGQK01000019.1 GCA_002390745.1 Bacteroidetes bacterium UBA4416 | reverse complement strand
TTAAGATCGGTGTAGTTAATGATGTAAAAGTAGCTGCCGTCTACCGCCGGTACGCCGTTTTTGCATCATTAACTACACCGATCTTAAAGGCACTTCAAAAACTGAAAAAGGCTTCTTATCTTTGTTCCGTAATTAAAGCAAAGCAATGAACGAATTCAGAGAGGAGCTGCTGATTAAATTATCGATCCCTGTTTATGCCATCGTGATTGGCATTGAGATTTTTTATAGCTACTGGCACGAAAAAAAATATTATTCCACCAAAGGCATTCTGGCTAATGTGTACCTGAGTGCCCTCAATTTTACACTGGACATCCTGGTGCGCGGGCTCTGCCTCGGGGTCCTGTGGTATTTTTACCAGTTCCGTTTCACCGGCATCGATAAGGCCGCCCATCCCCTGCTATACTGGAGCACGCTGCTCATTGCCCAGGACTTTATGTTCTACTGGCTGCACCGGGTCGATCATTACTGCCGCTTTTTCTGGGCAGTGCACGTAACACATCACTCCTCGGAGGAATTTAACCTCACGGTTGGCTTCCGCTCCTCGGTGTTCCAGCCGCTGTACCGTTTTATTTATTTTATTCCCTTGTCGCTGTTTGGCTTCGATCCGCTGGACACCATGTTCATGTACGCGGCCACACAGATTTACGGGATCCTGATCCATACCAAAACAGTCGGAAAGCTGGGCTTCCTGGAATGGTTCCTCTCCACGCCCTCGCACCACCGGGTGCACCACGCCAGCAATGTGAAATACCTCGATAAGAACATGGGCATGGTGTTCATTATCTGGGACAGGCTCTTCGGTACTTTTGCCAGGGAGGATGAGGAGGTGAAGTTCGGCCTCACCACCAATATCAACTCTTACAACCCGCTGCACATGGTATTTCACGAATGGAAAAACATCGGCAAAGACTTTAAAAAAGGCAGGTCGTTCAGGGATAAGCTGATGTACGTGTTTGGCCCTCCCGGCTGGAGCCACGATGGAAGCACTAAAACAGCGAGGCAGCTGAGAAAAGAGCTACAGGAAAACCGTTCCGCTTAATCTTTTAAATTGATCGTATGCCAAACCTTGTTACCGCCTTCAAACGCACGACACACTTTTTAAACCATAAATTGTGGCGTGTGCGCCTGGATAAAATGGATAAGAAGCAGGGCTTCTTCCTCAAGCAGCTACGCATTTTTGCCCTGGCCATCAAGGGTTTCAATGAGGATAAGTGCATGCTTAAGTCAACGGCCTTAACGTACTACACGCTGTTTTCCATTGTTCCCATTATTGCGCTGGCTTTTGCCATTGCCAAGGGCTTTGGTTTCCAGGAAAACCTGCAGCAGCAGTTGTTAAGCGACTTCAACGAGCAGCAGGACATTCTGAAACAGGCCTTTGTGTATGCCGATAAGATGCTGAGCAATACCAAAGGCGGCCTCATTGCGGGCGTGGGCATTGTGCTCTTGTTATGGTCGGTGATGAAGCTTCTGGGGAGCATTGAGAACAGCTTCAACGAGATCTGGGAGATCAAACGCGACAGGGTATGGACACGGAAGATCACGGATTACCTGTCGATCATGCTGATCGCCCCTGTGTTTATTATTTTATCCGGAAGCTTGACCGTTGGGCTGAAATCGGGCATCGACACAGCATTCTCGGGCTTATCGTTCCTGAGCCCCCTGGGCTTTATCCTCCTCAAAATATTTGCTTTTGCGCTTATCTGGGGCATGTTTGTTTTCCTGTATATGGCTTTGCCTAATACGAGGGTGGGATTTAAAAGCGCTGCCATTGGCGCCATCATTGCAACCATCCTGTTCGAGTTGCTGGAATGGGGCTATGTTTCTTCACAGGTAGGTGTGGCCCAGTACAATGCCATTTACGGGAGTTTCGCGGCCCTGCCCCTGTTCCTCATCTGGGTTCAGTATTCCTGGTTTGTGGTGATGTTTGGCGCGGAGCTTACCTTTGCCAATCAGAATGTGGACCACTATGAGCTGGAAAACGACATCAACAACATGAGCATCCGCTATAAGCGTGTGATCGCCCTGCTGATTGCCAATTACGTGGTGAAAAATTTCAATGAAGGAAAAACGCCCTATACGGCCATGCACATTGCCAAGAAACTGGACCTGCCGGTACGGCTTGCCAGAAATATCATTTTTGATTTCACGGAAACGGGTATTTTCAACGAGGTGAGGCTGGATGAAGACAAGGAGGTGGGCTTCCAGCCGGGCATCAGCGACAGCAAGCTTACGGTAAAATACATCATCGACAAAATGGATGAAAAAGGCGTCAATACACTGCCGATGGAAGATACCGAGGAGCTGAAAGTTGTGCAGGCCCTCATGAAAGACATGGACGAGTTGCTGAACACTTCCCAGGGAAATATCCTGATACGCGACCTCATAAAAGAATATCCTACCCACAGCGTGGTTCAGCCTTTGGTATAAATAATAAATAGTATATTTGCAGGCTCCAATTGGCCTTGTAGTACAATGGATAGTATTCGAGCCTCCGAAGCTTGAGATCCAGGTTCGATTCCTGGCAAGGCCACTAAACCCCTGAACTACCTTTAAATAAAGGGATTCAGGGGTTTATCATTTGAAGCATCCCCACCGGCATGTACAACGCTCTTCATGAGTTTTTACAGGGGGACAAAAGGTTGAATTGTATAAAAAAAGTAAATGATGAGCCTGGACAGCGTTGAATTACTGGTAAGCTTCGAGAATTATTTCGGGATTAGTATTCCCGATCAGGAAGCCGAAAAAATCGGCACGGTAGATGAAATGACCCGTAGCGTCTGTCATCACCTTGGCATCAGCTCTTCCCATACAACCTTGAGAGATGATGTGTTTGCCCTTCTGAAAAAAGCCATGCAACAGGCTGGAATCAGCGACAGAAACGTTACGTTCAATGATCATGTAAAAGACTTTTTCAGCTACACACCTGAAACATGGCAACAGTTGGAACAGGAAACCGGTCTTACCATTCCTGAGTTTCCGATAGCTAAACAAGGTACCTATATAGAACGGATCATTTCGCGCATTGCCTGGACGCCGCAGGCAGACTATGACGCACTGACGTTGTCTGACTTTTGTGACGTGATCTGTGCTGCGAATTATCAAAAATTTCTGAACGCAAAACACCCGGGCAGCAGCTATGAGGTGTACATTGCTATCATGGCTATTATGGAAGATAAAACCGGTGTAAGCCTCTACGATATTAAACCACACAAGAGCTTCACAGCTGATTTCGGAATTGATTAAAACTATTCATTAAGTCATGGCCTTTTACGACCTCACGAAAGAAGAACGCGCTGAAACTGTCAGAAAAATCAGCCATACCATGCAGAAAGAACTGCAAACTGCCAGGGCAAAGCACTGCACGGCTTATGCGGATGATGAGGACACCTACATCCGCAAAGCTGCTTACCTCTCGCTTGGAAAGCTCTACCTGGCGCATGATGAACTAAGGCCTGCCATAATCAAACTCATCAACGAATTGTTCCTGCACGGGTCTTTTAAAATAAGGCAAACCGCCATCAATGCTGCCGGTGAGATCGGCAAAAGTGATTTCCGCATTGTACAGCATATTTTTGATAGAGGCTTATTCGATGAGCATCACTCCCCAAGGAATGCGGTGATCGGCTCCATCAAAAAAATGGGGGAAGTCAATCCAAAGCCTGTTTTAGCCTGGTCAAAAACCTACCTTCACCACAACAACAAGGAAATCCGAAGAGAGATCTGCCACGGCATCGAGCTGAGAGGGCGCAAACACCCGGAAGATATTTTGCCCCTGTTGCAGGAGCTGGAGCATGATCAAACGGCAAGGGTCAGGAATACGCTGGTGCACGTGCTTGGACAGATCGCCTACAAAAAAGGCTGTCTTGCAAAGGTAATTGCTCATCTGAACACCTGGAAGAACAAAGCACTGGTAAGCGATGCGATTGAGGAGATCATCGATGTGCACGAGCGGTATAAAAATTTCAGCGCCTTGTCGCAGGAAGAAGCGATCCGGTATATTGATAAGTTTTATAAAAAATAATTGACCGCACAACAGGCATTTCCGACCTTTGCGCATCATCCTTCCTACACATGACTTCAGGCCCATACGAGCACCAAACATTTGAAAAGACAGACCTTTCGGAACAATCTGTATCGAAGCAGGAATATCAGAACTGCACCTTTATCAACTGCAATTTATCAAAAGCCCATTTCATCAATGGCAGCTTCATCGATTGCGAGTTCAGGGACTGCAACCTGTCGCTGATCCAGTTTAATAACACCGGATTAAAAAATGTGCGCTTCACCGGCTGCAAGCTCACCGGCATCAACTTCAGCCACTGCAACGATTTTCTCTTCGAGGTAAGCTTCCATAATTGCCAGCTGGATTATTCCAGCTTCTTTAAAAAGAAAATGACCAAAACTCATTTTACAGGCTGCTCCATGAAAGAAATGCAATTCGAGAACGTCGATCTGAGCCAGGCTCTGTTCAGGGATTGCAACCTCCTGGAAACTTCTTTTGTGAATACCATCCTGGAAAAAGCAGATTTCCGGACAGCAAGCTATTATACCATCGACCCGGAAATGAACCGGATGAAAAAAGCGAAGTTCTCTCATGCGGGTATCGCAGGCCTGCTGGGCAAATACGGGATCGATATCGAATTCTAAACAGCGGCATGCCTGGCATCTGATCCATGAAAATAACCGGCTACCCGCTTACCGGAAGCTGGATATTTTAGTATATTCGCAGTACCTCACCGCTCTATTTGAACCATGGCCAGGTTTGTAACCTATCTCTTTGTGTGGATGCTGCAAGGCCCGATGGTACTCTCTGCACAGATTTTTTCCGGCACTCCCGCTCAATACATCGACCGGCAGCTCGACAGCGTGATGAACCGGCCACCTGCATTCGGGAAGACAGTGATTGTGTATACGCAGGATCAGCAGGTTGTCACCGACACGCTCAACATCAGCCGCTACAAGCTCCAGAAAGACGACTCCTGTATTTTGCTCCGCTACAAAGGCAGGACCGAGAAGCGGATCGAAGCAGCCAATGTGTGGGGTATTGTGAATGAATACGGTGAGCGCAGGCGCATTTACAACGGACGCTCACTAGTGCTATGGCGCACAGAAGCTCCCTATGTCTACCGTGTGGAAACCAACTTTACGGTATATTACTATTTCAGCGAAACGCTCTCCGGCAAGGTCTATCCACTTAGCAATGACATCATTGAATCAACGATACAGGAACAAGCAGCCAGGGAGCGGCTTTATACCTACATGAACAGAAATGAGATTTCCGGTACAGGAGCGGATAAAAAGCCATCGCAGGAATTCCTGTACGCCACCGCAGACTTTCTCATCACAGTTGGCATTAATTTTACAGGCATTATTCTGGAATGTTTCTTAAATTCGCTGTGCAAATAAATTCAGATTCACCTAATATACACACATATGTCAAACACTGTTATTACTATAGAAGCAAGCATCAACGCACCGGTAGAAAAAGTATGGAAAACCTGGTCGGAGCCCGAGCACATCATGAAATGGAACAATGCTTCCGAAGACTGGCATACGACCAAAGCAGAGAACGATCTGCGCGCCGGTGGCAAATTCCTTTCGCGTATGGAGGCCAAAGACGGAAGCTTCGGCTTCGATTTTGCCGGAATCTACACGCATGTGAAACCGCATGAACTGATTGCCTACACCCTCGGAGACGGGCGCAAAGTAAGCATTACCTTCACTTCGCAGGGGATGTCAACTCACATCAAAAGTGAATTTGAAGCGGAAAGCGAAAACCCGGAAGAGATGCAAAAGGCTGGCTGGCAGGCAATCCTTGACAACTTTAAAAAATATACAGAGGCATAAACACCTTTGGATATAAACATGCCCGGAAGCCTAACCGGGCATGTTTTTTTTGCACAGACAACATCACCCAGTAAAAAAACATGGTAAAGACGAAAAACACAGAGACGAATTGGTTTCCTGAAAAAAGGCTGCTTGTTACTCACATAAGCGGAGACATTGAAAAAAGCGACATTGAAGCCTGGGAAAACGCTCTCAAACACACATTGAACCAACTGGAGGACAACTCCACGTTCAAGATCTTTGTCAATATGCATGGCTTTAAAGCCGTAGACATCGAGGCCCATAAAAGATTCAGAGGCGTTGTTCCTTTGACACTTGCCGACTATGGCTGGAAAGTAGGCTATGTGGACTTATTTGAAGAAGAAGCCAAAACAATGACGTATCGGAGCACCAGGGGGATCACCTGCATCGGAGCGGCTCATTCGCATCAGGACGAGACCAAAATGAACTTGTATGAAACACGGTTCAGCAGCGACAGAGAACATTTTTTTCCTGACCCTGTACAGGCAAGGCAATGGATAGAGGATTTGGAAATAGCCGGCTGATAACGATCAGCGCTAATGTACATCTATAACACCCTGTAAAAAGCAAAGTATAGCATAGCTTTTTACAGGGTGTTAGCGTTCTGGTGTTCTTGCGTGATACGTCTCTATTCCGTCACAAGCACTTTCTGCGCTATTGCAGAAGTTGCCTCCCTGAACACCAGGAAATAAATACCCTGTGAAAGCCCTTCTATCTGCAAGTGATGATTATTCTCCCCATTCAGGCTGAATACCTTCAGCAGTTCTCCCAGACTATTTAACAGGCTTAACGCCATATCCCTGTCCGACGACACGATAAACGATCCTTTATTTGGATTGGGATACAAACGAATCTGCGGCCCGGCAGCAAGCGCATCCTCCAGACCTGTACAAGCCGACACATTCTGAACTACCGCCAGGCTGGCCGTGCAGCCATTACTATTGGTTCCGCTCAGGGTGTAGGTAGTAGTGACCGTAGGGTGTATCACAATAAGCGCTGTTTGCTGTGCGGTACTCCAGGTATAGGAGGTGGCGCCGGAAGCCGTCAGCGTAGCGGCCTGGCCGGCGCACAGCATGGCCTGGCTGGTTGTGGCCCCCAGGGCAGGCAGGGCATTTACCGTAACCGATTTTACAGCAATACCGCTACAGCCATTGGCTGAAGTCCCTGTCAGCGTATAGGTGGCAGAGGAGGTTGGGGTAAAAGCAAGCCCATTGGTAATGCCTCCTGTCCAGGAATAAGTTACGGCCCCACTGCCGTTCAGTGTTACCGGGGAGCCCGCGCAGACAGCCACAGAAGGAACAGCAGAAGCCGTTACGGAAGGCAAGGCGCTCACCGTTACGGAGCTGAAAGCCGCGCTGGTACAGCCATCTGCCGAGCTTCCTGTTACTGTGTAGACGGCGGAAGATACCGGGACAAAGGCCACGCCGTTCACAACGCCACCGGTCCAGGTATAGGTACTGGCGCCGCCCGCATTCAGGCTTAGCGAAGAGCCGGCGCAAACGGTTGAGGAAGGAGAGGCAGAAGTGCTTATCACCGGTAAAGGATTGACCGTAACCGGCACGGTAGCGCTGCCGGTACAGCCATTGCCATCCGTCCCATTCACGGTATACGTAGCCGTGAGGGAAGGCGAAAAGGCAATTCCATTGCTCACCCCCTGTGTCCAGGTATAGGTCGTAGCGCCTGTTGCCGTTAAAGTCACCGGCGAACCGTTACAAACTGCGGAAGATGAGGCGGCAACTGTGAGCGTAAGCGCAGGAGGCTGTGTGATCGCGAGCGTTGGCGACAGCACACAATTATTTGCATCGGTAATTGCCAGGGTATACGTTCCCGCCATTAAGTTAGCCGCTGTGGCAGCATTGCCGCCGGAAGGCGACCAGCTGTAGGTATATGGCAATGTACCGCCGTTGACGGCAAAGCTTGCTGAGCCATCGGAACCGCCAAAGCAGCTGACGTTGGCTTGTGCAGTAAGCGTGGATGACAAAGGCGCCGGCTCCGTGATGGTATAAGTGCTCATGGTGGTAGCAGAAGATGCGCCCGTTACGACACAGGTATATATCCCTGCGGTTAAGTTGGTGGCCACGTCTGACGTTCCGCCGGATGGCGACCAGGAATAGGTGTAAGGAAGCGTGGCGCCTGTGGCATTCACTGAAAGCGTTGCCGCTGCCTGCCCATGACATAACACAGGAGCTGTTTGTGTGATCGTGGAGGTGAAGGCAGATGCGGGCCCTGTAACCGTGCCACCGAGGCTCATTCCCGCTGACCCATACACATAAAATGTGCCCACGCTGCTGCCGCCTGTTGGAAAGATCCGGAATTTAACCACGGTTCCGGGAGGCACATTCTGCAGATCAGCCACGCTGCTCAGGTTAACAGGCGTGATGGGAACGCCGGTCGTGACGGTGCTCGTGAGGTTGGTCAGCGCACTGATAACGGTATAGGTGCTGCTGCTGCCGAATGTATATTCGAGGGTACCCGCATTGGGCCCCGTGCTGGATCTCCGGTAAGATAAATTAAACGTACTGAAGGATACGGTATACCCTGGATTGGCGCTTACTGTAAAGGTCGCATCCTGGTTGGCTGCTCCGGCCCAGTTGATGGCTCCCCAGGCATTAGTAACAGGAGAACCTGTCGTGGCAAGCCCGGCGCCTCGTGTTAGTCCGCCCACGCTGATACCTGCAGCAGCAGATGCAGGCGCCCAGGGCGAGGGGCCGTATGCCGATAATCCTGATGGGTTCCAGGAGGCTATTTGCCCATAAACAGTGGATGCCAGCATAAGGAGGAGGTAACTAAAGAGTGAGATTCTTCTGAATGGATTCATTGGATATTTCGGTTTTAGATTGTATAAAATAATGCTGTTATGAAATGCAAATAAGCTGCCCCTCGCGGAACAGCTTATTTTACCGGGTAAATTACTTAGGAAAGCATCTTCTTATTTATCAGACAGCTTTTGGATTTTAAGTGTTTGCACCTGATCGCCTGTAGCGACGCGGCAGAAATAAAGACCGCTGCTCACCGCATTGCCTGCGGCATTGGTCCCGTTCCAGTTGAACTGGTGAGTACCTGCGGCGAGCATGGAGTTGGCAAGCTCCGCCACTTTTTTGCCGGTAATATCCAGCACCTCGATTTTCACCTGGCTGGCTGTGCTCAGCTTTATTTCAAACATAGTGGCTTCATTGAACGGGTTAGGATAGACATTCAGGGCAGATGATTCATTGGTGATGGAAACACCGGCATCGCCACCGGAGATAAATTTCCGTGCATTGCATGGGCCAACATTACCACCTGCTTCGATCAGCCCCTGCACATCTGATGAATCTGCACAAACTGTTTGCGTCCCTGTGCAAACGATCACGTTGTTCCCTTCGCAGCAGGCATTGAGCACCTCAATACTGATGGATTCCACAGCATTGCAGCCGTTAGCGTCTGTAGCTACTACAGAGTACGTCGTTGTTACTGTAGGGCATACAGTAATACCGGCAGTTGTTTCGCTGGTGCTCCAGGCGTATGTGAAAGGCGTGGCGCCGGTAGGAAGAGCTGTTAAATTAACGCACTGCGGGCCGTAGCACTGAGTGATTACCGGCACATCGCCATTGTCGATCACTACAGAAGGTGCGCCGAATACATTGACCTGTACTGTACCTGTATTAGAGCAGCCGCTTACAGCATAATCGCCGGTAACAACATATACAGAAGAGGCAGGAGGATTTGCCGTTACGACCTTGCCTGTAGAAGGTGTTGTACCGGCTGACCATGAGTAGGCACCATCCAGTGTATGTGCTCCCAAACCGGATACGTCGTCGGTAGAGAACAGGTCCCACTCTGTGGTAAGCGTTGTGAAGCCGCTTTGTCCCGGAAGTGCAGGGTTAACGGTGATTCCTGAATACACTGATGTTTTTCTGCGCAGGGTTTTGTCGAGGGTAGAGTAACCACCGGCTCCGTTCCACTGAGAGATAGGATCCACACCGATGACACCGAAAATATCCACGTAGGAAGCCGTCGATATTTTATACAAGCCGATAGCATCGTTACCATTTTGCACAACAGCTCCCGTTGTAACGCTGGGAACAGCAAGGGATGCCGCGCCTGGATTTCTGAGAACCAAAACGCCGCCATCGGCAATTGATAATCCTGTCAGAGAAAACGTAATAGGAGTTGTTGATCCATTTTGGAAGGCATGGTATACATAATCTGATAAATCAGCAATGTTAGCGCCGGTGCCATTGTAAATCTCCGTGTATTTGTTATTTCCTGTTCCTTCTACATATTCGGAAATGAACAGATCCGGTGCCAATGTTCTTGCCGTGAGCGTAGAGGTTCCGCTGCCGCAGATGTCAGTGGCAGAACCGCCTACGATCGGTGTAGGATATACCAATACCCTCACCGGGGAAGTGGCAGCAGCTGTACAACCGCCAACAGCCGTCACCGTAACATTATATGTTCCGGATTGAATCACAGAGATGGTTTGCGTCGTTGCACCGTTCGACCACAGGTAAGAAGCGCCTGAGTTAGCCGACAGCACGACACTTCCGCCATTGCAGAAAGTGGTTGCACCGCTGGCTGTCACGCTGGCAGAGCAAGGAGTTGTGGTTCCGCCACCTGCAGCTCCAAGCTGCACATCGTCGATACGGTATTGTGTAGCTGTTCCGGTTTGCCTGAAACGAATACTCACATTGGTTCCCGTAGGAACGGAAGCTGTTGTCGTGCGTGCATACCATTTTGAAGTACCGCTTCCGGTTGGTAAAGCTGCATAACCTAAAGATGCATAAGCGCCGCCGTTAACACTTGCTTCCACCAGCAGGTCGGCGCCTGTGCCGGCATTGGTGCTTTTGGAAATACCGAAGTTAAGCACGCCGGGAGTTAAGGTTGCCGTGTTGATCCCGCTGATCTCGAAATACCGGCCTGCGGTATTGGTGATAAAGATATTGGCATTGCCGGATGCTACAGTTCCCGATGCGAGCGTATAGCTTGCCGAAGGAGAGGTGTTCCGGACATCGGCTGTGCCGGCATACGTAAATGGTATGGATGCGGTTGAGAAACCAACAGAGGCTGTTGCAATAGAAGACGTTCCGCTTACCGAACCGAAGTTTTCTGTGAATGCCTGTGCAAAGCTGCCATAAGGCAAAGCCAGCAGGCTTCCGTACATAATGTGTTTAAGTAGTTTTTTCATGATCTTTGTTTTGAGTTAGTAGTTAATAAATTGAATGTTGAGTAATGCAGGTATTCCATGGCCTTAGAATATGACAAATGTAGATTGCACCCGTAAAGAAAACGTTCTGCAACATGTACAGTCTTTCTTATGATTCATCGATGTTTACAGCTGCGATACCCGCGAAAAACTTAATGAAATGTATTACTCTGATTCAAAATCGCGATGCTAACTCAACGCATACGAGATAAAAAATTTACATGCATCCGCGTAGTTTTACGCGAGTGCGTTTAAACAAAAAAAAGAAAGCTATGCTTCTGAAACAGCTGTCATTATTGAGCTAAAAGACCATACTCTTCATTCATTCAGCCTTAAGCCCATGTAAATTTATCGTAAGCTTCATCACAACATGCAATACGTGCACGCTGCTCTATTATGAATAAAAAAATACATATATTTAATTACCGGTTCATTTTCAGATCAAAGCCCGGTTCGCAAAGCATCATGACAACAGAGATGAGGGCAGAAATTCTTCAGGACCATGAAGCCGTGTATAAGCTTCATGAGCCGGCCTTCAGGCAGGCGAACGAAACGCGCCTTGTCAACGCTTTACGCAAAAGCAGGGCTTTTATCCCCGCTCTCTCCCTGGTAGCCATCAACAACCAGGCAAATCAGCGGGCATATCCTTTTTACAAAGATCCGCATTAAAAACAATGCCTCGGCGCATGAAAGACTGACGCTTGCTCCTGTTTCCATTCACCCCGACTACCGGAAGCAGGGCATCGGGAGTGCACTCATCAGAACAGGCCTCCGGAAAGCCCGGGATCTGGGCCATGACTCCGTGATTGTACTCGGCCATGAGCATTATTATCCGAAATTCGGTTTTTTACCGGCTTCGGGGTGGCAGATAAAGGCTCCTTTCGACGTGCCTTCGAATGCATTTCTGGCTCTGGAGCTTAGGCCGGGTAGCCTTTCCGGGGTAAATGGCACGGTAGAATATGCCCGGGAATTTGAAATGGTATAAGCGGTACCATGGTATTTTACGACTACAGCTTTTCCTAAAAATAGGTTAAGAAAATCGTTTTTTTTAAAAAAGGTCTATATTTGCAGTATTGAAAGTAAACTATAAAATATTATTTTCTTCTTTTCTGCTGGTAGTTGTTTTATTCGCTGCCTTGCCAAAGGTGTACATCCACTCTCTTCTGGGACATACGCACGAGGCCATTGAGAGCACAGCTTCAGGGCTCTCCTTTCATAACGACCAGAATACCAAAGACTGTGATTTCGAAAAATTCGACACCCCGGTTTATTATACTGTTTTCAAATTCATTCTTACTTTTCTTCCTTTTAAGGAACCGAGAGATCATGCTTTTCTGTACGAACAGAAAGACACTTCCACAAATAAACACACCACGCCTCCTTTGCGCGGTCCGCCGGTGGCTTGATTTACACGGTCAGTAAATTAAGTCATTAACCTTTAAACCGGAATTATTGAAGTTTATACCACTGGCGATCATTCGCTTTTATCAATACAGCATTTCTCCGCTTTTGAAACCATCCTGCCGCTATACGCCTTCGTGTTCGCAGTATGGAATAGACGCTATCACAAAGTATGGGGCTTTCAAAGGCAGCTGGATGACACTGAAACGCATTTTGCGTTGCCATCCCTGGGGAGGAAGCGGTTATGATCCGGTAAAATAAACCTCGCCGTTTTTCCAACACCATTTTTTTATGTTGAGTATATGCCCGCGCATATTCCTTCCTGCATTATTGTTATGCCTGGTACAGCCTGTTTTTTCACAACATCCGAACGTATGCGCTTATTTGCTGAGCGGCAAGATCATCGACCTGGATGATGGTAAAGAGCTGGATGGCACGTTTGTGATCCTGAAAGAAAACAACCAGACGCAGATCACGAATGCGCACGGAAGCTTTACGTTTTCGGGGCTTTGCTCCGGCATACACGATCTTGTGATACAGCACGTGGGGTGCAGGGATACGGTGATCCGCGTTGAGCTTAAAAAGGACCTGAAGCTCACCATCAGGCTGCCTCACAGCGCGGTGGAGCTGGATGAGATCGACGTGATGGACAAGCAGCCGGACATGGTGAGATCGCAGACGGTGAACGACATCAAAGACAAGGACCTGGACCGGACCCGCGGGCAATCGCTGGGAGAGTCGCTGAAGCTTGTGAGCGGCGTGACAACCCTGAATACGGGAAGCACCATCTCCAAGCCGATGATCCATGGCATGCAGGGATACAGGATCCTGATCCTGAACAATGGCATCCGCCAGGAAGGCCAGCAATGGGGTAATGAGCATGCGCCGGAGATCGATCCGTTTATTGCACAGAAGCTCTCGGTAATCAAAGGGGCTAATGCCGTGCGCTACGGCAGTGATGCCATGGCAGGTGTGATCCTCGTGGAGCCAAACGACCTGCCGGATACCGCAGCGGTAACGGGTGAGCTAAACCTCGTGGGCATGAGCAACGGGCAAGCCGGCGTGGCCTCAGGCATTTTGCAGGGCTACTTCGATAAACTGAAAGGACTGAGCTGGCGTGTGCAGGGTACTTATAAGAAAGGCGGCAACATTCAGACGCCGACCTACTACCTGAAAAATACCGGTGTCGAAGAAATGAACTACTCTTACACGCTTGGCTATCACCGCAAAAACATTGGCGTGGAAGCTTACTACTCGCAATTCAACACCAAAATAGGCATCTTCACGGGGGCGCACATTGGCAACCTTACCGACCTGAAAGCGGCGTTTAACTCTGCAAAGCCGCAGGACAGCCTGGCGCCATTTTCTTATGACATCGGCCGGCCTTACCAGGATGTGAGCCATGAACTGGCCAAAGCCAGGATGCACATTCACCTGGCTCCGCGCTGGCTCATGAATGTGCAGTATGCATACCAGTACAACATCCGCAAAGAGTTCGACAAAACACCGCCCCGCAGCACCGGCTATGTGGATCCCAACAAGCCCGACCTGGATTACCGCATTACATCGCAAACCGTAGACCTGGTACTGGAACACCTCAACATCAAATCCTTTCGCGGGCAATTTGGCGGCAGCTACATGAACCAGAAAAACGTGTACCTGGGCCGCTTCTTTATTCCGAACTTCCTGAACAACACATTCGGCATCTTTGCCACAGAGCGTTACGTGAGGCAACACATCGAGCTGGAAGCCGGCGTGCGCTATGATCAGAAAAACTTAAAGTCTTATTATTACACCGGCAATGCGCTTCAATCGCCCGATCTGAATTTCAGCAATATTTCCTGGAATGTGGGTTCTATTATCAAGCCTAAAGAAAATTTCAACGTCTTCATCAATGCAGGCTCTGCCTGGCGCGCACCGGCTCCCAACGAGCTGTACAGCAATGGCCTTCACCAGGGCCTCGGCTCCATCGAACGGGGTGATCCCAACCTGAAAACGGAACAGGTATACAACATCACGGCAACCGCACTTTACCAGCCCCAACACTATACGCTCGAAATAACAGCCTATCATAACCAATTCAGCAATTTTATTTACCTCAATCCGGCCACCCAGCCGGAGCTCACCATCAAAGGTGCCTACCCGGTTTTTAATTACAAGCAGGCCGATGTGCGCATCAGCGGGATTGACGGAAAAGCAAGTGCAGAGTTCTTTAAGCATTTACAGCTCACGGCAAAAGCCATGATCCTTCGTGCCTGGAACTATACGATCAGGGATTACCTGGTATATATGCCATCCGACCGTTACTCGCTGGATGCAAAAGTTTTCGCGAATTTTTCAAAACCGGTAAAAGAAGCCTATGTGCAGATCGGTTATCAGTATGTAACCAAACAGTGGCGCGTGCCCGACAGCACGGATTTTGCGCCTCCGCCAAAAACTTATGGCTTGCTGAGCGCTGAGATCGGTGCAGGCTTCACATTCGGAAAACAGCGGCTTTACATCAGCCTGGCCGCCACCAATTTATTAAATGCAGAATACAGGGATTACCTCGATCGCTTCCGCTATTTTGCCAACAGCCAGGGCAGGAATTTTACGCTCAGAGTCAAAGTGCCCCTGGTGATGTATGATAAGTAGTAAAGAGAAAGGACTTAAGAGACAGAAGGGACAAAAGAGAGCAAAGGGACAGAAGGAAGCAAAGGGACAGAAGAAATAAGATGTACGACAAAAAAAATGTAAGACAAAGAAGAAGAAACAGTCCATGCAATTTACGCAGTAAACAATAGGCAACAGACATTATACAAAAGACATTGTTCCAAATAATTAACCAATAAAAACAACAAGCAAATGAAAACAACCATCAAAACCATTGCCTTTGTGGCAATCGCAGCGCTGAGCTTCAGCGCCTGCAAGAAAAAAGACAAAAAAGAGGACGAGCCCGTGGTAGACAATCCGATTGCACCGACCGATCCGCCGGAAGTCATCACGACCGTACGCCTTGCCCTGAAAGATTCGGTAAGCGGTACCGTCAAAACCTAT
>DGQK01000013.1 GCA_002390745.1 Bacteroidetes bacterium UBA4416 | reverse complement strand
CACCGAAAAAATTGCAGTTCACACCGTTCGTTCACGCCAGCCGCACTCTTACCAAGGTATGCAACGCTTACATCAGTGATTTATTAATCATCATCAGAAGCCGTAGAAATTGTCTTTATCTCATAAAAAATAAATCATATATATTTATTGCATTAATTTATATATTAAAAGAAATCAGGTTTCCGATGAACTTCCTTTTTTACCTTTGTATTAGTCTGCTCATCCTGTGCTCTGCGCTCATCTTCTACTACGATCTCAGGGAACGGCAGATCGCCTTATGGATCCTGCTGCTCTTCGGGCTGAATGCCATTGCCTCCGTCATCCTCTTCCAGGGGCTGCAAACCCTCCTGTATAACCTGCTGGGAACGCTGATTTACCTTGGATTTATCTGGCTGATGCTGAAAGCGTATCTCTTGCTTAAGCACAAAAAGAACATTGCGATCCTTGATGAGCAGCTCGGGAAAGCCGATGTGCTCATCCTCCTCTTCATCGGCCTCACCTTCAACCTTCCGGGGATGATCCTCTTTTTTTGCCTGGGATTTGTTAGTTCTTTGTTGATATTTATGGCTTTTCAGTTCATAAAGAGTGATGCCCTGAAAACAATCCCCTTAGCGGGTTTGCTGGTTTTTTTCTATCTTGCAGCCTTGACCATCTTGAACCTGATTCCCCTGGAATTTATCGAGTGTAGTTTTATAACACCATGAACGCCTTATCAGTCTTGTCACCCGACGTGAAGCACCTGCTCACCATTGAGCAGGCCTGGGCCTACAAGATCGTTCCGGAAAAACTAAGCCCGGAAGGATTGTATTTATTCATCGACGGGAAGCAGCCGCTTTCTTCGGTGCAAAACGAGCTGGAAATTATTTTAGGGAAAAAGGTGCTGCTCACGCCCCTGGCTTTCGAAGAGATCGAAAAATCCCTGAACGTTAATTACCCCAAAGCTTACCAGAATGTGAATGAGGTGTCGGCTGTTCAGCTGAGCATCAAAGACGGCAACTTCCTGGAAAGCCTCGTAAAGGAGGCGCAAAGCCTGCGAAGCAGCGATATCCACATCGAGGTATACGATGATAAGTGCCGGATCCGCTTTCGGGTGGACGGGCAGCTCATTGAGCGCCACAAAGTGAATAAGGCTGAATACCCGACGCTGATCAACAAGATCAAGATTTCCGCCAAATGCGATATTGCCGAGAAACGCCTGCCGCAGGATGGCCGCATCCGTTATACGGTTGCTAATTCCAAGCTCGACATCCGTGTATCGATCCTTCCCACGCTGCATGGCGAAAAAGTCGTGCTGCGTTTGCTTGGCAACGATGCCTCGCACATCGATATCCTGAAACTGGGCTTCACGCCGGAAGAGCTGGAACGCTATCAGACAGCCATTCAGAAAACCCACGGCATTATCCTGATATCGGGCCCGACGGGTTCCGGTAAAACCACGACCCTGTACGCTACGCTCAAGCAGCTCAACAAGCCGAAGGCCAATATCCTGACCATCGAGGACCCGATCGAGTATACGCTCGATGGTGTGAACCAGGTGCAGCTGAACGATGACATCGGCCTGACCTATTCGGAAGCCCTGCGTACCTTTCTGCGGCAGGATCCGGACGTGATCATGCTTGGCGAGATCCGTGATGCGGCAACAGCGCAGATGGCGATCAGGGCGGCGCTTACAGGGCATTTGGTGCTTTCCACCATCCACACGAATTCCGCCTGGGGTACCATTTCCCGCCTCATCGATATGGGAGTGCCGTCGTACCTGCTGGCCAATACCATTAACCTGTCGGTGGCGCAACGCCTGGTGCGGATCCTGTGCCCGCATTGCAAAACCGAAGAAACCTTCGATGCGATGGAGCTGCCGAAAGCCTTTCGCGGCACAGCCGTTAAGCGGCAGTTTAAGCCCGTGGGCTGTAACCAATGCTACTTTACGGGTTATAAGGGACGGAAAGCCGTGTATGAGGTGATCAATATTACTAAAGAGCTTTCCGAGGCCATTAAAGAACAGAAAGCCACTATAAATGAGTATTGCAAATTAAATAAAATAAGTACTTTAGCGGAGAACGTGTTAGACCTGTTTGTACAGGGAGATACCAGCCTCGAAGAAATTTACCCTTATCTGATCCATGAAAACTAGAATCATCATACTGGTACTGATCGCATTTTGCTCTGTGGTAAAAGCCCAGGACCGCTTTGCCATTTTGGAGCAGAAGCTCATTGAGCTTGGCAAAACCTCGGCTCCGGGGCTCAACGAAAAAGTAGACTTGTCCATCAACGGAGCCAGCATCCAGGAGTTTATCAGGGCTGTAGGGGTAAGCAACAACCTGAACGTGAATGTGGATCCAACGATCGATGCGAAGATCGTGAACAATTTTTCGAAGGTTTCGGCCCAGGAGATCTTTTTATTCCTCTGCAAAAATTATAACCTCGATATCAATTTTGTAGGGCCTATCATGTCGTTTGTGAAATACACGGCGCCGGCAACGCCCGTCAAAACAGTGTCCACCAAAAAACTGAATGTAACCTACGAACCTGTGGCAGGCCTGATCAGCTTTGATTTCCAGGCGGATACCCTGGCTGCGGCTGCCAAAGAAATTACAAAACAAAGTGGTCGCAACATCATCTTTTCGCCTGAGCTGCTGGGGAAAGTAGTCAGCGGTTTTGTACAGAACTCCACGCTCAACAGCGCGCTGGAAAAGCTGGCTTTTGCCAATGACATGAAGGTGTCGGTAACCCCCGACAATTTTTATATTTTCGAAAAGAAAGTGCCGGTAGCCGATCCTAATGCCAAAGGCAATGCTTCGGCAGTTAACCCGAATTTCGGGCTGACCGCCCCGGGCGCTAAAACCGGCAGCGTAACGGTGAAGGACGGCTTAGTGGCCGTAGATGCGCAGAACATAGCCATCATCGACCTGGTAAATGCCGTTTCCAAGGAGCTGGGCAAGGAATTCTTTTTATTCAATGAGCTGAAAGGAAATGCGACCCTCAAAATCAACGATGCGAGCTACGACGATTTCTTAAGGCTTTTGTTCAACGGCACAGAGTTTACCTTTAAAAAGGAAGGGGAGATCTACCTGTTCGGCGACCGGAACCTTGAGGGCCTGAGGCAGAGTAAGCTGATCACCCTGAAGAATCGCACGATTGATAAAGTGCTGGATTTCATTCCGGCTGAATTGAAAAAAGGTGTTGACATAAAAACCTTTGCCGACCTGAACGGCCTGATTGTGAGCGGCTCGCAGCCACGCATCAACGAGCTGGAGTCTTTCATCCGGCAGATCGACCTGGTAGTGCCCCTGGTGCACATTGAGGTGATCATTGCCGATGTGCGGAAGAGCAATACGATCTCTACCGGCATCTCGGCAGGGATAGGGGCGAAGCCGGCCGGCCCGACAACGGGAACAATCGTGCCTCAGGTTGATCTGTCGCTGAATGCGACGTCTATCAATAACCTCATTAGCGGCATCAACGGCCTTGGTGTCATTAACCTTGGCAGCGTAACGCCTAACTTTTACCTCACGCTGAAAGCCCTGGAAGAGCAGGGAGCTCTGAAGATCCGCTCCACGCCGCAGATAGCCACACTCAACGGTCACGAAGCCAAACTGAAAGTAGGGAGCACGGTGTACTACCTGGAAGTGCAGAATAACCTGATCAATAATGTGGGAAACACAACCGTATCGCAAAGCCAGCAATACAAATCCCTGGATGCAGACCTTTCGATAACCATCAACCCGCAGGTATCGGGCGATGAGCAGATCACCATGTCGATCGGCGTCACGCAATCTTCCTTTACGGAACGGATCTCCGAAACCGCGCCTCCCGGCAAGCTCAACCGCGATTTTCAGTCGCTGGTGCGTGTAAAGAACGGAGAGATGATCATGCTGGGAGGATTGGAAGAAAACTCAACGAGCAACTCCGGCCGCGGCCTGCCGCTGATCTCACGGGTGCCTGTGCTGAAATGGATTTTCGGGAACAGGACACGCAGCAAGACAGAGAACAAGCTCACCATTTTTATTAAGCCAACTATTATTTACAGCTGATCGGGTCATGTGGTGGGAAAGGTGGATACCAGGGACGTATCTGACGAAGAGCTCGGTGTGCGGGATAGAGTGCGTGTTTGGAGAAACAGGCATTAGCTATCACTATGCCGTGTTGCAAACGCGGAAGAACAAGATAGAGATGGCGAAGCAGGGAAGCACGTCTGACCTGAATGAGGTGCTTGCGATTGCGAAAAAAGCATCAGCACCACTATGCCTTGTTTTGAACGGCAAAGGCATCATGGTGAAAAAAATTCTCCTGGGCGGCAGCGATTCGTCGGATCTGAAAGACTTGATGCAGCAGCATCTGCCGGCCATCCAGGCTTCCGAGTTTTACACCCAGTTTTATCAAAATGAAAATGGCTCCGGTCATATCACCCTTTGCCGGAAAGAGCAGCTGAACCAATTGCTCGGCGCATTGGGGCCAAAAGCGGAGCCTGCAAATGTCTATATCGGGCCGGCGGTTTGTAATGCCCTGTCGCTTATCACGGCATCCTACAACCGCCTCACGAGTTCTACCCTTCGCCTGGAGCTGAGCAATGGTTACCTCGACGAGAGCTATCCGCTGGGCGATACCGACCCGGTGACGGTAAGCATCGACGGTCTTTCCGTGGCTCCTGCGCAACTCATGGCTTTCGCTGCAGGCTTTGCTTACCTAAGCAGGCAGGAGGTATATGCAACCGATAATACAGAGATAGCGCAGTTTCCGAGGCAGCACGCCGAGAAGATCAAAGTCAGGATCCTGCTGTTCTTTTTTATTGCGATCCTGTTTGTGATCAGCGGGGTTAACTCGGTGCTGTTCTTCCAGAAGTTTGAAGAGCATACAGCGCTCGACGTGGAGCTGAACCTTTATGAATCCAAGCATTCGCAGATCACCAAGCTGCTGGAGGAATACCAGAAAAAGAAAAGCCTGATCGAGCAGGCGGGCGTCTTCGATCATAAAAAGATCTCGGTGTATGCCGATAAGATTGCCGCTTCATTGCCTCAGGATATTGTATTGCGGGAAATGTACTTCAACCCGGAGGACGGGGAGGCCGAGCTCGACAGCCTGGCCGATTTCAGGCAGAACGAACTGATCATTAAAGGAAATTGCAGCAAGAGCCTCTTATTGAACGATTGGGTGAATGTGCTGAAAAGCCAGAGCTTTGTAAAATCCGTCAACCTGGAAAATTATATTTTCAGTTCCGAAGGGCATTTGCCTAATTTTGTATTAAAACTGAAGACCGAGTGATGTGGCAGAACCTGACATATTCTAAAAAGATCTACGCCATTACAGCCGGTTTTGTGCTCATCCTGTTGTTGGCGTATGTCATCGTTTTTTCCAAAACAATAGCATTGTTCAGGGATACCAAAGTGAAGCAGGAGAAGCTGAGCTGGCTGAAAGAAAAAGAGAAGGAGATCCCTCTTCTGCAATCGCAAATGGCCTTGCTGGATAAGGCATACAACTCGGCGGACTCCAGTTCGATCAGGGATCAGCTCACCGCCTTTATTTCCGATTTTGCGGAGCAGCATGACTGTGTGGTGACGGAGATCCCTGAAAAGGCCTTATATGCCAACTCACAGCTCAATATCCAAACCAATAAATTTGTGATCAAAGGAAAGTACCACCAGCTGCTTCAGCTCCTGGATGCGGTAGAAACCAATTACAACTATACGGCAAAAGTGGTGTCGGTAAAATACTACAGCCTGAAGGACCTTCAAACCAAACAAACGCATTTGTACCTGGCAATGATCACGCAATCATTCCGGCAGCACGAACCTGTTAATACACATTAAAATGAAACGATTGATACACTATGTTGCGGCTCTTTACGCCATTCTTTTTATAGCCGGTTGTTCACGCGATTTTATCGTGAAGAATATCAAAAATAAGACGGTAGGCATCGTAGCTCCGGCAGACGGGCTGTCGACGCCTAACAACAATATCCTGTTCTGGTGGGACGAAGTGGACGGTGCGGAGAAATACAATCTGCAAATTGTGAAGCCCGATTTTAATGCTGTATCTCAGCTGCTTCTGGATACGAACATTACCAATACCAAATTTAATTTCATTCTCACGCCGGGGAATTACCAGTGGCGTATCAAAGCAGTGAATGCAGGTGGCAGTACGGCTTATACAACGCGGAGCCTGAAAGTGGATACCACGAGTAACCTTAATTTTTTGTCGGTGAACGTGACAGCGCCTCTGAACTTTACGGTGACGAGCAGTAAAACTGTGAACTTTAGCTGGGATGCTTTGTCGGCCGCTACTTCCTATAACCTGAAAGTGCTGGCAGGCTCGGCTACAGGAGCTACAGTCGTTGACCTCAATACTGCCAATACCAATTACACACACACTTTTACTAATGCGGGTGTTTATTTTCTGAAAGTCAATGCTTCCAATGCATTCAGTAACTCGCCTTACAGCGCTCCCATTTCGTTCAGGATCGATCAGACTGCACCTGCGGCCCCGGTTTTGGTTCGTCCGCTGCACCTCAGTGTTGTAAAAGATACGACTTATTTCAGATGGAATTATTCGGGAAGCACACTCAATACCGATATTGCTTTTGATAGCCTGTTCGTGGCAGCTTTTGCCGACAGCCTGTTTGCCTCTCCTCTACAGGTAAAGGTTCCGAGGCCGGCTACAGGAGCTGCGAATACTTACCCGATGAGCCCGCTGCTGACTTTTCCGACAACAGTTAGCACCACGAGCTATTATTTCTGGAAAGTGAAATCGGTGGATTCGGTAGGGAATGTGTCACCTTCTTCGCAGGTATTTAAAGTGAAGCTGTCTAACTGATATGGGAAAAAAAGCAAAGCTCTATTTCATTATCCTGATCAACCTGCTGGCCTGGGGCTATGTGGGCTATAAGGTATATGGGGCTTTGCAGGGCGATGAGGACATCGCATTTTCGGGAGGTACAGCGCCCATCAAAAAAATAGACGATGTGGTAGCAGAAGACAAGCTTTCGCTCAATCTCAATTATCCGGATCCTTTTTTGAAAGGCGGGAATTTTTCGAATGCGCGCAATGGCGGCGCCAGGCCATCGGGAGTTCCTTCAAAACCAGCTGCTGTCAAAGCGCCTCAGATTGCTGCGCCAAAAGCGACGCCATCCGTTGCGGCGGTTCCTGCATTGACCATCAAATACCTGGGCCTGCTGAGCAATAAGGACAAAGGCACGCAAACCGCCATGCTCACGGTGAACGACCGTTCGGTGTTTGCTAAACAGAATGATGTGATCGAAGGATACACCATCATCGACATAGGGAAAGATGCCATCCGTATCAAAAAAGGTAAAGAGGTCCTGACGATTTCCAAGTGAGTTTTCTTTATCGTTTTTTCTAAAACGCAGTTTGCATCCGACGGATGCTTTTTTTTATTCCTTGAATCTGTTTCTAAATATTTAGCTATGAAACGGGGTATTTTGTTGCTATAAAACATAGAATACTCATTTATAGGTATTTTCTAGGGAAGATATTAACAGTTGTTTGTGAGATGATTTTTTATTTGGTTATTTGCCTGCGTGTTATACGTGGAGCCCCGAATCAAATTTTAATCAAGTTTCAAGTTTTATGAAAACAATTTTTTATGTTCTTGCCGGGCTGTATTTGTCTGTGCTCACTGTTACTGCTCAGACCCTTAACCACCCGGTGATCGAGAAAGTGCAGACAATGTATAAACCCGATCAATCTGCCGGGGCTATTAATCAGCCATTGTCTTCCCCGGAGATTAAAGTGCATGCAACGGTGACTGTCCATTTAAAAAGCAATTACGATGCGGTGAGGATTTACCTGAAGATCAGGGATCAGCAGACGCAGGCTACGCTGTATGATGTAAATTATCAGGTCAGTTCTTCTGATGTGTCTGACCAGGGAGTGCTACTGTATAAAAAGCAAGGAACTATTCTGTCCATTACCAATCCGGCTGCAATGAGCCTCAGACCTTACGTGTATGAATTATACACGGTGGATGCAGGGGGGAGTAAAAGCAATGTGTATACGATAATTCAATAGTCTTATGAGATTTTTTAACGCAGTTGTTCTGTGGCTTGTGTGCATCGCGGGCCTTCAGGCGCAGATTTCCGTGGTGCCTACGGTTGTTCATTTGACATCGCCTTCCGTTCCCAATGCGGGGAGCATTAGTCTAGATGTAACCGGTGGGGTTTCTCCCTACAATTACTCCTGGAATTCGGGAACATTCACCACACAGAATCTGGCATCAAAACCTTACGGTACCTACGCGCTGAAAGTAAAGGACAGCAATGCCGATTCGGTATTGCGCATGTATAGCATAGGCTATAAGGCCAAATGGGACCAAATGTCCAAGTGTATCTTAAGGAATGACACCTTGTTCGGGACTAACTTCAACGTAGATAGCTGGGAAACTGCTATTACCAAAAATACCCTTACGGGCGGTGTCGATGGATGGTTCGAATATGTATTGCGTAACATGGGGGAATACAAGGTAATTGGATTTACCGATAGCTTGTCGCCGCTGGTAAGTGTTATCCAGGACATTGATCATGGCTTTTATTACGAACTGGGAACCCTTTACCGTATTGCAGGAGGTCACTTAGCACCCCTGCTCTACAATGTACAGGAGGGGACGTTACTTAGGCTGGAAAGAAGAGGCGACACCGTAGAGTATAAGGTAAACGGTAATGTCCTCATTTCTGGCGTATATCCAAATGTGGGATTAAAAGACTGGAAAGTGAAGGGGGCCCTGTATGCCGGGATGAGCTCTTCCATGCTCAATGTGGGCTGTAGCTTTTACCAGCAGGGCAATACCGATTTTCCGAACTATAACCGTTTGGTGCCAACGATTGTGCACAACACCAGCACAGGGGGAAGCGATGGCTCTGTGAGGATTGAACCCCTTCAGCCGGGCACCTGTACCTACACCTGGCAGCCTGGCTCAGTACTATCATCCTCGTTGAGCTCAGTGTCAGCAGGCATGTACAGTGTTACGGTAGCAGACGCTCAGCAACATCGCAATACGCTGGTGTATAGTGTTGGTTATAAGGTAAAATGGGATCAGTTCTACAATGCAGCAGAAAGCGGCGATACCATCAAGGCGACAGGGCCAACGTTTTATGGGCAGGCGGTGAGTAAAAATACCTTAGCAGCTCATACGGATGGCTGGGTAGAATATACATTAAAAGACCTGAATCAAAATAAATTTTTTGGTTTCTCAGACAGCCTCTCGCCAATGATGGGCAATTACTGGGATATTGATTATGGATTTTATTACGAAGGTTCGGGATCAACCTCGCTGATATATGGTATTGCAGAAGGATCATTTTTTTTCATCTCAACGCACGCCCACTATCCCGAAGGAACGATACTCCGGGTGGAGCGGGTAGGAAATGTGATCAGTTTAAAGATCAATGGTGTTGCATCCTTTTCCGGGACCGATAGCGACTACGCGCAAAAGCCTCTTAAAATAAAGGCAGTGTTAAATAATTACCTTAACGGCAGCCTGATCAACCTGGGCTGTAGCTTTTACCAACAGGGCAACACCGATTTTCCGAACTATAACCGTTTGGTGCCAACGATTGTGCACAACACCGGCACAGGGGCAAGCGATGGCTCTGTGAGGGTTGAGCCTCTTCAGCCGGGCACCTGTACCTACACCTGGCAGCCTGGTTCGGTGGTCTCATCCTCGGTGAGCTCAGTGTCAGCAGGCATGTACAGTGTTACGGTGAAAGACGCTCAGCAACATCGCAATACGCTGGTGTACAGTGTCGGTTATAAGGTGAAATGGGATCAGCTCTACAATGCAGCAGAAAGCGGCGATACCATCAAGGCGACCGGGCCAACCGTGTATGGGCAGGCAGTGAGTAAAAATACCTTAGCGGCCCATACGGATGGGTGGATGGAATACGTTTTAAAGGATTTGAATCAAAATAGATTTTTTGGTTTCACAGACAGCCTCTCGCCGATGATGGGCAACTACAAGGATATTGATTATGGATTTTATTACGAAGGTTCGGGGGCTAACAGATTACTGTATGCTATGGTAGCAGGACAAGGATATTTCATCTCAACGAATGCGGCAATGCCCGAAGGGACGATATTCCGGGTGGAGCGGGTAGGAAATGCGATCAATTTAAAGATCAATGGTGTTTTATCCAATTCCTGGATAGATAGCAGCTATGCCAAAAAGCCCCTGAAAATAAAAGCGGTATTACAAAATTACCTTAACGGCAGCCTGGTCAACCTGGGTTGTAGTTTTTCCCAACAAGGGAATACGGTTTTTCCAAATTACACGCGCCTTGATCCTTCCGTTGTTCATGCCAGTTCGGTGGGCGCCAACGATGGCTCTATCACGGTCCATACTGGAATAACGAACCCTTTGTCTTGTTTCTGGCAGCCCGGAAACCTGACCACAAATCCACTGGAAAATATAGCAGCCGGAAATTACTTGCTAACTGTAGAAGACAGCCTTCATCATATTAACAGTAAGTATTACCACGTAGGCTATAAAACCCACTGGGATTCTTTGTATGGGGCTACGGTCCATGGTGATACGCTTAAAACGACTCAAGCTTATATGTGGGGGCGTGCCTTTACAAGGAATACCCTGGCAGCCGGCACCGATGGTTGGTTTGAATATGTGCTGGAAGACCTGGATAAAATCAAATACATTGGTTTCCTGGATAGCATGTCTTCTGATCCTCAGAATGTTAAAGATATTGATTATGGATTTTATTATGATGGAGAAACTAAAGGGCTTTACACTTTTTATAAAGGAAGTTATGGTTATGCAGGCTATGGCATTGCAGGGAGCATCCTGAGGGTTGAACGAACTGCTGATACCATCCGGTTTACGATAAACGGAATTTCGCTGGGCTATGTTGTCGATACTGTGGAAGCCCGGAAAACCTGGAAGATCAAGGGAATTGTCCATGGCTGGGCAAACACTAAGCTGGTGAATGTAGGCTGTAGTTTTGGATATAACAGTAGTATGTCGGTTAGTCCGGTCATTACTAATGTGACGGAAGGGGCAACCGGCAGCATAGAATTACATATCAGCGGAGGAACGCCCCATTACAATATTGCCTGGAACGGCTTGCAGATTCAGTCCAACCATGATTTTTTCCGCTCGCTTGATAGCACATTTACTGCCGTCGACAGTCTTTCTTTGTATCCGAAACTGGACAGTCTGCGAAGAAGTCAAACATTAACCAATATCCCTTCAGCAATTTACAATAACATTATTATCGATAATGGGGGCGACACACTTCGCGAAACAGCGTTGCTTGGCAACGATTTCGGATGGATTACCGGGGGTGGAGTCAGTACCAGTACCTGTGTGATTCCAGCCGGCGCAGCCGGGGGCTTTACGGTTCATTACGGAATGGGTCAAAGGCTTACCAAAAGCGCTGTTGGGGCATCGTTAAAATTTGCTGTTTCTGATGCGGTGATTCATCCGCAGGAAAGAGAGTTCTATGTGGAATACCGGATTCCACGCGATTCCGATGAAATGATCATCGGCCTCAAAATAGCCGATAGTTTGAATACGGATACAACTACGGATCTGATCCAGAACACAATGATCCACATGAGGGGCAATGGTACAAAATCGATGCGTATTTATTACAATTCCGAACTGGTGCATACGCTGGAGTATGTGAGCGGAGATGTGATGGGCATTTTGTTGAATCCTAACAATAACACCATTGTTTACTCTAAGAACTTTACACCTGTATGGACGCAGAGCAGTGTCCCGGATGCTTTTTTTCAGGCGAACTATCAGTTGAAAGCGCTTTTGAAAACACCCTTGGCTCAGTTAGGAAACATCATCCTGGTAGGTCCTCTTTTGCTGAGCCACGGAATTTCGGCAACGGTTACAGATGTCACTTGCGGTTCGCTGAGCACCGGTGCTATTACGTTTTCCGGCTACTCCATGCTGAGGGGCGAGAAACTCTGTTCATATACCGTTTCGGGGCCTAATGGGTATTCCACTTCAGGTACAGGATCTTCCGCCACCTTAAGCGGCTTATATGCCGGAGTATATACCGTGAGTATTCAGGTACGTTCCGGTTCTTGCAGCGGTACCATTTTAAGCCCGATGGTTCAAACTTTTACGGTAGCTTACATGCCCGACTGGATCAATCAGGCACCCTTTGGAGCTACCAACGTCAATACGTTAGACAGGTCTTTTAATATTACGGCGACACAATCAAGCCCTTATACCTGGCTTGGTGGCGCTTCCACAAATAATCTGCTGGACGCCGCGGAAGAAGGATGGGCTGAATTTAAACCTGTGTTTTCGGGATCCTCTTATAATCCTTTTTCCAACAGGGCTATGGCCTTCGGCCTCACCAGCCAGGACCTTGGGACGCATCCATCCGGCACCGATCACCGTTTTTACGTAGCCTCCAATATACAATTACAGACTGTAGGACTCGGAGGAAACTCTTCTCAGTCTGTGGGACCATATACGGCTTCAATGTTTTCGCTTGGTACAGTCGGTGCCATCCTGAATGTCACTCCGACAGATATTTTGAAGATCAGGAAGGTGCCTCTGAATGGGGGACTCAATATGAAAATGGAATTCTACAAGAATAATAGCCTGGTAGGTAGTGGTAATGCCACGCCGTCCACTGAGCTCGTAGTAGACGTGTCTGTAAATCAGAAGGATCTGTACATCAGCAAACCCCGGATTACCTTCGGCTGTGATAAACGGATTCCTAATTATTTTATTCTTAAAAAAGTGTTGGATGCCGGTTATTATACCTCTTACCGTAAGAGCATCTATTTCGCTTTTGAGGAGGAGTACTTCGACCTCTCGCAAGGAGCTGCGAATAGCTTAAGCTATACCATAGTTACTGATAAAAATGTGCCGGTGACCTCTGTTCCCGGGCTGGTGGAAGTTATTGGTGATAACAGGTATACCATTGATCTGAGTACACTCGGTATGACCCAGGGGCAATTTTACCGGATCGCCATTACCAATAAAAAGAATGAAGTGTTTTATGCCCGTTTTAAGTATTAAGAGCTATGAACTATAAAAACATACTAACACCTCTTATTATCATCATTGCAGTGGGTTTCTGCGTATTCTGGACGCTTCATGCTTCCAGGGAAATAGCCTATGTCAATACAAGCCAGCTGTACGACGGTTTTAAGCTCAAGAAAGAGCTGGAGGAAAAATACAGCAAGGTACAGCTTGCCAGGCAAAACCTGCTGGACAGTATTAAATTCAGGATCCAGTATATTTCGGTGAAGGGAGCGGCGATCACAGAGCAGGAAAACCGACAGCTCAATGACTTGCAACGCTCTTACCTGTATAAGGAAAAGGAATTTGCCGATGATAACGATGCCACTGCCCGTCAGTACTCCGACCAGATCTGGAAGCAGATCAACCAGTACGTAGACGATTACGGAAAAAAATACGGTTATGATCTGATCCTGGGCGCTACGGGCCAGGGCAACATTATGTTTGCCAAACAGGAAGACGACATTACCAAAGAAGTTTCAGACTATATCAACAGGAGGTATTCAGGTGCAAAGGACTAATTGGATAATCGGTTTAGCCATGCTTTTAATCATGTGTTCCTGCAAGGAGAATGGCAGAGGGAGTATCTATGAGGTATCTTCTGTTGCAGATGCGAAAGCCTTCGTTGAGGCTGAGTCGAAAAAAAAGAGCTATGAAACAAAAATTGAAGACGTGAATTTCACCCTGAAGCATATCTCCAATGAACAGATGGCATTGCGAGGTCTTGGCGACATGAGCCATAGGACCCAGGCTTCTTTCGATTCCATCTTAAAAGGCTATGACGGTCTTTTATTTTTCAACCTGGAGATAAGCATTGATGACTTTAATGAAGAGCTTCTGCATTATAAGCCTCAACCGGGGGATGATTATGAAGAGCGGGTAGCGTATTACGCTTTTGGCATGCAAAAAGACATTTGCATTGTGGTAGCGGAAAAAGACACCATCCCCTGCGCCATGTACCATTACGAGCGTAACTACGGCGTATCGCCCAAAAATAATTTTATGCTAGGTTTCAATACCTCACATGTTAAAGATGCCGTATTGGTATATGACAATCCTTATTTACCGACCGGCCCTGTCAAATTTGCCCTGAACGAACAGGAGCTATTCACACATTCACAGATCAAGATTAATTAAATTATTATGATAAAGTTATTAGGAACAACCAGGCGAAAACGCATCATCAGCTTTTTTCTGCTCATCACCTTTGTGTCCGAGATCATCACACCTACGGCCACCTTTGCCCTCACGGGAGGCCCAAGCCAGCCGGAAGTGCAGGCCTTTACACCGGTGAGCACGGCAGAAATGGTAGACCTGGGGTCGGGAGATTTTAAGTATAACATTCCGTTGATGGATGTGGGTGGCTACCCGCTCAACATTGCTTACAACTCAGGCATCGGCATGGACGACGAAGCCAGCTGGACCGGCCTGGGCTGGAACCTGAACGTGGGCTCCATTAACCGCAACATGCGTGGCCTTCCGGATGACTTCAACGGTGAGCTTATTGAGAAAGAGTTCAATATGAAGGATAACACGACCTACGGAGTGACGGTGGGTGTTGGAATGGAATTATTCGGTTTCCAAAAGCAAGGTTCTTCAAGCAAAACAACAGGAAAGCTGAACATAGGATTGGGAATCAATTACAATAACTATAACGGTATCGGGATGGAACAATCCATGAGTTCCGGCATTTCGGCCGGAAATCCAAGCAAGGGAAGCATGAATGCGAGCCTTGGGATGAAATCCAGCAACAGCGGTGGCTTGACCATATCGCCTAACCTGAGCTTTTCTGCCCGGGTGGATAATGCAGAGAAAGGTGATATTAATACCTCAGATAATGTGTCTATAGGCATCGGTATGAGTGTCAACTCGAGGGGAGGCTTAAAGGACCTGAGCTTAAATGCCGGTTATAAACGGGAAGGAGAAAAAACGATCAAAGCACAAACATCCGATGGACCAAGAGAGGTTGATATCAGCACAGGAGGAGGGACCGGTAGTGCCGGAGTTGTTAATTTCGGAGCCTCGACCTTTGTACCCCGTATCCAGAACAACATGGTGAACAACTCTGTTGCAGTCAGCTTTAAGTTCGGAGCAACGGTATTCGGTCTGGACGGAGATGTTACTCTCGGTGGTTATTTTTCCAATCAGTCGTTGATGGATCCTTATACCTCTACAGCCGCTTACGGTTACATGTTCAGCCATGCGGGGCAGGGCGCTAACAATGTATTGATGGATTTTAACCGGGAGAAGGATCAGGCTTTCAGCCGCTATACCAAAAACCTGCCCGTCACCAACCAGACCTATGATGTGTTTTCGGTTACCGGCCAGGGCATAGGCGGAGCTTTCCGACCCTTCCGCAGCGATGTGGGCTATGTATTTGATAACCGTTCCACCAATACCAGCGACAGCTATTCAGCAGGCGGAGAGATTTCGGGAGCGCAAACCTTTCATGGAGGCATTGATGTATCCGTAGTAGATGTGAATACCGTAGCCGGCAAATGGGAAAAGGACAATGTGGCAAAGGATCGGCTTTCGGCGCATGCCAGTACGACCAATAAGGATTATGAGCCGTATTATTTTAAAGAGGTCGGTGAAAAATCGAGCGATGAGGTACAGAATGCATTATACCAGGCCATCGGCAGCGATGAAGCTTACCGCATTAAGATCGATAAGCTCGTAGATCACAGGGCCACCGATGTGCTGGAGAAATGGGAGAACGGACCGACATTGCCTGTTCCCTCTACAAACTATATCACCCAGCGCCAGAAGCGAAACCAGGTGATGTCGGCTCTGAACCTGGAGGAAGCAAAGCTTTACGGCCTGGATAAAAACATTTACACGCGCACGCATCCTTTAGGGATGAATATCAATGCCGATGCAAAAGCACACCATATTGCCGAGCTTACCGCCCTGCGCGTGGATGGCAGCCGGTATATCTATGGTCTGCCGGCCTACAATACCCTCCAGGAAGAAATCACCTTCAATGCGAGCTCTACCATCAACACAGGCAACACGGGGCTGACGCCGGCAAACGGCGGCTTTCAGAATACCACGGCTTATGTATCCTACAGCGGCAGCGACCTGAGCACCTCCAATGCCAAAGGAGCCGACAACTATTACAACCGCGTAAAAATGCCGCCTTATGCCCATGCCTATTTACTAACGGCTATTGTATCGCCGGACTATGTGGATGTAACAGGTGACGGCTTGTCTGACGACGACTATGGCAATTATACTAAATTCGAATATGTGAAGGCCGGCGCGAAATACGGCTGGCGCATGCCGTACGAGCTCAATATGGCCAACTTCAACGAAAACGGAAAATCCATTCAGAATGATGACCAGGGCAACTTGGTATATGGTGAGAAAGAGCTGTGGTTTGTTCAAAAGATCATCACACGGAACTACGTGGCCGTATTCGAGCTGGGCGACCGGCACGATGCCCGGGGGGCGCAGGATGTGAACGGAGGGATTGGAAGCGCGATGAAAACCAAATACCTGAAATCCGTTTCGCTGTATGCAAGGCCCGAGTACGATGCCAACGGCAGCAATGCCGTTCCGGTAAAGGTGGTGCATTTTGCGTACGACTATTCCCTGTGCGGCGGTGTCCCTAACAACGACGGTGTTGCAGAAATGGATGGAAGTACCAACCTCAATGCAGCCAAAGGAAAGCTGACTATGAAGAAGATCTGGTTTACCTACGGCAAGTCGGATAAGGCGAATGTGAACACCTATCGGTTCAGTTACGGGCAGGCGCATGCCAATAACGGCACTCTCGTCAATAACTTCCGTTACAATCCTAAAGCGTATGACCGCTGGGGGAATTACATGCCCCTGAACAATAACACCGCAAACTACATCGTAGGGCCAACGGCTCCGGGAACGGCTCCTACCATCGCCTATAATTATAGCAGCCCTCTCAACAATGCTGAATTTCCTTATGTGGATCAGTTCAGCAAAGCGGAAGCTGATTTCAGGGCCTCCGCCTGGAGCCTGACGCAGATCGATCTGCCATCCGGAGCAACCATTCAGGTCAATTATGAGTCCGATGATTACGCTTTTGTACAGAACCGGCCGGCCATGCAGATGATGAAGGTTGTAGCGGTCGGGTCATCCAGTACAACAGTCCTGCCCGGTACAACATCCAATTTGTACACAGGAACAAATAATTCAGATCAAAACCCATACCTCTTCTTTGAGCTTACAGAGCCACTGACCTACAGTACGGATGCGGAAGCATCAGCCAAAGTCAGGCAGAAATATCTGAAAGACATCAATACCGATGGAAAATACCTGTACTTCCGTTTTTTGGTCAATCTGACCAATACCTCCGGAAACACGACCAATGTCGGCGATCACTTCGAGTATGTATCGGGATACGCCGGACTCGATGGAGCTATCCCGGATTGTGGTGTTGCTCCGGGATTAACGTCGAATGGCAGACAGGTAGGTTTTGTGAAGCTTGGCCTTGTGAAACGGGATGATAAAACCACGATCAATCCGACCTGGCAGATCAATCCGATTGCCAAGGCAGCGATGAACTTTGGTAAAACCCATTATAATAACCTGGTATGGGACGCCTCCTTCAGTCCGCCATCGGATGTCGTAAGCGCATTGAAACAGCTGGCCTCGGAGGCAACCGGCGGTCCTTTCAAAACCATTATGCAGGCTGTCAAAGGGCCGAATCACAGCTTAATGACTAAACATTACTGCCAGGAGTTTGTGCCCGGAAAATCCTTTATCAGGCTTTACAATCCTGGCGGCCATAAATTCGGAGGCGGCTCCCGGGTGAAGTCGCTCAGCATTACAGATAACTGGAAAGATCAAACGACCGATCCCAACAATCCGGGCCAGGAAAATTCCAAATACGGCCAGGAATTTACCTACGAAACCGAGTTCTGGGGAGAGACGGTGAGCTCCGGTGTTGCCTCTTACGAGCCAATGCTGGGCGGCGATGAGAACCCCTTCCGCCAGCCGGTATTCATGGGGCCCAACAAGTTTACGATGCTCATTCCGGACGAACGCTTCTTTATGGAAGAGCCTTTCGGTGAAACGTTTTTCCCTTCAGCATCTGTGTCCTATAGCAAGGTGAAAGTGAGGAACTTCATTCCGACCGGTGCGAATGTGAAGACCCACGGAACAGGTTATGTGGTGCATGAGTTTTACACTGCTAAGGATTACCCGACCATTACCACACACACGCCCATCAATCCCAAGCAATACAAGCCGCCTTTGGGAGGCCTGCTAAAAGTGATGTCAAGAGATTACATCTCGGCCTCACAGGGCTACGTGATCAAGCTCAATGATATGCATGGCAAGCCTAAGGGGCAATCCGTTTACGCGGAAGGCTCCGATAAGCCGCTGAGCAAGGTCGAGTATTTCTACAAGACCAAAGACGGCGGTTATAAAGAGTACGGATTAGTAGACATCCACTCCGATGCGCGCTGCGTGCCGAATGAGCTGGAGAATAGCTGTACGGTGATCCATAAGGACGGAGCGATTGCTTCCCGAACGATCGGTACGGATTTCGATGCCGTGGCCGATTTCCGGGAAACGGAAACCAAGACCGTTATGGGTGGTGCGCAGATCAACCTGGCGGTGTTCCTGGTAGGGATCTTCCCGGGTGCGGTGCCCACGATCTGGCCATCCTACAGCTTCGAGAAGACGCGCTTCCGCTCGGCAGTGATGACCAAGGTGATCAGCAATTACGGGATCCTGGAAAGTACCACGGCTCACGATAACGGCTCTTCGGTGACGACTTCCAATCTTGCTTACGACGCCCAGACAGGAGATGTGCTGGTAACGCGTACTAAGAACGATTTCCATGATGATATCTATTCATTGAAATATCCTGCGTATTGGGGCTATGACCTGATGGGCCCGGCCTATAAAAATATCGGCTATAGTGAAACGGTGAATTTCTCAGCTCCCGGCACGTTTGCGGTATCGCGTCCGGACCTGTTCAACATCGGTGATGAAATCACCGTGCCCGGCACCACGCCTGTAGTAGGATGGGTATGCAGTATTTCCGGCAATCAGGTAAGCGTCATCAATAGCGCCGGCAGCCCGGTGGGATCAGGAACTAATGTAACAGTGAAAGTGCTGCGCTCGGGCAGGCGCAACCTGCTTGGGGCGCAGATGGCTTCCCTGACAAGTCTGGCAAACCCCGTGGATTATGACAATGATGGTGTCTTAAATACCGACCTGGATGTCCGGACAATCGATAACCCATCGAGCCCGGCCAACGACAGGCAATACAAAGTGCTGAATGCCTCTGCCATTGAGTACAGCGATCAGTGGCAGACCTTCAGGGGCTATGAGGTCAATCATCCAGCCCGTTGCGAATCATATCCTAATGCCAAGTCACAAGCCGTGATAAATTATATTCAATCCTGGATGGGAAATCCTCCTCCGCCGATTCTGTCTACCAATAGCACCAATACCTTTACTGCCAACATTAGTGGATGTGTATATGAGTTTAAGCTTCAGGGAAGTGCAGTGTGGAGCGATCTTAAAACCCAATGGGTGGACTTGTTTCACGGAATTTGGGGTTACACTTATCCTATGCAATGTCAATCAAACGAATTAAGCATAAGATTAGCTTATCAGGAAGGTACACGAACTTTCTGGATCAGTTCGCCTGTAGGCTATAGGGGAGTTGCGCCTTATCCGTTTCATAGTTTTTATTTTAAAGTGAAGCCGGTAGCCGGGTCGGCTGCATCCTGCGAAATAATAAGTACTACGACCATACCTGCATCCAGCAGAAAATGCGGTCTGGTGGAAGGAGATGTTGTGAATCCTTTCCTGTATGGCATCAAAGGTAACTGGCGACCTAAGATTACCTGGTCTTATCTGAATGACCGCTACCAGAAGAATGCTTCGGGAGCGGCAAATACCGATATCCGGAACGATGGCTATATCAAGGATTTTCAGCCCTTCTACCGTCACCCGGCTGTCATGGGCCAGGACTGGAGCAAAAATACCAGCAACTGGACTTACACATCCGAGGTCACGAAGATAAATCCTTATGGGATAGAAGTGGAGAATAAAGATGCCTTGAGTCGCTATTCGGCTGCACAGTATGGTACCTGTGGTCTGAAATTGTTTCCGATGGCGGTGGCATCCAACGCCAGGCTTCAGGAAATAGGCTATGACGGCTTTGAGGATTATACCTGTCCGGGAGAAGACTGTTTTGCTAATCGGGAAACGCATTTTGACTATATGCCATTCAGAATATACCGGAGTAATACCGAAGCGCATACGGGTAAATATAGTATGCAGCTGAATCCTTTGACAGGACTGAATTCTGCTAATATGGTCAAAACGCTCACTTCGGTTGATTGTGTGCCATCAGTTGCACCAGCCTGTTCCTATTCACTGGCATGCAGTGATTTTATCATGGCTTTCAGCCCGATCACTACCGGTGGTGTCGCTAAAAAATATGTGCTATCGTATTGGGTGAAGGAAAAGGCATTGACCGGATCCGTTGTTACGGAAGAAATCCTGGATTATACCAATTCTTTAATTAATGTGTCGCTTAGCGGAGGATCGGGATCGATCACTCCGGGCACATTGAAAAAATCCGAGATCATCGATGGCTGGCAGCGCTTTGAATATACCTTCTCTATTTCGGCGGGAGCTACAGGAAATATCAACTTCACGCTGACCAATATCGATAATGGGCCTTTTGTGGCCAGCTACTTCGATGATATCCGTGTTCATCCTTTCAATAGTAATATGAAATCCTTCGTATACGATCCTGTAACGCTGAAGTACGTGGCCGAGCTGGATGCCAACAATTTTGCCACTTTCTATGAATACGACGAAGAGGGCAGCCTGGTGCGCGTGAAAAAGGAAACTGAAAAAGGGATCATGACCATCCAGGAAACCAAGAACCATACGAAACAATAATACAAATATTCAACAATGATGCATTTTTCGACACGGTCTTTTTATACGGTGGGTTCTTTACCCGGCCTTGGAAAGCTATTGTTATTATTTTGTGTGCTGTTTTCTATGAGTGGAAATGCGGTGAACACACCCGCTGAAAAAGCGAAGGCCGATTTCAAAAAGGTGAACGATCTCTACAGCAGCACTACTTCGTATTCTCTCGATATACAATACAGCGTATATGATAGCCACACAGGGGGAAACCTTGTGGAGCAGAAGTCAGGAAAATACATCAAATACCAGGGCATGAGCTATTCCAAGGTACTGGAAATCGAAACGGTGGTGAATCCAAAAAGAACAGTGGTGGTCAATCATGAAGATAAGTTCATTGTGATCACCGACACCAGAAAGATGAGCCTTTCGCCTTTGCAGACCAATGTGGACAGCCTCCTGAAATGGTGCAGCAGTATTCAGGTACAGGATCTGGGTACCACCGAGCGGCATTATACGCTTAACTTCACGGATGACGATCAGATGGAATTCTCGAAAATAGAGCTGCACATCAACCTGTCGAATTATAGCATAAAAAAAATGGTGCTTTGCTATAATCAGGAAATGCCGCTGAACCAAAACGATTACTATGAAAAAGAAAAGAAACCGAGGCTTGAGATCGTTTATAAAACCTTCGTTGCCTCGCCTCCTGTGAATGTTGCACTCTTTGCAGAGGATACGTATGTGACGCAGGAAAATAACGCCTATAAAGGCAAAGGAAAAACGATCACCTACGAGGTCATCAACCAATTACAATCTGTCAGATTTAAGAAAAAATAAAAGCTTATGGCTACTCAACACCGATTTCATTTAAGGCTCGTTCTGCTCTATGTCCTTTTGGGCATGGGCTTTTCCAGGAATGCGATGGCGTCTCACGAAGTGGGAATGGCGCGCCTGTCGAGTCCCAATGTCACCATTTCCAACGTCCTCTTCATTCAGGATAACAAATACCAATCCATTGCAACCATGCCCGGTACCGGTACCTGGGGCTTTTATGATCTTTCGTTCAATAATAAACTGACGTTGGGGATCGACCGTTACTATACCGGCGCTTTAGCCGATTTCGTGGCCACAGTCACGGTACAGGTAACTTCTGTGTCGCCGCTGGCGCTGGGGGGCGGGTCAACGGTCCTTACTCGGACCTTGTTGGTAAGCTATGAAGGAAATAACGATCACCAGTCTTCCGCCCCGCATGCATCAGTCGACCTGGATGTGTATTCGTTCAATAACGGCTATATGGTGACCACCCGGATCCTGGGGATCTCTGTGACCTCTTCCGACCCTTCTCTCACGGGCACGACACTCCCGGCCAATGTGTACCTCGAAGCGCAGACCGATGCAGAGCGCTATTACGAAATGCCTCAGAATTTCTCACCTTTCTTTAATAACGATGATGTGGTGATCCATTACCTGGATGCCACCGACGAGTTTGAGATCTCCTGGGCTCACATCAACGGTGCCGAGGCCTACGATTTGGAATGGCTCTGGCTTGACGGCAAAAAGAACGCTTACTGGACGGCGAACCCCGAAATCGATTTCAGGCATAACGCCACGCGGGTGCGCACCAGCCAGCAGTCCTACCGGATCAGCAACGTCTTCGAACAAGGCCAGGTCTTCTTCCGCCTCCGGGGAGTGGGAAGAGCGAGCCTCGTTCCGAACGCCTGGGAGAAAACCGCTTACACACCCTGGTCCTGGCAGGATCAGACCCCTATCGTTCCATCAAGCATCGCCAATACCAATACCGTAGTTACCACGGCTGCCCCGAGTAATGGCACCGATCGTCTGTTTTACCTCACGCTGGACAATGTGACACAGATCAACGGAAATACGATAGTTCCAAAATTTCACGAACTTAATAAGAACTGGCAATACAAAGCCACCTATGCCGAAGAAGGAAAGAAGAAGGAAGTGATCAGCTATTTCGACGGCACTTTGCGGAGTCGCCAGTCGGTCACGAGAAACAATTCCGATAACAATGCCATTGTGGGCGAAACCTATTACGATTATAACGGAAGGGCTGCCGTGCAGGCGCTGCCGGTGCCTGTAGCGGACGCTACCATCAAGTTTTACCAGTACAATGTCGGAGGTCAATCTGCCTTCAATTTTGATGAAACCTACCAGAAGCCCTATGGCAAAAAATACTTTGACGAGGAAGCCGCCCCGGGAACGAGCACCAATTGCGCCGTATTTGTAGCGGGCCTGGATCCGGGCTATGGCGCTTCCAATTACTATTCCGATAATAACCTGAACCAGCAGTTCGCCCAGGGCTATGTGCCGAATGCAGAAAAATTCCCGATCAGCCAGACGGTATATACCAATGATAATACCGGCCGCATTGCCGCACAGGGCGGTGTAGGGAAGACGCACCAGATCGGCACGGGTCATGAAACCAAATACTTTTATGGTGTGCCCAACCAGCTGGAGCTCGACCGCCTGTTTGGCTCCGAGGTAGGTTACGATAAACATTATAAGAAAAACATGGTCGTAGATGCCAACGGCCAGGTTTCCATCAGCTATATCGACCAGGAAGGGCGTACGGTTGCCACAGCTCTCACGGGGCCGGCTCCCGGCAACATGTCTGACCTGAAAGATGCCGCAGGGAATGTGCTTTATCCCGCGCCAACGGCTTCGACCGTATTGAATACAGACCTGTTGAATAAAGTCAATGCCACCGACTACGATACGGAGCTGGACAATAACCAGATGGCAGGCGATAAGCTGACCTTCAGCCAGAAGATCCTGGTACCTACCGCAGGTACTTACACCCTGAGCTATACGCTTGAAGGGACAAGCTTCACATACAGCTGCCTGCCTTCCAATGCCTGCTATGATTGTGTATATGACCTGGAGATAGACGTCTTCGATAATTGCATGAACAATCCTCCGGGCTTTACGAAGGTGACGCAGACGCTGGGCAACATCGTGCCTCCGGGTGGCCCGGGAAGCCCTCCGACATCGGACTATATCCTTGATACGCAGTGCAACCAGATCGTAAATTTCTCCACCGCCCAGCTAAGCAGTTCAGGCAATCATTTGTTGATAGACCTCGGGCAAGGAGAATATACGGTTACTAAAACCCTGAAAATTAACCAGGCGGCCCTGTCCTTTTACCTGAACGATTACCTGAAGAGTAACTGTGTCAAACAGCCATCGGATTTTGACCATATCCAGCCGGATACCAGCGGTTGCAGCCTTAGCTGCGACCAGTGTGTGGCGGCGCTCGGCGATAGCGTGAGCTACAGGCTCGCGGGCAAAGGCAATGCCGCCGACTGGCAGCGTGAATACGATATCTGCCGTGAGCCCTGTACTTATGTGAGCCTTTGTGAAGCAGAATACCAGACCATGCTGGCCGATGTATCGCCGGGCGGGCAGTACGGCGACTGGGAAGATAATACCGGCGCCTGCAATCCGGCGCTGTACCCGCTGTCGGTATACAACCCGGCCAACCAGTTGCCGAAGACCAAGAATTTTGCGATTGGCTACACACCGCCGGGCTGGCGGGCCCCTTTCCTGCGCAAAAGCATTTACCATGGCGGAGCCGCCGCTGATTTCGAAGCAGAATACCGCGACGATGACGGCAGCATTTCTAAAGTTTATGTCACGAAGATTGTATCAGGGACTACAATATCTTACCATCCGCCGCTGCGTTCGAGCGCAAATCCGACACCGGTTGATCCGAACAATACAGGTGCCGGTGCGCAATATTATGTAAAACCCCAGGAATTGGACCAGCTGGCAGACTTCATCGCCAACTGGCGCAATAGCTGGGCAAAATCCCTGGTGTTCTACCATCCCGAATATGCCTATTACGACTGGTGCCTGAAGAACTCGACCTATACGGTAACGCCGTACAGCGTTACCGTAGGGACCGGTACCAATGCAGTGACCGGCTATGTTAACAACAGTGATAGTTACGATTCCCTGCTCCTGGTAACGGATGATATCCTGACAACCAGTAGCAGCGAATTTCTGAAATTATGCACCCCACTGACCTATGATCCTTACTGGAGCACGAACGGTCAATATTGCGATCAGTTCAGTTTTTCAAGCGCAACCTCGAATAGCGGCTATCCGGTGGTTGCCACAGGATCCGTGGTTCCCCAGAGAACAGGAACACCGAGCACCTCGCTTTCCTGGCCATGGCGGAGTGATTATAAGCCGATCGATATCCGTTATAATAATTACAGCAACTCGGTGAGCGTGCCGGCCCTGGCCGCCCTCATTACTACCAGCTGCGCCATCCAGTACGGGCAGCCCGTAAGCCCGCAGCAATTGAATTGCCTGGCGGGGATCCTGAATGCCAATGGAGGTTCTTTTACCGCTACATCTGTGAACAATGTGGGGGTAGATGCTATTATGGCATATATGCCGGCAAACCTGAAGAACGATTACTGGAACCGCTTCAAGAGCATTTACCTGGCGTTGAAGAACGAGATGCAGGCAGAAGCTGCGGAATCTTATGCCATGAACGGCGAATACCGCGGCGTCAATGACGGCATCGGCAATCCGGGCTTCGATGCGCAGGACCTGTCGACCCCGTTTACACAATATTACGCTTTCAATCCCGGAACCCCCTTTAGCAACATTTTCAAACAGTGGTTCTTCCCGATGAATGCAGCGAACGAACCCCAATACTGCACACCTTTCACCAACAGCCTGTATGCCGGCAAGATTAAGCGCTTTCCGGGTGCTAAAAATGCCCTGGCCCTGGGCAACCAGCTGGTTAATGGCGATCCGGGAGCTAAGATCTATGCCAGTACAGGCTTGTGCCCGAATGCTTTTTATTTGCAGAATCTGCTGAACGCCCTGTCCTTCGACGGGCGGCTGACGGCATCGTCCATCAATCTGTCTGCCGTTCCTGAGTTCAATAAGGATCTGTACACGGCCGTTGCCGGAGGCAGCATTTCTCCTACCTTTATCCAGGCCAACTGGACCGGCAGCAGCAGCTCCCATGCGCTCACAGCATCCATGCAGATCGGCAGCACGCCTGCCTGCGGCCTGACGCTTAATTTCCCGACAGGCCATCCTTTCAATTTCTCCAATACGGGCAACAGCAACACTTATACCTTCCTGAAGCTTTACCAAATGGTTCCGGGCAGTTCGTCGGGGAGTACTTATAACTTTACCATTAAGGCCGACGTCGCCCTGGCCAGCGGCTCATCCCAAACGTTTACAACCGTGGTGCTCAGCGGCAGCACCTGCATCCCGCTTACCGGCTGTTCCTTTATACCACCCTGCGAGCCAAGCCTGACGGCCATTGCTCTGCAGAAGCTGATGAATGCCATTGCCGCCACCGGAAACCAGTGCTCTGCTTCCGGTGTCCTGATGAGCGGCACCAGCATCCAGCCTTATTTCGTCAATAGCTTCGGCCAATTGCTGGGTACAGGCAACTGGAAGTGGCTTCCGAATGTGGCGGCCCCGAACTTCGTGATCAAGGATGCCAATGGACTTAACAGCAACAGCCTTACCGTAACGCTTAGCATGGCGCCCTGCACAGCCAATACCTATTATACCTTTTCTAACATCAGCGGAAGCACGCTTGGAAGCAATGTGTTCAACGTGGTAGTAACGAGCGTGACCGGCAGCGGTTCCTCGGTGAGCACCACCACGGCAGCGGCTACCGGAACCGTGTATGCCAATGGCCAGCCTTTGGTGATGGGAACATGCAGCTTCGACCTCGACAAGTGCAGCTCGGTACAGCACAAAGTGCGTGAAGATATGGAAACATTTCTTTATACTGCCAATACGCCGAACCGCCTGAAAAATGCCAGCTTTAACTATACATCCGTCTTTAACTTTGGCCTGAGGCTGCGCGATCAGCTGGCCGGCAGTTACCAGACCTTTAACACCACAACACAGAATACCAATCCGCTTTATTATTACTGGAAACAGAGTGCCGCCAGTACGGCCACCCTGCTTACCGGGCATTTCATGGCATCCACGCTTACCAGCGTTCCGGCGCCGGATGCCAGCGCCTGCTCGTTCTCTTTATCATTCGCCAACCCTGGCAGCGTGTCTGGACAGAATTTACTCACATCGAGTTATAGCCTGAGCAATTTTACCCTGGCTCCGGGGCCCATGGTGAACCTGGCTACCTACGACTTTAGCGTGACGGCCACCTTCGGAAGCACCCCGCTGGTCCTGAAAGGAAGCTCCTCCTGCTTCGGCATGAGGGCCTGTGATGAGTGTGTTTCTGCGGCCCCGACAAATTCACAAACCGGCCAGCTGATCTCGCATTTTGACTGTGGAGCTTTGCCTACCTTTGACGTGCTTGCGAATACAAGCCCAACGGCAACGCATTATTCCACAACTTCTCCTACCTGCAATTCCGACTCGAAACTAATTTTAGCCATTCCTTCAGGAGAATATGGAGAGAGTGAGTACGCCTCGTTTTCGAATGGCGGCGTGACGACAGTATGGCAAACGGTGAACGCAGGTGGATCTGCTCTTTACATCAATAAAAGCACAGGTTTAGCGGGCAACATCCTATACAAGCAAAGCTATACGCCCAATGATTCGTGTTCCAATGGTGTGTTCAGTGTTAAAATTCATAATATCAATGGGGCGTCTTTGGTCCCAAATACAGACTTCGTGTTCCGGATCAATGGGGTTGCTCAGCCGCCCCTACCGGCCTATGCTGTGAATTTGCCGAATGATTGGACAAGGTTTTATTTTGGATATTTTCCTTATTATGGCGGCAGCTCTCTGACAGCAGAAATAGAGTTTATCAATTCTTCGATTACCATGGTGGGTATCGATGGCCCTGCTATTATCTGTTCCTTCGGCGATGTGCCCTGCGTCAGTATCGATACCCTCCTGCCATTCCCGGAGGTGGAATACGAAGACCCTTGCGTGCAGTATGCCCTGGATGCGGCCGAAAACGAAGGCGACGAATTGTATAATGCCTACATTGATTCGGTGAAAACCGCCTTTACGCAGGCCTATATTAAAAAATGCATCGGGCAGGCTGTAGAAACCATGTATATGAAATACAATGCCGGCGACTACCATTTTACCCTTTACTATTACGATCAGGCGGGCAACCTGGTGAGGACGGTGCCTCCGGAAGGCGTGCATGTGGAAACGAACAGTGCCAACCTGGCGACCATCCGTTCGGAGCGTGCCGCCAACACGCCTTATGGATCGAGAACCTATTACACATCGCATACGCTAGCGACTACCTACAGCTATAACTCGCTCAACCAGCTGGTGAGGCAGGAGACCCCGGATGCGGGTGTATCGCACTTCTGGTACGACGTGCTGGGTAGGCTGGTGGCCTCGCAGAATGCAAAGCAGGCAGCTGCCAGCACTTCGGGGAAATATATATACAGCTATACGCGTTACGATAATCTCGGAAGGATCAGCCAGGTAGGTGAGGCTACTTTCGGAAACGATTTCCGGACGATGAGCGCTGCCGCTGTTGCCAGCCTGATCGCCTCGGGCAATTATCCCGATCATTTAGTGATCGTAGGCTCCCCTAAGCGGGAAGTGACCAGCACCTATTACGGGGATGACCCTGCCTTTACGCCTCTGATCAGCGGTTCGAACTTCAGTTCGGGTAGCCAGGAATACCTGCGTTCGCGCGTGGCAGCTGTGAGCATCGAGGAAACGGATGATGGATTGGCAACAACCTACAACCATGCTACGCACTATAGCTACGATGTGCACGGTAACGTGAAGGAGCTCATCCAGGAAAAGAAGGAGATCATCAACTATCTTCTCCAAAAGAATATTAAATACGATTACGACCTGATCAGCGGCAAGGTAAATAGGGTAGCTTACCAGGAGGGGCTGGAGGATATGTTCCTGCACCGGTATGAGTATGATGCCGATAACCGGATCACGGCTGTATATACCAGCAAAAATAATGTGATCTGGGAGCGGGATGCCAAATATTTTTACTATCTTCATGGACCGCTGGCCCGTGTGGAAACCGGTCATGACAAGGTGCAGGGTACGGATTACGCCTATACGCTGCATGGCTGGATCAAAGGCGTGAACAGTAACAGCTTGAGAGAAGACCTCGATATCGGACAGGACGCGCTTAAGTTAGCCTCGCCGTCGCATGCCAACAGCTACAATGGCAGGGATGTGTATGGCTATTCGCTGACCTATTACGAAGACAGGAACACGAACACATGGGACTACAGAGCGATTAACGGTATATCGGGCTCTGCTAATAATTTCATTGCAAATGTATACGCTGCAGGCCTTGTGCAGACGCCGGACCTGTATAATGGCAATATCCGTCAGATGGCGAGCAGCTACCTGGATGGAAGTGCGCCGGGAAAGAATTATGATGTAAAAGCCCTGCTGAGG
>DGQK01000003.1 GCA_002390745.1 Bacteroidetes bacterium UBA4416 | reverse complement strand
TCGAAAATAAGGTAAGCTTACACTCCCGTATCCCTGGCCGAACATTTTTCTTCGCTCAGTAGTTATATCCCTTATCATTTGTCGCATCTATGGTTTTTATACTATCTGTTCATCATGAGCGTTCTGGCCTATGTGTTTTCAAGGCTGACAAGATATCGCTCTTTTTTGTTTATCGATGATCTCTTTAACCGCATCTTTGATAAACCTGTACCCCGTTTGCTAACGATGACAGGGCTTTCATTCAGTATTCTTTTTTTATTTGGAGCCAGGTCTTTTGAAACATCTGTCAGCTGGATTCCGGATTTAGGAGTCTTATGTTACTCTATGGCTTTTTATAGCACAGGCTGGCTATTATACCGGAACAGGGAATTGCTAAACACCTTCAAGGAACTGGACATGGTCGTGACGGTGCTTGGTATTATGGTGTTTTGCCTGAAATTTTATTACGAAGATCAGATAAGCCTGCCTGGGCTTCAGGTACTGAATTCATTCATTACCTGCTCTTTAAGCATAGGTATGACCGGTTTGTTTCTGCGTTTTGCCGACGCTCCCAAAACATACATTACGTATTTCGTCAATTCAGCCTATTGGGTTTATCTCGTACATTTGTTCATTGCCCTGTTGTTGTCGGGCTTTCTGAATGACAAGCCTGTTTCTGTATACCTGAAATTTTTAATAGTGCTGTTTGGGACAACCGTCATTTCCATGCTTTCCTATCAGTTTTTTGTACGCAAAACGTTCATTGGTGTGTTTTTGAACGGTAAAAAGACATAGCTCCGGAAGCCTGATAGCGCTTTTTTTGACTTTTTCATATACCAAAAATTTTAGAAGCCACTTTCACTAAACTTTCTTCAACCCCTTATTCAGATTGGTATTCAGAGCGTTTCACCAACTATTTTTCAGTAATATGCCCATTGCCTTCAATAATATGCTAAAAACGAAACCCCCATGCTACATCCGTAACATGGGGGTTTTCTTCAAGCGCTTTTCGCGGTATTAGTTCCAGCCGCCGCCCAGGGCCTTGTAAATATTCACCCTTGCATTCATCTGCTGCTTCTTGGTTTCGATCAGCTCGAATTTCGATTCCAGCGCGTCACGCTGTGTCATCAATACTTCCATGTAATCCGCCCTCGCCGATTTGAAGAGGTTGTTGGAGATGGTGATCGATTGGGTCAGGGCATCCACGCGCTGCGATTTGAGCTCGTAGCTTTTTTTCAGGTTGCTGATGTTCGATACCTGGTTCGCCACTTCGATGTAGGCATTGAGGATGGTGCGCTCGTAATTATACACGGCCTGGATCTGTTTGTTGTTGGCGCTGTAATAGGCCGCCTTGATCGCATTCCGGTTGATCAGCGGAGCCACCAGGTCGCCTGCCAGTGAGTAGATCAGCGACTGCGGCGTTTTGATGAGAAAGGCCGGGTTAAAGGCCTGGTAGCCTGCGCCCGCCCTGATGTTGAGAGAAGGATAGAACCTGGCCCTCGCCACTTTCACATCGAGCTTGGACGCCATGAGCTCCAGCTCCGCCTTCTTGATATCTGTGCGGTTGCCCAGCAGCTGGGAAGGAAGGCCGGCGTAAATCGTATCATTCGGAAGGCTGTTGAAGTTCTGCGAATCCCGCTGAACCGTTTGAGGAAATCTTCCTACCAGGAAATTGATCCGGTTTTCCGTTTCAACGATCTTTTGCTGGATGTCGAACTGGAGGCTTTTGGTATGGAATACCTCTGCCTCGAAACGTCTTACAGCCAGCTCCGTCACGCGGGTCGACTCTTTTTCCTGTTTCACGATCTTGAGGGCGTTCGTCTGGATCTCGATGTTCTGTTTCACGATCTCAAGCTGGTTGTCCAGCGCCAGCAGCTCGTAATAGGAATTGGCGATCTCCGAGATCAGCTGCGTCACCATGAAGTTTTTTCCCTCGATGGTGGAGAGGAAACGCTTGAAGGCCGCTCTTTTCGCATTGCGGAGCTTCTGCCAGATATCCACTTCCCAGGAAGCGTATACCCCAAACATATAGTCCGGCAGGATTTCAGGAGTAGGCTGCCCCGGGGCAATCGTGGTGATGGCATCGCTGGCTCCCTGGCTGGTATGCCTGCCAACCTTATCCACGCCTGCCGAAGCGCCTGCTCCCAGGAAAGGCAGGTATTCCCCTTTTCTGGCCCGCACTTCGTTTTTGGCTACCTGGATTTCCTGCAGCATGATGTTCAGCTCCTGGTTGTTTTTCAGCGCCGTATCGATCAGCGCATTGAGGTTGGGGTCGGTGAAAAAATCCTTCCATTTGGTTTTCGCCGTATTGGTAGAATCCTGCGCCCCGCCGTAATTCGCAGGTACGGTTTTGTTTTCTTTTGTGTGAACAAAAGACGGCCCTTTGCATGCGGTGTAGGTCAGGGCAACAAGCGTGATCCCTATATAGGTCTTGATTCTCTTAGTGCGCATCGTCTTCATGTTCTTGTTGTTGTGGGAAATTGTCTATCTGGTGAACGAGGTCTTCGGTTAATGAGCTCTCGTCTTCATTTTTAATAAGTTTACGTCCTTTGGCCCATGAGCCGAAAATGTAATACAAGCCTGGTACGATGATCACACCGAACAGGGTTCCGAACAGCATGCCGCCTAAGGCCGAGGAGCCGATGGTTTTATTGCCGATGGCTCCGGCGCCGTGAGCAAATACCAGCGGGATCAGACCCGCAATAAAGGCGAAGGAGGTCATCAGGATCGGCCTGAAACGCACTTTGGCACCCTCGATGGCAGCCTCGATAACGGTAGCGCCCTGCCGTTGCTTCTGCACGGCAAACTCCACGATCAGTACGGCGTTCTTACCAAGCAAACCAACCAGCATCACCAGGCCCACCTGCGCATAAATATCGTTGGCGAGGCCCATGCCCTTGATCAGCAAAAAGGAACCGAACACACCGGCCGGTAAGGAAAACACCACCGACAAGGGAATGATGAAGCTCTCGTACTGCGCGGCAAGCACAAAATACACGAACACTAGCACGATGATGAAAATGTAGATCGCCTCGTTCCCACGCCTCGTTTCATCATACGACAAGGCAGCCCAGTCGATGTCGTAGCCGTGAGGCAATGTTTTGGCAGCAACTTCCTGCACCGCTTTGATGGCCTCACCGCTACTGTAGCCTTGCGCAGGCCCACCACGGATCGCGGCTGTATTGTACATGTTATAACGGTTGATCTCGTTGGCGCCCTGTTGCTTTTTGATTTTCATAAAGGCAGAGAACGGAACCATTTCGTCGCGGTTATTTTTCACATACAGGTTCATGATGTCTGTTGGGAGCTTCCTGAACTCAGGAGCTGCCTGTACGAACACCTTGAAGAAACGCTGGTATTTGATAAAGCCGAGCTCGTAAGTACTACCCACAAAAATAGAGAGCGTGTTCATGGCATTGCCGATGGTCACCCCTTTTTGCATAGCAGCCTGGTTGTCGATCTCGATCTCGTACTGAGGATAGTTGGCGCTGAAGAAGGTGAATAAGCCCGTGAGCTCTTTGCGCTTCCTCATCTCGTTCATGAAATCCGTCGTCACCTTTTCAAGTTGCTTGTAGTCGCCGCTGTTGGTTTTATCCAATAGCTGCAAGGCAAAACCACCCGCGGCACCGAAGCCCGGTACAGCCGGCGGATCGAAGAATTCGATGGTAGCGCCCGGAATGGACTTCGCTTTTTGTTCCAGTTCCTCAATGATGTCGCCTACCGAATGTTTTCGCTCCGACCATGGTTTTAAGTTGATCAGGCAAGTACCGGCATTGGAGCCACGCCCTTCCGTTAATACCTCATATCCGGCAATGGAAGAAACCGATTTCACGCCTTCCACTTTCGTGATCACATCCACGAGCTTGTTCGACAGGTCATTGGTTCTTTCGAGGGTGGAGCCCGGAGGCGTTTGGATAATGGCATAGAGCATGCCCTGATCCTCGCTTGGGATAAAGCCTGAAGGCAGGTTGTTACTGATAAAGAAAATCCCAAGGGAGAACACAACGAACAAGCCAACGGTCACAATCCGGCGGTGGGCAATGAGTTTCAGAAGCCACACGTATTTTCCCGTCAGCTTTTCAAAGCCCCGGTTGAAGCTATCGATGAAGCGGTTGAGGAGGTGTTTTTTCCTTGGTTTTCCATGATTGTTTTTCAGGATCATGGCACAAAGCACCGGTGTTACCGTTAAGGCAACCACACCCGAAAGCACGATGGAAGAGGCCATTGTAATGGAGAACTGGCGGTAGAAGGTTCCCACAGGGCCCGACATGAAGGATACCGGAACGAATACGGACACCATGAGCAGGGTGATGGCGATAACGGCACCGCTGATCTCACCGATCACTTTCCGCACGGCATTGTACGGCGAGAGGTGTTCCTCCTCCATCTTCGCGTGCACGGCCTCGACGACGACAATGGCGTCATCCACCACGATCCCGATCGCGAGTACAAGCGCAAACAAAGTCACCATGTTGATCGTGAGCCCGAAGAGCTGCATGCAGAAGAAGGCGCCGATCAGGGAGATCGGTACAGCCAGGGTCGGGATCAGCGTCGAGCGCCAGTCGCCGAGGAAGATGAATACCACGAGGGCTACCAGGATAAAGGCATCCCGCAGGGTATGCACCACGTTTTCGATAGAAGCGTCGAGGAAGTTGGAAACGTCGTAGCTCACTTCATAATCCATTCCCGGAGGGAAGGATTTTTTCAGGTCCTCCAGCTTGGCCTTCACCTTTTCGATCACCTCGCTGGCATTACTGCCGTAGGTCTGCTTCAATACCAGGGCCGCAGAAGGATGCCCGTTCATACTCGAGTAAATATCGTAGTACTCGCTGCCCAGCGTCACCGTGGCGATGTCTTTCAGGCGAAGGTTCTCTCCCTCAGGGTTGGAGCGGATAATGACATTTTCGTATTGTTTCGGATCATTGAAACGATCGGCGTAAGCCAGTACATATTCAAGCGCTTCGGCCTGTTTGCTGTCACCACGGCCGATACGGCCCGGCTTACCAATGATACTCTGATCGTTCAGGGCCTCCATCACTTCGTCGGGAGACACTTTGTAGGCACGCATCCTGTCCGGGTTCAGCCATACACGCATGGCATACTGGCGGCTTCCGAGGATCCTTACCTGACCGATACCGTTGATCCTTTGGAGTTCAGGCACCATATTTACCCCTGCATAGTTGAACAGGAATTTCATATTGGCGTTCTTGTCTTTACTGTAAAGGTTCACGTACATCAACATACTTGGGATCACCGGCGTGATCACCACGCCTTCCCGTTGCACCAGGATAGGGAGCCTGTTGGTAACCTGCTGCACACGGTTGGAAACCTGGACAAGCGCCTGGTTGATATCTGTGCCTGGTTCGAAGATCACCTGGATGTTGGCCTCGCCGGCACTGGTGGCATCGGAGGTCATGTAGCGCATGCCCCAGGCGCCGTTAATGGATTGCTCCAGGGGAATGATCACAGACTCTGCCAGCGATTTGGCGCTTGCTCCCGGATAGGAAGCGCTTACCATCACCACCGGAGGAGCTACCTCCGGGAATTGCGAGGTCGGCAGGGTTTTAATAGCCAGTGTGCCGATAAATAATATCACCAGGGATATGACAATGGCAAGGACTGGTCTTTGAATGAATTTACTAAACATATCTTTCTGTTTTTACGGTTACCTTACTCAACATATACTTTTAATTTCGGAAGTACCGTTTTCGGATCTTCGTACTCATACTCGATTTTGTCATTGTCTTTTACCTTGCGGATTCCCTCGAGGAGGATGCGCTCATTTTCGTTCAGGCCGTCCTTGACCACATACAGGTCAGGCATTTCGGAGGCAATCGTAATTTCTCTCGAGTGAACCACGTTGTTCTTGTCTACCACAAACACATATTTCTTTTCAAGGATTTCGTAAGTCGATTTCTGAGGAATGATGATGGCATTTTTCAGCGGGATGTTCATTTCGATGTTGCCGGTTTCGCCATGCCTCAGGAGCTTGTCCGGGTTAGGGAAAGTGGCCCTGAAGGCGATGTTACCCGTTTCGTTGTTGAAGTCGGCTTCGATGGTTTTTACCTCGCCCGGATATTTGAAGAGCTGGTTATTTGCCATCATCAGGTTTACCTTCATCAGGTTCTCCTGTGTGACGCTTGTTTTGTAATTCAGGTATTCTGCTTCCGGAACGTTGAAATACACCCACATTTCGCTGTTATCGGATAAGGTGGTGAGCAGGTCGCCTTCATCCACAAGGCTTCCCAGCCTTACATGGAAGTGGTCCATGATCCCGTCGAAAGGGGCTTTGATCTCTGTAAACCCTAAATGCACCTGCGCCAGGGCCAGCTCCGCTTTTGCCTTATTGAGCTTGGCTTTGGCCATGGCCAGTTCGTTCTTCGATACCACATTGCTATCGGTGAGCCGTTTTGTGTTCTGGTATTCGATCTCCGCAAAGTCAGCCTCTGCCTGTGCTTTCTGCATTTCTGCCTGGTAAAGCATGGGCATGATCTGGAACATGATCTGTCCCTGCTTGACGGCCTGGCCTTCGTCTACGAAAATTTTCTGTAAGTAACCTTTTTCCAGGGCCCTGAGCTCGATGTGGCTAATGGCATGGATCTGGCAAACGTATTCCCGGGTAATCAGGGTGTCCTTCTTCAAAGGGCTGGTCACCAGGAATTTTGTTTCTTCTTCTTTCTCTTCTTTTTTAGAGCCACAGCTTGTGCTGCACAGTACGGCACACAGGCTGATGAAAATGAGCGTTATCCTCATAGTTGATGTTGGTTTTAAACGGTACGATTTTTTTTATTATTTATGGGGCACCTGCATAAAGCTACAGTTTGCCGGTATTTTCTGTAAGGACGCTGACGAACAGCGGGGGGAAATGGCGATAATCCCTGAGAGCTTATCAATAAAGATCCCTTCCCTGAGTGGGATCAAATGCGGAACGTACGAAGGGCCAGGTACCGGTGAGAAGAGGTATAGGCGAAATGTTGTGGGGAAGGAATGATCTTTTGAAGGCTTCCGGAACGTCTTCCGGCAACCAGGGCATAAAGAACGAGCAAAGGAAGAAAAATATTCAGCTTAAAATGGTCGTCGTCTTTGGAATTTTCCTCGCAGAACTCAAGGGCAGAATAGCTGCTGGCAGCTGAGTGGTCTGCCACTTCGGAGCCCCTGTTTCGCTTGGCAGTAACTGAGAAACGATTTTTTACCAGGTGGCTGGCGTGATGAGACGTACTGGAAGAAACGATCCCGACATTGATGAACAGGAATTTAAAAATAAATGCCGAGCAAATGAATAATGCGGTATTTATTTTAAGGTTCCCGAACATGAAATGAAATTATAAGGGGCAAAATTACAATTATTGCTCTAATATGGCGAAACTATTTTAAATAATTAACATTAGGATAAGAACAGCTTATTTCACCACATTAAATATCCTGTTCACCGCCGCTTGCGTTGCATCGCTGATGCTGAGGATATAACTACCCTCTGCCAGGGAGCTGGTGTTGAGCTCCAGCTCGTTGTTGCCGGCAAAAGAAGCCTGTGTGTGGCTGAGCACCGTTCTTCCCATCATATCCTTTACCGTTACCGATACCGTTTCCTGCCGGGAGGCACTGTAGCGCACCATGAGGCGGCCGGAGGCGGGGTTGGGATATGCCACGAGCGAGGATACGGAGGAGTGCAGCTCCTGGAGGCCCACGGTCATGCAAGTGTTGGTACAGCTGCAATACGTGGTGGTAGAGGCAATCGTGCCGATATTGGCATCGATGCCCCCGGTAGGATGCCCCGCATCGCAGAGGTCGATAAAGCTGCTGGCGTTTCCGATGCTGCCGCTGTTGCTGGAAGAGCCCGCAATGTTGAAACCGCCGCAGCTGCCGGCGGGCCCGAGAACCGTGGCCGTATTCGACCAGTTGCGGCCTATGCTTACCATACAATTGGTCGTATAGCTTGAGTTGTTGCCATTATAGAAATCGCGCATCACCGACATGTTCTTGTTATTAATGAACACGCTGTTGTAGCCATTGGCAAAGTCGTTGGCAATCCGGATGTTCCCATTGTTGAAGCAGTTGCTTCCCCAGCCGTTGGCAAAGCCGTCGTTGATGATGATATTCCCGTTGTTGGTAAAATCGCCGATAGAATCATACACCACATTGGAGGTCAGTGTGCCGTTATTAACGCTCGCCGCATGGTCGGCCGTCGCAAATGCCTGGTTGACCTGGGTGCCGTTATTCACGTACCTCGCGTTGGTGCTTATTACCAGGAAGCTGTCCGCATCCAGCGAAGCCTCATTGGTAAAGGAGCCTGCCGACGATACCGTAATGTTATTGATCGTCATCGTGCCGCTGTTGATCAGTGTTCCGCCCGCCACCCATACGTTGGTGGAATTGATCAGGCCCTGGTTGCACACCTTGCCGCCTGCCAGTACCGTGATCAGGCCGCTGACAGTTCCGGTAGAGGTAATGCACAGCGTCTGCCCGTTGCTTACCAGCTGGTTGGCCGGGCTGGCATTGGAGATCGTGGTGCTGCAGGAGCCGCACTGCGCCTGGAGCTGAATGCCTGCAGCTACCAGAGCTAAGGCCATGGAAAAGTAACGTTTGATCATATTTCCTGATTTTTAACTAGCATACTGTAATACTCTGTCAAGCATAAGCCACTGCACACCTGTACATGCCTACACGTTGACGTCACCCGTTATTCGCAGCAATTTTTTTAATCATCGTTTAAAACCCAAGGATGCTGCGCACCTGCTTCAGCTTTTCACGGGCCATCGCACGGGCCTTGTCTTCACCCACTTTCAGCTCTTTTTCAAGAATAGCGGGATTGCTCATCAGCTCGTTATACCTGGCACGTGGCCTCGCGAATCTCTCCAGGAGGGCCTCATACAGCGCCGTTTTAGCATGGCCGTAACCATAGCCGCCCTTCAGGAAGTTGGCGCGCATCTCTGCCGTTTGCTCAGGCGTCGCTACCAGCTTGTAAATATTGAACACATTGTTTGTGTCCGGATTTTTAGGCTCTTCCATCGGCGTGGCATCGGTAACGATGGTTTTCACCACTTTAAGAAGCTCCTTTTCCGGAAGGAAAATATTAATGAAGTTGTTGCGCGACTTGCTCATTTTTTCGCCGTCCGTTCCGGGTACGATCATCACTGATTCGTCCGTTTTTCCCTGCGGAAGCACAAAAAAGTCCTGCTTATACTCGAAGTTGAACTTCGAAGCAATATCGCGGGCGATCTCGATGTGCTGCAACTGGTCTTTCCCTACAGGAACAAAGTCTGCATCGTATAAAATAATATCTGCCGCCATCAATACCGGGTAGGTAAACAAGCCTGCATTCACATCGCTCAGGCGGTCTGCCTTGTCCTTGAACGAGTGGGCATTGGCCAGCATCGGGAATGGCGTAAAGCAGTTCAGGTACCAGGTAAGCTCGCACACTTCGGGGATGCGGCTCTGGCGGTATAATAGGTTTTTCTCCGTATCGAAATCAAAAGCCAGCCAGGTGGCGGCAACCGAGTTGACAGAGCTGATGCGTTCCTGCGCATCTTTTTTAGACGTCAGTGAGTGGAGGTCGGCAATGAAGAACAGGGATTCGTTCTTCGGGTCTTTGCTAAGTGCGATGGCCGGTAATACAGCGCCCAGTATATTTCCCAGGTGCGGGATGTTGGTGCTTTGAATGCCGGTAAGAATGCGTGACATAATAATGATTAATTGGATAATTGATTGAATGAGTGATTTAAACAGGAGCCTTCACCATGAATGACCCTTGGAATCTGGCATGGCAATTCATTAGTTCTCTGATTCACCAACTCATGAAGTGCTTAGATCCCTTTAATGATCCCATCTTTCTGATTTTTAATAAAGTTGACGATCTGGTTCCGGATAGGCGTGTTCTCTATTTCCTGCTCGATGATGTCGAGCGCATTAGTCATGTTGTGGCCGCGAACAAAAATAAGCCTGTAAATATCTTCGATCTGGCGGATCACCTCCTTGTCGAAACCGCGACGGCCAAGGCCGATGGTGTTGACACCGATGAACTGCATCGGTTCGCGGGCGCAGCGTACAAACGGAGGAACGCTCTTGCGGATCTGCGAAAAGCCGGCCACAAAGCTATGCGCGCCTATGGTGATGAACTGCTGTGTGCCGCACATGCCCTCGATGATCGCAAAATCCTCGATGGTGATGTGTCCCGATAAGCCAACGCTGTTGGCAATGATCACGTTGTTGCCGATGATGCAGTCGTGCGCTACATGCACGTAAGCCATGAGCAGGCAGTTATCTCCCACGCTGGTGGTCATACGGTCGGCTGTGCCTTTATGGATGGTCACATATTCGCGGATGATGGTATTGTTGCCGATGGTTGTGGTCGTAGGTTCCCCCTTGTATTTCAGGTCCTGCGACACAATGCCGATAATGGCCCCCGGGAAGATCTGGCAGTTGTTACCGATGGTCGTGTCAGGATAGATCATGGCATTGGAATGGATATGCGTATTATCCCCGATCACAGCGTTTCCTAGTACGGAAGCAAAGGCATCGATGGTAACGTTTTTCCCGATGTTGGCATCCTGGCTGATATTGGCAAGAGGTGAGATCATAAAGTAGGTTTGGGTTATAAAGGCTTGGTTATATCTTAACAAATCTAACGAATTTATGCAGATATGCAAAGGGGTGGCACAGGCATATTTTGTGGTGGACAAAAGGAAGCTACGGGGTGAACCCGGTATGGAATTTTTTCTTTTACGGAAGAAGGGCACGTTCGGCGGGAGCCGAACCGGGCTTTTGCTTCAATCTTTGCCACGGCCACCGTGGCAAAGGATTTACGCGGCAATCCCTCGTGCGGTTTTCACCCAATGGCTTGTATCACGTTTCATAGCATGGCTGGCACCTGCCGGGAGGCTGAGGAACCAAAAAAAAGAGCATGCATAAAATCAAATATGCATGCTCTCGTTTCAATAGAAATATACTTAGGATAATTGCGGCTCGGCAACCTTCACTTCGTTGCCTTTCACTTTCACGATCTGCGCCATCATCTCCGCTTCCATCACCGGCTTGTTGTTCACGTAGGCCACGCCTTTCATGTGGCAGATCCCGCGTCGGATCGGCGTCAGCAGGCTCAGGTTGAACACTACCGTATCGCCCGGTATCACCTGCTGCCTGAATTTTACGCCATCAATCTTGATGAAATAGGTAAGGTAGTTCTCAGGGTCCGGAACGGTTTTCAGCACCAGGATGCCACCACACTGCGCCATCGCTTCGATCAGCAGAACACCCGGCATCACCGGGCTTTCCGGGAAGTGGCCTTTGAAGAACTCCTCGTTCAGCGTTACATTTTTAACACCCACCACATGCTGTTCCGACAGTTCCATGATCTTATCCACCAGCAGCATCGGCTGGCGGTGAGGAAGGATCTTCATGATGTCGGTGATAGTCAGTAAAGGCGGTTGGTTCAGGTCTATCTTAAAGAAATCTTTTTCCGTTTTTTGCTTTTTGGCAAGCGCTTTGATCTTTTTGGCGAAGTCGACATTGCCTGCGTGGCCGGGCCTTGCCGCCAGCACATGGATCTTCAGCGGTTTGCCCACCAAAGCAAGGTCGCCCACAATGTCGAGCAGCTTGTGGCGTGCCGGCTCGTTGAAGAAACGCAGCTTCGTGTTGTTCAGCACGCCGCGGCCTTTCACCTCCACATCCGGTTTGTTGAATACCTTGCGCAGGTGGTTCAGCTTATCTTCCGGCACCTCGCTGTCCACCAGTACAATCGCATTGTCCAGGTCGCCGCCTTTGATGAGGTTGTGCGCCAACAATGCTTCCAGCTCTCTCAGGAACACAAAGGTTCTGCAGGGAGCGATTTCATCTTTGAACTCACCCAAATGGTACATCGAGGCATGCTGCGTTCCCAGCACTTCGCTGCCGTAGTCTACCATTACCGTTACGCGGAACTCATCCTGCGGCACAGCCAGCATTTCCACTTTCTTCACCGTATCCTCGTAAGTCAGGTTTTCGGTCAGTACAAAGTAATCACGTTCGGCATTCTGTTCCACGATCCCCGCTGTTTCCAGTATCTCGATGAAGTTCAGGGAGCTTCCGTCCATGATCGGCATCTCGGGGCCGCTTACCTGGATCAGGCAATTGTCGATGCCCAGGCCCACCAGCGATGCCAGCACATGCTCGGTTGTATGAACGCGCACGCCGTTCTTTTCAAGGGTTGTTCCCCGCGAGGTATCTACGACCAGGTCGCAATCCGCTTCAATAATCGGCTGGCCTTCCACATCCGTTCTCTGGAACTTGTACCAGTGATTTTCCGGAGCAGGATTAAATGTTAGAGTTACCGGGGCCCCTGTGTGTAAGCCCTTCCCTGTAATGGACACTGCTTTTTGAATCGTTCGTTGTTTATCGCTCATGTTTTATTGTTTTTTCATTCTGTGGATCCGTTTTCCGTAAGTATGCGGTGGTCCTCTGGTTTAGCTATTATTTCAATTTATGTTCGAGTTCTTTCACCCTGTCGCTCAGCTTCGGCAAGTTCCGGAACAGCACATAGCTTCTTCTGAAATCTCCCAGTGGGAAAGCCGGTGAGCCCTGTACGATCTCGTTTTCCTTTTCAATGCTGTTCCCCACACCTGCCTGCCCGGCGATCTTCACGCCATCGGCAATGCGGATATGCCCCACAACACCTACCTGGGCGGCAATCATGCAGTTTTTGCCTACTTTGGTCGATCCCGCTACGCCCGAAAGGCCTGCAATAACCGTGTTCTCGCCAATCTCTACATTATGCGCGATCTGCACAAGATTGTCCAGCTTCACGCCTTTCCGCAAAATGGTGGAGCCCAGCGTAGCCCGGTCGATCGAGCAGTTGGAGCCAATTTCAATATTGGCTTCGATCACCACGTTGCCGATCTGCGGCACTTTCGCAAATTCCTTGCCGTCCTGCGGCGCAAAGCCGAAGCCGTCGCTACCGATCACCGTGCCGGCATGAACCACCACATTGGCGCCCACATGGCAATCGTGGTATATTTTCACACCCGGAAACAAGGTCGTATTATCGCCAATGGTGCAGTTGTCGCCGATGTACACGTGTGGATACACCTTCACCTTGTCACCGATCTTTACATTCTGCCCGATGTAGGCAAAGGCGCCGATATAGCAATCAGCGCCATAGCGCGCATTCTCGCTGATGAACGAAGGTTGCTCGATGCCTTTTTTGACGCCCTTTACCTGCTCATACATCTCCAGTAATTTGGCAAAGCTGGCATACGAATCCTCCACGCGGATCAGCGTGCAGCCGGCCTTTACAGGTCGTTCGAGCTTCAGGGTATTGTTCACGATCACAATGCTCGCATCGGTATCGTAGATATAATTGGTGTATTTGGGATTGGCCAGGAACGACAAGGTACCCGGCTTTCCTTCCTCGATTTTCGATAAGTTAGACACGGTCGCGGCATCGTTGCCTTCTACCGTCCCGCCTAATAAGGCTGCTATTTGAGCTGCAGAAAATTCCATCTTTCAAATATAGGGTTTTTCTAAAAGGTTTAGCGGGCCCCGGGCTAATTATATTGACATACTTTTTAACCGGAGCCGGGCCTGTAAAGCCCAAAACGGATTAGTGAATGGAGGGGCTGCTGTCAGGGAAACCCTTGGTAAGCCTGATGTTTTCGAAGGCTACTGCCGTGACATCGGCGATGGCCTGTAAAAGCTTCAATTCCGCAGCTGTAGGCAGGTATTCCTTACTCCAGTATGAGCCCAATGCACCTATCGGATCCATGGTACGGATCGGGATCATCGCGAGGCTTTTTACAAAGGTATTTTTGTAATACTCATGCGGAATCCGGGAGTCCTGGTAAATATCTTTGATAATGGCCGGTGTGCGGTTGAGCATCACCCATCCGCTGATGCAGGAATGAACAGGAAAGCGCATGCCCTTCCATAAGGGCGCAATGGCATCCTCATCGGCGTAAAAACAATGCTCGTTCTCAAGCAATACAAAGGTAACACCATCGGAGCCTGTCGCTTTTCGCGCCGCTTTGCGAACAACATACATCAGGGTTTGCAGGTCGCGGACCAGGGAAAGCTCCTGTACCGTGGTTACCAGTAGATCTATAGGGTCAGTGTCTGGCATACTGTAAAAATAGGCTTTCAGAAACTTAAAAAAAATCTTTTTTTCATCTGGGTTATTCTACTATCATCGATCCATGGAAGAGCCGGGAAGTCGTGCTGTGCCTATTTGATAAAATTGCGGCCAACTACCCGGACATCCCGCAGGAAACGCTGAGCCGGTTCAAACCGCGGATCTGATTAGCGGATGTGATATTTTTTGGTAACTTGCTGCTATGTTAGACGTATTCAGAAGCTATTTACAAAAGCATGTTCACGTAAGCGATGAGCAATTCCAGCAGTTGTCGAAATACCTGAAACTTCGTAAAGTCGGCAAAGGCACGGTGCTGCTGAGCCCGGGCGAGATCTGCGAGCATTCCTTCTTTGTGGAGAAAGGGCTTCTGCGCTCATATACGGTTGATAGCGCCGGCAAGGAGCATATCATTCAGTTTGCATCCGAGAACTGGTTCCTGAGCGACCGCAGCAGCATCTATTTCAATGAGCCTTCCGATTTCTTCATTGATGCCATTGAAGAATCTTCCGTTGTTTTTTTCGATAAAGAGTTTCTTGAATATGCCAGCGAGATCATTAAAGGATTCAGGGCCTACAACGACCGCATGCTGCATAAGCATATCCTGCACATGCAGAAACGCCTCAATTCCCTGCTGGGCTTTACAGCCGAAAAACGCTACATGGATTTTATCAAACTGTATCCCAACCTTACCTTGCGGGTGCCACAGTGGATGATCGCCTCTTATCTCGGCATTACTCCCGAAAGCCTCAGCCGCGTGCGAAAAGAGCTGGCCCAGAAGAATTTTAAACCCGGATAAAGTTTTCTTACCATACATCAATGGGCGTCGCGGGTTGTGGGGCTAATTTTGAATAAAAAACAAATGGACAGGAAAGAATTTATAAAAAAAGGAGCTTTAGGAACCATGTTCCTTGGAGTTTCTTCGGCTTTCGGAACTATTGCCAATAACCTTCAGAAGCTGAAAACCGGTAAATACAGAAGTGTAGAAGGCGTTTTTCCACCTACCAACACGCACATGGTGGGCAACGGGTTTAAAGTGATGAATTACTTCCCGAACGGAAAAGGTTTTGAGGAGAGAATGAGCCCTTTCTTTCTGCTAGATTTCAATGCCGAAGTCAATTACCCGCCTTCCAGGATTTCGCGTGGTGTTGGTGTGCATCCGCACCGCGGCATCGAAACCATTACCTTTGCCTATAAAGGAGCTGTGGCGCATCACGACAGCGCCGGGAACAGCGGAGTGATCAATGCCGGCGACGTGCAGTGGATGACTGCGGGCGGCGGCGTGCTTCACAAGGAATATCACGATAAAGCGTACACAGAAAAAGGCGGTGCCTTCGAAATGTTACAGCTTTGGATCAACCTGCCGAAGAAACACAAAATGACCAAAGCCAAATACCAGAGCATTCTTCATAAAAACAAGCCGGCGGTTAAATTGCCGGACAATATGGGAACAGTGCACGTGGTGGCCGGCGATTATAAGGGAACAAAAGGCATCGCGAATGCGTTCTCCCCGCTGCACATGTACGACATTCACCTGAATGCCAATGGCGAGGTGGATTTTGAAGTGCCTGCCGGATTCAACACAGGTATGGTGCTTATTGATGGAGAGGTCAAAGTGAATGAAACGGAGCAGGTGGCAGAGAATCACTATGTGCAGTTTAAGAACGAAGCAGGCCTGATCCGTATCAAAGCTTCCAAAAAAAGTATTTTGCTGGTGCTGAGCGGCGAGCCCCTGAACGAGCCTTATGTGAGCTATGGCCCTTTTGTGATGAACACGGAAGAAGAAATTCACCAGGCCATCAGCGATTACAAGCAAGGGAAGTTCGGATTCCTGGAAGATTAAATTTTTAGCGGCGAATAAGGTCGCAACGTCATTAATAACTCTAAACAAAACACATATGGAATCCTACGACACATTAAGCGAAGCCATCACAGCCCTGAGGAAGCAGGGTTACATCGAAGATTTTAACCTCAAACGCAATTACCTGGCCTGCCTGAATAGTGATAATGAGATCATGCCGGAGGATTTTACGATTGATAAATCCTTCCGCTTTGATGTGGATGAGGATCCTTCCGACCAGGCCATGCTTTATGCCATCTCTTCATCCAAACATGGTAAGAAAGGCGTTTTGGTAGGCGGCTACGGTATTTATTCGGATGACCTGAGCAACGAGATGCTCGCTAAGCTGAAATAGCACTTTTTTTCTACGCCTTAATAAGGGAAAAGAAACCATCCCTCTAAGGGCATCGCAGATCTCTACCTGCGATGCCTTTTCTCGTTTATAATAGCGGCGGAGAACAGCTCTGCTTATTTCCCCGTCATGCTTTCCTATCATACATCAATGTGCTGCGCCTCCCTCTGTTGTAACTTTGTTAAGTAAAACAAAAAACAATATAACAATGAAAACAAGACATATAGAATCAGTGATTGCTCCCGGAACACCGCACTTTGTAGGAGATGGCTTCCGGGTGCATAATTTTATTCCCGGTGCGCTAACCATGCAGCGCATGAGCCCTTTTATCATGATGGACTATAATTCCAGGTTCGTTTTTCCTCCATCGCAGATTCCTAAGGGAGTAGGGGTGCACCCGCACCGGGGCTTTGAAACAGTGACCATTGCTTATAAAGGTAAGGTCGCACACGGCGACAGCTCAGGCAACAAAGGTGTTATCGGGGAGGGCGATGTGCAGTGGATGACTGCGGCCTCCGGCATTCTCCATAAGGAATACCACGAAGAAGAGTTCAGCAAAACCGGTGGCGAATTCCAGATGGTGCAGCTCTGGGTAAATCTTCCTGCCAAAGATAAAATGTCGAAGCCCAAATACCAGGAAATTGTGAAAGACCGCATCGGCAAGTATATCCTTCCCGCAGATGCCGGAAACATCGAAGTGATTTCGGGCGATTACCAGGGGATCAAAGGGGCGGCCTCTACCTTTACGCCGGTGCATCTGTACAATGCCCGCCTGAACAAAGGCGCCAAAGCTTCTTTCAGCTTTCCGGCAAGCTACAACACGGCTTTGCTGGTGGTGGAAGGAAGCATCCGGGTGAATGGCGAAACCGATGTGACGACCGATCACCTGGCGCTGCTGGCAAACGATGGCGAAGACTTTAGCATTGAAGCATCGGAGAATGCAGTGGTCCTTGTGATGAGCGGTGAGCCTATCCAGGAGCCGATCGCTACCTATGGCCCCTTCGTGATGAATACCAAAGCAGAGATTGTACAGGCTGTGGAAGATTTCAATATGGGCAAATTTGGGTATTTGGAGGATTAAGCAACTTCTCTGTTGGCTGAGCCCCGGCACCGCCGGGAGAAGGCGCTTAGCATGATGCATTGGCTGAGTCACGGTACATCGCGATGCATGCCGGTGCATCAGTTGCTTGTTATCCATAAAGGACAAAACTAAAAATAGCAGAGTATGCTATTCATTCCTTCCTTATCTTTACACTATGTCAAATATCCAACTCATTATCGAAGAACGGGCTGCAAGTATCGGCAGCTTTATGGTGGGGCGCCTGTTGCCTTTCCGCGAAAAACGCATGGTCGGGCCCTTTGCCTTTATCGACCACATGGGGCCGGCTTTCCTGAGCGACCATGAAAGCTTTGATGTGCCGCCACATCCGCACATCGGCTTGTCCACACTCACCTATTTGTTTGACGGGAGTATCATGCACAGGGACAGCCTCGGCACCGAAGTTGAAATTACCCCCGGCGCTGTCAACTGGATGACTGCCGGGAAAGGCATTGTGCATTCGGAACGCACGCCGGAATACCTGCGTAAGTCCGACAAGGTATTGCACGGCCTGCAGATCTGGGTAGCCTTGCCGAAAGAGCTGGAGCAGATGGAGCCATCCTTTGCGCACGTCGAAAAGCAGGACCTGCCGCATTGGGAAGAGCAGGGAGTATCCTTCAGGCTGATTGCCGGAGAGGCATTCGGCAGAAAGTCGCCGGTGCCCGTTTATAGCTCCTTATACCTGCTGGAGCTAAAGGCTAAAACAAAGCAACGTATTTACATCGGTAAGGAGCTGTTCGGCGAAAGCGCGATCTATATCCTCGATGGGCATATCACAAGCGAGGGCAATCTGTTTGAACCCAAGCAGCTGCTGGTGGCAAAAGACAGCGGCCTTTGCGAATTTGAGATGAGCGACAATTCTACCATCTACATTTTTGGAGGGGAAGCTTTTCCGGAAGAGCGCTTTATCCACTGGAATTTTGTAGCCTCCGATAAGGCCCTGATCGAGGATGCCCGCCAGCGCTGGCTGAAGCAGGAATTCCCGAAAGTGCCCGGAGAAACGGAGTTTGTCCCCTTACCTAAGTAAATCAGAAGCAAAGGGCGCATGGCAGTCAGGCCATCGGAGATATCTGCAAAAAAACGCACTCATTATTTGCGTAACTGAATAGTTACACATATATTTGTAACTGAATAGTTACATAATAAATTAACTACAGGAATCATGGAACCAAAAACAGTTATCGTTGAAAGAGTGCTGAACGCACCTGTGTCAACCGTATGGAAAGCAATTACCCGCGTAGAGGAAATGCGTCAGTGGTATTTCGACCTGGAAGATTTTAAGGCAGAAGTAGGATTTAAATTCACGTTTACGGCCGGGGCGGACGATGTGCAGTACAAGCACCTCTGTGAAGTAACCGAAGTGCAGCCCGAAAAGCGTTTGGCTTACAGCTGGCGTTACGACGGTTATCCCGGGAATTCGCTGGTAAGCTGGGAGCTGGAGGCGCAGGGCGGTAAAACAACATTGAGGATCGTTCATACAGGCCTTGAATCGTTTGCGGCTAACGGCGTGAATTTTGCTCCGGCAAGCTTTACGGCCGGCTGGACGCATTTTGCGGATGCCCTGAAATCTTACACTGAAAAGTAGCGGAGACAGGATCAGTGAAAAAGAGTGCTTATGGTTGAGCACTCTTTTTTTATGTTAAACAAGGTTATAAAGACCTGTTATGTTTTGCTTTCAGCGGAGGGAGTTTTACATTAGTGGAAACAAGAAAGCCTCTTTGCCTATGAAAGCTGCTGAAGCCAATTTCCAAAACGTACGTTCCGTTTTACAGCAATACGTCCTTGCCGACGGATTTAAATTCGTGATCGACCTGGAGAAGTGCCACGATTGCTACATCTACGACGCTACCAATAAGCGCGAGATCCTCGACCTTTTCTCCTTCTTTGCAACAAATGCGTTGGGACATAACCATCCGAAGCTCCTGTCCGATAAGCCTTTCATCAAGGATCTCCTGATTTCCGGTATTGAGAATCCCAGCAATTCGGATTTTTACACAAGGCAGTATACTCACTTTTTAGAAGCCTTTGGCAAATATGCGATGCCCAAAGCCTTTAAGCATGCCTTCTTTATTTCGGGAGGAACGCTGGCAGTGGAGAATGCCCTGAAGGTAGCGATGGACTGGAAAGTGAAGAAGAACAGGGAGAAAGGCATCAAAGGAGAGAAAGGCACGCAGGTCATTCATTTCCGCCAGGCTTTCCACGGGCGCAGCGGCTATTGCTTATCGCTTACGAACAGCAAGCCTGTGCAAACCGATCTCTTTGCCAAATTCGACTGGCCGCGCATTGATAATCCCAAGATCAGCTTTCCCTTGAACAAAGCATCAGAGGCGGCGCTTGTGAAAAAAGAAAAGGAGGCGCTGAAGCAGATCATGAAAGCGTTTAAAGACCATCGCGACAATATTTGCGCCATCATCATCGAGCCTATCCAGAGCGAAGGGGGCGATAACCACTTCCGGAAAGAATTTTTCCAGGAGCTGCGGGCCATTGCCGATGAGCAGGAAGCGATGCTGATCTTCGACGAGGTGCAGAACGGAGTTGGCCTTACGGGTAAGTTCTGGGCTTACGAACATTTTGGCGTAACGCCCGATCTCCTGTGTTTCGGCAAAAAGATGCAGGTGTGCGGGATCATGTCTACGGCCAGGGTAGATGAGGTGAAGGACAATTGCTTTACCACCGCAGGCAGGATCAACTCGACCTGGGGAGGCAACCTGCCGGACATGGTGAGGGCAGCAAAGATCCTGGAGGTGATCGCTAAAGAAAAGCTGGTGCAGAATTCGGCAAAACAAGGGGCTTATATTTTAAAGCAGCTGGAGAAGCTGGCAAAAAAAAGAAAGATCACGAACATCCGCGGCAGAGGCCTGCAATGTGCCTTCGACCTGCCAACGGCCAAAGAGCGGGATACGCTTATTAAAAAGGCGCTTGAACATAACCTTCTGTTGATTGGTGCCGGCGACACCTCCATCCGGCTACGCCCGGCGCTGATCATTCAAAAACACCACATCGATGAGGCGATACGTATCGTGGATAAGGTGATGAAAGGAATGGGCTTGTAGAAGCTTCTGTTCCGGTCGATGCTGGCTGCGGGATCCGCGGGCAACAGCTAGGCCTGCTTGTTGTATTTATTCCGGTACTCCACAGGCGTAAGGCCTGTAATCTTTTTGAAGACATCCCTGAAAGCCTTGGTGTCTGTATAGCCTACGTCGTACATCACTTCGGTGATGTTCTTACGGCTCGATTCGAAGCTTCGCTTGGCGGCTTCCACTTTCACGCGTTGCAGGTATTCCACCACCGTATTTCCCGTCGCTTTCTTAAAGCGGCGCTCGAAGCTCCGCCTGCCAATGGCATATTGATCAGCCAGGCCGTCGACCGTGATCTTATCCTGGTAATTGCTTTCAATAAACTCCTGTGCTTTCCTGATCTCCTCATCATCGTGCTCTTTCTGTCCCTTAAACATCATAAAAGCCGACTGGCTGTCGCGGTCGATGTCGATGGCGAAGAATTTGGAAGCCAGGATGGCCGTGTCGCGGTCGGTATATTTTTCGACGAGGTAAAGCAATAAATTCCAGTAAGAGTTGGCGCCGCCGCTCGAATAGAGGCGCTGCTCCTCGGTGATGATGCTGCCATCCACCACCTCCACATCCGGGTACATGCTGTTGAACTCATTGTAAAAGCCCCAGTGCGTCGAGCATTTCTTTCCGTTAAGCAGGCCGGTTTCTGCCAGCAGGAACGCACCCACGCATAAGGAGGCCACTTCCGCTCCTTTATGATACTGGCTCACGATCCAGGGAACCAGGTCGAGGTTGGCTTCCACGGCGCGCTTCATATCGCCGCTCAGGGCGGGAATGAAGATCAGGTCTGTTTTATCAATGTCCTGGATCTGCCGGTCGGTATGCACGGAGAATAAGCTGTTCTCCAGCTTCACTTCTTTTTTTGAACCAACCACCTGCACCTCAAATAGGGGCGCTTTGCCCATCGATTGCAGGAACATATTCACTGCATTGAACATGTAGCGCGGGTCGGCAATGGCTTCTATGACGGCGGTTTCGGGGGCCAGGATAGAGACTGTTTTCATAGGCATGGGTCGATCGGATAAATGGTAAAAGCATGTACAGAACAATCCAAAAGTACAACAATGTATTGTCGGAAACAACCCTGAAAAGGGTCGGTTTTGCACCCGCTCTGTTTTTAGAAGCCGGCCTAACTTTGTGATGCGACTTGTCGGCAACGCGTAGTTACATAACCCATTAAACTTAAAACTATGAAAACCATTGAAAAATCAATTCTCATCAACGCTTCCAAAGAGAAGCTTTGGGATGTACTCACCCTCGATCAATACACCAGGGACTGGTACTCGGTCTTTAGTCCCGGCTCCTATGCCGCTACAGACTGGAAAGCCGGCAGCAAAGTTTTGTTCCTGGATCAAAGCAACAACGGCATGGCCGGAAAGATCGCTGAGAGCATACCGGGCAAATCGCTGGTCGTGGAATACACCGGAGTGGTGTACGACGGGCGGGAAGACACCGACAGTGCGATTGCGCAGCAATACAAAGGAGGCCGGGAAATTTACCGCCTCAGCGAACAAGAAAACGGGGCAACCCGCCTGGACATTCGCTCAGATATGGATGAGAACATGTTTGAAATGATGTCGGACAAATGGGAAAAAGCCTTTGAACGCCTGAAAGCCCTTGCAGAAAACTAAACACGCAATACGATGGAAATATACAGCATTGAAAAAGACATCCCCGTGATCTGCCTTCGTGCGGATTCATTTCCCGATGGCATAGAGGCCGCTCACACCAGGCTCCATCGCATGCTCCCAGCCCTTGAACAACGGACATTTTACGGGATCTCTCATTCCGATGGAAAAGGAGGTATTATCTATAAAGCTGCTGCCGGGCAGCTTGACGAAGGAGAGGCAGCGCGTTACGGACTCGAAGCCTTTGTGATCCGTAAAGGCGACTACATGAGCAGGCTTCTTGTAAACTACAGAGATGAGATAAGCTTTGTTGACAAAACCTTTCAGCGCTTACTGGCAGTGCCGGAGCTCGACCCTGAAGGCTATTGCCTGGAACTCTATCCGAACGACAAAGACATGCGCTGCATGGTTCCTCTAAAAAAATAATGGCATATCCTGCTTACCATAACCGATTTCAGACACATGAAACACATCCGTTCCTACCTTACGTTTAGCGGCAATTGCCGCGAAGCCATGAATTTTTACAGAGATTGCCTTGGCGGGGAGCTGGATCTGCAAACCATCGGCGACTCGCCCCTTGCTGCTAAAATGCCTGAGAGCATGCAGCAATGGATCCTGCATGCCACACTCACCAATGGAAGCACCGTGCTGATGGGCACCGACATGGTGCCGGAGGAAGGCAGGATCAGGGGCAATGCCGTTTCCATGATGCTCGATTGCAGCAGCGAGGAAGAGGTCAGGAGGGCTTTCCGCAGGCTCTCTGCCGGTGGCGGCCACGTGCTGCATCCGCTGGAAATGACGTTCTGGGGCGCTTTATTCGGCGACCTGAAAGATAAGTACGGCAATACCTGGCTTCTTCATTTTGATCAGAATGCTTAATCAATCTATTAAACCTAAACACCACCAAACATGAAAAAAACAAACCTGCTTTATTGGATCTTTACCGGCCTCTTCGCTGCATTTATGATGCTTTCCGCTATTCCTGACATCGTCATGGCCGATCTGGCGGTAAAAGGCTTTGCGGATATCCTGTTGCCTGCTTACCTCTTGCCTTTCGTAGGTGTTGCCAAGGCCCTGGGCGTTATTGTGATAGTGATACCGGGTTTTCCGCGGCTCAAGGAATGGGCCTATGCAGGCCTGATGATCGACCTGGCAGGAGCCATCTATTGCATTGCGGCGGCAGGCAAGCCGGCAGAAAACTGGGCGCCGGTATTTCTTCCGGTTCTCCTGGGAATTCTGTCTTATGTGTTTTATCATAAGCGCCTGAAATTAAAACAACAGTCGTCACATCATGGTAGAGATCTTTAAGACCAATATCGCTAATAGCATGCAGGCAGAGCTTGTGCTTCAGCTGCTGGAAGAGCAATGGCCGCAGTACATGGCCAACGTCGACCTTGAAGACTGCGACCGCATTCTCAGGGTAGAAAGCGATTCGGTGGAAAATGAAAAGATCGTTTCGCTGATGCATTTACATGGCTATGCCTGTGAAGTATTGAATTGATTTTCCTTGCTTCTGTCTTGCTATTACCGGCAGTGAGCCTTGATGAGGAAAAGAGAATCCTCGGGGATAAATTATACCGGTAAGGAAGCGAAAGAGGCAACTCTAAAAAAGAACGTTCCCATAAATCTTTTAAATTTGTATCACAATGGCAACACTTAAAAAAACCTTACGGACCTGCAAAAACGGGCATCAGTATTATAAAAGCACCGATTGCCCGACATGCCCTGTGTGCGAAGCGGCGAAGAAGCCGGCAGACGGAATCCTGGCATTGATGGGAGCGCCTGCCCGCCGTGCGATGGAAGGTGCTGGCATCCATACCGAAAAACAACTCAGCCGGTGGAGCGAAAAGGAGTTGCTGGCCTTGCACGGCTTCGGTAAATCGTCTTTGCCGAAACTACGGGAGGCCCTGAGTGCAAAAGGTTTGTCTTTCAGAGCAGACTAAGCAGGTTTCTGTTCCCGCATAAGTCAATGTGTCTCAAAAATTGAATTCCGGCAAAGGAATGGATCAAAGCGGATAAGAAAAATGAACCACCTCTGTGGATTTGCCGCCGGTAGATTGGTAAAAGCCGATGGCATGCTCATCGATCCTGTCGGCCTGGATAAACACTTCCCTCAGGCCAAGCGCCTTACAGTCTGCTTTGATCGCCTCGATCAGCTTGCGGCCCGTGCCTTTTCTCTGAAAAGGGGTATCCACAGCCAGGTCGTAAATGTATACTTCCGACGACTGGAAATAGTATGAAGGCAGGACGTAGGCCGTTAGCCCTCCTATGACGCGCTCCCCGAACATGGCGACGTACACCATAAAGCTTTCTTTCCTGAGTAGGTTTTCCAGGTATCCCGGATCCGGCCCCAGCAGGTTCTCCATGTCAAACACTTCTTCAAATACATTGATCAGCGTTGCGAATTGATCCATCTCGCCCGGGCCTAGTTTTTTAATGTGAACGTCCATGACTTCTAATTTTTTTCAAAATAGTAGCGCCGATGCCATACCTTATCATTCAGGTCTTCCAAAATGATCTCAAACTCCGAAAGTTTGATCACTTTTAAGAGAATACGCTTCAAATCCTGTGCCTGCGCGCAGAACAGTTTTTCGAGGACGATGACATTGTTTTTCCGGTTGAGGCTGAGTTTCCAGATCGGTTGATAATGGGCGCAGTTTGAAGGAAAGCACTCGGTTCTCCGGATGAGAAACCATGAAATGTAAAGCAGGATGTCGCTTGCCAATAGTGTTTTCCCGTACGTTTTGGCAAATCGGATGTCGGCGCTGTCTATTCCTCCGGCCTGAAAAAGAAAATCCTTTCCGCAGCGCTGAGGAACGGTGTTTTTCAGATCCATGATTTTTTTAAGCGTATACCCTCTGGNNAAAAAAAGGCCGTCCTGAAACAAACAGGATCAGCAATAATGTAAGTTTAAGCTGTTTCCATTCCATAGCTGATATCTTAGACAAGTTCGCAATTTTCTTTCAATTCATAAACTTTCCGGCACTGCAAATGTTAACCCGGAGAACCTTGTCCCTTTTTTATGAGCAACCTCAGACTGAGCATACTCGACCAATCCATTGTATCGCATGGGCGCACCGCCCAACAGGCCATCCAGAGCACGATAGAAACCGCGAAGCTGGCAGAGGACCTCGGCTATCACCGTTTTTGGGTATCCGAGCATCACAATTCCTCCTTTATCGCCGGTTCAACGCCTGAAGTCCTGATGGTAAAGCTGGCCGATGAAACCAAACACATCCGCATCGGTTCCGGCGGCATCATGCTGCCC
>DGQK01000044.1 GCA_002390745.1 Bacteroidetes bacterium UBA4416 | reverse complement strand
ATGATCGCCACCGGCACCGACATCCGTCCGCTGGAAGTATTGTTGTTTATGCGCGATGTAAAGAGCCGCAGCTACTACGAGCAAATGAAAGGCCGCGGTACCCGTACCTGCTCGCTGGAAGAATTAAGAGCCAAAGGAACGCCCTCAGCCCGCTACAGCAAAGACCATTTCGTGATCATTGATGCCATCGGTGTGGAACTCTCGCAAAAGACCGACAGCAGGCCTTTGGAGAAAAAACCGGGCGTTTCGCTAAAAGACGTGCTGCAGCATGTGGCGATGGGAAACACCTCGGAAGCCATGCTGAGCACGCTGGCCAACCGGCTGATCCGTCTCGAGCGGCAGCTTTCCGACAAAGACAAGCAGGCCTTTACAGAGCAGGCCAAAGGCTTTAGCATGAACCACCTGGTGAAGCAGCTGCTCAATGCTCACGACCCCGATACCTTGCTCAACCTGGAAACTACCGTCAAAAAAGACCTGAAAGGACGATCGCCCGACGACGTCCAGGCGGCCATTGAAAAAGCCAGACAGGCGCTTCTTGAAAAAGCGGTGGAGCCCTTTCATGACCCCGACCTGCGCGATTTTATTGTAGACATCCGCCGGAAGTACGACCAAATCATCGACGTGGTGAACATCGACACCATTACCAACATCGGCTGGGTGAAAGACCAGGCAGCCGCTGCGACCGCTACCATAAGCGATTTTGAGGCCTGGATCCAAAGCCATAAGGACGAAATTACCGCCTTGCAGATCTTTTACGGGCAACCCTACCGGCGCAGGGACCTGAGCTACAGCATGATCAAGGAGCTGTATGAGCGCCTGGTGCTGGAAAAACCTCTGCTACAGGCCAGTAAAGTATGGGATGCCTACGCTACCGGCGAAGACGAAGCGGCGAAAGGCAAGCTGGTGAAACGCCTGCCCCGCAGCGAAAAACCCAAACAGGAGCTGATCCTGCTGGTGTCTTTACTACGAAAAGCCATCGGCATCGATGAGTACCTCACGGCTTACACTGACACGGTTGACAGGAATTTCCAGGAATGGGTCTTTAAAAAACAAGCCGGAAACCTTAAATTTACCGCGGAACAAATGCAGTGGCTACGGATGATGAAAGATTACATTGCCGGCAGCTTCCACATCGACAAGGAAGACTTTGACCTGAGCCCCTTCAATGCCGGCGGAGGACTTGGCAAACTGTGGCAGTTGTTCGGCGAACAAACGGAGGATATGATCCATGAATTAAATGAAGTGTTAGCGGCTTAGAGATGAAAGAAGAAAAGAAATTACCGGAGGGCTGGGAATGGAAGAAACTAAATGACATTTCAGATAAAGTATCTTTAAATAAAATTAAGATAAAACAAAAAAGTTATTTACCAGAAGGTAAATATCCTGTTGTCGATCAAGGTCAAGATTTAATTGGAGGATACTTTAATGATGAGAAATTAGTTGTTCCAGGCGCCCCACCTTACATAATTTTTGGAGATCATACGAAAATCAAAAAATACGTCGACTTTAAATTTATTTCGGGCGCAGATGGAGTTAAAGTATTAAAAGCTAAAGATACTATTGATCCTAAATTTTTATTCTATTCATTATTCACAATCAAAATCCGGGATAATGGTTATGCTCGTCACTTTCAATTATTAGAAAAAGAATTATTTCCCCTTCCTCCTCTTCCTGAACAACAACAGATTGTTTCCAAAATTGAAGAATTATTTTCTGAGCTGGATAAAAGCAAAGAGCAATTATTGACAGCCCAGGCACAGTTAAAGGTGTACCGGCAGGCGGTGTTGAAGCATGCCTTTGAAGGGAAATTGACTAATAAAAATGTGAAGGAGGGAGAGTTGCCGGTGGGGTGGAAGCTAGTTAGAATGCGTGATACTATCGAGAAACCTAAGTATGGTACTTCTAAAAAATGTGATTATTCTAATGAAGGGATCGGCGTACTCAGAATTCCGAATATTGGCAATGGATTTATTGACAGCTCGGACTTAAAATTTGCAATATTTGAAAAAGATGAAATTGAAACTTATAGATTACATGCTGGAGATATTATAATTATTCGCTCTAATGGCAGTCTTGATTTAGTAGGTAAATGTGCATTAGTCACAAAATTTGATGAACAGTTTCTTTACGCAGGTTATTTAATAAGACTACGACCATTACATAATATAATCCCCAAATATCTACTTTATATATTATCATCATCAGATTTGAGAAGTCAAATTGAAAGTAAAGCCAAATCTACAAGTGGTGTAAATAATATAAATTCTGAGGAAATATCTTCATTGAATTTTTATCTACCATCCTTTCATGAACAACAACAAATCGTTCTGGAGATCGAAAGCCGTTTATCAGTGTGCGATAAACTAGAGGAAAATATCACACAAAGCTTACTACAGGCGGAAGCCTTAAGGCAAAGTATTTTGAAAAAGGCTTTTGAGGGAAAATTGGTTTCACAGGAAAAGAACGAAGTCGCAAAACCAAAAAATCTGTATTTCCACCAGGTGCAGGTTTTGGCTCTGATCATCAAGAAGTCGAAACAAAAGGAAATTTCTCACGGAGAGATGACTATTGCCAAGTATACGTATTTACTTGACAGGATTTATGGTATACCGAGTTATTATGAGTTTAACAGACTGCATCTGGGCCCCTACCCTGTAGAAATGAAGAAGGCCATCAATAATAAGACCTATTTCAAAATTTCCAATTATCATATCGACGTAGTCAACGAGGAGAACATCCTCAAATACAACAATTCCTACAAAGATCAGATCTCAGCCGCTATTGATGAATTAGCCGCAATATTCCTTAACTATAACGGCAAAGAACGTTCTCATAAAACCGAGCTGTTGGCAACGGTTTGCAAAGTAATTGAAGACATCCAATCAACCGACCTAAAAAAAATCAGGCTGTCCATGCAGGATTGGAAGATCGATTTAAAAACAACACCCCATAAATCGAAAGCTGAAAAGTTTACAGAAGCTGAAACTAAAAAATGCGTGGAGTTTATCGTGGAAAAAGGTTGGGATAAAAAATTAATTTGAAATGATAAAAGATCGAAGATTTATAATTCCATTAATTATTTTTATTGTTCTTATAGCAATTTCTTGCTCTTTCCCGATTCTATTTACCAGATATTCTATCGTTAGCTTTTCTCAGACGGGCCAGATTGGAGATACTATAGGTGGTATTATGAGCCCATTTGTTGCAATCATTGCATCGGCATTGACCTTTTTAGCTTTTTGGGTTCAGTATGAAGCAAATCAGGAACAACGCTTACAATTTAATACTCAAAGTCAGGATCAACTATTCTTTCGCTTGATCGATGCTCAGGAATCTAAAATAATAAATAGCTCATTTAAAATAGGTGACAGGGAAATTTCCAGCTTTCAGGTTACAGAAATCATTGTAAAAGAATTTTTAAAACAATTGAAGACTGAATCAAGGTCTTTAGCCCGGCAAGTTGTCAGGAATCAATTCGAAACCCTGGAGGGTTTGTATTATCAAAAAATGTTCGAGGCAAACGGTATTCCTCCTCATCTATGGGATTCTGAAAAAGAACGATTCATTGCTAATATGAGGAGATTAAACACGAATGAACGATGGGAATACATCAAAACCTATTTTGGGTCATTATATTACGAATCAGAAGAACAAACTAATGTTTTAGAAACGATTGGAGGTGTTTATTTTTACAGAATCGGATTTGAAGAAAGAGAATATAGTTATTCTATTGCCTATCAGCACGTCGAAAAAGAATTTGGCAGTTTTTTAGATGGCTATTTTAAAGGAGCAGAATTTATTGCGGAAATAATTGAAAACTCTAAAAACGAAAAAATTTACATTCAATACTATGTATCTCAACTAACAAAATTCGAGAAGCTTCTATTATTTTACTACGTAGCAGGAGGAAAAAGAAGTGCTAATTATGTATCGTTTGCTAACACATACAATTTGTTCAGCGATATACATCAATACAGTAATCTGTTAATTGATAGCCCTGATAGAGATCAAATAACCGAAGAACTGAAATTAATTTTTGCTTCACAACGATAATATTTTTGATGTAATCGTATATAATTAAAAATTAAAATGAGCGACAACAATTCCTCCTCCATCGTTTCCAAAATATGGTCCTTTTGCAATACCCTGCGCGATGATGGCGTCGGTTACGGTGATTATCTGGAACAACTCACTTACCTGCTCTTTCTGAAAATGGCAGATGAGTACACCAAACCGCCTTACAACCGCACGATGCCAATCCCAAAGCAATATTCCTGGGAGGCCCTGGTAGGCAAAAGCGGGGTTGACCTCGAAACAAAATACAATAAGATTTTAAAGGAGCTGGCAAAGGAAAAAGGCATCCTCGGACAGATCTTTACCAAAAGCCAGAATAAGATCCAGGACCCTGCCAAGCTCTATAAGCTGGTCGCATTGATCAATGCCGAAAACTGGACACTCATGGGTGTGAAAGATAAGGGTGATATTTACGAAGGCTTGTTGGAGAAAAACGCCGAAGATACCAAGAGCGGTGCGGGTCAGTATTTCACCCCAAGACCATTGATCAAAGCCATGGTGGAGTGTATCAATCCCCAACCGCTAAAAACCATTGCCGACCCGGCCTGCGGCACCGGCGGCTTTTTCCTGGCGGCTTACGACTGGATTGTGGAAAAAAACAAGCTTAACAAAGAAGAAAATAAATTTTTAAAATACAGTACCTTTTTCGGGAATGAAATTGTGGCAAGCACGCGCCGTCTGGCGCTCATGAATTTGTTTCTACACAACATCGGCGATATCGACAGCGACAATTTCATTTCGCCCGCCGATGCTCTGATTGCACATAACGGCGTGACTTATGATTACGTTTTAGCCAATCCTCCTTTCGGGAAAAAGAGCTCGCAAACCTTTACCAACGAAGAAGGCGAGCAGNNCGAGCAGGAAAAAGAAGACCTTACGTACAACCGCATCGACTTTTGGGCTACAACCAGCAACAAGCAGTTGAACTTTATTCAGCACATCCGCAGCATTCTTAAAACAACAGGGCAGGCAGCGGTCGTGCTACCCGACAATGTCTTATTTGAAGGTGGTGCCGGTGAGGCCGTTCGTAAAAAATTATTAGAAACTACAGAGCTTCATACCATCTTACGTTTACCGACAGGTATCTTCTATGCCAATGGCGTGAAGGCCAACGTGGTATTCTTCGATAACAAAAAAAGCAGTAAAACACCCTGGACGAAAGAGGTTTGGGTATATGACTACCGGACCAACATCCATCATACGCTCAAAAAAAATCCCCTGAAGCTGGAAGACCTCCGGGAATTTATCACCCTCTACAATCCTGCTAACAGGGGCAAGAGAAAAGAAACCTATCACGAAAAAACAAATCCGGAAGGTCGCTGGCGCAAATTCAGCTATGACGAGATCATGGCCCGCGATAAAACCTCGCTGGATATTACCTGGCTCAAAGATAAGTCCTTAGCTGATCTCGATAACCTGCCCGACCCTGATGTATTGGCAGAGGAAATTATTGGAAACCTGGAGGCAGGCCTGGCCGGGTTTAGAGCAATCATAGAAAGCCTGAACAAAAAATAGTGGCGGTTTCCCGTAGTGTGTTGGACCCAACCTTGATCCTCCTTGCTTTTGGCAATTCGCTGAAAAAATGTATACCTTCACGTAAACCTAAAACCAAACAAAACTATGAAAACACTTCTTTACTCAGCGGCGGCATTCTCCATGCTGGCCCTGGTGAGCTGCGGCAACGCGGAAAAACACGACAACAACACAACACCCAAAGCCGACAGCAGCGCTTTAGCCACCACGCAACCGGAGGCCACACCCGAAGCGGCACCGATGGACAGCGCCGCCATGATGAAAGCCTGGGTAGACTACAGCACGCCGGGCGAGATGCAAAAATGGCTGGCAGCGCAGGACGGCAAATGGAAGGGCGAAATGACCTCCTTCGACGGAGCGCCTGGCGCCAAAGAAGAAATGACCCAGGAAAATAAAATGATCATGGGAGGCCGCTATCAGCAATCGATCGTCAAAGGAAAAATGATGGGCATGGACTTCGAAGGGATGAGCCTGATGGGCTACGACAATGCGAAGAAAACATTCGTCTGCACCTGGATCGACAACATGGGCACCGGCATCATGAAGACGGAAGGAACCTATAACGAAGCCAGCAAAACCCTGGAGATGAAAGGCCTGATGACCGACCCCACTACCGGCAAGGACACCCCGGTACGACAGGTATACCAGATGATAGACGATAAAACACAAACGATGGAAATGTATGGTGAAGTCGCCGGCAAAGAAACCAAAACCATGGAGGTCAGGCTCAGCAAAAAATAAAATCCTTATAGAATCAGGGAATGCCCCTGAGTCCTTCCCCTCATGCTGTCGCGACTTGTCGTGATCAGCTCTGTACCCGGGAAAGGCTCAGGGGTATTTTTTTTGACTGGCGCTGGCACCCGATTTGTATCTTAGCTCCACAACATGGAAACAACAGCGTTATATGAAGGCTTAAAAATCCCGCAGGCCACGGAGATCCAGCGGGAGCTGCGGGCGAAGCTGAACGTGGAAGAGCACCCGCTGAAAATGACGACCATCGGTGGCGCCGATATTTCGCTGAACCTATACAGCACGACCATTTATGCGGGCATTGTCCTGTTGTCCTTTCCCCTGCTACAGCCACTGGCCTATTCGCTCGTGAAAGCAGAGACCCGCTTTCCATACGTGCCGGGCTACCTCGCCTTTCGCGAAGTTCCGGCATTGGTAAAGGTATGGGAGCAAATGCGCAGAAAACCCGATGTGCTGGTGGTCGATGGGCATGGCATCGCGCATCCGCGGCGCATGGGCATCGCCGCCCACTTCGGCTCCCTCACCGGGCAGGCCAGCATGGGATGCGCCAAAAAGATCCTCTTCGGAAAATTTGAAGAACCCCTGGCAGAAGCGGGCTCCGCTACGCCCATCATGGATAAGGACGAGCAGATCGGATATGCTTTTCGCAGCAAGAGCCGCACGGCGCCGGTATTCGTTTCTCCGGGGCACCTGATGGGCCTGAACAATACACTGGAGGTCATCCGGCAATGCACCGGAAAGTACCGCATCCCCGAACCGACGCGCCTGGCTCACGAGCTGGTGAACCGCTTTCGCAAAGGGGAGTTACAGGCAGGCTTCCATGAATTATAAAATGTCCTGGGATCGCATTGTGCAGATACTGCGGGTAACGCAAATTCATTCCTGCTCTTTTGCGCATCTCTGCTCAATCCAGGTATCGACGTGTTGTGGACACCAAAAGTCCTTAAACAAATACCCTTTGCCATTCCCGGCGGCGGCCGTACCGGCAATGCCGGTTATACCGTCGCTTTAAGGGGAAGCCGGATGTGTTAAACCGGACATTCTTAAACGGCAGATGCATTCAGCTTACTCTTCTTGTAGCCATAGAAGAAATAGATCACCAGCCCGATCACCAGCCAGATGGTAAAGCCGATCCAGTTTTTGAGATCGATCTGCGCCATCATGTACAGGCAGCTAGTCAGGCCCAGCACCGGGATGAGGGAGTGTTTTTTACGAAGGCATTGAATGGAAAGATAAACAGAGATGATGCTAAACAGCCACATCGGGATGTTATGCGCCAGGACGACGGGATCGAACACGCCTTTCGAATTATGAGAGGTGAAGAAGTTTACAACAGCGTCGTGATTGTAGATGTAGCCCAGCACGAGCGCCAGCATCAATAAAGCCGGGGCAATGAACTGCGAATTGATATAAGGCGTTCTGAATTTCCGTTCTACCTTATTGGGCAGCGAGTCGAGCTTCAGCACACCTGCGCATACCAGCACGAAGGCAAAGAGGGTTCCGATGCTGCAAAGATCGGTTACGGTGGACATGTTCATGAACAGTGCGCCGCCTCCTACTATAAGCCCTGTAACAATCGTGGAAAAAGAAGGGGTATTGAAGCGTGGGTGGATCTTTGCAAACCTGGCAGGCAACAGGCCATCGCGGCTCATGCTCATCCAGATGCGCGGCTGCCCCAGCTGAAACACCAGCAACACACTCGCCATCGCTACCACAGCGCTCACGGCGATGATGCCAGACAGCCATTTCAGGTTCAGCTTCTCGAACACAAAGGCCAAAGGATCGTTCACGGCGAGGTCTTTATAGCTTACCATACCGGTAAGCACCAGGGCGATGAGCACATACAGCACCGTGCAGATAATGATGGCCCACATCATACCTCTCGGAAGATCGCGCTGTGGATTGGTGCATTCCTCGGCTGTGGTGCTGATCGCATCAAAACCAATGTAGGCAAAGAACACAGCAGACACACCTTTCAGGATACCGCCGATGCCGTTCGGAGCAAAGGGATCCCAGTTATCAGTGTCCACATAAAACACACCCACGGCGATCACCAGCAGCACCACCGCCAGCTTGATGACGACCATCGCATTTCCTGCATTTTTGGATTCTTTGATGCCGCGGTATACCAGCCAGGTGATCAGGAAAATGATGAGCAGGGCAGGAAGGTCGGCAATGAGCCGGAAGCCAAGAATACTCGGCGCTGTGGTCCAGGCCAGGTAAGCTTCCCGCAGGTTCTCGCTGAGCCCGTCGAGGTGCCCGCCGGAGGCAAGGGCCATGCTGGCATCCGCAAAGCCATTGGATGCCGAGAGGTAATCGATGGTAGTCCAGGCCGGCAGGTGAAGGCCCATGCTCCCCAGGAGCCCCGTAAAATAACCGCTCCAGCCAATGGCTACGGTGATGTTGCCGATGGCATATTCCATAATAAGCGCCCAGCCGATCACCCAGGCGAAGAGTTCCCCAAAGGCAACATAGCTGTATGTGTAAGCACTCCCCGAAACCGGCAGGATGCTGGCGAACTCGGCATAGGCAAAGGCCGCGAAGCCACAGGCAATGGCGGTGAAGATAAACAGGAAGATCACTCCCGGCCCCCCGTCGGCGCTGGCCTGCCCGATCGTGGTGAAGATCCCTGCCCCGATGATCGCCGCAATGCCCAGGGCCGTCAGGTCTTTTACCCCCAGGTGCTTGGCGAGGCTGCCATGTGCGCTGTCTGACTCCGCACGCGCGAGGATATCCGAAATCGATTTTTTACGAAAGAGGTTATATGCCATATATAATGCGTCTGATGAAGGGTTGTAATAACGTACTAAATATAGTAATAATGTGTTGCTTTTTAACTATGTCATCTTTTTAGGAAGAAGGCTGATAGGATGACACGGATCCGGCAGATCCCCTCTGATTTCTGTACAGACTAAAAATGGATCCGGATATTGCTGAAACCAGCCAGGAGGATATAACCCCTTACTCTCGAGAGTAAGCGTCCGCCCATTGTTCCGCAGAAGCGACATGTTTTTTTTGTAGACGTATATAGAACACTATCGCATCAAGACACTTCGTGATGGCACGCCTGTACATGTTGCACTGTTAAGCCCCCACGGGGCTACAGAGCGCATACATAAGTACGTATTACCACTACTACGTCGGAGCAACACATTATTAAGCAACAGAATCATGGCTCCGTAGGAGCCGGACATTGATCAAAACAACCGCTTTATCCCGAGTACTTTTCTTAGTCGTTCCACATCCAGAAATAACAAAGGGATCATCAGTAAAAAAGGGATAAAAGGCACCTTGTAGCGCACGATCGCACCGGCCACTGTGGTTGTGATGCCGATGAGGCAGTAAGACAAAAGCACTACCGCCAGGCAAAGGCACAAGAGGTTGAGGTTGACGGGTTCTTTTTTCCGGAAGAGAAGGCATCCCGCAAAAAAAGCCAGGAACAAGGCATTCTCCAGCGAGGCCATCATCTCCGCCGCCGAGTGCGCATCGACAAAGAAAGGGCGGCACAGCACATTGAAAAAGGCTACCGGAAGGAGGCGTGCAAAGGATGACAGCGAGTACTCCAGGCGTTCGGTCACGATCCCCGAGCCCGCAGGCTTATTGATCGTCAGGAATTTATAAAGGCTGGTATCGCGGTTATCTGCCACAAATATGGTATCCCGCAGGTGGTCGAGGTCCCAGTACATGAGCGCTGTATGCGGCCTGATACGGCACACGTAGTTTACTGAATCGACCACGGTATATTTGTCGGCATCCCTGTATTCCAGCCTCAGGTAATTATGCTTGTTCACAAAAAAGATCCCGCCCCGGCTCAGGCTGATAAAGTCATTTTGCCTTACCACAATGGTATTCAGCACATCCTTGTGAAAGATATATTTCAATGAAAGTACCGAACTCCCATAAATGAGCAGCAGGAAAACAGCATAAAATAAGGCCACACGGCGGATCCTGAAATGCTGTGCCAGGGCAAAGGCAGTCAGTGGAAAAAGGATAAGCGCCATGATATAGGGCTTCAGCACCATGAACACCAGGAAGCTAAACAACAGCGCCAGAATGTAGATTATTCTTTTTTTGCCCTCTATAAAAATCT
>DGQK01000020.1 GCA_002390745.1 Bacteroidetes bacterium UBA4416 | reverse complement strand
TTGAGCTCGTTGTTCCTGCCCGCATTGATGATGTTTTTTTGCTGAAAGAACTTATACAGGTAAAAGAGGCTCACACACAGGATCAGCGCCAGGAACACCAGCCCGTACAGGATCATGTTCTTCCTCGTGCTCCTTTTTTCATTTTCCAGCTTCAGGGCCGACAGCCTTTGCTCCTGGTTTACACGGTTCTGGAGTTCTCTTTTCTCATAGTCGTATTCGAGCTGCTTCCTGATCGATTCCTTTTTATTGCTTTCATTGGTCAAACTGTCGTTCATTTCCATCTCCAGCTTATACATGGCAAAAGCGTTCGGGTAATTGTTCTGTTTCCGGTAAATGTCTTTCAAGACCTGCGCAATGGCCCTGATGTCTGCCGGGGCTTTTCTCTTCTGAGCGATGTCCAGGCCGCGAAGCGCATAGCTTTTGCCTTCGTCCAGCCTGTTCTTTTCAAGAAAAATACGCGCCATATTGGCATAAGCCGCTGAAATAATATCGTGGTAACCATTCGCGTCGATCAGCCCGAGCGCTCTGTTGCTGTAGGCAAGGGCGGTATCGGCTTGCCCCAGCTTTAAGTAAATGCTGCCGATATTCATCAGGACATAAGCCACGCCATGGGTATCATGAGCCTCCTCATAAAGCACCAGTCCTTTTTTATAATGCTCCAGGGCTTTTTTCTGGTCGTTGTTCTTAAAAATCAATCCCTTATTTACAATAACCATCGCCAGGCCGCTTTTGTCGCCTGTTTTCTCAAAGAGCCTGATCGCCTTATTATAATAGTCCTCCGCCTTCAACTCGTCGCCCTGCATATTGTAGGTATAGCCGATATTGGCAAGCGTATAGGACATCCCTTTATCATCCTTCAATTCTTCCTGAACCCGGAGGTTTTCAAAATAATAGTTAAGCGCTCTGCGCACATCACCCTGGTTCTGGTAGATGTAAGCAATGTTGTTGAGCAGGATGGCCGCTTCCTGCTTGTTGTTGATGCTTTCGAGGATACCGGCTGCTTTTTTGTAATATTCCAGGGCTTTGGCGACATCGCCATGCCTGGAATAATAATAGCCTATATTGTTTAACAGGCCTCCATAATACCACAGGTAGAATCGCGATGGCTGACGCTTTTCGGCAATAGCCTTCTCACAAAGGCTACGTCCTGGAATAGCATAGACCAGGATCTCATCCAGGCTACAGGCATCGGTAAGGTCCGCATAGGTTTTTATGCGCGTGCTGTCGTGCCGGGCCGATTTTAACACGTTGAGCAGCGAGTCGATCCGTTCCCTTTCTTCCTGCGAAAACATGGAAAAAGACACGAAGCATATCATGGCTACCAGCAGGCAGGGCCTTGCACTAATATAAAAACGGGACCATATCATGCTGGTATTCCTACAGGTCTTTCATCAGCACTTTATACAGATCGATCATCCCTTCAATGTCTTTCTTGTGCACTTTTTCGTCGGGCGTATGCACAAATTGTTCTGCCGCACCTACAAAGCACCAGTCCCATGGATATTCTGCCATTTGAAGCTCTTTGGCATCGCTTCCTCCTGCCCCTTCCACCTCAAGCTGGTGCGGCAACTGATGCTTTTGTGCGATGGCAAGGATCTTATTAATGTAGCTGCGGCGCGGAATAAGGCTGTCGCGCAGGCTGATCACAGGGCCTTTGGCGGGAACCACACCATCGGAGATCCATGAAATATCGGAGATAAGCGCCTGCGACACCTTGTAGTTTTCGGCAATGTACTTTTGGAGGTACGAAACGCTTCCTCCGCCATGCTCTTCCCAGGTGCTGAATACGATGATGCCGTCTTTGAGTGTTTCCGCTACTTTCAGCGCATTGAAGCAGCCCAGGCGATTGTCCATATAGCAGCACTGCACAAATTCCTTGTCTTCGCGCCAGTTGGCCTTAAATACCAGTTCTGTACCCGTATCGAATTGGCGTTTGGCCTTGTACTCGAGCGTATCATTCACAATGTTGAGCGTAGCTTCGCATTTGCCTTTGCTATCGTTTCCAACGAGGGCGTAGCCTTTTTCGAGGCGCGGGCCGCCGATCTTCACCAGCTGCTTGCCATAGCGCACCGTGAATCCGATGCTATCGGTGTGCGCGAAGATGGCAGTGCGCGGCTTTCCGAATACCAGCATGATATTATCCTGGAAGCCTTTGCCATGAATGACTTTGGGCTTGTGCTTCCAGTGTCTGGATTCGGTCTTAATATAATCGAGCAGGAATTCTTTCATGGCAACTTCGTTTCCGCTCGGGGAATGAATGGCGCACATGGTTTTTAGTAAGCTAAGGTCTTTCATAAGATCGTTGACGTGTGAATTGAAGAGGTATTGGTGTCGGTTAAACGCATTTGGCAAATAACGTAAAAATAGGGGAAATAATGGATGTTTTATAGTTTCTTTAGGCTCACTTTTTCCGGCAAAAATCTATCCCGATAAGCCATACATCTAAAAATAACCCTTGTTTCCTGCCCGGTTACACATTCATCAGGCAGTTGCTGCATGAAGAACTTATGAACCGATGAACGTTCGCTGTTACTTTTTTGGGCGCCCCGCGAAAAGCGGTCGGGCTCTTGCTGCAATTCCCGTCACGACGAATCGTGACGGGAGATTTTCGCGACGATCCCTGGCTCAGGCCTCCTCTCCTGTTTCGTTCAACCCATAATGCTGTGGAAAATTCTGCCTGAAAGATAGAACGGAAATCCTTTGTTGCGCGCTTCGGGAGCACGAGCAACCGGCAAAAAAAGACAGGAGTGATAGCCTGACCAGCCACAACGCGTCGTGACGGCACGCCATAATTCCACCAACAACGCCCAATCTCAGCTAAAAACGTGTCTTATACAATCTTATAAAAAGCTTATCTTTAGCTTTTTCTTTATACTTTAACACTATGCCTTTCTCAAAACTCGGTTTAAGCAATGCCTTACTAAAAGCACTGGCTGAAAAGAATTATACACAGCCTACTCCTATTCAGAAGCAGGCTATTCCTGCGATCCTGGATGGAAAGGACGTTTTGGGAATTGCGCAGACAGGCTCCGGAAAAACAGCGGGCTTTGCCCTGCCGGTACTTCAGCATTTTCAGGACTGGGGCCTGGGGGCAAAACGCCACATCAAATCGCTGGTGCTGGTGCCTACCCGCGAACTGGCAGTGCAGGTAAGCGAGGTGTTCAAAGAGCTGGGAGCTCATATTCCCGAAGGCGTAACTGCCGTAGCGGTATATGGCGGCGTGGCCGTCAACCCGCAGATGATAGAGGTGCATGGCGCCGATATCCTGGTGGCCACACCGGGCCGTTTGCTGGAGCTGATCGAAAAAAACGCGCTGTCCTTGTCGGCCGTGAAAGTACTGGTGCTCGATGAAGCCGACAAAATGCTCAACCTCGGATTCGAGGAGGAAATGAGCCGCATCTTTTCCCTGCTTCCTAAAAAGCGCCAGAACCTCTTGTTTTCGGCTACGCTCAGCGACGATCTTCACAGCATCAACAAGAGCCTGCTGAGAAATCCGGCGGTTGTAAAGGTAGAAGAAGAGCTGGAGAACATCGACCTGATCAAACAGTTTGCCTACAAAATTGCGGAAGAGAAAAAAGGACCGCTGCTCCGTTACATCATTAAAACACAAAAGATCAAACAAGTACTGGTCTTCACGTCCTCTACACACCGCGCCGATGCTGTCGCCCAGAAACTGAGCCAGAACGGCATCGACGCCTTTGCCATACACAGCAAGAAAACGCAGGGCGCCCGCGAGCAGGCACTCGACTTTTTCAAAACCGGAAAGGTAAAAGTTCTGGTGGCCACCGACCTCATGGCGCGCGGCATCGATATCCAGTTTCTGCCTTACGTGATCAACTACGAGCTGCCACGCTCACCAAAAGACTACATCCACCGCATTGGCCGCACAGGGCGCGCCGAATCATCGGGAGAAGCCATTTCATTGGTCTGCCCCGAAGAAGAACACCACTTCAAAGTAATCCAGAAAAAAATGAAAAAACATGTGACGCTCGTGGACGGAAATGCAATTGATCTGAAAGGGTTTTAAAGCCAAACATTGAAACAAAAGCCCCTGTTGGTGTTATCCCAACAGGAATCCGGAAATGCAATTGATCTGAAGTACCTTTAAAGCCAGATCCACTGAAGAAAGCCCCTGTTGGTGTTATCGCCACAACAGGAATCCACAGGGATACAGAATGTATGGAGAATTTATTGATTTAACTAAATGCCGTTTTCAAGTTGGCATGTAACACGTATCGTAGATACAAAAAAATGCAACCTATGTTTTCCTATAACGATCCTGAAATAAAAGAAAAGCTGCATTGGTTGCTACTTTCCTACATTAATATCGCTATGTTTGGCATTTATGTAGTTCCATACGGGTTCTCCTATTCACCTTATGCCGACGATTGGTTTATTTATTATATTCTGGATGAATGCGTTTTTCCATTGCCTGCATTATACATTCCTGGCGTAATGCTTTGGCTCCTATACAGGCTTCTAAAAAACAGCCGCTTCAGACTTGGATCACAAATCGCTTTACTGATATGGTCCGGGTTCTGCTCCCTGATGAGCCTAGGTGAAGCTGTAGTTCCCCTGCAAGACTCTTCGCCTCATATCGGCGTTTTGATTTCGCTAAGTTTTTTTCCCGCACTGCTGATTTTTATGCTAAACGAAGGCAAGCTGATCCCCAGGAGTTAAAAGACAAAACACCTGACTATAGTGTAGTGTACCTGAGCACTTGCCGTTGATCGCTATCAAAACGCGGCATGATGTCTGCCGGTGGTTGGCATGCCTATGGAAGCCCCTGTTGGTATTATCACCA
>DGQK01000070.1 GCA_002390745.1 Bacteroidetes bacterium UBA4416 | reverse complement strand
CCCGGTGTCCAGGAGTAAGTATAGGGAGAAGTGCCGGCTGTTACCATATTGGCCGTCAATACGCCATTGTTGGCATTGTTGCAGGTAATATTGGTAGAGCCCGTGATGGCTGCTGTGCCGCCAGGGGTATTGCCGATGACTCCGCTGCCGTTTATGAGGCAGCCGTTATTGTCTGTAACCGCCACGCTGTAGCTTCCCGATACCAGGCCGCCGGTGGTGGGGTTGGTGCCGCCGCCGCCGGTCCAACTGTAAGTATAAGGAGGTGTGCCGCCTGTTACTGTAGAGGAAGCGATCCCGTTGGCAGCCGTGCAGTTTGCGTTCTGTGTGCTTACTGTAATGGCAAGGGCCGTCGGCTGGGTTACCGTAACGGTTTGGGTAGCCGTGCAGCCGTTGGCATCTCTCACCTGCACGATGTGCGTATTGGCAGGCATGGCAGGGAAGGTGCCCGATGACTGGAAGCCGGTGCCATTCACCTGGTATTGGTAAGCTCCTGCTCCTCCGGTGGCACTGGCTGTTATGGTGCCTGTGGATGTTCCGAAACACTTCACCGGCACAGCGCTCAGGCTCAGGGTCAGTGCCGGTGGCTGGGTAATGCTTACCGTCATGCTGGTAAGGCAGCCCACCGCATCTTTGGAGTTAACGGTATATACTCCTGCCGCAAGATTGGCAAACTGCCCGTTGCCATTGGTCTGGTAAGGGTTTGTCAAGGTGTAGGTGAACGGGGAGCCGCTCCCGCCGGTGGTGTATACGGTAAAGCTTCCGGTGCCGGCGCCATTGCACAGCACGTTGGTACTGGCTGTCAGGCTGATGCTCGGGCTTCCGTTATTGGCCACGTTAAAGGGCAGCGACAGGGTGCAGGTGCCCGCGTCGCGGATCACGACGTTATGCGCACCCGCTGTTAAGCCGCTGGCGCTGCTGCCACCGAAGGCGCCGCCGTCGAATGAAAAGCTGTACGTCGGGGTGCCGCCGGTTACGCTTGCTACAGAAGCCGAGCCGTTGGCGATGCCGCAGCTGGCGTTGGTTGTTGTAATTACCGCCGAAACTGGGCCCGTTGTTCCACCAACAGTAACCGGGTTGGTAAAGGTACAGCCGTTGGCATCGCGCACGGTAATGCTGTAATTGCCGGCAGCCAGGCCGCTGGATAAGCTCGGTGTGGACACGCCGTTGATGCTGAAGGTATAGGCCGGGGTGCCGCCTGTCACGCCTGTAATGTTATAGGAGCCATTGCTCATGCTACAGCCTGCCGCTGTTGCCGTTCCGGCAATAGCAGTAGGGCCCGGGGTCACGGTAATGGCTACGGTTTTGGTAAAGGTACAGCCGTTGACGTCCTTTACGCTGATGGAATATGTTCCTGATGTAAGCCCCGTCACCGGCGGGCTTGTCGAAAACGCGCCGCCATTCACGGCATAGGAATAGGTAGGCGTACCACCGGTGACAGCTCCAATCGTAATGCTCCCCGTGCCGGCTCCACAGATAATATTATTTGGAGTCAGCGCAACGTTCGTAATCGGTGGTGAGTTGCTCAGGGTTGCCGATACCGTGAATGTACAGCCAAAGTTATTGGTGAGTGTGATGACGTGGGTTCCCGCGGGTAAGCCGGTCACCGTTTGTCCGCTCACAACGCCGGAGCTACTGGCAAAGGAAGTAATGGTTTGCGCACCGCCCGAAGTATTGGCAATCACAATCACCCCGTTGTTGTTACCACAGGAAGGGTTGGTGAACGTGAGGGTGGCAGAAGGATTCGGCCTGATCGTAGCGGCAATCACCGCGCTGGAAGCAGGGCATCCGCCACTGGCTGGCACGGTGTAGGTATAGTTATAGGTTCCTGCTGTATACAAGGCCGGGTTAAAGGTTCCCAGGTAGCCCCCCGTTAAGGCTGGTGCCGGGCCCGACCAGGTGCCGCTTGTGGAAACGCCTGCACCAAGCAGGGAATATAAATTAGTGGCTGCCGCAGAGCTGCACACCGCCAGTGTATTGCTCACGCCTGCAAATGGCCCGTTGATGACATTGAGGCATTGTGTCCTGGTGTACGAACATCCGAAATCATCCACAGCTGTCAGGGTATAGCACTGCGTTCCGGTAGAGGTGGGCGTAACGGTGATGTTTGTTCCGCTGCTGGAGGTAATATTCGGGCCGGTCCAGGTTTGAGAAACGATGGCCGGGGTAAAGGAATTGGCCGAAGCCGGGAGAAGCGCCGGCGCAAAATTCAGATCCCAGTTAAAGATATAGCCGTTATCTGAAAATAAATTATCCGTTACTTTAATGGTCCAGGGCCCGTTTAACGGGCATCCGATGAGGCTACTGAAGTTCCCGGTAGGAAGGTAAGTTCCCGCAGTAATAGAGGTATAAGGCGGCGTTCCCTGGTTGGGCGTGGTGGGCCCATTGCACAGCAGCACCGAACCCGACATAGAGAAGCAGTAATTGGCTCCTACGCCAGGGCCTACCGCCGGATCGTCCAAAGGCGCTCCCAGGTAATTGTAAGCGCCGCCCGGGTAGTCCTTCAGGTTACAGGTTTGCCCGTTCGGGCAGATGATCTGGATGGAAAGATCGCCCTGGTAGGAGTGCTCCATATTCAGACAAATATCCTGGATCTGGTTGGCCGCCGTCAGCGTTTGCCCGCTGTTGAAGCAACTTACATTGATGGATGTGGAGTAAGACACTCCCGATCCGTCGGGAAGAAAGGTTGTTCCGCTCACCGGCGGTGTACAGTTCACAACATAAGGCGTTGGTGTAAACGAGCCTGTAATGGTGGTCGATTGGCCCAGGCACACCGTTGGGTTTGCCACACTGCTGGTGGAAGTGGGTGTTGTTCCGATTTGTACCACCTGGTTCAGGTTATTGATATTTCCGCAACCGCCTGCCAGGATATTCAGATTCACAAAATAAGTGCCCGCAGCGGTGTAGGTCGCTACAGCTGTCGTCCCGTTGCCTGTGGTACCATTGCCGAAATTCCAGGTATAGGAAGCACCGGCGCCGCTTGCCGAAAAGTTACCGCTTCCGGTAAAGGTGATGGGCTGCCCCACACATGCCTTGATAATACCGCCGGACGCAGCCGGACTTGAGCTGTTCAATACAGATGTAATCGTTTGGCATGGATTGTAGCAGGAAATTGTTGCTACCCAGCCGGTGTACTGCACCGAACCATCAGAGGTAAACACAATAGTAAGACATCCTGAAGAGTTACCGGCGCTGGCCTGCACGATACCCGGGCCTGCCGAGCCGGTATAATTGCCTATCAAGGGTGCTGCCGTGCTGTTACCATCATAAATATACAAGTGCTCATAGCTGCTCTCCGTATCGAAGGACGTAAAGTTCAGGATTATTTTGGCGCCCGGGCTGGTCGGACAAAACGTTTTGGTATAGTTTTCACTGGCCTGGTAATTTCCCCCGCTTCCACCGGAATCATAAAATGTGCCGGAACAGGTGCTAACATTGCTGTTATCCATATTATAGGTTTGTCCCACAACTGCATAAGCAGAGAGCACTAACAGAAAAATATAAACATGTTTCATAAGGCGGGGGATTATTTAAAGGTTTGAGGTTCAATAACAATAACATAATCGGTATGATCTACCCTGTATACCTGCTTCGTTTTTGCAGAGAATACAAAATCATATTTCAGTGGATTGAAGTGTGCGGGATCAAACACAACATCTCTCTGAAGAGCCGGATTGTATTTATTGATCAGCTTTAGCTCCGAAAGCCTGGGGTATTTGTCATGGACGGGATCTTCGGCAATCTGCAATACCGTCACCCTGTTCTGAATAAAATCGGTCAGGGATCTCAGCCAATCGGGGTTTTGATTTGCAAATTCTTCTGCTTTTGCCCCATACACTTCCTGTATCCGTGGGTCGATGGTTTGAGATTGGACGGTTAGGCTGAAACAGCTCAGGACTAACATAAACAGCAATGGTTTCATAGGATTAAACGGCTTTTGCATTAAGTTTATAGTATCTGAAATCCCAATAAATTCGTTTTACACTTTTTACATACTCAAAAAAACGAAAGGGTTTTAGTAAACTTATGATTATTAAGATGTAACCGGAATTTTTTCCCTAAGTTAAATCCATCCCTCACTCAACGCATTTAGGTTTTTTTAACACTAAGTGTTAAAATTAACAGGCGCCAGCTCCTGAAAAAGTTTAGATAATGAGATTGCTGAAAAAATCCAAAAATATGACAAAATTCAGCGGTAAACCAAAGGCAAAATCGATTTAGGCATGGAAAATAAGGTGGTATTTCTTGAACATGCGGCTTTGAAAGCACGGTGGATTTCACATAAAACCGGTTAAAAAAACAGGTAGTATTACCTGCTTTCTAAATGCGGATCCCTATGATGCACAGGTCATCTACCTGTTCGAGCTCTCCCCTCCACTCATCAAATACATTCGCTAAAAAAACTTTTTGATCTCCTAACGGTAAATGGCACGTATGAAGGAGGGTTTCCTTCAGCTGCCTGTACTTGAATTTTTTTCCATTTGGGCCTCCGAACTGGTCGGCATATCCGTCCGTAAAAAGGTAGAGCATATCGCCCGCATTCAGCAGGAGTTCATGTGCATGGAAAGAGCGACGGTCGGTAAATCTTCCGATAGGCTGTTTGTCAGCTTTGATTTCTTCCACCTGGTTGCTATTCTTCCGAACGATCCATAAAGGATTATTGGCTCCGCTCCACTGCGCTTTTCTGCCTTCTGAATGATCCCCGCGAGGATAGAGCCTCAGCAAAGAAATGTCCATTCCGTCTTTCAGCTCATCGGCCCCTGCGGCAAAGGTTTCCTCCACCAACTCTGAAAGCTTGTCGAGGATCCTGCCTGTATCGTGGATCCCGAATTCCCTGACGCAGCGGTTCAGCCCGTTGCTTCCTACCACACTCACCAATGCTCCCGGAACCCCGTGCCCCGTGCAATCCACGGCCGCAACATACGTGTCGCCTTCCCGGCTATTCGCCGGCAGATACCGGTGCACCCAGTAAAAATCACCACTCACAATGTCCTTGGGCCTGAACAGCACAAAGCTATCAAGCCCCGACTCTTTCATTATCTTAGGCGAGGGAAGCAGCGCATTCTGAATATACTTTGCATAGGTGATAGAATCCATGATTTCCTTGTTCTTATGCTCCACCAGCTCTTTTTGCCCGGAGATGATCACATTGGCCTTACGTTTCTGATGATAGATCCACAGAACAAAAAGCACCAAGCCCGAGAGCGCAATGAGGCCCGCCACGGCATACATGGTGAGCTGCTTCTGACTTTTAATTTCAGCATTGTATACCGCCTGTTTATTATAGGTTTCGATGCGTTGTAAAGCCTGCTTGTGTTTAAAGGCATATTCAAGCTCTTTTTTCAGGATCTCGTTCTTGCTCCTGTCTCTTTGCAATGATTCATTCAAAGCCAAATAACGCTCCTGGAAGCTGAAGGCTTTTTTAAAATCATGCTTCTGCTTATACAGCTCACTAAGGTATTTATAGACTTCTACCTTCACACCATCCAGCTCGTTGTTCTCCGAAATTTTCAGGGCCTTCAGCAGGTAGCTTTCCGCTTCGTCCAGCCTACCCTGCAGCAACAGCGTGTGGCCGAGCTCCCGGTAATTGTGTGCATGGCCCAGGTTGGGAGTCATCCGGCTGAGGTAAGCCAGAGATTTGTGAAAAAAATAAATAGCCGAATCTTTTTGGCCGGTCAGCTGATAATTGATACCGATGGTATGATATGCCATCGCCATCCCCATGCTATCGGCCTTTTCCTTTCTCAGGGCCAGCGACTTATCGAGGTATATCCGTGCAGAAGAATACTGCTTCAGCTTTTGATAACAGGTGGCGATGTTGTTGTAGTGAATCGCCAGGTGGCTTGTTTCCTGATTGGCTATGTTTACTTTTTCAGCCTTGAAGTAATAGGATAAGGCTGTCCTGTATTCATTGATCTCCGAATAAATAAAGCCGATGTTCTTTTGAATGCCTGCAACTTTTGTCGGGAGCTTTAAATATTCGAACAACTCCAAAGCCTTCAGGTAGTTATCAAGAGCGGCGCGCAGGTTAGACCGTTCGGTGTTGATGATGCCCTTCAAATTGTAAGCCTCTGCAATTCCCGGCTTGTAGCCCTGCTTTTCAGAGATCAGCAACAGGCTGTCTGCTTTCTGCTGTGCCAGGTCATAATTCCCATCGGCAATGCACTTGTTGATGTGACTGCGGCAGGTATTGAAATATGCGGTATCTTTCTGGCAAAAGGACCTGGCAGATACACCTAAAAAGAAGAAGAGGATATAGTAGCTTAACTTCAAGGGAAGTTAAATGTAAAACAAATGCCATTGAAAACAAAACTTTTGGCCGATAGCTATTTGATAACCGTACGCCCAAGGATCTTATTTACACGCTTTTTCTGGTTCTCGAGCATGATCACAAATTCAAAAACATTCTGATTTTCAAAAGGATCGGCCACCTTCAGGAGCTCTTTGGCATCTTTCAGGATCTGGGCCAGTCGTTTCTCCTTCATGCTGAAGAGCTGATGCTCAATGCCTTTCTTGATAGCGTAGATTTCGGATGGCACGGCCACACCGAATTTTTCCCAGCCATTGCTGGCCGTTTCCGAAAACGAGGCGATGTCGATGGCTACCTGTGCTACCGCCGGGTTCGTGTGGTTGATAAACGTATGCATCGTTGGGATCTCTCCGTTTTCCAGCTCGCGGTGAAACTCCTCCATCACCATCTGGTACACCGGGTTGATGAACTGCAATTCGTCGCGCCACATTTCAAAGATCACAAATTCGCATACCGTAAGCTGAAAGGATTGCTGCACGTTGTCCGTATCCTCTGCTTCCACTTCCACGAGCACATTTCCGTACTGCATCATCATGCGCAGCAGCTCGCGCTCCTCCCCATCCAGGATCGCATCCTTCGGTTCCTCTTCCTTATCACGGAACTCTTCCGGGATCAGATCCAGATCACTGGGATAAGGCTCGTCGTTATCCGGATAGTTTGGACCCGGATAATTTGATTTCGGCTTGAAGTTGTTCGTTGTATTTGAATGGGATCCCGGACCAGCCTGCTTTCCTGCCTTTTTGCGGATAAGCTTGTTGATCTCAATCTGCAGGATCTGTTCGCTGATGTCCATGATGCGCGAACATTCCTTCACATATACCGAGCGGTTGATGGCATCGGGGATCACGGCAATACTCTCTACAATATCTTTGATGAGATCGGCCCGTTTGATCGGGTCGTTCTTCACCTCTTCGTACAGCAGGCTCGTTTTGAAGGAAATAAAATCCTTGCTGTTGCTTTTAATGAACGCTTTGAATTCCTCGTTCGTTACTTTCTTGCTATACGAATCGGGGTCGTCGCCATCGGGAAACAGGAGCACCCGCACATTCATGCCTTCCTCGAGGATGAGGTCGATGCCGCGGAAGCTGGCTTTGATGCCCGCCACGTCGCCATCGTAGAGGANNGGATCGTAATATTTTTGGTGAAGCGGTGAATAAGCTTGATCTGGTCTACCGTTAAAGACGTACCGGAAGAAGCCACTACATTTTCGATGCCCGATTGATGCATGGAGATCACATCGGTATATCCTTCCACCAGGAAGCAGTTATCTTCCTGGATGATCATTTTCTTGGCCTGGAAGAGGCCATAGAGCGTTTTACTCTTATCGTAAATATCGGTTTGCGGCGAGTTGATGTACTTCGCCATCTTCTTATCGCTGGTGAGGATGCGGCCACCAAAGCCGATCACCTTCCCGGAAATATTATGGATCGGGAACATCACGCGCCCGGTATAGCGGTCGAAAATATCGGCCACCGTGATCGGCGTTCCTTCTACGTGGTTATTGGACAGGATAGACATCCCGGTCTTTACCAGGTACTCGGGCTTGTAGCCGTTCTTCACCGCTGTTTCCGAAAATTTGCGGCGCTCATCGGAGCTATAGCCCAGGTTGAATTTATCGATGATGGCTTGCGTGAAGCCACGCTCCTTGAAATAGCCAAGCCCGACGGAGCGGCCCAGGTCGTCGTTGAGTAACAGGTCCGTGAAATATTTCTGGGCGTACTGCATCACGATGTAGAGACTTTCCTTCTCGTTTTGCAAGGCTTTTTCCTCTACGCTCACTTCCTTCTCCACCACTTCGATCCCGTACTTGTTGGCCAGGTACTTCAACGCTTCAGGATAGCTGAGGCTTTCGTGGTCCATGATAAAATTCACGGCCGTGCCCGACTTCCCGCAGCCGAAGCATTTATAGATCCCCTTAGCGGGAGATACCGTAAACGAAGGTGATTTCTCGCCGTGAAAAGGGCAAAGTCCGAGCAGGTTAGCGCCCCGTTTTTTCAGCGTAATAAAATCGCCGATGACCTCTTCCACGCGGGCGGCATCAATAATTTTATCTATGGTGAATTTAGGGATCAAAAAGCGTAAATTTACCCTATAAATATACACAAAATGCGCGTTTTACACTTTAGAATAATCGCCCTGCTGCTATTGTTTTTCGTCCTGAAAATCAAGGCACAAACACCGGAGGCCATATCCAGGCAAATTTTCAATCACCTGAAAAGCAAAGATTACGCAAAGATCGATGCACTGTTCGACACCACCGGCATCCTGAAGCTGGTGACTTATGCCCAGCAGGAGCAGTACAAAAAAGACCTGTCGGAATTCGGAAGCCCGAAAGAGCTGATCCGTATCGATGAGGAAGACAACGGATTCAAAAAAAGAATAGCGATGGCCCTGCAGTTCGCCGCAGAAAAGCAGACCCTCTACATCGTCTTCAATCCTAAAGGTAAGATCGAAGACCTGGCCTTCGATACCTACACCGAAACGCCCTTCTTCCAGTTACGCGGCTACAAAGGCTTTGCAGAAGTAACCGATCTCACTACCAGCGTGAAAACGCGTGACGGCCTCACGCTGGGCGCCAATATCGCCTTTGGCGATACCAGTAAGCAAAAGTCGCCACTCGTTATTTTCGTGCATGGCTCCGGCCCGGCCGACCGCGACGAAACGCTTGGCCCTAACAAACCTTTCCGCGACCTGGCACAAGGGCTGGCTCAGCAAGGCATTGCGAGCCTTCGCTACGACAAACGCACCTTTGCCTATCAATACGACTCCAAAGTACTGAACGACAACCTCACGATCTATGAGGAAACGGTATATGATGCCGTCGATGCGGTGAAAACGGCGAGGCTGTTCAGCTTCATTGACCTGAACCGGATCTACATTGTAGGCCACAGCCAGGGTGCCATGTGCGCGCCGAAGATCGCAGAGCTTTGCCCGGAGATAAAAGGCATTGTGATGATGGCAGCTCCTGTTACCAACCTGGTAGACATTATCCCCCAGCAGGTGGAATACATTGCCATGCTCAACGATACGATCTCCAATGCCGAGCAGATGCAGATCACTTCTGTGAAATGGATGGTGGATAAAATCAAATCGCCTTCCCTGAGCGACAAAACACCGAAAGGCATGCTCATGGGGGCCAGCGCCCACTACTGGAAAAGTGTCTTAAATTACAACCAGGCGGCAACAGCCAAAGGCTTAAAGATCCCGGTGTTTATTATGAATGGCGCGAGAGACTACCAGGTACCGGAAAAAGAATTCAACGCCTGGAAAAAAGAGCTGGCGGGCAAGCCCAACGTGCAGTTCATGCTCTACCCTAAGCTCAACCACCTGTTCCTGGAAGGCGACCGCCGCTCGGAGCCCGCAGAATATGAGATCCCGGGCCATATCCCGCAATATGTGATCGACGACCTGGCGAAGTTTATTAAATAAAATTTACCTAATTTAGCACCTCGAATTTTTTGACGAATCATGAGCGTTTACGATAAATATAAAGCAGTGATCGGTTTGGAATGCCACATCCAGTTACTGACCAAAACCAAAATGTACAGCAGCGACATCGCTGAATACGGCGCTATGCCGAACACGAATGTGAGCGTGATCACGCTGGGGCATCCGGGCACCTTGCCTAAAGTGAATAAACGCGCCATCGAGTTTGCTGTGAAGCTGGGCATTGCCACGCATTCCACGATCCGTGAAGAAAACCAGTTTGCCCGCAAGAATTATTTTTACGCCGATTTACCCAAAGGCTACCAGATCACCCAGGATAAAACACCGATCTGCACCGGCGGTTATGTGGATATCAAATTAAAAGACGGAACGGAAAAGCGCATCCACCTCACGCGCATACACATGGAGGAAGATGCCGGAAAAAGCATGCACGACATCGATCCTTTCGAATCTTTAATTGACTTGAACCGTGCCGGTACACCGCTGCTGGAGATTGTGACGGAGCCTGATTTTACGGGCGGCGACGATGCGTATGTATACCTGACGGAGATCCGGAAGCTGGTGCGCTACCTCGACATTTGCGACGGCAATATGGAGGAAGGCTCTCTGCGCTGCGATGCCAATATTTCGGTGATGCTGAAAGACGCCACAGAGTACGGCAAGAAAGTGGAGGTGAAAAATATGAACTCTTTCCGCAACGTGCAGCGGGCTATTGATTTTGAGATCAAGCGCCAGATCGACCTGCTTGAAGCAGGAGAAAAAATTGCCGGGGAAACCCGCAGCTTCGATGCCGTGAACGGCTCTACCTTTGCCTTAAGGAGCAAGGAGAATGCAAACGACTACCGCTACTTCCCGGAGCCGGATTTACAGCCGGTTATGGTGACGCAGGACTATATTGAGAAAGTAAAAGCCATCATGCCGGAGCTGCCTTCCGATCTCTTCAATAAATTCACCAAAGAATACGGGCTCTCCGAATACGATGCGTATAACCTGACAGACTTAAAAGGTCTTGCATTGTATTTTAACGAGCTGACCACGCATACCAAAAATTATAAAGCGGCGGCCAACTGGATGATGGGAAGCATCAAATCCTACCTGAATGAAAATGCGCTGACCATCGAGCAATTCCCGGTGGCGCCGAAAAGTATCGCCGGTTTGATCGCCCTGATCGATGAAGGCAAGGTGAGCAATGCTGCTGCCACACAAAAATTATTCCCCGAGCTGATGCTCAATCCCAACGATGCCCCACTGGGCATTGCCGAGCGTTTGGACATTCTGCAAAGCAATGATACCGGCGCTTTACAGGAAACTGTCAACCAGGTGCTGGCGAAGTATCCGGATAAGGTAGCTGATTACAAAGGCGGGAAAACAAACCTGCTGGGCTTATTCGTAGGTGAGGTAATGAAAGCCGGTAGAGGAAAGACCGACCCGAAAATGGCCAATCAACTGGTGAAAGAAGCTTTGGAAAAATAGCCTGCACGCCAACAGCACGGTACACGTTGTTTTTAATAAGTCATGCAAATAATAAGGCTCTGAATTGCGCCACACAAGATTCAACCTTCGGCGTGGAAAATTAGCTATCCATGCAAGACTTCAGTTGGGCCGGATGCGGATGTGTTTGTAAAAAAAATAAATTTCAATTTACAAAGTCTCGTCTTCATTTTCAGAATAGTGATACGGGATTAATCTGTTTTCAGTAGGAATTACAGGGCCTGCGGGCGATGTTTTGACGCTTAGGAGTGCTATGATGACTATTTTATGGCCGTAAAAAATGAAGCCAACTCCTCTCCTTTCTGTATCATTGCTTTATTTGAATAAATCTTATGAAAGCAATTTACAGTATACTCGTGTGTGTAACCTTGTCTGTTCAGGTAAGCGCACAGGACACGTTTTCGATCGTAGGCCTCGACTCGCTCACGAGGGAAGTGGGGGGCGCAGGAGCCTCTTGTGTAGACCTGAATCAGGCCGGTATCAGCGACCCTACCTTTATATGCCAGCTACTCTCGGATACAGGCGCTATCAATACGCAGGCTTCGTACCTGCAAGGCAATCAAACTAACGCGAGGGCCCGCATGCGGGCCGGAAATACACCTGCTCAGATCATCAGCTGGCTCATTGCCAACGATGTCGCTGCCGATCCCTCCGCACGGCAGTACGGCATCGTGGGATTCAGCGGTCAACAGCCCAGTGCTGCCGCTCACACCGGTACCAACGCTGTCAATTATAAAAATCACATTACAGGCCACATCAATGGCTTTTATTATTCTATTCAGGGTAATATCCTGCTAGGTCCCCAGGTGCTGAGCAACATGGAAAACAACTTCCGAAACACGCAAGGCGACCTGGCCTGCCGCCTGATGGCAGCCTTGCAGGGAGCAAAAATGGTAGGCGCCGATACGCGTTGTTCTGCAAATAATACCTCGTCTTTATTCTCCTTCCTGAAAGTTTCAAAGCGAAACGATCCTTACGCAAACCCATCATTAAATCTGGGTGTGATCACAAACGACGGCGACAAACGCGAACCCATCGACTCCTTGCAAAAGCTCTTCAACCAGTTACGCTCCTGTAATGCAGCTTCCGTGCACGATATGAGCAAAAGCCAGGATCTGGCCTGGGCCCTTTATCCGAACCCGGCCAGCGATCAGCTCCTGATCCGTACGGAAGCCCTGGTAAAGCTGACTGTAACGATCTCTGATATGCTGGGCAGAAAGGTTTTGAACACTACCTGCTTTGGCAATACACTCAGCATCGACGTCAGCTCCCTGGAAGAAGGGCTATACTGGATCCGGCTGGGCGATCTCAGCCCCAGGGCTTTTGTAAAAAGCAGCAATTGATCAGGTTGCGTTCTTCCGTTTAACGTACAGCATCATTGTTTACGAAAAGCAGGTTACCTTCGGGCTCCAGGCCTTCAACAACGCGTCACAGAAATTCAATTTGCAGCCGCAAGAATTCATCATTCCTATCCTGGCTGCGAAAATGCGCGAAGCAAGCAATTACAGCACACTCAAAGACAGATTGAATTTTAAATAGAGATGTATGCTTAGATGGTTGTGCTCCCGGAAGATGTCATCAGGGCAGCAGCGCTTTTAAAGGGATGAGAGCAAGCAGTGTGTCAGGAAGAGCGATACCTTTTTCCTCCAACTGCTGCGCTACTTCCAACTTCATTTTCAACAGCCTCAATTCGCGGATGCGTTCAATTGGCAGCTGCACCCATTGCCTGCTTTCTGTTTCTAATTGTTCCGCATCTTCTGGTAAGTCCTTCATGACCCATGCCTTAATCTCATCCTGGAAAGGTATGCTTTGTGCATGATTGGGGCCGTAGATTTTAATAATATTCAGCCGTACATAAATCCGGCTCAGGAAAGGCTGTTGTTCCCTCTTCTCAAGAAAATCGTAGATCAGCATAGCATTCCGGTACCAGGCGATGGCCTCTTCTCCTGAAGTGTGGTAGGTATGAGCCTGCGCCTTTTCTGCCAAGAATAACCATTCATTAACATCCAGAGAAGCATCCTCAAATAATGATTGAATCTGTTGCCTGAATACTTCGGCTGATTGGGCTTGCATCATGGATATGCCAAAGATAACAATCAGAACAGCGTGATTAAAATATTTCGTGCGTAGTTCTTAGGGGGCCGATCGCAGCTGTCTAAAAGCACAA
>DGQK01000054.1 GCA_002390745.1 Bacteroidetes bacterium UBA4416 | reverse complement strand
ATCTCAAAAATACCTGTTGCCTCTTTGCGCGCCTTTTCCATTCATGCTTCGTTTCTTTTCCAGCCCAGACTACAAGAGTATGAGCTTCGAAAAGAGCCTCGCCTGAATGAAAAATCCTGCGCAAATAGCCTAAAACCTATTTTTGAGATGGCTTCTAGGCAAATTTTTGTTCAAATGCTTTCATCACGTCCACCAAAGCCTGAACGCTTTCCAGCGGCATGGCATTGTAGATAGAGGCCCTGTAGCCGCCAACGTCCCTGTGTCCAACGATGCCGTCGATGCCGGCTTCTTTCCACAGCTTGTCGAACTCCGCACCTTTTTCCGGGCTGTTCAGCAAAAAGCAAACGTTCATGTTACTCCTGTCTTCTTTCACCACAGTGCCTACAAATTGGGAATTGCGGTCGATCTCTCCGTACAGCAGATCGGCTTTTTGCTGGTTCAACTGCTCCACCCAGGCGATGCCGCCGTTTGCTTTCAGCCAGCGCAGGGTAAGCATGGTAACATATACCGGGAATACAGGCGGCGTGTTGTACATCGACTCTCCTTTGATGTGTACCTGGTAATCGAGCATGGATAACATCTTGCGGCCTGTTTTGCCTAAGATGTCTTTTTTCACCATGACCATGGTGCTGCCTGCCGGGCCAATGTTTTTTTGTGCGCCCGCGTAGATGAGGGAGAAATCCTTCGCATTCACTTTCCTGCTAAAGAGGTCGGAGCTCATGTCGCACACCAGGGGAATATCACATTTCGGGAAGCTTTTCATTTGCGTTCCGTAGATGGTATTATTGGAGGTGACGTGCAGGTAATCTGCATCCTTAGGCACTTCGTAGCCTTTTGGGATATAGGTAAAGTTTTTATCTTCCGACGAGGCGATCACTTTGGTGTTGCCTACGATCTTTGCTTCTTTGATGGCTTTGCTGGCCCATACACCGGTGTTCACATAAGCCGCGTAACCGCTGTCTGTGAGAAGGTTGTAGGGCACCATGGCAAACTGTGTGCTGGCGCCGCCTCCCAGGTACATCACTTCATACTCATCTCCTACTTCAAATAATTCCTTGATGAGGGCGCGGGCCTCGTCCATCACTTTCACATAGTTCTTGCTGCGGTGAGAGATCTCCAGCAGGGAGAGATTCATGTTATCGAAATTGATGCAGGCTTCTGCGGCTTGTTTTAATACATCGGGAGGTAAGATGCCGGGGCCGGCGCTGAAATTATGAACTTTTGCCATAAAAAGATTGGTTGTTTTTGATGTGCTAATGTACTAATTATTTTTCGTTTTAGAACGTTCCGGAAGAAATGCCTCAATAATTGACATCCCCTTATTTTAAACATTAAATTTGCAGCATGAAGTCCCTTTCTATTACCTATATATCAGTCATATTGGCCCTTTTGGGAGGGTCCATCAAAGCACAACTGAAGGAACTCCAATATCCGGTCACTCATACGGTGTCTCAAACCGATACTTATTTTGGCCATGAGATCGCAGATCCTTATCGATGGCTTGAATCCCAGCAGTCTGACGAAACCAGGCAATGGATCAATGAGCAGAATGCCTTTACAGAAAAAGCCCTGAAATCTGTATCAAGGACATTTACACTTCGGGAGCGGATCAAAACCAATACCGAAATTTATTATTCTACACCCGAACGCAAAGGCGATTACTATTTCAAAGTGAAATCGGCAACAAATGGAAAAGAGGTGGCGATTTATTACAAGCGGAATTTCAAAAATGACGAATGGCAAGAGCTTTTTATTACTAAAGGGCTTGACGTTGAGAAAGGTGAGCACATCAGTATTGACAAGTATGAAGTGTCTAACGATTCCCGCTACCTGGCCTATAGCTACGATAAGGTTGGAAGTGACTGGAAAGAGATTAAAGTTGCCGATTTGAAAACCATGTCGAATCTTCCCGACAAGCTGGTAGATGTAAAACACACATCGATTGTATGGCGGAAGAATGGTTTTTACTATACGCGTTTCGATCCGGCGGAAGGAAATAACCGCTACCTCAACAGAACTGAGTACGAAAAGCTCTATTATCATACGCTCGGCACACCGCAGGAAAAAGATTCGCTTATTTTCAGAAAAATTTCCAACCCTTTAAACGAATTTGAAGCAACAGTATCAAAGGATGAACGCTTCCTGATTGTATCGGATCACGATCCCGTTGCTAAGACCCGGGCCTACTATTATTTTGATTTCAAAAACCCGGATCAGAAAGGCTTCTTACCTTTATTTAAAAAGTCGAATATGCTTTTTAAGTTTCTTGGTTCCAAAGATCGGGAAATGCTTTTCATGACCACCCGTAATGACATGCTCAGCGTGATCAAGATAGATCCGGCCAACCCCATGAAATGGATAGAAACGGTTCGGCAGGTCGACAATCTGGTTGTGCTTGATGTCTTTTATCATGAGGAAAAAATCTATGAAAAATGCCTCTATAATCAGCAGGAGTACGTTGTAGTGTTTGACAAGAACGGCGTAATTGAAAAAAAGATCGAGATCCCTTTTGGCTCTTCCATTGAATTTATGGGCATCGATGAATCACAGAACCAGCTACTCCTGTCCTACGAATCCTATTTGCATCCGCCGGTATATTCTGCCATGAACATGGCCAAATTTGACCTGAAGATCCTGGAACGGATTTATGTGAATTATGAGCTCTCGGATTATGTGATCAATAAAGCGATGGTTAAATCTGATACGGCCATGGTTCCTTTATTACTGTTCCACAAAAAGAACCTTGTACTGGATGGGAACAATCCGGTATTAATTAAATTTTATGGGGGGTTTGGCATGTGCCACAGTGCAGATTTTGACCCCGGAGTTACAGCTTTTGTTGAGAGCGGTGGTGTTTTTGCCTATGCGATGATCAGGGGGGGAATGGACAAAGGACCATATTGGCACAAAGATGCGTTATTGGAAAAGCGGCATAAATCGGTGGACGATATCGCCAATTGCGCTCAATACCTCATCGATCAGAAATACACTAATCCTTCGAAGATCGCCATTACAGGCGGCTCTCATGGCGGCCTGATGACAGCGCTCGCGGCACTCAACTATCCAAATCTTTTTGCGGCAGCCATACCGGTAGTGGGTGTTTATGACATGCTTCGCTTCGAGAAATTCACAATCGGTTCTTTTCATGTCAAAGAATTCGGAACGGTGAAGGACTCGGTACAATTCCTTAATCTTAGGTCCCTCTCGCCTTTACATCTTATTCAAAAAGGCAAAAAATATCCGGCGATGCTGTTTATGACTTCTGATTACGATGACCGGGTTCCGCCATTACACTCCTATAAAATGGTGGCGCAAATGCAGGCGTTTGCCTCCCCGGATAAGCCGGTGTTGCTGCGTGTTGAAAAAAACGCCGGACACAGTGGTTCCAGGAGTTATCAAAGCTACCTGGATGAAACCATCGATTTTTATACTTTCCTGTATGATGCCCTAGGCCTTTTAAAGAAATAAGTGACGCTCCTGATGGCGGAGAATAAAAAAATCCGCTGCCGGAAGGCAGCGGATCATCCTTTAACCATTCTGTACATGAACCTTACAGCCAGCCTCCCATTTCTGTTTTAGCGCGTTTCTTCCTGCCCCGGCAGTCGCGGTGTGTTTTGCAGGAGCAAATAAATCCTGCGATCAGCAAAGCAATGATGGCTAAAGAAAGGTATCTGGCCGCTTTCATGATGGTATAATGTTGATTGCACTTAAAGTTACAAAAAAATGCCGGCCATAATAAAGCCGGCATTTTCCTATCGAATGTGTTGTTGACCTGGTAAAGGCTTAAGCCTCTACGAGTGTCCCTACTTTTTCGCCCATCAGCAGGCTTTGCAGGTTTCCTTTTTTGTTCATATCGAAAACGATGATCGGCAGGTTGTTTTCCTTGCAGAGCGTGAAGGCCGTGAGGTCCATTACTTCCAGGCCTTTGCCGTAGGCTTCGTCAAACGAAATGCTGTCGTATTTGACAGCTGTTTTGTCCTTTTCAGGATCTGCCGTATAAATGCCGTCTACACGCGTGCCTTTGAGGATCACATCGGCCTCGATTTCAATTGCTCTCAGGGCAGCTGCCGAATCGGTTGTAAAATAAGGGTTGCCGGAGCCGGCGCCAAAAATGACCACACGCCCTTTTTCGAGGTGGCGCACGGCTTTACGGCGAATGAAGGGCTCGCAGATCTGCTCCATTTTAATGGCACTTTGCAGGCGCGTTTGCACACCGAGGTTTTCCAAAGCCGACTGAATGGCCATGGAATTGATAACTGTTGCCAGCATGCCCATATAATCGCCATGNNGGCCAGCATACCCATATAATCTCCCTGCGCCCTTTCTATGCCCGTTTCAGCTTCATTCATACCACGGTAAATATTACCGCCGCCAATCACAATGGCCACCTGGCAACCGGCGTCGTAAGCCGATTTGATCTCGCGCGCATACTCCATTAAGCGTTCCTGATCGATCCCAAAGCCTTTGTTCCCCATAAGGGCCTCTCCTGATAATTTTAAAAGTATACGTTTGTATTTCATGTATGATCTGTTGTTGGTACTGAATCTTGTGTGTATATGTAGTTCTGCTTAATTAATCAGGCAGGCTATGATCCATTTTTCGGGCATGCCCTCAAAATAGTAAACTGCCTCTCCCCATTTGTCTTTTATTTTCAGGGTGTTGCCGTCGATGTAGTAAGCGGCATCACCCCACTTGTCTTTATACCGGATCGTTTTTCCATCGAAGTAATAGAGGGATTCCCCCCATTTATCCCTGGATTTTACAACATCCCCTTCAACCAGATAAAGCGCATCGCCCCACTTGTCCTTTTGCTTCACTGTTTTTCCGTCAAAATAATACAGCGCATCGCCCCACTTATCTTTTACTTTCAGCACATTGCCCTCCAGATAATAAACGGCTTCTCCCCATCTGTCTTTCTTTTTGATGGCCTGTGCCTTAAGCGCAGCAGCACACAAACTCAGCGCCAGGATCAGGATGATTTGTTTCATAACAGGTTTTTTGGAATTGTTTTTTCCGGTACAAATGTAGTTTGGTCAAAAAAAATCCCGATTTAAAAACCGGGATTTTAAACAATTAAGATAATGAATAGCGCTTGAAGGCAGTAGCCGTCAGGCCTTTGTCTACGCTCTGTAAGTACTGCGCTACATTTAATTTAGAGTCTTTAATGTACTCCTGGTTCAATAAAGTAGACTCTTTATAGAATTTAGAAATTTTGCCTTGAGCAATTTTCTCTACCATATCTTCCGGTTTGCCTTCGGCGCGGATTTGCTCGCGGGCAATTTCAAGTTCTCTTTCCAGCATTTCAGGAGTTACTCCTTCTTTGTCTAAAGCTACCGGAGCCATAGCAGCTGCCTGCATAGCCACGTTACGGCCTACTTCGTTATCAACCACCTGGTTGAAACCAACTACTACCGATACGCGGTTGCCCGGGTGAATGTAACCAACTACTTTTTCAGCGTTGATCACTTCGTAGTAACCGATGTCGATTTTTTCGCCGATTTTACCAACCTGCTCCATGAATTTGTCACCTACGGTGATGTCGTTGTTGTATGGTGCAGCTTTGATCTCGTCAATCGTTTTAGCACCTTTATCCATAGCGATTTTTGCTACTGATTCGGCAAATGCAATAAAGTCAGCATTTTTAGCAACGAAATCTGTTTCACAGTTTACGCTGATCACAAATCCTGTTTTTCCGTCTTCGGAAACGCTTGCTAAAACGACTCCTTCTTTGGCGTCCCTGTCGCTACGGTTAGCGGCTACTTTAGCGCCTTTTTTGCGTAAAAAGTCTACTGCTTTTTCGAAGTCGCCGTTATTTTCTTCTAATGCTTTTTTACAATCCATCATACCGGCTCCGGTTTGCTGGCGTAATTTGTTCACGTCTTGTGCTGTAATTGCCATTGTAACTTAGTTTATATATTGTTTTTTGGTTTATGTATTTAAAAAAAACGGCCTTCCCTGTTGAAGGAACGGCCGTTAATTGAAAGTAGTGAAAATTATTTTTTCGCTGTTGTTCTCTTACGGGCCGTTTTGCGGGCACCTTCTTCTTCTTCAGTGCCTTTCACGTTCACGCCTTCTGACAGTTCTTCTGCGTCGTCTTTAGAATTTCTTCCTTCTTTTTCGTCGGCAGCAACTGCTTCCTTATCCATTTTGCGCTCGCCTAAGCCTTCGTTGATGGCTTTGCACATTAACTCGATGATGTAAGCTACGGAAGAAGACGCGTCATCATTTGCAGGGATCGCGTAATCCACGAAGTTAGGGTTAGAGTTTGTATCTACGATCGCAAATGTCGGGATGCCCAAACGTTTTGCTTCTGCTACGGCGATGTGTTCTTTGGTGATATCCACGATGAATAACGCTGATGGCAGACGGGTAAGATCGGCTACAGATCCTAAGTTGATCTCTAATTTAGCGCGCTCACGGGAGATCTGTAATTTCTCTTTTTTAGAGATGTTATCAAATGTTCCGTCAGTTGCCATTTTGTCGATCTGCGACATTTTGCGAACCGCCTTACGGATAGTTGCAAAGTTTGTGAGCATACCACCTGGCCAGCGCTCAGTAACATAAGGCATACCGATGGCTTTTACCTTCTCGGCTACGATGTCTTTCGCTTGTTTTTTAGTAGCTACGAACAGTACTTTTTTGCCGGAACGGGCAATTTGTTTTAACGCTGCAGCAGCTTCGTCGATCTTGGCTACGGTTTTGTTAAGGTCGATGATATGAATGCCGTTTTTTTCAGCATAAATATAAGGTGCCATTGCCGGGTTCCACTTTCTTTTTAAGTGACCAAAGTGAGCACCTGATTCTAATAATTCGTTGAATGTATTTGACATGTGTATATAATCTAAAATAAATATTAACGTTTGCTGAACTGGAAGCGTGCACGTGCTTTTTTCTGACCGAATTTTTTACGTTCAACCATGCGCGGATCACGTGTTACCAAACCTTCTGCACGTAATGCTTTTTTCAACTCAGGATTGATCTCTACCAGGGCTTTAGCGATTGCTAAACGTACTGCCTGAGCCTGTCCTGTAGTTCCGCCACCGTTCACGTTCACTTTTACATCGTACTCACCTGCCGCTTTCGCGTTGTTGAGCGACTGCAATACGTAATACTGTAATGTCGGGGTTTTGAAATAATCTTTGTAATCTCTTTTATTGATGGTGATGACACCTGTACCTTTGGTAACGTAAGCGCGGGCTACCGAGCATTTTCTACGACCTGATGTGTTAATAACTTCCATATACTAATTATGCAATGATGGTTGATAAATCTACTTTTTTCGGTTGCTGTGCAGCATGATCGTGCTCAGCGCCTGCAAATACAAACAGGTTTGTATTTAATTCCCTTCCTAAGCGGCCTTTTGGCAACATCCCGTGTACGGCATGCTTAATCACTTCTTCCGGCTTTTTAGCAAGCATTTCTTTTGGCGTGGCAAAACGCTGTCCACCAGGGTGACCTGTGTAACGTACGTATTCCTTATCATCCATTTTAGCACCTGTGAAACGCACTTTCTCAGCGTTGATCACAACGATGTTTGCACCGCAATCGCTATGCGGCGTGTAGTTTGTTTTGTGCTTTCCGCGTATCATATACGCTAATTTAGAGGCCAGACGACCTACTACTTCGTTCTCGGCGTCAACCAATAACCACTCTTTCTCAGCGTTGGCTTTGTTGACAAATTTTGTTTTATAACTTAATGCGTCCACGACTTAATAAATTTAGTTTATTTCTGATTTGGGCGGCAAATATATGGACTCTTTTGGAACTGACCAAGATAAACGAGGAGAATTCTCATTATTTTTTTATTTTTGCACAAATAACGCAAAAAGTAACAGAGTTGTAATCTAAAGATAGTCAATTATTTCCCGCAGATGTCGCAGATCAGCCAGAGTTCTAAAAGCACGGCCCCCGGGTTAAGATTATTCCCAACGCAGCGCTATTTGTCACCCTGAGCGGAGTCGAAGGGCACTTTAAATATTATATTATAACGGTTTTAATCCAAAGTTACAGGGCTTCGACTCCGCTCAGCCTGACACGATAAATACTTTTTGCCATAAAACAATACTCAAAAATGAACCATTATATCCTCATGTCGGAGATCCGCGACCCCAGGCAGGCTGCTGATCCCGGTTTTCAGAAAGACCTGAAAAATGTGACCGGCATCATCAACCGCGTCCACAGGAAAGACCTTATTACGCCCCTCGATATTGTAGTGCCGGGCGAGTTTCAGGGCATCACCAATAACCTGGAGGGCAGCCTCAATATGCTCTTCGACATCGAGGAGTGCCTCATTGAGAACAGCCTCGACTTCAAACTGAAGCATGTGCTGTACCACGATACCCTCGAAACCCTGCAGAGCAAGCACCTGGCCTATGAGCGCCTGGGCTTCGGCCTCATCGACGCCCGCAACCGGCTCAGCCAGATCAAAAAAACCGACAGCCGTTTCCTGGTGGTGACGAGCAACGAGAAGCAGAGCCTTGACCTCAACAACCTCTTTTTTATCTACGAGGATTATGTAGACTCCTGGAAAAAGAGCGACCACGAGCTGGTGAGCGCCTTTATGAATAATAAGGATTACAAGGAGGTGGCGGAGCAGTTCGGCCTCAACATTTCGAGTGGTTGGCGCCGGGAGCGGAGCCTGCGCATCAGGCAATACTTTACGGTGAAGGAGATGATATTGGGAGTTGCGGAGTGATTAGTGATTAGTGTTATTATTTTAATTTGGGCGTCCGGGCGCGCTTTTCGCTGCAATCGCCATCACGACGCGTCGTGATGGAGGATTTCCGCTTCAATCGCTGACGCAAACCACTACTCTTTTTATGTTTGTCTTTTACAGATACCTCAGCTTTACCTTCACTGTTTTGGGAGCGTTGCCGAGCATGAACTTAAACTTTTCAAATTCGGGGCTTGACATTCCCGGGTGGTAGTAGTCGGAAAAGCCGAAGCCTTCTTTGGGCATCAGCAGGCCGTAATCCATTTTGGCATTGGCATTCTCATCGTCGAGCACGGCCAGGGCGTAGATGCCGGGCCTGAGGTCACTACAGGTGAACACCAACTCCCCGTTCGTAATAGCGCTTTTGGAAACGGTTTTGGTGAAGAGCGGCTTTTTCTGATCGAAGTGCCCTGGCGTATCGAAAAATTGCAGGCGTACGTTTCCTGCGTTTTTGCGGAAGCCGGAAATCCGCACTTCCAGCACCTGGGCAGCAGCCAATTGCAGCGCGCACAGGAGCATGGTGATGAGCAGGGCTTTCATACGGTGATCCAATCAAAGCTGCTGCCAGTGAGCCGGAGTTCCCGGAGTTGACGCAGGCTACGTATAGCAATACGACGCTCATGCCAAAGCGATAAACCCGCGTGAAGGATAGAACGTAAATCCTTTTTGCCTTGCCTCCCGGCAAAAAGATTGGAGTGATAGCCTGCCCCTTCCGCGTCGTTCTTTTGCGGAAGGGTATGCCCTCACCATCATCCCTATCACGGTTTTCATTGGAATGCTGTTCTTTGCCGTTTTGCTACAGATCGTAGCCGGAAGCTGTGATTTTTTTGCTATATTTGTGCTATCATGAAACCTAAGATCAGCAAAGAAGGCCACCGCATCTTAAAAGACACCACGCTGCTCAATGCTGTGGTCAATGCGATCGTTGCCAACGGTGATGCCTTTGCGTCGGGCCAGAGTATTGCGGTGGAAACCCCCAACGCCGATACAAAGTACAAGGTGTTCATTTCCCGTTCTACCACAAAATAAGTCTGGTTTAATCTCTTATTCCCTTAACCTATGAATATTGCTTTAGGGGCATTGATCATTATCTTGCTGCTCTCTTCCGTTATTACCTTTAAGCCAGGCGTGACGCGCGCCAACGAAAACCTGCGCGGCCTGATGGCGGGCCAAAGCCTGAGCGATTCCTTCTGGTTTTTCATTGTGGTGCCCATCCTGTTCAATCTGCTGTTCCTGCTGGTGGTTGGCTACTTCAGGTCCATCCGCTACGATGTGCTCTACAACCTCATCATCGGCAACAAGGACCTGCCCCTCAACAATGCGGTATTCCATCGCCTGCTCATCCACTTCCTGTGCTACGCGTTATTTTCGCTGGGCTTCGGCTATGTGCTGGGTACGGTGCTGGGTATCGTCGACCGGCGCACCAATTGGCTGAAACGCCTGCTGGGCCTCGATCACACGGAGTGGTATTCGCTCTTTGAAGGCTATTCGCCGGCGGAGTCGGAAGCCATCGAATACGATTTCATCATGATCGACGTGCTCTCAAACACCAAAGAAACCACCACCATTTACTCCGGCCTGCTGGTGGAATATTTTTTCAAGCCGCGCACCAACGACCTGGAATACCTGGTGCTTAAGGCCGCCACACGCCGCGACCTCCGCAAAGAACAAATAACCAACACGCCGGCGCCTACCGACAAGGCTCTCTTCTACTCCACCGATACGGGCACCACCTCGCAGATCCCGGGACAATATTTTATCATCCCCATGAAGGAGGTGCTCAACATCAACGTGAGCTATACGCGCATTGTGAGCGACCATGCGCCGGAGCAGGGAACGACAGCGGAGCCACCCACAACACCTTAAGCCATGAGATCTTTACTTCTTATTTCCTGCCTGGTAATGGCGTGCCTGGCCCATAGCCAGAAGAAAGCGAAACAAAACCCCGCCGACGGCTATGCGCAGCAAATTGATGAGCAACGGCAGAATAAAACGCTCAGCGCCAAAAGCCTGGATCATATGTCGGCAACCGGCGGCTCGGTGACGGGCTATTACCTGGGCAGTAAGCTGGTGCTGATTTACACGGTTTACAGCGGGGAGAACGGCTACCTCAGCTACAGCTACTACCTGCGCCACGACAGCCTGCTGCTGGTGCAGGAGGCACAGGTGTACTGGAAACTATCGACTGAAGAGGATTATGAGCGCTTTGATGCCTACCGCCTGAAACATACGGATAAGGATGGAGTAACCGACCTGAGCGAATGGCCCATGGAAACGGATGATAACAACCGCTACTACTTCCGCGATACGGCGATCGTAAAGGCGGAGCTGAAAAGCTTTAAGAAGCCGAAGACCGCTACGAAAGAGGAGATCGCCGAAAAGAACAAAGAGCTCCTGCGGAGGATGCGGATCCACTGCGGGGAGCTGGAGTATGTGAGGGAGTGATTAGGCTACGCGCGGTGACTGAGGCTCTCGAAGTCACAAGCAGGCGCAGAATCATTGTAATTTCGAAATTTATTTTTCTCTTATTCTTTTTGCTTGAACCCGAATGTGTGCAGTGAATCAACTATGTGCGGTGACTGAGTGTAGCCGAATGCACCGATAGCAGGAAGTATATATAATTCCGAAATTTATTTTCTCTTATTCTTTTTTCCTTGATGAAAAAAGAAGCAAAAAAATCAAGGCAAAACGATTCCTGCGCGCTCTTCCAATTTTTATGATTTGCTAACCGAAAAACACTAAAGGTTTTTCGGGCAAATCTATAAAAATTGAAATTCACGCCGCATCACCATCCCGTTTTGCCGGGCAACGCGCCACGACAAATGAGATTAACTTAGAATTTAGTAGGAAACTCTTTGTTATTTGATGGAATACGCATCGGGTTTTGGGTTTGATTTTGTGAAGTCCCGCAAACGTGCGGGACCGCAAAAGCAACGAAGGGCAGGCACGCGTCCCGCAAGTTTGCGGGAGGTTGCTTTTGTCGGCGGTTCCGGCCTTTTCAGCCGGAAATTGCCTGCCACTCGCGATGCATCGGGACAAAAGCTTTTGGATACTTTTGTTTTCAAAAGTATCGGAGATAAAAAAGACAAACATATTCTGTAAATTTATCATCATGCCCCGCGAAAATCCAGAACCCATCATTGTAGGCCTCTGCCCCATCTGCGGACGCGAGCTGTGGAAGGGCGACAGCATCGACCGGCACCACTTCGTGCCCAAAAGCCGCGGCGGTAAAGCCAGCGAATACCTGCACCGCATCTGCCACCGCAAGATCCACTCCATCTGGACGGAAAAAGAACTGGAGCGCGAATTCAACGACCCCGAACTGATCCGTGCCCACCCCGACATGGAAACATTTATTGCCTGGGTGCGGAAAAAGGAACCGGATTTTTACGACAGGAACGATACACATCAGAGGAAGCGCTAACAACAAACACCGCAGGATTAAAAAGCCAGCGGATTGGAAGTGTGATAAACCTTCACTTCCGCATCTCTTTTTTTCCGGCATCTTTTATATAACGCTTGCCGTCTTTGGTAAAAGCCCAGACATTCGATACTTCGCGCATGAGCAAAAATTCGTCACTGCCGCTTTTGACGCGTAGTTTTGCCTTACGGCGAAAATCGCGGTTGGCCAGACGCTTGTCCTGCTTTTCGCTGCCTGAATAGAACGCAAAAAAGGGCCTGTATTTATGAGATCGTGGCATGATGCAAAGATGCTTATTTCAGTGTCATAAAACATCCGCGTTCCCTCAATATGTACATACTCCGGCTCAACAGACATTGCCAGAATATCGTCTGTCATCGCAAGTTCCACTCTTTCCCGATTACTAAGACCAGAATGAGGCGCATCAGAGGAAGCACTAACAACAAACACCGCAGGATTAAAAGCCAGCGGAGCAGAGACTGAAAGTACCGGAGAATAGTTCGAACGAAACGGCTCTCTTTCATGGTTTTAATGTTTAATTTTACAATCATCTTTTTGATAACTGGTGAAGGCGAACGGAAACCTGGCAGAGGTAGCAAAATTGTTTCTAAAACTTGGTTTTATCGGTTTTGGTGGCCCTGCCGTGCATATTGCCATGATGGAAGAAGAAGTGGTGAGGAAACGAAAATGGATCTCGCAGGAGCACTTCCTGGATCTTGTAGGAGCCACCAATCTGATCCCCGGACCCAATTCGACGGAGATGACCATGCACTGCGGGCATGAAAGGGCGGGAAAAGCGGGGCTGGTAGTTGCCGGCCTTTGTTTCATTGTACCGGCTGTAATAATAACCAGCGTTTTTGCATGGGCCTACCAGGCCTACGGGAAGCTCCCCGAAGTTGAGCCTTTTCTTTACGGCATTAAGCCGGCTATTATTGCGGTCATCGTTTCGTTAATGATCGCCTTAGGGAAAAAGGCGCTTAAAACCCTTGAGCTTGGATTTATCGGTGTTTTGGCTGCAGCCTTTGCCATGTATGGTATCAACGAGATCCTGATCCTTTTCGGAGGTGGCCTGCTGGGAATGCTGTTACACCTCATCAAAAACCGGGATACCCGTTTGAAAAGCATGGTGCCGCTCAGCTTGTTCACTGATTTTCATTTGACAGCTTCTCAGCTAAAGGTATTTTTGATGTTCCTCAAAATAGGCTCTGTTCTATATGGGAGCGGCTATGTACTCTTTGCTTTCCTTGACGAGGAGCTGGTGAAAACCGGCCTGCTCAGCAAGCAGGCTTTAATAGACGCTATTGCCGTCGGGCAACTGACGCCGGGCCCGGTTTTCTCCTCCGCTACCTTTATCGGTTGGCAGATCGGTGGCTTACAGGGGGCTATACTCGCTACTGTTGGTATTTTTCTGCCTTCCTTCCTGTTCGTGGCGGTGCTAAACCCGCTTATTCCCGCGCTTCGCCGATCCAGGATCATGTCGGCTTTTCTCGACAGCGTCAACATGATATCAGTAGCCCTGATCCTGGCCATGTGCGTAGAGATGGGGCGGTCTGCT
>DGQK01000001.1 GCA_002390745.1 Bacteroidetes bacterium UBA4416 | reverse complement strand
GGACCCCATGATTAACAGTCATGTGCTCTAACCAGCTGAGCTAAGAAGGAATGCACTGGTTATTTTCCTTATTAAGGAGTGCAAATTTAATACCTATTTTATAAATAAACAATATATTTGTCAAAATTTTTTTAATCTCCATAATTATGAGTCTTTTAGTAGTAGGTACTGTCGCTTTTGATGCTATAGAAACACCTTTCGGGAAAACAGATAAAATCGTCGGCGGCGCGGCAAGCTATATTGCCCTGGCAGCCTCTTACTTTCACAGAAACATCAGCCTGGTATCTGTTGTAGGCGATGATTTTCCCAAAGACTTTTTAAATACACTGACTTCCAAGGGAGTAGACCTCGCAGGGCTTCAGGTAAAAGAAGGCGAGAAATCCTTTTTCTGGAGCGGGCGCTACCATAACGACATGAACTCCCGTGATACGCTGGATACACAGCTAAATGTGCTGGAAGCCTTTGATCCGGTAGTGCCTGAAAACTATAAGGAAGTGGATTTCCTGATGCTCGGCAACCTCATGCCGCTGGTGCAGCAGAAAGTATTGAACCAGCTTACCAGGCGCCCGAAGCTCATTGTGCTGGATACCATGAATTTCTGGATGGACATTGCCATGGATGAGCTGATGAATACCCTGGCCCAGATCGATGTATTAACCATCAACGATTCCGAAGCACGCCAGCTTTCCGGCGAATATTCACTGGTGAAAGCAGCGCAGAAGATCCTGACCATGGGACCTAAGGTGCTTGTCATCAAAAAAGGTGAGCATGGCGCGTTATTGTTCAATAAAGAAGAGGTATTCTTCGCGCCGGCCCTGCCGCTCGAGGATGTATTCGATCCTACAGGTGCAGGCGACAGCTTCGCCGGTGGCTTTATCGGTTACCTGGCCAAAACACAGGATATCAGTTTCGAGAATATGAAGCGCGCCATCATCTTCGGCTCGGCAATGGCCAGCTTCACCGTTGAGAAATTCGGTACGGAGCGCCTCATTAACCTGTCTGACAAAGATGTACAGGAGCGCATCCAGGAATTCATCGACCTGGTACAGTTCGATATTTCCCTGGTATAATCCATGTGAGCAACAATTTTTTTAAAGTCCCGTTACACCCCTGTGGCGGGACTTTTATTTGTGTATCTTTATCAGGAAGCTTATGCCCTTTAAATTGACCATAGTCTTTTTCCTGGCCCTGTGCACAGCGCTTCGGGCGCAGGTGACGGAGCCTGTTACGGTCCGCTTTACCGACCAGGGAAGTAAAGCGCTTGTGGATGCCCTTGGCAATATCTATGTGATACGGGGCGATGAGATCAAAAAATACAACCCCCTGGGAGTATTCCTGAAGACCTTCAGCAATAAACGCTACGGCAGCATAGAAGATGTTGACGTTTCCAATCCCTTGAAGATCCTGGTGTATTACAGGGATTTTCAGCAGGTGTTGTTTCTCGACAACCAGCTGAGCCCGGCAGCAGAAGTTATTTCCCTCGAGAAGGCCGGCTACGAGCAGGCCTCCCTGGTGTGTTCCTCAATCAACAACAGCTTCTGGCTCTATGATAAGCAGAACAATGAGCTGCTGCGCTTTGATGGCGAGCTCAGGCCGCTGGTGAAAACGGGCAACCTCAAACGCATCCTCGATCTCGATATTCAGCCCAATTACATGCGGGAGTCGGGCAATTACCTTTACCTCAACTGCCCGAAGGAAGGGATCCTCGTATTCGACATTTACGGGACTTTTTATAAAACTATTCCCATCAAAAATCTGAAAGAATTTGCGATCATCAACGGCAATGTGTTTTATTATGAAAATTTTGTTTTAAAGGAATACGAGGCGCAAAGCTTCAATACCATCGAAAAACCCTTTCCGGATCCATTGCTGAAGACCGTATACTGGAAAAACGACCGGTATTACAAGGTATACAGCGATTCGCTGCAGGTAAGGTGATTCACCGGTTTTTAATTTTTAGGAAGCCTGTTTTTACGGTTTTTTGGCACTTTTTTGGTCGTTTAATCCATGGGGTTTATCGATTTTTCGCTATTTTTGATAAAATCCATTCGCTATGCTCATCAAAGAAAATCACTCGATTCTTATTCCCGTTGACTTTTCTAAACAGTCGCTGGTAGCGGTAAAACAGTCATACAACCTTGCCAGGTTTACCAATTCGAAGATCATCCTGATGCACGTTTCCACGAAAGTAGAGGGTGAGCATAAAGAAGACCTGGAAAAGCTGGCTGAGCAAACGCGCCGGGAGAGTGGGATGTCTGTGGAAACGCTGAACCTAAAGGGGGATGTGTATGAGCTGACGGATAAAAAAGCGGAGGAGCTGAATGCGGCCCTCATCATCATCGGCCTCGATACCCAGGTAAAATTCAGAAGCTTCCTTGGGGCCAATACGGCCAGTAAATTCATCCGCAATGCCCCCTGCCCGGTGATTACCATCCGCTCGATGGAAAACAAGCCGACCTGCAAAAATATCGTCCTCCCATTTGATAATACACCGGAAAGCCGCGAAAAAGTGCCAATCGTGGTTCAGCTTGCCAAATATTACAATGCCGATATCCGGATCGTGTGCGTGTTCAGCCCCAGCGATCATAAATATGAAGACGAGATCCTGCCGTATCTGCAGCAGATCAAAAAATTCATCAAGGAAAAAGGCGTCAACTGCACCAATAAATCCATCCCGAGTAACAACATGGTGGAGGCCATTGTAGACTATGCCAATAAAAACGATTGCGACCTCATCGTGCAGATGAACAAAAAAGACCTCAGCATCGGGGAGCTTTTTGTGGGCAATGTTTCCCAAAAGCTCGTCGACCTCAGCAATATTCCGGTGTTATCCATCAATCCGATGAAACGTGAAAGCCTCAGCAGCGGCATCCACTAAGGTCATTCTGTAATGAAACTATTCAAAAGGTGCCTGCTCGTTATTCTTGTTATTATCCTTCTGATCCCCTGTGCGCTTTTTATCGTCACACATTTTTACAAAAAGGAGATCACTGAAGCGCTGATCGAAAACCTAAATGATAATTTCGATCTTTCGCTCAGTATCCGGGAAGTCGACGTCACCATTTTTTCAAATTTTCCACGCGCCTCTGTGTCGCTCGATGGCGTTGTGCTTGACAGCAAACTGCATCCGGCCCCTGAGCCTTTGTTGAAAGCAGAGAAAGTGAAAATATCCTTTAACCTGCGCAAGCTGTTGAAAAAAGAGTTTGAGATCAATGCGGTGGCGATACAAACGGCAAGCATTAACCTGGTGACAAATGAAGACGGCACTAAAAACTTCGAATTTCAGAGAAAAGACTCCGCAGCCGCCAAAGGCGCTCCGGCGCTTGATTTCAATATTCAGAAAGTGAGCATCAGCCATACTCAGTTCGACTTTCGGCATGAAGGAAGGGGGCAGCACATGGCTATTAACTTCCGCGACGAGGTCATCAAACTGGACAGGCATTCCGAAGGGTTTGACTTTACGCTTAAAGGAGATGCAGAGGTCGGAGAGTTGCTCTTCAAGCCGGAGAAAGGTGCCTTTTTGGCTAAGACTTCAGTCAGGCTAGACCTTGAGGGCTCTTTGTTTACGGTCAATAAAACCTGTTTTATCCGCGAGCCATCCTTTGTAGAGATAGAGGGAGTAAAGTATCCGGCAAATGTATTCGTTAATCTGGGAGAAGAAAAAAGCCTGCTCCTGAAGATCTCGGCCAGCGCGGTCCCCTATCAGAATGCAGCCAGGCTTGTCAATCACAGGATCCGAAAATTGCTTTCCAATTATTCGATCTCCAGGCCATTGGCGGCCGATTTCCTGTTACATACCTCACTGGGTAAAAAACAGGATCCGGTGATTGTGCTGAAAGTGAAGAGCGAGCATAATACGGTGACGATCGGTAACAGTAAGGTCACTTATGAGGATGTGTCTTTCAAAGGACTGATCCTGAGCCTGGACTCGGCGATGGACAAGGGCAATGAGGAGCAGGCCATCGTAAAGTTCTCGCAGGTGAGGGGGAATATTTACGATGTTCCGTTTACCGCGTCTGTCAGGGTCACAAACTTTACAGAACCGCAGATCGCCATCAATGCCGCCCTGAGCATCGATGCGCAGAAGGTAAAGCTGAAGGCATCGCAGGAATTCGACCTCAAAGGCCATTGCACGGTTCGCCTGAGTTATTCGGGCCCGGCTTCGAAGATCAACAGGCAGGAGTTTCTTAGCAGCGACATGAAGCTTAAGGCAAACCTCAGCTTTAGGAATTTCAGCTACAAGCAAAAGAACAAGCCGTCCGTCTTCACTGTCAACGGAAAGGCGCTAGTTACCAATACGAGCCTTCTCTTCAGCAATCTTGTTCTAAAAACCATCGGTGGCGAAGTTTCTCTCAAAGGAAAAGTCGAACAGTTTACGCCTTATGTACTTGGCTTAGGAGATAACCTTAACATCGACCTCGAAGCCTATACCAACAACTTCGACCTGAATCCCTTTATGAAAAGCAGTCCGAAGAGCGAGGCTACAGCGAAGAAAGCCAAAGAATCCGCCAAAGCACCGTCGCAGGCCGTGAAGCAGCTCAATGACCAAAGCGTATTCGATTTCAACGTGTCGCTCAGGGCAAAAAAAATGCTTATCCGGAAAGTCGTGGCAGAAGATGTGGCGATGAACCTGGCCTATAAGAACGATCTGCTGAACCTGAAATCTGTGAGCATGAACACATGCGGCGGAAAGCTTAAGGTAAGCGGCACTATCCGCAACCTGCAGGAAATCAGGGCGGGCATCAGCGCGGATAATATTAACGTGACGACCTTGTTCGAGCAATTTGAAAATTTCGGACAGCAGGCGATTCAGTCGAAACAGCTGAAAGGAACCATTTCGCTGAATGCTGTGTTCAATGCCGAGCTTGATGAAAAAATGGAAATCGTACCTTATACCATGCTTGGTGATGTAGACCTGAAGCTAAAGGAAGGGCATTTGCTGGAATACGAGCCTCTGCAGAACGTGTCGAATTTTATTTTCCACAACCGTGATTTCAACGACATTACTTTCTCGGAAATCAATGAGCGTTTCCACATCAAAGGCTACGAAATGAGGATCGAAGAGCTGGAGATAGCTTCCAATGTCCTGAACCTCTTTGTAAGCGGCACCTACAATTTCAAGTCGCAGTCCAGCATCAACCTGGTGATTCCCTGGAATAATCTGAAAAAACGCGGGAAAAACTATGTGCCCAAAGCTTCGGGCCTGGCTGCGGAAGATGCAAAGGGCCTGAAGCTCAACTATTCGGGTGAGCCTAAAAAGATGAAGCTCAGTTTAGGTCATAAATAGCCAACCGAAACTTAACATTTGGGTAACATTCTGCTGAGGTTAAATTAAAGGCGCCGGACTTACTTTGCGGTATGAAACGCATCTTAAGCATTCTTTTACTGGTTGTAGTATGTGCAGGCCACCTGCTGGCGGGCGAGCGCCCTAAAGCAGCTACCAAAACGGTTATCATTAGCGGTAAGGTATCCGACCCTAAGAATAATGAGCTGCTGGCCGGTGTCAAAATAGAATGCGAAGCTTGCGGAAAAGTGGTTTATTCCGATCTCGACGGACGTTTTTTTATCTGCCTGCAGGTTGAGGCCTCGCAAAATCCGGCCATCGAATTTGCACAGGTAGGCTATAGCACCAAAACCCTGAAATTACAGGAGATTGGCGCCAATACAGGGAACCTGGAGATCAGCCTGGAGCAGGAATAGAAAAAACGAATGTAAAGTTAAGGTTATGTTTTGGTTACGGTTGTAACAACATTTCCTCTTTTTGGGTATAATTGTATCAGAATCTGGCATAGATTTTTGATATCAATATTTTAAAAAACCCGGAATTATGAAAACTTTAGCACTCATCACCTTCCTGTTTGTCGGCTCCATCGCCTTCGCACAGGACATCACTATAAAAGACGAAACACCTTCACAAACCAACCTTGCCTATTCTGGCCAGCATACGGCGTACTACGATAACGGGGCTGTAAAAGAAGTGTTGACCTTCAAAGAAGGCAAGCTGAACGGAGAAGCCGTAAAATATTACGAGAGCGGACAAAAAATGGAATCCGGTCAATATGAGAACAATTTAAAGTTCGGCATGTGGACCCGCTTCCATAAAAACGGAACGGTTGCTGCCGAGGCTTCCTACAAAAACGATAAGAAAGACGGCACCTGGATGGTATACAGCGAGAAAGGCAATAAGTTGTTTCAAATGGAATACAGGGACGGGGAAAAAACAGGCACCTGGTACCAGTGGGACGAAGCCGGAAACGTGCTGAAAACCACTTCTTACAACGCGATGTAAGGCATACATATTTTTTTAAGGTAAAAGCCGTTGCGACTATCGTAACGGCTTTTTTTATGATCTTATTCCGGCCAGGGGTAAAGTGTATCTTTTTAAGGCCCGGGGTCTCGTATCTTCTCAAAATAATTATCTTTATCTGTATGGATGGAGGCGGCCGTAATGCTGCGGTGTCCTATCAAAAACCATTAACAGAACCAATTAATACGATTAGCTATGACCAACAAGCCACTCATTCAGGGCAAAGGAGCAGTAACTGTTGAATTCACAACCGCCCATGAGGAAACAAAAAATTACAGGGATTTTATGACGGAGCAGGGGCTCGATGTCATTGCCTTTTTTATTAGAAAAGAGGATCTACTCAGCGCGATGCAGCTGCCGGCGGAGCTTTCCGGCAATTCCGATATTACAGGCATCAGGATTTACATGGCCATGAGGGATCTGGAGGATGGCAAAAGAAGAAACCATGTGTATGTGGTAGCCACAGACCAGAAGCTCAATGATATGACAAAAGACGGCGAGAACAAGAGCATGATCTATGATATGACCTGGCCTTGCCCAAACCTTTGCTCCACGCCAAATGTATTAAACTCCAACGATCCGGCTCTCTGGTAAGAACTGCGCGATATGCTCTCCCTTAAGGATTTATCCATTATTTATATGGGATATGTTGTTCCTTTTTCCGGGATCATCCCTTTAGGCATCGGTCTTTACCGGTTCAGGGAGCTCGAGCCCGCTTTGCGGATCATCACCGGTTACCTCCTCCTGAGCGTATCCTGCAGCATAGCAGGTACTGTGCTGGCATCGCAGAATATCAATAATATGCCGGTGGGTCATATCTATACCTTCCTGGAGCTTATTCTGCTATCGGCTTTTTTCCTGGCGGTTTTTAAATACAAGCTGTTCAGGTATCTTCTGGTGTTGTTGTCGCTGGGGCTGTTGATTTTTTTAGCGGTGAATACCCTGTTGCCGGGAAAGATCTATCATTTCAGTAACTATGGCAAATCGCTGGAGGCGCTGCTGATGATCCTGTTCGCAGCGGGCTATTTTATCAGTGCCCTGGACCATACAGGCCCTAAAGCAACAAAGAGTAACCCGGCGCTTACCGACATCAATGCGGGCCTGCTCCTGTACTTTTCCTCGTCGCTGATCCTCTTTATCATTAATACCATCGACCTGCGCTACGTTACCATCAGCATCATTGTATGGGATATGCACGCCAGTTTTTTGTTGCTCATGTTCATTTTATTTTCAAGAGCCTTATGGAAGTACAAAGCTTAGATGAGCGAACGCTCTCCATCATCATACTCGGTTCGGGCGGTGCGCTGCTCCTGTCGGCATCCGTCATCTTTTTTTTCATCAGGTATCAGCGTAAGACACAGCTTCAGAAAGAAGAGCTGCTTAAGGCCGAGCTCGGATTTAAGCAACAGTTGCTGTACGCCAATATCCGTTCGCAGGAAGAGGAAAGGGTGCGGCTCAGTAAAGAATTGCACGATCATGTCGGCGGCACACTGTCTGTTCTCCGGTTCATGATCGATCAGTTTGATCCTGTATTGCCGGGTAAAGCAGGGGAACAGGATACTATACATACGTACAAGGAAATGATGGACAGTGTGATTGACGATGTCAGGCATATTTCGCATGCCATGGCACCGCCGGGCCTTGCCTTGTGGGGCTTGCATGAAGCCGTATTGGCGCTCTGCGAAAAAATAAGCAGGTCTTCCGGAAAGGAGATCCGTGTAGGTTGTGAAAGCCAGGAACTCGTGAAATGCCTGCCTTTCGACCATGCGCTTGCCTTGTACCGGGTAATCCAGGAGCTGATCACCAACACACTCAAGCATGCCTCGGCAAAGACCATCTCCATCGTAATGGGAAGTAGCGACGACCGGCTCTCTGTTGTATATAGCGATGATGGCATTGGCGCTGCCGGCGGCCTGAATACCACAAAGGGCACCGGCATCCAGAATATAGAAAACCGGTTGCTGATGATTGGCGCCACATACGATATTAAAACCGGCCCGGGCCAGGGCTTTGTGCTCACGATGCATGTGCCGGTGGAACAACTAAAGAACAGGTGATATGGATACGATTAAAATAGCATTGGTGGAAGATCAGCAGCTTTTCAGGGAGAGCCTGGCTGCCCTGCTGGAACGCATTCCCGGGTTTGAGTTGCTGGCCGTATGCGAAAACGGCAAAGTGTTTATGGAAACGCTTCCCGGGCTGCCGGTAGCACCGGAGGTTGTCCTGGTGGATATGGATATGCCTGAGATGAACGGCGTAGAGCTTACGGAAGCGCTTCAGAAGCAAAGACCGGATATCAGGATCATCATCCTGACGGTATATAACCAGGAGCGTTTTATGGTGAAGATGGTAGAGGCAGGCGCTTCCGGGTACCTGCTGAAAAACTGCGGAACAGAAGAAGTGCTCAATGCCATCAGGCAGGTGCATAGCGCAGGCTATTATTTCAACGAATTTTTTATGAATGCCATGAAGCGGGGCGCAAAATCCAAAAGCCCCGCCACGCTTGATTTCAATCATATTCCTGTGGAGCTGACCGAACGGGAGAAGGAAATTCTCCTGCTGATCTGCCAGGAACTCACAAATACCGAGATCGCCGAAAAATTATTTATCAGTCCCCGCACGGTCGATGGGCACCGTAATAACCTGCTTGCCAAAACCGGCGCACGCAATACGGCAGGCCTGGTCGTGTTTGCCGTTACCAATAATCTGCTTCAGATTCTGCCCCGTTAGGCAGCAGTTCTCTTTTTTCTAAGGACCAGGCTAAAACACCTGTTTTTTGAAACGGGTGTTTTAGCGCTGTTATTCCCTTCATTCCTGTACTTTCTTTGTGTCATCAGGCTATCCGCCGTGTTGGGCACCCACGCGCGCTATGGTACCCAATCAGCGGATAAGATTGCCTGTATCGTTTAACCTTTAAAACAAAAAAACATGACAAGAAATGTAATCTGTTACGTTGTCAACCAAACGGGACAACAATTTTATACAGACAATACCCAGAACAATATCTGGAACGGCCACACAAAAACGGCTCCTCAAACCATCAGCTCGGGTACCGGCACCCAAACGGTATTTTCCTATGAGAAAACTTCCGGTAGTACGGTAGGCGTTACCGGTAAAGTGTTTTACGAATTGAACAGCGGCACCTATCTCCAGATTTCGTTTAATAACCCTTACGATCAGATGCTGCCGGACGGAACTTCGGAAACTTACTGCGACTGTTTCTTTTACGCAGGTATCACCGGCGTATCGGAAAACAATGTTCCGTCCTATTATGTGGATTGTGTGGTGGAAACGGACGGCAATGCCTGGACACCGGACAATAAGAATGAGGTTAAAAACCTGACGGCTACCATCACCATTTATAATAACGCCTAAACCCTGTTCACATGTGCAGTATAACCGTTAACATCACTAACAACACAGGGCAAGGGCCCGTGACGTTTAATACCTTTTCGTTTTTGGGAGAAACCGGTGGGAAATTTAGCCCAAATGCACCTCCTTTCATGGTGCCGGCCAATATACCGGATAATAATACGGCAGTGAAGGCCTTATATGCAGAGGGCTATACGTATGTAGAATATGCTATGGGCACACCCCTTAATTATTACGTGAATACATCCGGCACGGCGATCTTCAACATGCCTAACGGCGACACCCTGACTATCATTTGGGACCTTAACGCAGATTCGTCGAACAATAAAATGCCGACCATGACGCCGAGCAGCAATAACTACAATTACAGCGGCATCAGCAACCCGACCATCACCAACGGTAACGATTACATGTTTAACGTCATCATCAGTTAAGAGTTCTCTTCTCATACCGGTTTGCCGGGACATAGCAGACAGCCTGGCGCATGTTGTCTATGTCCCGGAGCCGTTACCGCAGCCATTACCTATTACACATTACTCACCTATTAAAAAACATCTATCATGTGCAGTATCACAGTCAACATTACCAACAGCACCGGACAAGGACCGATCACATTCAACTCTTTTTCATTCCTGAACGAAACCAAAGGCGGATTCGGACCGGGTGGGCCACCGTTTCTGGTGCCTTGTAACATACCATCCAATAGCATAGCGGTACAGGCTTTATATGCCAAAGGCTATACCTACGGAGCCGAGGCTAACGGCATCCCCTATACCGGATTGGTGTATACGTCGGGAACGGGAGTCTTCAATATGCCCAACGGCGATACGCTTACCGTTGTGTGGGATCTTAACCCCGAATCTTCCAACAATAAAACGCCAACCTTCACGCCAAGCAGCGATGCCTACAATTACAGCGGGATCACCAACCCGGTGATCACCAACGGCAACGATTATGTATTTAACGTATCCATCAGCTAAGCCTCATAAATCCTATAAAATAATTGATCATGACAAGAGATGTAACATGTACCGTTTATAATTATACGGGCCAGAATTTTTACCTGGACAGCAATCAAACCGATGTATGGAACGGGAAGGAAAAACTCAATCCCCAGACCATCACTTCCGGTACGGCTTCCCAGGAGCTGTTTTCCTATGAAAAAACAACAGGCAGCCTGGTAGGCGTTACCGGCAAAGTAGTTTACCAGTTCGGAAACGGTACCTCCCTCCAGATTTCCTTTAATAATCCCTATTCGCAGGTGGTCATGGATTCGCAATATGCCTATTGCCTGTGTTTCTTTTATGCAGGTATTACCAATGTTTCCCAGGAAAATGTTCCCAGCTACAAAGTAGTATGTGCCGTTGAAACGAACGGTCATGCCTGGGATCCGACCAATACCTCTGAGGTTACCCAGCTAAGTGCCACGATCTCTATTTATAACAACGATTAAATACACTGACTATGTCTTCATCATCTTCATCATCCACATGCAGCATCCGGGTAAACATCACCAATAATACCGGGCAGGGGCCAATCACCTTCAATACCTTCTCTTTTCTGGAAAATACCGGTGGCGATTTTAATGCCGGAGGCTCGCAGCCATTCACCATCAACAACGTCATTGAGGACGGCACGACGGTAACGCCGGCATTATATGCACAAGGTTATTCCGGTTATTACGACGGCGACGATACCTTCAGTCCTACCATTGGAACTGCTGTATTTAATATGCCTAACGGCGATTCGCTTACGATTAACTGGAATCTCGGACCTAACGTTACGAACAATGTGCCGACACTATCACCGAGCACTAATACCTACGCGTACACAGGCCTCACGGACCCGAGCACAAGCGATCATACCAACTTTGTGTTTAATGTCACCGTCAGTTAAGCCGGCTTTTGGCATCACCTGCCTGTTCCTGAGGGACGCCTGAGTAGAGCAGGCAGGTGATGTACAACGCGCATCAGATCATTTTTAGGATTATTCATCTTACCTATTCCCTCTATGAAAAAAATAACCAAACTCCTGGCAGCCACGGGCATCTCGCTGGCAGCCATCGCTGGTGTGATAGCCTTGACTTCCCAAAGTGCCGCTATCAGCCAAACTCCGGCCGTGTTCAACGGGCAGCTCAACGGGCAATTTTCTGTGACCCAGAACGGCGCCGTCAATTACGATATCCAGGTTTCGCTTCCGCCCGGCACCGCCAATTTTCAACCTGACATTGAAATAGATTACAGCAGCCAGTCGGGCAATGGCCTGGCTGGTATGGGCTTTGCCCTGAACGGATTTTCACGCATTACCCGTACAGGGGCTACCATACCGCAGGATGGCTTTAAGGGCGGAGTAAATTACGATGACGGAGACCGTTTACAATTGGATGGCAGCCGGCTGATGAACATCAATACCAGCAGTGATGCCTATTGCTACGATGGAGCCGTTTTTATGACACAGCTTCAGTCATGGACCAAAGTTGTGGCGCATGGGCAGGCCGGGCAGGGCGCTTCCTGGTTCAGCGTGCAGTTGAAGAACGGCACACAGCTCCAGTATGGCAATACCACCGACTCCAAAGTGCTGGCCTTAGGCCAGGCATTCAGCGCGGGAACGAGCAGTGCAGGCTCTGTGCGTGAGTGGCTGCTGAACCAGGCCACGGATCTGAATGGCAATGTCATCCGGTTTTTTTATACGGCGAGTCCGAAAGACAGCCTGGGGAATACCATAGCCAACCTTGCAGGCCTGGGCGTTTCCTATCCGGATGTCATCTGTTACACGATGGGTCATGGGCAGAATGCTCAGAGGAAAGTAAAATTCTATTACGAGCGCCGCAACGATACCCTGGTCCGTTTTCAAGGCGGGGCCGGCATCGAAATTCCTTTGAGGGTGGCAGGGATCCAGACGGTGTTGTTGGGAGCTGACGGCGATTCGAGCACCGTGAGTAACTACCACCTGCGTTATGAAACACAAACGCCCCTGGGCATCAGCCGTATGGCAAGCATTGTGCAACAGGGAGCAAGAGGCGCTTATGCGCAGCCTACCTCTTTTAGCTGGACCAACGGCGCCAGTGGGCTTGTGGCTTCATCAGGAATTACCTGGCAGGGGCCGACCAGTTCGAATAGCGGCTTCGAAGGCGATTTCAACGGCGACGGCCTGACGGATATCGTTCCTATATCGGGCAATAACCTGTCGGCCATCTATTTTTCTTCGCCATCTGGTTTTTCGAAAACCACAATTTCTCCTTCTATCCTGACGAATGCCACGACCTATGTGGCCGATTACAACGGCGATGGATTGCCTGATGTGTTTGTCTGTACCAGCTCTTCAGCCGGCAAGATCTATTTTTGCAACGGGCAGGGGTTTAATTCTCCGGTTTCTGTTTCGGGTCTTCATGTCAATACATCGGGAACCAACTGCGCCTGGGCGGCTGATTTTAACGGCGATGGAAAGTCCGATTTTTTAACCGTGCAGGGAAGCGCCGCTTATTTATCATTGGGAAGCAGTGCCGGACTGACTTATACTACCATGATCTCAGGCCTGAAGCTTTTACAGGGGCAGATTTTTGTAGCCGATTACAACGGCGATGGCTTGAACGATATCTATTCGGGCAATGCTTCCGGCGGTACGCTGTACCTCTCCGATTTCTCGAAAGGCAACGGCTTTCAGCCTCCGGTTACAGTAGGAGGCATCACTACCAGCAATGTCAGTTCCTGCGGCCAGTGCAACCTGATCTCGGATTTTAATTCAGATGGCATGACGGATATTATGACCCATACGGGAAATCAATACAACCTCTATTATTCCAACGGCCATGGTTTTGAGCCTGCTACGGCATTGAATAACATTTCGCTCAACCTTTCTCAAAACTGGATCAGTGATTTTAACGGAGATGGCTTCATGGATTTTTACGCACAGAACAGCCAGGGAGACTCCTCGATGATCTATTATTTTACCGGGAAAAAATTTATAAAGAATACGCTGCAACCTACGAATTTTGTTCCTTCGGCTTCCTGGCTGGGCGATTTCAACGGCGATGGGATCTCCGATATTTTTGCAGCCAATAAAAGCACGATCTGGTATGGAGGTGATGCTAAAAACAATGTGGTGCCGCAAAACAACCAGGTGCCCAATCTTGTTAGCTCTGTCAACAACGGGATCGGAAACGTTCAGAACATCCTGTACAAGGCTATTACCGACACGGCAGTGTATACCAAAGGAGCGCCCGTTGGTACAGGTGTGGATGGCCTGAACTTTCAGAACAACGTCAATGCCGCCCCATTGTCGCCGTCGCAGATCTCGCTCTATCCCTTCAGCCGTGTGCAGGAGGCTATGTATGTCGTAAAGACCTATAGCAACTCGGACGGCAGAGGAAATGTATATGGTTACGATTATCGCTACGCCGGATTCCTGACGGATATGCAGGCCTATGGATCCCTGGGCTTTCGCACCGTAACCAAAACGGATACTTCTGCGAAGAACATCACGACAACAAATTACCTGCAGCTTTTCCCTTATACCGGAAAAACACAGTATAGCACAGTGACCGACCTGAGTAAGCGCCTGTTGACCCAAATCCGTAACCAATATGCCAGCACGACACTCACGCGTGGTGCCCTAAAGTCAGTGCTGTACCAGGTGAATCAGATGCAAAGCCGCGTGATGCATTACGATTACGGAAGCTTTGCCTATACCGGCGGCAACAACTACCAGTACGACGGTTTCGGCAACCAGACCTTGTCGGTGGCACTGGGCGATACCACGGAGCCAACTAATTTTCTGTATACCATTAAGACCTACCTGAACGACACAGTGAACTGGAGTATCGGGCTCACCAGCAGCAGCGTGCAGGCTCCAAACGCTGACGGAACAAATCCGCTGACGCAAAGTACTTACAGCTATGATCCCGTTACCCGCAACCTGTTGAAGAAATCAAACTGGCTGAATACGTCTAACACCTGGCTTTCTACAAATTACCAATACGATGTTTATGGGAACACGACAACGCAGATCAATCAATCGGGCGATACCTCGCGTACGGTGTACGATTCCATCTACCATACCTTTCCCGCCCGTATCATCTCACCGCCCAACCAATATGGCAGGAAGCTGGTAAGCGCCCTGAAGCACGATGCCCGCTTTGGCAGCATGGTGCAGGCTACCGACGCCAATGGTAATCAGTTTTATAATTACATCGATCAGTTTGGCAGGGATAGTGTGATCACAGGACCTGATAGCACCGGCAAGCAGGTCATCCTTGCTAAAACCAAATACTTCCTCCTTAATCCGGCCGGCTACGGTTCGCAAAGCATCAGGGCTGTCGACTGGGGTAATACCCTTTGGGATTCATCCTCTACGCTCTATGATGGGATGGGCCGCAGCTATGAGAATACCTCGCAGGGTCAAAACGGTGAGGTGGTCACGCAGCAGTTTTACTATAACAGCAACAAGAAAGTCATTAAAAAGTCTGTTCCCCATTTTGCAGATTCTGCTGCCTTGTGGATCACGACCAGCTATGACCCTTATCAACGCATCAGCGCTGTTGTTTATCCCCGCTCGGCCACGCACCGGATCACAACTAATCTTACGTATCTGGGCAAACAGGTCACGGTGCATGAAGCGGTGGGAAGCCCCGATTCGTCGCTCACGACATTAGCTTACGATTTCTACAACGGTTCCCGTAAAATTGTCAGTCGCAGCAAAGCCGGTGAGCAAAGTACTTACAGCTACGACCTGTTGGGAAGAAATAAAGCCCTGGCCGATCCTACCGGTCTTAGCATGTCGGCCACCTACAATTCCCTGGGCGATATTGTGCAGACATACAATCCTTCATCCGGCAACAATTACTGGCTTTACGATTACGTGAACCACCGCACGGCATTCATCAATAATGCCGCCGATACCATCGTGGATACCTTTGATAAGCTGGGGCGGCAAATCCGGAAGAGAATAGGGAAACTGGCATCCTACTATTTTCAATACGATCTGCCCGGCTATAAGAATGCCAACGGGAATCTGTGCAGGGTGCTCATGCCCGATACCACTGTAAGCTACCGGTATGGCTACGATGCTTATAATAACCAGGTGATGGCGGCCTTGTCCTATAAGCAAACAATGTTCCGCCAACTGTATAGCTTTAATCCAGACAGGAGCAACGACGCAATCGTTTATCCCGATGCTTCGGTTTGCCGGTTTAGCTACTACAACAACGGTTTTCTGAAAAACCTTTCCTTTAAGGATGCAAGCGTTGGCAATGCCTCTTTTGCCCCGTTTGTTACCTATAGCCAGTATAATGCGGAAGGTGATCAAACAGGCATCAATTATGGAAATGGTGTCAGCAGAACGGCCTCTTTTTATGCTTTGGGAAAACTGAACAGCTACCAGATCAAAAATTCAGGTGCCACGCTCATCGATCAAAGCTATGACTGGAGCGATGTTAATACCGTTACAGGTATCGAAGACCATCTCAATGATCAATACTCGCAGGATTTTTATTACCAGCTAAGCGGCAGGCTCGATTCGGCGAGAGGCGGCTATGGCCTGGCACAATTTGCTTACGACCATGCCGGTAACATGACACTGAAAGACTCCATGACGTTGCAGTATACCAATTACCAGGCGGTAGCGGGCATCAAAAACAATAGAAAACTATTTTCAGCGAGCTATGATGCCAATGGGAACATGCGCCGGCGCACCTGGAATGATGGTAAGGACTCCTCTACGATGATCTATCATTTTGATGTACAGAACCGCCTTAGGTCTGTGTGCAGTCAGGAGGACACCCTGTTCACCTTTGCGTATAGTTATACAGGGCAGCGCTTGCTGAAAGTGGATAAGAAGAACCACATCACAACACTGTATGTGTCGCCCCAGTACGAGATCACGACCACGCCGGACAGTATCTATTCTACCAAATACATCACGGCTCCCGGAAATATTGTGGCTTCTGTAACCCATGCAAAACCGAACACGAAATCGGCCCGGCAACAAACACCTGCTGCCGCAGGCCTGCCGCAAAGTGGTATTACGTATTTTCATCAGAATTTTGTAAACACCACCAACATCACCACGAATGCTTCGGGCGCAGTCAGTTCCCAATACCATTACAAGCCGTTCGGCGAACAGTATTCGGTGAGCGGCACTTCCGATGCACGCTATACCTTTGGCAGCAAGGAGATGGATGAAACAGGATTGTACTACTTCAGTTCACGTTACTACGATCCTGTGACCACCCGCTTTATTTCGGCTGATAATCAACTGGGAGGGAGCAGGTACCAGAATGATGCGCTCAATCGCTATGCATATACCCTTAACGATCCTGTGAAGTATTACGATCCGAGCGGGCATGCGCTGGGCTTCTTGGAGATAGGTCTCGTTTTGGGCATTGAGGCTGTAGGCGCGGTGGTTACTGATGGAGCAGCCCTGCCTGAAGAAATAGCCTTGGATGCGACAATGATAGAGGCCGGGGAAGAAGTAGGCGTAGATTTTTTAAACGCATTGCGCGAAACACGGGCTTCGGGCCAGGTAAGTAATGAACAATGCATTTCCATCTATAAGGCAAAAAGATCGGCACTTTTGCCTGGAGGCAGCCAGTATGAAATTCATCCCGGCGGCTTAGGAATAGAAGATGATCCAAGAACAATAGGAAGGGATATACACGGCAACGATGTGTTTAATAATATAGGGAGTGCGGACGCAGTTTCTCTGCAGTATGAAATAGCAGAGGCTGCCAACTATAAAAATCCGAATTACGCAGATTTATTTCCGAATACGGATGATTTGCAAAGGATAGGTGGGGCTATGGAGAGAACGAAGGGATTTGGTGGATTTAAATTTGCCCTTAGTTTTGACGATTATTCTCTGAGGATTTCCCATAATTATTTAGATGATTATGTAAAACACAGCCTTTTGACAGGGGAAGGCAGGGAAGGCAGGGATGTGTTTACGGCGGGCACAGTTGATATAGAGAATGGGAATTTAATTATCAGAAATTACAGTGGTCATTATCGCCCGAATAAGGAATCTTTGAAAATGGCAGATCCTATCTGGAGAATGATGCGAAATAATGGGTATTTGAATTTTAATAATATCATCTACCAGTGAGATTTACCTATACTTGTTGAATTAAACAAAAAGGGAGCGAAAGCTCCCTTTTGTTATTTGATGAATTCAGAAGTGTTTAAGAGCCAACTTCCTTAAACTTAGTCATAAACTCCATGGCTTTGCCTCACATGCCGGGAGGTGCATCAACAGCCTTCGGCACGTGTAAGCTTATACCCTACATCGTCGGTTGTTTCAGGCGATCATTTATGAGCAGCATCAAAAAAAGTAACAGAGCGGAACAGAAAGAAAGCACCATGAAAAATGAGTTGCGTAAAGAGCAGCGGTTTGTTGTAAGCCATCTGCTCACAGCCGCACGCCGATCACGAGCACATCGTCCACCTGGTCGAGGTCGCCCTGCCAGCTGCTGAAAGCGTTGCTGAGGAGCTGTTTCTGTTGTTGAAAAGGCAGCGCGGCATGTTTCAGAAGGAGCTCTTTGAATTGCCGGTGCATGAACTTCTTCCCGTTTGGACCGCCAAACTGATCCGGGAAGCCGTCGGAAAACGTATAGATACAGTCACCCGCTTGCAGGGCGATGCGCTGGCTGGTAAAGGGCTTGTAGTCGTGGTAAAAACCGCAAGGCTGCTTGTCGGCTTTGTAGATACTTAATGTTCGGAGGTTTTCATGCCCGGATTGCCTGATGAGGTAGAGCGGATTGTTGGCCGAGGCATACAGCAGTTCCTGTTTTGACTTATCGATCACGCATACGGTAATGTCCATGCCGTCTTTACTCTCTCCGAAATTACCGTTTTGTTTCAGCGTCCCGATGATCTTGTCGCGCATGAGGTTCAGGATCATACCGGGGTCGCTTACTTTTTTAGCTTCCACGATCTCATCGAGGAACGAAATTCCCAGCATGGTCATAAAGCCGCCCGGAACACCATGGCCCGTGCAATCGCCGGTGGCATAAAAAATACAGTTGTCCTTTTCGTGGATCCAGTAGAAATCGCCGCTCACAATATCCTTCGGCTTGAAGAGAACAAAGCTGTCTTTAAAATAAGTGCCGAATTGTTCTTCCGCCGGAATGAGCGAACGCTGGATGCTACGGGCATAATTGATGCTGTCGGTAATTTCTTTTTTCTGAAGCACGACCTCCTCATGCGCCTGCTCGACCATCTCTTTGGACTTCGCCAGCTCCATACGGCTGCTGATCTCGTTATAGGTAAGGCGGTAGCGCGTGCGGATCAGGAATACGCAAAAAAAGGCAACCGTAAAGGTGAGCAGGCCGCCATTGGTAATGAACTCATCCACTGTAAGCGGGCTGTTGAGCACATAGAAAATAACATTGGCAACGATGGTGGCTGCCAGGAGGATCCACGACAGCCTCATCTCCCACAGCACCAGCATGCCTACACCGATAAATAGCACCATATAGGCAAAGGCGTGCTTTTGCAGGTGATGCACATCCATCACGCTCCACATATAGGCATTCTGCACCGAGATGCCCAGTACCAATACAAACATGCAGGTGTAGATGCTGAGCTTCAACGCATGCCGGAAGAATAAAATACATAAGCTCCCCAGGGATACGCAAAGCCGGAAAATGAAAAAAGGCACCCAGTATTCGGGGATGCTGAGGTAGTCGCCGAGAAACCAAACCAGGTTCAGGGCCACGCCAATCCAGCAAGCCATGATATGAAACTTTTCCGTTTTGTTATAAAATTCCTGTTTAACGAGGGATTCAGGCAGGAGAATGTCGGACATTATGCTAAGATACAAACAATGAACACAATTACGTAGAAATACGGGCTTTGGATTCTTAAACGGGTAACTTTCAACTAAAAAAAGGGAGCCGTAGCCCCCCTTTAATACTAAAAACGGTTTTATAAGCCCGGTTAAGCGCCCACTTCCTTGAATTTGGCCATAAATTCCATGGCTTTGTCCACCATTTCCGTAGAGCCCAGGAACAAAGGCGTGCGCTGGTGCAGCTCGCTGATGTCGAGCTCCATGATGCGCTTGTAACCGTCTGATGCCCTGCCGCCGGCCTGTTCGATGATGAAGGCTAAAGGGTTGCACTCGTATAAGAGGCGCAGCTTGCCTTTTGGCGATTTGGTTGTGGTTGGGTAAATATATACGCCGCCGGTGATGAGGTTGCGGTGAATATCCGCAACACCTGATCCGATATAACGGCTGGAATACGGCCTGTTGGTGGCTTTGTCCTCTTCCTGGCAGTATTTGATGTATTTTTTGACACCGTCTGGGAAGTGCAGGTAATTGCCTTCGTTGATGGAGTAGGTTTTTCCGCTTTTCGGCATTTGCATATTGGGGTGGGAGAGGCAGAACTCGCCGATGCTCGGGTCGAGGGTAAAGCCGTTCACGCCTTTGCCTGTGGTATACACCAGCATGGCGGATGAGCCGTAGATGATATAGCCGGCAGCCACCTGTTCGGTGCCGCGCTGCATAAAATCCTCGTGAGTACCGGGGCCGTTGAGGCTTACGCGGCGGTAAATAGAGAAGATGGTACCGATAGAAACGTTGACATCGATATTGGAAGAGCCGTCGAGGGGGTCCATCGCTACCACATAGCGGGCATTCCGGGAGATCTCCGTGTCGATCGGGATGATATCTTCATTCTCTTCGCTGGCAATAGCGCAACACTCGCCGCCCGCTTTGAGGGCCGCAATAAACTGCTCATTAGCGAACACATCCAGCTTTTTCACACGTTCGCCCTGCACATTGGTATCGCCGGTTTCCCCGAGGATTTCCACCAGGCCGGCCTTCGATACTTCGCGGTTCACGATCTTGGCCGCAATGCCAATATCCCTTAAAAGCCTTGATAACTCGCCTTTAGCGAAGGGGAAGTCGTTTTGTTTTTCGATGATAAACTGGCCTAATGTTGTTACGTTCATGTGAAATTTTGGTTATGAAATGGAGAATAAATTATTAGTAGTCAATTTTTTACAAAAATAAAAAAGCGCTTCGATATGGAAGCACTTTTTGAGAAAATGTTGGTAATTAATACCGTATTCCTACGTGGTTGGTATAGCCTGCTCAATTTAAGCCACAGGTTTATCTGGAGTAATCGTCTTTGAGGAATTCGCGCCAGTCACCCAGGTTGGAAATGACCTGCAACTGGCGGTAATGCTGGTGAAATGTTTCCTCATCGGCTTGGGCGTTGAGGATCTTGAGCCTGTAAGTGTCAAAATTAGCCAGCGCAAATTTCTCCTCAGCGGAAAGCGATTTCCCGCTGAACTCCTTGTCGCGCAGATCGTTAATGCTCTCGCTGCCCCCAATGTCCTGCTTGGTGAAGAATTTCCTGGCAATATCGTTTTTAAAGTCCATTCCTTTCAAAGATAATGAAAACGAATAATTAAATTAGCATGCCAGGAAAGGCCTTTTCTAACAGAATGGTGTTAAAACCCGCATATCCGCTGATAGTCGTGCTTGTAGCGCTACTAAGTAAAATTACGTGTTTCGCCCAACAGCCTGTGAGCCGCTACGAATTCCGCTGGGCCTGTTTCCATCCGCTTGCCGCTCTGAACATAAAAAAGCAATTGCCCCAGGCCCTGGTGGTATACACCGAGATGAAACAGCGCGCAATACCTGATGCCTACAACAGCGGCGGGAAGCTCGACGCTTTCCGGCATGTGTACGTTATGGCTTTTCTGGCCCGTAAGCTCAGCCCGCGCAAGCTCCGGAAGCTGGGGAAAGCGCATGAAAAAGGCAATGAGCGGCAATTCCGCCAGGGAAAGCAGGAGGAGGGCGAGCGCCCCGACAGCCTGGCCTCGGAAATGGACCTCCGGAACAATGAGCTGGGCTTTGTATTGGGCAGAGCTCATCGGGCTGTCAGCGATACGGCTCTGAAAGAGATCGTTTTAAAAGCCATCAGAAACGGAAAAGCCTGGTACCTGAAGCGGAATGCCCGCTCGGAGTACGTGGATTGCGCCGGGAAACCCCTGGAGATGGCGCTGTACCGCGAAAGCTGGTATGTTCCCAAATGCCTGATTAAAACGGATGAGTAGCTTCACGTTGCGCCAGGCCTGTCGTGACGGCGTAAACTCTGCGCTCGGCATCCTGGCCGTTAAAGTTGCTCATTGTCAGTGGTTTGCGCCAGGGATGCAAAAGGTTCAGTTCTTTTTAGGGCGCTGCCTTTTTCGCCCTGAAAAAACCGTAGCGAAGCGAAGCCTGGCGCAGCCCGCCCGGCGCCCAAAACAGGAAGAAAAATCGAATGGAAGGATTGACCTATTTTTAATAAATTTGTTGATAAATTAAAAAAAAGTGTATCTTTGCCCTCCATTTTGAGGAGAAGCTATGGGTAAAAGTCAGTACAATATACAGTTTGGCGGATTATCGATAGGAGAGCACGAGTTTGAGTTTGAGGTGACGGAGAAGTTCTTTGAGCAGTACAATGACAGTGAAATAACAAGGGCCAATATCCATGTGAATGCTACCCTGGTGAAACAAAACAGCCTGATGCATATTTTGTTTGCCTTTGAAGGGACGGTAGGCCTGAGTTGCGACAGGTGTTTGATAGACTACGATTGCCCGGTAAGCGGGCAGGAGAAGCTGGTGATCAAGCATGGCAATCCGGAAGAAAGCAACGATGAGATGCTGGTGCTGAGGGAAGGCCTGGATGAAGCAGATATTTCGCAGTACCTGTATGAATACATCGAGCTGGCCATTCCTTACCGGAAAGTGCCCTGCGAGGATGAAAACCTGGAGTACGACGAGCTACCATGCGACCAGGAAACACTGGCTAAGTTCGAAGAACATAAAGTAGAGGAAGAACCAAGCGCAAACCCCGAATGGGAGAAATTAAAACATATAAAGTTCAATAATAATTAAAGTAAATATACCATGCCTAATCCAAAACGAAAACTATCCAGATCCCGCAGAGACTCTCGTCGTTCTACATACAAAGCACCGACCATGACGATTGCAAAAGATACCACAACCGGCGAAGCACACTTATTTCACCGTGCACACTGGTTCGAAGGAAAACTTTACTACAAAGGAAAAGTAGTAATGGAAAAAGCGGCTAAAGCTTAATTTTTTTGAAACACGTTTTCAAAAAACCTTCTCAAGGCAATTGAGGAGGTTTTTTAGTTTAAGCTGCAACGAACAAGCCTCTAAATAGCGTATATTTACAAGCTATGGTCTTCACTTCCTATAGCAATATCATCAGCCCGCTTGGATTTACTTCACAGGAAAACTATCAGGCTATCCGTGCCGGAAAAACAGGCGTACAAAACATGGTCCTGCCTTTTTCCAAAGAACCGTTTTGCGTGGCCAGTATCGGCGAGGCGGAATTTGAAAAGCAAATTTCAAAGGTCCGCGGCGCATCAGCTCACACACGGCTCGAAGCGCTGAGTATTTTGTCGATCGGGGATGTGTTGGCGCAAAGCGGCATTGACCCTGCGGATCGGCGGACCTTGCTCATTTATTCCACCACCAAAGGCAATATCGATATCCTGGAAGGGCGCTATCCGTCCATCCCTTCTGAAAGGGCCTATTTGCCGGCATTCGCGAAGCATTTGCAAGATTATTTTAAGTTCGCACACACACCGGTGGTGGTGTCCAATGCCTGCATCTCGGGCCTGCTGGCGGTTATCATTGCCAAACGCTTCATTGAGCAGGGTACTTATGATAACGTGATTGTTTGCGGAGGAGATATCCTGTCGGAGTTTACCATCAGCGGTTTTAAATCCTTTAATGCGATGAGTGCCGAGCCGAGCAGGCCATTCGATGCCAACCGAACAGGCATCAACCTGGGAGAGGCTGTGGCAACGCTTCTCGTTACCAATAAAAAAGAGCTGTCTGCACCTTACCACACAGAGATCGTCAGCGGCGCCTCCGCCAACGATGCCAACCATATTTCGGGCCCCTCGCGCACCGGCGAAGGCTTGCTCCAGGCCTTACAAAACACGTTGAAAGATCAGTCCACGGAAGACGTCGGCTTTATTTCGGCGCATGGCACGGCTACGCCTTTTAATGACGAAATGGAGTCTATTGCCTTTGAACGGGCAGGGCTGAGCGGGATTCCGCTCAACAGCCTGAAGGGCTACTACGGCCATACGCTGGGAGCTGCGGGTGTTTTGGAAACGGCACTTTCCCTCGAGGCGATGAAGCATCAGGAGCTGGTCCGCTCTGAGGGCTATGCAGCCAAAGGTGTGAGCGGGAATATCAGGGTCATTGAATCGCATCAGCCGAAGAGCTACAGCGCCTTCATCAAAACGGCGTCTGGCTTCGGAGGCTGCAATGCGGCGGCGCTGTTCAGGAGAACCATTAACCACATAGACAGATAGAAGGCATAGAGAAATTGAAATCATTAAGCCATACTTCGACAAACTCAGTAGAACTATAAGACACGTAAGAACATATAAGAAGAGAGAATCATAAAATCCTATTGAGGAAACTTATATGACCTTCTATGCCTTGTATGGTTCCAAATCAAAACATGAAACACATCACCTCCTACGCTCATATCAAACACCGGCGCCTTACGGCGAACGGCTCATTGATCTTTGACGGCAGCTCTTCCGGCAGCCTGCCCGAATTTCTTACGGATGCCTACAGGGCCCAGGGTATGAGCTATCCGAAATACCATAAAATGGATACGCTCTGCAAGCTGGGCATGCTCTGTATGGAAGCGGCCGTGAAAGAATCGGGAATGCTTACGGAATATCCTTTGGATAAAATTGCCATCGTGTTGGCGAATGCGGCCTCCAGCATGGATACGGACAGGGTACACCAGGCGTCGATCAGCGATAAGGCTGCTTATTTCCCGTCGCCCGCCGTTTTTGTGTATACGCTTCCCAATATTGTTATCGGTGAAATCGCCATTAAATATAAGATCACCGGAGAAAATGCATTTTTTGTGTCGGAATGCTTTGATGCAGGATTGTTGTTAAATTACCTGGAAGCCTTATTCCACGGGGAAACGCAGGCAGCGGTCTGTGGCTGGGTAGAGGCCGATGGCGATGCCGCGGAAGCCTTTATTTTTTTGGTTGAAAAATCAAATAAAAGCAGTAATTTTAAACCTCTGAATCAAGAAGCAATTACAGAATTATACAATCAATAAAACCGTATGGACGCATTAATAGAAAAATTAAAAGGACAGATTATAGAACAGTTGAACCTGGCTGAAGTAAAGCCTGAAGAGATCAATCCTGATTCGCCCTTGTTCGGTGAAGGCCTGGGGCTTGATTCCATTGATGCCCTGGAGCTGATCGTTTTATTGGAGAAACATTACGGGATTAAAATTGAAGATCCTAAAGACGGGAAAACCATTTTCCAGTCGGTAAGGACTATGGCAGAGTACATCAAGTCTCAAGGTAAATCATAGCCGATTTGTCTCAACGCATCTATATTACGGGTTTAGGAGTGATTTCAGCCATTGGGAACAATGTGCCTGAAACGCTTGCGTCCCTGACCCAATCCAAAACCGGGATTGGAAAAATCCATCACCTGACAACACGTTACAAAGATGAGTTTCTTGCCGGGGAGATCAAGCTCTCCAACGAGCAGCTGGCCGACCTGGTCAACGATCATAACCCCGACCTGAACCGCAATTCTTACATCGCTATGCTGGCGGCAAAGGAAGCTGTGCAGAATTCGGGGATTGATACCGCCGACGGGTTACGCACGGGCGTGATCTCTTCCACAACGGTAGCCGGTATGGGAAAAACTGAACTGTATTACAAGGAGCTCTTCGAAAAAGACGATCACCTGAGTGTGCTCGATACGCATGATTGCGGCGACAGCACCGAGCGCATTGCCGATTTCCTTGGCAATGTGGATTATGTGACCACTATTTCCACGGCTTGTTCCTCGGCTGCCAATGCGATCATGTTGGGTTGCCGGATGATCAAAAACGGCCTGCTCGACAGGGCGGTTGTTGGAGGTGTAGATGCGTTATCCAAATTCACCTTCAACGGGTTCAACACACTTATGATCCTCGACAAGGAGTGGAGCAAGCCCTTCGATGAGAACCGCAAAGGCCTGAATCTGGGAGAAGCTGCGGCTTTCCTCGTGATTGAAGGAGAAGAGGCTTTGAAAAAACGGAACGGAAAAGCGCTGGCGGAGATCGTCGGTTATGCCAATACCAACGATGCCTATCACCAGACGGCTTCGTCGCCGGAAGGCTATGGCGCTCAGATGGCCATTGAGCAGGCCTTGCAGATGAGCGGCCTGAAGCCCGGAGATATTGACTACATCAACATGCACGGCACCGGAACACCGAACAACGACCTTTCGGAAGGCACGGCCACACGGGCGGTATTCGGCGACAAGGTTCCACGATTCAGCTCTACCAAGGCTTTTACGGGACATACGCTGGCGGCGGCGGCGGCCATCGAAGCGGTGATCTCCGTGTTGTCCATTCAGAACGATATGATCTTCCCGAACCTGAATTTTACCACGCCTATTGCCGGCCTCGACCTGGTGCCGGAAACAAGCCTCGTGAAAACACCTGTGAATACAGTGCTTTCCAACTCCTTCGGATTCGGAGGCAATTGCTCATCCCTCATTTTTAAGAAAGTAAGCGCATAGTGGCCAAAGCATACATAAACGGTACGGGCTGCATTTCCCCGCAGGACAGCATCAATAGCCAGTGGTTCTTTGACCCGGTGACGCCGCCATCGGGCGATTATTACAATGCAAAGGAGCCTTCCTACAAGGAATTTATCGCGCCTAATCTGCTGCGGCGCATGGGCCGGGCCATCAAAATGGGTGTAGCCGGCGCCAACCTTGCTTTGCAGCAGGCCGGTGCCACGAAGGTGGATGCCATTATTACCGGTACAGGCCTGGGCTGCTTCGAGGACAGCGAACGCTTTTTGCTGGCCATGCTCAATAACAACGAGCAGTTCCTCACTCCCACGTCTTTCATTCAATCCACGCATAACACGGTTGGCTCACAGATTGCGCTCATCATGAAGTGCCACGATTATAATTTCACCTATGTGCACCGCGGCTTTTCGTTTGAGAGCACCTTGCAGGATGCGCTCATGCTTTTTTCCGAAGGCAAGGAGAGTGTGTTGGTGGGTGGCATTGAAGAACATACGCCTAATTTTGTGGAGCTCAACCGCCGGGCACATAAATTTAAAACCTATGATCCGGCGATACCTTTCTGGAAATCGACGACTCCGGGCATACAGATGAGCGAAGGCGCTGCCTTCTTTGTGCTGGGCAAACATAAAACGGAAAGAAGCATGGCGACGATAGAAGGCGTTCAGACCCTCTATAAGCCAAAGAGCAGCGATGTGATCCTTAAAAAGCTGTCTGCCTTCCTGGATTCACACGGGCTTAGCCTGGCGCAGATCGATGTGTGCCTCATGGGCTTTAGCTCCGATGTCAATTTCGATGTGCATCTGAAAGAGCTCTTGCCTGAAATTGAAAAAGAAACGGTAGCCGCGCATTTCAAACACCTGTCGGGGGAATACCATACTGCCTCGGCTTTTGCTTTGTGGACTGCTACGAAGCTGATAGAGAAACAGGAACTGCCGGAAGTGCTTGCTATCTCTGATAGAAAGCCTTCACAGATCAGGCATGTACTGATTATCAATCAATACTTAGGAATTAATTATTCGTTTACATTAGTCAGCAAATGCTGATGAGTACGTTTCCCCCTCCGGAGGGGGCAGGGGGAGGATAAACACACACACATGAAACGTTATCCGTTCATAACCTTTCGCTCAACCACACTTTTCTTCCTTCTTGGACTGACCGCCTTTTTCTGGCTCCGTTATTCTGAAGGCTTAAGCTATTGGTATTTAGTGATCTGGGTTCATCTCTTCATCCTGGTGCAGTTCCTGGGCGCTTATTTTATCGGGATGAACTTTCATGTTCAGTCCCTGAATTCCCTCGGCACTAACGAGAAAAAAGTATTACTCACCTTCGATGATGGCCCGCACCCCAATACCACGCGGGTTCTGGAGGTTCTGAAAAAATACGATGTGAAAGCCGTTTTTTTTATCATCGGGAAGAACATCGAAGGCCGGGAGGCAATTATGCAGCAGCTGATGGCCGAAGGACATACGATCGGGAACCACAGCTTTTCGCATGATGCAAAGATCGACCTGTGGCCGGCAAAAAAAATTACGGCAGATCTGGAGGCCTGCCAGAACTTGATAGAACAGTATCAACCGGGAACAAAAATCTTTCGCCCGCCTTATGGTGTTACCAATCCCAACATGGCCAAAGCCATCAGGCAAAATGGCTTACAATCCATCGGCTGGAACATCCGCAGCTACGATACGAGCATCAAAGACACTGAGAAAATACAACAACGTGTGCTTTCCCGGCTGAAGCCGGGCGCAATCATCCTCCTGCACGACCGGCTTGACTATATGCCGGAGCTGCTGGAAAAACTAATTCCTGCTATCAAAGAAAGAGGGTACAGCTTTGCAGAAACGCTTGCCTGAGGGCAATACACAACGATGAACCGGTAGTGCTCCTCCGGGCTATCCTGCCAACGCGGAGGGCGTTCCAATCTGTAAACTTGCCCTTATCGTTTTTTTTTATTTTATCTTAGTAAGACTTAACCTTATGAAACTGATTCTTTTTTTATCCCTTGCTTTCGTGTTCAGCAGCTGCGATGCGTTTGTCAGTCTGTCGTATTACGTCAAAAATAAAAGCGCAGGGCCTGTAACGGTTTTTGTTCCGGGATACATGGCAAACGGTGCTTTCGGTAGGGGAGTAGATACCACGCTCCAAATAGCACCACATAGCGGAGTTTATATTGGCGGCACTATGCCGCAGATCACAGGGCCTATTGGCGCCAGCCGAAGGATTTACCGGGAATATCCTGGCTTCTGCGGTGTGAAAATAATCAGTCCGGATACAAACATTGCTGTACCCTGCACAAAGAAAGTGTGGAAATTCAGAAGAGGCATTTCCGTACTGAATATCAAACATTAGGATCTTGTTTATAGCTTGTCAAGGGCCTTTTCCTGAAAATCGTTATTTTTAGAAAAAATGTCCTTTTAAAAAACGATGAAATTCAAAACAACATTCCTGACTTTTTCTGTTGCCCTTGCTATAGCAGCAATGACGCTTACCTCCTGCAAAAAAGACCCCGGTCCGGCCGGACCCAAAGGTGATCCGGGCGCTGCGGGGGCCAACGGTTCCGCTAACATTAAGAACTATTCCGTTTTGATCAGGCCTTCCGATTGGGTATGGGATGCTACTTACAAGCAATGGGCTTTTGATTATCCTGTGACCGGCGATTATTACAATGCAGCCGTGATGGCTTATGTCATTTCAGGGAATGGTTCCGAAGTCATGCCGTATCAAAACCAGATCGATGGAAGCATTACCAGCTTCTCCACCTTGTTTTTTATTGCCACGCCTAAGGTCACCTTCAAATACTATAATGGTACCACTACGCTTGCCAGGCCTACAATTGATAAATCCATCAAGCTGGTGATCATTCCACCGGCCATGGTCAAAACAGGCGTGGATGTGAGAACCTACGCGGTTGTGAAAAGCGTGTATCACCTGGAAGATTGATCCGGATACCTAAAGATGAGAGAAAGCGCTGCGATCGTTTTGAAAGAGTTGAGGTGGCACTGTGAGCATCTTAATACGTTTGAATTCGATGTTGTCGTGGAGTATTGGGGAATTCTCTGGCATCCCTGGTTCTTCGAGATAAACGGAAAGAGCGTTCCCATTTCTACCGGAGATTTGAATCAGGACGACCTGGACGAATGGCTGGAACAGGGGATCCTGAAACGGCTGAAGGAATACCCGGATCAAGAGCGCAATGACCTGGAGCTGGCAAGAACGACGTATCAACTGATGGACTAAATGCGGACATCAATGGGAAACGCGATCCCACCGCTTATTTGAGGGGAACCTTGCCTCAGGCGCTTTTGCGATTGGGTACGGGGAGCGGGCGGGTATATGGGAGGCGGCCGTGGAGTTCCGAACATTGACTTGAAAATGCAACCGCTCCATTTTCCGGAATTTAAAGTCGGCGGCGATCCGCCTTACTGGAATGCCGGTGAGTGGTCTGATAAATTGAGAATAAAACCACAATAACAAAATTTGAATGAAATGAACTGGTCAATAGACGAATTGCAAAATACCTGGCAGCTGGTTTCCAGACTACACGACGGACAAAAATACGGTGGTCCGAAGAAAGGCGAACAAATAGAATACATCAATCACATCGGGAGCGTGACCTTCGAGATCCTGAAAGCCATTGAGCATACGCCGGGAATGAATGCCAGGCTTGCTGTTTCCTGCGCCTTGCTGCACGACAGCATCGAGGACACACCGTTTAGCTATGAACAGGTAAAAGAGCTGTTTGGTGTTGAGATTGCCGATGGCGTGATGGCACTCACCAAAAATGATGCGCTCGAAGGAAAGCAGGCGAAAATGACCGACAGTCTGAAGCGCATCAAAGCACAGCCCAGGGAAGTATGGGCGGTGAAGCTCGCCGATAGGATCTGCAACCTCTACGCCCCGCCGTATTACTGGAACAATGATAAAAAGCTGGCTTACATCGAAGAAGCTAAGCTGATCCTGAGCGAATTGAAAGAAGGAAATGCTTACCTGGCAAAGCGGCTGGAGGAGAAGATTGAGGCTTACCGGCAATTCCTCTCCGACTGATTTTCTTAAAATCCCGGCTTCTTGCTCACGCTCACAAATTCCTCCAGCACTGCATCGGCAACACCATAGGCTACGGACTCTTCGGCATTCATAAAATAATCGCGGTTAAAATCTTTCAGGATCTTTTCTACCGGCTGCTTGCAATTCTCCGCCAATAGCTTGGCGCTGAGATCCTTAGTCTTAATAAGTTCGGTGGCCTGGATCTCGATGTCGGAAGCATTGCCGCCGCTTCCGCCGCTGGGCTGGTGGATCATCACGCGCCCATGCTTCAAAACAAAGCGCCTGCCTTTCTCACCGGCTGATAAGAGAATCGATGCCATGCTGGCTGCAAAGCCGCTACAAATCGTAGATACCGGGCTGCTGATGCTTTTCATGGTGTCATAGATGGAGAAGCCGGAAGTAACATAGCCGCCGGGGCTGTTAATGATCAACTGGATTTCCTTGCCGGGTTGTTGCAGTTCGAGGTAAAGCAAGCGGTCTACGACATGCTTTGCGGAAGCATCATCAACCTGCCCCCATAAAAATATTTTACGGTCGTTCAGGATCTTTTCGTCGATCAGGTCTTTTAAATGTAAGGTGCTCATAGGCGTTATCGGAATATGTTTTTAATCTGTTGTCTGAAAGCGCTGAACCTGCTCTCGCTGAAGAGGCGCTCATGCGCTTTTTCAATCTCAAGCCTGATTTGCCTGCGGCTGTAGGCCCTGATCAGTTCATGGCTGCGCTGTTGCCACAGCACCTTGTCGCGGAGCGCCGGATCGATCAGGAGCCGTGCTTCCATGAGGATATGCTCTTCGGGCGTTAAGGCACGGTTCAGGTAGTGTTCGATATGTTGTACCTCATTCATAAAAATCGGATTGGTTTAAGGAGCGTTGCTGTATTTCGTTTCTTACTTTTTCCAGGCATTTGTGTTTTTGCACGGTGGCCGAGCGTTCGCCGGAAAAGCCGAAACGCTGCGAGAGCTCTTTCATGTTCAGCTTGTCATAATAAAAGGCTTTCAGTAAGTCAAGGCATTTCTTGCCGGAGCGTTCCACCAGGTGCAGCAATCTGCCCGAAACCTCCGGCTCTTCTTCTTCGCTGAGGTCCAGGTTCTCATCGAGTGGAATACCGGCTTTCTGATCGCGGTGTTTTTTATACCACAGATGCTTGCAAATTCCTACCAGGTAAGCGCTTTCACTAAGCCCTGGCGCAAATTCCTGCTCCCGTGTTTTTTCATAATAGATGAGCAGGGCATCCTGGAAAATGTCTTTCGCTTCATCAAGATTACCACCCATTTTGCTGATAAAAGAGGCGGCGCCCGGAAAGGCGGACTGGTAGAGCCGGATGAAAAGCTCTTGCTGCGTTTGTCGGATGATCGGTTCTATCGTTAGCATGGTATTTAACAGGATGTGCCGGAAATGGCAGGAATATCACCTATAAAAGTAAATTATTTTTATCATAAGTACGCTTTGTTATAATAACAGGCACCCTCACGCATGCTATATCTTCGTGAACAGTAAATCTCAACTATAAGAAAGCCTGAAAAAGAAATCGCTGGCACTGGCAATAAACGCGGTACTTCGGAGTTATGCTAAACAACGGGAACGTTTTAGTGTCGCATAAAATTTTATCTTTGTTATGAACCCTCAACCCTTGAGAGATGAGTGAATTAAACGACGCGCTATATGCCGAAATTCAGGGCCTTTGCCGCCTGGGCGACGAGCAAGCAGAAGCCGGAAATTATCCTGCGGCCCTGAAGGAATACTGGCGGGCATTCGACCTGGTGCCTGAGCCCAAAACATCCTGGGAAGCCACCACCTGGATCCTCGTTGCCATTGGCGATGCCAATTTTCTCGGAAAGGATTACCAGGCGGGTATCGATAATCTATCCTCAGCCATGCATTGTCCCGGCGCTATCGGCAATCCCTTTATTCACCTGAGGCTTGGCCAGTGCCAGTTTGAAGCCGGAAATACGACCCGTGCAGCCGATGAGCTGATGAGAGCCTACGCTCTCGAAGGAGAGGACATCTTTGAAGAGGATGATCCCAAATACCTGCAGTTTTTGAAAACCAGGATATGACCCTACAGTCCGATCAATAAGGGCTTTGCCTGCGGATGATCTTTCCGAACAATTTAGGAAAAAATCGTTTGATCTTAACAGCCAGCAGCTCTTTTCCCCCGATGAGCACCTCTTCCTTGTCATCCAGCATCGCCGCAATAATCTGCCGTGCGCACTCTTCCGCACTCATCGCCTTCTCATGGCTCTCGTCCATTTTGTTGTGGCTCTTGCCTGCTCCCGCCTCTGCGTTCAGCGAAACATTGGTTTTTACTTTTCCCGGCGCAACAAGCAACACGGAAACGCCTTTTTTTTCCATTTCCAGGCGCAGGCTTTCAAAATAGCCGTACAGGGCATGTTTGGCAGCAGAGTAGGTAGAACGCAGATAAAAGCCGAATTTTCCGGCAATGCTGCTGATCACCACGATCTTTCCCCCGCCGTTTTTCAGCATTACTGGTAGCACTGCTTTTGATAAATTGACCGCCGAAAAATAATTGATCTCGAATAATTTCCGCTCCGTATCCGCATCCGTGTCCAGGGCTTCCGCGCGCTGGCTTTGCCCGCCGTTATTGATGAGCACATCGACCCTTCCGAATTTGCGAAGGATGGTTTCTACATAGGCTTTCGCGCAGGTGGTATCCGAAAGGTCGAAAGGCAGGATCATAAAATCCTCTTCGGAAACTTTCGATTGCCGTGCCACGCGGTTCAGCTCTTCCAGCCGGCGGGCAGAAAGCACGATCCGGGCACCATGCTTTGCCCCTTCATATACAAGCGCTTCCCCGATACCCGAAGAGGCGCCCGTGATCCAGATCACTTGCTGTTTCAGATCTTTCATTTTTCTAAGTGTTTAATGACATCTTGTGCCGCAATCTCACGGATGCAGTGACAGTTTTTCGTTTGCTTACAATCGGTGCAGTCTTTATCAAGAACCAAATACGAGGCCTGCTTCCCGATCGGTTTCCACCTTCCCGGATGAATGGGCCGCATGGGCGCAAACAGCCCAACGGCTTTTTTTTCCAGGGCCGCTGCCATGTGTAAAGGGCCTGTACTCGCAGCTACCAGGGCATCGCAGCGATAAATGAAAGCGATGAATTGCCGCAGCGATAATTTGCCTGTCAGGTCTGTAACCTCCGGATGCTTTTCAAGTAGTGGCCTCACGAGTTCTCCCTCCTGTGCAGTGCCGCTGATGTAGATGCTGTAACGCGTTTTGTCGAGCGCTGAGATGAGCTTCGAGAAATTATCCAGCCCCCATTCGCGGGCGCTGCCCTTCGATTTGGGATGGAGGATCACCTTTGTTTTCCCTGGGCTGAGCAACACTTCGAACTGGCTTTCAAGAGCCGGAACCCTGGTAAAGCCATAGGCCCCCGCCAGCTCTTCCAGGCTGAAGTTCTGTTTGATACCCAGTGGTTCCAACAATTTGGTGTTCAACTGGGCTTCATGCAGGTCGGAATTTTTACGGGAGAGCTTTACCTTGATGTTGCAGGTAAACCAATGCCAGAGCCGGTTGGTGGTGCCGATGCGTTTTGGGATCCGGGCCTGCTTTGCCAGCTGCGCAATTTCTTTTACCGGGAACACATGAATGATATGCGAAGCATGGATGTTTTTGAAGGCATTCACCTTCTCCTCAGCCGGCAGCTTTAAGAGCTCATCATAGCTGATAAATTCATCCACATGCTCCGATAAGGCGATCACCTCCTGCGTGTAGTTCCTTCCCAGGAAAACGATCCGGCTCTCAGGCATGAACTGCTTGATGATGCCCGCCATGGGGAGCGTCAACACCACGTCGCCGATGCTGTCGGTGCGGCTGATGAGTATGACCGGATCAGTGTGCAAGCGCCTTTGCTTTATTAATATCCCTTATTTTTTTATACTTGAGGTAAGTGGCATAGGCCGAGATCTTCGAGATCAGGTAACCGGCTTTACCATCGAGAAATCCAAGGTGCAGTAAATAATGGTCGATGAATTTGGCAACGGGGTTTAACAGCAGCTTATAGAGCGGCGCTTTCTTTCCCGCTTCCACAAAGGCTTTGGAAGCAATGTTTGTGAAATACTCCACCTGCCGGTAGTGGTCTTCCACGCTGTAATAGCTGTAATGCAAAATATCGCCTTTGATGTGCTTCGTGTTCCGGTCGCCCTCTTTCAGCTCGTATTTGTCATGCGGATTGATGCCGGTCCAGGAGCCTTTTCGGCTATCCCAGAGGCGCAGCTTGGTATCCGGGTACCAGTTGCAGTGCCTTACCCAGTGCCCGCAGTAGTTGGTAAGCCGGTTCATGTAATAGCCGTCGTGTGTCCAGTTGGCCTTTACTGCCAGGATGGAGCTTTTCAGCGTGTCATCCAGCGCCTCATCTGCATCCAGCGATAAAATGTAAGGATGCGTGGCATAGGTGATGGCCCGGTTCTTTTGCTGGATATGCCCGTCAAATGCATGCTCGTAGAATTTCACGCCGTAAGAGGCGCAGATCTCTTTTGTGCGGTCTTTGCTGAAAGAATCCAGGACAACGATCTCATCGGCAACCGAAGCCACCGATTCCAGGCAACGGGCGATGTTCCTTTCCTCGTTGTAGGTGATGATAACGACTGAGATTTGTGGCACAGCGTAAATTTAAGATTTAGTTATCAAAACAAAGAACTAAAATCTTAAATTTGTTTGCCTTGAATACCACGCCCTCACTCATAAACCGAAAGCCACCTGTGCTGTATGTGGTATTGCTCTGCCTGCTGGCCGGGCTCGTGTATTCCAAGCTGTTCTCCTCAGGATTTATCAGCTGGGACGATGGCGATGTTCTCCTGAACAATAAAGACGTTCATCGCTTTGACGTTAAGGCTTTTTTTACCAGCTATTATGTCGGGAACTATGCACCCTTTACCATGATCGGTTTCGCCATCGACTGGCTCCTGTTTCACGGTAATGCGGCTGCGCAGCACGGCATCAATCTCCTGCTTCATGTATTCAATGCCATCCTGGTATACCAGCTCTCGCAGCTTATTTTGAAGGATAAGGCAAAGGCCATGCTCTGCGCGGTGATCTTTTGCTTTCATCCCTTGCAGGTGGAAACCGTGGCCTGGGTATCGGCCAAAAATAACATCCTTTATGCGCAGTTTTTTTTGTGGGGGCTTATCTGTTACGGCAGGTATTGCCTCGAACATACCCGTAAACACTATATTCTCACCCTCCTGTTCTTTACAGCGGCTGTTCTTAGCAAACCTTCTGCGATCTGTTTTCCCCTTTGCATGATCCTGCTCGATTACCTGCTCAAAGAGAAGCCGTCTGTAAAAGACGTTATTCTTAATAAAATTCCTTTCGGGATCCTGGCCCTTGGAATAGGGCTCGTGACGATCTATACCCGTACCGAGGATAAATTCATTACCGGGAGCCATGCCTACGCCATGCATGAGCGCATCGGTTATGCGGGCTACGCGCTCCTGCAATACATCTCCAAATTCCTGGTTCCGGCCAACCTGTCGGTCATCTATCCTTACCCACAGAACAAGCTCCTGGCGCTGATCCTGGGCTATGCCATGATAGCCGTGCTGGCCTTCCTGTGTTTTAAGCTCTACCGCTCCGGCCGGAAAACCGCTTGGTTTGGCCTGCTTTTTTTTGTCAGCAACCTGTTGCTGGTATTACAGCTATTGCCTTTCGGCGAAGTGCTCACAGCCGACCGCTACATGTACCTGCCAATCCTGGGGCTTGCCTGGACGCTTGCCTCCCTGCTTCCACTGAAGGAAAAACAATTACACTACCTCGCCCTGGCCCTCGTGTTGGTATTGGGGACCCTTACATTTTTCAGAACCAGCGCCTGGAAGAACAGCATCAACCTCTATAGCGATATCATTAAGAAATACCCGCATTCCTTTGTAGCCCTGAATAGCCTCGGAGCAGAGCATATGCTCAATAAAAATTACGATCAGTCGCTAAGCTACCTGAATGCGGCCATCAACGAAAACGTCAATTACTATAAAGGCTATTATAACCGCGGGCTGCTCTATGCGCAAACCAACCGGATGCCCGAAGCACTGGCGGATTTTACAAAGGCCATCGCTCTGAAGCAATACCCGAAGGCCTACGTGGCGAGGGCTAATGTCTATTATACCTTGCACGATTACCCGAAAGCCCTGGCCGACGCGCAGTCCGTGCTACAGGCAGAGCCTCAGAATACCAAAGCCCTTTATCTCATAGCAACCTGTTATGATGAGATGAATGAGCTGGCGAAGGCACTCGACTACTACAACAAAACACTTTATTTCGTAAACGATAATCCCTTGTTTTATCTGCGGCGCGCCATCCTATACGGTAAGATGCAAAACCTACAGGCCTGCCTCAACGACCTGAACACGGCAACGACCCTCGATCCGGATTTCGCAGAAGCCTATTACTGGAAAGGTGTGGCAAAAGCCAACCTGAAAGAAAACCCATGCGCTGATCTGAAACGGGCGGCTGACATGGGATTTGAAGCGGCGATACCGGCTTTGAAGAATTATTGCAGGTAGTAATTATCGCAATATCCATCAGGGGTGGAGATCGGTCAAATAGTAAAACATGATAGGCGGAAGATCCATCGACCTTCCGCCTATCACGCATTAATTGTTTTCAGTTTGCAGGGAAATTATTCTTTTTTCTTCTTTTTATCTACTGCTGCACCCGCACCGTAACCGGCACCCGAGCCTACGGCTCCACCGATAACACCGCCGATGACAGCTCCCTTGGCCTGATCATCGCTGGTGGCTGCACCGATGATAGCACCTGTTACAACACCCGCTCCTGTGCCGATGAGGGCTCCTTTGGTGGTATTGCTCATGCCTTTTTTCTTCTGCTCGCTTGTTTGAGCTTGTGACGATGAAGATGCATTCGTATTATTGTTAGAGGAGGCAACTGCCCTTTGCTGTTGTTCCGCATGTTTAATAGAATCCTGCCTGAGTTGCTCGATACGGGCTGATGTCTGCACTTCGTTGATAGAGTCAAGCGTTTGTTGTTTGGCTGCCTGTATTTCGGCTTCCTGTTTGGCAGCAGTGCCGCAGGATACGGCGAATATAGAGGCGATAATGGCTGTTGAAATGATCGTTTTCATAGTTAGAATATTTTGTTGAATACGATCGAAACAAAGTGCCAGCGGAAGAAATGTTAAATAAGGCCGATATGGGTAAAATAATCTACAGGAAGATTATTTCTTTTTGCCCGGGCATTTTTTGCAGCGGTCGCCTTTCTTGAAGTTCTTGCAGCAGTCTTTATGTTTCTTACTGCATTCAATAAAGGGAAGCAAAGGGCAGTCAAAGCTTAATTTGCCGGGCTTTTCGAATTTGAAATCATCGCACATGATGTAAAAATCAGGAATTTAGGCTTTCGTAACAATACCTCAAATGCGGTAGTGAACCTTGGAGGGAAAAGACTGTTATATTTACAGTATAATTTTAATACATTTCCACGTGACTATAAGCCCACTGAACGAATGGATTACCCGGCAAAACGAGCCCCTGATCATCGCAGGCCCCTGTGGTGCAGAATCGGAACAACAGGTCCTGCAAACAGCGCGGGAGATCTCGCAGATCCCCCGGGTGAAGCTTTTCAGGGCAGGCATCTGGAAGCCGCGCACCAGGCCTAATTCCTTTGAAGGTGTGGGCGAGCCGGGCCTCGAATGGTTGAAACAGGTTCAGCAGCAATTTGGCCTGAAAACCACGGTGGAAGTGGCCAATGCCCACCACACCGAGCTGGCGCTCAAGCATGGCGTGGACGTGTTGTGGATCGGCGCAAGAACAACAGTCAATCCTTTCAGCGTGCAGGAGATCGCCGACATACTCAAAGGTGTGGATGTTCCCGTGCTCGTCAAAAACCCTGTGCATGCCGATTTGCAGTTGTGGCTGGGGGCCATCGAGCGCATCTCCAATGCCGGTATCACCAGGCTGGCAGCCATTCACCGCGGATTTCACTATCCCGGGAAAAGCAAATACCGTAACAAGCCACTGTGGGAGATTGCCATCGAATTGAAAACCATTTTGCCGAACCTTCCCCTCATCTGCGATCCGAGCCATATCTGCGGGAACCGTGAATTGATCCCTCATGTGGCACAAAAAGCATTGGACCTGGGCATGAGTGGCCTCATGATCGAATCGCACATCAACCCTGAGGTGGCACTCAGCGATGCCGCCCAGCAACTGACACCGGCAGCGCTGAAAGACTTACTCGATAACCTGGTCTACAGGCAGGCTTTTCCTAAGAATCCCGAGTGCCACGACCAATTGGAGCAATTCCGGAGTATTGTTGACGAGATCGACGATGAGCTCATGAACGTGCTGAAAAAACGCATGAAGGTGATGGAGCAGATGGGCGGCTATAAAAAGGAGCATGACATTACCATCTTTCAGTTGGAGCGCTGGCAGGAAATTTTGCGCACCCGCTCGCAATGGGCCGAAAAAATTGGTCTTCCCAGAGCCTTCGTCGAGAAAATCTGCTTGCTGCTTCATGAGGAATCCATCCGCGTGCAAACGGATGTGATGAATAAGAAGAAATAGGCGCAACTCTTAAAGAAGGGACATGCTGAGCTTGTTTCAGTATCTCACCAAACAGGTTACTATTCGTTTCTCAAATGTTTGATATAATTATGGAGTAAAGATTCGATCTGTACCTTGGCAACCGGATTGGCAGAGTGTACATAAAATCTAAGCTCCCGAAGGTCAAGTCCCGACTCATATACCAGCCATTTGGCGCAGGCATAGCCGTCGGGAGCGAGTTCGCTGTGCTCATCCAGGCCAAGGTCATTATCAAAGCTCATGTAAGACGGCAGGCCCAGCTTCAGAATGGTTTCTTTGAAAGCGCTGTGATCGCGCACGATGACAAAATCACTTTCTGCCATGGCAGGATATACCATGGCTACGGTTCTGATATCATCGAGGAATAACTGATAACTCATGCTGGCAGGCTTTATTTTAAGCAACGCGTTTCCCTAAAATAATCAATCCCCGCTCTGCATCGCCCATATCGGCTATCTTCGGGAGATGCGCCCATTTTTCAAAGCCCATGTTGTAGAATAGTTTCAGGCTGGGCTCATTGTGGTCGAAAATAAATCCCAGCAAGGTTTTGATATGCAGCGATGGCGCTGCATCACATGCTTTTTTGAGGCAGTGCTTCCCGAGTCCTTTTCCACGCGCGCTTTCCTCCAGGTAAATGCTCACCTCTACTGTGCCATCGTAGGCGGGCCTTCCGTAAAAGGAATTAAAGCTCATCCAGCCGGCATAAGTACCATTGGCAATCACCAGCCACAAAGGCCGTTTTACAACATCGTGCGCATCAAACCAGGCTTGTTTGCTTTCTACGGATACCGGCTCCAGATCGGCTGTCACCAGGCGTGAAGCCACAGTGGAGTTATACGTGGCAACGATGTTTTTAAGGTCTTTTTGCTGTGCGTGTCTAAATTCTATGTTCATTTTCTGTATCTCTCACGACTCACATCTCCTTCTTCTCAGCCTTATAACAGGCCCTTAAAAATTTCTTCAGCGCGATATTGCTGGCAATGGGGCTTTCCAGGAATCCCATGTGCGCATCGTGCTCGAGGTAAAGCAGGTGCTTGTTTTTTAATAATTCCGATTGCTCCAGCAGCTGTGCCGCCGGCAGCGACCGGTCATGCTCCCCGATAACCATCATCACGGGATATTGCACCATTCCCAGCACCAGGTCGCGGTTAGGGCGGTCTTTCATGCCTTCCAGAGAAGCGATCACCGATTGCTTGGAAACAGTTGACGCGATCTTTTGAGCGAAGGCAATCTCCTGTTTCAGGTACTTTTTATTTTTATCGGCAAACAGGTTTTTGATTACCTCCGAGGTATAGATCCTGTGATTGGCCTTCACCACCTTCACCGAGCGTGTACGGTCCTTTTTCTTCTCTTCGGTATCGGCATATGCTGACGAGTGGTAGAGGCACAGGCCTTTCAAATTATCGGGAAACATATCGGCGAAAGCCAGGGCCGTGTATCCGCCCATGCTATGGCCGATGATCACATATTTTTTCAGGCGCAGATGGTCCATCACGGCTTTCACACAACGGGCATTGAGCTCCATGGTATGCACGTAGCCGAAGCAGTCGGTGCCCCCGTGCCCCGGCAGGTCAATCGCAATGACACGGTATGTTTTGGAGAGCGCCTCAATGGTTTTTTCCCAGATCGCGGCAGAGCCCAGGAAACCATGCAGCAGGACCACCACGCGGCCTTTGCCGCTATCGGTATAGGTAACGGTACCTTTCTTGAATTCTGTGGATTTCCGGATCATCATCTACCTTGCAAAAAAATCAGCTTCGCTGCCCATGTATTTTTTAGATCCGTTTTTCACAAGCTCCACATCTGCTGTAACGGTGGAATCGCTTTTAAAGACAACCGGTGCGCGTTTGCGGTCCTGGAACTGGGCGATGCTGTCGAAAGCGCCAATCGCCTCATTCTCCGCCATGAGTTTGTTTTCATTCCAGTGCCTGCCTATCATACTTTTCCAATACACGCCGGTAAGCGGCAATTTCTTAAATTCGATGGAATAGGAGGCTTGCAGATAGGCGTGTTGCAGGTACCGGTTCGTTTCTTTATCAAAGAGCACGATCACGGCATCATAGTCGGTCGCGTTGTTGATGACGAGGGTATTGTGCGTGCTGAACGTTCGCACACCGCCAAAATAGCCAGAATAGGGAGTTCGGCCGGTAGCCAGCTGCCCTTCCGGGATCTCTACAGGCACAGGCAGCGTTTCTTCTGTTTTTATATCCTCCTTATGAGGTGGCAGCGGCACCGTTTTGGGTGTTTTGGTAAACATGGAAATGATGAGCATGAGCAGGCCTACAGCAATAGGTGTGGCAAAGAGGATGTATTTATAATCGCTGTGGGCTTTGGGTGGCGCTGTTTGCTGCCGGGCCTTTTCCTGCTGCTTGGCCTTGTAGTATTTCTCGTAGTATTGGCGCCTTTGCATCTCCTCTTCTGTAAAGGACCATTCCTTCTGCGTTTTGCGCTTGTTATGCTGTGTTTTGGAGATGTGCGTGGCATCACTTGTCCTCTGGTCGTAGCGTCTCCTTGAAGAAGGATGGATCAGGGTATTGTAGGCCTTCAGAACATTTTCGAATACCAGCCTGGCATCCGGGTTATTCGGATTTTTATCGGGATGATAAATCATCGCCAGCCTGCGGAATGCAGCTTTAATTTCGTTGTCGTTAGCGGTTTTAGATACACCAAGTATGGAGTAGTAGTCGGCCATGGAAGGGAAGCGTCCGGCCTTTCGGCCAGAGGCAGCGTGTGTTTAATTTACTTTGTAAGCCTTGCTGAGATCGTAATAACGCATGCCGTTCAGGTTCAGGTTCTTGATTTTAGAAGTGAGCAGGCGGTAAGAGCCCTCATACCAAAGCGGGATGATGACTGCATCGTTCACCAGGATCTGTTCTGCACGCATGAAGTAGGCATAGCTGCTGTCCTTGATGCTGGAATTGCGTCCTTTTTTGAAATAATCATCGTACAAAAGGTTCTGGTAACGCGATGTGTTCGGAAAGCTCCGGGCGTTGTTATCGGCCGGTACAGCCTCTCCCACGAACAGGCTCAGGAAGGATTCAGGGCTTGGGTAATCGGCCACCCAGGCATCCCTGAAAAGAGAGCTTTTGCCATGCATCTGCAAATCATATTTCTGCGTGTTGGGCAGTGATTCGAAATTGATGTTGATGTTCAGGTTTTGCTTCAGTTGCTTTTGGAGTTCTACCGCTACAGAGCTGTTGCGGGAATTGCCCGAGTTCACAAGCACGTTGATCTCCGGGAAGCCTGCGCCATTAGGGTATCCGGCTTCAGCCAGCAGCTGGCGGGCTTTTTCCGGGTCGAATGAATAGCCCTGGATGTTTTTAATGTTATAGCCTGCAAACGTATTGGGAGTAATGCCATGCACAGCAGAACCGATGGCCTGTCCCTTCAGTACATTGTCCACAAGCTTGTCGCGGTCGATGGCATAGTTAAGCGCCTGGCGTACCTTGAGGTTATCGAAAGGAGGTGTTTTGGTATTGAACACATAGAACTGGCTGATCATTTCCGGTTCGCGTTGAAGAATATAACGTGGCGGTTTGCTGGCAAAGTCCTTGATGTTTTTCTCCACAATTTCTTTTACCCTCATGGAAGGAAGGGTGTTGATCAGGTCCAGCTTCTGGTTCTCGAACAAGGCGAGGCCATCCTCGATGGGAAGGATATTTACCACAACCGTATCGAGGTAAGGCAGGCTGCAACCGCTGCTGTCGGTCGCATAATAATTAGGGTTGCGGGTCAGCACAAACTTCTCTTTGGTGGATGAGGCATCGTACCGGAAAGGGCCTGCCCCTGTTTTCAGGTCTTTGCCATAAGCTTTCACCGCCGTTTCATTCATAATAGAAGCAGCAGGGTTGGCCAGGAGCTTCAGGAAGCTCAGGCTTGGGCTTACCAATTCCAGTGAAAACGTATAATCATCCATTACCCTGATGCCTGATATGGAATTGGCTTTTTTATTGTAAAATTCATTGGCACCAGCCAGCCTGTCTTTCAGGATGGTTTCAAACTGGTAATTCATGTCAGACTCGGTGGAGAGCAGCTCAAGGGTGTATTTCACGTCTTTGCTGGTGATCTCAGGGCCTGTGCCGCCGCTGTAGCATTTATCATCTTGGAAATGAGCCCCTTTTACGAGGTGAAAGGTGATGGTTTTTCCGTCGGCCGAAATTTCCCAGCTTTGAGCCAGGCCCGGAATTACCTCCAGGGTTTTAGGGTTTAATCTCACAAGCGGCTCCTGGATCTGGGAAGTAATGAGGCCCTCGACCTGTGAAGTCAGGGTATGAGGGAATAAGGTTCCTACTTCAGAATTTTCAGCCATTGCAAATGTACCGCCGTTTTTGTCGGAAAGTTTTTTACCGGCCCCGGAACCCTCATGTTTACAGCTGGTGAGAGCAAAAAAACAACCCGCAATCACGAAAGCAGAAATGTTAAAAGTCATAAACTATTATTAGAAGTTAAAACTGTTTAAATATACTAAATAATCGACTATTTAGCTATATCGCCAGCTTATTTGCATTTTTTAAATAAAAAAAACGATTTTATTTTGTTTTTCTCAAATATCGTTTTAATATTGCATGACTTTTTGCAGACGTGCTAAAACAACATTATACTATGAAATACATTTATTTATCACTTATACTTTCTATTACCCTAATAAATAAAGGGTTTTCGCAAGGGGGTGTCATTATACTAGAGGGAAATTACCAGGGGAAAAGTTTGTATGTACAAAATCCGTTTGGTGCCGGTGGTGTAGGTTTCTGTGTAACGGAGGTTTTAATCAATGGAAATATCACAACAGACGAAATCAACTCAAGCGCTTTTGAGATTGATTTTAAACCGCATAAACTGAATATCGGTGATAAAGTAGAAATTAAGATCAAGCATAAAGAAGATTGCAAACCTAAAGTCCTTAACCCCGAAGTTTTAAAGCCAAAAAGCACATTCGAAGTTATTTCTATGACGATAGAAAAAGACGGTACTGTAAAATGGAGCACAAAATCTGAAACCGGGAAACTCGCATTCGCTGTAGAGCAATTCCGTTGGAACAAATGGGTGAAAGTTGGTGAAGTAGAAGGTGTCGGAACTCCCGGAACCAACAACTACACATTCAAGATCACTCCGCACTCCGGTAAAAACCAGATTCGTGTACGCCAGACAGATTACAGCGGTCAGCCACGTTTATCCAAGCCTGTTGACTTCATGTCTGATGCTCCGGACGTTACCTTTGCCCCTGTTAAAGTATCCAAAGACATTACTTTTGTCGCAAGCGACAAGCCTGTAGAAACCCTTTATGAAATTTACGATCAGTATGGTAATGTTGTGAAAAGAGGATTCGGCTCTACGGTAGATGCCTCTAACCTTGCCAAAGGCGGATACTTCCTGAACTACGACAATAAAATGGGCGAGTTCATCAAGAAATAAGTTTCCCTGAATAAAGATTTGAAAGTCCTCACGGTACACGTGGGGACTTTTTGTTTTATACCCGGTGATGGCGGCTCCCGGAATCACCAGTGCTCAGCTTTTGCAGGCACAATCTCAAAAAAAAGGTGAAATCATCCCTGAGGCCATCTTTTTATTTTAGTTTTGCTATTATTAAGATTAAATTTGTGATATGTACACACTTACAACCAATCAACACGCTTACAAAACAGCCATCACCAAAACAGATGGAACCAAAGTAACCGGAAGCCTGAACGATGCCCCTTTTGAGGCAGATATCCTGAAAGTGCGGGAAGATGTATACAGCATCATCAAAGATGGCAGATCCTATGAGGTGGAGCTGGTAAAGCATATCCCGGAAGAGAAAAAACTGGTGGTGAAGGTAAATAACACCAGCTATACGCTGGACATCAAAGATAAATACGATGATCTGCTTCATAGCCTTGGCCTGGATAACCTCACCTCTAAAAAGGTGAACGACATCAAAGCGCCTATGCCTGGCATGGTACTGGATGTCCTGGTAAGCGAAGGACAGGAAGTGAAAAAAGGAGATGCCCTGATCGTGCTGGAAGCAATGAAAATGGAGAATATCCTGAAATCGCCGACAGACGGAGTAATTAAAAAAATAGCGATCAATAAAGGCGTAGCCGTAGAAAAAAATCAGTTATTAATTCAGTTCTAAAAGATCATGAGCGATAGAAGAGATTTCCTCAAAAAAGCGGGCCTTCTGGGCCTTGCGGGCATTACCTCCAGGCTGGTAAGCAACGACAAGATCGATGCACTCGAACATTTCGGGAACAACATCGTAAATGCGAATGCCTTTACGCTGCCACCGCTGCCTTATGCCTACAATGCCCTGGAGCCTTTTATTGATGCGAAAACGATGGAGATCCATTACACGAAGCATCACCAGGCTTACGTTAATAAGCTCAATGAAACGCCTTCTACCAACCTGGACTATAACGTGGATGATATGACCAAATGCCGCTCTATTGACCAGTATACCTCTCCGGTGATCAGGAATAACCTGGGCGGGCATGTTAACCATTCCTTGTTCTGGACATTGCTGAAGCCCACTGCTGATGTCAAATCCGGTAACCTGCCTACAGGAAAGCTGGCGGAAGCCATTGCCCGGGATTTTAAATCGTTCGATGACTTTAAAAAAGAATTCACCGACAAAGCTACAAAGCATTTTGGCAGCGGCTGGTGCTGGCTCATCAGGCAGGGAAATAAGCTGATGATTACAACAACGCCAAATCAGGATAATCCTTTAATGAAAGTTGCGGAGCAACAAGGCGAAATCGTCATGGGACTTGATGTGTGGGAGCATGCCTACTACCTGAAATACCAGAATAAACGCGCCGATTATATCACCGCCTGGTGGAATGTAGCCAACTGGGACAAGGCTTCAGAGCTATTCTCCAAAGGATAAGCGGAAATACATTGCTCATTTCATTTACGCCAAATCTCATAAAAAGAGGCAGATTTGGCGGATCTAAAATTTGAATAAATCACTTAGTAGGATGTTTTTCACGCCAGGGTTTGCGGCACGTATACCGGCTTTACTTTTGGAAAAACGAACCAAATATGTCCGGAAATTTAGGTAAATTTGACCTTTAAATTTTTACTATGTTACGGACACATACCTGCGGAGAATTACGATTATCAGACCTTAACAAAGAAGTAAGCCTGAGTGGCTGGGTGCAAAAAGTAAAAGACCTCGGCGGTCTTACCTTTATCGACCTGAGAGACCGTTATGGCATCACACAGCTCGCCTTTGATTCCGATTCTGCCGAAGATATTCTTAACACGGTGAAAACGCTCGGGCGTGAGTTTGTGATCCAGGCAAGCGGGATTGTGATCGAACGCGAAAGCAAAAACAAAAACAATCCTACCGGCGACATTGAAATCAGGGTGAAAGCTCTGAAAGTGCTGAATGCATCGCAAACACCGCCTTTCACCATTGAAGACACTACCGATGGCGGCGATGAACTGCGGATGAAATACCGTTACCTCGATCTGCGTCGCAACGAGGTGCGTAAAAACCTCGAGCTGCGTCACCGCATGGCCATTGAAACGCGCAACTACCTCGACAAATTGAATTTCCTGGAAGTGGAAACACCGGTACTCATTAAGTCGACGCCCGAAGGTGCCCGCGATTTCGTGGTGCCAAGCCGTATGAACAAGGGGCAGTTTTATGCCCTGCCGCAGTCGCCGCAAACCTTCAAGCAATTGCTGATGGTAGCAGGCTTCGACCGTTATTATCAGATCGTCAAATGTTTCAGGGACGAGGACCTTCGTGCCGACAGGCAACCCGAGTTCACACAGATCGATTGCGAAATGAGCTTTGTGGAGCAGCAGGATATTCTCGATACCTTTGAAGGCCTGGTGCGGCATTTATTTAAAACAGTTAAGCATATCGATATGCCTTCTGTTCCGCACATGACGTATGCGGATGCCATGAAATTTTACGGTAACGATAAGCCCGACACGCGTTTCGAAATGAAATTTGTGGAGATGAACGGCATCGTGAAAGGAAAGAATTTTAAAGTGTTTGATGAAGCGGAGCTGGTCGTGGCCATTTGTGCCAAAGGCGCCGCGGAATATACCCGCAAACAGCTGGATGAGTTGACGGAGTGGGTAAAGCGCCCGCAGATTGCAGCTACCGGCCTGGTTTATGCCCGTCATAATGCCGACGGTACCCTCAAATCGAGCGTCGATAAATTCTATTCTGAAGAAGAATTGAAGAAATGGGCGGAGGCTTGCGGCTCTGCACCCGGCGACCTGATCCTGGTGCTGGCCGGAGCGGAAGAGAAAACGCGCAAAGCGATGAGCGAGCTGCGCCTCGAAATGGGAGCGCGCCTGGGCCTGAGAGATAAGAACGTATTTTCCCCTTTGTGGGTGATCGATTTCCCTTTACTGGAATGGAACGATGGTGATCCTAACCTGCTGGCTTCCCTTGCGGGCAGGTGGCATGCCAAGCATCACCCCTTTACTTCGCCCAATCCGGCGGATTTCCACTTGCTGGCAAGCGATCCGGGAGCCGTGCGGGCCAATGCCTATGACCTCGTCATCAACGGGGTGGAGATTGGCGGTGGCAGCATCCGGATCCACGACCGCGAATTGCAGGCGCAGATGTTCGACCTGTTGGGCTTTAGCAAGGAAGAAGCACAAAAGCAATTCGGCTTTTTAATGAACGCTTTCGAGTTTGGCGCGCCTCCGCATGGCGGCCTGGCTTTCGGTTTCGACAGGCTGTGTTCCCTGTTCGGCGGCAGCGACAGTATTCGTGATTTCATCGCCTTCCCGAAAAACAATTCCGGGCGCGATGTGATGATCGACAGTCCGAGCGAGATCAGCGACGAGCAATTGAAAGAACTCTCTATTTTATCGACAGCAGGGGCTGGCAGCTAATGGAAATTGTCGGCTTCATCGCATTTTTATGCATCGGGTTAATTCTTGGCCTCATTGGCGGTGGCGGTTCTATTCTCGGTGTTCCGGTGCTGGTGTATATCATGTGCTATAGTGCAGATGTAGCTACCGGTTATTCCCTGTTCATTGTTGGCTTGACGTCCCTGATCGGTGCACTGGCCTATCTTCGCAAAGGAGAGATCAGCGCGGAAGCCATCATCCAGTTTGCCATCGCTTCTTTAACAACTGTATTTTGTGTCCGGAAGTTTGTGATGCCTGCTATTCCGCAGGAAATGACCATTGCAGGGCTTTCGGTTTCCAAGCATATCCTCATCATGGTAATGTTTGCTATCCTCATTTTGTGCTCCTCATACAGCATGATCAAAAAGAGAAAATACAACCGGGTGAATGAAGTGAAATGGGATGAGTTTGCTAAAAGCCCGTTGGGCGTGCCTTTCGTGATTTTCCTGGGCATAGCGGTTGGTTTCATCACAGGCTTTGTGGGAGCCGGTGGCGGCTTTATCATTGTTCCGGTGCTCATTTTCTTTTTGCGCCTGAGCTTTAAGAAGGCTGTAGGCACCTCGTTATGCATCATTGCACTCAACTCACTGATCGGCTTTACCGGAAACATCGGCAGCCAGCAGATCGATTGGCCATTCCTGTTTACGATCTCTGCGATCTGTGCAGCAGGTATCCTCATCGGCAGCCTGCTTTCCAGCAAGGTGTCGTCTCAAAAGCTTCGCCCTGCTTTCGGCTGGTTTACACTGGTAGTGGGCGTATTTGTATTGGTAAAAGAGCTGGTATTATAATGGCAAAGGGCAAAGGAAAATACGGTAAGATCATTTTATTTGTGCTCATGATAGGGCTGGGAGCAGGCGGCTACTGGGCTTACAGGAATGTATTCAAAAGCAATGTGCACCTGAATGGTAAAAAGTTTACCTATATCTACATTCCTACGGGCGCCAGGTTCGAAGACGTGCTCGATGAGCTCTACTCGCAGAATATCATCGACGACCATGAGAGCTTTGAATGGATGGCGAAAGAGATGGACCTTCCTGAAAACATCACTCCGGGGAAATACAGGATCGGTGCGGATATGAGCAACCGCTCTATCGTCAAAATGATCATTAACGGCAAGCAGGAAAAAGTAAAGCTATTCTTTAATTCGCAGATACGCACCAAAGAACAGTTCATGGCCTATGTAGCAGAAAAGCTCGAAATAGATCTTGGCGACCTGGAGGAGTACTGCTCCAATGAGGAAGTGTTGGGAGAGAAATACGGGCTGAACTCTGAAAATTTCATGTGCCTGATCGTGCCGGAAACCTATGAGGTAAACTGGACGACCCACATCGATGATTTCTTTGAGATGGTGAAAAAAAGCTATGACGAGGTGTGGACGAAAGAGCGCAGGAACAAAGCCAAAGCGATTGGCTACTCGGTTCCGGAAGTGATTACGCTGGCGTCTATTGTTCAAAGCGAGAGCACAATCAAAAGCGAGCAGCAGAAAATTGCGGGAGTGTACATCAACCGCCTCAAAAAAGATATGAAGCTGCAGGCCGATCCTACCATTGTGTTTGCCAACCAGTCGTTTGACGTGCAGCGGGTGCTGTCTTCGGATAAAGACATCGATTCGCCATACAATACTTACATGTACAAGGGCCTGCCTCCGGGCCCGATCTGCCTGGTAACAACTGCGGCAATCGACGCTGTTCTGAATTACACGAAACACAATTATATTTTCTTCTGTGCCAAATGCGATTTCAGCGGCTACTCCACCTTCACCAGCGATTATTCGGAGCATCAGAAGAATGCCAAAGAATACCAGAATGCCTTAAATCAAAAAGGAATCAAACGCTAGCATGAATCTCTTTACCGAAAAACTGAACAAGAACCTGGCGAAGTCTTTGCTGGAAAATCATTTTGAAGAGCCCCTGGAACTACAGGCTGCCGCTATCCGGAAGATCAACAGCGGGGCGGATGTGATTGTGGAGGCGCCTATGGGCTCGGGGAGAAGCAGTACGATTGTGATCAGCACCCTGCACAAATTGCAGGCTTCTTTTGAAGATGCCCCCAGGGCGCTCATCATCGTTGCCGACAAGGACGCGGCTATCGCCATGAAAGAGCAGTTTACGCTTTTGGGAAGTTATACCGACTTGCGGGTGCATGCAGCACACGAGGGAGAAAAGATCGATAAGCTGGCAGAGTCGATCTACTTCGGCTCAGATGTGGTGATCGGAACACCGACACGCATCCTCGAGCTCTATTTCAAAAAGAATCTCAACATCAACAAAATAAAGTTGTTTGCACTCGACGATGCGGAACTGATGATCAAAAATGCCAACCAGGGCCAGATCGACCGCTTGGCGCTCAGCTTGCCGAAATGCCAGCACCTTGTGTTTACGAAAGACTACAGCGCTAAAGTAGAACGCCTGATCGAGAAATTCATCGTAGCGCCCCAGATGATCAGCCTTGAAGGCTGAGAAGGCCGCGGCGCGCAGGAGCCGCACAGGCCTGCCTCAGGGATTCTTTTTGGTGTAATCTGCCAGATCCTTCTTGGAGCTGCTGAATGTAAAGGCATCGTACACCTTGTAGTAATTCTTTTTATCGTACGTGCGGGAGTAAGCGTACTTCGAAAATTCGAGGCGGTTGCTTTCCATTGTAAATAGTTTCGCTACCTGGAGCACTTGCGCGGAAGCCAGCTCGCGGTTGCCGAAGAAATTTTTTGCGAGTTCCATTTTGGTAGACTCGAAGCTCTCTTTTTTAATGGCGTCGCACATGCCGCTAAACTCCTGCGGGTTGATGCGGTTGTTGTTGATCACTACCGGAGGATCAAGCGGCAGAGGCTGGCTGGGGTGAGAAGGCAAACCCGGATTTGGGTTCAGTGGCGGCGGTTCGTTGGCCAGCAGGGTTTTGCTTTCAAGAATAAGGGCATAGTTACCATAAGCATCTTTGTTGAGGGCGTATACGGAAACGTAATTGGGAGTGTTGGTAATGTTGAAGTTGAGTGTGCCGTTTACACCCATTTGCAGGATCCTGACGCGGTAATTGTATTCATCGAGGAAATCGAAGCTGATATCGTTCGTATACAGGTTGTTCTGACGGATGCCATTGAGCGATACAATAAATCTGGGGTTATTGATGTTGGCATTGCGGATCACGATCTTTCCGATATCCTGGGCTTTGATAAAGCCTGTAATTCCTAGAAGAAGAGCTAAGTAAAGTGCTTTCATAATGTTGCTTTTTTATTCTCAAAACCAAAAGCATGCCACACTGGGCAGGCTGATGCCTTTTGGATTATTTTAAGCAAATATAAAATTATTGCGGCTCATCGCCCACCTTAACATCAGGTATTCTTTGTGGTTTCTTCATTTAAATTTTTTAATAATTTAAATGCTGAGAATATACGCCGGGGCGCTGGCTTAGCTCACTGAATGTTCAAATGTTCTTTCTTGGGCGTCCGGGCGGGCCGTTGCGACTCGCTCTTTGTTTGCCCTTCGGGACAAACAAAGGAGCTCAAACAGATCGCGCCGTCCCTGACGCAACGCCTGCTACTCTTTGATAAATTTTTGGTGACAGGTCATGTGGTTAGCGCTTTCCAGCTCCATGGTGTACACGCCTGCCGGAAGTGCCGACAAATCAAGGGAAATGCCTTTTTCCGTGATGCTTTCCGGAACAGAGATCCGGCTGCCGTATAGGTTATAAACACTTATTCTGTTCAATGCCATGCCTGTGCTTTCTACGTTGATGTGGCTGTTGGCCGGATTGGGATAAACAGAAATGCCGGCAGCACTTTCCAATTCATTTACCGATACGGGGCAGCTCAATTTGTTGATATAATCCCAAAGCATGTTGTCGAATCCTGAAACGGCCAGGTTAAAGCCGCCGGCAGTATTGCCCTGCCTGACGATCACCAGGTTCTGGCCGGGAACCACATAGATCTTCTGATCGTTTTTTCCGAGGGCGCAGAACATATTGGCCGGGGCATTCGGGATCAGGCTGCCACTGAACACAAACTGCGCCTGGGGTGTCATGAAGCTGCTTTTGCCATTGAGCCACCATAAATAGCCATAAGCCTGGTTAAGGCTTTGAGAGCTGTTCACCATGGCTTTAAAATAGAGTGAGTCTTTCATCAGCGTGTCCTGGCTCCAGATCCCCCTGTTCAGGGCCAGTAGTCCGAAGCGGGCCATGTCGCGGGCCTTGCTGTAATACACCTGTTGATACCAAAGGCCGCCCATGCCTGTGCGTGTTTTGATCCAGTTGTTGGTGATGGTATTGTAATTTTGTCCCACGGCATTGCTTACCACATCCTGTACTTTGCGGTAAGCGCCTGTATGGTAGGCCCAGCGTGTGGAAGCATCGGCTTTGTATACCAGGCACACTTTATTGGTATCTTCATTGGTGCATCCGCTGGGAGGCACATCATCGAGGCCGCTGGTCATGGTCAACAGATTTTTGACAGTGATGAGGTCTTCTTTAACCGGCGGAGCGCTGGTCCAGCCTGTACCCAGGTATTGAGATGCTTTGTTATTGATGTTGATGAAGCCCTGTTGCTGTGCCATGCCGGTAATAAAAGCAGCGAGGCTTTTGCTTGCCGAAGCCCAGTACCAAACCGAATCGCGGGTGTAGGTTCCGAAGTATTTTTCAAGAACCCGCTTACCGTCTTTCAGGATCATAAAGGATTTGGTGTCTTTGGCCTGGAGGTAGTTGTAGAGAGAGTCGATGCGCGGCTGGCAGTAGCCGATGTCTGCCGGGCGGATGGAATCCCAGGTAGTGCCTGTGAGCGGTGGAAAATAAAGGGATTGCGACCGCAAGCCGGCGCCGAAAAGGAGGAATGAAAACAACAGGAGGTAGCTTTGTTTCATAAGCAGTATCGATTAGCGAAGGATAAGACTACTTAAAGGTAACAAAGTTTAATGTGCCTAACGGCGTTTTTGCCCCATCCTGTTTACTTTTTTTAGCCAGGCTTCCCGTTTTACCGGATCCGATGTTTTAATGATCCCCAGGTAAGTCAGCTTCACCGGGCTGATCCCGCAAAATTGCAGAATGGAGCGCCGGAGCTGGTTGACGCTCGGACGGCCGAAAAACAAACGGTAGTACCAGCCTGGCTGATCGAGGGTGGTAATGATGTGCCCGCTCTTTCCTTTCAGAAGCTTATCCCAAAACACCGAATTTTCCCTGTAACGGAAGGCCATGCCCGGCAGAAAGAGCCTGTCCACAAACCCTTTGGTAATGGCCGGTAAGCCGCCCCACCATACCGGGTGTACCCACACCAGGTGATCGGCCCATTGTATTTTTTCCCAGGCATCCAGCAGGTCTGGCTCGAGCTCTTTACGCTGGCGGTAACCATGTTTGAGATTAGGATTGAATTGCAGATCTGCGATGACGATTTCTTTTAGCTCTGCTCCGGAGCTTAACGCGCCTTGTTTATAGGCTTCCGCTATTCCGAAATTGAAGGCATCCTTGTTGGGATGTCCGTTGATGATGACAATTCGTTGAGGCATGGTTCTTCTTGTTTATGCAGACAAAAGTAGAACAGGACCTGTGCCCGGAGAAGGACATTTGTCTAAAAAGGAAGTTCTTTCCGGATGCGGCTTAAATGGCGCTGCGTGATGCCAAGGTAAGAGGCGATGTGCTGCAAAGGAATGTACTGCACATATTCGGGATGATGTTCTAAAAGATCTTTGTAGCGCAGCCTGGCATTTACCTTTTGCAGCTGGAAGATCCGTTTTTCCAGTTCGATGTATTGCTGCTCGGCAGTGATCTTCAGAAATTTCAACCAACCCGTAAACTTATCGGCGAGCAGATCCACATCGGTTTTGCTGATGACCAGTAATTCTGTTTTGGTGAGGGCCTGCATGCACTCCAGGCTTCCCTGCCCGGTAATGAAAGAAGAATAGGCTGCCACAAATTCTCCCGGGAAGCGGAAACAATACGTGATCTCTTCGCCTGTTGCCGACAAATAGAACGAGCGGCAGGTCCCCGAAAGGATAAAGCCGACCTCGGTACAGCGCTCTCCTTCCGAAACAAAGTCTTCCGATTTTTTTAAGCTCTTTTCCCTGAATAAAGGGATCGCTTCCCGGATCTCTTCTTCTGTGAAAAGACCGAAGCGTTCGAAATAGTCCCGGAGGATGGTTCGGTTTGAAGTCATCATGCCTTGCGCTTTAATTGGCTGAACAGTTCTACAAATTCCGGCAAGGCATCGCTGCTTTTCGCGCGGATCACAAAGCCGTTTTTCTTTGTGTAGGCCAGTTCCGAAAAGGCATTGGCATTCGGGTTAATGTCGACCAGCATGCCTTGCCGGCTTAGCACGCTTTCGGTGACGAGCATCGGCAGGTTGGTGGCGCCCGAGCTGCCGATGGTTAAAAGAAGGCCCGTTTCCTTGGCGGTGCGCATGGAAGAGTCGAGCTTGTAATGTTTTTCGTTGTAGCGCTCGTCGAACCACAGCACATGAGGCCTGAGGTAGTCGCCGCACTGAGGGCATTTGAGTTGTTCGCTTTGCTCAGCGGTTAATTCCTGATTTTTCTCAAAAGCAAAATCCGGAAAAGGATAAAATGCCTTGCTGCATTCTTCCCCGCAGCGCACTTTTTCCAGGGTGCCATGGATCAGGTAGGTTCTCTTTTCGGAGGTTCCGGCTTTGTGGTGCAGGCCATCCACATTCTGGGTAATAAGGCGGAAACGGTCGCCAAACAGCTTCTCTAGTTCGGTAATGGCAAAATGTCCTTTATTGGGAAGAGCTTTGGAACAGATCGTATTGCGGTACAAAAACCATTTCCATACTTCCAGCGGCTTTTGGCGGAACATGCGCAGGGTGCCCATTTCTTCGGGCATATAGTTTTTCGAGCCTACCGTCCAGAAGCCGTCGGTGTCCCGGAAGGTCGGAATGCCGCTGTCGGCGGAGAGGCCTGCGCCGGTGAGCACCGTGAGCTTTCTTTCTCCTTTGTAAAACGCTTCCAGTTTTTGTAATAGTGTGTCGTCGATATAAATCATTGTGTTTTCCCGAATCGTTAATTATTGATGGCAGTGATCCGATGCGCAAATTTACCGACCGGTGAACCGATGATGTTGATCCAGATCTGTCCGTTGCCGAGCATGGCGCCCTGGTAATTTGTAAACAGGTTGCAGGAGCAGAGTGGCTTAATGCTGTTTTTAAATTCCGGATGAAAGATGCGGTCGAAGTTTTCAATCATCTGCGCGGCGTTTTTGATGGTAACCGGTGTGTTGCCATCCAAAGTGGTTTTGAGAGGATACCGGACGTTATTCGCAATCCAGTTTTTGTCGCCTCTCAGGATGGCAGCCTTTGCCGTTTTCATGAAGTCTTCCACGGCGTTCTCGTTGGTGAAGAAAAAATCCGAATAGCGGTTTTCCAGTGTGCCCCCGCAAATCGCCCGCAGGCTAAGCACAACAGGCAAGGATTTCAGTCCGGCGCTATCGGTCCAGGTGCCGTCGAAATGGTCGGTATCATCGCTCGCTACAATGCCATTGAGATAGGCATTTGTTTTTCCATTGATCAGCTCTTCCAGTGCGATGGTATTTTGGTTTATACTTCCGCTGAGCTGAATTTTGTGCTCGTATTTCGTGTAGCAATAGTTGCCTTTTAATTGGCCCGGGCCGGTCATGTACAGGGAAAGCTGGATCTTCGTTTTTCCGAGCGTGCCTTCAAAGTCGTACCACTTGCCTGTTTCAAAGTTCAGCGCATGCCCTGCGGTAGCAAGCAGGATCAGTAACAGGGAGGGGAGGAATCTATGTGTCATCTTTCAAAGTTAACGGATGATCCGGATCAATGCAAGATCATCTGTAGGCTTTAAACCAAAACGGCGTTCCAGGGCTTTGAGTTTCCCGGAGAGCATTTCCGGGTTTTCCTGCTGTTCCCGGTTGTTTACGAGGAAGTCTACAGGGTCTATAACGCCATTCTCTTCTGTTTTGATGACTTCCGAAAACATAAAGATGCCATCGGTCGCAATGCTCACATCGTTCAGCTCCCGGAAATAGATTTTTTGTTTCTGTTGCCGGTACCAGGTTTCAAAATCTTCCGACAGATGAAAACCGATGTAATCAGGCTTATTCTCCTGGTCGAATTCCGTGGCTTGCCCATTGATGCTGACGAAGCCATCGCCAATCACCACAACCAGGCCCTCATCGCTTTTTTGGTCGTAGAGCAAGAGGATGAGCGTTGTCAGCAGCTCATTGGGTTCCAGCATCAATTGATTTTTCAGCTGCTTTAATTCCGAAAATAATTCCTGCAAGATCGATTTCAGGGCATCCTCGATGTTTTTGTCCGGCTCAGGAGCATACAGCTCCCGGTAACTTTTTTCTTTGGCAATTTTTCGCAAGAGCTTTCCAACGAGGGTGGAAATAAAGTAGCAGTCGGTGCCGTTGGTGCAGCCGTCCATAACCGCGCACAGCAACTTGTCGGAGCCGATGCTTACCGTAACTAAATAATCCTCGCAGTAATTGGTGTGGTAGTCCCCGATTTGCAGGGCTGTGTAGGTTTTCATTTCTGTTAACTGTCAAAGACCCAGGTATGCCATCGCAAAATTTGAATCCTTCACAGAATTAAAGGTATGAAATATAAATGGAATTATTTTTTAATGGTTCGTTTCCGGATTCTGCTGAGCGATTCGGGCGCCATACCCAGGTAGCTGGCAATCTGGTGCTGAGGCACACGGAGAAAGAGTTCCGGGCGGGTGTCCATTAAATTAAGGTAGCGTTCTTCGGGCGAGGAGCTGATGAAGCGGCTGAAGGCTTCCTGGGTTTTGCCGAAGTCCTGTTCCATCATGCTACGCGTAATAGCCAGCAGCTTCGGGTAGCGTGCATACATGTCCTGTTCCTGGCTCATATCACCCACCACAAGCAGGCAATCTTCTGCACATACGAGGTAATGAGCAGAGGGCACTTGTTGCGTATAGCTTGTAAAGGGGATGGCGGCCTGCTGTTCGGTGTAAAAAGCAATTGTTTTTTCTTCACCATCGATCATGCTGTATTGGCGGATGCAGCCTTTCAGGACAAAATAGCAAATGTAAGAGACCTCGCCCGCTTTCAAAAGCAGTGTCCCTTTCTGGTAAGACTCCACCGGAATTTGCGCAGCAATTTCTCTGGCTTCCGCTTCCGGAAGGGTGTCAAGGCCGGGTAAATATTTTAGTAAGTCGTTTTGCATGGTGCCACAGTTTAAGACCAGAGAGAGAGCGATCGTTTTTTCAAATGTCAGCATCCCTGAGCCTGACAAATATCGCCACAAAGGGACAGAGCGGCTAGCTTAGTATATCTCTAATTCTGTTTCTACCGTTATTTTTTTGGATGAGTTTTGATCTTTTACTATTGCTATTAATTTATAAGGATTATGTAGTTGTCCTTTAGAGAATGTGAGGGTTACAGGAACCTGGGCTTTTAAAATTTCGGGACTTATTCCTTCCGATTCATAGTCGCTGAGGATATTGGGATTGGAAATAATCTTTTTTCCCTCGCTATCTTCCAATTCAAGAGATAGAACGGGGTATACTTTGCCGTTCTTTATTTCCAGGCCATTGATCCCGTTTAGCAAAAGCATGAGCTCATCGTTCCGGTTCACTTTTTTATCAACCAGCATTTTTTTAAGACTTTCATTCCATAAATAAATGCTGGTATACTCCATACGGTCCGCGATAATGTTAAGCGACTTGTTTTCTTTTATCGTAAAGGGGAACTCATAAACAAGGTTTCCTTTCCCTTTCGTGTCCCAGATTCTGACATGTAACTTATATTTCTCATTATTTTTATGAGGCATAGTGGCCGTGAAATTAGCCTCGAGGCGTAAAGGATATAAGTCGGTTCCCTCGCTTATGTCGTCAAGCAAATTCGGATAAGATGATACCGTGTCTTTTTCATTTTTAATAATGCACATGGATAGAGCAGGGAAGGCTTTGTTGTTTTGCTGGTTGAAACCTGTCATATTATTAAATTCAAAGAGCACTTTTTCACCGAAAACGAAGGTGTTTCTTTTCTCTGCTTTGTCATTTATTTTTAGAACGATATCTTCGTAGCCTAAACCGTCACCTCGAGTATAAGCGCCGGTAATAAGGTCTTTCTCCGTAGATTGATGGAACTCACATGAGCTGAGAAGAAGGGCTGCTAAAAAGGTTCCGGTCAGTAAGAATAGTTTCATCTGTTTATTTTTGACGGTTAGTTGTGTTCAAAGGCCTGTATTGTTGATTGTAGGTCTACTCTGGTTTTGTCCAGAATGCATCCGGATTATTGGTTTTATAAATCTTAAACTTGACGCCGGTTGCTTTTTCCAGCTTCTCTACTACCTGAGGTTCCTGTTCAAGGCCATCGAGGGGCAGCAATTCCACGTAAATGATTTCTTTCCCGGTTTTCCCGGTTTCGAGATCGTATTCGCTTACCAAAGGTGTTTGCAGGCGGTACAAATTTTTGGCCATGTAGTTATCCAGGTAGTCTTCTTTGGTTTGAGAGTTTTTCTTGTTCCAGTTGGCATCCGGATTCAGGATAAGTGGTTTGTCGTTGATCAGGCGCTCGCGCACTTCACGAGGGCCGAGCAGCTCACCTTTTTCATCCATGACGTAAGCGTCAAAGGTCGGGTCGATCCAGATCCATCGCCGGAGGTCTTTGCTGTATACCATATTGATCACGTGGCAATCGTCGAACTCAGCTTCTTTTGGCATGCAGGTAATGTGCCGCGATTTGATGCCCATAGCCAGGTAACAGTCGTTCAGCACAGTTGCCATCATGCGGCAATTCACACCACGGTTGCCCGATTTGCAGGCGCCGATGATCCCTAAAGCATTTTTCACATCCGGGTTATCACTGGACCCATCGTGCCTGATGGTGTTATGAACCCAGTGCAAAAGATTCAGGATTTGAGAAATTTCATTTCCCGTACCCGCGATGGAGTCCAGGCTCAGGTCCTTCCTGATCTTTGCCAGTTGAGGATTGTCTGACGGTTGATAGCTAAATTTGGGTACATAGCGCGCATCAGACGGATTGTATTTTTTAGCCCCTTTCAGTTTTTTCAGAAAAGGCTCCTGGTATTGTATCTGTGTCCAGGCAGAGTCTTTCCCGTTGAGCAGCACGATGAAATTGTAAGTGCCGACCTTTGGATTGATCTTAAAGGAGATATTTTCCAGGTCGGAATAGAAAGTCACTCTTTTTGCCGAAGTTTTGTACACATCGGGTTTGGCTTCCGGCACGATGGTCCACGAGCCTTTCCTCAGAACCTCTCCTTCTTTGATATCCATTAGCTTAGAGCTTGCTTTTATCACCGGCCGGTTTTCCTGAGAATAGCTGCTTTGTATGATCAGGAGAAGGCATAATAAGGCAAGGTACGGATGTATGGTGTTCTTCATAGTTAAATTACAAGCATGGATAAAGATAGCTGGAAACCGGTTGGTGCAAGGAAACTGCTTCTTCGCGTTGTCTCAAATATATTTAATTTTTTATGCTTTTCAAATACACGGGTCGAGGGAAAATTTTGGTTGAATGCAGACCAATTTAGGACGTATGCAGGAATGATTCAGCTGTTCAGGGGTAAATAGCTGGACGCAAGAACAACGTTGCAGAAAGTTAATTCTTCCAGGTTTTTTACCTGGCTATTGCTTAATGGATTGATGAAAATAACCAGGTCGCATGCTGTTTCATCGCAAAGTTTCCTAAGCTCCAGGGCCTTTCCTTTGCCTATGTATGTTGCAGGATCCAAAGGCTGGTGCATCTGTTTTGAGCCTCCGGGTTTTGTACTTCTGGATACGCCTCTTTTTTGGATGACACGCCCCACGATACTTCCTCCATTGGCTTTAAGGTAAGATTCCAACTCATGAAGCCGGTCTTCTGAACCTGTCTTATGAGGAATCACACCGGCAATGATTATTTTTTTATGATCAGGAGCTATTGCCATTTCTTATACCGACTGTTTTGTGTCAACGGTGCTTTGCCGTATGAGCGCTTATTTCTTAGCATCCACTACCGCCATGTTATTGATGAGCTTCCAGGCATTGTCTGTATCCAGCACCATAGAGTTGTAGGAAACAAAGTAGTTCTCTGAACTTTCGAGCCTGAGCTTCACCATCGCAATATTCCCGCTTTCGTCAATGTTTTCAATGATCATGGTTCTTGGCAAGCCGCCAAAAATTCCGGCTTTAATGTTCGATAAGTAGGTTTCCCTGTCGATGATTGTAATTCCCGGTTTGCCCATGAAGCCATTATTAGTAATCCTGAACTCAGGATGCAAAACCTTTTCCAATAGGTTGATGTCGCTGGTGTCGCCGCCTTTGACAAAATCAGTGATGGCTTGTTGGATATTTTCTTTTTGGTTCATCAGTGTGTTTTAAAGTAATGAGCTAATAAATTTTCTCCCCGGCCAGAATGTTCTTCACGATCCTTCCCGGCAACATTCTGTACACAGGAATGCCGATGCCGTGTGTTTTACAAAGCGTTACAATCGCGCTATCGATCTGCTCGTCCGAATAGCGGGAGGAAAAATGCCCTAAGATCAGGCACTCGATCGTGATGTCCGCTACGGCTTTGATCACCTCTTCCAGGTAGCTATGCCTGTTGCCGTGTGCCTGGATCTGCTTGCCTTCCACACTGCCGATAAAGGTGGCTTCGTGGATCAGGATTTTGGAATTATTCCAGTGCTCAAAATTTTCGCAGGGTGTATCGCCGCTATACGAAAGCAGGATGGTTTCCATATCGGTATGTGTAGCGGCTTTTCCCAGGCGTTCGATCGCTTCCCTGATCTCCTGTCCGCTGAGGGCCACATATTCTTCTTTCAACTTCGATTTTACCTGCACGACTTTATAGCCCAGGCTTTTGTGAACATGGGCGTCGCATGCCACGTGGTTGTTGCGGATAGCTTCTACATAAATGTCTTTCCTTATCCAGATCCGGTCCTTATCCTGTATCGGCTTCCAGACCGTTCCTTTCACATGCGGATCAAACTTTACAGAGAAATCGCGGAGCGCCGGGAAGGAGCCGGAGTCCTTTGGGTAGTGGATCACCGGTGCATTTTCCCGCGCATTGAGCTGGTTGAATTGCAATAATCCCGTGAGGTGGTCCCTGTCGGCATGCGAAATAAATACCTGGTCGATCTTCCTGCTTTTGTGGAGCAGGGCAGAGCTCAGGCCATCCCCGCAATCAAACAATAAGCCCAGCTCTTCGATAAAGTACCAGGTGGAAAACAGGGCGGTCGAATAGCCGCTTAGAGTGAGGTTCATGATGTAACAGGCTTTCTAAGGGCTTAAAGATACTAACTATTGCGAACATCCGGAGAAACACCTGTACACGAAGTAAGGACGCGTATTCATTTTTTTCTCACAGCTGCTCATCAGAAGCAGAATGATACGGCACCTGAGTGTATATTTGCGCATCTTAATTCATCTTATGAAAAAAAATCTGAAGCAGGTACTGATCGCCATGTCTGTGCTGTTCGCTTGCGGCGTGCAGGCACAAATAGGAAATATGGCAAATAAAGTGAGGCAAAAAGCAGGCAATGCAACAAGCCATGCAACTTCCTCTTCTCCCGGAGAATCCGCCGCCCAGGGCGATGTAACGGTAGAGCAGGTAGAGGACCATCAGAAAAAGATCCTGGAGGACAACGGCTTTTATTCGGCGTTGGTGATACAGGGCACAGTGTCGGAATACTATAAATCCAATGATAATTCCAAAACGCTCAGCGTGGTTGGCCTGGTATCAAAAGTGTCGCCGAGTCCCGGTGAAGACGAGATCCTGAAGGAGATGAACGACTTCACACTATACAACATGTGCATGTTCCCCGAAGAAATGACCAATTCGCGGAGCATTCAATTCATGGATGCTGATCCGGTAACCTATCTGCGGAAAATTGCCTTCACCGGTACGGGTTGGGTAAAGGATGGCTTTATGATGATGAAATGGCAGAACTGCCTGGTAGGTTTGCGTGAGGTGTCGAAGAGCGAGTACCGCCTCATCTGCGTGCCTTTTAAGAAGGAGATGACAACGGCCTTTCTTAAACAAAGTCTGGATGAAGTGGAAAACGGGCTGGATGAAGGCAAGGCCTTTTGCGACGTTTACGTTACCGACCGTGGAGCTGCCAAGGCTGTCGACCTCCCCAAAATACGAACGGAGATGCTGGCGATGATGAAGTCGCGTGCCATGAATATTACCAAGGCCTGGAATGCACGTACCGAAGCGGAGATCAATGCTGCTACCTTTCCGGCAGCCGCGCATAAAGATGCTGAGCTCGAAAAGAAGATCCTGGAGGTGGTGAAACAAAGCGGCCCTGCCATTGATTTCGATCCGGCAGGTCTGAAAAAGCTGATCCTGGATGATAAGGACTGGTCGATCCGGAAGAATGAATACGGTGTGATCCTGGGGAAAACCATTCCGGTGACACTGGGCTTCAGCAAAGATGGCCATTGTTATTACGTTTCCATCCAGATCCAAAAGGATTATGCAGGCGGCGGCGCTTACCAGGAAGCCATGTATTTCAACGGGTTTCATACACGCTGGACAGAGCTGCGTTGCGAAAAGATCAAATAGACCGAAAAAACATTAAACAAATCCCGTCTGCCATGCAAACGGGATTTTTTTATTTCCACTGCACCACACCGAAAAGAGAATGCCCTGTTTTCCTGAAGGGACAGGTTGGTTACATAGCTGAACCGCAGCGTTTTACCAGCTACAAAATAATGCCTGTAATTCCTTCATTTTTTCTATATTTAATGCTTAATTAACCACTTCTCTATCTATGAACAAATTACAGAACTATGCTGTAGGCCAATGGGTGGCCGGAGCAGATAACGGACAGGATTTATATAACGCCATTACAGGCGAGGTAGTGGCTACCGCCAGCAGCAAAGGCCTGGATTTTGCAAAAATGTGCGACTATGCCCGCACAGTCGGCGGCCCGAAGCTGCGCAAAATGACGTTTCAGGAGCGCGGCCTCATGCTGAAAGCGCTGGCCCTGCATTTACAGAGCAAAAAAGAGATTTTTTATAAAGTGAGCTGGGCCACAGGTGCCACGCGCGCCGATAGCTGGGTGGACATCGAAGGTGGTATCGGGAATTTATTTACCTACGCCTCGCTCCGCCGACAGTTCCCCGACGAAACCTTTTGCTATGATGGCGATGTGGCGAAGCTTTCCAAGAACAATACCTTTATCGGCCACCACATCTGTGTGCCGAAGGAAGGTGTGGCCATTCATATCAATGCCTTTAACTTCCCGGTATGGGGCATGCTCGAAAAAGTGGCTGTTAACTGGCTGGCCGGTGTGCCGGCAATTGTGAAGCCTGCCGCCCTGACCTCTTTCTTAACGGAAGCGGTTGTGAAAGAAATCATCGCTTCCGGCATTTTACCGGAAGGTGCCCTGCAATTGATTTGCGGTAGCGCCAACGGTATCCTCGATCACGTGGAGAGCCAGGATGTTGTGACCTTTACGGGCTCAGCCTCTACCGGAAAAATGCTGAAAGCCCACCCGCGCTTATTGCAGGAGGCGGTGCACTTCAACATGGAGGCGGATTCCCTGAACTGCTGCGTGCTTGGAACGGACGTGACGCCTGCGATGCCGGAGTTCGATATTTTCATCAAGGAAGTGTCGCGCGAGATCACGACGAAGGCCGGCCAGAAATGTACGGCTGTGCGTCGCATCATTGTTCCGGAGAATATGGTGGAAGATGTGCAGATCGCTTTGGGGAAACGCCTGGCGCAAAACGTGATCGGCGACCCGAACGTAGAAGGCGTGCGCATGGGTTCCCTGGCGGGAAAATCGCAGCTCATAGAAGTGAAGGAAAAAGTAGAGCTGCTTTCCAAAACGCAGAAGATTATCATCGGCAGCTTCGAAAACTTTGAAGTGAAAGGCGCAGACAAGACCAAAGGGGCTTTCATGCCACCGATCATTTTCTTCAACGATAAGCCATTTACCAATACAGATTGCCATAACGTGGAGGCCTTTGGTCCTGTGAGTACCATTATGCCTTACAAGACAATCGATGAGGCCATTGAGCTTTCCAAAATGGGCAAAGGCTCCCTGGTGAGCTCTATCGTAACGGCCGACAACAGCATTGCCCGCCAGTACACGATTGGCGCGGCATGTATGCATGGACGCATTTTAGTGCTCAACGCCGAATGCGCCAAGGAAAGCACGGGGCATGGTTCCCCGATGCCGATGCTGGTTCACGGTGGGCCGGGCAGGGCCGGTGGCGGCGAAGAAATGGGCGGTAAGCGTGGCGTATTTCATTATTTACAACGCACAGCCATCCAGGGCTCGCCAACGACCATCAGCGCTATTCTTAACCAGTACCAGCAAGGCGGTGCGCAGATCGAAAAAGACATCCACCCGTTCCGCCAGTATTTTGAAGACCTCGAGATCGGTGAAACGCTCATCACCGCCAAACATACCATCACCGATGCCGATGTGGTGAACTTTGCCAATGTAAGCGGCGATCATTTCTATGCACATACGGATGTTACATCGCTCGACGGAACCATGTTTACCGGGCGTGTGGCCCATGGCTATTACGTATTAAGCAAAGCGGCCGGCCTGTTCGTGAATGCGAAAAAAGGACCGGTGCTGTTGAATTACGGCATTGACGAGTGCCGCTTTACCAAGCCGGTGTATATGGGAAGCACCATCGGAGTTCGCTTTACCTGCAAGGAAAAAATCCGCCAGGAAAAGAAAACTCCGGAAGATATTGCAAAAGGCATTGTAAAATGGCTGGTCGATGTGTATGACGAAACCGGCGAAACGGTAGCCATTGCAACCATCCTGACGATGGTCAAACTGCGGAATCAGGACTAGCCAGCTCTCATATCTCCCCTTATGATAAAAAAAAGCTGGTTCCTCTTGTTCTTGTGGTATAGTATCTCCTGCATTGCGCAGGGCGATGCCAATCCCGCTTTCCTGAAACAGGCCCTGCTGGCTGCTCCGAAGGATACAGCGGCGATCTCCCGTTTCATGGCGTCCCTCAATACGCCCGGCCATAACCTTCCGAAAGACAGCTTGGTGAGCTACTGGAAACTGGTGTACGCCCGGAGCCTTGAGGCCGGCTACGACGCGGGGATAGGCTTTGCCGGATCCTGGTTCGGGAATTACTTCAATGCGAAGGGAGATTATACCCAATCCCTCCGTTACCTCTTTGAAGCGGAAAAAGCATTCCGCAAGCTGGGGTTTTATAAACGGCTTGCGGGCACATACAACCTGATCGGGAATACATATATGGGGCTGGGGGACAATAAGGGGCAAAAGGAATACTTTGGCAAATGCTACGATCTGGCGGTGGAGCATAAGATGACAGGGCAGATGGCCTACGGCGCCGGTGGCCTTGGGAATTACTACGCGTCATTGAAGGATTACAAGGAAGCCATCAAATGGAACCAGATCGCTGCCGGCCTTTTCAGGGAAACGCATAACTACATCGGCTGTGCCATCATTTATACCAATATCGCAGCACAGTACCGCGAGCTGGGCAATATGGCAAAAGCCGAAGAGTTTGTAAACCTGTCGGAGCAATACCTGGGGCAGGCAAATCTGAATTATGCATCTTTTGTATGTTACCAGGAGAAAGGGCAGCAGGCCGATCTGAAAAAGAAGTATCCCGAAGCGCTCGGCTATTACACCAGGGCTCTGGATCTGATGCTGGCCGATAAGGCCAACCATAACATCTCCGAAACCTATAAAGTCTTGTCGGATGTGGCGTACAAAGCAGGGCAATACCGGGAGTCGGCCGATTACCTGAGATCGCATGTGCAATACAAGGATTCGGTGTTTAATGAAAACAGCCGCCGGCAGCTGCTGGATGTGCAGGAAAAATACGAAACAGAGAAGAAAGATGCGGCGATTGAGATCCTGAATAAGGAAAATGAGCTCTCGAGGTCGGAGCTCAACCGCAAAAAGGCACTCATCTATTCGGGGATCTCGGTGGTGATCCTGCTGCTGATCCTGTTTGCCTTTGTGATCAAATCCAATATCCGAAAGAACAAAACCAATGCCCTGCTCGAAAGCCAGAAGGTGATCATCGAGGAAAAGCAGAAAGAAATTGTAGACAGCATCAACTATGCGAGGAGGATCCAGTACAGCCTGCTTGCCAGCCAAGACATGCTCAATGCCCTGTTGCCGCAGCATTTTATTTTGTTTGAGCCCAAGGATATTGTGAGCGGGGATTTTTACTGGCTCGCGCATAAAGACGGCTTCATTTACCTGGCGGTGTGCGATTGCACGGGCCATGGAGTGCCCGGGGCTTTTATGAGCCTGCTCAGCAGTAATTTTCTGAATGAGGCCATCAACGAGAAACATCTTTCGGATCCCGGGCAGGTGTTGGATTATGTGCGTGAAAAGCTGATCAGCAGCCTTGACGGGGGCAACGACGGAATGGATGCCATTCTCCTGAGGATCCCCGAAAAGAAAGATACGCTGAAGGAAATGGAACTGCAGTACGCCGCTGCCAACAATAAGCTCATCAGGGTGAGCGGGCAGGAGCTGGAGGAGCTTATGGCCGATAAAATGCCGGTAGGGAAAGGAGAACGCTCCGGAAACTTTACGACGCGCCGTTTTCATGCCACCGGGGGCGATATGCTCTATCTTTATACCGATGGCTACGCCGACCAGTTTGGCGGTGAAAAAGGAAAGAAATTTAAATACAAAAGTCTCAACCAGTTATTACTGAAACTAAGTCCGCATTCTCCGGCTGAACAGGAAAGCACATTGCGCAAAGTATTCGCCGATTGGAAAGGTGCGCTGGAGCAGGTGGATGATGTATGCATCATGGGGATCAGACTTTAAAAAAACCAGGAAGGAAATCATTTGAAACAAAAAAAATTTGCATATCCTCTTTTTTTCGTCGTCATTTTCATGATGTTCGGTAGGTTCCTGGTGGCGCAGGAGGATACGGTATTGCTCAACCGCTATAACCTGCTGTGTAATAAGTACGAGTACATCAGCGCCGATTCCCTGCTCAAATATGCGAGCATTCAGCTGATCCTGGCGAAGAAGCATAAATCCGTCCATCACCAGATAAAGGCTTATACCAACCTGGGCGTGGCCTACACGCGCCTGTTCAAATTCGACGATGCCCTGGCTTGTTACCTGATGGCGCGCGATGTGATCGAGAGCAACGGCCGCACAGGCGTTTCGCCGCTCCTGGGGCAGATCGGCTATATCTATCTTCGCCTGAACCGTAAAAGCGAAGCTTACAAATACTTTAAATTGCAGGAAAGTACTTCCCTGAAAGAGGAGAACTACAAATCTTACCTGAGCAGCATCGTCAATCTTTCCGATTATTATAATACGCTGAGCGAGCTCGACTCTTCCATTGCGATCCTGAACAAAGGGCTATTCATTGCACGGAAGCAGGGCTTTCATGACAATGAAGTGATCATCCTCGACAACATTGCCAATGCTTGGTATGCCAAAGCGCTTGAAAGCAATACCAAGGCCCTGTTCCGGAAGGTGGAGCTTTATGCCGATACAGCGCTCAGGCATCACTATGCCGATAAGGACTCTTCTGCGATCTATTACATCTACGGCTTGCTGGGGGCTCTCAACATGGAAACCGGAAACTATGCCAGATCGGAAGATTATTATAACCAGTATATCTCCTATTCCATGCGCACCCAGGATATCATCAATGTCAAGCTGGGGCTCGACGAATGCTCGGCGCTCTTTGCCAGGCAGGGCAAATACAACAAAGCGTACCGCTACCGGCTCATGTACGACTCTGTCAATAGCCTGTATGTGAATGAAGAGGCCAACAAGCAGGTGGAGGAGCTGAATACCAAATACGAAACCGAGAAGAAAGAACAGCAGAATATTTTACTGAAGCAGCAGAACGACCTGTCGGAAGAAGCGATCCGCCAGCAAAAGCTCATCACCTGGTTTATCATTGCCAGCCTCGTGGCTTCGCTCATCTTCGGGTTCTTTATGTACCGTGTCTATTCGCAAAAGAAGAAAGCGCATCTGCTGATCACGAAGCAAAAAGAGGAAGTGGAGCTTAAACAGGCGGAAATCGCGCAGCAGAAGCAGGTGATTGAAGAAAAGCAGAAAGAGATCGTAGACAGCATCAACTATGCAAAGCGCATCCAGTATGCCCTCCTGGCACAGGAGACGATGCTTTCCCGCCATCTTGCCGGGCATTTTGTATTCTTTAAGCCGAAGGATATCGTGAGCGGTGATTTCTATTGGGCGGCGTCTGTAGAGAGCGACAGTCAGGAAGAGCTCTTTTTCCTCGCTTGCTGCGATAGCACCGGGCATGGGGTTCCGGGAGCTTTCATGAGCCTCTTGAGTATGGGGTTTTTAAATGAGGCGATCAAGGAGCGGGCCATGTATGAGCCTCATCACATTTTTGATTTTGTGCGCGGCAGGATCATCGAAACAGTGAGCTCCGAGGGGCAGCAGGACGGCTTTGACGGGATCCTCCTCTGCATCAATAAAACCAGGAATACACTCACGTATGCCGCTGCCAATAACGCACCTCTCCTGGTTTCGGAAGGTAAGGCCATTTCGCTGGGATCCGATAAAATGCCGGTGGGCAAGGGAGAAAAAGCAGAGCACTTCAGGCTCTACCACATCAACTACAAAGCCGGCGACAGCCTTTATCTGTATACCGACGGTTACCCGGATCAGTTTGGAGGGCCGAAAGGAAAGAAATTCAAATACAGGCCGCTGGAGGAGCTCCTGCTTAGCCATGCCACTGAGCCGCTGAGCAGGCAACAGCAGATCCTGAAAGCCACGCTGGAAACCTGGCAGGGAATGCTCGAACAAGTGGATGATGTGTGTGTGGTAGGAATTCGCTTATAACAAAAATCACGGCTTGCGCTATACGGCGCCTCAGCTGCCATAGTTCTCTTTAAGCTTACGCATCAAAAGCCTTACGCCCTGCTGTGTTTCCGGATTGAAGGAGTTGGTGAAAATGATATAGGCGATGCCTTTGATCCTGTCGATATGAACCAGTGTGTAATACGTTTCTGCTGTACCCGCATGCGTCGAAAGCTCCTTGCCGTTTTCATAGATATTATACCATCCCAGCGAATAGCCGGGGATTCCTTTATGGATGAACTGGTATGTTTTTGCGCTCAGGTAGTCCGACTGTCCCTCAAGCCCCCGGATATTCATCTGGATGAACCTGGCATAGTCCTTTAGCCTGATGTTGATGTCCCCTGCCGGCTCTGTATAGTCGAGCTGAGAACTAACGCTTGATGGCACCGGCACTAATTTGCCATTCTCAGTGGAATGCCCCCAGGTGTCCTTTGCTTTTTGATTTTCCGGCCAGGAAAGTTTCACTCCCAGCTTTAGGTCGCGGTTGAATACCTTTTCCACTAATTGTTCCCAGCTCTTATGAGTCACCTTTTCCAGCATTAAGGCCGCCAGGGTATAGCCGGCGTTGGAATAGCTGAATGGATGAACACTGTCGGGCTCCACCGGCGCCAGCGTCAGCACAAACCTGCCGAAGGCTTTTCTTTTTTCCTGGGGCGTTCCCTTGAATGCGGGGATCACCGGATCATCTTCGCCCTGGAAGGCCTGTAGCCTTGCCCTGTTTGAAAGCAAATCCTGCAAGGTAATCTGATCATATTCTTTTCGGGAGCTGTCTTTCCACTCCGGGAAGATCTCAAAGAATGGCGTGGTCCATGATAGCTGTCCCTTTTCAACATACCTGGCAATCATGAAAGCCGTCATCGCTTTGGTATTTGAGCCGATGTGGAACCTGTCGTTGAGGCTGGCTGTGTCCGGAAGATTAACGGAATGTTTTCCCAGTGCTGCAATTTCAGGGATGGCCTTGCTGTTCGCTACAGCATAGCTGATTTCAGGGATGTGATAGACGTTTCTGATAGAGTCTGCAAAGCGGACAGTCCGTTGGCAAAAGGCCGCTATCGAAGCACCCAAAAACAATAAGGTCGTTAGTTTTCTCATTTTCCTGTATTTTCTTCGCCATGAATATAAAAGTATTTTAGCTTCATAGCGAAGCCCGGCATTAAAACTCTATCCGGTAACTCAGATTGGGGATGACAACGGAGGTTTCATCCTTGTCGATGGTGTTTTTCACCAGGTTGTATTTATAGCCGTAGAAATCAGCCTGGCCGGTAGCATTCAGCACTTTTAGCGCGAATTCGTGGGCGCTTTTTTTCCGGTTGATCCTGTAGCTGGCCGTAACGTGCACATTGGTGAGAGGATCGGCCTGCAGGGAAAAGGCCCTGCTTTCATCATACACGACATCCCTGGCCAGGTAGCTCGCCGTTTCATTTACCGGCGAATAGCGGTTGCCGCCCTGGTAGCTGACGCGCATGTTTAAGCTGAAGGTATTCTGCTTGCTTTTGCCGACCTGCCATTCTTTGCCGATCAGGAAGTTGAACACGTAGTTCCTGTTGAACCTCGACGCGCGCCAGATACCATCCCCGCCTTTGTAGCTGGCATCGAAAACGGAGGCGGTGAGCAGGTAATAGTAGCCTTTTGACATGTATTTTTCCAGGCTAAAGTCGATGCCGTAATTCCTGCCTTCTCCGGTATTTTCCAGCTTTTCGGCAAAAAACCAGTCGCTTTGAAGATTGATGAAAGAGGTTGAGCTGTTCCGGACAACGGGTACCGAAAAGAGCTGCTGGTAATAAGGCTCGACCCTGATGTGCACCAATGGACTGACACTCCAGTCGTAACTCAGTACGAAATGATGCGCCTTAGTGAAATCAAGGTTTTTGTTGACGGCTTTTTCGCCGCTTGTCAGGGAATTGTTATAATAGAAATTCAGATTCTCCAGGCGGCTGTGCAGGCCATAGCCCAGGCCGATGGAATGCCTGCGGCCGATAGCCTGGCGGAAGGCGATTCTTGGCTCAATGGTGTAATGCTTGTTGAGGGTGAAAAACTGGCCGTTTATGCCGATCGTCATCAACAGCGTATGGGTTAGATGGAAAGCAGAGCTGCTGTAGGCAGCCAGCAATGTGCTGTTTCCGCCTGAGTTTACAATCTCCGTCGGGGCATCCCCTGCTTTTAAAGAGTTGTTCAGTTGGATGTTGTACATCATCCGGGTGGCAGAGAATCCGGTTCTGTTGGTGTGGCGGGCGCTGATCTTTTTATTGACGAAAGAAGACAGCACGTAATTCCAGTAGGTGTAGGCGATGTTGCTGTAGGGTGTCAGCTCAAGCCTGGAATTCAGTGTTTCCGTTTTCCAGTTGGTGGAGCTGCCCGTTGCCGCCAGGGTCGTTTTCAGATAAGTGTTGTTGTTGAAAAAATACAGGTGGCTTAAGCCGCCCGCACCAAGGTCAAGTTTTATATCGTTTTTTTGTTTGTCCTCCTTATAGAACCACTTCAGGCTGTCCGTTTTTGGTTTGGCGCTTGCACCGTCCCGCAGGCCGATTCCCCACACCGAAAAGACGCCTGCCTTTTTGGTCGGGAAATTCAATTTGAAGGACAGATCCTGGTATTTTATTTTCTCCGCATTTTCCGGCAGGAGAGGCTCCAGCAAAGCCAGTGTGGAGTTCCGGTAGTTGTATAAATACGAAGCCTTCCCTCCTTTTTTGAAAGCGCCCTCTTCGGAATATTCTACGCCAACCACACCGACCTGGATCGTGCGTTCTTTCTTTTCGTTGTTGCCTTTTCGCATCGAAATGTCAAAAACACCGGAAACCGCATTGTTGTATTCTGCCGGGAAAGCTCCCGTGAAAAAATCGGAATTTGCCAGCATCTGGCTGCTTAAGCCCGTCAGTATGCCGCCGCCAAAAGCCTTTAAATCCCCGAAGTGATTGGGGTTGGGGATCTCGATACCTTCCATTTTCCATTGAAGGTATTTTGGAGCATTGCCTCTAACCATGATGCCATTGACGCCAGAGTTCGCGGTAACTCCGGCAAATGCAGATGCCAGCCGCGCCGGATCGTCGAAGCCGCCCGCATAGCGCCTGGCTTCCTCTACACTCAGCATCCTGGCGCTTACCGTTGCCATCGGATTAAGCGTCTGCTCCTTGTTGACATTAGGCTTGATCGTTACCTCCTCAAGCATCCTGGAGTTTTCCCTGACCGGGATTGTCAGGATGCTTTGTTTGGCGGAAGTAACAACCACTTCACGCACAAGGGCATCCTCATAACCAACGCAGCTGATCTTTACATCATAGCGCCCCAGGGGGACATTGGCAATCAGGAAATTGCCAAGGCTGTCGGTAACACTGCCGAGCAGGGGTTGAGTATTCAGCAGCACCACATTGGCAAAAGCTACGGGTGCCTGGGATGCATTGTCTGTCACGGATCCTCTGACAGACTGTAAGGGTTGTTGGGCCTGTAAGCTTCCAAAGGCCAAAGCGGAAATCAGCAAAAAGTAAGGGCGTATCATCGTTTCAGGTTTATAAAGCGCAAATGTCTTTGTAAGCCCCGGCTGACACAATACTGATTTATCAGTATCCCTATTCCAGCAAGCCGTATTTTGAGGCGAAGATGACAGCCTCGAAGGAATTGTTGGCGCCCAGTTTTTCCAGGAAGCGCTGGCGGTGAGTGTTCACGGTATGCACACTGATAGACAGCTTATCGGAGATCTCCTTGCTTAAGTAACCTTGTTTCACCAGTTTTAAAATTTCCAGCTCCCGTTTGGTTAAATCCAGTTCCGCTTTCTGATTCGTTTCAAATGGAATAAAATTGCCGGTTCTGAAATTCAATAGCTGGCACTTGACAGGGCTGTTCTCCTCCTGGTTAGGAGAGATGTCCACTATACTGAACATCAGCCACACCTGGCCTGTCTTGTCGAGCTCCAGCATCTGGTATTGTTCTACAAGGCGTATGTAGTTGTTTTCGGAGTTGAGCATCCGGTATTCGTAAACAGCTTTGTGGTTGAGCTTTTCATCATTCGAAAAAGCATTGAACATTTTCAGGATGGAGATGCCATTCAGGGCCAGCTGATGCTTTTCTTCGGGGTGGATTTTACTATCAAAGAACTGGTGGTTCAGCTCTTCAAACTCAGAGGGCACATAGCCTAAAAGCTTTCCGAAATTGGGTGAAAAAAAGATCACCTGTTTCTTATTGATATCAAAAATGCTGACCCCTGAATTACTGACGTCGGATAAGGCCTGCAGGGAGGCAATGTGCCTGGGAATGACGGAGTAGTCGAGGTTCTTTTCATCGAACCGGTATTGCATCAGGAATTTGAAAAAAAGCTCGTATATGCTGTTTTGTTCCATATGTTTATTCTTTTAAGCGGTGCGTTCCGTCACAGGCCGGCAGCTCAAAAATACAATAAAATAGCTCAGTTTTTTTGATTTGGCTGCTGCCAGGCAGTGCCTTTTAGGATTTGCCTGCGAGGCTGTTTTGTATTGTCATGTCCGGTCAGTACCCGCCCGGCCGGATATATAGCCCGCATGTATGAAAACCCGGCTAAATTAGTATCTTTGAGGCTGTGCTGACGCCACTTTACATATTATTCCTGTCTTTCGGGATCATCGATGCCATTGATATTTTCCTGGTGGCAGTGATGCTCTATCAGTTATATAAAATGGTAAAGGGCACGGCAGCCGTCAATATTTTTATCGGCCTTGCGTCCATCTATATTTTCTGGATCATTGTCAGGGCCTTTGAATTCGACATGCTCGGGTCCATTCTCGGAAAGTTCATCAATGTGGGCGTTATTGCCATCATGGTGGTGTTCCAGCAGGAGATCCGTAAATTCCTGCTCTACATCGGCTCCAACGATTTTCTGAAAAACAACAACTGGCGCAACGTATTCAGTTTTGCCAAGCGGGTAGGCTCTTCTAACGCGTTCACCCTGGATGTGGATGCCGTGATCAATGCCTGTTTCAATATGAGTGAGTCGAAAACCGGCGCGCTGATCGTGATCGCCCGCAAATCGGACCTCAAATTTTATGTCAATACCGGTGAAACCGTAGATTCTGCGCTCACAGACAAAATGCTGGAAAACATCTTTTATAAGAACAGCCCCATGCACGACGGTGCCGTGATCATCAAAGACAACCGCATTGTAGCGGCCCGGTGCGTGCTCCCCGTGACAGAAAAAGAGAACTTTCCATCGAATTTCGGCATGCGTCACCGCGCAGCAGTGGGTATTACCGAAACCACCGACGCCCTGGCCATTACCGTGTCCGAGCAAACAGGCGCCGTTTCACTCACCGAAAAAGGAGAGATCAACTCAAACCTGAACCGCGATAAGCTCAGGTACCTCATTGAAAAAAACATTAAACACTAATATAAAAATACCCTTTGCGCTCCCGGCGATTGTCCTTTGCAGCCTCTGCGGTTAAAGCAACTTAAATAATGAATCTTCTTTCCGTTAATCAGTTAAGTAAAAGTTTTGGCGATAAAGTCCTGTTTAAAAACATCAATTTCGGGATCAATTACGGCGATAAGGTAGCCCTTATTGCCAAGAACGGTTCGGGTAAATCCACCCTGTTCAAAATCCTTCAGGGCATAGAGATCCCCGACAGCGGAGAGGTCGTGTTCCGCAAGGATGTGCGGGTTTCTTTCCTTAGCCAGGAGCCGGTGATGAACGATGCTCATACCATCGAGCAAACCATCTATGCCGGCGACAGCGAAAAAGTAAAAACCGCGATCGATTACACCCGGCTGGTAGAAACGCATTATGCCAATCCCACCCAAAAGACAGAGGATCAGCTCGACGTGCTCACCAACCGCATGAACGACCTCGAAGCCTGGGATGTGGAAACACAGATGAAGCTGGTATGCGTGAACCTTGGCCTGAACGACCTGCAACAAAAAGTAAGCACCCTGAGCGGTGGCCAGAAAAAAAGACTGGCGCTGGCACAGGTAATCCTGAATGAGCCGGATTTGCTGATTATGGATGAGCCTACCAACCACCTCGATGTGAGCGTCATCGAATGGCTCGAAGATTACCTGCACAGTTATAAGAAAAGCATTTTATTGGTTACGCACGACCGTTACTTCCTCGATGAGGTTTGTGATAAGATCATAGAGATCGACGATCATACGATGTATGAATACAGGGGCGATTTTGCCTACTACATGGAAAAGAAAGCGGAGCGCGTAGCGATGGAAGCCTCCGAGCTGGAGAAGGCGCGCAACCTGTATAAGCGCGAGCTGGAGTGGGTAAGGAAGCAGCCTCGGGCCCGGACCACAAAGTCCAAATCGCGGGTGGATGCTTTTTATGAAGTAGAAGCCAAAGCGCGTGCAAAAAAAATAGAGAAGAAGATTGAGCTGAGCGTGAAAGTAGAGCGCATCGGCAGCAAGATCATCGAAGTGAATAAGCTGCAAAAATCCTTTGGCGAGAAGCGCATTCTGGAACCCTTTTCCTACACCTTCATCAAAGGCGAAAAGATCGGGATTGTAGGGCCGAACGGCGTAGGGAAGAGTACTTTCATCAATATGCTGCAGGGATTGGAGAAGCCTGACGGAGGAACGGTATCGGTAGGTGATACCATTGTGTTTGGCTACTACTCGCAGAAAGGCATCCAGGTGGCAGACGATAAACGCGTGATCGAGGTCGTGAAAGACATCGCCGAGTTTATCCCTTTGGCAAACGGGACCTCGCTCAGCGCTTCGGGCTTATTGACGCGCTTCAACTTTCCGCCGGCAGTGCAATACGGGCACGTGGGCAAGCTCAGCGGAGGCGAGCGGCGCAGGCTATACCTGCTCACGGTACTGGTGCGGAATCCGAACTTCCTCATCCTCGATGAGCCTACCAACGACCTTGATATCATTACCCTGCAAACACTGGAAGAGTTCCTGCTGGAATTCCAGGGCTGTGTGCTCATTGTATCGCACGACCGTTATTTCCTCGACCGTTTGGTGGGTCACGTTTTCGCTTTTGAAGGCAAAGGCGTGGTGAAGGATTTTCCGGGCAACTACAGCGAATACCGCCAGTGGAAATACGATCAGGAGTACGAAGCGGAGAAGGAAATGCAGCAAACGGCACAGGGCAAGAACGCTCCGGTAAAAGAAGAGACGGCGCCTCTGCAGGTTGCAACACCCGCAGCAACTGTGGAAAAAAAGAAGCTCTCTTTCAAAGAACAGAAAGAGCTCGAAACCCTGGAAAAAGAACTGGAGCAGCTGGAAAAGAAAAAAGCGGAGCTGGAAGCCCTGCTGGCAGGCGGCCTTACCGATGCCGAAGAGATCCGCAAGACCTCTCAGGAATTCAACCGGGTGTCGGAGAGCATCGATGAAAAATCCATGCGCTGGCTCGAATTGCAGGAATAGGTTGGCATGAATCCCGGGGGGATTTTTCTTACAGCCTTTCTTATGGTGTGCAGTAGTCTGGTCGTGAAGGCGCAGACTTTGCTTACCGCCAAGCCCTGGCACTTATACCAGAAACGGCAGGATGAGAAAAAAACCTTGCTTCACAAGCCTTCTGATGAGAATTTTGTCTTTACTTTTTATCCAAACGGAACATTGTTGAATCAGAGGTATCATGGGAAAACGGAAAATCACTATACCTGGAAATGGGAAAACAGCACTCACAAAAAGATGGTTCTAAGGTAGGCGAACGATAATCTGCGTTTACCGTTTCATGTGAAAGAATTGACCGCAACCAGGCTTGTGGTGTATGTGACAGATGCCAACGGGAAAAATATCTATGAGTTTGTCTTCAGGCATGCAGATGAGGCAGCATGGCTTAATGAAGATATTGATGGGAAGAATGCCGCCAGGAAAGACTCTGTGCTCCGGGAAAAGCCGGAACCGAAGCCTTAGCTGGTGGAAACATATTTCAAACTATATGCGGGCCTGTTTGTTTTAATGGTATGAAATGTGAATCGACATCGCGGAAGCGATCCCGGCTTACAGAAGATGGAAGGCTCACAAGGACATCACTGCTTTAAAAACGAAATAAAAAACAACTGATCATGGCAACTTTTTCAGAACTCATCAATACCGACAAGCCTGTGCTGGTCGACTTTTTCGCCACCTGGTGCGGCCCTTGCAAAACCATGGCCCCCATCCTTTCGGACGTGAAAAGCAAGATTGGCGATAAAGCCAGCATCATCAAAATAGATGTGGACAAAAATCCCGAAGCGGCCAATGCCTACCGCATTACCGGTGTTCCCACGCTCATCCTTTTTAAACAAGGCAAAGTGCTCTGGAAGCAGTCGGGCGTAGTGCCTGCCCATGAGCTCACCAGAATTATTGACCAGTACGCCTGAGTTTATGGTCACTTTCACAAAGAATATCCTGATAGACGGAAGCAGGGAAAAACCGATTCTCCTCGATGTGTGCTATAAGCATACGCAGGAATCCAGGCCGGTAGTGGTGTTTGTGCATGGCTTCAAAGGCTTTAAGGACTGGGGGCATTTCGATCTCATGGCAAAGGCTTTTGCTCAGGAAGGCTTTGTCTTTATCAAATTCAACTTCTCCCACAATGGCACTACCCCCGGAAACCCGCTGGAATTCGGCGACCTCGATGCCTTCGGAAAAAACAATTACATCATCGAGCTCGACGACCTGGGAAAGGTGATAGACTGGGTGCTTACCGACCCTTCCATGGCAAAGGTGGCTGATAAAAACGCCGTATACCTGCTGGGCCATAGCCGCGGCGGCGGCATCAGCATCCTGAAAGCCGGGGAAGACCCGCGGGTGAAAAAGCTTGTGACCTGGGCATCGGTGAGCGATTTTCTGAACCGCAATAAAAAACAGACCATCGATACCTGGCATGAAAAAGGCGTGGTCTACACTTTTAATGCACGCACCAAACAGCAGATGCCGCTATACCTCCAGTTTTACGAAACCTTGCAGGCTCACAGGGAACGCCTGAATGTGCTAAAGGCGGCAAAGCACCTGGAGATTCCCTTTCTCATCATTCACGGTACCAACGACGAAGCAGTTGACCTTAAGGATGCGGAAGAACTGCACCGCACCAGCAAGCATTCGGAGTTGCTGGTCGTTGGAGAGGCCGGCCATACCTTCGGCGTCAGGCATCCCTTCGAAGAACTTTCCTTTCCCGAACACGCGCAGTTTGTCATTGAAAGAACCATGGCTTTCCTGAAAGAATAGGCTCCGCAAATAGCCCAAATATGCTTTAAAATTGTATCTTTAGTCCTTAAGAAACTCCTTAAGTATGGATATTTTTTTATTGCTGGTCATCCTCCTCCTGTCGATCATTTTTCATTTCGTTAAGAACGCCAAACTGAAGAATGTCGAGGAAAAACTTTCCAATATCGAAGATTATTTACGCCGCGTGCAGCTCTACCAGGCTCAGAAAGCCGCGGAACAGAAAGAGGCTGTCGTGGAAAACAAAGAAAGCGCCAGGCCGCTTCATCCGGTGGAAGACAAGGTGGTGCCTCCAATCGTGAAACCGGTGATCCCGCCGGTAGTGGATGAGAAGCCTCCGGTAACAGAGCCTGTAGTGCCGCCGGTAGTCATCATTGATGAGGTCGTGGTGGATAAAGAGGAGGAAGTGCCGGTGGAGATCAGCGTGAACGAAGTCATGAACACGCCTTCGCAAACACCTGTGCAGCCTGCACAGCCGCAACAAAGCTTTTACGACCGCTTCCGGGAAAACAATCCGGATCTCGAGAAATTCATCGGCGAGAACATCCTCAGCAAGGTTGCCATTACCATCCTGGTGATCGGGATCGCCTTCTTTGTGAAATATGCCATCGACAAGAACTGGATCAACGAGATCGCCCGTGTAGGCATCGGCATCCTTTGCGGAGGTATTGTGCTGGGCTTCGCGCACCGTCTGCGCAAGAACTTTAAGGCCTTCAGCTCTGTTCTGGTATCCGGTGGCATCGCTATTTTTTATTTCACCATCGGCATAGCATTTCACGAGTACCACTTATTCGGCCAAACGATGGCTTTTGTGCTCATGCTCATCATTACCTCTTTCAGCGTCTTTATCTCCGTCATGTACGACCGGCAGGAGCTGGCGGTATTATCGCTCATCGGCGGCTTTGCCACGCCGTTTATGGTGAGCACAGGGCAGGGCAATTACCAGGTGCTATTCACCTATGTGCTGATCCTCGACCTGGGCATGCTGGTGCTGGCTTACCTCCGGAAATGGAACCTTCTGAATATCCTGTCTTACGTCTTTACCATGGCCCTGTATTTCGGATGGTTGCAGACGAAGGTGATTGGTGAAGAGAACCCGCCCTATAAAGGCGCGATGATCTTTGCCGCCATCTTTTATGTGGTATTCATCATCATGAGCCTGATCCACAATATCAAGGAAAAACGCAAATTCGGTGCGGTGGATATTACCATCCTTGTGAGCAATACCTTCCTGTTCTACGGCGCCGGCATGCAGATTCTCAACTATTATCACCAGGAATTGCAGGGCTTCTTCAGCATGTTCCTGGCGGCGTTTAACCTCGTATGTTCCTGGCTGCTTTATAAAAAATTTAAAGCAGATCAAAAGCTGGTGTACCTTATGATCGGGCTCACACTTACCTTTGTAACCCTTGTGGCGCCTGTTCAGCTACACGGAAATTACATCACGATTTTCTGGGCAGCGGAAAGTGTCCTGCTCCTTTGGTTATCGCAAAAATCAAACATTGTCATGTCGCGTTTTGCTTCTGTGCTGATCATGGTGCTGATGAGTTTCAGTTTGTTCATGGATTGGGGGCAGGTATATACGGCTTACCATGAAATAAAACCGGCAGTTATATTCAATAAGGCCTTTATCACGGGCATGATCTGTGCACTTAGCATGCTGGCATCCGCTATGCTCCTTCGGAAAGAGCATGAAACCCTCAGCTGGGCAAGGATGAACTTTAATCCGGTTGCTTACCGCAATTTCCTGCACATCGCTTTTGTGACTCTGTTGTATTTCACAGGTATGTTTGAGCTGGTGTACCAGATGAACCGTCATACTTATGGTGTGGGTGTCACGATTGTAGCAGGCGCATACCATTTCCTGTACTTCCTCGGATTGAACCTTGCCGTATCGAAATGGGAAAACCGGAAAGCCGGTGCCGTGCTCTTCATCTTTAATTACATCAATGCCGTGGCCTTTGTGCTGATCTTTGCAGCATTGCCTTATGTGGATTTTAAAGACAACATGCTGCAGGTGGATCGCAGCTATGTGGGCTTCACGGCCCATTATGTGTCCCTGATCGGCTTTGTGGCAACGATCCTGTTTATGAGAAGCTGGCTCCGGAAAGGAGAAAATCCGGAGAGAACGGGAACGCTCAATACCGTATTTGTTTCTATTGCCATCGTGTATGTGTCGAGCCTTGAGCTGATCCTGCACGTGTCGCAGCTGGTGATAGGAGGCGTAAAAACAATGACGGACCAGGAAGTTATCGCCAAAACGCTGGAGCTGGAATTGGCCGAAAGCCACATTGTGAAGATCGGCTTCCCGATTTTATGGGGTCTGCTGGCCTTTGCCTTTCTCTTCATCGGCATGAAGAAGCAGAACAAGGCGCTCCGCATCATGTCGCTGATCCTCATCGGGGTGATCCTGTTGAAGCTCTTTACCTACGATATCAAAGACGCTTCCGAAGCCGGCAAGATCGTGGCCTTTATCATCCTTGGGGTGGTATTGCTCATCATCTCCTTCATGTACCAGAAGATCAAAAAGCTGATCATCGATGATAAGCCGGAAACAAACCCGGCGGGTGATACGGCTATGCCTCCTGCCAGCGATCAGAACGATTCTACTATTGTATAACTTTGACTATTCATGAGATCCGACGTATGAAACCGTTTTTTTTAAGCCTTATCGCTGTTGCTGTTCTGAGTGTTCAGGCGGTGGCGCAACAGTTTGCACAGGAGATGCCGGTTGCCGGGATCACCAAAGACTCCCTGTATAAGATCCCTCTCAACCCGGAACATAAGCAATACATGAAGCGTGATTTTCATGACATGCGCGTGTACGATGCCAGCGGGCATGAAGTGCCGTATGTGGTGCTCAGTGAGCCGCAGCTCAAATCCAAATCGGACTTTGTGGAGTATAAGATCCTGTCTGTGCGCCATGTGTCGGATTACACGGAAGTGGTGGTGCATAACCCCGACCGTCAGAAGATCAGCAACATCGCGTTCAATATCAATAACTCCGATGCTTATAAATACTGCTCCATTGAAGGAAGCTACGACCAGAAGCAATGGTACAGCGTGAGCGCAGGCCAGGAGCTGAGCCTCTTGTACAACGATGTGTATACCAACCAGTACAAGTGCATCTATTTTCCACTCAACGATTATCCCTATTTCCGCTTATCGATCGACGACTGGCACCAGCATCACCACCACGGTTGGGAGAGCTTTCCATTCAGGATCAACTCCGCAGGTTATTTCAAAAATTCTGTCATCGCCGGAAAGCTCAATGATGTGCTGTTCTCTAAAACCATCACGGAAGACCCCAAGGCAAAAACAACCACGGTAAGATTGCTCTTTACCAATAACCAGCAGGTCGATCGCCTCGATTTTAAGATCAGGGCGCCGCGCCTTTACAAGCGTCATGCAACGATCTATGTCAACCGCAAACACTACGGAAAAGGATCCACTCAAACCATCCGGGAAAATCTCTTCGACCTGGAGCTGAGTTCGGATAAGGTACTGATGTTCGACCTGCCGAATGTCAATGAACAGGAATTGTTCATCGAGATCGATAATAAAGACAACCCGCCGCTGGAAATCGAATCGGTCAACTGCAAGCAGCTCGCAAGCTACCTGATCGCTGATTTTAAAGGAAATACGACCTATACGCTCAAATGTGGAAACGATTCGCTCAAAGTACCCGAATACGATCTTGGAAGTTTTGTATCGCAGATCCCCCAGCTCCTGCCGGAGGCTCAACTGGGAGCGGTGAAGGTCCTTCCAAAACAAGCAGCAACGCCTGCGCAGAAAACCGAAAAGGAAAAAACGTTTTTTGAAAGCCCTGAATTTCTCTGGCTATGCCTGGGTGTGGGCTGCATCGTCATCTTTTTATTCTCCCGCAGCTTATTGAAAGAGGTGGGGAAGAAAGAGTAGATTATTTTCTTTCCCTGTCGAATGTTTTGGAAAGAAAGTAGTAAACAACGATGGCTATGCCCATCAGCGCGATGTAGAACAAGTAGTACCTTGCCCCTTCCATGCTACTGAACAGGCCTTTATGGGCGATGCTGTTGTTGATGCCCGATACAATTAAATTTCCCATGGAAATGGTTAAAAGCCAGAAGGCCATGATCGTGCTTTTCATGCTGGCCGGCGCTTTGGTATAGGCGTACTCCAGTCCGGTCTGGTATACCAGCACCTCCCCGGCGGTAATGATGATATAGGCCAGGAGCTGCCAGCCCACATTGGGCGCTCCGCCTTTGTCGATGCTTAGTTGCAGCCAGTATATAATTCCAAAGGAAAGCAAAGTCAATATAAAGCCCATGCCTATTTTTTTATAGGGCGATAGGCGGACGTTTCTTTTTTCTAAAAAAGGAAATAGCACATAATTGAATAAGGGGATGTAGAGCAGCACCAGGATGGCATTGGCAGCCTGCACCTGCTCCGGCAAAAAGGTGTAACCCATAAAGCTAAGGTCGAGGTTGCGTGCCTGTAAGACCCATTCGCTGCTGTTTTGATCGTTCAGGGCCCAGAAAACAGGAATGACAGAAAACACAGCCATGATTTGCCAAACGACTTTGACCGCTTCTACAGATTCAGAAGAATACTTGTGTTTAGCTACATCCAGCAAAGAACCGCCGGTTTTTTTTCTGAAATGAAATAGAGCGTAAAGACTAATGGAAACAAAATTGTCTTTTTTGATTCCGGAAGGTGGCACATGAATGTACTTTTTTCTTCCAAGGAAGAATAACAGGGTGGCAATGCCCATGAGCACTCCGGGTATGCCGAAAGCCACAGCTGGGGTAGAATAGCGGAGAATTACCGGAGTAAGCAGCATGGAAATAAAAGAGCCCGCATTGATGCTGAAGTAGAACATACTGTAGGCTTTTGTAAGCAGGGATTTGTTGCTTTCATCAAACTGGTCGCCCACATTGGCCGATACACAGGGCTTAATACCTCCGGAGCCGATAGCAATAAGGAAGAGGCCGGCAAGAAAACCGTTCAGGTTGTTTTCAAACAGAGCGAGGCAGGCATGGCCGGCGCAATATACCAGCGAGAGGTACAGGATCACTTTGTATTTTCCGTAAAACCAATCGGCTAAAATGGCACCTGCTAAGGGAAGAAGATAGACCATGGTATTGAATAAATGGGTAATGTTGTTTGCCTCCGCATTTGAAACGACTTCCAGGGCAGGATTATTGGAAGGATTGAAAAACTGACTGACTAAAAACGTGGTCAGGATGGCTTTCATGCCGTAAAAGCTGAAACGTTCGGCGGCCTCATTGCCGATGATGTAGGGAATTCCCTTTGGATACCTGGCTTTTTGCTCCATTTTATGTCGGTTTTATAAAATGAAGTACCACTATAATGTTTTCGGAAGCAACGGAAATTCGCCCGGGCGTTTTAAAATTCGCTGAGCCGTTATTCGGAGCCCTTAATGTGTTTCAGGTTCTCCTTATAGCTGCGGCTTAGTTTCAATTTCACCCCGTTTTTGAGTAGCACAAGGTACTCACCGTTGAAATGCGGATGTAGCTCACGGATCGCATCAATGCCTACAATGGTGGAGCGGTGGATTCTGATAAACTGTTCGGGGTCCAGATTACGTTCGAGGTGTTGCAGGCTTTCGTGGATCAGATACTTTTTTTCGGGCGTATGAATGCTTACATAATCGCCCGACGCTTCAAAGTATAAAACATCCGCCGTCTTGATAAAAAACGCTTTTCTGGATTCCTTGATCAGAATGCGCGAAAGGTAGGTGACGGTTTTGGTGGAAGAAGTCTTCCAGGCTTCATAATCCAGTAACAGATCCCGGAGCTTTGTTTCCAGTGCGGACTTTTTACTCTGGCGAACGAGCGCTATGGCATTTCTGACGGTGGCATCAAAACGGGCCTTCTCAAAGGGTTTAAGCAAATAGCCTGTCGCATTCACCTCGAAGGCTTTTAGGGCAAACTGGTCGTAAGCTGTAATGAAAATCACCATCGGTGTTTTTTCCGGCTGAAGCTCGCGAAGCACTTCAAAACCATTCAGGTCCGGCATTTGTACATCCAGGAAAATAAGATCGGGAGCCAGGCTGATGATGCTGTTCAATGCCTCAACACCATTGGTGCACTCGCCGGTCACCACTATGTCCGGATGTTCTTCCAGATATAGTTTCACCAGATCCCTCGATAATTTTTCATCATCGATGATCAGTGTGCGGATATGTGGACTTGTATTATGCATGGGTATGGATTTCTATCACGGAGCTTACACCTTTTACCTCATTCGGAATGATCTTCAGGCTTTGATGTTCTCCATAAAGCTGGCTCAGCCTGTTTCTCGTATTTTTAATGCCGATGCCGCGTGTGCTGTTAAGAGAACCTGTCATTCCCTGCCCGTCGTCCATGACGCAGATCCTGATGGTCTGCCCGGTTTTGGTTGCTGAGATCCGGATCAGGCCGGCATCCGAATAAGGGGCGATGCCGTGTGTAATGGCATTTTCGATCAATGGCTGCAAAATAAACGTTGGAACCTCAAAGCCGGCCAGCTCCTTCGGGATATCAATCTCAATGCGCAGCCTGTCCTGGAAGCGGATCTGCTGAATGTTCAGGTACAGCTTCATGTAATCAATCTCTTGCTGCAGGGGAATGGTTTGAGTATCGGATTGATCGATCGTGAGGCGGAGCAGTTCACTGAGTTTGGTAAGCATCCCGATGGCTTTGTCATTTTCCTTTTGCAGCATCAGGCTGATGATGGCATTGTGTGTATTGAACAGGAAATGCGGCTGTAGCTGCATTTTTAAGGAGCTTAGCTGAGCAAGGGTCAGTTCATATTCCAGTTGTTTGTTTTTTAATTCCGTTTCGATCAAAGATGTTTCGGATGCCTGGTATTTGGTGATGTAAATAAACACATTGACAATTCCCACAATCAGGAAATAGATGGAAATGTAGGCCCAGTACTTAAACAGAAAAGGAATGGTGTAGTCTTTTACCGGAACGTGCTGCTGCCAAAGCTGCCAGGCAAACACTTTGATGATGCTTATTTCCAGTAAGTATTCAAGGAAAAGGACGGCCGTTCCCAAGGCCATGTGCAATAGTACAAAACGGGTAATGTGTGTTCTCCTGAATCCAAGCTTTAAAGCCAGGAAGATAATGATAGGTGTCAGGAAAGGCCACATGATCCACCGGACGAGGTACTGCATTTTTTCAATCGGTTCCAGTGCTTTCGTGCCAAAGTAGTTAGCAGAAATCACCTCTTCCGTAATGTAGATCATCCCGCCAATGACAAGCCAGAACAAAATAACCCCGGAGATAATCCGGACCTTATTTTTCTTAAGAAGCCATAACAGGGGTATCTCCATAGAACAAACATACAAAACCCAATGATGAAACGGTAATGAATGCCCCGGATTTCTTTTTTCGGAACAGGCGATGCGGCAAGGTGTTTGGAAAACTTTTTAATGCCGGGAATTGCCCGGGAAGATGATAACTATTGGCAGGTTCCGATTTTATTTTTTACTTTACATAAAACTTTGAACCCTCTATGATCAGATACTTACTTGTTGTTATTTCTGTATTCTTTATCACCCGTGCAGGCCTTTCCCAGAGTCAATACACCCAGACTGTCCGCGGGCAGATCCTCGACAAGGTGAGCTCTGTTCCCCTTCCGGGCGCCATTGTGCGCCTCAAAAATGATTCTACCAAACAGCGCGTGTCTACCACCGACGCCAATGGCTATTTCAAAATAGAGAATGTTCCTGTAGGCCGCCGTTCGTTCATTGTGAGCCTGTTTGGCTATACCACCATTCCGCTCAACGACGTGATCGTTTCTTCGGGGAAGGAAACCTTCCTTAACCTCGAAATGGAAGAGTCGCTGGTGAACATGGATGAAGTGGTGGTGAATGCAGAAGAAGGAAAAGATGTCGTGAGCGATATGCAGGCCGTGAATGTAAAAACATTCAGCATCGAGGAAACCGAGCGCTATCCGGGCTCGCGTCAGGATCCGGCCCGTATGGCATCCAACTTTGCAGGAGTGCAGGGCACCAACGACAGCCGCAACGATATTATTGTGCGGGGAAATTANNTCGCCTTCGGGGCTTTTATGGCGCCTCGAAGAAATCGATATCCCCAACCCCAACCACTTTGCCGTAGCCGGTTCGGCAGGCGGGCCAACCGCCATCATCAACAATAAATACCTTGCCAATTCCGAGTTTTATACCGGAGCCTTTCCCGCCAACTACGGCAATGCCCTGGGCGGCGTCTTCGACCTCAAAATGCGGAATGGCAATAACCAGAAGCACGAGCGCACATTCCAGTTCGGCTTGCTCGGCACGGAGCTGAGCCTGGAAGGCCCTATTAATAAAGAAACCGGCAGCAGCTATTTCCTCAATTACAGGTACTCGACGTTAAAATTACTATCGGGATTGAATATCAAGCTGGGAACGAGCGCTGTTCCGCAATACCAGGATGGTGCCTTCCGTTTCAACTTCCCGACGAAGAACGCCGGTGTATTCTCAGTGAGCGGGATCGGCGGCCTCAGCACCATTAAAATTATTTTAAGCACACAAACCGAACGTCCCAAGGAATTGTACGGCGACCTCAACCGCGACCAGTATTTTAATTCGAGTATGGGCGTGGCTATTCTCAACCACAGCTATTCCTTCAATAGCCGCACCCTCATGAAAACCTCCGTGGCTTATGGTGTGCAGGGCCTCGATGTCGATCATTACCTTGTGCTCAGAAATAAGGATTTTGTGCCGAAAGATACCCTGCCCCAGATCCTGGGTTATAACTTTTACGAAGGGAAAACCACACTGGCCTGGTACGTGAAGCATAAGGTGAACCCGAAGAACAGTTTCAAAGCCGGTTTTTTTGCAAACGCCTTCCACGTCAATTTCTATGACCAGGTGAAGATCGTGTCGCGTTACGATACGCTCGCGCAATCCATCAATGAAATGCCTTTTAAGACAAGGATCAACACGCAAACCGATTTTTTCCTCCTGCAACCATACATTGCCTACGTGCACAAATTCAATGAAAAATGGAGCACCAACCTGGGCGTGTTTTCGCAGTACCTTACGCTGAGCAACAGCTGGAGTGTAGAGCCCCGCGCCAGCCTGCGCTACCAGTTCAAAGCCAACCAGTCCCTGAGCCTTGCCTATGGCCTGCACAGCCAGATGCAGCAGACCTACCTGTATTTCGCCTCACCCGATAGCCTCGTGCGCGATGGCAAAACCTACTATAACGCCACAAAGGAGCTGGATAACAAAAACCTCGGCTTTACCAAAAGCCAGCATGCCGTGCTGGGCTACGACTGGCAGCTTACCAAAGTATTGCGCACCAAAATCGAAGCCTACTACCAATACCTTTGGAATGTGCCGGTATATGCAGTGCCATCAGGCGTTTCCATGCTCAACCGCGGCTCCACCTTCAACCGCTTTTTTCCGATCTACACCATGGAAAATACAGGAACAGGCTATAATTACGGCCTGGAGTTCACCCTCGAAAAATTATTCAATAAGCATTATTTCTTCCTCTACTCGGCAAGCTTATTTGAAAGTAAGTTTACCGCCAGCAATCACAAAACCTTCAATACTGATTTCAATGGCAATTATATGATGAATGCCCTGGCAGGAGTTGAATACGGGCTCGGCCGTTCAAAAAAGAATTCCATCAACGTATCCGGAAAATTTACTTATGGGGGAGGCAAGCGCTATTCGCCGGTAAACATTGCCGCCAGCAATGCCGTGATGGATGTGGTGGCGGATAATGACAAGGTCAATACCCTGCAATTCGCCCCTTACAACCGTCTTGATTTCAGGATTGCCTATAAGATCAATACCAAAAAGGCAGGTTATGAGATAGCGCTCGACCTTGTGAATGTGATGAATACCAAGAACGTACTGGCCCTTAGCTACGCGCCGGATCCGGCAAACGTCAATGCGGATCCGTTGATCAAAAACTACCAGCTGGGCTTTTTACCCTTATTTTATGTTAAGGTCGATTTCTAAAATTTTTTTGATTTTCTTTTCGCTGTTGTCCCTTTCTGCCACGGCGCAGGTTATTAATATCGAAGGCAAGCGTTTCCTGAACGATACCAACGGCTGGGTCGGAAATGCTGATTTCAGCTTTGCCGTCATTCAGAATACACAGCAGGTCCTGTCTTTTTCCAACACGCTCCGTGTGCAATACCAGAAGAACCGCAGCCGCTTTATTTTGCTCAATGATATTAACTTTATCAAAGCAGGGAAAACCGATTTTGTGAATGCCGGTTACCAGCATTTCCGCTACAACTACAAGGTTCACAAGCTTATAACGCTCGAAGCCTTTACGCAAACCCAGTATAACCCGGTGCTGAGGCTCGATTTCAGGTACCTGCTGGGGGCTGGTCCGCGCTTCCGCCTTTTGAAGCGCCCTAACGCGCGTATTTATGCTGCTGCACTCTACATGTATGAATTTGACGATATTAAGGATGATGCAGCCGATGTTCATGAGCACAGGATCAGCAGCTATGTGACCTTTACCTTCAACCTTTTCAAAAACTGTGAGCTGATCAGTACAACCTTCTACCAGCCTAAGTTAGGAGACGCCGCCGATTACAGGATTGCCAACGACAGTAGCCTGGAGATCCATATCAACAAGCACCTCAACTTTAAATCGACCTTCAATTTATTGTACGATACCCGGCAGCCGGCCGGTGTTCCGAGCCTGGTCTACAATTTCAGGAACGGGCTTTCTGTGAAATTTTAATTGTTGCAACAATTAAGATTTGCCAGATATGTTTCAAAACATACCAGTTAACAAGATTCTATCCTCACTTATGAAGTAGTTTTATACTTCGGAAAATAGCGGTCGTACCATTGTGACATATTAATCCTTAAAATGATGAGTCATGATGAAACCACTATGTTCTATAATTGGCATCTTGTTTGTCAATTTTGTATTCTCCCAATGTCCGCCCACATCACCCACTATCACCGGCACTTCTGTATTGTGTAACGGAGCCTCAGGTTCCCTGTCGGCAAGCGGCTCCGGCGATACCTATACCTGGTCGCCGGGAGGCGCCAACACAGCTTCTATCAGCATTTCTCCGACTATCACAACGACCTATTCTGTATTGATGGGGCAAACAGGCTGTACAGTTACTTCTGCCGCAGCGATTACCGTGACAGTTGCCAATACGCCTACCGTGGTGGCTGCTATTCCGATTTTTACGGGAACAGCCAATAGCTTCACCGCCTGCGGGATGGGCTTTCAATCACCTACATTCGAGGCAAGCGGTGCGTCCTCATACACCTGGACCACAGGAGCAACAACGTCAACGACTTCTGTCTACGTTCCGTTCACGACTTCACCGCCCTCTTATACCAATACCTATGTGGTAACCGGGCAAAACGCCTGCGGAACTTCTACTGCTGCTATTACAACGCTTATTTACTCGGTGCCTTCTCTCGGCATTTCCGCATCACATACGCTTATCTGTGCCGGGAGCCAGGTAACGGTTAACGCAACGAGCTGGGCAACTGTTTACGAATGGAAAATAGCAGGCTCGGGCCCGGTCATTGCCACAACATCCTCTATCGTTGTGAATCCTACGGTGACAACGAATTATGACGTAACGGTTACGAACGGCACGTGCTCGCGTTCAGATGATATAACTGTTACAGTAAACTCCTGCACAGGACTTGATGAGCTCCCACATGAAGCAGGCGTGAAGCTGTATCCTAATCCTGTTACAGAGTTGCTGTACGTGGATCTTAACGATCGCCAGGGGCCCGGCGTTTTGGAAGTATATGATATGACAGGGAAGATAAAGATGAAAGAATCTGTTTCGGGTTCCGCAAATGTTATTCCTACAGGGGCTTTGCCACCCGGTATCTATTTTTACAAGCTAGCCGGCAAAACGGGGAAATTCATAAAACAGTAATACACTAAACAGCAAAAAACCATCTCACAGGGCGCGGATGGTTTTTGTTGTATAAGCTTAGGGAAATATTCTTATTTTTTAGCCGTATCAGCAGGTGCAGCCGCCGGTTTAGCTGCCGGAACGTTGGCAGGATCGATCTTTACCTCCTCGAGCGCACCGTCTACCACACGCGCAATCGAATCGGAGATGCGTTTGGCGTTTTCATGCATTTTTACCCTGTCTTCGGCGGCAGGCTTGCACTGTGTCAGGCATAAGGCGCCGAAGGTTATAAATAAAGCAGTATAAAGTGTTTTCATAAACGAATCAAAATTGGTAAACGAAGATACTCATTTTTTGGAATTGGCGAACAGATTTAAATAAGTGATAAACGATAAAAGCCTACGCGTATGAAACACGTAGGCTTTCCTAACTAACTAAACACAAATTCTTAGTGAGTGTGAGCTTCAGTAGCAGCTGGTTCAGTAGCAGCAGGAGCAGCAGTAGAGTCAGCAGCTGGAGCAGTAGCTTCGTTCATTGCACCTTCTAAGCTAGCAGATAAAGCAGCAGAGATAGAGTCAGCTGTACGTTTTGCTTGTTCTTCCATTTTAGCTTTTTCTTCAGCAGAAGGACCACAAGCTACGAAAGATGTAGCTAAAACAGCTACTGCGATAATTGAAAATACTTTTGTCATTGTTTAATTTTTTTAGAGGTTAAGTTTGTTATTTGACCATTTATACCAAACCGGAAAAGAAGTAACCCGAAAAAAATAAAAAATTTCCAGATTATTTTTAAGTAATTGATTTTCAGTGAAATAAATTAGTGGTTACCTATCCGGAAAATCAATGATTGCCTGCCGCATGAGCCAGAATTCTGTCCTTTTTTGGGCAGGCAAGGTCACAACAGGAATCGTGGCTTTAAAATCGGAATTTGGCAGTATAAGGAATTGATGTGCTCTGATAATCAGTTGTTTAAAAGGTAAGCGTACATTCCATGAAAGTGCTAATTGCGTATATTTGAAAAAACCGAACATTAATTAACAGGTATGGGCATTCGCGGACATCGATTTTACTTTAAACAAGAATTACCAAAAGTGGACGAAATCAAAAAAAAGTTTCATGAGATTACCGGCTTGAGATTACGGTTTTATTCAGTGGCTCATGTGGATGAATTAATGACAGATGCAGATGATATTTTATATCATTTGAATAAAAGAAGAGAAGAAACGAGTGATGTTGTCATAAATGCTCCACACTTTGCCTGCGGGGATTTTGAGGATGTCTATCTGGACGACTACATGCGGCCTGAGACCAGATCATTTTATCTTAAATGCGGGATAGGTATGGAAAGCCTGTATTTCTTTGATGCGCTCATTAAAACCATGTTGGAAATAGGTGGCCACACATTCAGGTACAGTTATTATCCTCATGAAGAAGACCTCGATATTGATAACTACCTGGAACCATACAATCCACATGAAAGGCAATGGAAAAGGATAAAAAAATGGGATGAGATGTGTGATGTGGAGAAAGCCTGTTTTAAAGATCCATACAATTAAGCAATGAGTAAAAATAATATTACCGACAGATTGAAGAACTTTTTGTTTGAAATCCTGCTAAAAGAAGAAGGAGAAATTCAGGCGGAGGCCTGGACGCATTTGAAAATGCTGGACCTGGATTGTGATGATTTAAGCAGAGTTATTAATGAAATTCCGTTTGTTAAAACTCCGTACGTTGATGAAGGCTGGGAGTTATTCAAAACGAAGAATCCCACAAAACAAGACGTCATTGATATAGTGAAGTGTTCAACGAAACGTCGGGAAGCGGAAACGTTTCTGCTTGAGCATTTCGAATTAGAGAATGAAGACCTGGTAGAAGTTATTAAAGTCACAGAAAATGATGAGCTTGCCTGGCAGTTACTCAGGCGAAACCCGGCCAATGAAGAGTTAGAAGCGATCATGCGCTATACGAATCTGAAAGATGAAGCTGCTGAGGAATTATTAAAGCGATCGCCGGACAATGATGAATTGTACGAAATAATAGAAAATTCCAGCCTTAAACTGGAAGCCTGGGAACGCTTGTTGCAGCAAGGACCGACGAATGAAGACCTGGAGAGGATTGTTAAATTCACCGATCTGGAGGATCTGGCGTGGGACTATTTTCTACAACAACATCCAACAAATGAGGAGCTGATGGATTTTGTAAATGACTATTCGGAAACAGGCAGGAAGAGGAAAGAAGCAGCCCAATTGCTGTTGGAGAGAGAGCTTGGTATGGAGGAATTGGTTAACCTTATCCGGGAGGATCAATTTGCTGATGAAGCATGGGAGCGGTTAAAGAAGAAGTCCCCGGCCTGCGACGATTTGTTCTACTTAATCTGGCGGCGGACAGTAAAAACGGACGAAGCAGCAGAATGGTGTTTGAAATTGAATCCCGATAAAAAAACGCTTTGGAATATATTGGAATACAGCGATAAAAAGGACGAGGCCGCTTTACAGCTTATTCAAATGCCGTTGGAATTATATGAGTTGGCTGACCTTGTTTTAAAGTCAGGCAGTGAGCCGGTACTGAATGTGTTAAGTGAAAGGGTACAATTTGATCGGAGTAAAGTCAATGAGGCTGAACTCATTCGAAAAATTGCGGAGAAAATTTTAAATCATCCGGAATTGCTGAATGTAAATCACTGGCACGCCGGCGACACGCATTGCCTCGGCGGCTGGGCCATTACGCTCCATGAACAAGCTCAGGAAACAGAAAAACAATTTGGTTCCGAAATCGCAGCGAGTCTGTTGTTGCCTCATTATACCCATTTGTTTTTTGCAGATAGAGAAACGGTTTTGTCGGAATTGAAGGAAATTATGGAATGAAAAAACAGGAATTAATCAAACAAACACAACGTTATGGGAATTTTTATGTGCCAGTTTTATTTTAGACAGGGATTTCCGAAAGTGGCAGATATTCAGAAAACCTTTCATCGCATCACAGGTTTGAAAGTGAAATTGTATTCAAACGTGTATATGGATGAATTAATGACGAATGGCAGGGACCTTATGTATCACTTGCTGGAAAAGAGCGAAGACAAGCGTTGGGATTCCCTTAACGAAACTTATTTTGCTTGTTCTGGATTTAATGATGTCTATCTTGACTATCTGAATCCGGCTAATAAAACACTTGATTTGAAATACGGGGCCGGAAAATCCAATACGTATTTTTATGATGCCATGATGAAAACGATGCAGGAAGTCGGAGGAGTTTCTTACAGGCACCCGCCATTTGAAGAAATCACCGATGATTCTATCGAACAGTTCCTGGAACCTTACCAACCACATACCCCGTTTTGGATGCGCATCAGGAAATGGGATGAGATGAGTGATTTTGAGAAGGAGCGGTTCCTTTTCAATCCATAGTTAGGAATATGCCGGGGAATCAATTAAACAAATGCTGAAAGCCTTACTAAAAGCCGTTGAGGGCCACAGTGTATTAATTATGTATATTTGAGAAAAGCCGGAAAATGAATCGCTATGGGAATTTTCGCACACCAATTTTATTTTAAGCAAGGACTTCCGAAGGTGGCTGATATTAAAAAGGCCTTTCACCATATCACCGGATTGGACGTGCAGTTCTATTCAATTGTTCACATAAATGAATTAATGACGGATGAGAAGGATCTTTTATACCACATCAGGGAAAGCAGAGGAAACGTAATTCATGCGCCTTATTTTTCATGTTTAAACTTTAATCATGTTTACCTGGGAAAGTACATGCATCCGGGTGATAAAGCATTTTACCTGGAATATGGGGGCCGAAAATCCAACAAGTATTTTTATCATGCCATGATCAAAACCATGCTGGAGGTGGGAGGAGCGACATACACAAATCATATTCATCTCGAAAACGAAACTGATGAATGCATTGAGCAATTTCTGGAGCCTTACCGGCCACATACCCCGTTTTGGATGCGCATCAGGACATGGGACGAGATGAGTGATTTTGAGAAAGAACGTTTCAATCAATAGTACGGAATATGTCAGAGAATAAATTACACAAGCGCCTGAAAGCTTTTTTGCTGGAGATCATCATCCGTGAAAATGAGGCGAGCGCCTGGGAGCATTTTAAAACACTGGATCTGGATTGCGCTGATTTGAATGAGGTCATCCTGTCTACCTCGTTTAAGTACGAAGCATGGGAATTGCTCAAAAAGAAAAACGCTGCTATGGATGATTTTCTTCATATTGTTAACAATGTTGATGAAGATAACATAACACGCGAGGCGGAGGAAATCTTACTGGATCGCTTTTCATTGGATAATAAATCCTTGCAAGACATCGTTGAAGCTAATAAAAGTAATCGCGCAGCGGAATTGCTATTCCATCAAAGTCCGGACAATCAGCAGCTGATAGCGATTATGAAATATTCGGATCTCAAAGACCGGGCGGCAGCTGAATTATTGAAACGTTCCCCAAACCTGGATGAGTTGAGAAAGATTATAGAGTACTCCGGTTTTAAGGAAGAAGCCTGGCAACGATTCATTCAGCAAAATCCAAATAATGAAGAGATTATCAATATTGTTCATTATACAGATTTGCAGGATATGGCCTGGGAGTATTTATTGGCCCGGCAGCCAAAGAAGGATGAGCTGAATGAATTTGTCCACGATTTTGCAGAAACCGGCAGAAAACGAAACGAAGCAGCCAAATATATCCTGAGCCAGAGGCCAAAAGTAAGCGAATTGACCGACCTCATTCAAAACGATTTACAGACTGAGGAAGCATGGGCGAAGCTTGAAAAAAAGAAGTTGAAGGAAGAAGATCTGGAATACATCATCTGGAGACTCCTTCGCCAGGGGTCGAACTACAAGAATGAAGCGGCAGCCTTATGCCTGAAGTTCAACCCGACAGCAGGAAATCTGTGGGATATCATCGAATACACCGATCTGAAAGACGAGGCAGCCGAACGGCTTGTACAAACAGCCAGACTGACCTTGTACGAATTGGAAGACCTGGTGGTCGCATCAGCCATACCGTCGGTAGTGAAGACTTTAAGTAAACGCATTAAATTCGATCGTTCCCAGGTAGATGAACAGAAATTAATCCGGGAAATCGCCCAAAAAGTCGCAGCCAATCCGGAACTACTGGACGTTAACTCCTGGCATAACGGCGAAAAGCACAGCGTTGGCGGTTGGGCTATCACCCTGAACGAAGCAGGAAAAAAAGTGGAAAAAGAATACAGTTCCGAAATCGCAGCCTGTTTGTTGATTCCGAATTACCGGCATTTGATCTTTGCCGACAGGGAAACGGTTTTAAATGAGTTAAAGGAAATTGTAAAATTCGATCAAGGCAATACATGGTCATGAAGCTGGAATTTACAGACACCCGGCCGGATAATACGCAATTGGATCCTATTGCTGGCTGAGCGTAGCCGAAGCTAGCGACATTATTTCGCCAGAAATTCCGTCACCACCTTTTCCGCTTTGGCAAGGGCTTCCTCGAGGACTTCATTCAGGATAGAGGTGTCGAACAGATCGGCGGTACGCAATTCTTTTTCGGCCTTTTCCACGCGCCTGGCAATACTTTCCATGCTGTCTGTGCTTCTGCTGTTGAGGCGCTCCTCCAGGATCTTAATGCTGGGCGGCATCACAAAAATAGCGAGGGCTTTTTCCTTGAACTGGTTTTTAAGGTTGAGCCCGCCTTCCACATCAATGTCGAAGATCACGTGCTTGCCTTTGGCCCAGATCCGGTCTACTTCACTTTTCAGGGTACCGTAATGCACGCCGGCATATACCTCTTCCCATTCCAGGAACTCGTTGTTGTCGATCTTTTGCTTGAATTCCTCCACGCTGAGGTAGTGATAATCTTTTCCATTCTCTTCTACTCCACGCTGCGGGCGGCTGGTGGCAGAAATAGAAAATTCGAGTTTATCCGGAAAGGTTTTCAGTAAATGCCTGACGATGGTGGTTTTTCCGGACCCCGAAGGCGCTGAAAAGATGATTAATTTACCTTGTGACATGGGCAAAAATAAACAATGTCGGCTAAATGAGAAAATATAAATTAAGAAGTCGGATCAGAGGCTTTCATTTATTCCCTTTTTTCACTACTCAAATCTCACTACTCAAATCTATCTCCTACTTATCCTTATAAATCACCAGGTTGATGATGCCCATGTTTGGCGTGCTGTTGTCAGTCAGCGAAACCACAAAAGGCTTGCGTTGCCCTTCAAAGCAGTTGTATACCACGTAGCCCTTGTCCTCGGTTGGATTCGGCATTTTCTTTTCGTAATAGGTCTTCAGGTCCGTAAAAAGCTTATTGCTCAGGTCAAGGTCGCTGCAATTGATTTGTACCGCTACTTCATCCAGGCTGTCCTTTTCAAGGTTATAGGTAACGGAGTAATTGGTAACACTGTCGATCTTATATTCAAAGTACAGGTAGTCCTGATCCACATCGGAGGGCTGACTGGTTTCCGTTTTGGTAATCACAATAGCCTTGCTGTTGAGGTCTACGCCACGGATCACACCATCCTTGGAGCGGATGATCTCATCGAGCAGCTCGTTATACTCCGGGAAGATCCTGGGTTTTTTCTGCTCCGTNNCAGGATCAAGCAACCTAATACGCTTCGCATAAATTTTTTAATTTAATTCTTCGCTGGCCACGGTTTTGTTTTCCGGGCGCATGGTAGGGAACAGCAATACATCCTGTATCGACGGCTGGTTGGTCATGAGCATGCAAAGCCTGTCGATACCGATACCGATACCGGCTGTAGGAGGCATGCCATATNNATCAATGAACATAGCTTCATCATCGCCGCGTTCCATCAGTTTTACCTGGTCTTCGAAGCGCTCACGCTGGTCGATCGGGTCGTTGAGCTCCGAGTAGGCATTGGCAATTTCCTTGCCGTTGATCATCAGCTCGAAACGCTCTACCAGTCCTTCTTCCGAACGGTGTTTTTTCGTCAGTGGGCTCATCTCTACCGGGTAATCGGTAATGAAGGTCGGCTGAATATAGTTGCCTTCGCATTTCTCACCGAAGATGGTATCGATCAGTTTTGCTTTGCCCATGCTGTCGTCAATCTCCAGGTGCAGTTTTTTGCACACGTCGCGCAGCTCAGGCTCTTCCATTTTGCTCACGTCGATGCCGGTATTTTCTTTGATCGCATCAAAAATGCTGATGCGTTTGAAAGGCGCGGCAAAGCTGATGGTTTTATCACCCACCGTCACGTCGGTTGTGCCATGCAGGTCGGTCGCAATTTTCTCCAGTAATTTTTCCGTGGTGTTCATCATCCAGAAATAATCCTTGTATGCCACATAGAACTCAAGGATCGTAAACTCCGGATTGTGCGTGCGGTCCATGCCCTCGTTGCGGAAATTGCGGCTGAACTCATACACCCAGTCGAAACCGCCTACGATGAGGCGTTTCAGGTAAAGCTCATTCGCAATGCGCAGATACAAAGGAATGTCGAGTGCATTGTGGTGCGTGATGAAAGGCCTGGCAATGGCTCCTCCCGGGATCGACTGCAGCACCGGCGTATCCACTTCCAGCGCGCCGCCCTCGTTGAGGAAGGTACGGATGGTGTTGATGATGGTGGTGCGCTGCTCGAATGTTTTTTTCACTTTTGGGTTGATGATGAGGTCCACATAACGCTGGCGGTAGCGGAACTCAGGATCGGTCACTTCGTCGAAGGCATTGCCGTCGCCATCGGTTTTCACAATTGGCAAGGGTTTCAGCGATTTGCTCAGTAATTTGATAGACGTAGCATGGATGGAGATCTCGCCGGTTTTGGTGGTGAAGACATAGCCCTCCACGCCAAGGATGTCACCGATGTCGATAAGCTTTTTCCAAACCGTGTCGTAAAGTACTTTATCGTCTTCCCGGGGGCAGATGTCATCGCGGCGAATGTATACCTGCATGCGTGCGGTATTGTCCTGCAACACCGCAAAGGCAGCTTTTCCCATGTCGCGGATGCTCATGATGCGACCCGCAAAGCGGATGTCTTTGTAGTTTGATGCATCGCGCTCGTAATTATCCTTTATATCTTTGGCAGTAACGTTTACGTTGAATTCCTCGGCAGGGTAGGGGTTGATCCCTAATTTTTTTAGTTCGGCGAGTTTGGTTCTCCTTAGCTCTTCTTGTTCACTCAGTTCGTGCAACATAGTCTCTTTCAAATTTTGGTCGAAGGTAGTTAATTAATAGCCTATTTTGAAGGGGAATCCATCTAAGTATTCACAATTTATTAATACAGTTCAGGCCTTCGCCGGCAGTGTACAGATGATTTAAAACAGCGTTTATTCCAGATTCAGGCGCCTAACTCTATTTGAACCGCTTTTTATTTAATGCGCTGTTAATCAGATTCTTGCACTTGTTAACATTTATTTTGTTTAATATTAACCATTAATCATTAAACAATGCCTAAATTTGTTTAATCATTTTAAAAATAAACTAAACAATCCGTAGACTAAATCAATCCTTTAAATTGTATGACAGCTATAGAATTCAACACCCGCATCCTGAACGAGCGGCAATCTCTCAAAAATTTTGCCCTTAGTTTGACACATAATAACGATGATGCCCTGGATTTATTGCAGGACACTTACGTAAAAGCCATTACCTACCGCGAAAAATTCGAGGATAGCACCAATCTGAAGGCCTGGCTGTTTACAATTATGAAAAACACCTTCATCAACTCCTACCGGAGAGCTGTAAAAACCAAGCAGATCATTCAAACCAATGCTGATGTGGCGATGGCACGCGCTTTTAAAAATAACTATCAGGACATTACGGAGTCGCGCATGGCCAGCAAGGATATCCTGAACAAGATCGAAAACCTTGACGACCAGTATAAAATCCCGTTCACACGCTATTACACCGGTTTCAAATACGAAGAGATCGCGCAGGAAATGAAGCTGCCTTTAGGAACCATCAAAAGCAGGATCTTTATTGCCCGCAAGCAATTGATGGATGCGATCAATAAATCGATGAACTAAGAACCCGGCTCAAGATTTCAGCCCTGTTTCTATTCCTATACAAAAACGCGCTTTACGTTAGTGAGGCGCGTTTTTCGTTTCAGTGTGAGTGGTTGGGTAAGGCAGGATACACCTGCTACAGAGATAAGACCCTTCTCATACATTATAAAGATTTTTAGCACTTTTGATGCGGATTTTATCTTATTTTTAGACGTGAAATTTATCCTGAAACATTCTTTATTCCTGGCCTTGTTGGTAAGTGGCTTTGTATCACAAGCCCAGGACGACTGGAACGAGCCTGACACCACTGCCCCGGCGAAATCTCATAAAGGATTTCATGCCGGTCTCTTCATCGGTGCTTTTTGGGCCAACGGACAAACCGCCTATTTATATGATGGCTATGGCTTTGACGAAAACGGACAGCGAAACAGTTTTAACAACAGCATCCTGTATAACCAGATCGTCAACGTTTACGGCAATGGCAACAACGACATGATAGCGCAGCTGCTCAATGTGAACCATACCGACTGGCAGTTTACCCAAAACGATATGCCGTTCAATTTAAGGTATACCACCACCTACCTTGTTGGGTTCAACACCCGCTACCGGTTCCGCAACAAGCAGCACATCACCATCAACATCAACGGCACCAAGCTGGCGGTGAATGGGAAGTTTACGATCACCACCAATACGAATAGCGGTGGTTTTCAGACTCCCGGAGCTGCCAGTCGCATCAACCAGTTTACCATTGTGGGAGCCGAGCAGCGGCTCATGTTCCAGTTCGGCTATCAGCGCATCCTGGGAAAAAATGAAAAAGTGAATTTTGTGGTAGAAGGAGGCCTCAACATCATCATGTCCAAGGCGCAAAAAAACCAGGCCCTTCTTTACAGCGATCGCAATAACGGGGCAAATAACATTGCCATCGACCTGATGAGTGTATACAACACGCCTCCGTATAATTATTACAGTGCCCGCTACCTCATCGGTGTTGGTATCGGCGCTTTCGGGGGCATCGGACTCAATCTGAATCTCAACCCCAGGTACAGTGTTCAACTCCTCTATAATCCTTCCTACGACCGTATAGCGCTGGGTTATGCGCCGGAGTTCAGGCTCCAGCATGCCTGTGGCCTGAGGGTGTATTACAACCTCAGTACGCTATAGCCATTTTTTGGTTTTGAAGTAGATCGAAAGGCCGATGATCACCGCCAGCATGACGCCCCAGGTAATGAAGTATCCGTTTTTGGTATGGAGCTCGGGCATGTTGTCGAAGTTCATGCCATACACACCTGCAATAAATGTTACCGGGATAAAAATAGAAGACATGATCGTGAGTACTTTCATGACTTCGTTCATGCGGTTGGCATTGGTACTTAAATAAATATCCATGATGCCGGATAAAAGGTCGCGGTAGGTTTCCACGGTATCGATGATGCGTGTGACGTGGTCGCTAAGGTCGCGGAGGTATACATCGCTGCTGGGATTGATAAGGCTGGTTTCGGAGCGGATCATGTTATTGATCATGTCGCGCATCGGCCATACTTGTTTGCGCAGGTAGATCATTTCACGTTTGAGGTGATACAGCTCCATCAGCGATTTTTTGTCGGAGTCGCCGATGATCTCTTCTTCGATCTCTTCTACCTTGTCGCCTATTTTTTCGATCACGGTGAAATACAGGTCTACCACCGCATCCATCAGCGCATAAGCCAGGTAATCGGCTCCCAGTTTTCTGACACGCCCCTTGGCCGCGCGGAGCCGGTTCCGGATGATGTCGAACGCATCGCCTCCATCAGGTTCCTGGAAGGTGATGACGGTGTTCTCAAGCAGGACAATGGCCAGTTGTTCCGATTCCACACGGTTGCTGTAGCGGATCATTTTCATGATAGACACGACGTAGTTGTCGTATTCTTCAAACTTAGGGCGTTGATCCACATGCACAATGTCTTCCATGGTAAGCGGGTGGATGTTGTACAGCTTGCCGATCTTTTCGATCAGCTCGGGTTTATGAAGCCCTTCTACATTGATCCATTTCACGAGCTCGGGCTTCACATGCTGAAGGCAGTCGGAGAGGTCAAAAAATTCCTGCTCAAAAAATTCAGTTTCACTATATTCAATCAGCGTGATCCTGATCCGGTCGGTCCGTGTTTCCCCATTGTAGAATAAGGTACCCGGAGGAGCGCCGATATTTTGGGTTTTCGCATTCATGACCGGGCCCTGGCCGGTGTTGTATAATGGATTATTCTGCATCGTCTTTCATTACCATCTGAACAGTATGGCGGCTGCGCTGCTCCAGAAGAATGACCTTTTTCTCTGTCAGCGTATCCAGTGTTTCAGGTGTGTAGTAACGTACGGTCATGAGCTCTACATCCGCGTTGTACAATACTTTGAACAGGTCCTTCAATTTTCCTACCAGCGCAGGGATCCTGCCGGGATCGTTATCGCAGCATACCGAGAAGCTGATGGCGGAGAGCTGCATCAGGTTGATCTTCACGCCATGCCTGGAAAACAATTCGAAAATGTCGCTGAGGTTGTCTTCGGCAATAAAGGAAAAATCTTTAGGCTGTATGGAGATCAACACCTGGTTCACCTTGAAAATATAGGAAGGGATATTCAGGCGGATCTCACCATCACGTATCACCGTGCCGCTTTCCTGTGGCTTAAGGAAAGACTTTACGTAAAGCGGAATGTTCTTGTTTTGCAGAGGTTTGATCGTTTTCGGATGGATCACCGTAGCGCCGTAATAAGTCAGCTCAATGGCATCGTGGTAAGAAAGCTCGTCGATTTTTTTGGTGTTGCTGAACCATTTCGGGTCGGCATTCAGCACGCCGGGCACGTCTTTCCAGATGGTAACATCGCTGGCGTTAAGGCAAAAGGCCAACACGGATGCCGTATAGTCGGAACCCTCGCGGCCCAGCGTAGTGGTAAAGTTCTCCGAGGTGCCGCCGATAAAGCCCTGCGTGATCACCATACGGCCTTCTTTCAGCCGCGGCAAAAGGATCTTGTCGACCAGCGAGCCCGTCAATTCAAAATCGATCTTTCCTTCCCGGTAGGTATTGTCTGTCTGGATCACGCCGCGGATATCGATCCAGGTGTTTGTGATGCCGGCATGGTTAAGGTAAGCAGAAATGATCTTTGTGGAAATGATCTCGCCCATGCTCACGATCTGGTCGTACTCAAAATCGAAGCCATGCGTCGGCTCATCCTCAATAGCCCAGTGCAATTCTACAAAGGTATTTTCCAGTTCAGTGAAGATCGGGTGATGGTTGTCGGGAAATAATTCATTGCAAATGCTGATGTGATAGGATTTGATGTCTTCCAGCAGAGCCTCGGCATCTTCGGTTTTATAAAAAAAAGCATGGGCCAGCGTTTCCAAAGCGTTGGTGGTTTTACCCATCGCGGAAATAACCACGGTGAGTTCCGTTTTGGGAAATAAGCGAAGAACATCCGCTACATTCCGTATTGCCTGCGCATCTTTTACCGATGCGCCGCCAAACTTAAATACCTGCATAATTTATGATTTAAACAAAGATACGGATGCGTGTATAATATCCGGGAATTTAAATTATTTTTTATAAACCGTCACTTTTTTAAAACGGCGTACTTATAGCTTTTAACTAACCAAACCACTAACCTATAAAACATTACTACGATGAGTTCAGGAAAAGAAACGCCGCGTCAGAAAATGATAGGCATGATGTACCTGGTGCTGACTGCCCTGCTGGCACTGAATGTTTCCAAAGAAATTTTGAAAGGCTTCGTCACCGTGGATGAGAGCATTGAAAAATCGAAGGCCATTCTTAATGAGAGCAACGGCCGGGTTCAGAAAGCGTTTGAGGATTACGTGAACGCCGGAAATTACAAAGCCAGGCCTTATCTCTTAAGAGCCATCGAAGCGCAGAAAGAGATCCGGATGGTGGATGCTTACATCGATAGCGTGAAATTGCGGATCGTTCAGAAAACGGAAGACCCTTCCAAACGCGATACCTCGCAGCTTCGCTTTATGGAAAAGCTCGACGATTACGATACACCCACTTACCTTTTGCTTGGCTCCGACGAGACTTCTCCGCTTACAACACGTTATTCAGCCAAAGACCTCCGCTTGCAGCTCGACAGGCTATATGCAGGCATCACAGGAATGCTGGATAACATGCAGAAAAATGCAGAGACGAAGCTGGATGAGGCGGATATGAGCGCCCTGAAACAAAAGCTTGCAACCATCAGGCCCATGGACAGGAACCTGGAAGTGGATGGCGTGAAGATGAACTGGGAGCTGGAAAATTTTTACAACATGCCCATGGCGGCCGTGATCACTAACCTGAATAAGATCCAGGCGGACATGAAGAACGTAGAGTCGGAAGTGCTGCATGTGTTTGGTGCGGCCTCCGGAAAATTCGAGTTTAAAATCAACAAACTTCAGGCAAAAGTGATTGCCCCGACAGCGTATGTGTTGGCAGGCCAACCATTCAAAGCCGATATCGTTCTGGGCGCATCCAGCACTGAGCTTACCAGTGAGCGCATGCAGGTATTGGTAGGGGCCGAATACGATACATTGAAAAAGCAATTAGCCATCCCGGGATCGTCCCTCGCAGTGGCCGACGGCATGGGGAAATTCGAGAATGTAACGGGCGCTACCGGGCAGAAAAATCTGAAAGGCGTTGTGGTTTACAAGAACCCCAGGGGTGTTGACGAATACTATCCCTTTGATTATTCCTACGTGGTGGCACCGCCTTTCACCGCTGTATCGGCTGATAACATGAATATCTTTTATGCAGGTGTGGATAACCCGATGAGCGCCTCTTCCGCAGGCTTTGCGCCGGGCGATCTGCGGGTGTCGGTTTCCGGTTGCGGTGCGGTGGCAACTCCGGCGGGCGCCGGAAAATATACGATTACGGCGAAGTCGGCGGGAAGCTGCACCGTAACCGTCGCGGCGAAAGTAAACGGCGTTTACCAGCAGCAGGGCCCTCCGAAAGTATTCCGCGTCAAAGACATTCCGCCGGCCGTATTGAAGATCGGGGGAAAGCTCGCGACAAGCAACCTGGAACTGAGCAGGAATGAAGTAGGGCAGATGGGAGGCATTGGCGCGGAATCACCGGGCTTTATGTTCCCGGTAAATTTTGTTGTGAGAAGCTTCGACGTCTTTATGATCCGTAAGGGAAAGCCCGAAACCTATACCTGCACAGGCAACAATTTTTCGGCAGAAGCTAAAGTGGCGATGGCTTCTTTGAAGAGCGGCGACAAGCTCTACATCGAAAATGCCAAAGTACAGAAGCCAACCGGAATGGCCACTCTGCCTTCCGTGCAGATCAAAGTGAAATCCTGATCTGCACAACAAAAGGCCCTGAATTGCTCACAGGGCCTTTTGTTATTATTTTGTCAGTTCGCGTATTTTGCCTGCTTCTTTCAAAAAAGCATCGGGAGCACTTCGCCATACGCTGCTTGCAAAGAGCAGGTGGGCATCGACGGAAGTGACAGTCGTTTCGGACAGAGCTAAACTTTCTCGAGCTCGCTGTTGGCTTTGGTCGCATTTAAGATAGCCACCTGCTGGGCCACGTTCTGCGCCATCTCTTTAAACGCTAAAGCTTGTGCCGTCGTTTCCTGCAATACGGCAGGGCGACCGATATCACCGGCTTCGCGGATGCTTTGCACCAACGGAATTTCACCTAAGAGCGGCAGGCGCATTTCACCGGCCAGGTTTTTAGCGCCGTCTTTCCCGAAAATATAATAGCGGTTTTCAGGAAGCTCTTCCGGCGTGAACCAGGCCATGTTCTCAACGATACCGATCACCGGCACATTGATGGCAGGGAGGTTGAATAAAGCGATCCCTTTACGGGCATCGGCCAGGGCTACAGCCTGAGGCGTACATACCACCACGGCACCCGTCAGTGGGATCTGGCTGCATAAAGAGATCTGGATGTCGCCGGTTCCCGGAGGAAGGTCGACGATGAGGTAATCCAGCTCGCCCCAGTTGGTATCCATAAACAGCTGTGTAAGCGCTTTGGATGCCATTGGCCCGCGAAGGGCGATCACCTGGTCAGGTCCTGCCATGAAGCCTACGGAATTCAGTTTCACGCCATAACTTTCTACAGGTGCCATTTTCGGCTTCCCTTCATATTCTGATTTTCCGGGCATTTCGTTCTGCACGTCAAACATAATGGTTTGGGAAGGGCCGTAAATGTCGGCATCCACCAGGCCCACTTTTGCGCCTTGTTTCGTCAGGGCAATAGCGAGGTTGGAAGCAATTGTTGATTTGCCAACGCCGCCTTTTCCCGAAGCCACCGCAATGATGTTTTTGATCTTTGATAAGGTCGTATTGTCTTTGGTGCGCGTGGTGGTAACGTTGGCCGTCATGTTCACATTCACGATCGCTTCCTGGTCCACATAATGCTTGATCGCATTCACGCAGGCATTGTGGATCATGTCTTTCATCGGGCAGGCCGGTGTGGTGAGCACCACCGTAAAGGAAACATTCTTTCCGTTCACAGCCACATCTTTTATCATCCCCAGAGTTACCAGGTCCTTTTTGAGGTCCGGATCATCCACATATTTTAAAGCGTCTATGACGCTCTCTGTTGTAATTGCCATATTTTTATTTTCTGATAAAGGTACTTACTATATTCAAATAATTGCTGAAACCCATTTTTTCAGGAACTTCGCCATGGTCTGCTCCATTTACCCGGTGAGCTTCTTTATAGCTTCCCCCGTAATTTTTATAAACCACTTCTCCATGCGTTTCGATACTCAAAAAGTTATCGGCCGTTCCATGCAACCAACAAAAAGGCTGTTGAATTGTTTTCACCTCTTCCGCATTATCGATTTTTAAATTGGTGAAAAAAGAGCCCGGCATATTGAGTCCGCTGCCATCGTTGGCCATCACATCGGCAGAGGCAAAGGGCGCCTCGAGAATAAACTTTGCCGGCGACAGGCTTCGTGGCTTGTTCGTAAGCTCGCACACCGGGGCTGTTCCCATGCTAAAGCCATACATCACCAGGCGGCTGCCCGTGAGGCCATTCGATTTCAGCCATTGGAGGCCTGCATCCACATCGGCATAAAGGCCTTCTTCGCTGGACTTCCCTTCGCTCAGGCCAAAGCCGCGGTAGTCGATCATCAGCACGCCGTAGCGGTTCTTTCCGGATACATGGGCCAGCAGCTTGGCGCGTTGCCAGTAGAAATCCATGTGGTCTTTGTTGCCGTGGCAATACATGATCACTGTGTCGTTTTGGATCCCGGAGATGCTGCCAATGTAGATCGCGCGGATATTGGTAGCTTTGCTTTCGCCCGGAGCCTTCGAAAACAGGGTAAACTGATGGATGAGGCTATCCGGAATATGGTAAGAAGCATCCAGGATAAAATCCTGTTCGCCGCTGTAATTGTCTAATTGATATTCCTGAATGTCGGTGCTGGGATTGTAGAGGTTGCTGTCGAGGCGCAGGCAGGAGGAAAAGAGGACGAGTACAAAAAAAACTGTGCATAAGAATTGGAGCGTCATTGCGAGTCCCGGTTTTTTCCGGGCCGAAGCAATCTCAATATTCACGAGATTGTTTCGGCCTTCGTCTTTGCAATGACGGTATTTGGAATATGTATCCTGCGGCCTCATCCTAAAATTTCCTCATCACATTTAAATAAATTCCTGCGGCGCCGTGCTGCCTGATGCCCACGTAGTCGACCACATTGGGAACATTCTTTCGGTTCATTTCTAAAAATTTGCACTCAATGCTATAGCTCCATTTTTTCGGATGATAGGCAAAGCCAATATGTGGATTGACGAGCACATGATTGCTTTGGCTTTCATTATGTGCTTTCCTGGAAGATAGTTCAAACCAGTTCGTTAAGCCCAGGTACAGAAATCCTTTCTGATGGATAAGGTCTTTGTAAATGTTCAGATCGAGTTGGGGCCATGCCCTGAAGTTCCCTTCCCATTTGTCGTATACCATGTTGATGGCGGGATTGACAGTAATGCCGAATTTCAGGCTGTCGTTTTTATAAAGGCGCTGGCAGATGCCAAGATCTGTCTGGAAATTGCCAAAGAGGGCAGAGGTGAGGTGAAGCGAGCCGAAAGCCGTTGTGGAATTGCTAAGTCCGCGGCCATACATCAGCGATGTTAAGGGAAGCGGAGTCACAGCTTTGCCATAATGGATCAGCGGGCCGCCGAGGTTCAGGGCAAGTGCGTTTTCTTTTTTTGCAAGAGGCTTTACGAAACGGCTTGGCGCACAGCGTTGGTGTATAATCAGTAAGCTGATACAAACAACGTATGTGGCGAAGCGCATCATCAGATCTGTGCGGCGATATTCAGTAAATGCCCCTCTTCAAAGTCCCTTCCCATGATCTGCAGGCCGATCGGCAAGCCATTGCTATGAGAGCCGTTAGGCACGGAAATAGCCGGGCAGCCAACGATGTTGGCCTGTACGGTGAAGATATCCTCCAGGTACATCTTGATAGGATCGGCGCTGTTCTTGCCAAATTCAAAGGCTGTTCCCGGTGTGGAAGGCGTCACAATAAAGTCATAATCGGTCAGGATCTCGCGCGTTTTCTGACGGATCTTGTTCCTTACTTTTTGAGCTTTTCCGTAATACGCATCGTAGTAGCCTGCGCTGAGCACGAAGGTGCCGAGCATGATGCGGCGTTTCACTTCTTTGCCGAAGCCTTCGCTGCGCGATTTTTTATAGGTGCTCTCCAGGTCGGTGGCATTCGGGCTCCTGTAGCCGAAGTGCACGCCATCGAAGCGCGACAGGTTGGAAGAAGCTTCCGCTGTGGTGAGGACGTAATAGGTGGGCACTAAGAAATCGAGGTATGGAAAATCAACTGCCGCCACAGTATGGCCATTCTGTTTCATCTTCTCAAGAGCAGACAGCGTTTGGCGTCTCACTTCAGGATCCAGGCCTTCGGAGTCGATGCACTCTTTCAGGTAAGCGATCTTGTAATTTTTTTTGTCTGCCAGCGCATCCGTATAGCGGTCTACTTTTTTCTGTGAAGCGGTAGTGTCGTAGGCATCGGCGCCTGCCATGATCTCAAGTACCAGGGCGGCGTCTTCTACCGTTTTGGTAATAGGCCCGATCTGGTCGAAGGAAGAAGCATATGCGATCAGTCCCCAGCGTGAAATACGGCCGTAAGTTGGCTTTAATCCCACCGTTCCCGTAAAGGAAGCCGGTTGGCGGATGGATCCTCCCGTATCGGAGCCGAGGGCGATGTGGCATAAGCCCGCAGCAACAGCCGCCGCCGATCCGCCGGACGATCCGCCCGGAACGGTTTTTTCATTCACAGGATTTAATACGTTTCCGAAAGCCGAATTCTCATTGCTGCTTCCCATCGCAAACTCATCGCAGTTGAGGCGGCCGATAATGATCGCATCTTCGGCGAGCAGGCGCTCAACCACCGTGGATGAGTACAGGGATTCAAAGCCTTCCAGGATTTTGGAAGACGCGGAAACCTTATGCCCTTTGTAGCAGATATTGTCTTTCAGGCCAATGATCACACCGGCGAGTTTACCCGCTGTTTTGGAGGCGATCTTCTCATCTGCCAGTTTGGCCTGGGCCATTGCAGAATCGTGAAACACTTCGAGGAAAGCATTGAGTTGCTTTTTTTCTTCAATGGCTTTGATGGACTCGGCAACCAGTTGCTGGCAGGAGGTTTTTCCTGCAGCAAGGTCGGATTGAAGCTGGCGGATGGTTGTAAATGTGTACACAGGTTTCGGTTAAAAAAATAAAAGCGCCAATCGAACAGAATGACGCTTTCAATATGAGTTAAAAACTAAATAATTACTTGTTTTCTCCTTCAGGAGTGCTTTCGCCCTTTGAAGCGTCTTTAAAGTCTTTCACACCACGGCCTAATCCTTTCATTAACTCCGGAATTTTTTTACCTCCGAATAATAATAGAACGATTACTAAGATAATAATGATTTCAGGAGCTCCCAAACCGCCTAATATCCCTAAGATGAATGATTGTGTCATTTTCGTAAATTTAGGCTACAAATGTACGACATTATTCGCGGATCACCAAATGGTTCATGTTTTGGATTTCCTCAGCAATTCGGCCTGTTTTATAGCCTAAATCGGACGATTAAAATTGGTTTGCCCCGAAATACTTCCTATTTTTGGCGAAAATCACGGGAAATGATCAAAAAAATAGAGCATATCGGCATTGCTGTCAAGAGCCTTCAGAGCTCCAACGACCTGTTTAAAAAGCTGTTCGGAAAAGAGCATTATAAAGTGGAGCCGGTGGAGAGCGAAGGAGTGAGCACGTCTTTTTTCATGTTGGGGGAAACCAAGATCGAGCTCCTGGAAGCAACGACTACCGACAGCGCTATTGCCAGATTCATTGAAAAGAAAGGAGAAGGCATCCATCACATTGCCTATGAAGTCGACAATATATATGAGGAGATGGACCGCTTGAAAGGCGAAGGATTTGAGGTGCTGAACGCCGAGCCCAAATTCGGGGCCGATAACAAAATGATCTTTTTTCTCCATCCCAAAAGCACCAATGGAGTGCTCGTGGAGCTTTGCCAGGAAAGGAACGACGAAATATTATAAGTGCCGTGATTTTCTAGCGAACAGGGCGGCGAAGTATCGTTATGTGTAAGCTTGCTTCACGGCCTTCGCAACGAGGGGATCAACGTGCTTTAAACCGTTCGGAGAATTTCGCCAGCGCATCTAAAAACTCCAGCAGCTTCTTTTTCGTTTCTGCATCAGCCAGTTGATTATTGGCATCGAATTTTTCATTGACTTTTCCAATCATAATTTCCGGCTGTGTCATGGCATAAGCATTCAGAAACACCATGGTCTGGCGTAAGTGGTATTGCGCTCTCGCGGTTCCGAGTACACCCGTGCTGGCGCCCATAATGCCCACCGCCTTCATATCAAAGGATTTTTTCGGAGAACGCGACAGGATATCAATCGTATTCTTCAAAACACCGGGCACAGAGTAGTTGTATTCCGGGCTTACAAAGATCACGGCATCCGCTTTTTTAACCGCATCATTCAACTTTTCTACATGTGCCGGGAACTTTTTTTCGTGAAGGTCAAAATTGTAGAAAGGAACTTCTTTGATTGACAGCTGCTCGATGGTTATGTGTTTGGGAGCTATCTTTTGCAGGGTTTTCAGCACCAGCGTATTATAAGATCCTTTGCGGATGCTTCCGGAGATCGCAACGAAGTGATAGGATTTTTTCATCATAAAGGCTTACTTCAAAACCGATACCAGCCAACAGGATATCTGTCTATTTGATACGGTCAATGTGCTTTAAAATCGCAGGCATTGCGTTCGGTGGAGAGGTATTCGGCTTCGTTTTCCAGGAAGTTGCGGCAATAGTGCTTTCCCTCCGGCCCTCCGTTGATGAGGAAATAATTGAGGCCGTATAGTTCATAGTTAAGGTCCCCGTAGATCCATGGGCTCAGCTTCGCATACCAGGTGGAGCGTTCTTTCCATTTTGTTTTTAAAGGATTGAAAAACTGGTTGATGCCGGCCAGTTCCCTGAACTGGAAGGTGTGAACCATTTCATGGGCGTAGATGTCGTAAAAGAACAGGTTGTGTCGCAGGGTGTCGTTGAGGAGAAATCCGTTGGTAAGGGTGGAACCGTTGAGCCTGGGCGCATAGGAAATGGTCCTGGTGCGGAAGGTTGGCGTGCCTGATGCCAGGCTGGTAGGAACGTCGAAACGGCCCTGTGTAGCAAGGAAAACGGTGCCGAGAAATGTGGAGGCCATGAGGCGTGGCCTGAACCGCAGTTTCGTGGTTTCGAGCTCCAGCCTGATGAAGCCGACATCATAATGGACCACTTCCCAGAAATTGCGGTTGGCAGCGGCGTTTTCCACAATGGAGTTCCCCATGTCGAACACAAAACGGGAGAGGTAGCCGTAGCTCAGCTCGCTCTTCACGGAGATCAGCGAGTTGATGCGCTTGCCGCCATACATGATCATGCCGCCCCCGGCTCCCACGGCAAATCCTTTCGCAAAGGCTTTGTACCATTTCTGGCCTTTGTGCTTGTTAATGACTGAGCCTACGCCGCCCGATACGGCCCCGATGAGCCCGTTGTAGAGTAGGGAAGCGCCCCGGTAGTCCTGGGCGGTGATGGTTTGCCGGCCCATAGCCATGAGCAGAAGCATCACAAGAGATCTGAAAAAGAAAATACGAAAAGATATCATAACCGGGGAAGGAATAATCAATTTGCATGCCCGGTGTCAGTGCATCAAAGAAGTCCTGCGGGTATCTCTCATGAACAGGTAGACTACCAGGGATGTAAAAACACAACAGGTGACATAGATATAGAAATAAGGCTCGTGACCGTTGTTTTTAAACCATAAGGCTACATATTCAGCGGTTCCGCCAAAAAGGGCTACCGTTACGGAATAGGGGAAGCCAACGCCCAGCGCCCTGATCTCTGTCGGGAAGAGCTCTGCTTTTACCACGGCATTGATGGAGGTATAGCCGCTGACGATGATGAGGGCAGCCATGATCAGTCCGAAGGCCGTAAACGGGCTATTGGTGCGGCTCAGGGCTTCCAGGAGTGGAATGGTGGCAAAGGTGCCCAGTGCGCCGAAGCAGATCAGGAGAGGCCGCCGCCCTATCCTGTCAGACAGCAGGCCGAACACAGGCTGCAGGCAGGCAAAGATGAAAAGGGTGGCGCAGGTGATCACGGTCGATTGCTGCATGGAGAGGTGTACCGTATTCACCAGGAATTTCTGCATGTAGGTGCTGTAAGTGTAAAAGGCCACCGTGCCGCCAAGAGTAAGGCCAATCACAATCGCAATGGCGCGCGGGTGTTTGAGCAGCTCCCTGAGCGAACCCTTGTTGGATGCAGGGCCGGAGGCCTGTTCTGTAAAGGCTGTCGACTCTTCCATGTGGCTGCGCAGGTAAAGGGCAATGAGGGAGAGCGCGGCGCCGATGATGAAGGGAAGGCGCCAGCCCCAATGATGCATTTGCTCATCGCTCAGCAGTTGCTGCATGATGAGCTGAATGCCTAAAGCAATCAGCTGGCCGCCTATCAGGGTCACATACTGGAAGCTGGAATAAAAGCCACGCCGGTGTGGAGTAGCCATCTCGCTAAGATAAGTTGCCGAGGTACCGTACTCGCCACCCACGCTGAGCCCCTGCACCAGGCGTGCGATGAGTAAGAGCAGAGGAGCCGTCACACCAATGGATTGATAGGAAGGCGTAGCGGCGATCAGTAATGAACCAAAGGACATGAGCAGTACGGATAACGTCATGGCATACTTGCGCCCCTTTTTGTCGGCGAGTAAGCCAAAGAGCCAGCCGCCCACAGGCCTCATCAGAAAACCTACCGCAAAGATCCCGGCAGTATTCAGGAGCTGTGCGGTAGGGTCGCTTTTGGGGAAAAATACCGGGGCGAAGTACAGGGAGAACGCAGAATAGGCATACCAGTCGTACCACTCTACCAGGTTTCCCACCGATCCGCTGATGATGGCTTTCAGGCGCTGTGCATGCGAAAGCTCCGTATGTTGTCGTTGGCTCATGAAAGAATAATGACAACAAGTTAAGGATTTTTTCCGGATGGAAATGCACAGGCCTCTGCAAGCCTCAGCATACGTTACCGGGAGTTATAATGGGCCGGATCAACAGCTGTGCCTTCGAACTCCAGCTTGTTGTCGTTGGTGTTGACGAGTTCGGAGAGCTCGTAGACATTCCGGTAGCCATAACCGTACAGGTTGATGTAGGTGGGAATATTTAGGGCGAGTGTGATGGGCTTTGCATTTTCGGGAAAGGAGCTGGCAGTTGCGGCGCTTTTTCGGATACTGCCGGAGCTTTGCTGGGGCTGGGCTTTTTGCTCCGGCCTGAAAGATTTGGTCGCAAAGTAGTTACTATAGTCTTGCGGGCTTATCACCGTGCCGCCGGCAGGTAAGGGCTTGCTTATAAAATTATTGTTGCAATAGATCAGAATTTTGTAGTCCGGCGAAGGAATGATCTTTTTGAGATTTTCCTGTGTGAAATCCGAGAAGTTGAGGTGGATCGCGCCTTTTACGTGTACGGCAGCATACATGGCATCGGAGCGTGTGTCGAGGATAATGACGTTTTTCTCTTTGCTGGCTTTTACAAATTCTCCGGCATCCAGGAGGCGGCTCTTGCGGTGTTGCTTCACGTCCGATACGAGCTTTTCATAAGCGTCGAAATCGACAAGCGCCGGTGCAACCTGTGCAGTGCCGGTTAGGAAGAAGAAGCTAAGTATCGCTGCCAGGCAGCATGGTGTGGCTTGTTGCGGATAGGTCATGGTTTTTGGTGTTATAGGTTGAAATCTAAGCTAAAGGTAGCGGCAGGCGTGCTTTTGAAAAATGAGAACTTAGTGAACGGGACCTTGCAGCTGGTGAAAAGGTTTTCTCAGCCCGCGTAAGCGACTAAAATGGTTGTTTTGAGGCGCTTTTGCAGGAATTGCGATTTTAATATCTGCGGTTTCCTTCCTATGTTTGTTGTGGTAATGGTCAAGCAGTCACATCGTTTTTTTGTAAGGCTTTCCGGAGCGGTCCTCTTCGGCATGCTATGCCATGGGCTTCATGCGCAGCTGGATAACAGCAGCAATACCAACACGATCCCCCAGCAAAATAGTGGTAAGATCAGCCAGGGCTCGGTGCGGCCGCAAACCAACAGCAGTCAGCAGATTGAGATGCAGGACCTTAATTCCAATTCGTTTAAGAAGCGTTCGGAGTTCAGCTATAACAGCACCAGGTACCTCGATTCGGCCGCTTATTATTCGGAGAAAGCACCGTTGAAAGCGATTGAGAACATCAATAAGGCCATTGCACAAAGCATTCATGAGCATGATAAAGACAAAGAGAGTTCGGCTTACCTTATCCTGGGTAACATCCAGCAAAGCCTTCAGCAGCATGAGCTGGCCATCGAAAATTACCTGAAATGCATTGCCGTATCGCAGGTAACAAGTAAGTCGAAACACGCATGGTCGTCGGCGGTGAGCCAGGAGACTTTGTTTCAGGCCAACAAACACCTGGCGATGTCCTATATGGAACTCGGGGATCTGGACAAAGCGGAAACCAGGGTTAATTACAGCCTCGGCTATGTGTCTGTGGAGGCCGCGGAGTTGCTATCGGCCAGGAGGTTGCTCGCCGCCATCCGCCTCAGGCAGGGAAGGATCTCCGAAAGCATGTCTGTCTTAAACGACGTTCTCCTCGAAGAGAAGCAAAACGGGAATGCCAAAGGAGAAGCGGAGGCGTATCTTGCGCTGGGCGATATCTACCTGGACCAAAAAAGCGATGACAAGGCGATCGATTGTTTTACAAAAGCCAGAACGGTTGCCGAAAAAGCAAACCTGGCGCCCCTGGCGCTGAAAGCCAACGATCAGCTGGCAAAGATCTTCCGCAAGCAAAAAAACCTGGATAAAGAGCTGGAAGCGCGGAACAGTAAGATCAGCATCAATGTCACCAACAATAATTCCCAGGCGGTGATGAAGGAGAACATCGAGATTGGCAATGCTTACCTCAATGCTAACAATATTACCGCAGCCCAGACATTTTTTGATAAAGGGCTTAATTATACAGCGGCTACAACCCAGCAGCAGGCATGGACGGATGGAAGCTACACCACAGTTACCAAGGAACAGCTGCTTTTTCCGAAGAGCAATGACCTCGACGAAACCGCCAATACCTACAAGCTTCTTGCGGAAGAATACCTGAAACAGAAAGATCCGGCGAAAGCCTTGGTCTATTTTAATAAATACGCCGGCTTGCAGGACTCTATCAGGCATGTGCGCCAACGCGAGCTCAACGAGGCCCTGAACCTGAGCACCAGCCTGGGTAAGAACCAGCAGAAGATCGATCTCTTACAGAAAGAACGCCAGCTCTCCGAACAGTCGATGGAGCTTCTGAAACAGGACAAAACGCTGAAAGAGGAGCAGCTCGGCTTTAAGAACATCATCATCGGCGTGCTCGTCTTCTTTATTTTTTCCATGCTTATGGCCGGTTTCTTCGTGATACGCAGCTCCAGGGAAAAGCGAAAGGTGAACCAGCTGCTGGCCCTGAAATCGCTGCGCGGGCAAATGAACCCGCACTTTATTTTCAATGCGCTGAACTCCGTGAACCATTACATCTCCCAGAATGACGAGCGCAAGGCGAACCGTTACCTGTCGGATTTTTCCAAGCTCATGCGCATGGTGATGGATAGCTCCAAGCACAGCCTGGTGCCTTTGACGGAAGAGCTGGAAATGCTGCGTCTGTACCTGCAACTGGAGCATACACGCTTCAATGATAAATTCGATTATACGGTTGAGATCAGCGAAAGCCTCGCCGACAGCGATTTCGAGCTTCCTCCCATGCTCATCCAGCCTTATCTTGAAAATGCCGTTTGGCATGGCCTGCGCTACCTCGATGATAAAGGAAAGCTGAGCCTGGTGTTTGAGTCTATTGGCAACGAACTTCTGGTGACGGTCACGGACAACGGGATCGGCAGGGAAAAATCGAAAGAACTGAAAACACATAACCAGAAAAAACAGGCCTCTATCGGCATGCAGAATATCGAGAACCGCATCGTGATCATGAATGACCTCTTTGGTACCAATATCCGGGTGGAGATCAGCGATGCTTATCCAGGAGCGCTTCACTGCGGCACCAAAGTAAAACTGTACATACCCCAACAACATTAAATACATGCTGAAAGCGATCATTGTCGACGACGAAAAAATAAGCAGGGACATCCTGAATGACTACCTCGTAAAATACTGCCGGGATGTAGAGGTCCTGGATCAATGTGATTCGGTGCAGGCGGGGCTTCTGGCTATTGATAAGCACCAGCCGGACATTGTGTTCCTGGATGTTGAGATGCCGAAAGGCAATGGATTCGATCTGCTGGAGCAGGTCAAGGACATCAGCTTCGAAACGGTCTTTGTGACGGCCTTTGATAATTATGCGATACAGGCACTGAACTACAGCGCAGCGTATTACATTCTGAAACCGGTGAGCATCGACGAGCTGGTGGCAGCCGTGGAAAAGATCAAAGCGCAGAAGCAGAAAAATGCCGCCGGTGTTCATACAAAGGTATTGCTTGAGAATATGAAGGCCCGCTCCATCGATCAGCATAAGATCGTGCTGCCACTACAGGATGGCTTTGAGGTGGTGAGCCTCAAGGATGTGGTGCATTGCGATGCGCACGACAACTTCACCGATTTTCATTTTGTGTCGAAGCAGAAAATGATGATCTGCCGGACGCTTAAATTCTATGAGGAGCTGCTGGCCGAATCCGGATTTGTACGCGTTCACAAGTCGCACCTCGTCAACCTCGAGCATGTGCAGAAGTACAAAAAAGGGAAAGGAGGACAGCTGACGATGAGCAACGGTTCTGTGATTGACGTATCACCCAATAAGAAGGACGAGCTTATGCAATACTTCGAAAAAGGGAAATAATCATTCCTGCCTCAGGGTATCCGGGTACATGTCGAAATTTTTGATGCTGTTGATCACCTCGATCCTCAGTAGCTTGCTGTGTTCCGCATTGTAATAATAGGTTTGTTTGCTTTTCGGCGAGGTCATTTTGAGCGTGTTCTTGCCGGTTTCAGTCAGCATGCCCAGCTTACCATAGCTTTCGGTAAATACTTCATCCCCCGCCGATGGGATCTCGAAATACAGTTTGCTCGCTGTCCAGTGGATGGGTTTGGTGAGCGTTGAATCCTTGTAGGTGTACTTATAGGTGCGGCAATCGATAGTATAATGGTCTTTGTTCCAAACTGTTTTGGAAGCATAAGGAACGCCATTGAGGGTACTGTTGACCATGGCTTTGATGAGCACACCATTGTGGTAGAGCGATTCCGTTTTGATGTCCGCTTTTATTTTCAGGATGACCGAAAAATCAACCGTACTGTGCGTTACATAATAATCGAAACTGCTGTTCTTAATGTGGTAAGCGTGCAACTTTCCGATCTTAATGCCGGCCATTTTAATGACAAAGACCTTGTCCTGGGCCTGGGCAGCAAGGCTTAGCAGGAAAAAGAAACTAACTATACAGCGGGCATTCATCAATTTTCCGGATGAAGATACTAAAACTTCTTCATGTACGGAATATCACAGTAGTTGGATTGAACTTCCGCTCAGTTATCCGGGATCATATCGAAATTTTTAATGCTGTTCACCACCTCTATTTTTTCAAGCTTGCTGTAATCGCCGGAATAGTAATACAGCTGTTTGCTTTCGGGAGTTGTCATCTTCAGGGTATTTTTTTTCGATTCCTCCAGGATGCTCAGTTTTCCATAGCTTTCCGTATAGATCTCCACGCCGGGCTTTGGAATTTCAAAATACATTTTCCCTGCCGACCATCGGATGGGCCTGGTGATCGTGGTATCTTTGTAGTTGTATTTCCGGGTATGGCAGTCGATGTCGTAATGGTCTTTCTTCCAGATGGTTTTTGAGCTATAGGCTTCCCCGTTGATCTTGCTTGTGACGATGGCCCTGATCAGGATCCCGTGCTGGTATACCGCTTCGGTCTTCACGTCGGCTTTAATCGTGATGAAATCCACTTTGCTATGTGTTGCGTAAAAATCGAAGGCGTTGTTTTTAAGGTGGTAAGCTTCCAGTTGCCCTATCTTGATGCCCACCGCTTTCAGGGTATAAGTTTTACTTTGTGCCTTCATCTGGACACAAATGCTTATCAGAATTCCTATGATCGTATGCTTCAAAAACATCATAAACACAAAAGAATGATCCGGCCGTGAAGGGATCGACATACTCTATTCAAAAACAATACCCGCTTTCAGGGCCGTGAAAACCAGGTCGATATTGTCAGGCTCACCAGCGGCCTGTGTCAGCTTCCGGCTCAGCTCAATGCTTTGGAATCCCGTGTCGCACAGGCTACTCTCAAGAAAAGCAGCCCTGTGATAATACATATAGGTTTTGTCGCCCGCACTGTTCGTTTTTATCCCCGATTGGCATTGCTCTGTTTCTTCCATACAACTCAGGTACAAGACGCCGCCCGGCTTTAGGAGCGCCGCGCAGCTTTTGATGAGCTCTGCACTTTCTTCTTCCGATAAATAAGGCAGGCAAAATCCGCAGACAATTCCATTGTACGTTTCCTTGAGGGCACTCATGTCCCGGCAATCGAGCAGGCGGAATTCGGCACCCGGGCTATTGACTTTCGCCAGCTCCAGCATATTCGGTGCAATGTCTGTAGCCAGGATTTTCAGATCGGGTCTTCGTTCCAGCAGATAGCGCGTGATGTTGCCCGGGCCACAGGCAAGCTCCAATACCTTCGCGTCCTGCGGAAGCTGTTTGCAGAAATGGTCGAGGCAACCGGCATACAAACTCACATCCATAAACCGGCTCTGGTAGAGCAGGGCGTGCTTATTGAATATATCGGCTGCGCTGTGTATGAAGCTCATGGTATTGATGAAGGTACGATTATTTTTTCGAAACCGCTAAAAACAACGAAGCCCGGTCGTGCAGGCAGACCGGGCTTTGATACTGTTTTGAGAAACGACTTATTCCAGCATCAGGATAACGGCGCTACCAGCCGTTTTGCTGGTCATGACTTTTAATTTCACATGGCGCTTGGTTTCTTCGTTTTCATAATGGAGTAATACATCTGTTTTTTCAGGCGTAAGCTGTTTCCAGTTGGTGGTACTCATATAGTCCTGCACCAGCTTTGTCGCTTTTTCTTTCATAGCTGTCAGTTCAGCTTCTTTGTCGGCCTGGTAGCGTCCGAATTCCGCACGGTATTCCCAGCGGCCTTTGGAATTGTACCAGGTATACTGCTCGTTTACAACAGTCGGAAGTCCTTTCCCTGCTTTAGCCGGGTATTGGCCGTAGCCTTTCGAAACTCCGAGGAGCCCGGACGCTTTTCCGGCATCTTCGGTGCTGGCGTTTGTTACCATGGTCAGGATTTCGCCGAGGCGTGTGCTGAATTTTTTTTGAGAATCGCTGGCCGAAGCCGCTGGTTTTGTTTGTGCCTGCATTACGACTGCGCCCAATGGCATACAGAGACCAAGCATCAGGATGAGTTTTTTCATAGGAATAGGGGTTATTGTTTTCATGTTAAATGTAATTATTTACTTCCGGATGCAAAATACCCTGAAATTAAATCACAGTGCTATGCAGGCAAGCGCAGGGAAGAACATGTATTGCAGATTTCAGGGATAGCCTGTAGGGCAGGAAGGCCATGGGCTTTGCCAGGTCAGAAACTAAATCAGTATCTTTGCTGCCGGGAATAGTGATCCGGCCAGGTAAGCAGGAGGCTTGCAGGAACCATTAACAGGAACGGGAATTTAAGATGACAACGCTTTTTATTAAAAACATGGTTTGCAACCGCTGTATTATGGTGGTGCAAAATGAATTGGATAAGCTGGCCCTGCATGTAAAAAACATCGGGCTGGGAGAGGTGGCACTTGAAAAAGAACCGGGCGCCAGGGAGAAAGAACGGCTGAAAGAAGCATTGGAATCCCTGGGATTTGAGCTTATTGATGATAAGAAAAGCAGGATCATCGAGAAGATCAAAAACGTGATCATCGATCTGGTGCATCGTCGGGACAATGATACGAAAACCAATCTTTCTACGCTGTTAAGCCGGGAATTGCACCACGATTACAACTATCTGTCCAACCTGTTTTCGGAGGTGGAAGGAACCACTATCGAAAAATACGTGATCGCTCAGAAAATAGAACGGGTCAAAGAGCTCCTGGTCTATGACGAGTTGTCTCTGAGCGAGATCGCCCTCCGCCTGAATTACTCAAGTGTCGCCTATTTAAGCAACCAGTTCAAAAAAGTGACCGGCCTTACTCCGAGCCATTTCCGGCAGATCAAAGAAGATAAGCGCAAGCCCCTGGACAAGGTATAGGACGGACCTCCGAATCTTACAAATCAATTCCATAATTTCACAACAGCTGCCGCCCGTATTATTGCCAATTTTGTCTTGCAAACCAAAGCGAGGAAAACATGGCAACAACCGACACCAAAGAAATCATTTATCTTCCGCTGGAGGATGTGGAAAGCGAACACTGCGCGCTCATCGTTGACAAAGGGCTGGCGCAGGTAAAAGGCGTGGAGAGCCACAAGGTAGAGCTCAATAACCGCCGGGCCGCCATTACAGTAACTAACAAGGAAGTCATTGCCGAAGCCGTTAAAGCCATTAAAGGCCTGGGCTATGGCGTCTCCACCGTTAAGCATATCTTCCCGGTATTGGGTATGACCTGTGCATCCTGTGCCGGCAGTGTGGAAAGCATGGTGAGGTACCAGGAAGGCGTGCTGGCATCCTCGGTCAATTTTGCGACGGGCAATCTTGCGGTGGAATACATGCCCACGATGACGGATCCCGCAAAGCTGCAAAAAGCGGTTCAGTCCATTGGCTATGATCTGTTGGTGGAGGATGAAACCAAACAGCAGGAAACGCTGGAAGCGCTCCAAGCTCAGAAATTTAAGAAGCTCAGAAGCAAAACCATATGGGCGGTTCTGTTGTCGTTTCCGGTGGTTGTCATCGGGATGTTCTTTATGGATATGCCCTATGCCAATGAAGTGATGTGCCTCTTTGCAACGCCGGTTGTCCTGTGGCTGGGGAAAGACTTTTTCGTCAACGGATGGAAGCAGGCCATGCATCGCTCCGCCAATATGGATACCCTGGTGGCCCTGAGCACAGGGATCGCATACGTGTTTAGCTTATTCAATATGTTCTTCGCGGGCTTCTGGCATCAACGGGGCCTGCATGCCCATGTATATTTTGAAGCATCATCGGTTGTTATTGCTTTTATCCTTTTAGGAAAATTGCTGGAAGAAAAAGCCAAAGGGAATACCTCGTCGGCTATTAAGAAGCTGATGGGCATGCAGCCTAAAACCGTACTGGTCGTGCAGGCCGATGGCACTGCACGGCAGACAGCCATTGAAGAGGTGAAGGTGGGCGACAGTATTCTGGTAAAGCCGGGCGAGAAGATTGCCGTGGATGGTATGGTTACCACAGGCAGTTCCTATGTGGATGAAAGCATGCTGAGCGGAGAGCCGGTTCCGGTGCTGAAACAGGAAAACGAAAAAGTATTTGCCGGAACCATCAATCAGAAAGGGAGCTTTCGCTTTACAGCCCTGAAGGTAGGCAAGGAAACGATGCTTGCCCGGATCATCCGGATGGTGCAGGATGCACAGGGCAGCAAAGCGCCCGTTCAGAAGCTGGTGGATAAGACCGCAGGGATTTTTGTTCCGGTGGTCATCGCTATTGCTATCCTTGCCGCCGTTCTATGGTATTTTCTCGGGGGAAGTAACGGCGCTGTGCAGGGCTTGCTGGCTGCTGTAACGGTGTTGGTGATTGCCTGCCCATGCGCTCTTGGCCTGGCTACACCTACGGCCATCATGGTTGGTGTTGGCAAAGGCGCAGAAAACGGTATCCTGATCAAAGATGCGGAAAGCCTCGAGCTGGCCAGGAACATCGACGTCATCGTATTGGATAAGACAGGCACGATTACCGAAGGCAGGCCGCAGGTGACGGACATCTGCTGGCTGCATGATGATGCCGGCGCGGATATTCTGTTCAGCATCGAAAAACAATCGGAGCACCCGCTGGCGGAGGCTGTGGTCAGGCATTTCGAAGACAAGGCGGCTCTTGTGCCTTTATCCGGCTTCGACAGCATTACGGGCAAGGGCGCTAAAGCCAGCCACAAGCAGGAAAGCTATTATGCAGGGAACAGGAGCCTGCTGGCCGAGCATCGCATCCTGATTGCAGAGCAGCTGCAGCAGCAAGCGGATGAGTGGGGCAGGCAATCTAAAACCCTGATCTGGTTTGCAGACAGTAAACAGGCCCTGGCAGTGATCGCCCTTTCAGATAAGATCAAAGAAACATCGGTAGAAGCCATTCGGCAGATGCAGGATATGGGCATAGGCATCTACATGCTCACAGGAGACAATGAAGCAACTGCCAAAGCCATTGCAGAGCAAACAGGGATCAGGCAGTACAAGGCAGAGGTGTTGCCACAGCAGAAAGCCGATTTTGTCAGAGCGCTGAAGCAGCAGGGCAAGATTGTGGCGATGGCAGGCGACGGGATCAACGACAGCACGGCGCTTGCCATTGCCGACGTGAGCATTGCCATGGGCAAAGGAAGCGACATCGCCATGGATGTTGCCCGGATGACCATCATCTCATCAGACCTCGGAAAAATCCCGCAGGCCATCAGGCTTTCGAAACAAACAGTTGCCACCATTAAGCAAAACCTGTTCTGGGCATTCATCTACAATGTCATCGGGATACCCGTAGCGGCAGGTATTCTTTATCCCGTCAATGGCTTCCTGCTGAATCCGATGCTGGCAGGGGCAGCGATGGCGTTAAGCAGCGTAAGCGTGGTAAGTAACAGCCTGCGCCTGAAATGGAAAAGATAAAACAGTAAATCCTGTAAATCAAATCAGGAATATCGCAACAAGCCTTTTTAAAATAATCGGCAACTTGGTACCATCAATCTAAGTTTAATTATTAATACTCATCGTCCTATGGAAACTCAAACATTTCAATTCAAAACCAATATCAATTGCAGCGGATGTGTTGCTTCGGTAAAACCCTTTCTGGATCAGGCCGACGGCCTTTGCCATTGGGAGGTGAATACAACCGATAAAGACAAGGTGCTGACGGTGAGCTCAGACGGCATTACCGGGCAGCAAGTGATAGAAACCGTACAAAAAGCCGGGTTTAACATCGTGCCGCTAACATAAACCAGACAGGCTTTCGTTAATTCTTACAGACGTTTTTATCCATTTATTAGAATGATGTAAACGAGAATTGGCATGGTTTTGGGGAATAACATGCATTATTCCCTTATGCTCTGATGCCGCTCATTTCTGCACCACGGATTCACCTGGTCATTTTCCTGATCCTCATGGGCAATGGGGCGATCGGACAATTAAATCCTAAGCTTAGCTTTTCACCCGCTTTTTTGAGAGAGCAATCATCGCCTTTTAAATTTAAGCGTAGTAAAAACTATAATGCGAAATACGATCTTGGGATTGGCGCAGATGTGTTCCTCATCTTCAGTAAATACAACATGGCTGAAAAGCGAGGCTTCCGTTTCGGCCCCTCTGTAGGTCAGTATTATTTCTGGAGCAATTCCGTAAAGGCGTTCGACTATAATTTTGACTACAGGGAAAACAACCTGGTATCGCCGGTGCTGATGAACCTGGGTTTTGGGAACGATCCGCGGCAGCTCGTCAAAAGAGAAAAACGCCTGGCCTATTCGGTAGACGTCGCACTCGGCGCCGCTTATATTCAAAATTCAATCATTTCTCTTCACACGCCGGATATCATCACTTCAAAAAAATGGTCGGAAATGTCGAGGTTCAGGCTTCATATTATGTTTGCGCCTGCCAATATCCGGATTCCCATTCTCGGCCTTGGACTGGAATACATCTACTTTGACAAAAGAAGTTTCGGTTCGGTGTTTTACTGAGAGGATCCGCTTTCCAGGTTAAATACAGGCGTTCACGATTTGACAAAGAAATTTGTAGTTAAAATTTTGAGTTGTGGTTTTTTTAAAATATCTTCGTCCTCTCTTTCTGGGGGATTAGCTCATTTGGCTAGAGCGCTTGCCTGGCAGGCAAGAGGTGACCGGTTCGAATCCGGTATTCTCCACACTAAAAAAGGTCCTTGAACAAGGACCTTTTTTGTTGGTTTCCCTCATCATCAACACGTTTAAAGCAGCTATGTACACGGTTTACATCCTCTATTCATTTTCCAGAGACAGGTATTACATTGGCCATACGGAGGATCTTGAAAAAAGGCTTCAAGAGCATCGCCGGAAGAGGACTTTAGGTGCGGGGGATTGGGTTTTGAAATAGTGTGAAGTTCACGAAACGCGCGGAAGTGCGATGAAGCGGGAAGCAGAGATCAAAAATAAAAAGAGAAGAAGTTACCTGGAAGGCCTCATTAGCGCATTTTAGCCAGAGCGTCCGCAGGCTTGCGGGAAGGCGACCGGTTCGTCCCGCAAGCCTGCGGGACTCCACACTAAAAAAGGTCCTTGAACAAGGGTCTTTTTTGTTGGTTTCCCCCGCCATCAAACGTATAAAGCAGCTATGTACATGGTTTACATCCTCTATTCAATTTCCAGAGGCAGGTATTATATTGGTCATACGGAGGATCTTGAAAAAAGACTTCAAGAGCATCACCGGAAGAGGACTTTAGGTGCGGGGCATTGGGTTTTGAAATAGTGTGAAGCTCATGAAACACGCGGAAGTGCGATGAAACGGGATACTACCCTTAATGGATTCGAACTCTTGAAATGGTAAATTTCTAATTAAAGTAAATGCCAATTTCAAATTCACCCATCAGTTTTCTTACATAATTGTAAAAACCAACATAGTCCTTTTCCCTATGCAGGCCATAAGGAGATACTCCATTTCTTCCATCTGAGAGTATGATACAATTGGTATGGATTAGCACTTTCTCATTAATATCTCCGTTCTCCTCAGTCCAAAATTCTCGGATTATTGTATAATCGGTTGGTTGATGAAAGAATAAAACATATATAGGAAAATGTTGAAAATCGGGTTCAGCAAAAACATCGAGATTCTGAAATAGCTCACTTTTCTTGGATAGGTGAATTTTAAAAACATAGCTTTTCGGTTCGCTGCTGTTTACAAGGTCCGATTCCTTAGAGGGGTATAGCTCATAACCAGGGCTGACTTCACTTAAAACAGACCAGTCCTTAAAGAAAAAACGGTTAAGCTCTTTGATCGTGTCAGTTTCCCCGGTCCAGATAGTCCATTCACTTTCAATATGACCTCCGGCAATTAGCGAAGAAACGAATGATTGAATAGCTTCCAGCTGAATGATTTTGTTTCCTTTCGGTGCTATTTGTAAGTTCGTATAAACGCCCATTGTTTTTTAAATTTGTATTGCTAAAAATAAATAAAGGACCTGCAAAACCAAAGTAACCCAAGGGGCCGGCAATTAAAAATTGTAATCTTTGTAGAACAAAGCCTGCTGATTGATACACTTGCGACTGTTGCCTTTTTAAAGGCTATACGTTCGCGATTTTGGGCCTTTTCAGTGCCGATGTTATGCTCTGTCCACGTAGTAGACGAAATCGTTTATAGGACCAGGCGTTTTTATCAATCACCGCTTAATTCCCTGACCGCTTCCTGAAACGATTCATGGTCTATTTCACGCAAAATGTCGCCAAACCGATGATCGTCGTTCTTTCTCAGCATCAGGCTCCTGCCAAAGTATAAATGGGTTTCATACCGCATGGCTCCGATCTTCTCATTTATTTCTGTGATGACGGATCTGTCAAGAGTACCGTCTACATGCCATCTGCACAGCACTTCCAGGGCAGTTGCCTGTGTCCAATCGTACACTCCGAAAGCCACTTCCTTCACCATGGGCAATGCTGTTTCCTGTAAATTGTAAAGCAGTTCAAAAATAACATATTGGCAAACTGCCATCCATTGCCCTAAGCCAAACTGCCCTTCGTCAATTCCCGGAGGAGCCTTTGGCGGATCATGAAATCTGCTTTTCAGGTAATTCAGATCGTCGGCGTTTAAAAGGCCTGCCTCCTGCTTTGCTGCTTTTTCAAACGCCATTCTGTCCTTCAATAAACCAGCGGCAAGGGAGGAGATCATGGAATCAATAGCTGGCTCTTTCATATAAGGCGGGGTTTTAGGAGCTTGTGTTCAGGTTAGGAGCTGTATTCGTTTCACAAAAAAAGTCCTCACGGTATTTTGTGAGGACTTTTAGTATGGTGTAATATGGTTAAAGTTTCGCTTTGATTTCCACCATTTCGTAGCCTTCGATGATGTCGTCCACTTTGATGTCGTTGAAGCCATCGATGTTCAGGCCGCACTCGTATCCGGTAGTAACTTCCTTCACATCGTCTTTGAAGCGTTTCAGAGATCCTAAAGCACCTGTATGGATCACAATGCCATCGCGGATCACACGAACTTTGGTGTTGCGTGTTACCTTTCCGTCGAGCACATAGCAACCGGCAATGGTTCCTACCTTCGTAATGTTGAATACTTCGCGCACCACGATGTTGCAAACCACTTTCTCTTCGAACTCCGGTGACAGCATCCCTTCCATCGCCGCTTTGATCTCGTTGATCGCATCGTAGATGATGGAGTAGAGGCGCACGTCGATCTCTTCCTGCTCTGCCAGCTTGCGTGCTGCTGCCGAAGGACGAACCTGGAAGCCCACGATGATGGCATTGGAGGCGCTGGCGAGCATCACATCGTTCTCGCTGATGGCACCTACCGATTTCAGGATGATATTGATCTGGATTTTCTCCGTCGATAATTTCTCCAGGGAGTCGGATAAGGCCTCGAGAGAACCATCCACATCGGCTTTCACGATCACGTTCAGCTCCTTGAAGTCGCCGATAGCCAGTCGTCTTCCGATCTCATCCAGTGTAATATGTTTTTGAGTGCGGATCCCTTGCTCGCGTTGCAGTTGCAGGCGTTTGTTGGCCAGCTCACGCGCTTCTCGCTCATCGCTCATCACGTTGAACTTATCGCCCGCTGTCGGCGCGCCGTTCAGGCCCAATAGCTGTACCGGGATAGACGGGCCTGCTTCTTTCACATTCACACCGTGCTCATTGGTCATAGCTTTCACCCTGCCGCTGTAGCAACCGGCTACGAGAATGTCGCCGATGCGCAGTGTTCCTTTTTGTACGATCACATCTACCACGTGTCCGCGGCCTTTGTCCAGTTTGGCTTCTACAACCGATCCGGAGGCTTTGGCTTTCGGATTGGCTTTCAGGTCGAGGATCTCCGCCTCCAGTACAATTTTTTCGAGGAGAAGGTCGATGTTCTTGCCGAACTTCGCAGAGATTTCCTGCGATTGGTATTTACCACCCCATTCTTCCACTAAAATGTTCATGGAAGCCAATGCCTGGCGGATGTTATCCGGGTTTGCGCCCGGCTTGTCAATTTTATTGATGGCAATGATCATTGGAGCACCGGCTGCCTGCGCGTGGTTGATGGCCTCACGCGTTTGAGGCATCACGCTGTCGTCGGCTGCTACCACAATGATCACGATGTCCGTTACTTTGGCACCACGGGCACGCATGGCCGTGAAGGCTTCGTGACCGGGGGTATCCAGGAATGTAATGGATTTTCCACTGTCCAGTTTTACATTATAGCTGCCAATGTGCTGGGTGATGCCACCCGCTTCGCCAGCCGTAACGTTCGTTTTGCGGATATAATCGAGCAGGGAGGTTTTACCGTGATCGACGTGGCCCATGATGGTCACAACCGGTGGGCGTTCTACCATGTCCTCCGGATTTTCGGTATCCTGGTCCTCAATTGATTCCTGCGCTTCCACGCTCACGAATTCCGTTTTGAATCCAAACTCTTCCGCAACGATGGCCAGGGTTTCTGCATCCAGGCGTTGGTTGATGGATACAAACAAGCCGAGGCTCATGCATGTAGAAATGATCTGGGTTACCGGCACGTTCATCATCTGCGCCAGCTGGTTGGCCGACACGAATTCTGTGACCTTCAGCGTTTTCTTTTCCAGGTTGGAAAGCTCCTGTTCTGCTTCCATTTTGTCGCGAACGTCATCACGCTTATCACGGCGGTATTTGGATGCTTTCGACTTGGAACCTTTGCTGCTCAGGCGGGCCAGCGTTTCCTTGATCTGTGCCTGGATTTCCTCATCCGTTAAGGCCGGGCGCGATTCGCGGGTTCCCGGAGTTTTCTTGGCACGCGGGTCGCCGTATTTTTCTTTGGCCCTGTCGCGCGCGATCTGCGCCTGCTCGGTGCCTACTTTTTTGATCTCTTCAGGCGTCATACCGCCTTTGCGGATGCGCTTGCGTTTTTTCTTATCGGCCAATGATCCGGCGCCGGCAGATGCCGCTGTTTTCTTCGGATCTTTAGCTACCGGGAGCTCGATCTTACCCATAATTTTGGGGCCTTCCAGCTTCTGGTATACTGTTTCGTGGAAATCTTCCTTGTGCTCTCCTTCCGTTACCGCCGGCGTTTCACTTGGTGTTTCTACTACCACGGGCTCCACCGTTTTCTCTACCACAGGCTCCTCTTCAGCAACCGGCTCCGTTTTTTTCCGGCCTTTTGCCGTTTTTGCCTCCTCGTCCTTATCGGTCGCAGGACTGGCGTCTTTCTTGGTTTTTTTATCCGGTTTGGTTTTTTGGTTCAGCGAGTCGAGGTCCACTTTGCCCAGTACCTTAGGCCCGGTGAGCCCCGGCGTTTCTGTAGGCTCTTCTACCACAGGCTTTGTTTCCGCAGGTTTTTCCTGCACCACGATCCTGGACTTTTCCAGGGCTTCCGCCTTCGCCTTTTCTTCTGCCAGCCTTTTCTCCTCCGCTGCTTTTGCAGCAGCCTCCTCTTTCGCTTTCTGCTCCTCCTTCGCTTTCAGGGCCTTCGGATCCTCCAGGACAATCGTTTCGCGTTTCAGCTTGTTAAGACTAAGCCCGACATTCTGAGCCTCTTCTTTGGCAGACTTATCCCCCGAGAATTCTTTGGATAACAAAGCATACTCATCATCGCCGATCTTGGCGTTGGGATTGTTTTCTACCTGGCGACCTTTGGCAGAAAGGAACTCCACAATTTTCCCCAGGGATAAATTGAATTCCTTTGCTACCTTGCTTAATCGCATTGTTTTTGCGTCTGACATATGTATTTCCCTCTTCTTTTTAGTTCAATTTTGCTTTTTTATTTCTGAAAAAAGAAAGCTAACTTCTTTTATTAACCATTTGTTAATCTTCAAACTCAGACTGAAGCACCTGCTTCACATCTTCAATCACATCCTCGGTCAATCCTGTTCGACGTACGAGGTCGCTGTTGTCAAGCTCCAGTACAGATTTGGCGGTGTCACAGCCAATTGCCTGTAACGATTTGATCACCGACTCCTCGATCTCATCCGAGAATTCGATCAGGTCAACGTCTTCGATGTCTACGGCAGCTTCGTCATTATCGCGGAACACATCGATTTCATAACCTGTCAGTTTACCGGCCAGCTTAATGTTGAAGCCTCCTTTGCCAATTGCCAGGGAAATCTGGTCAGGCTTCAGGAACACCTCAGCACGTTTGGTATCCTCATGCAATTTCACAGAAGTTACCTTGGCAGGGCTCAGGGCGCGCTGTATCAGGAGTTGCGGATTGGCGGTGTAATTGATCACGTCGATGTTCTCGTTTTTCAACTCACGCACAATGCCGTGAATCCTGGAGCCTTTCATCCCGACACAAGCACCAACAGGGTCGATGCGGTCGTCGTAAGACTCTACGGCAACCTTGGCTCTTTCACCCGGTTCGCGTACAATTTTCTTGATCGTGATCAGCCCGTCAAACACCTCCGGAACCTCCATCTCAAACAGGCGCTCCAGGAAAGAAGGCGCCGTGCGCGACATGGTGATCGTCGGTGTTCCGTTTTTAAGCTCCACCTTATGCACAACCGCTTTCACAGAGTCGCCCTTCTTGAAAAAGTCAGACGGGATCTGCTCAGTTTTAGGAAGCAACAGCTCATTGCCCTCGTCGTCCAGGAGCATGATCTCTTTTTTCCACACCTGGTATACTTCTGCATTGATGATGTCGCCCACACGCTCCTTGTATTTGTTGTAAATACCGCTTTTCTCCAGTTCAAGGATCTTTTGAACCAGGTTCTGGCGTACTGACAGCACATTGCGGCGGCCGATCTCCTCCAGCTTCACCAGCTCCGTTACCTCTTCGCCGATCTCAAAATCAGGCTCGATCTTCTGAGCGTCTGTCAGGCTGATATGCTTGTTTGGATCATAGTCAAAAGAGTCTTCTGCAAACTCGTCGTCTACAATGGTCCTGTTCTTATAAATTTCTATATCCCCTTTATCCGGGTTTACGATGATGTCAAAATTTTTCGCGTCGCCATACTTTTTGATCAGCATAGTACGGAATACATCCTCGATGATACTCATTAACGTTGCTCTATCAATGTTCTTGTCTTCTTTAAATAACGAGAATGATTCAATTAAATTTACGCTTTCCATTGTTTTGTTTTTTAAAAAGGTAATACAGATTTTGTTTCTTTGATTTGATTGTATGTTAGGTTAATAATTTCTGTCACAGTATGGTTGCCCTTGCCTACGGTTTTTTTCTCCCTTCTCGTTTCTTCCAGCTCAAACCCCTCGTCTCCGGCGCTTTTCAGGATGCCTTCGTGCCTGCTTCCCTCTTTGGTCACTACGGATACTTTCGTGCCTGTGTATTTTTTGTATTGCTCCAGCACCTTGAACGGTTCCGTTGCTCCCGGCGAGGATACCTGCAGCTCAAAATCGTCCTTCTCGCGGTCGAGGCTCTTTTCGATGAAGCGGCTCAGGTCTACGCAGTCGGCAATGGAAATGTGCCTGGGCGAATCGATGTATACCTCAATTTTGTTGGCCGCCGATACTTTGACGTCCACAATAAATTTGTCAGAGCCTTCGAGTTGTGTTTTTGCCAGGTCGATGACTGTTTGCTTTTTAATCATTTTATTAAAATAAAAAAGGGACTTTATCGTCCCAGCCTTCTTCTTTTTTTGATTTGCGAGTACAAATATAGGTATATCTTTTCAAACAGCCAAATTTTATGCGCTTTCCCCTTTGGCGGTTTTTCGCTAACTTAGCTACAAGTCCCCCTTGGTAGTTTATTGTTTAACCTGTTTTTGCCTCCGGCATCAGGCACTGGAACCGCGGCAAGAACCAAAATTCAGTCAGTATGGAAACAAAAAGCAACACATCCGCCATCAGCAGCAAGCTGTTATTCGTTTTTATGGTATTTCAGTCGTTTTGGATACAGGCGCAGGAGCCGGGCGTTTCCAAAAAGATCGTTTCCGGCGACCAGATGAACAGCCTCTACATCATTGGCAGTGTGCTGGTGTTCGGGGTAGTGGCCTACTTCGTGTATTCCATGATCGATAAGCGCCGTTCCCGGGAAGAGGATAAGACCCAGGCCCGCCGCCCCGTTTCCCACAGGCATCACCACCATCACCGGGTCATCAAAAAATCGGCCTGAGAGCCCAAATAAGCCTGTTTATTGGTGAAAAACCACTATTTGATCGGTATCAAAAAAGCCTTTTAAGCTCAATTGTTTGAAAAACAAGAGATTACTTAAAAGGCTTTTTTTTTTGATATTTGCGTCATAGCGTTATCTTTGTCGCAAATTTTTAAACTAAAACACAATGTCAGACATTTCATCAAAAGTAAAATCTATCATCGTAGATAAGTTAGGTGTAGAAGAAAAAGAAGTAACACCAACTGCAAGCTTCACTAATGATTTAGGTGCCGATTCTCTGGATACAGTAGAATTGATCATGGAATTCGAAAAAGAATTCAACATCGCTATTCCTGATGATCAGGCGGAAAAAATTGCTACTGTTGGAGATGCGATCTCTTACATTGAGGCAAACGCTAAAAACTAAGCTTACACACTTTTTACTTTAAAATATTTCTCTCATGCAATTTAAGCGCGTAGTAGTTACGGGACTTGGTGCCGTTACCCCTTTGGGCAATAACGTCAATGATTATTGGACAAATCTGATTAACGGTGTCAGTGGCGCCGCACCTATTACGCGTTTTGATGCAACCAAATTTAAAACCCGTTTTGCCTGCGAGGTAAAGGGCTTTAAGCTTGAAGAATATTTTGACAGGAAAGAGGCTCAGCGCCTCGATGCTTTTTCGCACTACGGTATCGCTGCTTCTGTACAGGCTGTAAAAGACGCCGGGCTGGATGCGGAAGGGATCGATAAGAACGAGGTCGGTGTGATCTGGGGCTCAGGGATCGGCGGGCTGGACACGTTCCAGACAGAAACCTTTAACTTTGCCAAAGGGGACGGAACCCCACGTTTCAACCCCTTCTTTATTCCGAAAATGATCGCTGATATCTGCTCAGGCCATATCTCGATACGTTTTGGTTTCAGAGGCCCTAACTTCACGACCGTTTCTGCCTGCGCTTCTTCCACAACTGCCCTCATCGACGCCTTTACCTACATTCGCCTGGGGAAAGCCAACGCCATTGTTACCGGAGGTTCGGAAGCAGCCATCAACGAAAGCGGCATCGGTGGTTTCAACGCCTGCCAGGCTATGAGCCTGCGCAACGACAGCCCCGAAACGGCTTCACGCCCTTATGACAAAGACCGCGATGGCTTTGTGTTAGGAGAAGGCGGTGCAGCCCTTGTGCTGGAAGAGCTTGAGCATGCCCTCGCCAGAGGTGCAAAAATTTATGCCGAGGTGATCGGCGGCGGTATGAGCGGCGACGCCTACCACATTACAGCACCGCATCCGGAAGGATTAGGCGCTACGCTGGTGATGCAGCGCGCGTTGAAGGACGCCAACATCTCTCCTAACGAGGTGGATTACATCAACACACACGGTACCAGCACCCCACTGGGCGACGGTGCCGAACTGAAAGCCATTACCAATGTGTTTGGCGATCAGGCTTATGTCATGAACATCAGCTCTACCAAATCCATGACTGGTCACTTATTGGGTGCTGCCGGCGCGGTAGAAGCCATTGCAACGGTTCTGGCAATTAAAAACAATATCGTTCCTCCAACGATCAACCACAAAACAATCGACCCTGAAATAGATCCTAAACTGAACTTAACGCTGAATAAAGCTCAGGAACGTACGGTCAACGTGGCTATCAGCAATACTTTCGGCTTTGGAGGTCATAATGCGGCGGTTGTGATGAAAAAATACACCGCTTAATACCTTATTTTGATAAAACTTTTATCCGTTTTAAAGAACTTACCTAAAGAGGATAAAGAATTCAGGCAAAGGCTTAAAAATATTTTGGGCTTTTATCCGGATAACCTTGCCCTGTACCGGCAGGCTTTCAGGCATAGCTCGATGGGGAATCATAACGAGCACCTCCAGAGCAACGAACGCCTGGAGTTCCTGGGTGATGTCATCCTGGGAGCTATCGTCAGCGAGTACCTGTTTAAGCTCTATCCCAAAAAAGATGAAGGCTTCCTCACACAGATCCGGAGCCGGATCGTGAACGGGCAACATCTTTACGGCCTCTCAAAAAAATTCGGATTCGATACGCTGCTGCACTCCAATCTTACCAAAAAGGAAAAAGTAAGCTCCTCGGCTTATGGGGATGTGTTCGAAGCCTTTATCGGCGCAGTGTTTATGGATAAGGGCTTTGAAGTGACCCGCAAATTCGTTCTCAACCGGATCATTAAGATCCACCTCGACATGAGCCAGCTCCTGCAAAACGATACGGACTACAAATCTCAGTTCCAGATCCTGATGCAGCGCAAAAAGAAGCGCTTTGAATATGTGACCCTGAAAGAAGACCGCGTAGGCAAGGAAAAGCTGTACACCATTCAGCTCACCATCGACGGCGTGCCTTTTGCAGAGTTCGAGCACAAATCCAAAAAAGTGGCCGAACAAAAAGTAGCGCAGCTCGCGCTCGAAAATTTCAAGTAGTTTTAGTTAATCCTGCATTGGCAACCGATTGAAAGAACAACCTCAAGTCAGTTCGGGTGTTTTTCGCATGCCTCTTTGCGGAAAACGATGAGTGCAATCCCGATGCGATCATATCACTGTGCAGTCGCGGATAACAGGGATTCAGCAGATCAAGGCAGGGAATCCCGAAGGGCTTCAACATGAATAACAAAAATGCCCGCTCCATATCAACCCTGAAGGGGTTGAACACTATGGTATGCAAATGAAAATGTGGGCACCTGGAACAGATTAAGCGTAATGCAGAATGCATCGGAACGACGGAGTATAAGAACAGTTTCCGGTACGCTTCACACAAGGTATCGTGGCGCCATGTCTTAGTGTGTTGACGGTTAGATCACTTCATCGCTTTGATCTTCGTGAGAAGATCGCTGGTAGCCTTGTATTCGTCGGCAGGGTAGCCTTCCTTTTTGGCGAATTCGATCGCCTTCGTTGCGGTTGCCATGGCTTCACTTTTTTTGCCATTCTTGTAAAGCAAGGACGCATAGGTATCCAGGTTGGGGTAAGAAGCCTCTATGTTCACAGATTGCCTGGCCCAGGCTTCTGCTTTCAGTAAAGCGGCCTTGTCATCCACGTTCTCATAGAAATCCCAGGCAATGCTGTTGAGGTCGTTCGCGCTGTGGCTATAATAGGTGTCTACATTTGCGACAGCCAGCTCGGTATAAGTTTTCCAGTCCTTGTTGCGTTGGGCAAGGCTGAGGTCCGATTCAAACAGGATTTGTTTACCCCCCGGAATATGAAGCGCAGTAATTTGCTGCTTGAGAAGATCGTATTTAGCCTGGTCAAAAGGCTTGGTCCGCACATTGGCAGCCAGGCTGCTTTCGGCCACGTGGGTCATTTTTTCGTTCACGGCAGCCTCGGTATACATTTCCCCAAGCTTGACCCTGTTGTCAACAAGGAATTTGAATTCGCGCGAATGGAGGTCGCTGGTATAATTGTTAATCATGTTCCAGTTGGCCTCAGTCCACAGGTCTTTTTCGCTTTGAAGGGAGAAGTATTGCATCAGCTCCTTGTCAGGCTCCAGGCAGGTTCCGGAAATGGCATCAATATAGGCGGCTACAAAAGCGGCGTCTGTTTTTTTGGCTTCGTAATTTTTGACATACCAGGAAAAGTTCCGGCTGTCGTCCTTTGCTGTTTTGCCCAGGTCTACAAAGGAGGATACGGGCATGGAGCCCGCCACACGGTGTACCAGGTTTCCGTCACCGTCAATGAACAGCAGGTTGGGGTAGCAGGCTACGTTGTACTGCTTTGCGATCTCCGGGCCTTCCCCTTTTTCCATGTCGATCTTCGCATTAATAAAATTGGCATTGTAATAATCGGCGGCTGTATCATTGGTAAATACCATCCGCGCCATTTGCTTGCAAGGGCCGCACCAGGTGGTGTAGGCATCCACAAAGATGAGCTTGTTTTCTTTTTTGGCTTTGGCTTTTATGTCTTTCCAGGCTGTATGCTCAAAGTTGATGCTTCGGTGTTGGGCGCCGGCAGTGAAACAGAACAGGCTCAGCGCCAGCATAGGGATAACATGCGTTTTCATGGTGTAGCGGATTGGTTAATTCAAAAATAAACAATTAGAGGCAGATAAACACTCTTTTTCTCTTTCGGGCTAATGCGGCTTCGTTCCGTGAAAACCGGTAGCGCAGCCGTAAAAGTAGGACGTGAGTGTTGTGTGAAGGCCAGCTTCCTCAAACAGCTCTGCAGCCCTTCTTGAATTTTCGAAGCGTCTGGTGTAGTTCCAGAGCATTCTGTATTCTTCAGGGCTCCCCAGTAACAATTTGCCCAGCACCGGGATCGCTTTGCCCCCAAAAGATCAAGTCCGTGATCCGATTTCTTTCCTCGCTCAAATGCTTTCCTGCCATTAAAACAAGCTTAGCTGTGCGTCGCCGGCTCTGTAGTTAAAATCGTCGCAGTTGAGGCTCCGCGCTTCGCCCGATTTTGGCATGAAGCGGCTTCTGGATAACCGGAACAGCTGCATGATGGATTCCGCGAGCTTGCCTTCCCCGCTCATGCGCGTGCCGATACGGCTGTCGTTGGGGCTTCCGCCATGGCACTCACAGATCTGGTTCCAGACTTTTTCCGCCCGGTCGGGAAATGTTTTTTCGAGCCAATCCTTAAAGATCTGTGCGATGGCGCCGTTGAGCCTTACAATCGTAATGCCCGCCGATGTGGCTCCCATTTTGGAGGCCTGTTCCAGCACCCCGGGAATCTCATGATTGTTGATGCCCGGGATGATGGGCGCAACCATCACGCCGCAGGGAATATGGTTTTCGGACAGCATCCCGACCACCTCAAAGCGGTTCTTATAAGTAGCGGTGCGTGGCTCCAGCAGCTGCCGCACCTTTTCATCAGTGCCTGTAATCGATACCATCACATGCACGAGGTTGTGCTGCGCCAGCGCTTTCAGGACGTCTATATCGCGTGCAATAAGCGCATTCTTGGTGATCACACCCACGGGGTGCTTGAATTTCAGGCAGGTTTCGAGGACTTTGCGCGTGAGGCCGAATTCCCGCTCCAGGGGCTGGTAACAATCCGTATTTCCAGAAAGCATGATGGGCATGGGCTTCCAGTTCTTGTTGCTGAAGGTCTTTTCCAAAAGTTCCGCGGTGTTTTTCTTGACGATGATCTTTCGCTCAAAATCCAGCCCCGCGCTGTAACCCCAGTATTCGTGAGAGTTCCGGGCATAGCAGTAAATGCAGCCGTGCTCGCAGCCCTGGTAGGGGTTCAGGGAGTAAGCCAGGCCAATGTCGGTGCTGTCTACTTTGTTGATGATGGTTTTAGGGTAGGTGTAAATAATTTCCGTTTTTTCTTTTTGCAGAAAAGGCTCATCCAGCCCTTCGATGTGCTCCTGCACATAGGTATTCTTTTGAAATCGGGTGTTGGGATTGAGTTGTGCGCCTCTCCCTTTAAAATAATCGTTCTCCGGATGTTCCATGGCTCACGTGTTTTAGGTGATACCAAGGTAAGTCTATTTGTAGCAGTTAAATGCTATAATTTATAGCATTTAACTGCTGTGTTGAAAACAGAGGGGAGGAAAGATATAGTAAACTACGTGGGGCAACCGCTTTAAAAGTTGAACCCGAAGGAGATAGCATGCTGCATATAGAGGTCCTTGCGTTTTTCCATCTTTACCTCCTCCGCATGCATTGCGTCGTCGTGGCTTTCTGTTTCAGGGTGTTCCATGGCATTGGTATAGTATACCTTTTTGGTGACAAAGCAACCAAGGCCCAGGTTATAGCCGATATTGAAGCGCTCGTTGATGTTATATTTCAGCCCTGCGCCACCATTGATGCTCAGGTGTGTGCCTGTATTCACACAATTCCGCTTCATGATGTCGGATAAGTAATTGACACCCACACCGGCATACACGTACGGCGCGAAGCGTGCATGTTCTTTCAGAAAGTAGCCGTTGGCGAATTTGTATTTGATCGCCGCATTTCCGGAGATCATCATGGATCTTAGTTCGCCCATGCCCAGCTGATCGGTGCAGCCGGGGCAGCGGAATTCTGCCGCCACGATCCGCTTTTTGTCCTCGTCGGTCTGGCAGTACCCGAAATGCCCAACGGAACCTCCTATCACAGCATCGAACGATCTGCTGAGGTAAAAGCCGGCATTGGCATAGAATCCGCCAAAGGCCGTTTCCTTGAATTTGAAAAAGCTGTTGCCCAGGTTGCCATTATACTGTTGGAGGTAGCCGCCAACTTCGATGCCTGTTTTGTGGGTTTTATTCTGGGCGTTCAGGCTCAATAAGCTTAAAGAAAAAGCGGCAAGTAAAATTAAATGTTTCATCAGGTGTGGTTTTTAGAGTGATTACGAATGTTCAGGTGAATGCATTTCCCTGATCAAAAGTAATTTGATAAAAAGAAAAGCCCTTTTTCCGGAATGTGTATTTTGCGATACCTTTTCCTTGCCTTAATGAGAATTGGATTTTTTGATAGTAAAATGTTGTTTCTATCTTTTTTTGATATCTGTAATAATTGAAATATCAATTTTGTATAATTTTTATGCGATTTGTCGCTTTTTGAGGAGTGAAAGAAGAAGCATTGTTTCCGGAAGCTTGCAGGGCTCAGAGCCACCTGAGCAGGCTGCGGATCTTTTTCAGCTTATCCTTATAAGGGGCGTAGCGCAGTTTAATATCCAGCCAGCTCGCTTTTTTCGTGATGGACTTTTTGTGTGAGAACGTGTCGAAGCTGCTCTGTCCATGGTAAGCTCCCATGCCGCTGTGGCCTACGCCTCCGAAAGGCAGGCGTTTATTGGCCAGATGGATCACCGTATCGTTGATGCAGCCGCCTCCGAAGGAGAAGTTGCGGATCACAAAATCCTGGAAGCTCTTGCTTTCTGCAAACACATAAAGCGCCAGGGGCTTTTCATAGCTGCCGATGATTCGCCGGAGATCGTTCTCCCCCTGGTAGGAGATCAATGGCAGCAAAGGCCCGAAGATCTCGTTCTGCATGACCTCACTATCCAGGCCAGGCTCATCCAGAAGAGTGGGAGCAATGAAGAGGTCTTCCTTATCGTGAGAGCCGCCAAACGCCAGGTGCTTGGGCCTGATGTAGCTCAGCAAGCGCTCCCAGTGTTTGAGGCTGATGATGCGTGCGTAATCCGGAGAGGCTTTCACATCGCTTCCGTAGGCGCGTGTGATCTCTTCTTTCAGGTACGCGGTCAGCTGTTTTTTCACGCTGTGATGCACCAGGATGTAATCCGGGGCGATGCAGGTTTGCCCGGCATTGATAAATTTCCCCCACACAATGCGCCTGGCTGCAAGCGGCAAATTTGCCGTTTTGTCTACGATGCAAGGACTTTTTCCGCCCAGCTCCAGCGTTACCGGTGTGAGCTGCCCGGCTGCCGCCTGGGCAACGATCTTGCCGACATGGACGCTGCCGGTGAAAAAAATATAATCCCAGCGCTTCGCCAGGAGCTCGTTCGATTTTTCCACTCCGCCTTCCTCTACCTGTACATGGTATGGGTCGAAGGAACCGGAAATGATCTTTGCCAGGATCGCCGAGGTGGCAGGGGCCAGCTCCGATGGTTTGAGCGTTACCCGGTTTCCTGCCGCAACAGCCGCAATCAACGGGCAGAGCGCCAGCTGAAAAGGATAATTCCACGGAGCAATGATGAGTACATGCCCGTAAGGCTCACTGTAAATATAATCCGAAGAAGGAAAATTAATCAGCGCCGGGCGGACCTTCTTGGGCTTGGTAAGGCGGTAGAGATTGGAAATCGTTGCCTTCAGGTCGCTGATGATGTATGAGGTTTCTGTAATCACCGACTCAAAGCCGGGTTTTTTAAAGTCCTTATACAAGGCCCCGATCACCTCGCTCTCATGGTCAATAACACATTGCAGGAGCTTTTCAAGGGCTTTTTTGCGGTGTTCAATATTGTGTACAAAATCCATTTGGTCAGCTTTCTGTAAAGCTACGATAAATCCGTATACCTTTCGGGAAAGGGGCAATGCTTTACCATTTCACACAGGCTTATAGAAGTTTTTCTACAGGATCGTTTCAAAAATGCCATTTGCAGGCTGGCATGGTCTTGTCTGTTCTATGAACAGAAACGAATGAGATCTTTCAACGTTTTGTATTCATAACCTGCAAAACAAGCAAAGAAACTTACTCCAATTTACTGATACTAAGTCAGAGGCAAGTTAAATCATTCATACAAATCCCCATCGCAACCTGGTTGTGATGGGGATTTTGTTACGTAGTAGCCGGTAGTGTCCTTTTCCTGAATGTTCCTGAATGCCCGTGAAGCAAGATCCGGTAGGCTTAATTGGAAGCGAGTAAAAAGCCTCTGTTGAGTTTTTTCAGTTCGTTCACACTTTTCTGCTGTTGGCTAAGGGCCAATAGCTCTTTTTCTTCGGCATTGCTTATTTCCCCGAGGCGTGCGGCCTGGCTAAGCTGTGCATCAGCCTCTTCCCGCATTTCTTTTCCCAGTCTGAAATTGTAATCTGCTTCCTCGCCCAGGAGCCTGGCTTTCTGTGTAAGCGCGTCATCGCCTATACCTTCTATCCATAAGGCGATGAACGCTTTATTTTCCAGGTAGGTTTTTTCCCTGCGGTGGTATTGGAGAATGGCAAGCCGGATGCGGGCAGCGATGTAGTCCTGCTCCATGCTAAGTGCCTCGTCAAGCATGGCAGCTTTCTCGTTTCCTGTTTTGTCGGTAGCGGCGCTCCGCAATTGCTCAAAGGTGCTTTTCATGTCGTTGGCTTGCTGCATGAGCCCGTCCAGGTCATCAATAGCGGCTGTTTCTTTACCTGGTGCAATGGCGGTTTTAGTGCTGAATTCCGCAGGACAAGGCTTGATGTAGAGTGGGGCACTGAGTTTCAGAAGTTTGATGGCTTCCTGTTGCTGTGCGAGCGCCAGTGTTTCTTTTTCTTCGGCATTGCTGAATGCTGCCAGCTGCGCTTCCGGTGTGGCCTGTGCGTCGGCCTCTTCGCGGATCTCCTGTGCCATTTTTATTTTCTGTGCGGCCAGGCCGTTAAGTTCCCGGCTTTTCTCAATGGCTGTGGTTTTTACGGATGGGTTGGATGCAAGGTCGGCGATCATCCGGTTGTTGGAAGCAAACAGGTCGTAGGTCATATAGGATCTGATGCGGGAAACCGCTACTTGTTTCTGGATGAGTTTTTTTTGCGTGGCGTCGATCTCATCTTTCAGCTGCTGCTCTTCATAGCGTAGCTTGTCGGCATTCGAGGGTTGCGGTTCTGTAGCCTCTGTCGTTTTAGGACTAAGATCCATGAGGATCATAACGGCCTGGTGGCCTGATGTCTGGGCGTTTACCATTACCTGAACAGTAAGTGCCAATGCGAAGGTAAATGTTGTTTTCATAGGACAAGCGGTTTAAAGAGTGAGTGTATGGTTTCATGTATGTTGCTGGTGATGTTTTATTGAAAGGAAAAGAAATACGGTTTCGGTTAGGATTGTTTTTGACCAGCCCCGAGCTGCTGTGTTTCCGGGGTGTTGGGCGATTCCTGTATATTGCGTTGGTTTATGTTTTGTACGGATTTTTTTGTGCCAGGGTTCGCCTTTCATGCATAATTGTTTTTCACTTAATCCTGTTGATATATTATGCGCGCATAATACGGAAAAAATACAGGATTCGTTTTGGAGTCTTTAAAAACGCTGATGCGCTTTGGCATTAAAATAGATTGCTTTTTTACATTGTTTAATTCTAAAAACGAAGAGGCTATGGAAAATAATCTGCCGCACAAAGAAGAAATGGATACACTGACGGAGTGTATGGATGTATTACGCGAACGGGGATATAAGCACAACTTCACCGCTACCAAGGAAGATACCATCCTGGATGATGAGAAAAAAGAATACAGGCCCGAAGAGGTGAAGATCAGCTCGTTTTACCGGTTTGAAGGAGAGTCGGATCCGGCCGATAGCTCTATTTTATATGCGATCGAAACCAATACAGGCGAAAAAGGAGTGATTGTGAATTCCTATGGCCCTACGTCCGATACCAAGATCACCCATTTTATTGAGAAAGTGGAGGATATCCAAAAAAGCGAGCATAACTGATTTTACGTTATTTGGGAATAGGAGGAATTATTTCCACAACATGATCCCCTCTAGTTTCGTAATTTCATAAAACGTAAACAGCTTTAATATGCTTGACGTGAATTATAACCAGAATGAGCCTTACATTCTCATGGCAGATGATGATGAGGACGATAGTTTATTCATGATCGCGGCATTTAAGGCTGTTGGCCTGATGGGAGCCACCAGGCGCGTCAACAACGGAATAGAGCTCATTGTTGCCCTGAAGGAGATTATTCATGCCAGTTCCCGGCTACCGGCATTGATCATCCTCGATTTGAATATGCCTCAGAAAAGCGGGAAGGATGTTTTGAAGATCATAAAAAGCGACCAGCGTCTCCGTGAAATTCCCATCATCATCTACAGCACCAGCGGGGCCCGGAGCGACATTATGGAAAGCTACAGGCTGGGTTGCAATGGCTACATCATAAAGCCTAACAGCTATGCCGAAATAGAGCGGATTGCCGAAAAGATCAAAGCATTTTTTATCGATGCCACCCGCGAGCCCGGATCCGAATTTGCCAAACAGTTTACGCTGGACCTGTAAAGCCGGTCCTCACAATTTGCGCTCTTGAGGAGCCGTTGTACTGAATGATCACATGGTCTTTCTGTTTCTCGATCAGACCTTTTTGAGAAAAATTGGCATAGCTGAAATTGAGCGGCAGTACCACATACCTGTATTTGGGGCTCAGGCTGTGTTTCCGGATAAGCTGTTGTTTTTCTACGGCTTCTATTTCGCCCAGGAACAGCGCCTGCGGCTTCACTTTAAAGTGCAGGTAATAGTCAATGGCGATCAGCTCTTTCAGGATCGCATCGTCGGGGTAATGCCTCTGCGCATAAGCAGTGATGATCCTGAAAATATCGTTGAGCGAATACCGGTGATAATCGCTCACCTCGCCGAAATAGATCCCGAGTCCGAGCAGGAAATCAAAAATGCTGTAATGGGCCGTCACATATTTCAGGGTGTTGATGCATTTTTTGCCATTCCAGTATATCTCCAGGGCATGCTCCAGCTGTACGATTTTCGCCAGCTCCTCTTTGCTGAGGTAATTGCTTTGGATGATCTGGTAAGGCGGGAGCGGGTCGAACACGAAGCCGTGCTGATCTGTCTTATCGCGCATAGGCGTGCCTTTCAGGAACTTTAAAAAGCCCAGCTGCATCTCAGGGGCAAAGAGCCTGAATACCTCTTCAATACTGTATCTGATATCGTCCCAGTAATCCAGGGCAAGGCCCACGATCAGGTCGAGGTGCATCTCCACTTTATAGTCCAGCTGCCGAATGATGCTTTTCGTTTTTTCAAAATTCTGCTTGCGGCTCACCTCGAGGTTGGCCTTCTGGTTTACTGTCTGGATGCCGATCTCGAAGCGAAACAGCCCTGCAGGCACATGATCGTGGATGAACTGAATGATGTCCGGGTGCAGGATATCGGCGGTGATCTCAAACTGGAACACATTTTCCGGCCGGTGATGCTCTAAAATAAATTTAAAGATATCGATCGTAAAATCTTTTTTGATATTGAATGTCCTGTCCAGGAACTTGATCACTTTCCCATGCTGCATCATATGCAGGAGCGTGGCTTTAATAGAGGCATTGGGCAGGTAGCGCACTTTGTTGTCGAGGCTTGCCAGGCAAAACTCACATTTATAAGGGCATCCGCGTGAGGTTTCGATATACAGGACTTTGTCGGCCAGTTTGGCCGGATCGTCAAAGCGGTACGGCATGCTGTGCTCAAACTGTTTCAGGTCGAACATCGGAGCATGTTTGTTCTTCTGTATCCCTTCGGCCGTTTTGTAGATCAGGTTCGACACCCTGCTTTCATCCGGGTAAAACTCAAGGAACTCTTTAAAAGGAGTTTCACCTTCTCCTTCAATGATGTAATCCACATAGGGCAGGGAGATCACGTCTTTCCAGTCGTAGCTGACTTCCGGCCCGCCCAGCAGGATCCTGATCCCGGGCTTGATTTCCTTGATGAGTCGCGCGGTTTCAAGGGTCTGGCTGATGTTCCAGATATAGCAGCTAAACGCTACCACATCGTATGCCGCGCAGGCCTTAGCCACTTTCTGCCGGTCTTCCTTGATCACAAACTCTTTCCAGTCCAGCCCCTCGTAGCCTTCATTCATTTCGTAAAGGATGCGGATGGCCAGGTTGGTATGGATGTATTTGGCGTTGAGCGTGGTCAGCAGGACTTTCATGCGTTGTAAAGATACTTAAAATCTGCGAGAACGGAGATCAGGTGGCTTCGAAAGCCTCAGCCACCTGAAATACCGGGTTCAAACAGCGGAGTCGAAGCCATCTGAGTAGCCGAAAGCTACCCATGAAATCATTTCTTAATATAAAACTTCAACAGGCCCGTTTCGTTGGCATCGATGAACTGAAAAGAAGCGGGGATCTTATTTTTGAAGGTGTAGTAAGTGACGAGCCTTGTTCCTTTTATACATTCATTCAGTTTTTCTTTCAGGCTATTGTGGTAGTTCCTGTACTCGCTCAGCGATACCCTGGAAGTTTCGTCCAACACACAGGTTTCATCGAGGTGCTCATGAAAGGAATTGAAAAAGTAGATCCCGTTGAAGCGGCTGAAATCAAGGGTCGTAAAATCGGCATTGATGAAATGCGCGTTCTTTAGCTTGTACTCGCGTTTTATTTTATTGGAAAGGTTGGTCAGTGTTTTTCGTTTTTCCACACCATAGAAATGAGCATCTGTAATGCTTGCGCCAATGCAGCATACCTTACCCACGCCGGAGCCAATGTCGAGGATTCTGTCGTCAGGTTTGTCAGCCAGGAGCCTGGCGGCTTTCACGGCAATGCTCACCGGAGTAAAATGCCTGGCAGAGTGCTCCTGGTATTTTTTTGGATAAATGGTGTCGAACCGGGCGTCGGAGGGGTATTTTTTTAGCTTCAGGCTTTCAAACATACTTGCAAAAGTAAGCATATCCTTCCTATTTCGCGCGGTGATCGGGGGCTTATCTGTACCGGCCGTCCTACACTGCGTGAAGCAGCTATTCCTCCTTCTTTTTGCCAAACAGGCTTTTCAGTTTTTTCAGCAACCTTTCCGATTGCTTTTCCTGGGCCTGGTCGCCGATGAGGTAGCCATAAGCATTGAGCTCCGGCACGGCATCAAAGATAATTTTGGCAACACCCAGCATAGGCAGGAACAGCACCACGCCGGCAATTCCCCAGATGAGCCCGCCTATCAATAAAATGAGGATCGTGAAAAAGCCGCTGATATTCACTTCGCCGCCGATAATGTAAGGCTCGATGAAATAATTGTCGATGCCCTGGATGATCACGATCACTGCGAGCGCGCCAATGGCAATGCCGGTATCGTCTTCCGTGACAAGCGCTACCGCAAACGGGAACAGGCCGCCGATGATGGAGCCGATATAAGGCACGATGGTGAGGAGGGCAGCAATAAAGGCCAGGAGAAAGGCATTTTTGAGGCCGATGATGAGAAAGCCTATGGTGAAGAGCACGGTGAAAATAAGAATGGAAAGCGCCCTGCCCGTGAGATAGTTCTGTGCTACCTTGCTGATGTTGTGAATGAGTGCCCTGGCTTCGTCGGGTGGCGTATTCTTACAAAGGCTCACAAAAAACGTTTCGTATTTCTCGCGCTGGTACAGGAATAAAAACGTGAAGATGACTACCAGCACGGAGGAGCCGATAGTTCCCGATATGCTTCCTGCCACCGATTTGGCCATGCTGCCTGCCGATTCGGAAGCCGATTTCATTTGTTTGTTGATGAGGCTGTCCTGTTTGGCCGGAGGAATGTCGAGTTTGGTGCTGATATAATCTTCGGCTTGTTTGAAAAACTGCTCCGATTTTTTTTCGATTACCGGGAAGTCCTGCGCCAGCTTTTTGCCCTGCATGTATACCAGCAGGCCGATCACAAAGACCACCGCTGCCAAAATGAATAAGGAAATCATAGTGCTCAGGATGCGTGGAACGCGGTGTTTTTCCATGCGGTTGGAAAGGCCGGTGAAGAGCATCGCAAAGAAAGCGGCAAACGTCACAGGCACCAGCACCTGCTTCGCAAAATAAAGGACTGCCACAACGAGGATACCGCAAAGAAGAACGCGATTGACTTTTTTTAAAGAGATACCAGATACCATAAGTGCATTTTCAAACGTCGCTCAAATCCGGTTCCTCCTCGGGAAAGGCCTAAACAGGTAATCGGGGGAAGTTTTTCCACGAAACAGGCATGCGAAATTCCCGGGAGGGTATTGTTTTCCTGAGCCTTAAACAGGATGAATTGAATCAGGTAAGCGGGAACTCCTTGTGCCATGGATCGCAGCAAAGATCCTTTGCTGCCTTGAGATCCGGATCTGTTAACAAAGCAGGATGCAGAAAACATTGCGGCAAGCACTCCGGCACTTCCGCAAATTCAGAAATGGATCCGGCATTTCACGAAATAAAAAACCCCTATACACAGTGTATATAGGGGTTTTCGGTTTGTTTGAAGTAATTATTTCAGGAAGGTATCAATCGAATAAATGCTGGAAACCGGAATGTGCTCGATCAGGTTCGTCAGTTGATGCTCATCCATAAGCACTATTTCTGTAGCTGGTATAAATCTGATTCGTCCTTCCTGTTCTCCGTTAATGATAGTACCATATTTTCTGATCCCGTTATTCAGGATAATCATTGCCTGTGTTGTATTCATAAGTTCTCGTTTTTGTTAACTATTACCAGACAAACCTAATGCCATAATGTGACACAGGCATTAATTAAAGGTTACGAAACGGTGAACTGGTGCTTTTAGTGAGTAAACAGCGCAAATTTCCATTAAAAAAACCTTCACTGTTGTGGTGAAGGGTTTTTGGAAAGTTCTGTCAGAAACGGGTTAGATATGAGCATCCAGCTTACCGGACAACACGTTTTTAGGAGCGATACCTACATGTTTTTCAACTACTTCGCCGTTCTTGAATACCAACAGTGTCGGGATATTCCGGATGCCGTATTTTGTGGAAATGTCGGCATTGTGGTCAACATTCACTTTCCCCACAACGGCTTTTCCGTCATATTCTTTGGAAAGCTCTTCCACAACAGGCCCCACCATCCGGCAAGGTCCGCACCATTCTGCCCAAAAGTCAACCAATACCGGTTTATCTGATTTTAATACTAATTCTTCGAAATTAGCGTCTGTGATCTCTAATGCCATACTCTTATTTTTTTAAATTGTTTTTACTGATTTATTCTAAAATTAGAACTGTTAAATGTATAAACAAAATTTAAACCAAATAGTTTTCAATGCCTTTTTGACATTATTTAAGTAATGTGACATGCCCGATCAGATCGTGGTCGTTGTGGTTCACGTCTTTCACTTTTACTTTCCAGACATATACCTCCTGCTTGGCGTCGCCGGCTTCCCCTCTTCCTACAGAGCCGTCCCAGGGCGTGTTGATGTCGTTGCTTTCAAAGATCATTTTTCCCCAACGGTCGAAGATCTGCATCCGGAATGCTTCGATGCCTATGCCTGATGCCCTGAATCCATCGTTCAGACCGTCATGGTTTGGCGTAAAGGCATTAGGCACGTATACTACCCAGGATGGCTTAATGGTAAGGTCCCTGACGATAGAATCCTTGCAGGAATAGGCATTGCTCACTACCTGCAGGATGGCAATCGTCTTGGCTTCATCGGTGCTGAATAAATGACTGAAGTCCGGGGTGGTTTTGGTGGTGCCGTCGCTTAAAAAATAAACGACACTGGAAGCGCCTGTCGATTTGTCCTGTACTTCCACCAGCGGAGTTGTGATTTCCACTTCTGATGGCGAGATGTCGAAGCCCGCCAATGGTGTTGGGTATACCTGTACAAAATTCGGGATGAAGGAGGTGCCCACGCAGCCGCTGTCCGATACAGCTTTGAGGGTAACGCCGTAATTCCCGGTTTCGTAGCAGTGTACCGGGTTTTCGGCATAGCCCGGCGGTGTATTATCTCCGAAAATCCATTGATAGGTATGGATGGCCCCGCTGCCGATGCTGCTGTTATTTGTGAAGTTCACACAAAGGCTGGGGCAGCCTTTCGGGTTTTGCGCGCTGAACAAAGCAGTAGGCGTGGCATTCACGTAAGCCGATTTCACAATGGTGTTAGTGCAGCCGTATTGGGTCTGAACTTCCAGCTTCACACCGTAGTTGCCTGCCTGCGCAAAATTGTATTGTGGGTTCTGCATGAGGTTATCCGGCAAATTGTCGCCGTTGAAATCCCAGTTGAAGGAAGTGATGGCCCCGTCGCTGCTGGTCGAAGCATCGGTGAAATGGCTGCTCTGCGGCATGCAGGCTGAAGGAACATGGAAGTCTGCAACAGGATTGTAATGCACGATCACGTTGTTCACACTCTGGTTGCTGCAATTGTTATTGGAAACAGCGATCAGGCGGCTTTGCGCTGTGCCTGCTGTCGGATAAACATAGCTTGGATTTACCGTGGTATTATCGATCGTTCCGTTGTTGTCGAAATCCCATTGGTAGAGCAGGATACTGCCCGATACAATGCTGCATTGGTTGTTGAATTGAGTGGCCTGATTGAGGCAGGCCGTGCTGGCCGAGAAATTAACCACCGGTTTCGGATGCACCACAACCGTTTGTTGCATCGTATTGCTGCAGTTGTGATTGCTGGTGGCCGTCAGCACCACATTGTAAGTGCCGTAAGTGGTATATAAGTGTTGCGGATGCGGAAGATTTCCGGAGCTGGCATCGCCAAAGTTCCAGTTGTAGCTGGTGATCTGGCCGTTGGTGACACCGCATTGGCTGGTGAAGCTGGTAACGGCGCCCTGGCAGGCTGTATTGGCAGCGAACTGCATCACCGGCAAAGCATATACATTCACAGGCAGTGAAAAGACGGCGCTGCAATTGCTGGTGCTTACCACCATCAGCTGCGTTTGATAAGTTCCCGGTACCGCGAAGTTGTAGGAAGGATTGAGGCTTGTATTATCCGGGGTTCCGTCCGAGTCGAAATCCCAGATATAGTTGCTGATGCTGCCTCCATTGATCGTGCTGGTGTTCAGGTAATTGACCGGCTGGCCTTCGCATACGCCGGCGGCGGAGAATGAGGCATTGGGTAAGGCATTCACAGTGACCTGCTGGGTCACGGAGCTGCTGCAATTATTATTGGTCACTACGGTCAGCGTTACCGGATAGGTGCCCGCATTGGCGTATTGATGCGTAGGCTGAGTTAATGCCGACTGGCTTCCATTTCCGAAAGACCAGTTCGTGGTGACAATTGCGCCGGAGCTGACGGTGGACGTATTTGTAAAAGAAGTGGCCGTATTCAGGCAAACGGTATTATTAATGAAAGAGGCATTTGGCAGAGGGCTGATGACTACCGGCAACAGAGCCGTATCGCTGCAACCCATATTGGTAATGCAGATCAGCTGCACATTATAGGAGCCTGTATTGGCGTAAGTGTGCGACGGGTTTTGCGTTGTGCTTGTATTTCCGTCGCCCAGGCTCCAGTTATTGGAAACAATAGTTCCACTGGCAACGTTGCTTGTATTGCTAAAGCTCAGGTTGTGGTTGCAGGCGGAAAGCTGGTTGGGGCTGAAGACCGCATTTGGTTTTGGAAAGCCAACCAGCGTATAGGTCATCGTTGGGCCCGGGCAGCCGGTAAATGTCAGCATGTTGAGGGTATATACGCCGGGTAGCCCTGTGGTAATGATCTGCCCGTTCTGTATGGAGTTGTCGGGCAGCGTCCAGGTGTAGGTGGCAAAGCCTGTAGGCGCAGTGAGCTGTATGACAGAACCCTGGCACAACACCGCGCTTTGTGTGATGTTAAAGTCGATGCAGCTTCCGTCGATGTATGCATACGCGTAATGCCCTCCCAGCGAGCAATCATAGGTTGTAAAGCGGATGGTTACGTTTTGCCCGATATAGTTGGTAAGGTCCACACTCACATTCGTCCATGGCTTATACACCACATTGGCGCAGGTAGCAGAGTTCACAAAGCCCGGAATGTTCTGTCCGGCCGATACATTGTAGAACGTGCAGGGAATCTGCTGTCCTGAGGAGTCCAGCATTTCTATCTGGAAGCTTGGCTGGTCGGCAATCGCATGCCCCGGATCTTCGAATACCACGGCATAGCGGTAGGTGAAGTTAGCGTTGGAAGCAGTGACGTTAAAGGTTTGCTCGAGCCTGTCGGCAATGCCGCCGGTTCCGTTATTGCCGAGCATCACGGAGAAGTTGCCTCCGGGCGCTACCGTAGGAAAGCCGCCGCAGCCGTCGTTCCCACCGTTGGTTACCTGCTGCGCGCCGCCCGGGTTCAGGCAGCAGCCGGCCGCATTAAAGCCGGGATTAAAGCCGGTGAGTCTTGTCCAGCCGTTGAGGTTTCCGGATTCGAAATCGATATTGGTGCAGGCTTGTTGTGGCAAAGGATTCGGGCCGGAGGGACGTGAAGAGGAAGGGAAAAACGTCTGGCGGATATAGGCCCTTTGAGATGCGCTAATGAACTCAGGAAGTTCGTTGGGGTTGCTGTGGTGGGCATTAAAAAAACTGATGCATTGCTGGCGGTTGAAATTGGCGAGGCTGTCAATCGTCGATGCAGGATTGTTGCTTTGCGCATTTGCCACACCGCCTGCCAGGGCAATGAGCATTCCTGTAGTTTGATAAAAAGTTTTCATGGCCAAAAGTTTTTGAATAGTTTAAAAATGGTTTCATGTCGGTGCTTTATTTTTTAGTTTGATGTTTTTTTGATGTTTTTTTATGGGATGTTTTAGGATCGCCTTCCGGCGTAATTGGTTTCTTCTACGGGAGTGTTTTGAAAAAGGTTTGTTTTTTCACTCATTGGAAGAAAGAATGCAGAAGATGGTACCTGAACGAAACTTTTTTTTCCGCATGTGGTATAAGCGAAATTTTTATATCTTAGCTGAAAATAAACGTTTATGGAAGAAAATAAGTTCTCAAATGACCCACCTCAATACGGCCAACCGCCGGTAAATCCTATCAATAACCAGTTCGGCCAAAGTCCGGTACCTAATTCAACCGCCGTGTTGGTATTAGGGATACTCTCCATCGTGTTCTGCTTTTGCTATGGCATCATCGGTATCATCCTGGGGATTCTTGCGGTGGTTATGGGCTCTAAGGGCGCAGCTCTTTATAAAGCCAATCCGAATGCCTATTCCCTGGCCTCCTACAATAACCTCAAAGCAGGGAAGGTGTGCGGCATTATCGGCCTCATCCTGTCCTGTATCTACATTGTCTTTATCATCATCTACATCGTAGCGGTAGGCTCTATCCTGTCGGCTATGCCATGGGATATGATGGGACGCTAAGCGAAAATGCAGTTTAAAAAAAATGCCTTTGAATTCCTCAAAGGCATTTTTTATGATTGAAACAAATGATCGATTGGCTGGAGCAACATCTGTTTACCTGCTTTTTTAAAGCGCACTTTGGGCTGGAATGCCCGGGCTGTGGCCTGCAGCGCGCCTTTATCAGCCTTCTCAGGGGCCATCTTTCGGAGTCGCTGCACTACCATGCGGCGCTTATTCCTTTTTTGTTCACCATTCTGCTGCTCATCGGGCAGATCATCCTGAAGCGTGATAACGGCGGGAAATATGTGATGTGGTCTTTTATCATCACCTGCACGGTCACGATGCTGCAGTTTGTCATCCGCCATATCTGACCCCTTACCGGACTTCCTTCAATACCTTAAAATCTTTCCTGATCCTGAACAGCGACCACAGAGGCAGGTGGTGTTCGCGCATAAACATCACCACCATGATAACGGAGGCTATAAAGTACGAGAGGCAGGCGGTATAGCAGGCTCCGATGAGCTGGTAGCGGCCTACCAGGAAATAGCCCGTACTGATGGCTGTCACCAGGCCGGCGAAGTTTGCGGCAGCAATGAGGCGCTGGCGGCCCATGCCCGAAAAATAGTGGCTGATGACGGTGGAAAAGCTGATGCACAGGATCCCCGGTGATAAGAGCAGCATGATCTCCTTCGTCTGGCTAAAATCTTTTCCGAGCAGGAAGGTGAAAAATTCGGAGGGAATGATCACAAGAACCAGTACACAAAAGAGGCTGAGCAGGAAGCAGAGCTTTGAGAGGAGGAAGGTTACCGTGACACTCTGCGTTTCGTTCTTCTTATTGGCAATGTAAGTAAGCACCAATGTCGACGCGCTGTTGCTGATAAGCAGGATCGACTCGATGAGGGAGGTGGAATTTAAGTAGATCCCAACCATCACATTGCTGCTGCTGAGCAGATAGAAATTATAGCGGTTGCTGAGCAGGTGCGACAGGTTGGCCAGCTGATTGAAAAAGCCTTTCCGCAGGATCATGGATGGCTCACTTGCGGGGAGCTGGGCATGATCGTCCCTGAAAATGCTGAGCATCTGAACACCGGAGATCAGCAATGAGGTCAGGAAGGACACATACAGAGCGATGATGTAGGTGTCCACGCTGCGTTGTCCAAAGCCAAAGATCAGGATGGCCAGGGTAACGAGCAGCAGGGCCGGCTGAAAGAAATTCAGAAAATTATAGATGCGGATCCTTTCTTTGGCCAGGATCACCACACCGTTGAAGGAATGCACGATGATGATGAAGGATAGGATGGCCATGTGGATCCAATAGGTATTGATAGATACATCATAATAGACATTGAGCCCGATGAGCGTCAGGGTAGTGAGGATGATGCAGGCCACAGACCATACGAGGCCCTGGTTGTAGATCGTTTTAAGGTCATAGCGCGGGATAAAATAGACCAGGGCATAGCCTGTATAGATCTCGTTGATGACCTGGATGATGGAAATGTTGAGGATGAGCAAGCCGATCTGCCCGCGGATGTCGCCGCCAAGCTGCCGGGAGGTGATGAGCAGGATCGCGAGGTTCACAAGGGCTACAAAACCCCTCGTAAAAAGTGTCGCTATGATCTTCTTCAGCATCAGGAATGTATGTTATAAAGTGCAGTGATCTCTTTGCATACAGCTTCCGGGGAATAGGTCCTGGAAACGTACCGGTACATGCGTTCTTTGCTTTCGAAAGCACTCCGCGCATAGCCTGCAAGCACCCCGGCGCATTCACCCGGCTTGTTGGTTTTCAAAACGATGCCCATCCCTTCCGGGATCATCGCTTTTACCTGCCCCACGTCGGTGCAGATCACCGGCAGGCCGCAGGCCAGTGCCTCCGTGATCACCACAGGAGCGCCCTCGAAATGGCTGAGCATTAAAAAGACATCGGAGCGGTTCATGTAACCGGCAATTTCTTCCGGAGTTTTATGTCCGGTAAACGTAATGAAGGAGCCGAGATTGTGCCCGGCCACCGATTTTTTATGGATATCGTTTTCCGTTGGGTTCTCTCCGATCAGGGTCAGGTGGAACGGAACGTTTTTTCTGTTGAGTTCGGCAGCGGTGGCAATGATGCCGGAAATATTTTTTTCGCGTTCTGTGAGTGAAGATACATGCAGTATCTGCAGGACCTTCCCTTGCGTTCTTTGGCTTCCGTCAGGCTTAAAAAGATCTGTATCTGCCACATTGTGGATCAGGTGATAGGAGGCCTTCAGGTGATGGGTTTTCATGGCGTGCTCCAGCTTTTCCGAGATCACAAAGATGGCACTGGCTTTCGCCACGAGCTGCCTGGTGTAGCGGCTCAGCAGCGTGCCGCGGTAGTTGCCGTCCTCGGGGTAATAGCCGCTCCAGTGCTCCGTAATGAAGAGTTTGGCGGCAGGGTATGTTTTCAGGGCATATAAGGCCGGAATGGCTGCCGGGAAAATGGTGTTCACATGAATGGTGTCGATCGGTTTTCCGGAAAGGCTGTCGATGAGCTGCTGGTAGGTGCGCCTGAGCTTCATGAATTTCTGCGCCTGGCTAATGATTGGCAGGCCGTGGCTCAGCTTGGGGTAAAAGCAGAGGTATTCCTCAAAATTTTCTTCCTCGTTTTTGATCAGCATCGGTTCTTTGAGATGCGTCACTGACTTGGCAAACACAACCGTAACATGATGCCGGAGCGACAAGGCCAGCGCATGGCGCCTGATGAAGATCCCGTTGCTCTTCTCGTCGGGATTGGGATACCAGGAGCAAAGGAACAGGATATGTCGCTTGGTGTTTTCCAACGATTAAATATAGGACTTTTGCGGCAGAGCCTTGATATAAATTTAAAGAGGGCTGCCTGACAGGTGTTTTTCCATGAGGTAATGCTGTATGACGTCCCATAATTTGAAGGAGGTTTCCCGAACGGTGTATCCCTGTGCTTTATAGAATTCCACTGCATTTTCGCGGGCCTGCAGCTCAATGGTATGGATGCCCATTGCCAGCGCTTCCTGTTCCAGCCTTGCCAGGATCAATCTTCCAAGCCCCTTTCCCTGCTGCCCTTCGGCTACAGCCATGTAACGCACCTGGCCGGTGCCGCCGCCATTATCCTGCAGGCGCCCGCAGGCAATGATCTGCTCCTGCTCTTCGATGTAAGCGTTTACCGATTGGCTTTCGAGTTCATCGGTAGCTGTTTCCCTGGGTTTGTCCCATGGCTTGCGGAGGATCTCGTAACGCAATTGAATGATGGCTTCGATGAGCTTAGGGTCTGTGGTCGTGTGAACCTGGTGCATGGTATATGTGTTTTTACTGGGTGTGTATTGTCGCTTCGGGGGAAGTCGGGAAGTGTGCTTAAATGGTTCTTTCCTTTGTCGTTCCCGACTGCGCTCGTACTGACAAAACGATGTTTCGGGCATGATAAATCATAGAAACAAAAAAGTCCTCACGGTGGTCGTGAGGACTTTTGAAATGTATCAGGGAATTAAATCTTTATGGCTTGTACGGCTTTGATTTCCGGTACGGCACGCATGATGGTTTCTTCAATACCTGCTTTCATGGTCATCTGGCTCATGCTGCAGGTGCTGCAGGCACCTTTCAATTCCAGCATTGCGGTGTTCTCGTCGGTTACTTCCAACAATTCCACATCGCCCCCGTCCCGTTCAAGATAGGGCCTGATGGTTTTGAGCGCATTTTCGACCCTGTCAAATAATTCCTGGTTCATGTTCTTTCTTTTTATCGCTTTCCATGCGGGAGGAAAGCATCCCTCAAAGATACGAAAATTATTTCGCTAATTTCTTTTTCAGGTTTGTGTCGATCGCGTCGAGGAACTCTTCTGTATACAGGTAATGTTCGCCGTGTTTCACGTTGTTGCCATGAGCGCATACTGCTAAGTCTTTCGTCATTTTACCGCTTTCAACCGTTTCGATGCACACAGCCTCCAGTGCGTGGCAGAAATCGATCAGCTCCTGGTTGTTGTCGAGCTTGCCGCGGAACTCTAAACCTCTTGTCCATGCAAAGATGCTGGCAATAGGGTTGGTAGACGTCGGCTTGCCGTTCTGGTGATCGCGGAAGTGGCGTGTTACCGTACCGTGTGCTGCTTCTGCCTCCATGATCTTACCGTCCGGAGTGATCAATACGGAAGTCATTAAACCTAAAGAGCCAAAGCCTTGTGCTACGGAATCCGACTGAACGTCGCCGTCGTAGTTTTTGCAGGCCCACACGAAGTTGCCGTTCCATTTCAGGGCAGAAGCCACCATATCGTCGATCAGGCGGTGTTCGTAAACGATGCCTGCCGCTTCGAATTTGGCTTTATAATCGGCCTGGTAGATTTCCTCGAAAATGTCCTTGAAACGGCCATCGTATTTTTTCAGGATGGTATTTTTTGTGGACAGGTATAAAGGCCATTTTTTATTTAAGGCCACGTTGAAGCAGGAGTGCGCAAAACCGCGGATCGATTCTTCCACGTTGTACATGCCCATGGCTACGCCGGCCCCTTTAAAGTTAAAGATCTCATGCTCGATCACTTTTCCGTCTTCCCCTTCAAATTTCATCGTTAATTTTCCTTTGCCCGGAACCACGAAGTCGGTTGCACGGTACTGGTCGCCAAAGGCATGGCGGCCAACAATGATAGGAGCGGTCCAGTTGGTCACCAGGCGCGGCACGTTTTTGCAAACGATTGGCTCGCGGAATACCGTTCCGTCAAGAATGTTACGGATGGTGCCGTTAGGCGATTTCCACATTTGCTTCAGGTTGAACTCCTTCACACGGGCTTCGTCCGGCGTGATGGTCGCGCATTTGATTCCCACACCGTATTTTTTAATAGCCTCTGCAGCATCCACGGTTACCTGGTCATTCGTCTGATCGCGGTATTCCATGCCGAGGTCATAATATTTAATGTCCACATCCAGGTAAGGAACGATCAGTTTGTCTTTAATGAATTTCCAGATGATGCGGGTCATCTCGTCTCCGTCCAGCTCTACAACAGGGTTGGCTACTTTAATTTTGCTCATATTACGAAAGGTTTAATTGGGATTTTTTAAAAAAAAGTTAGCCAAATTTAGAAATATAAAGTTGTTGAACAAACAATTGTTTTTAAATATTTTCAGTACTTTTAGGTCACATTTAACCCGCCGTTTTTCATGAGATATACCGCGTTGTTTTTAGCGTTTTTCAGCGCTGCTGGTGCTTTTGCACAGGATCAGCTCTTCAAGAAAGATAATTCCAAAACGGAGGTCAAAGTTCTCGAGGTCACCCCGACAGAGATCAGGTACAAGCTTTTTACCTACCAGGACGGGCCAACTATTACCGTGCTGAAAAGCGATGTAGCCCTCATCATTTACCAGAACGGTACCCATGAAACCTTTAATACGCCGCCGCCCGCTGCGCAGAGCCAGCCCCTGGTGATCTACGCAGCTGACCCGGCAAAGCTGCGTGCCAGGCAGCGTGGCTACGAGGATTCCATGAAGCTCGTAAACTACCGCGAAGCAATAACGACGAAAAACCTGGTATCTCTTAACCTCCTGGAGCCGCTTAACGGCAGCTTCGGGGTCAGCTACCTGAGGGAGTTTGCCGACGGGCTGTTCCATGTGTATGTGCCGGTATCCGCAGGTTTTGCGGAGCCTTATTTTAACCAGCTTAATAATACCGTGTTTGGCTCTCCTTATTACAATGGGGTTACCAATTTCAAGTTCAACCGCAAGACTTACGAGGCTGGTCTGGCCTTTCATATTCACACCAGTGGCAAACGCGTAGTGACGCACTTTATCGGTCCTTACGTCGGCATCTCGCAGTTTACGGGCCGTTACGATTCTTATATTTACGATCCCAACTATTATGGCCCTCAGTCGCCCTATGTGTCGCGCGACTTTGTGATGAACCGCTATACGTTTATGCTCGACAACGGTATTCTGTTCAGGATACACAAAAACTTCAACATGCTGCTGCTGGCTGGCGTCGGTTACCATTCCGACGATTACCAGTCAAATAATCCAAAGAGCTATGTCTATACCGGCTATGGGAGTTACTTCAATAACAGCGGTAATTTCCCTATCAACAGCTTTAAGCTGAATTTATCGGTAGGCTACAGGTTCTAATGCGAATCCTATAGTCAGGCCCGTTTTTAACGCGAAACATCCATCTTTGCCTGTATTTAGTTACTGATTAATTAATTACATTTGCTTCCTGTAAATTTGTTTTTGAAATAGTGATCCCGCTGTTTCGTAAACAAACACGAATAAGAGGAACCATCCCGAAACAGGTTCGGGACATGTTACGACAGGAAGAAATAAACAACAACGTATGAAAATTACCGAACATCTGAAATCTGCGAAAGACACCCTTTTTTCTATTGAGATCCTTCCGCCTCTCAAAGGAAAAAGCATCCAATCTATTTTTGACGGAATAGATCCCCTGATGGAATTCAAGCCGGCCTTTGTGGACGTGACCTACCATCGGGAAGAATATATTTATAAAAAAAGAGAGGGCGGCTATCTTGAAAAAGTGAGCATCCGCAAGCGCCCGGGCACCGTTGGGATCTGCGCGGCCATCATGAACAAATACGATGTGGAAGCGGTGCCGCATATTATCTGCGGTGGCTTTACAAAGGAAGAAACGGAGAATGCCCTGATCGATCTTCAGTTCCTTGGCATAGACAATGTGCTGGCCCTGCGTGGCGACAGCATCAAAACCGAATCGAGCTTCGTGCCTGAGCCGGGTGGCCACAACTATGCCATCGACCTGGTGAGGCAGATCAAAGACATGAACTCAGGAATATACCTGGACGATGAAATGAAGGATGCCTCACCAACGGATTTCTGTATGGGAATTGCGGCTTATCCTGAAAAGCACTTTGAAGCGCCCAATCTTTACAGCGATATGAAATGGCTCAAAGCGAAGGTGGAAGCCGGTGCGGATTATGTGGTGACGCAGATGTTCTTCGATAACAAAAAATACTTTGATTTTGTGGATCTTTGCCGCCAGAACGGGATCAATGTTCCCATCATTCCGGGCCTGAAAATCTTATCATCGCGCAAGCAGCTCATCGCTTTGCCGAAGGTATTTCATATTGATCTGCCGCAGGACCTGTACGTGGAACTCGAAAAGTGCAAAGACGATAAGGCAGTGAAAGAAGTCGGTGTGAAATGGTGCATTCAGCAAAGCAAGGAGTTGAAGAAGGCGGGCGTTCCCTGCCTGCATTATTACACGATGGGAACCTCCGAAAGCACCAAGCGCGTAGCGAAGGAGGTGTTTTAAGATGAGTTTATCAGCCATGCCCTCGTTCATGATCCATATGAAAAAACCGATCCTGTTAGCCGTGCTGCTGCTGTGTCTTTGCACCTGTTGCGGGAGGCAAGGCACGGAAAATGCGTCGCCGGATAAGACAGATCAGCAGGCTGACGCCAATAACGCCGCTTTACATCGGATCATTGATTTTTATGAATGGTACCGCGATCAGCCGTCTATACAGAACTGTCTGGTACTTAACAGCTGTAATGAGATTTACGACTCTACCAGGTTCTATGCGGTTGATTTTAAAGCTACCGAAGATTACCTGGAAAAGCTGAAACGGTCCGGCTATGTGTCGGATAAGTACCTCGCTTTTTGGCGCGAATACTTTAAAACCTGCGACGGGAACTTTAGGAAGTATCCTACAAGCGATGGTGTTCCTGATGGGTTCGATTACGATTTTATAACCAACAGTCAGGACTTTGAAGAGGAGCTTAAAACGGTTGAAAAGGCTGTCATTGCCGGTGTGCTCGATGCCGGGGGAAGTAAAACCATCACCGTGAAATTTACGACTGGTAGCACATTGAATGTGACTATGTCCATGATCAACGGTCAATGGTACATCGATAAAATTGCCTGAATCAAAAATTGTCAATGAATTATTCCGAAATTTGAAACATGTCCGACACTAAATATAACCTGCGCGGCGTTTCCGCATCCAAAGAAGATGTGCACAACGCCATTTCCAATATCGATAAAGGCTTGTTTCCACAGGCATTTTGTAAGATCGTTCCCGATCATCTGACAGGAAGCGAAGAGCATTGCATCATCATGCATGCCGACGGCGCAGGTACCAAATCTTCCCTGGCCTACATGTACTGGAAAGAAACAGGCGACCTGGGCGTATGGAAGGGCATAGCGCAGGATGCGGTGATCATGAACATCGATGATCTGATCTGTGTAGGCGCAACGAATAATATCCTGCTCTCATCTACCATTGGCCGGAACAAGGGATTGATCCCCGGCGAGGTTATTTCCGCCATCATCAACGGAACCGAAGAGGTGCTGCAAAGCCTGCGCGACAATGGGATCGACATTCGCTCCACCGGCGGCGAAACGGCTGATGTGGGTGACCTGGTGCGGACACTGATCGTCGACAGCACGGTGGTGTGTCGCATGAAGCGCTCGGAGGTCGTTTCCAATCATAACATCAAAGCCGGAAACGTGATCGTGGGCTTGTCCTCATCAGGAAAAGCTACCTACGAAACGGAATACAACGGAGGCATGGGTAGCAACGGCCTTACCAGCGCCAGGCACGATGTGTTCAATAAACTGGTAGCGGCGAAGTATCCCGAGTCGTACGATGGCGCCCTGCCCGAAGAGGTCACCTATTCCGGAAAGCTGAACCTCACTGATAAGATCGACGTGAGCTATACGACGATTGAGGGAAAAACGGTGAATGAAAAGGTCGACGCCGGCAAGCTGGTGCTTTCTCCGACACGGACCTATGCGCCAGTCGTCAAAAAGATCCTGGAACAGCTGCCAGGAAAGATCAATGGCATCGTGCATTGCAGTGGCGGCGCACAAACCAAGGTACTGCACTTCGTAGAGAACGTGCATATCATCAAGGATAACCTGTTTCCTTTGCCGCCGCTTTTCAGGCTTATCCATGAGCAGAGCCAGACCGACTACAAGGAAATGTATAAGGTCTTTAACATGGGCCACCGCCTCGAGATCTATCTTCCGGAAGAACATGCACAACAGGTGATCGCCATTTCCAAATCATTTAATATCGATGCGCAGATTATCGGTCGCGTGGAAGCCCACGAAGGTAAAAAAGTGACCATCGAATCGGAGTTCGGGAAGTTCCAGTATTAGACCCTGAGAATCGGGGTTATTAAAAATGGTATCGGGATGTGTTATCCCGCTTCGCTTTAATGTGGAGTTTTTTACACAGATTGTTGTTTGTTGAACGAATAAGCCTGCCAGGCCTCTCCAATCAAGGCTCCCGAGGCAAGGCATGCAATTGGCAAAGCTGATTGTTCCTGTCAATAGATTATTTATGCGTCTAAGAACCTACGAGTCTTTCTGGTTGTTGGCCAATGGCCTCCTTCACAGTTACCCTTCCCTGCACGATCATCATGAAACCTGTGATGTGGCTGTGATTGGCGGCGGCATTACCGGTGCGCTTATCAGCCATGCCCTCACGGAGAAAGGCTATAGCGTGGTGTTGCTTGATAAACGGGATATTGCAAACGGAAGCACTGCGGCTACAACCAGCATGTTGCAGTACGAGATCGACGTGCCTTTGTACCGCCTGGCGGATATGATCGGCGAAGAGCAGGCTGCGCTTTGCTATAAATCCGGTATCGAAGCCATTCAGCGGCTTGGGGAGCTGATCGGGAAATACCAATTGGACTGCGGTTTTGAACGCAAAACGTCGCTGTACGTTGCCCGTGAACAGTCTGACCTGGAATGGCTCAGGTCCGAATTTGAGCTGCGTCGCAAACATAAGCTGGGCGTCAGCTGGCTTGGCGCGGAGGAAATAGAAAAAGAATACGGGCTCAGGTGCTGGGGTGGGATCCTCTCAGAAACTGCGGCCAGCGTGGATGCATACCGATTGGCACATGAGCTCATCGCCTTCAATGTTTCCCGCGGAATGAAAGTATACGACCAGACGGTCATTAAAGAAACAAAGCAGGATGCAGACGGTTGCTTAATTGTTGCGGAGGGTGATGCTACGGTGCATTGCCGGAAGATGATATACTGCACCGGCTATGAAGCAACCGGGCTTTTGAAAGAAAAAACGGCAGATGTATTTTACACCTACGCCTGCATCAGCGAACAGGGAATAGCGATCCCCGAAAAATTAAAGAAGACCCTGGTATGGGATACCGGCTCGCCCTACCTGTACATGCGTAGCACCGACGACGGAAGGTTCCTTGTGGGCGGAGAAGATGCGCTCACCGGCCTTACATTTTTCCAGAATAAAATTAAGGAGCGCAAGTCACGAAAGCTTCAGGAGATGCTGGGAGAGATGATGCCCGGTATTTCCTTCATCGAGGATTTTTCCTGGGCAGGGATCTTCGGTACCACGAAAGACGGACTGCCTTATATCGGCGAGTCGCCGGAGTTCCCTGGCGCCTTGTTTGTATTGGGTTTTGGCGGCAATGGCATCACCTTTTCGGTGCAGGGTATGGAAATCGTGCTTGCTCTGCTGGAAGGACGGCAGCATCCGCTGGCACATTGCTACCGTTTCGGACGTTAGCAGCATGTGCTGATATACGTCCATACCTGTCAAAGGGTCAGAAATTCTGAGTTTAGGCAATTCGCCTGGTATTGATAGAAGGAACCCACTGCGTATTGCTGCAAACAGGGCAGGTGTGTTTGCCCGGCTTCCGCTCTCCGGTGTCGCCGCATTTGGAGCAGCTGTAAATACCTGCCTTCGGGATCTGATCCGTTTTCCGGCAAAACAATTCGGGCCTTATCGGGAGTCCGTATTTTACCTCTTCGTCCTCATAAAAGAAAACACTCACATCGCCCGTAGTTTCCAGGTAGGCCTGCTTTACCTGCCCGAGGTGCTCAATGCTTTTCAGGCGGAGCTCGGTAAAGAATTCATCCTGCGATAAACTCTCTCTTTCAAATTTACTGGGAGAGAACTTCCCGTTTTCGATCAGGCATTCGGTTTTTCCTTCGATCAGCTTTTCAAACCAGGGGCTTTTGCCGGTGAGCCAGGTCACCAGGCGGTATAAGATCAGTACCACCAGAAAGACGCCGATGGCCGGTATCAGGCCCACATCCTCATAAAACATCGGATCGCCCGCCGCCGAGCCCAGCGAAATAATGATCACTGTTTCGAAAACCGAGAGTTGCTTGATGCCTCGCTTGCCGGTAAGTTTCAGAACCACCAGCAGGATGAGGAACATCACCGTAGAGCGTATGGCTACTTCAACGAGGAAATGCGGGGGCAGCTGATTGAAAAGGATGCGTTCCCACTCAAATTCATAATTCATGGCATTGTTTTGCGATAAGCAATCTATTTATATGCCTGAATCATTGGAACAATGCCGTAATACGCTCAATTCAAACGCCTGCAATTCAGCTTTGAGCCGCTGACGGTTACCAGGTATGTTTTCCCGTCTTTATACAGCTGTGTGACCAACGGAATAGTGCTTACATTTCCTATGCTGTACAACGGCTTTCCGCCAAGGTCTATAAAGTCGAGCTTTTCGCCCGCCTGGTCGAAGGCAATGACCTGCTGACTGTTTTCCGTATAGGCGAACAGGGCATCGCGGTATACCGCCTGCTCATTGTAGCTCTCGAACAGCTTTCCGGAGAACAGGTCATAGGCATGCAGGGCCCCGTCTCCATACACGATCATGTCCATTTGCTTGTCATCGTTCAGGAGGTCGAATGCGACGCGGAAGCCATGGATCTCATCGCCCAGCTTCAAGGTTTCCTTTTTATCCGAAAGGGAAATTTTATTAAGCAGGTTGTTCTTGTCGTCTACATAAATGATCTTGGTATTGTCCAGGTTAGTGCCCAGCGATACATAGATGTCCTGTAGGCTTTGTACCGCTTTATTCCTGAAGTCGATGCGCCCTTCACCTTTACGGCTGAAAGCGTACAGCCTGCCGCCTTCATCCACCGTGATCAGGTAATCGCTGGGGCCTACCCTGGTATAGTAAACGGGGAGCCTTACCACATGGTCGGTTTTCAGGGGCGTGTAGCCTTCCGTTCTTATCCCGTACAGGGAATAGTTATAGATTTTTTTATCGGCGCAGGCAATGAAGATGCGGTAGTCTTTTGTTTTGTCGTAATCCAGCACCGTTATCGGAGATGTGGCTCTCTGCGGTAGCTTCACCGGGTAGCCCTGCACGTAATTCCCGTTACGGTCGATCAGGTGCAGGTAGTTATCCGTATTGAACAACATCTGGAGCTTGCCGTTTTTGAAAATGTCTACTGTATAGATGCGGGATCGTAGCGCTTCTTGGATTTTCTTCTTCCAGAGGGACTTTCCGGTGGAGCTAACGAGGTAAAGCGTATTTGCCTGATCCTGGAAGCAAAGCTCGTGCTCTTGGGTAAGGTGGTTGGTGAATACAAACACCGGCGAGGTCACGGAAGAGTCGGCGGCATAAGACCAGAGCACATCCTTGTTCGATTCGCTGAAAGCCTGTTCCTGCTTATGTGTGGCATGAAGGCGCATTTGCAGGGCGCCGCCGTATGCTTTCATGCTCAAAGAAAGGTGTGACAGCACATCGTCGCCGGTATTCAGCTCAAGGGAGTTGATGAGCCTCTGAAAGTTGCTGTGCTTGATGAGGTCGTAATTCTCGTAATACACATACTGCGAAGGCTCGAAGAGGTTCTCGCCGGCATAGGCCATGAACGTTGTGTTCTTACCCAGGATGCTGCTGCTTCTCATACAAGCTGCATAATAGTCCAGCATGGCCTTGCTGCTCATCAGGATAAGCTCTCCGGAAGAGATGCAGGCGTATGGCATAGCGGAGGTGGCGTCGTGAAAAGAGAACAGCTGAGTGTAGTTTTTGCGGATGTGGAATGCGCTGAGCTCGTTGACGCTGACCAGGCTATCGCTGATCACCTTCAGGAATTGCTCCGCCTTGGCCTCATCCCCGGTATTGATCTGCAGCAGCTGTTCGGCCTGGCCGTTCAGCCAGTAATTTCCCAGGATGAGCCCTCCATTGATGTTTTCGTGCACTTCCAGTTCCATGTTGTACAAGGCGCTGTCATTGATGATCCGCCAGGCCGTTTTGTTTTTTTCTGAAAGGTCTGAGGGAAGCAGGGCCTCGTTGTCTTTAAAGAACCGCTCTGCCTGGCTAAGGGAAATGCCCATTACGGAAGAGGCATGATCCGGCAGTCTTTCGATCTGTCGGAATTCCGTTTCCGCTTGTCCGGCAATGGCTGAAAAAAACGTATGACTGTCGGGGATGGTATAACCCGTGCAGCTAAGCTCATTGAGCTCTATTCCCAGGCTGAAGAGGGATTGGTTAGTGAAGAGGCTTTTGTTGAGCAGGCCCGACAGGTGGTGGTTGAGAAAGACCTGTGTGTTTTGCCGTCCGTTCAGTTTCTGAAGCTTCAGGAACGTTGGGTTGTAGGCCAGCGATTCGTTTTTTTGAAGCCGGGTGCTTTGTTGCAGTAAGCCGGGGTCCGAGCAAAAATACACAATACCGTTCACGCAGGCTGCCAGCCATGCTTTTCCGTTTACGTTCACGTCGTACGCTTTGAAAGAAGATACTGAATTGTTACTGCTGAATACACGACCGAAAAATTGCTCCACGAGCTCAGCATCCTTTTGCTCTTTGAGTTTGAATTGGATCAGGTGCTCATTCTTTGCACCTTCTTTCACAAAGCTCCAGTAAACAGGGTTGTCTTCGAGCATGGCTGACACCTCTTCCGATGCGCGGGTGAGTGAGTCAAGGTACTGGATGCCTTTTTGCGCATTGGCGAAGGCCTCTTCCGTGAGCAGCGAGTTCCAGATCAGGTTCTGGCGGGTGAGCTGCTGCACCAGGCCATGGATCTGCCTTGTTTCTATCACGGCAGAGGCTGTGCCCGGAATGTGCTCGCGGACGGATGTTTGCGGTGCTTTGCTCTCGCGCAGCCAGAAATAGGCCCACACAGCCACTCCCAGCGACGCTGCCAGGAACAGGTAAAAAGCGATTTTTCTGAAAACAGCCACGATCTAAAGTAGGAGGAAAGGAAAGACAAAAGCCGCCTTCAGATGCCGAGTTATCAAAGCCTGCCTGTGAATTGGCTCAGGGTTTCCAGCCTCCGACGTGGGACTGTTCCAGCAGACTTGTGCCAAAGCGGGCATTCCAGTACCGGGCCAGGTATTCCTGCTCTGTTTGCCCTGGCGTGGGGATGAGTACAGCTTGCTTTTTCCGGGCGAGGTGCAGGTCCATGAGGCTGCTGTAGCCGCTGCGGCAAACGATGGTTTCCGCATCAGCGATCAGTTGCGACAGCTGCGCGGCATCTGCCAGGTCGATCACGGTCATCCCTTCTGGAAAAGACACCGCGCGCGGAGCCCTGGTGCCTCTGACGAGAACGACCTGTTTGTTAGTATGGCGAAATGCTCCGCACAGCGCTTTCTCCAGAAGGCTTCGCTGCGGCTCGGCTCCTGATAACAGAAGCAGGTAATCCATAAATCCTCTTTTGTTTACCCCGTGGTCCAGTCTGCTCAGGGGGCCGATGTATTCCACATGATCCAAACCTTGATTTTCGGAGAGCTCGCCCGCCAGCGACAGCCTGCGGTCTTCATAATCGGGCACCCACACCTTGCTGAACTTTTGCATGTAGTGGCGGTGAATGCGGCTGGCGGTTGACGACCAGATCCCGGCTTTGATGTTCAGCTGGTGCGTGATGTAAATGCTTTCCACATGATCATGGTATAGTCCCAAACGGTTGTCGCTGATGATGAGGTCAACGCCATGCTCCTTCACGATAGCCTTCAGCTGCTGCTGTTCCTTTTTGATCACGCCCGCAATCCGGGGAGCATCGCTGAATAACTTCAATAAAAGCGGCAGGGACTTACTATACCGGATCCGGTAAGGCTCGATGTCAGCCGTTTTCAGCCCCGGAAATTCTTCCCTGAGCACAGGCGCTGTTCCGGGTGTTATGCCCAGGATCACGGTATTGTCGGCCATCAGGTGCCTGATCAGCGGCACACAGCGTGTGGCGTGGCCCAGGCCCCAGTCCAGGGGGGAAATGAATATGGTTTTGCCGGTGTAGATGGGATAAATTAACGAAAAAACTATGATAAAATTTTACCTTTGCAGACGTGATAGAGAACTTCTCCGAACATATTCAAAGCATCTTAAAAACGATTCCCGAAACGCCCGGAGTTTACCGTTATTACGATAAAGATAATAATTTGCTCTACGTGGGCAAAGCCAAGAACCTGAAGAAGCGCGTGCTCTCTTATTTCTCCAAGGAGCATGACACGCACCGCCTGAGGCTGATGGTGCGCAAGATCGTCGATATCAAAACCGTAAAAGTGGATACGGAAATGGATGCGCTGATCCTGGAAAATAACCTGATCAAAAACCTTCGTCCCAAATACAACGTCGACCTCCGCGATGATAAAACGTATCCCTGGATCGTGATCCGGAAAGAGCGTTTTCCTCGTGTTTTTTATTCGCGCCAGCCGAACAGGGAAGAGATGGAATTGTTTGGGCCTTACCCTTCGGTTACAACGATGCACATTCTTCTCGATCTGATCAAGCAGCTGTTTCCCACGCGCTCCTGCTCGCTCGACCTCACGGAAGAGAACATCCGCAAAAAGAAATTCAGGGCCTGCCTGGAATACCAGATCGGCCGCTGTAAGGCGCCCTGCATCGGCTTGCAGAGCAGCAGCGAATATGACGACGACATCCGGCATATCCGCGAGATCATCAAGGGCGATATTCATTTTGCGATCCGCGACCTGAAAAAAATGATGCAGGCGCACGCCGAAAAGCTGGAGTTTGAACAGGCGGCGGCTGTCAAGCGTAAGATCGAGCTTCTCGAAAAATACCAGAGCAAGTCCACCATCGTGCATCCTTCGATCACCGATACGGATGTGTTCTCGATCCTCAGTGACGAGAAAACGGCTTATGTCAATTACTTCAAGGTGATGAACGGAACCATCGTGCAGTCGCAGATCCTGGAGCTGAAGAAGAAGCTGGACGAAAGCGACGAGGAGATGCTGGTATTTGCCATCAATGAGATCCGGACGCGCTATTCGTCCCTGAGCCGGGAGATCTTCGTGCCTTTTGAGCCGGAGCTGACATTTGAGAATGCAAAATACGTAGTGCCAAAGATCGGTGATAAGAAGCAATTGCTCGACCTGTGTTACCGCAATGCGGAAGCTTATAAGAAAGAGCGTGAAAAGCAGCTGGCCATCATCGATCCTGAGCGGCATACCGATCGCATCATGCAGCAAATGATGAAGGACCTGAGGATGAAGGAAGAGCCGCGGCGCATCGAAGGCTTTGATAACTCCAATATCCAGGGTGAATATGCTGTGAGTGCCATGCCGGTATTCATCGATGGCAAACCCGCTAAAAAAGAGTATCGCCATTTCAATGTGAAAACGGTAGTAGGCCCCGACGATTTTGCGACGATGGAGGAAGTGATCTGGAGGCGTTATAAGCGGGTACTCGATGAGGCTTTGCCGATGCCTCAGCTCATTGTGATCGACGGTGGCAAGGGACAGTTGGGCGCGGCGGTTATGAGCCTTGAAAAGCTGGGCCTGATCGGGAAGGTGACAGTGATCGGCATTGCCAAACGCCTGGAGGAAATCTATTTCCCAGGCGATCCGGTTCCGTTGTACCTCGATAAGCGCTCAGAAACCCTGAAGATCATTCAGCACATTCGCGACGAGGCGCATCGCTTCGGGATTACGCATCACCGCAATAAGCGGAGCCGGGAAACCTTTAAAACCGAGCTTTCCGAGATCAAAGGCATCAGTGAAAAAACCGCCCAAAAACTGCTGACGGAATTAAAGTCGGTGAAAAGCATTAAAGAAGCCACGCTGGCAGAGCTTGCGGCCATTGTAGGCAATTCGAAAGCCGCCCTGGTTTATGAATACTTTAAAGCCCAGGCAACGAATTCCTGAACTAACGGAGTAATTTCAACAATTTAGTAATAGCTTATCTCCCTGAGATGGATGCAATGCGGCTGGTCGTTTAAGAAAACGATCATTTTTATCCAATTGGCATTTGCGTCGTAGTCGTACTGATAACTGACGGTAGAGGTGATCTTTCCATGAAGGTATTGTTTTTCTGTAAGCACATCGTTATTCGCATTATAGGTGTAAGAGGTAACATTGGAAAATGATTTTTCCCCGCTGAATTTTTCGCGGTATTCGACCAGCCTGCCATTTGAATCCAGTTTTTGAAGATATTCAGGGCTTTTCGGTTCACGCGATGTATAAGTCATAAGCGTTTCATTATTTTTGTAAATACAGGAGGTGTATTCGCTGACCGAATCGCTGTTGGTGAATGTGCCCGACTCCTTCACAAGGCGGCCCTTAGCGTCGTAGGTGTAATGGAATGTCCGTGTCCATGTTTCCGTCCCCGAATGGTAATCGGTTCGTGTTTTTTTAATCAGCTTCCCTTTTTTATCATAGAAAAAACACTCTTTCGATTCAGGGAGGTCAAGGCTTTTTTGGTTGCCGGGATGAATAACAGAATGCAGTTTGCCTGAAAGAGAATCATAGCAATATATAAAAACAGGCCGGGAACCGAAGCAGAGTTTACGGATCCTGCCCAGGCTGTCATATCGGTATTCCTTGCTCCATTGCTCTTCCGTGGTTTTATCTGCATCCATGCCGGTCCATGATGTGATAAGCCCATTGCTGTTGAAACTGGCGGTATAATCTTCTCTGAAATGGATTCCCCGGTACACCTTGCCGGGCACAATAATTCCCGAATCCAGTCTGGCAAAATACGATCGTTTTTTGACCTGCTTCACGTTCCCTTTCAGGCCCATGTCTGAAGGTTTCCGGATCGTATTCTCATCGACGTTCTGGCCTCTTGCAGGGAAGCAGAGGAGAGCAACAAGTCCTGTCATGATCAGATACAAACGCATATGACGATTAAATATAGCAAATTTTTCTGCAAAACCGCCGAAGGCTTACGGGCATAAAAAAAGCAGACTGTAAAGTCTGCTTTTTGATGGGTGATGCAACTAATTAAGCTAAGCTTACATTAACCGCATTCAGGCCTTTTTTGCCGTCCTGCACGTCGTAAACAACTTCGTCGTTTTCGCGGATCTCTTCTTTTAATCCGGTAACGTGCACGAATATTTCTTGTCCGTTCTCGTCTTTAATAAATCCGAAACCTTTGGTTTCATTGAAAAATTTTACTGTTCCTTTGTTCATGGTGTTTTGTTTTTCCTGCGTAGAGCAGGGTTTTAAATTATTTAACTCGCTTCTTTGTCGGCTTGTGTGCATGCGTTGATTTCTCAGGCATATCCAGGAAGCCTACTGCTAAGAAATTGTAAAATTTTTTGAATTGCAATTAAGGGTTACAAACCAGATTGTGATACAATCTTCACAAGAAGCACACAAATATAGGTAATTATTTATTAACCGGCAAAGTAAATGCTGAGATTCAGTAAATTACTCAGTAATACTGGTATATAAGCTTCACAATGCGCATGCTTTTACCGTTGGGATCGCGGATAATATAGGAGTGTAATGTTTTGTCAGCCCCGGTTACATAGCTGATCTCTTTCAGCAGAACGCCGTTCTTGAATTGTCTTTCCGTCAGCAGGCAATCGTTGCTGTCGTACTCATAGCTGCGGCTTAAGGTCATTTCCCCGTTGCTGTTGCTCTTGTACACAGCCGAGATCAGCTGTCCTTTGGCATTATAAGCAAAATCACTGGTCTGGGAGATCCAGGTAGCCGTGTACTGCTCATTGATTCCTGTGAGCTGCTGCGCGTCATTGAAGTTGTAGATGATCTCTTTATAAACCCGGTCTTCATCGTTCCGGCAGATCTTCTTGTACTGGTTTTTGCCTGTGACCATGTATTCAAAGGTTTCTTCGCTCAGCATGGTTTGTGTTCCAAGCTTAAATTCGGATTTGCTGGTTGATGTGTTGGTTTCCTTGAAGCGCATCTCGCTGACAGGCCGGTTGGCCGGAGAATAGGAGTAATACCGGCTTTCGTAATATGCCCCGTCGTTGTATCGCTTGAGTTTCAGCAGGTCGAGGTTGTCGTAAAAATAAGTGGTGGAAACGGTGTCGTAAACGTATTCGTTTTTTGTGTAGGAATAGGCATTGCTCACCTTCCTGTGTTTCCGGTAAACGGCATCATGGTGGTATTCCTTTTCAATGACCTTGATGATAGAGGTATAGTAATACCGCGACAGTAAGCCCTGTTTGTTGAATTCGTAATAGTTCAGCAGGCCCTTGTCTTCAGCTACCTGGAAATCTTTTTTATCCAGGATGTCGAAGGTGATCGACTTGATCTTTCGCTCCCTGATGTATTTGGTGTTAAAAGGGAGCTGCGGCTCAAAGGCCGATTCGGCAGTTGGAGCCAGTGCCTGGGAAAATGATTGAAACGAAGTGCATAGAAGGAAGAAGAACAGCAGTGTTCCGCAGAATACAGATCGTATGTGTTTAATGGTCCTCAAGTTGCCTGAGCGCTTCCTCAACAGACGGCGTCGGTAGCAAACAGCTATGGTTTTTGCATACATACATGAGGGTTGAGTCATGTACATACCTGTTCCTTACCAGCGGGAGATCTGATGGTTTGTCGCTTACAGCAAAGATCACATTTGGGGATGTTTGTTTATAAAGCGCCGCTAAATTTTCATTAACATTGTTACCAACAATAACGAGCTCTGTCGGTGGCTGCAACAATTCCAAAAGCAGGATGCCCCAGTTGCTATAGCCCGGGCCGTATTGCGCGATCTCAGCAAGCACGCTTCTCAGGAGCTTTTCAGCGACAGAGAGGTAGTTGGGCTCCTCAAAATATACCGACAGCCGGCGCAGGTTAAGGGCCATTTGTGAGGCGGAAGAAGGGATCACGTTATCACTCCATTCTGCTTTTCTCACAATGAGTTTTTCTTCCGAGGCATCGGTATAAAAAAAGGTACGGTCCTTTTCGGAATAGAAGGCGGAAAGGGCATAATCACAAAGGCTCCGGGCCTGTAGCAGCCAGCTTTCGTCGGCCGTGATGAGGTACACCGTCATAAAGGCATCGGCGGTAAACGCGTAATCGTCCAGGAAACCGGAAATCACGGTGCTCTTGTTTTTCACACGGAGCAGCTTGCCATCAGCCAGGCAATATTCCTGCTGCAGATACTGCGCATTTTTCAGCGCCAGGGTTTTGAAACGCTCTTCTCCAAACACCAGGTAAGTTTCTCCCAGGGCCTTGCACATCAGGCCGTTCCAGGCAGCGAGGATCTTATGGTCGAGACCGGGCCTCACACGCTGCTCCCGCACAGCCAGTAAAGCCGACCTGGCTGCATTGATTTTTGCGCGGAGCTCTTCTACGCTTATATGGTATTTCAGCGCCACAGAAGCGTCATCAGCATCGCGCATCAGGATGTAATAGCCATCTTCCCAATAGCCCGTTTCATTTACCTGGTAATAGTCTGCGAACAGGCTGAAGTCCTCACCCAGCAGGTTTTCCAGCTCTTCTTTTTCCCAAACGTAGTATTTGCCCTCCATCCCTTCGCTGTCGGCATCAAGGGCCGAATAAAAGCCCCAGTCCGGGCTGCACAGCTCCCGTTCCACAAAGGCAATGGTTTCGTATACGGTTTGCTTATACAGCTCCTGCGGCGACTGCTTGTAGGCCTGCGCATACAGGCTTACAAGCTGTGCATTGTCGTAAAGCATTTTTTCGAAATGCGGTACTTTCCAGTATATATCGGTGCTGTAGCGGGCAAAGCCACCCCCGAGCTGGTCGTAAATGCCGCCACGGGCCATCTTGGCAAGGGTAAGGTCCAGGTGTTTTTTTACAGCTGCATCATGTTCGTAGTGGCTATAGTTGAGCAGGAATAAGTAATTATTCGGCAGGGGGAATTTAGGCGCCCGGTTTGGCCCGCCATGTTCCGCATCGAAGGCTTGCTTCCATTTTTGAACGGAACGCTGCAGGGTAGAGCGGTCAAACGCCTCTTCGGTTTGCGCTTTGGGGATCTCCAGCTGCTCCAGGCCATTAACAAGATTTCCGGCATATTCGTAAGCCTTGTCCGGATTCTCCTTAAAAAGTGCTGCCAGGTTCTGCAAAACATTCAACCATTGCTGTTTGGGGAAATAGGTGCCGCCATAAACAGGCCTTCCGTCGGGAAGCGCAAAGCAATTGAGCGGCCAGCCGCCTTGTCCCGTCATGATCTGTACGGCGCCCATATACACCATGTCGATGTCCGGGCGCTCTTCGCGGTCTACTTTGATGTTGATAAAATCGCGGTTCATGATCTCCGCTACGGCGGCATCCTCAAAGCTTTCATGCTCCATCACATGGCACCAGTGGCAGGCGCTGTAGCCGATGCTCACCAGGATCAACTTATTTTCTTTCCTGGCTAAGGCTAAAGTGTCGTCGTTCCAGGCATACCAGTTGACAGGGTTGTTGGCATGCTGCAATAAATAAGGGCTGCTTTCGTGTTGTAGAGAGTTAGGCATCGGGCATAGATTAAAAGACCAAAGATATAAAGATTAAAGATTGGCTTCTCTTAAATCCTTTATCTTTCATCTTCTATCGGAAAGAATGAAAATTGTTCCGGCAGATCGCGTAAGCACTACCAGAACGGATTTTTGTATTCCGGGTCGGTTGGGTTGATGACAACGATGCGGAAGCCGACAAAAGGAGAAGACGTGTTGGTTTTAAATTCCTGCTCCAGTTTACGGTATTCTTCCTTGTTCTTCCAGCTCAACCCCGACAGCCATAATTTATTGTTGTTCTTTTGCGGCACCATTTCCGACACGTGGCCAAACTTGCCAAGCACTTTCATGCGTTCGGGAAGGATAGTATCGGCAGGCTCGCTGCTGTAATAGCTCAGGCCGGTGGCAAAAAAGTCGGTCATGTCTTTTTCGGTCCATCCATAGCGGTTGGTAGCATAATAGCTGTATAACGTGTCTACACGCTCGGCATGTTTCTTCACCAGCTCAACGCGGTTGGTGAAGGAGCGGTTCACCAGCCCTGCCGATTCATCGTAGATGGTATTATAGCCCTTTTCGAAAGCGATCTTCGCATAGCCTTCGCGGGCAGAGAATACCCATTCTTCATCGTAAGGCAACCGGATTTTCAGCGGTTTCAATTTCAGGTTATTTTGCCGGATGTAGTCGCCGGTTTCCTCTTCCAGCCATTTGCAGAATAACTTGGCAGCGTCGTAACTGATGTTTACCACCGGGAAATCGTTATAGGTTTTGTCCTGGAAATAATCAGCGGCCAGTGTGTTGCAACCGTGTTTTACCCAGTTTTCGCTATGTACCTCGCAGGCCAGGTAATCCTCGTTCCTGTTGCGGGCCAGCAGGTCGGCCAGGAAAGCCTTGTATTCGAGGTTGGTAATGCCCACGTTGCGGATCGCAAAGCCATCCAGGATCACCGGCTCGCCTGCGTGCACAGTTTTGTATGCAGGGATTTTCGTGTACAGGTTCTTGTTCAGCTTCACCAGCGAGGCAATCATTTGGTGCTTGATCACCTTGTATTTGAGCCGGTCTTTTTCGGTAAGAACAGGAACATGCTTTTCCGCTTTCTCTATTTTAATGATGGCTACATCTTTTTGTTTTGCCGGGCTCTGTTTCAGCCGCAGGCTGTCTTCGATCAGGGTGGAGAGTGCCGCATTATTCGGGCGGTCGAAGGTGTCGGCCATTTTCATGGAAAGGCTTGCCCCGTCGGGGTTAGAGCCTTCCGGTTCCGTGGCGGCAGGCGAAACGGCATTGCCCGAAGCCCTTGTATTTTTTTCCGGTGGGGCAGGCGTCTTGGAGGTCGTGGAGTATGCAGAGAAAAGATAAATGCCAAGGATGGATAAAATTCCTGCGGCAGCCAGGCTGAGGAACAAGCCCGCGTTACCTAAGCCACGTGGCTTTTGTTGCAGGCGCGATAGCATTTCCTGCTCTTTGGAAGCATCGATCGGAACGTCGTATTCCTGCGCCAGCACAAAATTGGCATCCTGCCGGTTTTGCGATTCACCGTTCTCCTCCAGGAAATGCTCCCGGAGCAGGGCATCCAGGTCCTGTTCGTTTATGGGTTTATGGTCTGACATCTTAACTGTTTTCCAGGCATTGGTTTATTTTAGTGGTCAATACCTGTTTGGCTCTCAGGTAATATACTTTCAGTTGCTCGTCGGGTTTGCCGACGTATTGTGCGATCTCCGCATATGAAAAATCCTGGGCCTTCATCAGCAACAGAATGCGTTTCCAGTCTTCCAGCTGCTCCATGGCTTTCTTCAGGCATTTCATATAAGGGCTTTCCGTTTTCGGCTCATCGCTATCCTTTTCCTCCACGCTGCCGTGCTTTTCCTCTAGTCCTATGGTTTCAATGGTTTTGTTTTTCGTGGCGGTATAATGGTTTCTCAGGTTATTGATAAAGACCTGGAACATAAAGCCGTTAAATTTCTCTTCCGTTTCAAAGCTGTACTTGTCGATCACCTCAATAACTTTGTACAGGGTTTTGTAGATCAGTTCCCAGGCATCGTCTTCACTCACATTCCAGCGGCTCACTGCATAGCCGTAGAATTTTTTTCCATAACGGTTATACAGAAGGGTCAGCGCCTTTTTATCTTTTTTTCGTATGTCCTTTATTAAATCGTTCATGTAAAGGAGGAGTCCTATGAAGACTAATAAATGTAAGCAATTTGGAGCAACGAGCACCTGTTTTTTTTAAAAGCTCGGGCAGCTCATCAGCCTGTATTTCGGTTTTTTCTTTTTGCAGGCAAAGTTGAATTGCAGGGATACCTCATGCGAGCCTGCCGTGTTGTTCGATAATTTGGATACGGTTACATCATAGCTGTACCCGATTTTCATGTGGTCGGTTTGCAGCCCCAGCAGGACGATCACCGCATCCGAGTTCCTGTACCAGAGCCCGCCCACAAACATGCCGCGGATCACATAAAGGCCAAGATTCAGCTGTGTGAAATTCTGCTGCTGCTGGAATAAAATATTGGGTGAGATAAAAGACTCACTTCCTTTTTCAAGCGGGATCATGGCGCCTGCATGCCCGGTGATTTTCAGGGGAAGCTTTGAATTTCCCTGGAGCCCTTCTTCAGGCTGTGTAAGGTGGTGCACGGCAGCTCCAAAGAAGTAACGCTTGCTGTAACCCAATACCCCGGCCGAAAAATCGAGGTTGGTTTTATTTTGGGAAGGGATCTGCTCATTGGTATTCCAGACAAAGCCTCTTCGCGAATCGATCATGTCCCCGAAGTTGAGTTTGTTGCGGTCGAGCGATTTTTGAAAGAAGCCGGCCTGCAAGCCGAATTTGAGGGAAAAGGAGCGGGTGGGAGTCAGAAGGTAAGAATAGATCAGGCTGGCCTGTGTAGTATTCAGGGTGCCCCGCGCCTGGTTGTCCTGCGTCACGATCAGGCCAAGGCCGCCGTTGAGGGCATCCACATGCTGATCGTAAGAGGCGCTGGTTGTGACATAGGTCCCCGACATATTGGGCCATTGGTTCCTGTAGTTCAGGCAGATCCTGGGGCAGCGGACATTCCCGGCAAAGGCCGGATTCAGGTACAGGGGATTGGCGTAAAACTGGGTAAACTGCGGGTCCTGTGCCCTGAGCTCCGATGTAAGAATTGCCAGCAGGCAAATCATGAGTTTAGTCGTAGAAAGTAATCTCATAGTCCTTATTGAAAAAGCCTTAGTGCCTTTTCAATCAACTATAACAGAATGAGGTTACACATTCGGCCCGGATGAAAGCCCTTTCCGCGGTTTATTTTTGTTAAAAATGAAAATTAAATGCCTGGGAGCCCAGCAGTTAGAAGCTTTTTGGCTTCCGCTAGAATACATCTTCCTGCCCCTGGTAATACAGGTATCTGCCAAAAATAAAGCAGGTAAGCCATCGCTTACCTGCCTGTGATTTTTAAAAGGGCCTTTGCGCCATATTGGCTCAACGGCGGCCTAGCGACCATATTTGCTGAGCATTTAATTAATCAGGGTGCCTCCGGGCATGACATTCACCGTGACCATAGGCGCACAGGCTGCTCCGGGGCCGGTTGTTGGAGCCGCGGTGGAAAGCGCGTCGGACACCGGCGAGATCACAATGCCGCCTATATCCATTACTGTTACAACAATATCGCATACAGGCATGCAAGGGCCTAAAGGAAAAACGATAGTGCCTCCCGGAGGAATGACAATGCCGGGATTGGTCCGGCAGAGCAGGCAGGGCGGAACAGTGCCTCCCTGCATATTGCCCTGGTAGATGTCAAGATTGACTCTCACAGGACAGGGAAGGGCATTCGTTACCGGGTAAGGATTTGCCTGCGCTTTTAGCGTTTGCGGAACAAACAGGCCTGCCAATACTGTGGCGGCAATGATCAGCATTTTGGAAAAGTGTGTTTTCATGGTGCATGGTTTAAATGGTTACAAGCAAAAATAGGCCGGTAAAAGCGTCTTGTCAACTCGTAAACATACCTGAATTGTCCTGTTTACGGGTAGTTACAATAAGGTGCAGGGCTTCTGCCATAGTGCAGAGCCTGTTGTAAGAAAAGGCGGAAATGGCTTATACCAGAAACGGGTTATTGGCTTTTTCGAAGCCAATGGTGGTGGAAGGCCCGTGGCCGCTGTATACTTTCATTGCATCGCCCAGCGGGAACAGCTTGTTTTTGATAGAAGAGATCAGGGTGTCGAAATTGCCCATCGGCAGATCGGTACGTCCGATACTGCCGTAAAACAGCACATCGCCGCTGATCATAAATCCCTGCTCCTTGTTATAGAATGTCACATGACCGGGCGCATGGCCCGGAGTATGGATCACATCCAGCTTCGAATTTCCAAACGGGATCACATCGCCTTCCGCAATAAACGCGCCGGGCATCGGACTCGGATCAACCGGAAGGCCGTACATGGCGCCGGTAGCCTCGTGACGCTCGATCAAAAAAAGATCGTCCTTGTGCACTTCCGGCAGCAGGCCGTAGGTATCGAAAACATACTTGTTGCCGTTGATGTGGTCGATGTGGGCGTGGGTCAGGATCAGGCGAACGGGTTTTAACTTTTTTTCTGAAATAAAGTCGCTGAGCACCTTGTTCTCCGTGGCCGTGCTATTGCCCGGATCAATGATCAGGCATTCTAGGGTTTCATCCCAAAGCAAATAGGTGTTTTCCTGAAAAGGACCAAAGGTAAAAGAGTGCATCTGGATCATGGCTTTCTAAATAAATTTTTGCTAAATTTAAGGCTTATTACCCACAATTTAATGAAGCGGTTTCTTTACTTAATTATACTGATCGTTTGCGTCAAGCTCGCCCAGGCACAATTTTATTACGGTTCTCAATTGGAATTTGGTAAAAACCGCATTCAGTATCAAACCTTCAACTGGACGTATTTCGATTTTGAGCGCTACAGGGTTTACCTGTATGAAGGCGGGCAGGACATTGCACGCTATGTGTCGGTGTCGGTAAACCGGCAGCTTCCGGTGATGGAGAAGCGCCTCGATTTCCAGATGGATGATAAGATCGATGTCATCGTTTACAATAATCAGAATGATTTCAAGCAGAGCAACATTGGCCTGTCGACGGAGGAAACGGGAAATATCGGCGGCGTGACGCGCATCATCGGTGATAAGATCTTTGTGTATTTCAACGGCTCGCATGCCGACATGGACCGCCAGATCCGGGCGGCGCTTGCCGAGCTGATGGTCGACCAGATGATGTATGGCGGCCGCACCCGCGACATTGTCCGGAACTCTACCTTGCTGACCCTGCCCGATTGGTTCAAGAACGGCCTTATCGCTTATTTATCGGAAGGCTGGAATGCCGATATCGATAACCAGGTGATGGATGCCATCAAGAACGATCGCTTCTATAAGTTCAATCAGCTTACCGGCAAGGAAGCGACAGCGGCCGGGCATGCCATGTGGTACTACATTGCCGAAACCTACGGAGAGGCGCTTATTCCGAACCTCCTGTACATGACCAAGGTGACGCGCAACCCCAACAATGCCTTCCTGTATGTGCTTGGTACTTCGGTGCAGAACATGACCAACGATTTTACCAATGTGTATGCCAAGCGCTATTTTGATTACAAGGATAGCACACGCCGCGATCCTACCGGTGAATCGGTGGTGAAAAAGCAGAAAAAAACGAGGCACTATTACCAGCTGAAAGTAAGCCCCGACGGGCAAAAAGTGCTGTATGCCACCAGCGAGGCCGGTCAGTATAAAGTATGGCTCAACACCATCGGCGAAAAAAAGAAAAAACGCCTGCTGAAGCTCAATCCCAAGCTGGAGCGGATCGAGGACAACAGCTACCCCATACTGGGATGGCATCCGAACAACAGCGTGGTATCGATGATCTATGAGCGCAAGAATATTCTCAAGCTGCATACTTACGATTCGGACACCAAAGAAAAAGTAAAGCGCAACATCACCGGTTTTGAAAAAGTCAACAGCTATTCTTTCTCGCACGATGGGAAACGCATCGTGATGAGCGCCGTGAAGAAGGGAAAAGGACAATCGGATATCTTCATCTTTACACTCAACACGGGAGGTATAGAGCAGATCACCAACGACTCCTGGGATGACAACAATCCTGTGTTCGTGGATAACTCCAAAGGCATTTTGTTTGAGTCGAACAGAACCCACGATACCATCAAATCGAACGAGGATAACAAACTGTACCTGAAATTTTCCCGCAACAACGATGTGTTCTTTTACAACAACGTGAGCAAGTCGAATCTGCTTTACAGGGTTACAAACACGCCTATGGTCAATGAGGTGCTGCCGCAGGAATATGGCAAAGGCGTGATCTCTTTCCTGAGCGATGCCAACGGGATCTATAACCGCTACATCGGTGTGCTCGACAGCTCTATTTCCTTTGTGGATACCATCGAGCATTACCGCTATTTCTATAACTCGAAGCCCATTACCAATTACGAACACAACATCCGCGAGCAGCACATCAACAGCAAGTTCAACAGCTATGCGGAGATCGTGGTGATGAACAATAAGGAAAAGCTGCTGGTGAAATCCCTGGTGCCGTATAACCAAACAACGCCTGCTGTTTTGCATCCCACTCATTTCAGGGCGGGGCCTGCAAGCATGATGTCCGATCCGGATAACATGAAGATCTCTAACCCGGTGCGGCAGGAAAAGGCCCTGCCTCAGAAAACAGATACGGCTACGAGGATACAAACAGGAATTGATTTTGAGAATTACACCATTACCGGAAAAGATGCCAAACGCGATCCGGTAAAAGAAACGAGGACGGCACCGGCACAAAACGGGCAGGCTACGAACGACCCGCAGAACGGGCCGGTACAAAGCTCCGATGAGCTGCGCTTTCCTATTCAGCAGAACTATTATACCAATTTCAGGACCGACCAGGTAGTCACGCAGCTCGACAACTCCTTCCTCGGCACAGCGTACCAGCGCTTTGCCGGCGGCAGCTCGCCGGTTTACCTGAACCCTGGCTTAAATGTCCTGGTAAAAATCGGACTAAGCGATCTGTTTGAAGATAAGCGGATCGTGGCCGGCTTCCGTATTGCGGGATCGCTGGACAATGAGTATTTGCTGAGCTGGGAGAACAGGACCAAACTAATCGACAAGCAGTTGGTATTGCACCGGCAGTCTTTCCTCAAAGTAAATTCAGCTTCGGGGGTTACCAAAGTGCAGACGCATGATGCCCGTTACAGCTGGAAAATTCCTTTCAATGAAGTGGCGGCTGTCAAAGCGTCCCTGATGTACCGTAACGACCGCACCGTGTTTGCCTCCATCGGCGATGTGAGCCTGGCAAAAAGCAATGTGTATGACAATTATGGCGGCGCCAAAGTGGAATTTATCTTTGATAATACACGCAAGCGTGGCCTGAACCTCTACAATGGCACGCGGTTCAAATTATGGGGCGAGTACTGGCGATTGATCAAAGAGCAGCAGCACGACCTGATCACGGCAGGTTTCGATTTCAGGGATTACCGCAAGATCCACCGCGATTTTATCTGGGCCAACCGCCTGGCAGGTGCTACTTCGCTCGGCACCGATCGCCTGATCTATTACATGGGTGGTGTCGACAACTGGATCAATCCGAAGTTCAACCAGGACATCAATATCGTGAAGCCCGAACAGTACCAGTTCCAGACGCTTGCTACCAACATGCGCGGCTTTACGCAGAACATCCGCAACGGTAATAATTTTGTGGTGCTGAACAGTGAGCTGAGGTTCCCGATCTTCAAGTACCTCCTCAACCGCCCGATCCGTTCCGACTTTATCCAGAACTTCCAGATCGTGGGCTTCGGCGACCTGGGAATGGCCTGGTACGGCCCTAATCCGTATAGCGACGAAAACGTGCTCAATAAAAATGTATATCCCGGGAACCCGGTGACGATCACGATCTATAACCAGAAGGAGCCGCTTGTAGGCGGTTATGGCTTTGGCCTGCGCTCCCGCCTGCTGGGCTATTTTATCCGCGTGGATTTTGCCTGGGGGGTTGATGACAAGAAGGTGCAGAAAGGAATCACCTACCTGTCGCTCAGCACCGATTTTTAAAATTTGCGAGCGCTATTTTAGAAGCAGGAAACAGCAGCTTCGACGCGTTGATGCGCCAGGCATAAAAAGCAGATGTTTAATTAAATTTTTTTGGCGGGCTGTCACGACGGTCAGGCTATCGCTCCAATTCCCGCCTGTTCATGCGGTATATTTCCGTTCTATCCTTCCCGCAGACATGCTTTATAGGTAGTTAACGGAGTCCGTAGCGGATGCCGCGCCAGGGATCGCCGCGGAAATCCGTTTGCCGCATGGCCTAAGCCGGTTATGGTATCCATGAATACCGTATGCGGCAAACGATTGAAGCATAGAGCCCGCCCGGGCGCCCAATCAAAAAAAACTTTTTTTGAAAAGGACCGGGCAATTTTACCCGCAAATCACCGTTAGAGGCATCATGCGTCATGTCGTCTTTCCTCTAAGGCACATCCTTGTGTTGTCTTTCTTTTCTTTCCCCGCAATTTCCCAGGAAGAGGTGGAGGAGAGAAAGGTAAATGCCAACGGGCTGCACTTTTTTCATCAGTATTCTCTGGAGCATTCTTTTGCTGAATTCGACGCCGATCCGCCGCTAAGCGCTAAAACAGCCTTTTCGGTGATGCCTGTTTTCGGAGTAGGCATCAAACGGGAAACGGAACATTATGTGTTTGCATTCAGTTCCCGCTTCGGCTTTCAGCGCGACAATATGACCTTTTCCTACGCCGGCAAAAAACTGCCCGGCACTTATGCCATGGATTATATGTCGGTAAAACGGCAATTCGCCCTGGGATTAAGACTAACGCCGCAGCAAACCTTCAGCTTTTTGTTCATCAGCTCCTTCAATATGTATGGCATGGGCGCTACACCTTTTGGAGAAAAACTAAACCTCAGGAAGCTATCCGAAAAAGATAAGTTGCAGATCAGCGAGTACGACGATACGTTTCTGGACTACCGCCTGGGCTTTGAATATGAGATAAAGCCAATGCAGGAAAGAAAGCTCCGTGTGTTTATCCATTTTGAAACAACATTAAGGAAACGCCAGGTGGAAGTAGCTCCGAACTATAACCTGGGCATCGACCGGCGCTATAAGTTATTTTATACCTTAAGCGTATTGGGTTATGGAATGCGGTTTTAAGTAACGCTGCTGCGAGGGCATGTTGTTTTTGAATGCTAAAACACTTACCTTAGATAAAGCCTTTGCACAAAGCTGCTGAACATTCATCCCCTTGAATTTTAGTTTTACAAACCATGAGAAACCACATCCTGTTATCACTTGTTGCTCTTTGCCTTTTGAGCGCAGCGACAGAGAGAACAACCATCAGATCCACCAGGCACAACGTAACGGTCAAACGGATCGCGCCGCCCAAAACCATTCATGTGTTGGTGGCCCTGTGCGATAATAAATACCAGGGTATTGTGCCGGTACCGGCAAAGATCGGAAACGGACAAAATCCGAATGCTAACCTGTACTGGGGCTGTGGTTACGGCGTGCGCAGTTTTTTCAAAAAAAGCAAAGAGTGGACTTTTGTAAAATCCGAAACCATCGATTCAACAGTCATGGAGCGCATCATCTTCAGGCACAACAGCTGGAACTACTACCTGGTGGCTGACGCCTATAACGGAAAGAACATCAAGGAATGCACCCGGGATTTTCTACAATCCTGTTCCGGGCAGAAGAAAGATTCCATCCTGGTGAATTATATGAAAGTGGGGCTGTACGGGAAGTCTTCGCTGTTGGCTTATATCGGCCACGACGGCCTCATGGATTTTGAGCTGAGTGAAAATTTCGGCAACACCGACGGCAACACCCGCGATTGCATCATCCTGGCCTGTATCAGCAAATCCTATTTCGCACCGCACCTGAAACAAACCAAGGCCAATCCGCTGGTGTGGACCACCGGCCTGATGTGCCCGGAAGCTTATACCTTGCACGATGCACTCAGCGGCTATGTGAACCACGAAACGGCAGAAGAAGTCCGCACACGGGCCGCGAAGGCTTATGCGCAATACCAGAAATGCGGGGAGAAGGCGGCGAGGCGTTTGTTGGTATCAGGCTATTAATAAGCTAAAGTTTCAACCTTTGGGAAGGCTTGGTAATTTACTTCCCTTTGCGGATGCTGAGCAGCCTGCCTACCGGCGAGGAGTTTCCGGTTTCCGTGAAAACGCCATGTTTAAAGCTTTTCACGTCTTCGATGGAATAAAAGGCATTGGGCGTGTGATGGTGGACGATATCCAGCACCTGCTTTTTATTGGCCCGGCGCACGATCATGAAGATGAGCTTCACCGGCCCTTTGGCGCCGTGCCCGTCGACGATGGTGATGCCCTGGTGATGCTGCTTCATGGCTTCTGCCAGCTCCGTCACATTTTCGGCGGTGATCACGCGGATGATCTGGGTGCCGATGGCCAGGCGCTCCTCGATGAACATGCCAAGGTAAGTGCCGGCACTGAAGCCTGCGGCCCAGGCAATGAAACAAGCGGCATTGTTGAGGTGGCTGAACACCTGCCGCATGGCCACCAGCCAGATCAGCACTTCGAAAAAGCCGAGGATCGGCACGATCTTGCGGAAACCCTTGGAAATGAAGATATGGCGCAGTGTCGCCATCGTCACGTCCCCGAGGCGGGAAATGAAGATAAGCACGGGGAGGATGATCCAGCTGAAATAATCGAAAGCCATTCTTTAAAATTACTGTACTTATTTGACCATTATGACGTTATATCGGTAATTTATTAATAGGCCCTTGTTTAAATAAAGCCGTCGCGGACTTAAAAAAGAAGCCTGATTAAACGGACATTTATAGTGCTTTGGAAGAATACACACCGATACAGGAACCCCAAAAAACGTTCAGCGCCTGGAGGTTTATCAGACGATTGTTTTTCACGATCGTGATCTCCGTCTTGTCGCTTCTCATCATCGGAGTCACATTGGTGGTGATTTATGAAGATGACGTAAAAGCTATAGTCATCAAAGAGCTGAACAAGCACCTGAATGCCGAAGTGCGGGTCGATCCGAAAAACATCGACCTGACGATCATCAAATCCTTTCCCGATTGTGCCCTGGAGTTTAAGCAACTGACCATCATGGAGTCGGCGAATATTAAGGACAAGGATACACTGCTTTATACCGAATCCCTGTCGCTGGGCTTCAACATCAAAGACCTGTTCAGTAAGCGTTACAATATTAAAAAGATTGCCCTGGGGAAGGGGAGAGCCGACCTGGTAGTCGATAAAAAGGGAAATGCCAATTACATTGTCTGGAAAAGCGATAGCACCGCCAAAAGCAATGATAGTCTGGCCTTTGCCCTCGAAAAGATCACGCTGAGTGATTTCGTACTCAACTATAAGAACAGCCGCGCCCGCGTGAAACTGGAGAGCAGCATTAAGCACATTAATTTCAAAGGGGCCTTTGCCAGCAGCAATTACCTGCTGAAAGCCGACGGAAAGGCTTTTGTGTCGCTGTTCCTGGTGGACAAAACGGAATATATTCATCATAAGAACCTGTACTTTGATGTAGCGCTGGACGTCAACCAAACAACTTATACCATCCGCCATGCGGAAACGGATTTCAATTCGGCAAAGATGGAGAGCAGTGGTAACTTCGTGCTACAAGATAGCCTGATCTCCCTGGACATTAACTTCAACGGTAAGAACCTGGATATTTCGTCAACACTCTCGCTTCTGCCTGAAAAATTCCAGAACCAGATCGCTGATTATAAAAGCGACGGCGAGTTCTATGCCAAAGGAGAATGCCATTACCATTATTCGAAGCCGCTGTCGCTGGTTGCGGATTTCGGGATCAGGCAGGCATCCATCACCTACAAGCCTCAGAACACCACGCTCTCGAATGTAAACCTGCAGGGAAGCCTGAACCTCTCGAAACGTAGCAGTGTGCTGAAGCTGCAAAACATTTCGGCCAATCTCCATGCCAATACCTTTAAAGGTGATGTAGAGATCAGCGATTTCAACGACCCTTACCTGAAACTGAACATTGCCGCCAAAACCAACCTGGCGGAGCTGATGACCTTTTACCCGGTAGATACGATCCGCGAGATCAGCGGCAGCATCGACATTACGGCAAACATCGAAGGCTCTGTCAATGATATGAAGAATAACACCTTCAGTCCGGACATCAGGGCCAATGGAACAGCCACCCTCAAAGACCTGAAAGCCGCTTTCAGGCAATCCAATAAGGACCTGAACATTCCAGGTGGTGAGCTTAAGTTGACCGATCGCCGCCTCAGCGTATCGGGCCTGAAAATTCTGAAGGGCTCATCTGATGTGACCCTGAATGGAGAAATGCCGAATTTCCTGGGCTACCTCTTCGATCCCAATACGGCCCTGGGAATCAATGCCCATGTGACAAGCGAAAAGATCGAGCTGGAAGATTTTTTATTTTCAGCCGGTTCCTCGTCGGGATCTTCGTCTTTTTCTATATCCGATAAGCTGGAGCTGAATGTGGAGGTGTCGTTGCAGAAATTATCCTTCGGGAAATTCACCGCCGCGGACATCAAAGGAAGCTTGTTGCTGAAAGACCGGAAAGTAGCGCTGAAAGATCTGAGCCTTGGGGCCACGGACGGCACCATTCGCATGAATGCCTTTGCCGACGCGAGTGGGAAGGAGCTCAAAGTATCGGGCGACTGCGACCTCGAGCAACTGAATATCCGGAAGCTGTTTACAGAGCTGAACAATTTCGGACAAACGACCCTGGAGGATAAGCATCTGAAAGGCTTTGTGACCGCACATGTGAGCTTTATGGCCAGCTGGAATGAGAAGCTGGAAGTAAATACCAACAGCATCCGCGCCAACAGTAGCATTACCATCGAGCGCGGAGAGCTGATCGGGTTTAAGCCCCTCGAAAGCCTGGCGAAGTACATCGACATCAACGAGCTGAAGCACATTAAATTTTCGAGCCTGCAAAGCAGTATTGACATCAGGGACCGGATGATCACGATCCCGAAAACATCCATCAAGTCGAATGCGATCAACCTCGAGCTGTGGGGCAGGCATAGCTTTGATAATATCGTGGACTATCACATTCAATTGCTCATCAGCGAGCTGCTGGCGAAAAAGCCGCGGGCCAATAAGCAACTCGATGACGAACTGTCTTTAGTGGAAAACGATCCGGAGAACCGTCGCAGCGTTTTCATCAAAATGGTTGGCCCTGTCGATAACCCGAAGATCAGCTACGACCGCAAAGGTGCGAAGGAGAAGATCAGGGAAGACATCAGGCAGGAAAAGCAAAACATCAGGCAGATCCTGAAAGAAGAATTGGGCCTGTTTAAAAAAGATACGGCCAAAGTGAGGCAGGAAGAAAAAGCCAATCAGAATTTCCAAATCAAATTCGGAGAAGAAAAGCCGAAGAAGGCGAATGGCCTTCAGCCTAAGAAAAAAGAAGAGGAGGATTTTTAGGGAATCGTCATTGCGAATGTAGCGAAGCGGAATGAAGCAATCTCATAGTTATATGAAGATTCCATTATTTATGAGATTGCTTCGCTCCGCTCGCAATGACGCTCTTACAACGCCTCGTACTCTGCCTTTACAAAGTCAGCAAGCTCTTTCACGTAATCCGGCGAAAAGTCGAACTTGATACCTGCGGTTTTATAAATTTCCGGGATGGTTTTGGTGTAGCCCAATGCCAGCGCCTTTTTGTAGTTCTCAAGCGCCTGCTTTGGGTTTTGCTTGTAGTTGCGCCACATGGCAATAGCACCCAGTTGTGCCATTCCATACTCAATGTAATAGAACGGCACTTCGTACAAGTGCAGTTGGCTTTGCCATGAGCGTTTTAAATTATTTTCCAGGCCGCTGTAATCGACCACGCCTGTTCCAAAGTCTTTGCAGATCTGCAACCAGGTAGCATAACGCTCCTCGATGGTATGTTGGGGGTGCGTATAGATCCAGTGCTGGAATTTATCGATGGAGGCAATCCACGGCAATCCTTTCAGGACACTGTCGAGCTGCTCTTTTTTGGCGCGTTTCAACTCTTCCTTATCAGCGAAAAAAGCATCCCAGTGTTCCATGCTGATGAGCTCCATGCTCATGCTCGCCAGCTCGGCCACTTCGCTCGGCGTGCTTTTGAATTCCGTAAGCTCTAAGCCCGCCGCCAGGAAGGCGTGCACAGCATGTCCGCCTTCGTGCACCATCGTTACCATATCGCGGTGCAGGCCCACGGCATTCATGAAGATAAAGGGCACGTCGGTTTCCATCAGCGGGTAGTTGTAGCCGCCCGGCGCTTTACCAATGCGCGATTCCAGGTCGAGGCGCTTCATGTCGCGCATGGTGCTGATGCAATCGGCAAAATAAGGATCTATTTCATTGAAGCAACTGATCGTTTTGGCTGTCAGGTCGGCGCCGGTGCTAAAAGGCTTCAGCGGCGTTTTGCCATCAACGTCCACTTCCTTGTCCCAGGGCCTGTAGCTATCGAGGTTCAGGGCATCCTTGCGGGCCTGCTCGTTTTGTTTGACCAAAGGCACAATGTGTTTTTGAATCGCGTCCTGGAAATCGTAGCAATCCTGCACCCGGTAGTCGAAGCGCCCGAGTTCTTCGTGCTTGTAATCCCTGTAGTTGCTGAAACCCGTATTGAGGGCTACCTGGTGGCGAAGTTTGATGAGCTCCGTGTAAAGGTTGTTGAGGGTGTCCTCATCTTTGCCCTTGCGCTCCTGGATCTGATGATAGATCTTCTCACGCAGACTGCGGTCGTTGTTTTTGAAGAAGGTTGAGGCTTTCTGAATGGTCATTTCCTCGCCGTTGTGTGTAATGCTCTGAGCGGCCGAAATGGTGCCGAACTCCTGTTCCTTCTGGCGCAGCTCCGTGTTCAGGGCGATGTTCTCTTCGCGGTAGAGTTCAATGCTTTTCTTCACGCCGCGCACATGCACGAAGTAAGTATCTTTTTCGAGCTCATCCACAAAAGGGCAGTCGATCAGTTTTTTGTTCAGCTCATTGCTGTACGGAGAGATGTGCGGCTCGATCTCCGTCACAAAGAAATTGAAATCGTTCTGTAGTTTTTCGTCCTGTGTGTTGCAGGTCATCTTGATGTAGCGCCAGGCGCCATCTTCGCTGATCACGGCTTCCACTTCGCTGTAATCTTTCATCCATTGCCTGAGATCGGAAACAGATTGGAGCGTACGGTGTTTAAGCTCTTCGAAAATAGGTTTTAGCTGATCCCAGTTGGTAATTTTAAAGTCGGACGAAAGGTAATGACGCTGCATAAAAAAGTGAGTTTAAATGATAGGTTGAATTTAGCATTTATAAGCAAAACACCATAAAGCCGTCTTTGTTTTTTATGATACTTCTGTTTTTGTTAATATTCGTGAGAGCCGGTTTACAGGACCGTAGCAAGGCAAGATTCCGATGAAACTTACTATTGGCCTAAGAGCGTTAGGGCGTGCCGCGGCGCGGACAGGCTTTCTGTTTCAATCTCCAACGAGGCGTCGTGGGATCGCATCCTTGTTGGCGTTTATGCTCTTGTTGGTGTTATCACCAACAAGAGGGCTGCCATGACGCCATCAACAGCAGGAACATAGTATGGTGGTTATGGGAATGTTCCGGGGGTGAAGATGCGTTGGACTTTCAAAGGTGTCAACTTCTTCTTGTGCCTTGGTGCCCTTGTTGGTGGGTGTTTGTGCACTTGTTGGTGATAACACCAACAAGGGGCTGTTGATGACGCCATCAGCAGCAGGAATACATTCATTGTGGTATGGGAGTGTTCTGGGAGACGAAGATGCGCTGGCCTTTCAAAGGTGTCAACTTCTTCCCGCTCCCTTGTTGATACCAAACAAAAAAGGCTGCCTGAAGGCAACCTTTCTATTAGAAAAATAATTTCAATAATTAGGCAGAGCCTGTTTTCCTCACACCGGCTGTTTTCTTAACGCCGGCGCTGGTTTTAGCTTTCGCCGTGTCTTTGGCAACTGCTTTTTTAGCAGGCGCTTTCTTCTCAGCTGCTGCTTTTACTTTTTTCTCAGGAGCTGCTTCCTCTGTTTTTTCAACTTCTTTTTCTTTCAGGTTGCCGGTAGCTTGCAGACCGTTATACCAGGTAAATAATTTACGCATGTTGCTGGTGTAAACGCGCTCTTTATCGTATTCAGGTAAGATAGACTCAAAGTAAGCCGCTACGGCTTTGTCATCTGCCTTCGCATCAATCGCAGGCCCGCCTTTTTCTTTGTCAAAAATAGATTTCATGATCTCAGAAACCGGTTTGTCATCTCCTGTAGTAAACATGCTGATATCTTCCAGGGAGCTCACTTTGGCAGTTGAACTGATAGACGTACGTTTTTTATCAGTTAAGCTCTCTACAATAATTCCGTTTTTTGCCTGGGCAACCACCTTGTATAGGCCGGACTGTCCGCTAATGGCAATAATTCCTGTTAAATCGATCATGGTATGTTTTCAAAAAATTAGATAACAAAAATAGCACTATTTTGTATATAATCATGGTTTTTTGCAATAAATAAAGTCTTGATTATTAGCCGGATATCGGAGGAGGGAACACTTAGCCGCCACATGCATTTATTAACCGAAAGTTTTTTTGGGCCGGATGGTCGCTTCCCGCACCGGCCTGAAACGCAGGTGCAGGGCATCCAGGAAAGTAATGATCATGGGTGCATACAGAAAACCCTGATTGTTTTTTTTATGAAGGTGATTCATGGTCCAGTAAAACCTCCGGACGAAAAAAACGGGCAGGGGAGAAATAACCACACTCCGCACAGGAAAAAAATAGCGGGGATAAAATGGCTGAAAGGCGGTTGCGTCTGCTTTGCAAAGCACCTGGTTTTTGGCAGATGCCCTGAAACGCTATATTCACTTAATAAAAAAAATTAGACATGGTACTGTTAAGTCCTGTTTTTTTTCATTTTTTTTTATGTCAGCTTAAAAGCCTTATCAATCAGGCATTTCCGGATCAGGCATCGATCAATGACATTTTTTCATTGTTCAAAAACACATTACCAATGTTAATTTCATTTTCTGAAATAACCCTCAATTTTTTTCAGCTTTGTAGAACCTATTTTTGGGAAAACAATTCTTTCGGATTTTTAGTGTCAACCAGAGAAACGAGAGATCAATTATATAGAGAACTATGACAGAACCAATATTAGCAGAGAACAAAGACCGCTTTGTGTTATTCCCGATCAAGTACAATGATATCTGGGAGTTTTATAAAAAATCGGAAGCCAGTTTCTGGACGGCCGAAGAAATTGACCTTTCGCAGGATTTAGCTGACTGGAATAATAAGCTGAATGATAACGAGCGTCATTTTATAAAACACGTTTTAGCGTTTTTTGCAGCTAGTGACGGTATTGTGAATGAGAACCTGGCCATCAACTTTCTCAATGAGGTTCAATACCCTGAGGCTCGTTGCTTCTATGGTTTCCAGATCATGATGGAGAATATCCACTCCGAAACCTATTCTTTATTGATCGACTCCTATATTAAAGATCCTGTAGAAAAGGATAAGCTTCTGCATGCCGTGGATACAGTGCCTTGCGTGGGCAAGAAAGCCGAATGGGCTTTGCGCTGGATCGGGAACGGAACCTTTGCAGAGCGCTTAATTGCGTTTGCAGCAGTAGAGGGAATTTTCTTCTCCGGCTCTTTCTGCTCTATTTTCTGGCTCAAAAAACGCGGCTTAATGCCGGGACTGAGCTTTAGCAACGAGTTGATCTCCCGTGACGAAGGCTTGCATTGCGATTTTGCGTGTATGCTGTATACCAATCACGTGAAGAACCAATTGCCAAAAGAACAGGTAACCAAAATCATTGTGGATGCGGTTGCCATCGAAAAAGAATTTGTATCGGATGCTATTCCGGTAAAACTGATCGGGATGAATGCCGACCTCATGTGCCAATACATCGAGTTTTGCGCCGATCGCCTGTTGCTGGCCCTTGGATGCCAGAAATTCTACAATGCATCGAATCCTTTCGATTTCATGGAAATGATCTCCTTGCAGGGTAAGACCAATTTCTTCGAAAAACGTGTGGCCGAGTACCAAAAATCGGGCGTCATGAACAACAAAGAAGAAAATAATGTGTTTAATCTGGATGAAGACTTTTAGGGAGCTACCCCTTCGTCGATAAAAGCGACGGATTCGTATTTCCCTGAAAATCATTGAACAAGGTGTAGATCTTGTAAGGGAATACTAGCCTCTGATACGAAACGTTCAGTAAATGTTAAATTTTTGATGAAAGGTCGGGAAGGCCTGATTTAAAAGGAAAAAAGAAATAATTAACCGCCGGCAGTTCATATCAAATTGTGACCCGGCAAATAGATTTTAATTATAGTTATAACTTCGGTAATAGCGACAACGAATCTCAAAAACTAGTAAAAAACCCTTAAAAAACCACTGGCAATGTTTGTAATTAAAAGAGACGGCACTCAAGAGACTGTGAAATTCGATAAGATCACAGCGCGTGTTCAAAAGCTCAGCTACGGGCTCGATGCGCAACACGTAGACCCTGTTCAGGTAGCTAAAAAAGTAATCGATGGCGTGTATGATGGCGTTACTACCAGCGAACTTGACAACCTGGCGGCAGAAACCGCGGCGTCATTAACGACCAAGCACCCGGACTACGCGCAGCTGGCTTCGCGTATTGCGGTGAGTAACCTGCACAAGAATACGATCAAGTCTTTCTCGAAAACCATTGAGATTTTATACCACTATGTTGATCCGAAGACCAATCAGAAAGCGTCGTTAATTGCCGATGACGTGTATGAGATCGTGATGAAAAACGCACAGCTGCTGGATTCTTCTATTATTTACGACAGGGATTTTGGTTACGATTATTTCGGGTTTAAAACATTGGAACGTTCTTACCTGCTGAAAACACACGGTAAGATCACCGAACGTCCGCAACATATGCTGATGCGTGTAGCAGTTGGTATTCACAAAGAAGATATTACGGCGGCCATCGAAACCTATAACTTAATGAGCGAACGTTGGTTCACACATGCCACCCCAACCTTATTCAATGCCGGTACGCCAAAACCGCAGATGAGCTCCTGCTTCTTATTACAAGCCAAAGACGATAGCATCGACGGTATTTACGATACCTTGAAGCAATGTGCCCGCATTTCTCAAAGTGCAGGCGGTATTGGTTTAGCTATTCACAAAGTACGCGCTACAGGTTCTTATATCAAAGGCACCAACGGTACTTCCAACGGGATCATCCCGATGCTGAAAGTATTTAACGAAACAGCCCGCTATGTAGACCAGGGTGGTGGAAAACGCAAAGGATCCATCGCGGTATACCTCGAGCCATGGCATGCCGATATTTATGAGTTCCTCGACATTCGCAAAAATCACGGTAAAGAAGAATTACGCGCGCGCGATCTTTTCACCGCCCTGTGGATCCCGGATCTGTTCATGAAACGCGTAGAAGCGGAAGGCGATTGGGCTTTGATGTGCCCTAACGAATGCCCTGGACTGCACACATCGCACGGCGCTGAGTTCGAAGCCCTTTACACCAAATACGAGGCCGAAGGAAAATACCGCAGAGTGGTAAAAGCACGTGAGCTGTGGGCTGCCATCATCGATTCGCAAATCGAAACCGGAAACCCTTACATGCTGTTCAAAGATTCCTGCAACCTGAAATCAAACCAGACACATCTAGGCACCATCCAGTCTTCCAACTTATGTACGGAGATCGTGGAATACACCAGCCCTGATGAAGTGGCGGTATGTAACCTGGCCTCTATTGCCCTGCCTCGCTTTGTGGATGAGAAAGCCGGAACCTTCGACCACCAGAAGCTATTTGATGTGACTTACATCATCACCAAAAACTTAAACAAAGTCATCGACCGCAACTTTTACCCGATTCCGGAAGCCCGCAATTCCAACATGCGCCACCGCCCTATCGGCTTAGGCGTGCAAGGTCTGGCAGATGCCTTTATCTTAATGCGCTTTCCTTTCGAAAGCGAAGAGGCTAAAAAATTAAACGCCGAGATCTTCGAAACCATTTACTATGCAGCGATGACTGCCAGTAAAGACCTCGCGATCAAAGACGGCGCTTACGAATCCTTCCCGGGCTCACCCTTATCAAAAGGCATCATGCAGTTCGATATGTGGGGTGTGACTCCAAGCCCGCGCTGGGAGTGGGACGTTCTGAAAGAAGAAGTAGCCAAATACGGTGTGCGTAACTCCCTGCTGGTAGCGCCAATGCCAACCGCTTCTACCTCACAGATCTTAGGAAATAACGAATGCTTCGAGCCGTATACTTCTAACATCTACAGCCGTCGTGTATTGTCAGGCGAGTTTGCCGTAGTGAACAAGCACTTATTGCGCGATCTCGTGAAACTGGGCATGTGGAACGATAGCCTGAAAAACAAGATCATCGCTTCCAACGGTTCGATCCAAAGCATTCCGGAAATTCCTCAGAACATCAAGGATATTTATAAAACGGTTTGGGAAATTAAACAGCGTACCATCATCGATATGGCTGCCGACCGTGGTGCCTACATCTGCCAGTCGCAATCGCTGAACCTGTTCATCCAGGATGCAAACTTCGCGAAATTATCCTCTGCACATTTCTACGCCTGGAAAAAAGGCCTGAAAACAGGCATGTACTACCTGCGTACCAAAGCGGCTGCTGACGCCATCAAGTTCACGGTTGACCAGGCAGCTTTATCTGTGCCGGTATTAGGAAACGAAGATGCCCTGGTAGTAGAGCGCGGCCAAAGCCAGCTGCTGAGCTTCGAAGAACAGCAGGCTCAGTTATCCTGCTCGCTCGACAATCCGGAAGGATGCGAGGCTTGCGGTAGCTAGTAGATCCTGCGCCTGTTCACTCCGTGTGCCCGCGTAACAACAATCTCGGCGAGAGCGTATCGGGAAGCAGGCAATGCAAAAAGAAATAAAGTTTAACCCTATGAAAAGGCCCTCTGAGAGGGCCTTTTCATTTCCTGCTGCCGCGCGATACAACAAATGCTATGGAAAGAAATGCCTGTTCGCATTTCGTTATCACCGGAGACTGCCCCCGAGCTCCTGTCTGGCCTGGATCTGAGAAGCTTTTATAATATGCACCAGTATGGAGCTCCTTTGGATTCGGTGTTTTTAGACATGCAGGTCCGAAATGAATCGAACAGTATTCCGGTTATTTTGAGAATAACTTCTGCAATAAAAATAATTCAAAAGGGGCGGTTTACCGCCCCTTTTATGTTATGACAATCCTTTACATTAGCCGCATCAGAAGGTGGCTTGTCGCCGTTCCTGGATCCGGGACAACGTCATTTTTACCATTCCGTTTGGGTGAGAACCTTAAGCTCATGGTTATGTAACGACATCATTAAAAACTAATTTATGGCAAAAACAGCAACAGGAAACAGGCAGGCTATCGGATTTGTGATCGAAGCCCCGAAGGTATTTGAAGCAGATATCATTACGATGACTGTCATTAGCGGGAAAACCTCCTCGCAAAAAGAGTTCAACCCGCTTTCGTTTAAAAACACCATCATTACCTTCGATATCGCTTTCCCGCAAACGGCTGCTACTGCTAAGCCGCAGGCAGATACTGCCGGGCTCCAGGTGAAGATCAGCATTGGCGGTGAGCTGTTTCAGACGCAATCGTATTCTGTTGCACAGGTCAACACCGCCATCAGCAAAAAAATGCCGCTGACATTAAAACTGAATGCATACGAAGCAGTTGCCGAAAAATCGGAAATGGAATTCAGGCCGGTAGCCTTCAGGCTGAAGAACCAGGAGCTGTACCCGAAGAAAATAACCCTGACGCTTGGCTATGAATTTAATTACAAAGGCGTGACGGTATACGAGCCGGCAAAAGTGCTCTTCAACAGTCACGGTGAGGCCAGCGTCAATCTCCCGCTTGACCGGCAATTGAGCAACCCCTTGCTGATAGGCATCAGCGACCTGCTCGATACGGATTACCCTGTCAAGACGATTAACAGCACAGCGGTCAAGGATGGCAAAAGCGTGGATAAATCCGCGATCAGATTCAACGGGGTGAATGAGATTGAGGTACTGGTAGCTCCGGTGGTATCCGTGCCTGTAGATCCTCTGAAAAAATTCCCGGCGCGCCTTCGCGGGAAGGTTATTGATGTAGCTGCCAGTAAAAAAATAGCCAATGCCCAGGTGCTCCTGTTCATCGAGAAAGCAGACGCTACAGATAAGGCCATTGTGCTGACCAAGACAAATCTCAGCGGCGATTTTTCAACTCCTTATCCTGCCGTTAATTTCGAAGCATCTGATAACGTGTATGCGATTGTGTCGGAACGCCCGGATAAAAAAATATACATCAGCCTGGAGCCATACCCGGATGCAGCAGCCTCAGCATCAAAAACGGTATACCGCATCCCTGAATTTGTTTTTATTGTGCTGGATAACCTGCTGGATGATGTGCATCCGGAAAGTGACGCTGATGACTGCGGCTGCCATAAGGCCGGTAGCAACGTCGACCGCCTGGCCGAGTATGCCGATCTGATCAACGACGACCAGTATACGCAGGACATCGGCGGCTCCTGTGTGAATTTTACGAAGCCGAACCGCACCCTGAGCGAATCGGTATTCTATTCGGTGGTACGCACTACGGAGCCGGAGATCGTGGGCCTCGACCTGATGATGGTGGACGATTACCTGAAGCAACTGGAAAATAACAAGGCGAACACAGGCATCGAGCATTATTACCAGGGGGCGATGAACCTGTTCGCTAAAAAGAGGGTGCTCTATCAGCCTAATACCATTAAGCTGAAAGACCGCATGGAATTATCGCGCACCAATTTTGTGGACTGGGACGAAACACCCACCTTTTACCAGGCGGCTTCCCTGGCTTTTGGCCACCTGATCGAATACCGCCAGAAGTTTTATTCCAATGGCTATTCCCTTGGAAACATATTGCACAGCGAAGGCCTGGCGCCCGGGCAGGTCAAGAAAATTGCGGTGCTCGACTGGAGGCGCTCGCAGAGTTCGAGCAGGACGGAAAGCATGACCTTTCAGGAAGAGCTTGAAGCATCGACCGACCATACGCAGGACTTCGAAGAGCTGCAATCGGCGATGCTCAATGAAAGCATGTCTGCCAATTCTTCCTCGAAAGTAAGTTCTACGGCCGCCGCCATCGGAGGCGCTTTGGGCGGTGTATTTCCCGGCGGTATTTTTGGCATTGCAGGTGGTGTTTCTCATAGCAGCAGCTCCGCCAGCTCCTCGGCGAATCAGAATAACAGCCGCAATACATCAGCGCGCATGAACAGCCAGCTGGCGGATAAAACGAAGCAGGCGGCTAAAAATGTCCGCAACCAGAGAGCAACCGTTATCACTACCGACACGCAGAGTGAAAGTGTAGGGGCGAGGGTAGAAGTACTGGCGAACTACAACCACTGCCATGCCATCACCAATGTGTTCTTTGAAGTGCTGAGGCATGTGGCCATCAAGCAGGAAGTCACGGCAGTAAGCGAATGTATTTTTGTTCCTCTGCTGATGACGGAATTTACAGCCGACAAAATTTACCGCTGGAAGGAGCATCTGAAGTCCGTGATGCTGGCAAACCCGGTATTGCGTAAAAAGCTGGGGATCGGCTTCGATGCCCTGGAGCGCAGCAAGTACTTTCTGAAAAATGACAGCGGCGTGGTGATCGAGGACGGCTACAGCAATTTCCCGGCAGGCTCTTATGCGGATGAAGAGATCCAGGAGATCTGGGGTGAATTCGAGCTCGATCTTCAGGTATCCATGCCTGTGGACGAATACAATCCGAATGCCACAGGAAACAAGTACACGATGGTAGAGTCGAAATGGACTAACCTGATCAGGCTCGGCGGTTTGCTGGGCGGCGGCGGTTTCAGCGCCATTCGCGCCAAACTCGAGAATGCAACGCTGGCGGCGAAGACAGGGATGTTTAATAAAGATTACGCCCCGAAGGTCGCTGCAACGTTATTGAAAAACCTGAAAGTGTATGCAAACGGAACGCGCGAGCTGCCGCTCGATTTTACACTTGCCACAGGTTATACGCCTGATAAAAAAGTAAAGATCTATGTGCGTTCGGAAGGCGTGGCCTTCACGAATCTGAAACGCCAGGGAATCAATACGATCAAGATAGATGTGGGTGAATTCAGGATCAACAATGTTGTGATCCCCTTGTCGGACATTGGCGCTAAAATCACTTTCAAGCGCGGAAAGCTGAACTACCGCACGAAATACAGTTCCGGCACACTCTTCAATTCGGCTATGGTAGAGAACGACCTTGGCATTAACGATCCGGTATTTATTTATACGCCTTGCACCACCGAAGAGCTGAAAAGCCCGAGAAAAGAAGACCGCAAGGCCCTGGAAAACCTGGTGCGCGTGTGTAACGAGAACCTCGAAACCCTGCATGCCAGCATCTGGCGTTCGATGAGCGAGCAGAAGCTGTTTTTCCTGCTGGATGGCATTAAAATTCCGGCACATGTCAACGGCAAGGCTGTGCCTTCGAATATTGTGGGCAAGTCGGTGGCCTCTATCGTCGATGCCAAACCGCTTGGTGTTGTGGGCAATTCGCTCGTATTCAGGATCACGGATGGCATCAATGCCGACCCGGTATTCCGGCAGGTGAATATGGATGCCGACGATCCGGAAAAAGAACGGCAGGCGATCCTCAATGCCGGGCAGATCCCGGTAGAAGACCTCCTGGAAATGTACCAGCCCCTGACGCCTGTGGAGCCTTACCAGCTCTCGTTCCCCACCGGAGGGTATTTTATGGAAACCATTATGGGTGCCTGCAACAGCTGCGAGAAAATCGACGATTCGCGGTTCTGGAAATGGGAGGAGCATCCGATCCCGATCACACCTTCCGAGATCAACCCGGTGAGCCTCGAGTCGCGCTATCAGCAGCCGCTTGATACCAAGCCGACGGAGTTCCCGGCGTCGAACATCAGTATTCAGAACATTCCCCAGGGGCCTCAGCCTACAGGCCTCGGTGCTTCACTCGACCTGCTCGGTAAATCCAATGTGTTCAGGGACCTTACAGGACTTGAAGGAACACAGAACCTCGCTGCCAAAGGATTGGATGTAACGGCCGATACGCTGAAAGCTGCCATGAGCAATGCCGTAAGCGCGATGAACTCGGCCGCTGCTTATGACCTTGCCAAGGATCAGCAGAAGGCCGCGAATTTCGACAAGCTCATGAAGTCGAACCTGCCGCCGGATATCAAACAGGAGATGGCAGAGAAGTTTGCAAAGGATGGCCTGTCGGGCGATGGAGGCAATGGCATGATGGAAGCCTACAAAAAGACCATTGACCAGATCGGTAAAGAAATAGCCAAAGGAAACCCGGACGTAGCGGACACTTTTGAAAAAGTAACATCTTCCCTGAAGGGCAATGCCGGAGAGATCAAGGTCAAAGGCCCGGATGGCACGGAGATCAGCACCAAAGGCGTTGAGCTGGAAGAGAAGCCTTTGCAATGGGTGATCGATCACTCGGATGAGCTGATGAAATATGCCAAAGCCGCGGACCTCGTGCAGGACGAGGACCATGATAATACCTGCTGGGCCTATGCCTTAGCCACCATGCTCTATCCGGATTACAACTGGGAGGAAGTAGGAAATTCGAATGCCACCATCATGGAGAAGATCCTCGGAATGGCCAATGGCCAGGATAACTAAAACCCAGGCTATTATTAAGTGTAATCATAAAATATGAAGCGATGACCAATTTTTTAGAATTATATCAAACGAATAAAGGGCTTACTTCCCAGCAAAAACGCGAATTGGTGGAGAGCCTTCCCAATGATATCACCTTTGATGATGCCTTTTCTAAAAACGATGTAGCGCCGTCAGACCTGATCTCCATCCTGGAGAACTATGGGCCTTTTTGGGTGACACTGGATGCCGACCCTTCGAACCGGCGAAGGCAGCACGCGGTGGTTGTGAGCGGGATCAGCGATACCGCCAAAGAGAATGCCGAAGTCGCCTACTATGATGTGGCAACCGGAAGAATCGAAACCTCTAACTTCACGGATTTTGTAGAGCGGGTAAGAGATGGCAATGAGAATCTGGAAGAATGCCTGATCCGCCGCGTCAACAAAATAGGTGAGGGGACACCGGCCGCCATCCCCGATACCTACGCCATCCCGACGGATGCAAAGGTGTATATCCTCGTAGCGGCATTTAATTATTATACCGATAAGTACACCTTTTCAGAATACACCACCAAGTACCGCAAGAAAGTAGCTGCTGCCAATGCCACAAGCAGGAACGTGTTTATCATTGCCGACTTCATCGGAAATATTACCTATTACGAATACGAGGCAGGAAAGGAGGCCGTCATAAAAGCTAAAAAAGTGTTTACCGCCATAGGTTCGGCAAATTATCCGAATCATAGCAGTGGCGATCACGATTTTTATTTTAACCAGACTACCGGCTACATTACCCGGGATACTATTTATAAACTGATTACGGATATAGGAATCAGCAACCCGGGGCAGTTAAAGGAAGCTGGTATTTTTTCCCATGCCTATTACGACGGCCCTATTCTGGTAAACACCTATGAGAATGGCTCTGCGGAGTACACGGCTTACAAAGCGGCTGATGCCAACTACGCAGACATCGACTGCCGTAAGGCCGATGCTTCAGGGCTCAACGCGGCAACATTCAAGGCTGCTTTTGCCAGCGACGGCATATTTAAGGTTTGGGGCTGCAATGCCAGCGGAGTTATCAATAACCTTGTCAAGAAAATCCTGGCATCACCTCTTTATAAAAGCGATGGAACCACAGCTGACAGCACAGAATTCACGATCAACGAAAGGGAAGCCGGCAAAGAGCAGATTTCTGTGACATACCAGGCTTACATCACCTCCATAACAGCCGGCAAAATAAAGATAACCATGGGCAATGTGAGGAAGCTGCTGGCTGCAGAGTACCTGGATAGCTACGCCGCAAAAATGGCAGAAACACTGGATATAACCGTGCAGTCTGCTCTGCCGGGAACCTATGCTTCTATAGGAGTCAGGCAGACCGGCGAACCGGCTTCCAGCGACAAGATCTTCCGGATCTCACACGATACAAAAGCCAATATCAATATTTTTGAGAAATACCTCGCCGTCAGTATCGGAGAGCTGAATTACGGGCTTTTTACAAAGGCCAGTGTTGCACATTGTAAAACGATATAACGCCTTCGTCATAAAGAACAGGATCTCATGAGTCCTGGAATTTATCAACTCATGAAGGCATTCATCCCTGTCGTATACTTTCGGTGATTTTTTACAGTCGCCGGATGCGATGGTATACCCTATCATTCCTAAAAACTTCTCATCCGCTGAGCGAGCCTGCAGAAGCAGTATTGCCATTGTGGTAATTTTTAGCTCTTCGCCAAACCTGTGCTGTTTAGCGAAGAGCAATTTTGCCATTGGTCGAAATACTCATTTATAGTGATGCGGTATTCTCCCGGGCCTGAAAAATAGAGTTTATATTTGAAGGCTTCATGTTGCTCCGCGTGGCTGTATCTGCAAGCCCGGCGCAGCGTTATCACATTCGTTTTTTAATCAACCTACACTCATATAACTATATGGAAGCCTTAAGACCAAACGCTCAGCGTGCCAAAACCGCCCTTATCTTTTTATGGATCGTTTTCGGACTGAACATCATTTCCCTCATCTCCGAGTACATGCAATACAGCCTCTTGCAGTCGGCCATGAATGGCGGGCTCGTTACCGAAGAAGAAGCTTCTTCAAACGATTTGAGGGAGCGGGGGATTTCCTTCCTCTATCTGCTGGCCTACATTCCCTGCGGCATCCTGTTCATCTGCTGGTTCCGGCGGGCGTATTATAACCTGCATTTAAGAACCGACTACCTTCGCTTTAGCGAAGGCTGGGCTGCCGGCTCCTGGTTCGTTCCATTTCTTAACCTTGTACGCCCTGTGCAGATCATGACGGAATTGTATGAGCAAACCGATGCCATCCTGCTAAAACGGGTAGAAGGCTATACGGAAAAGACCAATAAACCACTCATTGGCTTTTGGTGGGCCTTATGGATTATCAGCTATGTATTGGGAAGGATTTTTCGCAACGCAGAAACCGACACACTTTCCGGGCTCATCAGCTATACGGAGAATCAAATGCTCCTTTCGGTGATCATTATTCCTTTGGGGCTGCTGGCTATAAAGCTGGTGAGCGATTATGCGCGCATGGAGACCTTGCTCGCAGAGCTTCCTGAGCCCGTAGCCGGGCTTGAGTCTTCAGTTACGCCAGGCGCAGAGCAAGCGGCAGATCCTTCTGTGCCTGTAAATTAGCGGCATGCAGAAGGTCATTGAAAAAGAACGGTGTTCTGCATTTCTTCACTCGTCGAAATACCCATTTGTCGTGAATGAGTATAGGAGAATGCAAGTATCTTTGCATAGCCAATTCCCCTATCGTATGCATCTTAAATCATTTTTTCTGATCCTTGGCTTGCTGTTTGCGTCGTGCGGTTTTGCTCAGGCCCAAAGCAAAGCGGTGAAGCTGTATAATGCCGGCAACAAGGCCTTTGCCCAAAACAACTATCGCGCGGCTGATTCCTTATTTTCCCTCTCACTCGACCTCGAGCCACACCCGGATGCCTATTACAACCGGGCGGTATGCAGGCGTAAGCTGGGAGATGCCAAAGGCTACTGCATTGATCTCGGAGCGGCTGCAAATATGGGCGACAAGGGAGCGTATAAGATGTATTGGAAACAGTGCGCCAAATGCGATACTATATATAAAAAGGAAAATGGTGATACTGCTTCCGCGAAAAATTTTGATATTAAGGAATATACTCTCTCGTATAGATACACTACCGATTTTGAATATGAGAAATATGGTAAAGGAGATACTTTATTACTCTCTAAAGTACGGAATGATAATATTGTTTTTTACCGGCCTTGTAATGACGTGCGTCCTGCAATTTATAAAGGTAATATGGATAGTCTTATTCGGTATATAAAAGAGAAAACGGGTTTCATGGAAAAAGTGAAAATGAATCACTGGATAAACATGGCGACTATAAGGGTGCAAACAAACGAGAAAGGCAAAATAACAGATGTAAGTGTTGAAGATAAACTAAAAGATAATTCCTTTGAACTTTTGGATTCGTTGTTTCTATTGATGCCTGAATGGAATCCAGCTACTCTTTCAGGAAGGCCGGTGAAATTTCAAAGCCGATTGTATGTAACTTTTTTTGATACAACGCTTTCTGTTATGTCTTATAATGCTAAAGGCGAAATTTTTACAGCAGTCGAAACTATGCCGGAATTTCCTGGAGGCCCTATAGAGATGATGAAATTCATTATGAAAAATCTGGATTATCCACAAAGTGCAAAGGAGGCAGGCTTGTATGGGAAGTGCTTTTTGAGATACGTAATAAATCCAGATGGAAGCATTAGCGCTATAGAAGTATTGAAAGGCGTTCCGGGATGCCCGGAATGCGATAAAGCAGCTACGAGGGCTGTTGCAATGATGCCTAAATGGAAACCCGCAACGCAAAACGGAAATCCGGTTCCTGTGTTTTTTAATCTGCCGATTAATTTTCAATTACGCTGATATATATACAATTGCGATGAAATATATTCTGGAAATAGGGTTAATATTGGCAATTTTTTCTGGTCATGCCCAGCTCACCCGCGTCGATTACTACAATACCATCGACAATAAAGTATACAGCTTTTCCAAACAAAAACCCAATGCGTCGTTTGATACGATTGTAGGCTTTGTAAATGCCAACTTCGCCAGCCAGGAAGACAAAGCCAGGGCTTATTATACCTGGACGGCCCTTAACATCGTTTACGATGTGGAACATATGAATGAGATCAACCTTATTCAGATCTTTAACATCAGCACAGTTTCCAGCTCCGGTCAAAAAACGCCGGATGTGTTACGAAACAAAAAAGCCGTGTGCGAAGGCTACGCCAATCTGATGACCGATCTGTGCAGGGCTTCGCAGATCCCATGCTTCACGGTCTGTGGCTACACCAAAAATCCGGATGGCGAGATCCCCCAGATCTTACATGCCTGGAATGTGCTGCGCCTCGATTCGGCCTGGCATATGCTCGACGTCACCTGGTCGAGCGGCTACGTGAACCCAACCAACCAATTCGTGAAACGCTTTTCCAACCAGTATTTTTTGCCGCGCCCCAAAGTCTTTATCAAAGACCATTTTCCCCTCGATCCCATGTGGCAGCTGTTAAGGAACCCCTTTACCAAAGAGGATTTCGAACGCGATAGTTTAACGGCATCTAAAATGCCTTCCTTCAATTTTCCTGATTCCATCAGGCAGTACGGGGCCTACTCTGAGAAAGAACAAAAGCGACTGGATTTTTTGCATTATTACCGCGCCGATCCCGGCAACAGAAACCATGCGCATAACCTGGATGTGGCAAACAACAATATCATAGCCGATTACCTGAATACAGCATCGGTTTATCACACGGATTTCATAGAGCAGGCCACGAAAAAGCTCTCGCAGAAGCCAACACTTTCCGAATGCAAAAAGGCTAGGGCAAACCTTGACAGCGCCAAAGTATATTACAACAAAGCGCAACTGGTTCTGAACATCACGAAGGCGAATACACCGGAATATAAAAACGTATTCCATGCCATGCAGGCAGCTATTGATGACAATAACAAGAACATTGCCCAGAACACGGAATACCTCAATAAGCTACAGGCTTATCTTAAAAAGAAAAGGTGATGGTGCCTTCCTGCATGGTAAAAAATATGCTCAGTAATTAATGCTATACTTTATAGCAAGCATTGGTTTCCAAATTCCTTTATTTTGCCTTATAGTTTATAGAGAGGTGTTTTTATGGCAAATCAAGAAGAGAGTGTTATCGTTCCTGAAGAGGTATTAATGAGCAAGATTTATTTTGTTCGTCATCAGAAAGTTATGCTTGACAGGGATCTGGCAGAACTGTATGACGTTGAAACAAAACAATTGAAGAGGCAGGTGAAACGTAATAGAGAGCGTTTCCCCGAAGATTTTATGTTTGAAATGAATGCAGTTGAATTTGAACATTGGAGGCGCCAGTTTGGCACCTCCAATTCTGATAAAATGGGACTCCGTTATTCCCCTTATTGCTTTACAGAACAAGGCGTGGCTATGTTATCCAGTGTGCTCGGTAGTGCTAAAGCGATCCATGTAAATATCCAGATCATTCGTATGTTTACAAAAATCAGGCAAATGCTGACGGATAACACAGAACTTCGGTTGGATATTGAAAAGATTAAGAAGAAACTCGATAACCAGGATAAGAATATGGAAATTGTATTCAGGTATCTTGACGAATTATTAGAAAGAAAAGAGAATGCTAAACCAAGGCAACAGATCGGCTATAAAATACCCAAACAAAGATCAAGATAAGTAAACCTTAATTACAGCCCACTTTCACGAGTTGCTCTTTCGAAGCAGCATAGCCAAGCTTATCCGACATTTTCAGGTCCGAACAGGCACCGCTTTTGTCACCGCTGTAGCTTTTCGCTAAGCCCCGGAAATGGTAAGCCTTAGGCTGATCCGGTTTTAATGACAAGGCTTTGGTGAAATCCGCAATGGCATTTTTGTCATTTGCCTGGGCAAAGTAACAAAGGCCGCGCTCGGTATAGGCCTCTGCATAGTCGGCATTCAGGCCAATGCACATCGAATGATCGGCCAGGGCACCATTGTAATCTTTCAGGGCATATTTGGAGAGGCCGCGGGTATAGTAGTATTCATAGTTTTGTTTGAGGGCGATGGCCTTATCGAGGTCGCTTATCACGCCGTTATCATCCAGTTTCTGGTATTTGCAAAGCGCACGGTAATAATAGGCCACTGCAATGGTTTGGTCCAGCTTAATGGCCATGTCCAGATCACTGATAGCCTGGTCGTCCTTGGCCTGGTGATAGCGGGCGGCGCCGCGGTAAATATAACTTTCGGCATGGTCGGGTTTAATGCTGAGCGCAACATTAAAATCAACAATGGCTTCATCGTACCGTTTCCTCATGAACCTGGCAAGCCCCCTGGAATAGTACACATCGTACATGCCGGCTTTCAGCTCAATGGATTTGCTGTAGTCGGCAATGGCACCGTCGTCGTCCTTTTGCCCGTATTTTGCCAGCCCGCGGTTAAAATACGCATCGGCATCGTCGGGGCGTAGGCTGATGCATTTGTCATAATCCTTAATGGCACCGGCATAGTCCTTTGCCTTGTATTTGTTGTCCGCAGCAGTAAACCATTCGCTGGCAGTTGTCTGTGCATTGGTAAAAAAGTTAATCCCGATCAGGGCCAGGAGCATGCATGTTTTTTTCATGGTAAAGAGCTTAAACGTAGTCTGTGACAAAACTAGCCGGTTTTTTTGCGACCTCTCTCAGTGCTGGTGGGTATTTTCTGTTTAAGATATGCTTATGATTAAGATCGTCATACCATTAAGAGAAAGTGAATTGTAGACATGTAAAACGATAGTTAATCTTATTTATAAACCATGGCAAAACACTTTTGTAAATTAGCTTCATAAACTTTTCTGATGAAGCCTGTTTTTGCGTTCTGCTCATTGTTTGTTGCTCCTCCCTGTTATCCGCCCGGGAGCATGACCCTGAACGGAAGTATCCCTATAGAGCCGTTTCCTGAGCGGAGAAATTTCCTCCAGGGAATTACATATTCAAAAATGCCTTTGATTGCATAAATTATATGAACAAGGATGATACAAAGCTTATGTCGCAGCGGAATCTCTTTGTTGCTGTACAGAAAATCCTTAAGGAAACAGGATTACAGAAATGAGGGAGTAATCCTGGTCAGAAAGAACGGTATCAGGCCAGGGAGCAATTCTTTTTAATTCCGTAGTCAGGTACCTCACAAAGAAACTTTATATTTAGAGCCAAAGAATCATTAATCACCACTAAACCCTATGAACGAAGTTATCCGAAAACTGGAACCCACTGCGATGTGGAATCATTTTGCCGACCTGAACGCTGTTCCGCGTCCTTCCAAAAAAGAAGAAAAGGTCATTCAATTCATCAGGCAATTCGGGGAAAAACTCGGCCTGCCTACCACGGTAGATGAGGCCGGGAATGTGATCATTAAAAAGCCCGCCACCAAAGGCATGGAGGATCGCGTTACGGTTGTGCTGCAAAGCCACCTCGATATGGTGCATCAGAAAAATGCCGCTACGCAGTTTGATTTTAATACACAGGGCATAGAAATGCTCGTCGACGGAGATTGGGTAAAAGCTAACGGCACCACCCTGGGCGCAGATAACGGCATCGGCGTGGCCTCTATTATGGCACTTCTGGAGTCAACAGACATTCCACACCCCGCCCTGGAAGCCCTGTTCACCATTGACGAAGAAACCGGGATGACAGGTGCCTTATCGCTGAAAGGCGGACTGCTGGATGCGAAGATTATGTTGAACCTGGATACCGAAGACGATCATGAGCTGACCATCGGCTGCGCCGGGGGGATTGACGTTACAGCCACAGGAACCTACGACGCAAAAGCACCGGCACAGGACAGAGCGCTGAAGCTGACGGTGAAGGGGTTGACAGGGGGCCACTCGGGAATGGACATTCACAAAGGCCGTGGCAATGCCAATAAGCTCATGAACCGCCTCCTGATGAACCTGCATAAGGCCTTTGATCTTGAGATTTCCTCGCTCGATGGCGGAAGCCTTAGGAACGCCATTCCCAGGGAATCGGTGTGCGAACTGATCGTTGCTTCCGCACAGGAAGAAAAGGTCAGACAAAACATAGAGGAGCTGGCGGCAATCCTGAAAGCAGAATACCAGACTACCGATCCGCAGCTCTCCATCAGTATGGAGAAGATCGAAAAGCCGGCACAGGTCTGGAACAAGGATTTTCAGAATAGCTTCCTGCGCGCTGTGTACGCCTGCCCAAATGGTATTTACAGAATGAGCCCTGATATTGCCGGGCTGGTGCAAAGCTCCAATAACATAGCCCGTGTGCTGGTAAAAGATGGCAGCTACCAGGTGCAGTGCCTCACGCGAAGCTCCGTGGATTCAGAGAAAACGGATCTTAAGGATGCTATTACCGCAGCCTTTGAGCTGGCCGGCGCCAGCGTAACAACCGCGGGAGCCTATCCGGGCTGGACCCCAAGGCCATCCTCCGCCATTGTGAAACTGATGAGCGATCTTTATGAAGAGCGGTACCATGAAAAGGCCAATGTCAGCGCCTGCCATGCAGGCCTGGAATGCGGCATCCTCGGTACCAATTATCCGGAGATGCAAATGATCTCCTTCGGGCCCAACATCACCGGTGCCCACTCGCCCGACGAAAAAGTACAGATCAGCTCCGTACAGAAATACTGGGGCTTTTTGCTGGAAACGCTGAAGCGGATCCCGGCAACGATATAACAGGCGGCAATGCGTCGCTCACGGTCATAAAAAAAGGAACGATAGCCAGCTATCGTTCCTTTTTTATTTGTTTTAAAGGAAATCTTATCCTCTTCCTTGTCCTGGTTTCACTTCGTTTGCAGGAGTTTCTTTAGGAGTAGTTGCTTTAGGAGTAGATGCTTTAGTAGCTGGTTTTTTAGTACCTGGTTTAGCAGCTTCAGCAGCAGCAGTTGCAGCAGCGATAGAATCAGCAGTCATTTTAGCTTTAGCAGCTTCAGCCTCAGCTTGAGCAGCTTTAGCAGCAGCCTCAGCTTCTGCAGCAGCAGCAGCTTCAACAGCAGCAATAGAATCAGCTTTTGCTTTTTCACGAGCTGCGATTTCTTCCTTAGATGGGCCGCAAGCTACGAACGTAGCTGACAAAGCAGCCACAGCGATGATAGAGAATAGTTTTTTCATTTTTTTTGTTTTAAAATTAAAATTTTATGCAAAATTAAATTTTATTTCATACAAACCGGGTTTTAATAGAAAATAATTACCGGAAATGGCAAATGAGCCTTTTTTGAAGTTACCTTCCGGTTTGTCCTTGCATTTGACAATGGCCTGCCTGGTATATAATTTGAATGCGCGGATTTTGCGTGTTTTTTTTGTTAAAATTTTGGTTTCCTACTGTCCGGATACATTAATTTGAATACATTTGCCCTAATAAATAAAAAAATAATAAAACCTCATGAAAAGAAACATTTTAGCTGTAACAGCATTCTTATTAGCAGGAACTGTAGTATTTACTAGCTGTAAAAAAGACGATATCACTGATCCTGTAGTGACATTGAACGGTAATAGCGATATGACAGTATCTTTACAAGGTACGTATACAGATCCGGGAGCTACTGCACAAGATAACAAAGATGGTGCTATCTCTCCTACTATTACAGGAAGCGTGAACACTAACCTGAAAGGCGTTTATGAAATTACTTACACTGCTACTGACGCAGCAGGAAACTCTGCATCTGCAACACGTAAAGTAACTGTAGTGAATGATGCAGACGGATTGGCCGGAACTTACAACTGCCAGATCGCTGGAACAACTCCATACAACTACACCCAGACAATTTCTGCTTCTACAACAAGAAACAACCGTATCATTTTCGGTAAATTCGGTGATTACGCAGGAAACACAAACATCTATGCTGACGTAGTTGGCGTTAATGTTGATATTCCATCTCAAACAGCAATCATGGTTGGTAACCCTGCTACAAACAGAACATTCGCAGGTACAGGTACAAAAAGCGGTAGCACCCTTAACCTGACTTACTCTGAAACAACAAGCGCAGGTGTAAACAACTACATCGAAACAATGACCAAACAATAATTGGGATTTATTTCAAAAACTAAAAAAGAGGAGCTACTGTAAAGTAGCTCCTCTTTTTTGTGGCAGTTTATTTGAAAATCCCTTCTATCTGTGCCGTATGATGCAGGCCGTGCCAGGCATAAAGCTGGGTGGCTTCCGATAGCAGGTAGGTCTTGTTGTACTCCGGGTGCACATAGGCCCTGCCGAAATCGCTTTCACTCATCACTTTCAGCAATTCAGAAAACCGCTGCTGGATACTTTCAAAGAGCAGGAGGGAGCTCTCCACAGGATAGCTGTAATCCGGTAGTTTTGCCCACAAATCCTGCTTGTAAGGCTTAATAACAGGGCTCTCCTCTGTAAGTGCCAGCTTAAAGCGAATAAGCATGTTCATGTGCGAGTCGGCCATGTGGTGCACAATTTGCCTCACTGTCCAGCCGCCCTCGCGGTACGATAGCTCAAGGTCTTTTTCAGATATGCTTTCCAGGATTTTTCGCAGGCGCACAGGCGCAGCCTCCACCATAATGATGGAACGGTATAATACCTCTTTCGTAAACTCTACCTGATTTACCCGCCCGATGGGATAGGTTTTGGGATCTAATGCTTCACTCATAGGTTATGTTTAAATGAAAAAGACAGATTTAAATTAACCTGTCTTTTTATCGTTTTTTACTCTTCAACTCAGTTAAATATTCAGAGCCCTGTTACCGGTGGCGTTCAGAGCAGCCTCTTTAAAGGCTTCTGTAAAGGTAGGGTGGGCATGGCTGATGCGCCCGATGTCCTCCGCGCTGGCACGGTATTCCATCGCCACTACCGCTTCGGCAATCGCATCCGCTACGCGAGGCCCGATCATGTGCACGCCCAGGATCTCATCCGTTGTTTCATCGGCCAGTACTTTGATAAAACCGTCGGTATCCATGCTGGCCTGCGCCCTGCCGCTCGCTTTGAACGGGAACGAACCTGTTTTGTATTTAATGCCCTTTTCCTTCAGCTGCTCCTCGGTGAGGCCTACAGCCGCTACTTCCGGCCAGGTATATACCACACCCGGAATTAAATTATAGTTTACGTGAGGTTTCTGTCCGGCCATCAACTCAGCCACATACACACCCTCCTCTTCTGCTTTGTGAGCCAGCATAGCGCCAACGACTACATCACCGATCGCATAAATATTGTCGGCACTGGTTTTCAAATGCGCGTCAACCGCCACACGGCCGCGCTCGTCCAGCTTCACACCCGCTTTTTCGGCATTCAGGCCTTCGGTATATGGCCTGCGGCCTACAGCCATCAGCACATAATCGCCTTTTAATTCTATTTTTTCTCCTTTATCGTTGGTTGCAGTCACCGTCGCCTCTTTGCCTTTGCTGCTGACGCCTTCCACTTTATGTTTCAGGTAAAATTCAACCCCAAGGTTTTTCTTCATCACCCGTTGCAATTCCTTGCCCAGAGCAGCGTCCATCGAGTAGATCAGGCGGTCCATGTATTCCACTACCGATACTTTGGAACCCAGGCGCGCATAGACGCTACCGAGCTCGAGGCCGATCACACCGCCGCCGATAATGATCAGATGCTTGGGGATCTCGCTCAGTTCGAGCGCCTCCGTAGAGGTGATGATCCGTTTTTTATCGATCTCGATTCCCGGCAGGGACGATGGCTTGGAACCGGTGGCAATAATGGTTTTGGCCGATTCGATCTGCTCCGTTTTCCCGTCTTCTTTCGTGATGTTGATGACCGTATTCGATTCGAAGCTTCCGACACCGGTATACACGGTGATCTTGTTTTTCTTCATCAGGAAAGCGACACCGGCATTATTGTTTTTGATCACACCGCGCTTGCGCTCGATCATTTGCTTAAAGTTGACCTTCGGCGATTTGATCTCGATGCCATGCTGCTCAAACGTGTGAACCGCATTGTGGTAGTGCTCCGAAGAGTCGAGCAGGGCCTTGGAAGGAATGCAGCCCACATTTAAGCAGGTTCCGCCCAGTACAGGGTATTTTTCGATAATGGCGGTTTTCATGCCTAACTGCGCACAGCGGATAGCGGCAATGTACCCTCCGGGGCCTGAACCGATCACGGTTACATCAAATTTTTCCATAAATATATTTATTGGGTTTGGTTATCTTTTTAGAAATATCAACGCACGAAGTTAGCACTTTTTAAGACTTTTTGAAACGTAATACCTGGCTCCAGATCAGCAGTAAAATGGCCAGCACCGAAGACGCATAGGAAAGCAGATCGCCAAAACGGACAAACAAGGTTGTGGTATGGTTTGGTTTCATGATTTTGGTGATCAAAGCTTGCTCCCAATAAGGAGTAGCCTGTTCAACAGCTCCGAGCGGAGTAATGAAGCAGGAAATGCCGGTGTTGGCGCATCGGGCAATCTCCTTTCGGGTTTCAATAGCCCTGAGCCTGGCGTAAGCTAAATGTTGCCGGTGGCCGGGGGTATTTTCCCACCATCCGTCGTTGGTGATGATGAAGATAAGGTTGGCGCCGTTTCTTACATATTGCGCCACATAATCGGAGTATACACTTTCGTAACAGATCACCGGGGCAATGCCCGCTTTGCCGCCATGGCTGAAGAATACGCTACGCTCATCCTGCATGCCTAAGCTGCCGGTGGTCCCGCCCATATCAATGGCAAAATTCTCAAAATACTTAAATACCGCAGGAAAAGGCATTTGCTCAACACCCGGAACCAGCTTCGATTTATGATAGAACGCGATCGACTTCTGATCCATCTGCACACCTGTGTTGTACGATTCGTAATACTGATCGGCATCACTGTATTTGCGGGCCGTAGCAGCCCGTTTTTCGCCCGGCTTATAGCGGTACATCGTGTTGGCACCAGTGATGATCGTTAAGCGGGGATATTTGTCCAGGATGCTGTCTTTCAGGAAATGAAACGAAAAAGATTGCCATTCTTCACCCTCATAGACGTTTTCCGTTAAAAACGTTTCCGGGAGCACCAGGAAATCAACCGTAGAGTCGAGTTTCCCTTTGATCTGCGCAAGCAATAATTCAAGCTGCTTTTCAGGCTCGGTATAAAACTTATCGTTATACGGATCCACATTAGGCTGTACGATTAATGTTTTGTATCCGTCGGTATCGGTGGCTGTTCCTTGAAGAGCAGAGCTACGCACAAAAAGAATGGCATAGGAACAGATAATAGGAATAAAGATAAAGAAGACAGGTTTCAGGAATTGTACAGCTTTGGCAGGCCCGGTTTTAATGCCTTGAAAAAATAAAATATTGACAGCCAATACCCAAAGTCCACCGCCCGAAGTACCGGTGATCTCGTACCATTGAACCCAGTTCGGGATCTCCGCAAAGGCATTGCCCAGCGTGAGCCAGGTCCAGGTGAGGCTCCATAAGGTATGCCCGTACTCAAAACCCAGCCATAGCGGAATAAGCATCCAGATAGCCCAGGGCTTGTTAACGCGTCGCTTGAGGTTGTGCCAGATCATAAACACGGTGCACATCAGCAGGGAGTTACAGACAAAGGCCAGGACTGCCCCTTCAAGGGAAGCATAATAGACCCACCAGGTCACACATACATTCCAGGTAAAGAACGTGAGGTAGCTCAGGCCCGTGAGCTTTAGCCTGCCGGGGCCGCTGGAAGGCAGCGCAGAGATCTTGTCTTCCACGAGCAGGAGCGGAACCCATGCAAAGAAGATAAGAAACGTAAAAGGGCTGAACCAGGATGCGCTCAACAGCAATCCGCTGAGCAACACCAATACTAAATTAGGAAGTCGTCGTAACACGGGTTTAAAGATAGAAAAAAGTCCGTCTGCATCGTTCGCAAACGGACTTTTGTTTTCATCCGGAATCCAAAGCAATTTTTACTCGATATCCAGATCTTTCGCACTCATTTTCAGTAATTCCCTGTCGCTTACTTTATTCTGAGGCAGAGTTCCGTCAAGCTGGGTCGCTTCTATTTTTTGAGCGGATCTCATCCCTGTGTTTTGCTCCTGGTAAGTGCTGTTGTCGCCTGGATTCTGTCCGCTGCTTTTCCTTTCGGAATAGCCGTAGCCGTTGTCGGATGGCATATCCTGCATAGAAGGCTGGTTGCCGGAATTGTTTTGCCTGTAGTACGGATTGTTCGGGTCGCCATAAGGGTTAGGATAAGAACCGCCACCGTAGTTGTTAGTACCATAGCCATAACCGCCGTTGAAATAGCTTAAGGTATTCCAGGCCAGGAAACCTGCACGCTCAGCGTGATTCAGCGCACCTGCATAGTCACCCCAGAAGTACAGGTCTCTCGCATACTGCTGGTGCCTGATGGCTTTGGCCAGCCATGGAGAATAAATGTCGTTCCATTCGGTAAACTGCAGGGCCTGGCCGATAAAGCCAGCCGATTGATGAATGGAGTTGCGGGCCGCTCTTTTTATATTATAGCCACTGTTATACCCATAGTAATTATTGTAATTGTAACCGTTCCCGTAGTAATAGCCACTTCCATAATAACCACCGCCATAATAGCCGCCACCGTTGATATTGATGTTGACGTGGCCACCTCTTTTGCTATCGCTGTTGGTATTGCCGGAAGCCCAGGTAGTGTTGGTAGAACCCTGATTCTGGCTTTGGTGGTTTCCGCCGCGCGGGTCGTTGCCGCCGTTGCGGGGTTGGGCGCTGGCACTTAAGCCGATGATTGTGAACACAGCGAATAATAATTGGACGGATGTAGAAGTTTTCATAACACTGGATTTTTATATAAGGTAATTCCAAGGCCTGTGCCAAAGCCGGTGTTTTAACAGAACTTTACAGGGCGGTTTGGTATCTGGTCGGTTTTGGACTATAAGTGGTAAAAGCGGGTGGTTTTGAATGGGTTTTTTATCGCATTGGTCCGGAGATTTTGGAATTTTTACCATTCGCCGATTCCCCGGCCTCATCATTCTCTGACTTAAAAATGTATCTTTGCCCGAAACTAAAACCAAACGATTGAAATTCTCACTGCTTCATAAAGATCCGCATTCCAAAGCCAGAGCCGGCCTCGTGGAAACCGATCACGGCACCATCGAAACCCCTATTTTTATGCCGGTTGGCACAGCCGCCACGGTAAAGGCAGTTCACCAGCGCGAGCTGAAAGACGATATCAAAGCGCAGATCATCCTTGGCAATACCTACCATTTGTACCTGCGCCCGGGACTGGAAGTATTGGAAAATGCAGGCGGCCTGCACAAATTCAATGGCTGGGACAGGCCTATCCTGACCGACAGCGGAGGCTACCAGGTATTCTCCCTGGCCAACTCCCGTAAACTTACAGAAGAAGGAGCGATCTTTAAATCACATATCGACGGGAGCAAGCACATATTTACGCCCGAAGGGGTAATGGATATTGAGCGTACCATCGGAGCCGATATCATGATGGCTTTTGATGAGTGCACACCCTATCCCTGCGATTATAAGTATGCCAAAAACTCGCTGGGCCTCACGCACCGCTGGCTCGACCGCTGCATCAAACGCTTTTCGGAAACAGAACCTAAATACGGTTATTCCCAGACCCTGTTCCCTATTGTGCAAGGCTCGGTGTATAAAGACCTGCGCATAGAATCGGCCGAATACATTGCGTCGAAAGGCGCTGAAGGGAATGCCATCGGCGGCTTATCGGTAGGAGAGCCGGCCGAAGACATGTATGCTATGACGGAAGTGGTATGCGATATTTTACCGTCCGATAAACCCAGGTACCTGATGGGAGTTGGCACGCCGGTAAATATCCTGGAAAGCATTGCCTTGGGCGTGGATATGTTCGATTGTGTGATGCCAACGCGGAATGCCCGTCACGGCCTGTTATTCACGCAAAATGGGATCATCAATATCAAAAATGAAAAGTGGAAGAATGATTTTTCGGTGCTGGATGAGAATGGGACGAGTTACGTGGATCACCAGTACAGCAAAGCTTATTTAAGGCATTTGCTGGTGTGTGGAGAATTCCTGGCAGCGCAAATAGCGAGCATCCACAACCTGGCGTTTTATTTATGGCTGGTAACCGAAGCGAGAAAGCGGATCATTGACGGAACGTTCTACGATTGGAAACATAAAATGGTAAAACAACTGGCCACACGACTCTAAATACGAATAAACAAATCCAAAAATAATTGACACATTGAATCTGAAACAGTAGTATGCTTAAAATCCTCGATAGATATATTCTGAAGCGTTTCATCGGAACGTTCTTTTTTTCTATCGCCCTGATGCTAAGTATTTTCATTGTGTTCGATCTTTCGGAAAAATTGCAGGACTTTGTGGCGAGCCATATTCCGGTGAATGAGATCATTTTTGAGCATTACCTGAATTTTATTCCTTACTATGGCAACCTCTTCAGCCCGCTGTTTACCTTTATTGCGGTGATTTTATTCACCTCCAAAATGGCCTATAAGACAGAGTTTGTGGCCATTCTGTCGAGCGGCACCAGTTTCAGAAGGATCTTACGGCCTTATATGATCGGGGCGGGCCTGATTACCGTGATGTCGTTAATCCTGAACCATTTCATCATTCCAAAATCAAACAAGGTGCGTATTGCTTTTGAGGACAGGTATATCAACGATGGCTATAATACCGAAGAAACCAGCATCTACAAGCAGATAGCACCGGGCACGATCCTTTATCTTTCCGATTATAACAATCACACCAACCTGGCCACGCAGATGTCTATTGAAAAGGTAGCCAACAACAGGCAGGTGTATATGATGAAGGCCGATAATATGAAGTGGGACAGCCTCACCGGGATGTGGTCTGTCAGCAATGTGTTTGAGCGGGAGCTTATTTACCATGATACCAAAGATTCCCTGGATCCAGAAAAAACGCGGATCGGGTTTAAGGAAAAGCATAAGTTCACGCCTTCCAAAAAAATCAAGATCGATTTTACGCCCAAAGACATGGCGCGCTTTGAGAGCAAGATCGAGGTGCTTCCCTATTTTGAGTTGAAAAATTACATCATCAAAGAGAAGCAGAAAGGCTCCAGCAGGATCGAATTTTTTGAGGTGGAAATGTATAAACGAACGGCATTTCCCTTTGCCACTTTTATCCTGACGATCATCGGGGTTTCCATCTCCTCGCGTAAGATCCGTGGCGGAGTGGGGCTTCACATAGCCCTGGGCCTGGTGTTGAGCTGCGTTTACATCTTGTTTATGCACGTGTCCACCACCTTTGCCACGGCGGGCACCGGCAACGGTTTCCTTGCCCAGCCCATGGTTGCCGTCTGGATCCCTAACATCGTCTTCTCCTTTGTTGCTTTTTTTCTCTACAAACGCGCGCAGCAATAAAATCCTTAATTTAGGCGGACTAAAATTCATACTTAATGATAGCTTCGCTGAAACATTATTTTAACCAGCACCCCTTACGTTCTGTTTTATTCCTGGGCCTGCTGTTCCGGCTCATTTCTGTTATTTTTTCGAAAGGTTTCGGTTTTTTCGATGATCATTTTTTGGTGCTCGAAGCGGCCCAATCCTGGGTTGATGGTGCTGATTACAATAACTGGCTTCCATCGGCAGATGATCCCGGAAGGGAGCCGGGCGGGCATTCGTTTTTTTATGTAGGCATTCATTATGTGATATTAAAATTCCTGACCACCTGTGGCCTTACCGATCCGCAGGGCAAGCTCTATATCATCCGCCTGCTGCATGCACTCTGGTCGATGCTCACCATTTATTACGGATTTAAAATTGCTTACAAACGTTCCAATCTGAACGTGGCGGCCTGGGTAGGCCTGGCCTTGTCGCTGTATTGGTTTTTCCCGTTTTTAAGCGTGCGCAACCTGGTGGAGATCGTTTGCATTCCACCGATGATGATCGCCACCTGGCTGGCCTACAAGGATGATTTTAAATTTTCGGGTAAAACGGCTTTTGTGATCGGCGCCTGGCTGGCAGTGGCTTTCTCGGTGCGTTTCCAGTCGGTTATTTTCACGGCGGGCTTCGGCCTGGCCCTGCTGATCCTTCGCGTGTCGTTCAGGAATATTGTTCTCGTGATCCTGGGATTCCTGGTGGTAGCGGGCATCACGCAAGGCTTGCTGGATATGTATGTATGGCGGAAACCTTTTGTGGAATTCATCGCCTATGTGCAGTATAATATTGACAATGCGACTGTATATGGGGTCAATGTATACCACATGTACCTCTCCCTGATCCTGGGCCTGCTCATTCCACCTCTGAGTATCCTGATTTTTTGCGGCTATTTTAAGAACTGGAAAAAAGAGCCTCTGCTGTTTTGGCCGACCTTTTTGTTCTTTGCATTTCACACTTATTTCCCGAACAAACAGGAGCGCTTTATCCTGCCGGTGATGCCTTTCATCATTATTCTGGGCATCATCGGAGCCTGGCAGATTGCGCAAAGCAAAGGCTGGGAGGCAAAAAAATGGTTCAGGGTAACGCTGATCGTGTGCCTCTGCCTTAATTTCTTCCTGCTGCCGGTGCTTACGGTGTCTTACTCTAAACGCAACCGCGTGGAGGCGATGTGCTATATCGCTAAGAAAAAAGACTGTGTGCGTTTGATCATCGAAGATTCCAACCGTTGGGACGATTTTACGATGCCGCCGCAATATTATCTGGGCAACTGGAGCTCGACTATCGGGGTTACGGGAATCTATACGCCGGATAGCGTTCTGGCTCTTTATAAGAAAACACCATTGGCAGAAAGGCCTAATTACGTGGTGTTTATGCAGGCAGAGCACATTACGGCGAGGGTGGATTCGATGCGCAAGCGCTTCCCGACCTTGCATTACGAGGCCACGATAGAACCCAGCTTTATTGATAAGACCATGTTCTTCCTGAACCCGGTCAACGATAACCAAACAACATACATCTATAAAATCCGCTGATAGGTCTTATATTTTTCTTTTTTTCGTATTAGATAGAAGAAATCAATTACATTTGCAGCCCGTTATTTGAGGCACTGCGAGTACATCTGGAAGAAAAAAATATTATTTTTTCTTTGTAATTAAAAAAAGATGTGTACATTTGCAGCCCGTTATTTGAG
>DGQK01000062.1 GCA_002390745.1 Bacteroidetes bacterium UBA4416 | reverse complement strand
TTTCAAATTCTGATCTTTGACCTATTGACAACAACTGAAGCGGAATTTTATTTCATAGTCCGGGTGTTGTGATTTGCTTTCAAATTCTGATCTTTGACCTATTGACAACAACGGCAGATGCCGGATCTGTATTCTTCCAGACGTTGTGATTTGCTTTCAAATTCTGATCTTTGACCTATTGACAACAACGCGTAAATGGAAAAACAAAACATTGAAGTGGTTGTGATTTGCTTTCAAATTCTGATCTTTGACCTATTGACAACAACGATTTGATGGTTTTACCTGGTGGTGGTTTTGTTGTGATTTGCTTTCAAATTCTGATCTTTGACCTATTGACAACAACTAAGGAATTGTTTCGCATAACAGCTTTGATGTTGTGATTTGCTTTCAAATTCTGATCTTTGACCTATTGACAACAACGCATCCTGATATTGACGACCAGAGATGCTAGTTGTGATTTGCTTTCAAATTCTGATCTTTGACCTATTGACAACAACCATTTAACTCAGATGGCCCTACAGATTACGGTTGTGATTTGCTTTCAAATTCTGATCTTTGACCTATTGACAACAACTGGTTGAGCTACCTTGATCGCTGTGGTACTGTTGTGATTTGCTTTCAAATTCTGATCTTTGACCTATTGACAACAACGGCGAGAGCTTGCTGAGTGATTTAACCAGCGTTGTGATTTGCTTTCAAATTCTGATCTTTGACCTATTGACAACAACCAGCTCATCAAGAGCCGAAGGCGTTTCCATGTTGTGATTTGCTTTCAAATTCTGATCTTTGACCTANNCTTTGACCTATTGACAACAACATATAGGTCGAAAAACACAACAAAATCAATGGTTTCAGCGTATTTTTTGAATGAAAAAACTACTTGTTGTCAAGCTAAAATCCGGACTGAGTGCCGGATTTTTTGTTTTCTAACCAGTTAAAAACGTTAGAAAAGCTCCAGCTGTTGAGGAATATCGGGAAGGTCCTGAGCTTTTTTGCCAAAGAAGATCTCCATCTGCCCGAATTGCTTATCTGTAATTTGTAAAATACCCACTTTTCCATGTTCCGGAAGCATGTTTTTGACGCGCCTCTTGTGTACATCCGCATTTTCGGAACTGGCGCTGTGTCTTACGTACATGCTGAACTGAAACATGCTGAACCCATCCTGCATGAGCTCTTTTCGGAACCTGGCAGCCAGCTTTCGGTCTTTCTTTGTTTCCGTCGGCAGATCGTACATCACTAATGTCCACATAACCCTGTAGGCGTTTAAACGTTCTGAACTGATACTCATAATTCCGGGTAGATTAATTTCCGTTGCTCGCCCATAAAGCACTTGACGAGGCTTACGGCAGTACGTTGGGTGGCTATCATCAGAGGGCTTTTTTCTCCTTCCATGTTCACATCCAGTGTCGGGATCCTGAGCAGCGTGGCTTTATGTTCCCTGGTCAGCTCTTCCACCAGGCCATAGTCGGTAATCATCCCGTGAACGATTGCATCCACATAAGGCCGGTAAGGCTCCATCAGGTCATCGGCCAGGCAATAGGCATTGTAGCGGTTCCGGTGAAAAATACCAAGCGTGGGCAGCAGGCCGGCGCAAACAAGGCTCCGGGCCATCGTGCCCCGTAAGATGCTGTAACCATAATTTAAGAAATTGTTAGGCGCAGGTGGGGGCGGAGCGTCGACCCCCTGGGTTCTTGGAACGCGCCTGAACCCGGAAAGATGGTTGGCAAAAATATGTTGCCAGTAAAAGGCGGCGGCTGTTGCCTCGCAGTTATCGCTATCGCCGCTTTTGACGTTGCGATGCAGCGGGACCAGGTAATCCGCATTGATTTGCAGTTTGTTTAAAACAGCTGCCTGGTTTTTTATTTTTTGTGTGACGGTCTGGGCCCAGAGTTGTTTTTTTAAGGGCTCGCTGGCCTGGATCTGAGCTTCATAGCGTTCCTGTTGTATTTTATTCCCCTCAATAGGCAATAGCAGGCTTTGCGGCATATGCCGGTAATCGCAGGTGATCAGGGCCACATTCTCTTCCTGCAACAGCTGTATCAGTCCGCTGGTGATCGTGATCTGTGGATGATCGATGACCAGAATGCCGATGTCTTCAATAGCGATGCTTGCCGTTTTGGCCTCTCCCTCTGTCAGGCTCTCAATGCGGAGTTGCTTATCCTTGAGGCGCAAGTAGGCGGGGTTGCCGAAGTAGATGGTTTTTTTGATCATGAGCTTTCAGGGATTTATGCCGCTTATATCAGGCGATGCATAGTGACAGTAGATGAAATTATCCAGGTCGCCGAACCACCGGATGAGCTCATCCCGTTCAGGAAGCGATGTTTTGCCATTAAGAAGCAACGCGTAGGATGAGTGTTTCCAATCTTCGGGCTTGGCGCAAAGCCTGGCCTCAACGGGGTTATGATGAATATAACGAACCAGCTTTTTGAGGTATGCCTCATCCCTGACAGCTTTGCGTTTAAAGTTTTTCATGAACAAGCTGCCTTTGCGCTTGTAGTGTTTGTTGAAAGCCTGGGTATAAGCGCTGAAAAAGTTTGAGAACTGCTTGCTTAGCAGCTTTTCCAAAGTTTCAAACTTTGGAAAAGCTTCCAGGGCACGCAGTTCCTCTTCCCTTTTGATCCGGATCAGAATATGAAAATGATTGGGCATTAAGCAATANNATTCTCAGTAGACATAAACAGACGCTCATTCCCGTTGGCCCGGTTATAAATGTGGTAAGTAACCTCAGGAATCAATATGTCTGCTTTATATTGCACGTTTTTCAACTTTCCGGTTTAAACCATGGGGCTATTAATATTCACCAATCTTCACGATTTGCCCAATGTGGTTTATTCGAACTTTTACAATGTTGGAAATTGCGTTTAATCCTAGCTGGGGTTTATAGGCAATGTCTCTGAGTTCTTTTTTTTCTTCTACAGTTGTTTCTAAATGATGTCTAAAGAAATAGTTTTTTGTTGCGATTTTTTGTACTCTGAATAAATTTGGGCTGATTAGTTTTGCATTTACCGGGTCCAATAAATTAATTTCATTCGGGTTAAAATTTTGCTTTTCATTAGGGAAGATGAAATATTCATTTTGCTTCATGGTAAATAGAAATTGCCATCCTAATCCCTGATTATATTGTTTGTCTATAACCGGTTGTTTTGCGTTTATTAATTGAACGGCATCGAACAGGGAAACGACCCTTTCCTGCAAATTGCCATCGCTGTCTTTATAAATCGCGACGTGGTGATTATTTCCTGTGCTTACAAAATCTACCGGAATAGGCTTACCGTCCTTATCTAAAATATCTTTACCCAGGTGGTCTTTCTTGAAATGCAATGGCTCCGCGTTTTTCACGCCGCTGATTCGCACTCTCTTGATCGAAATTCCTTTTTGTTCATTTAGCCAGATCGGATTTTTATCCAGGTCGCTAAATGCCTCTTTGGGATTATTGTTGTATTTAGAAAGCCTGCCTTTCAGTATATTCTTAACGGCACCGTCTATTATCTTTTCAATTGTTTTTTCATCTTTGAAATTTTCTGGAGAAACATCTTTTCGGATAGAATAATCTTCCTCAAACCATATTAGCTTAACTTTTTCAGGTACCGATTCTTCCGCAGCTTCATCCACATAAATCGGATTCTTGCTTAATGCATTCTTGCCGGAGAATGCTTTTTTTGGGTCGTTGCCGTTTGCAACTAAACGTTGAAGTAATAATTCTTTGTGTACAGGATTAGCAACCATAGAAATCGTGGCTTCATCGAACTTTGGGCCTACTTTTTCTTCTTTGCTTTCATAATAGCGGTATTTTCCATATACCGTTTCTTTGTGTAACTGCCCTCGTGGTGTTAGTTCTGTTTTAACCAATTCTCCGGCCTTATTTTTTATCCTATTTTTGTTTTTTGTAACAACTTTGTTTTTTGCCTTATGAGAAACCAATACGCTTTCCAGGTGTTCCTTTGCTAACGCACGGAAATTGGGAATTGGGGATTTGAATTTACGCTTTTTGCTGCCTGAATCATCCGATATCAGTTCTGTTTCATTTATTTCTATAGCAGCTATGACGGCATGCATTTTATGAGCCTCGTTTTTCCGGGCATTCAGGTGATTAAGGTATTGGATGTGGCTATGTTTGGTAAAAGCAATGGTTAAAGCATCCATTGCGTGATGCCGGTGATCGTTACGCTTACTCCAGTCGATAATGCGCTCTTTTTTTCCTCCGTCTTTTTTCTCGATCATTTCTGTTAAGCCAAGAGCGCGGTATTTCGATATGTTTATTTCCTGCATGATATTTACCAGGTCCCAATCTTCGCGCAGCCGATTCGTGATTTGACCGCTCGTTGAAACGACACGGTGGCAAATTTCGAGAAGCATATTTTTTGCTTTTTTGGCAATATACTGGCTGTCTCGTAAATCCCTTTCAATAAATCCCTCTCCAATCTCAGTTTCCTTTTTTTGTAGCTTTTGAAATTTTGCTTTTGAGATTCCTTCCTCCGGATTCTTTTTCCCGAGTTCGAACAAATGTGAGATCCTTTCAATAAATTCAATTACTGCTTTACTGCCATACTTGCTTTCTATATAGTCAATCGCTGTCTTATTGCCTTTATCAAGATTGTCTTTTTTGAAAACGACCGTTTTATTTGAAAAACTATCGTCAAACAATTTCATTTGAGGGATGATGTGATCTACATCAATTTGCTTACTGAATAAAATTTCTTTGGGGATATAAGTATTAGTGTATAAATCTTTATACCCATTGTTCTTTAGTTCTTGGTATAGCTTATATCGGATAACGTCATTTCGCGTTGGATTTGGAATGCCAAATTCTTTTATCAGGACTTTCGAGATGTCTTCATGTTTCCGTTTCGAGTCGCTCATGTTTGCAGATAATTCTGCCCGTTCCTTAGCGTTCTTTTTCAGATCCCGAGCCAGCTCTATCCGGATTTCATCAAAATGAAAATCCTCTGGCAGCCCCAGAGCTCTGTTTTTTATGTTCTCCTCTTCAATGAGTGTGTTGACAACGTTTACCATTTGATTAAGGATCTTCTCGACCACAGGATTTCTAAGGCTGTTTTTCTTCAATAGCTCCAGTCTGGGCTTCAATGGTCTGTTCTCAATCTGCTCTTTGGTAAGGGATGCCGCCGAGTGATTATATCCCGCTTGCAAGCAGGCTTTGTCGTACGAGGCTTCCCTGATGTAAGGGTAGATCTTTCGCATGGCTTTTGCACTAAGGTTGCCATAATCAGCGCTGAGTGCTATCTGGGCGAGAACCTGACTATGCTCTTTCTTAAAACCGAATTTGATCTTGAGTAATTCATAAAGCTTTTCATTTCCACTCGCCGAATCATCTTCTTCATAAGAGAGCAATAAATGCCATAGCTGATATGATGCTTGTTTTTCAAATTCTTTTCCATCTTTCTCAGCATCAAAATCTAAAATGGCTTTATCTATGCCAAGTGAATCAAAAATAGTGGAGATCATGGCTTTGATCTCAGCAGCAGGCTTTTCAATCAGGGAAACATCAATATCGTCGTTTGAGATGAGTTTAAAAAGATCTTCATCGTAGCCTTCCAGTTCAAGTATTTTCAGATAAGCATCGTATAGTGCTTTATTGGTACGGTTTCCTTCAAGAGTATCATAATTAGCTTCCCATTCTTTTGGCTTATGGCCTAAAAGTTTAAGAGCTGTTGTCGATTTGAGATTCCCTTTGATGTTGAGTTCATCAAATAGTTTTTGTTTGGCTTCCTGATCAGGGGTATAGCGTTCTTTTGTGTTTTTGTTTCTGAACTCAAGGTTGTGTAACACCTGCCAAATCTTAAACTCCTGGAACAACGGTGACGATTTAGGGCTGACCCGTAGCCCGATTTTTCGTTTTGCCGTCTGCCCGTTTTTTTGAGTTTCTATTTCACGCGATTCAAATTCACAAAAACTGATCAGGCCTTTTTGTGATTTAAGTTTCCGCTGATAAAAAATGCAAATGTCCCTGATCTCGGATTTTAGCTCCTTGGTTAATTCAGGGTAATAGTTGGCTTGGGTTTCCCATATTTGTTCAAATTCATCCATGTAGTCCTGCCTGTAGAATACTTGTCCTTTTAGGCGGGTATGAGGATTTTTCTGTAATTGCTTGTACAGGTATTGACCAACAGTTTGCTTATTAAAAAAAAGTTCTTTGCTTCTATCGCTGATTGCCCCTAAATACCCACTGGACTTATTCAAATCATTATTAATATCCGTAATGACATGGGCGACTTCCTCCTTGCTTAGTTGCTTGCTTGTGGCCATACTGCGCCATTCATAGGCTTGCAATTTCTTTTCTTCACGGTTTTTAGCTTTGTTTTCGGCAGTGTTAAATTTATGCCAACCCCAAAAAGCAGCCGATGTGGCCCTTTGACCTTTGCCTTCCAGGTGCTTTTTGAATTCATTGGTTAAAATATCCGGGTGAAATTGTTTTTGAAAATCCCATACCTTATCCAGTTCAGCATGTAGATCGGAGCGATAGAAGTCAGGAAGGTATTTTTTTCCATTTTTCAATAGCTGGTAAGCCAGCTGTCCCGGAGTCAGTTTTTCTTCATATAAGCGCTTGGCAATCTCCATTCCGTCAATAATTTGTCCTTCATCTTCATTTTTGGCTTTTCTACTACTTTTATATCCCCGTTTTTTGTTAATGGCAAGAAGAACGCGTGCAAATGCATCCAGGTCTATTTTATGTGAAGCAGCCAAAGCTCTGAGAGCATAGGTGGAGTGGGTAGTATTTTTTCCATCCTCAGCAAGAACTGAATCATCATCAATGATCTTGTTTTTTTTCAGAACCTCAATCAGGTTGTCTCTTCTGAGCTGATAGCGATCCAGGTTTCGTCTTGCCCCACGTTTCAACGTTCTTTCGGCATTAGCCGAAACCGGTTTTCCTTTTTCAAAATTAGTTTGCTCATCAGTCGTTAATGGATTCACACGAACCCCGATCTTTTCAATAGACGAATCCTCAGGCTGTTTGCCTTCAATGACTTTTGCGAAACCGATGGAGGTTGTTCCAAGGTCTAATCCTAAAATTTTTTTTGCCATAATTGTTTTTTATTATACATTTGATCCGAAAGCAAATCACAATAAGGATTTTTCCGTTGTGTAAACATCAAGTTGCCCTCGACTTTTAACGGGGGCTTTTTTATTTTCGTATACTTTCGTTTTCTCATTCGGGGGAATGTTCTTTTAGAGTATATGTTGCTTGCTCCAAATATATTATAATTTCAATACAATAGCACCTATGGATAACCTTAGGTGTGCACCTTGATACTAAGCCCCTGGATTCATATGGAGTTGCCCGGATGATGATTAGAGTCATCAGCAGCTACTGTTCCGTGCTACTCAACCTGTGGTAAACCGCAGGTTGAATTTTCGGCATATCTTTACTTTAGTTGTGTGAATGGAGTACTCTCTCTTTAGCAGCTGTCGATTGTGGATGAACAAATAAGAATTGTAATAGCGGACGATCATGCGATGTTCCGTCAGGGAATTATTTCACTTTTAAAGTTTGATCCGGGGCTTAGCGTCATCGGCGAGGCTGCCAACGGCAGTGAGCTTCTGAAAACACTCAACAGCCGGCAGGCAGATGTGGTGCTGCTCGATATCCAGATGCCTGTGATGACCGGCACCCAAACCCTGGAGGTGCTGAGGCAGCGCTTCCCCGACCCGCGGGTCATCATGGTGAGCATGGAATTCAACCCTTCCATTGTGGCCATGTATTTCGAAAAAGGCGCGCATGGCTTCATCCCGAAAGGATGCGATGTGGAGGTGCTGGTAGAGGCCATTTATAAAGTCAAAGAAAACGGCAACTGTTACGACCTTTCGACCGAACTGGCCGCGCGGCTCAATAAGCATTCCTTAGAGAATTTTGAGAACACCTATGTGCTTTCATCCCGCGAGGTGGAGGTGCTTCGCCTGGCCTGCCAGGGCAATTCCAATAAGCAAATAGGGCATATGCTCCGGATCGCCGAGCGCACGGTGGAGTTTCATAAAACCAATATCTATCTGAAAACAGGCCTCAAAAGCCTTTCCGACCTCATCGCCTATGGCATCAAGAACGGGCTCGGCAGCTGCAACTAGGCCTTGGGCTTATGTGCCGGATCAGTTCCCGGCTTCATCCTTCACCTCGATTTCCGTCTTAAACACAAAGGTGGCGGGGCCTTCGAGCCAGATGTTGTAAAAGGTGGATTCGAGGACCTTCTCAAACCTCACGTTAAGAAGCCCGCCCGGGGTTTTGATGCGGCAGCTGTGCTTGTCGGTGCTCCAGCCTTTGTAGCCGGCCACCAGTGCCACTGCGGTAACACCCGTGCCGCAGGAGTAGGTTTCGTCTTCCACGCCGCGCTCGTAGGTGCGCACGAAGAGCTCGCCTTCGCGGCGCTCTGCAAAGTTCACATTCGTGCCTTCTTCCTTGAAGCGTAGGCTGTAGCGGATCTTCCGGCCCTCTTCGTACACATCGAGGCCATCGAGGTCCTTCACGAATTTCACGTAGTGCGGGGAGCCGGTGTTCAGGTAAAAGAAATCGTCGCCCACTTCCAGCTGGCGCACGTCGTTCATTTTCAGCGATACCTGCTCATCGGAAATCTTCGCTTCGTGCAGGCCGTCTACCGCCAGGAACCGTGCTTCCGACCCAATGATGCCCAGGTGCTTGGCAAAGGCCGTAATGCAGCGTCCGCCATTTCCGCACATGCTGCTTTCGCGCCCGTCGCTGTTAAAGTATACCATCTTGAAATCGATGCCCGGCTCCAGCTCCAGCAGCATCAGGCCGTCCGCGCCAATGCCGAAGCGCCGGTCGCAGAGCAGGCGGACTTGTTCAGTGTTTAAGGATACTGTTTTTTCGCGGTTGTCGATGAGTACAAAATCATTTCCTGTACCCTGGTATTTGTAACACGTGAGCTGCATGAATAAAAAATGATTTAATTGATGCGTGCAAGCAGTTCGCTGTCGTTCACCGGTTCCATCGGCTTGAACTCGGTACCTGCAGAGATTTTATAAACGAGGTCATCGTTTTTGAGATAGTAGTTGTCGTCCACCTTATAGATGGTAATGCTGCTGAAATCCGACAGGCCGTAGAGGATCACGCGGTTGCGCGTCATGCGGTAGCCTTTGGAGTTGAGCGGTGTTTTCCAGAACTCCACAAAGAACATGTTCGGATAATCGGAACTCGTTACACCCGCCAGTTGGCCGGTGAGCGTGTCTTTCCGGCTGCGCACATCGAGGTTGATCACTTTGATGTTTTTCACAGAAAGCAATTCTTCCTGGGCAACTTTGATCGCTTCTTCTTCCTTCAGAAGTTCGTCCACTTCATTGTAATTGATGTTGGGAGAATGTTTGGTGTTGATGCTTGGCTTGTGCTTTTGCCTGTCATTCCCGTCTTCCTTCCGCGATTTTTTATCGTCGCCGGAATCTTCCTTTACCGTTTGCTCCACAATCTTGATGTTGTCGATCGAAGGCTTGTTGATCTTTTTGATGTAATCGTCGATCTTAAATATGAAAAATGCAACACCGGCCAGTAAACCCACTGATACGCCAAACACAAAGGGCGGTATTTTATACTTAAATTTCATGAAGATTCAGGACATGAAATTACGCATTTTTTGCTTTGCAACCGGGCTGCTTTAAAAATATAAAGGGCTTTTTATAAACCCTCTGAACACCAGTTGTTAACGTTTTTTTGATGAAATAATTTAACATTTCACAGCCTTAAAAGGGGCCCAGGTTAAGTATTGTTAAAAGCCTCAGGGAAACGATAACTTCATATTTAAATTCGCGTTATACTGTCAGATTTCAGTAAACATATGTTACACAACAAACACAAACAAAACGGACCAAATACTATGAAAAAAATCATCTCATCGGTATGCATCGGCCTTGTTGGCGGTGCATTTGCTTTGGTTGGTAATTATTATATCAATCAATCGTCAGGCAATACCTCCTTAAGCTATAATCCATACGCTGCTCCACCGGCGCAGCTGGCTTCCTACCACGGCGCTTCGGTAGCCAATGCTCCCGACTTTGTTGCTTCGGCAGAAAAGTCCCTGAACGCAGTGGTGCATATCAAAACTATTGTAGAGAATAAGAACCTGGCTTACGATCCTTTCCAGGAGCTGTTTTTCGGAAGGCAGCGCCAGCCTAATGTGATGCAGGGCAGCGGCAGCGGTGTCATCATCAGCAACGATGGCTACATCGTTACCAATAATCACGTGGTAGCCGGCGCCACAAAGATCGAAGTCGTTTTGAACGATAAGCGGAGCTACACCGGCGAAGTGATCGGCACTGATCCTACGACCGACCTGGCCTTATTGAAGATCCGCGAAAAAGAGCTGCCTTACATCGCCTACGGCAACTCCGACGGTGTGAAAGTAGGGGAGTGGGTGCTGGCAGTAGGAAATCCCTTTAACCTTAACTCTACGGTGACAGCCGGAATTGTGAGCGCCAAAGGCCGCAACATCAATATCCTCGATCACAGCGGGGCTGCCGGTTCACTGGCGCCTATCGAGTCGTTCATACAGACCGATGCGGCCGTGAACCCCGGAAACAGTGGCGGTGCATTGGTTGATACCAACGGCGACCTGGTCGGTATCAACACCGCTATTGCTTCCAACAACGGTTCTTACCAGGGTTACTCATTTGCCATCCCTGTCAACATCGTAAAAAAAGTAGTGGCCGACCTGGTAGAATACGGCAACGTGCAGCGTGCCTTTATGGGGCTGAGCATCCAGGACATCGACTCGCGCTTTGCTGCCGAGAAACAGCTGAAACACCTGAAAGGCGTGTACATCAACGGTATCACTGCCAATGGCGCTGCTGAGGAAGCAGGCATTAAACAGGGCGATGTGGTGACGACCGTGGAAGGGGTGGCCGTAGGAAGCACCTCCGAATTCCTTGAGCAGATCGGCAAGTACAGGCCAAGCGACAAGATTAACGTAACGGTGATGAGGAATGAAAAAGAAGTGATCATCCCGGTAGTATTGAAAAACAAGGACAACACCACGGGCATCATTAAAAAGCCTGAAGTAATGAGGGCTTCCGTGAACTCACTTGGCGCCGTATTTGAAGAATTAAGCCCGGAAGACATCAGCCGCTACAATATCAGCGGAGGCGTCAGGATCTCGAAACTGGAGCCGGGCAAGCTCGCAGGCGCCAGCATCAAAGAAGGCTTTATCATTACGTCGGTTGACAAGAAAAAGATCAATGGCCTGAAAGACATCAAAGATGTGCTGGAAAACAAAACGGGTGGCGTGCTGATTGAAGGCGTGTACCCGAACGGCATCAGGGCCTATTATGCTCTTGGCCTGTAAGGCTTACGTGGTAAGAGATTGAAGCGGCGGATTTCTTTTCTACAGAGGTGAACAAATATGTTAAAAACAGCGCGAAAATATAATCATTTAATAATCAATAGAATACAAAGTTGGGAAAATTGCCTTTTTTTCGTACCTTTGTAGGCTTATAAATCCCAATATCACATCATGAGGCAGTTAAAAATCACCAAATCCATCACCAACCGCGAAAGCGCATCTTTAGATAAGTACTTACAGGAAATTGGGAGGGAGGAATTAATCACGGCAGAGGAAGAAGTTGTGCTCGCCAAGAAAATCAAGGATGGAGATCAGGATGCTTTGGAAAAACTGACCCGTGCCAACCTTCGTTTCGTGGTGTCGGTGGCCAAACAATACCAGAACCAGGGTTTAAGCTTACCGGATCTGATCAATGAAGGAAATTTAGGTTTGATCAAAGCGGCCCGCCGTTTCGACGAAACCCGTGGTTTCAAATTCATCTCTTATGCAGTATGGTGGATCCGTCAATCAATCCTGCAGGCTTTGGCCGAGCAGTCGCGTATTGTGCGCTTACCGTTGAACCAGGTAGGTTCTTTAAATAAGATCAACAAAGCGTATTCGAAACTGGAGCAGGAATACGAGCGCGAACCAAGCGCCGAGGAGCTGGCCGAATTACTGGACCTGCCGATCGATAAAGTATCCGATACCATGAAAGTTTCCGGTCGTCATGTGAGCATGGACGCACCGTTTGCCAACGGCGAAGAAAGCTCTCTGCTGGACGTGTTGGTAAACCACGATTCCTTGAAAGCGGATTCGGGCCTGATCATGGAATCTTTATCCAAAGAGATAGACCGCGCTTTATCCACCTTGACGGAAAGAGAGCGAGATGTAGTGAAGCTGTTCTTCGGCATCGGCCTCAACCATGGTTTAACGCTGGAAGAGATCGGTGACAAGTTCGACCTCACCCGTGAGCGTGTGCGCCAGATCAAAGAAAAAGCGATCCGTCGCCTGCGTCACAGCTCCAGGAGCAAATTGTTGCAACAATACTTAGGATAGCCTTATCCGCATTTATAGAAGTCCTCACGATCTGTCGTGGGGACTTTTTTATTTGGGAGGAATCCGCTACATTTAGGTATCTAACTTTAAGACGATCCTTATGAGAAAATTTACATTTGTGTTTCCTTTATTCCTGGCTTTAGTAGCCATACTGTCTGCCAGCTGCGGCAGTAACCGTTCCTTCAGCTCCCGAAAGTACACAGCGGGAAATTATGTGAGTCATAAGCATAAGCCGGGCAAAGCGACTGTACAGGAGCATGCACAGCCGGATGCGGTAGTAGCAGCCAAAGATGAGATGCCTGCCGGAAAAGCAGACCTTGCCGGAAAAGCAGATCTGTCATCGAAAGAAGAGGTGGCTACATTTGTCCATACCGGTACGGATATGGATAAAACCGCTTTAGGCATGAGCTCTTCAGCAACAAAGAAAGCGGCGCCAGCACCGGGCAAGGAGAAAAAAACTGATGCAGGGCAAAAAGGATTTGAAGCGAAAGTCTTGAAAAGAGAGGCCTTTAGAAAATACATTGCCGATAACATGGAGCGCAAATGCCTGGCTTATGATGATGGTGGCGGCAATTCCCTGGATTCCGTAGCACTGGTGAGCTTTATCCTGGGCATCGTTGGCCTGGTGCTCAATATCCTCGCTATTAGCGTCATTGTGGCAACCTCGGAGTATGTCTTTGCCTTATTGTTCATTGCTGGCCTCGTGATGGGTATTATTGCCGTCGTATTTGGCACACAGGGCCTGAGGCGCTATCACAAAAACAAGAACGGAACCATCAACCTGGTATTTTCCATCATTGGTACGGCCTTTGGCGCCGGCGCTATCATTACCGCCTTTGTATTTGCCTTCTATACGTTGATCCTGGCGCTATCGGGCTTGTAGCAGGTATGTTGTGTGTTAAACAAAAAGAGCAGCTGGTTGGCTGCTCTTTTTGTTTGTGAATGTCGCTTTCTGGAATTCATTGAATTTATTCCTTTACAATTTTCACGCTTTCTAAGAGTTCGTTTTTGTTCTTAACCGTGAACAGGTAAATGCCATTTGCTTCGTTCTGTAGGTCTATTTTATGGTTGTTACCTGTAAAATATTCCGATCTTACTTTTGCGCCCTGCATGTTATAAACCTCGACCTGATAGTCGCCCTCTTTAGCCATACGAAGCTCATAATTCCCGGTGCCTGGATTTGGGAAGATGCTGTTAGAGCTTAAACGCAAAGGCGGCTTTTTTGCGTCTTCGCTTTCAGTTTTTTCTATAGGCATATCAGTGGTTTCCGATTCATGTTCCGCATTATTTTTCCTGAAAGCGAAAGAGCCACAGTCGTGATAATAAGGACCGATATGAGCATTAAAATTGGTATTGGAGGTTGCTGCGAAGCCGGGCTGTAAATTGATGTAGCTTCCTGCCGTTGTTTTGAAATTACTGGAGTTGATTTGATAATTTGTGAAGGTAGCATAGGAGTTGGCATAGGAATTAACATTGACAGATGATACCGAACTATTTGAATAGGCTAAACTAGTAGCTGAAGGTCTGACAAGTTTATCTACGTAAAACGTTTTGAAGACCGCGTATAAAAAAAAGTAATTGTTAGTTCTGTAAATAACGTTACCTTCTGCCGCGGTTGCCGACATTCTAAATATATAAGCGCCAGTATAAAACATATACGATCCACTGGCATCTGAATAAGTAGTTTGATAGCGGCGCTTTTGCCCCGGAACAGAATCGATTAATTCGATTATGGCATCTTTAATTGGATTATTGTTGTTGTCATATACGTAACCTGTCATGGGTGTGCCGCTTGTATTGCCAAAGTAGTTATAATAATTAGGAGGTTGTGTTGCCGTACCGGTTCCTGTGGGATTAAAGTTGGCAATCTCCTGGGCGGCCGGTTTTCGTACAATGGGAGATGACGGATCACTTGCATAAACCAAACCAAAAAATGATCCGTTGTGCGATCCCGTATATCCTCCTACATCTCCGTCAGAATATTCCCACCAGCAATAGCCTGTGGCGCCACAATCACGTGCTGTATTGAGTGTTTCGTGCAAAAATGTTTTCTGATCCTGTAATGTCCCCGCATAAGGGCCATTGTCATTGATTGTATCTAATGTATTTGGGTTAAGTAAGTGTGCGCTCATACCGGACTCTCCGATCATCCAGGGAAGCGTCACATTGTTTTTATACCACCAGTAATCGGATTTAATGCGATTGATAGCATCAGTGAGACTGGTTATTTGATTCCCTTTTCTTGTTAAAGGATAATTGTGCAAAGAAACGAAATCAACATTCAATAAATTTGGGTCCCACCAGAAAGCGCTTCCGATTTCCCATAGGCCAATTGTACTCAGTGCATTGGAATATTGTTTTAAGGCGTCATTCCATTCCTTTGTTTTTTGGCAGGCTTTGGTTTTTGACCAATAGGCGTTGGAAGTAGGAACGGGCTCATTGAAGAAATCGACGGCTAATAAAGTCGGATCATTTCCAAACCGGCGACCAAATTCCTTCAGGTAATTGGTATAGCCTGCCTGAAATGCCAGGTCTAAAGAGGTGGCGTCCTTACCAAGCGCATTATCCCCTGCCAGCCAGATAACTTTTAGTCCGACAGCTTTCGCTGATCGTAATACGCTTCCGGCAATGTCTAACGACAATTGAGTATGGTTGGGGTCTGTAAATGGGATGTTTACATAAACACTACCATCCCAATTGGTAGTTACAATAGTATCCTGGTATCCGCAGCCATATACCCGAATGGCATTGAATCCCATTGCTTTCATTTCCCTGAGGTCTCTCCGGATAGCGCTATCAGCCTTGGCATTAGTCGATATAAAGGGCGAACGAGTATTGCTTGGGAAATAGGTATGACATCGTGAAGGAAAAAAATTTGGATAAGTAAAATTCGTAGTATTGGTTATAGGACCGCGTGAATATTCGACCCAGTAATTAGCTACAACTGCAAAAAAATCATTTCCTCCGCATTTGAGTTTTTTACCATCAACGGTAATGAAATCATTACATTGAGCAGTTGTTGTTGTTGGATTGATCAGGACTATCATAAAGATAGTCCTGATCAGAAGTTTATAAGTCATAAGAAAAGAGTTTTAAAAATTATTAATGATTGATTTTTACCAGTTTGGAAGTGTGCGTTTCTTCATTGACATCCACAGAGATCAGGTAAATACCCGTTTGAAGATGTGATAAATCAAAGTCCTTTTGTCCCGATATATTCTGATGTTCCCACACCAGCCTGCCCGTCAGATCAGTTATTATGAAGCGCGTAACAGCCCTATTCCCAGAGGTAATAGTGAGCCTATTGTTGACCGGGTTTGGATAGATACTGATTTCAAGCCTTTCCGAAGCTTCAATCTGATTTACCTCTTCTTCATTTGCCATCATGGCTCTCATCTCCGGGCCCGTAGGAGTTACGGGGAAGTTATGGAAGGACAGAGCACCGACGTTTTTCGAATTCCTGATATAGCAACCCACATTGTCGATGTTGGCTGCTGTTGTATTGGGAATATACCCTGCATAGCTTACTTTTGATATACCTGATGCCGAATTCACGTCAAAGGTCAGATACTGGCCTGATATAGCAGGATTAGATTTGGTAACTGTAACGGGAAATGCAGAAAGCTCATTGTTGAATTTTATCACAGACAGAATATCGTATATATTATCCCCAATGGCGGTATTCAGGTTGATGTCCTGGGTAAACCGTAAGGATACGCTGGTTCCCGTAATAGTCGCTGACACAATATCGGGAGGCGTGAGGTCATTGATGTTTGTTGTTTTTCCATAGATGTCCTTTTCCAGCAAGGCAAAGAGACGGTCAGCCATAGCCAGGTAACCGGCCGCCTGGTGATGGATCTCTTCACCAGGCATGTGGTATTTGATTCCATTGGCTGACATGACTGTTGTCTTCGGGAAAATCGTTCCCATTTTTCGTTGGTATTCACTTTGTATTCTGATTAACGAAGGATCAGTTCCTTGCCCTACAAAAGACGGAATCTGAATTTCATAAAAACGATTGAAGCCAGGATACCAGGTTGTCCATAAATTATACAAAGGAGTGAAATGATCAATGTAATTATAAGTTGTTTTTGGACCTCCATCTCCCTGCCACCAAAAAATACCCTTGATGTTATTTTCAAGCCCCGAATAGTAGACCCTTGTGTTCATCCTGCCAAAGCAACCGGGAGTTGCCCCTGAGTTTTCAAAATCAGTATATAAAGGGTCATGTACAGGATTGAAAAAAAAGTCATTTGGAAAAGCTGGCATCGGTACATGGTATTCAATCGAAGTGCTTCCGACAGCGCCATTGATAATACAGGTCGGGATTCCGTATGTTTCCTGGATCTTATATTGTATCGGTAAGCCCCAGGCACCTACATTCCAGGCCAGATCTCCGCCTACGCTGGAAACTCCCCAGCTTGTTCTATGATATACTTCAACGGTTCTGCTGTACTTGCCATAAGTGCTTCCCGGACCGTAAGTACTGTTCAGAGTAGTCGCATCCGTAGAAGAGAGGCCTGTTGTCGCTGCATTAGACTGTCCTGAAATGATATAGGCATCTCCACATACCACATGCTCGGCAATCGTCACGGCATTTAGAGGCTGTCCGTTTAGGTAGTATGCAAAGCTATACTCACTAAGTTCAGCATCGATTTGCACGGAAAAGTAAAAGCGCTTGTTCACAATGTTGACAGTGGTCATATTATAAGTACTGGTCACGTTGTTGAAATTGGTTTTTGCTGTGTAGAATGTAATCGTTGAGTTATTGCCATTGTCGGTTCCCGAAAAAACAACCGTTCCTTTATTAGACGAGTTCCGCGGATAGAGCTGGTAATTTACGGGCTTTACCTCGCGGGCAATAGAACCGTCGCCGGTATAGATATTGTCCCATATAATAGTCCCCGAAGCTCCGCAGCCGGTCAGGTTGTAATTGGGGTCAACAAAGGCATGGAAAGACCCAGTTGAAAAGCCCCCTATATTACTATGTGGTGTTGTTCCGCTGGAAGCCTGAATCCTGATAGACTCACCGGCTTTTGCCAGGTAATTCACATTATCGCTCAGGTGGGTTTCGCTGATATTGATGTTATACGCACAGCGGATATAATTACCTGAAGAATATGTATCCTTAATGGAATTTGCTGGAGGGTTGTTTGTGATCTGGGCATGTAATCCAAATGGGATTAGCCACCAAAGCATGATATGAAGGATTTTAGTCATGTTTATTTTCTTTTACAGAAATCTGTTTTTTTAACTCATCCAGCTCATCTTTCAGCTGTACAATGTACATGGTCAATTCTTCGATCTTTTGCATCTGGATAGCACTCATTTCTGACATATTGATGCCTTTTTCCTCAATCTCGCAGGCTGTGGGTACGTTAGGTAAATGGTTATTTTTTTCATAGTAAGCACGAACGTCGGATAAGCTGGCCAGTTTGTAGTTTTTCTCAAACACAAAGTCAGGCCAATCGGAGCTTGCAGTTACATAAAGGTCTTTACAAACGATTTTGCCGTCAACACTAAGCAATGCATTTGAATGTGCAGAGGATCTTTTTGCACCAATGCATAATTTTCCTTGTTCAAGCGCCATATATGTATTGCTTCCATCACCCCATGTCTGGGTATTTGAATAAGCATGTCGTTTCCACCATGTTTTTGCATTATCTCCGGTTGTTGAATTTAAATTAGCAAAGGAGCCATCGACAGATACTCCATCTACGAGTACAACATCAGACCAGCTTCCTAACCCACTTGAGTTTCGTTGCAACCATGTATTATGATGAAATGCATTGCTTCCGGTATTTCCGGAAACACTGGTTAACGGCATGAACTGGCCACTTCCAGAAGTTAAAGCGGTTGATTCATATATGTGTAATCTGGCTTTGGGATTATTGATGCCGATTCCGACATTTCCATTCATGGTAATCCTCATTTTTTCATTTTGATCGGCAGCGTTAGCTCCTGCAGTATAAAATGACAGGTAGTCTAAGTTAGTAGCGTCCCATCCTGTTTGAAGAAGTTTTTTATACGTCGTGCCTGAAGTGCCAAAAAAATTCCCGAACGGTATGACAATATTTCCATTGACATCTAATTTTTCTGAAGGACTACTGGTGCCGATGCCGACATTGCCCGTTCTGTAAGAATCGCCCGTTAAGGCTGTGCCCGACCAGGGTGTTTGTGCCATTGCGGCGTTTGATAAAGCGATGGCGCTGATGGCAAGTAAAAGAATTTTGATTTTATGTTTCATGATGTTTTTTTTGTTTTTTGGGTTGTTATTGATTTTTTTTAGTTAATGCTTCAGGCCGGAGCATAGCATGCCCATGACAGCCTTTGGCTGAATTTTTTTGCGCTGATTGTTTGGATTAAGCTTTGAAGTTTTTAATGATGGGAATGCCCACGCGGCCTTGTTTTGAGGAATGTGTGTTGTGGGCGCATGTGTCCGGAGCTCTGCTCAACAGACAAAAAAACGGGGGAGCTCTTTTGTTCATAATGAATGTGTTTTAATGTTTACTCTACAAAGTAACGTAATTTAAAAACACAAATTACAAGCGAAGAGTTGTCTAAAATGTTTAAAAATCCAACATGCTGTTTTTGAGGTATGTTTATTTTTGTAGTATAAAAATGCTACAAAATATAGCTAAAAAAGAGGTGTAAAACGGGGTGAAATTAACACTGTTTTTAACGTTGGAAAGTTTGCATGACTGCGGAAAATTACAATCTGCTGCCCAGCTCGATGATGGCCAGGTCTTTGATCTCTCCTGCGTCCACAGCGAATCTCAGCGCTGTCTTTACCTGGTGAAAGCCGTGTGTACCGCAGGCTCCGGGGTTCATGTGCAATAGCTCGTACTGCGGTTGGTACATCACTTTCAGAATATGCGAATGTCCGCAGATAAAGAGCTTTGGTTTTTCCATGGCAATGATCTCCTTCACCTCTTTCAGGTAGTTGGTCGGTTGCCCGCAAATGTGAGTCATGAATACCTTCACGCCTTCGCTGATGAAGATCAAATTCTTCGGGAATTCTTTTCTCGCATTCGCATCATCAATATTTCCGTAAACAGCGCGCAAAGGCTTGATCGCTTTGATACTGTCTGTAACGGTTAATGAACCGATATCGCCGCCATGCCATACTTCATCGGCAGCTTCCATGTGTTTTATCAACGCCTTGTCGAGGTGGCTGTGCGTGTCGGATATCAGCAGGATCTGTTTCATGCCTGCAAAACTACTGCTTTTAAACGACAAAGGCATGCAGATTGCTCATACATGCCTTTGTGTGTTGTTTTACAGGAAGCAAGGTATTACTCCTTCACGACCTTCTTCGTGAAATGGTATTTTCCATAGTTCACCTGCACGAAATAGTTCCCTGAGCTGATGTTCAGGTTGTTCGTATGGATCGTCTTGGTGTAAACGCCTTTGCTTTCTTTTGACGTGTAGCTTGCAATTTCCCTGCCCAGCGCGTCGTACAGGCCAATCGTTACCTCGCTGTCTTCCGGAAGGCTGACGCTTACCTCAATGCTTTGATTGAAGGGATTCGGATATACGGAAATATTTTTTCCCTGGCTGAGTTCTTCCAGCGAGCTGGTCGTGGTGTTGGTAGCCGTTGTCAGCATTTGCCCATTGGAAGTGGTCACGCTGCTGAACATGCCCGCGCCGTTTTCCGAACGCACATTAAAGTAGTAAGTCGTGCCCGGTGTCAGGCTGAGGCTTTTTGCGGTCACAGTGGTGTCGCCCCAGTTGCTGGTCCATGTTAGTGTGTTGGTGGCTCCCGGCGTGGTACCAATGGAATACCAGTATCGCGCAATGCCTGAATGCGGATCTTTGGAAGAGCTCCAGTTGGCGGATAAGGAATCGCTGGTGATGACTGTCGCAATGTCTGCTGCTTTTCCATCCTTCACGCCGGCAATGTTCGATGGCCTGGTCCAGTCGATGTTTTTATCGTGGTAATAGATGGATGATAAGTTTCCGGCGCCGTCATTAACGATGGATTTGACCTTGGCTGCATTTTGTGTAGGTGAGGGGTTCTGATAGCGCGCATCGTTTGTATTTCCCGTTCCTACCGAAACGCTGACGGAAGCTGTTGGGCGCGAGCGGTAGACTTTGATCTCATCGAGCGTCCATTTGCAATTTCCGCTCCGGAAGGAAATATAGCCACCCGAAGCCAGGGGTGTCGGGTCCGTCCAGCTGGCAATAGGCGTGTTGTCTTTGTACACATCCATCTTGCCGGTAATACGGTCGTAGATTACTTTAAAATCGTACCATTGGTTGGCTGTAAACGCAACGGGAGCTGTAAAGGTCGGGGAGCCGAAGATATTCACGCCGCCCGAATAAGAAGTTTCATACAGCTGCACCTGCTGCGTGCCGTCTAAGCGAAAATACACAAAGTACGAATTGCCGCGGTTCACAGAGTCCGGATGGTTCACAAAGAAGTGGAAGCCTGCGCGGCGGTTGGTGCCTGAGCCGTCGATCTTTGCCTTGAAATTATAAAGGTAGCGGTTGGAAAGTGTTTGCGTAAGCGCTGCATAAATATTGGTATTGGAGGCTGCTGTACTGACTTCGTCTGTTTGCTCCAGCGCATTGCCGTTAATGCCCCAGGTGCCTGTTTTCTGCGTCCACTCCGGGTGTATGGCTGCATCGAAGTTGTCAGAGAAAAAGCCATGCGTGTAATTGCCTCTCCATTCCGTGCCGTCAAAATCAATGACCTGGTAATAGCTTTTTTCAAGGCCTGAGCCTCCTGCATCGGCATCGGTGAAAAATGCCGTGAAAGCCGTTGTATCCCAGGCATTGTTGGTGTTTACCTGCGTGGTAGGGTTCACCATATCCACGGTATTCGTTACTGTGGCATTAGTGGTATAGGTTGCTGCCCATCCTGGATTGGTGGTGGCGCAATCGGAGCGGAATTCGATCAATAGACTGGAGCCCGAGGAGTTGATGTTTCCTGGAGTTACTGTACTCGTGTATTTCCCGATCAGAGGGGCATTCACGTTGTTGCCATCATAGATGAAAAGGTAGTCGTATTTATTCTCCACGTTGAACATCGTAAAGTTCATGCTGATGGAGGTGGCGCCCGCAGGCTGGAAAAGCCAGAGTTTGCGTTCATCGTTGGAGTAATTTGCAGACGCGCCGCCCGAATCGTAAAAGCTCCCGGAAGTCGCCGTGAGCGTGGTGATCACCGGTGCGTTGTTCAGCAGTTTATAATATTTGTCCCAATTCCAGTAAGGTCCGGGGTCGTTGTGTGTCTGGTTCGGGAACATCTGGTGGCCCTTGATCTTTACGCAGGTGCCCTGCTGGCATTGCTGTGTGGTGCCGCTGCATCCGGGACCGAAATAGCAACGGAGCGGGTTAATGGCATTATCGGCGCACATATCGCGCACCAGGTCGGCGCTCGAGGTGAGCATGGCTGTGGTGTACCAGGCAGCGTTATTATTGTAGCCTTCGTGTTCAATGCCCAGCGTATAAGGATTCTCAGAGCCGATGTGCCAGGCCTTATTGCTTTCCAGCACCATTTGTGTTACCTGCCCGTCGGAGCTGCGGATCACATAGTGGGCAGAGGCATTGGCACTGCAATTTTTGAACCAGGAAATGCAGCCGGCATAGGTTCCTTCCACATCATGAATGGCCACCATGGTAATGGCTGTGCCGCTTCGTGAGCTGTAATTGCAGGTAGTAAAGTTGGAGAGGGCGGGGCCGTAATCTACCGAGGCCACAGAGTTGGAAATATGGGTGGCCTGGAAGGCATTTCCCGAACCGTTAGTAACGGTCTGCGGACTGATGATGACAGAAGAGGAGCTCAAAACGCTGTAATTGTTTCCGAAAATGGCTTTCAGGTTAAGGCCGTAATCCGGAAAGCCATAGAAATCCTGCAGTTCGCCATTGGCAAGGAACCAGTAGAGCTGGTAGAGTTGCGCGTTGATGGCGTAATCATTTTGCAGATCATTGGTCAGAGGCAATTCACTGAGAGCAACGAAGATCATTTTATAATCTGCCAGGTTATGGCCATACACCTGCTGCTGCTGTTGCAGTACAGCGAAAGCTTTGGCATAAGCGAGGATGTTTTTCTCCGGATTGCTTTTGATGTCCTGTACAGAATAGCCGGAAAGCTGGGAAACGGCTATCAGGTTATTCCTGAAATAGCCTTTACCGTCTTCTGTGAGCCCCATTACCCCATAAGCTGTAGGATAGCCAATACAGCTGGGTTCTACGCCAGCCATGTTCAGGTCCGAAAAACGGCTCTGCGACCAGGCCACCGATTCCAGGATGCCTTTGGGAATAGAGGGGTTCAGGCTATAGGCCTTCCGGAAGACAGAGGCGTAAGGGTTATTTACCAGCTGCTCGTTGCCATTGGCAAAGACAGAAAATGCACATAAAAGGGGGAGAAACAGTAAAATTTTTCTCATACAATAAAAGTTTAAAATGTTATTAAAATAGTATTTCTAAAGTAGATAAAATCCGGTTACTTAAACGTTAAATTTTTAGCTAAACAGGTTTAGGGTAATAAGAAAATAGTAAGCACAGAGAAAAGGAGTAGGCAAAGGGCCTGAGGAGAATGGATGGAGGCAAGCCTCAGAATAAGTAGACGCAAGCGTAGATGAGGGCTTGTCAGATCGAGCGCAGTCGGGACCCCGGCAAAAACTATTAGAACGCTTCCCGGCTTCGCTCGAAGTGACAATAGAGTCCTGCTCAATTAGCTAAAAAAAATCGGCGTTCTATGCACCTGTTTCTTTGCGCCCTCTGCGGTTAAATGCTCTACGAAATTTCCAGCATCTTCCTGTAAACCCCGTCTACCTTCTCTTTCAGCTCGGTGGCTTTCCCTTGCTCTTTGATCGTTCCTTTGTCCATCACGATGATGCTGTCGGCATGATGGATGGTGGAGAGGCGATGGGCGATGATGATGGAGGTCCTGTTCTTCGATAATTCCAGGGAAGCTTTCTGGATCAGTTTCTCCGTTTCCAGGTCGATGGAAGAGGTGGCTTCGTCGAGTACGAATACCGGCGGGTTATAAACATAAGCGCGCACGAAGGCCACCAGCTGGCGTTGCCCTGCTGAAAGCGTGGCGCCGCGCTCCTTCACCTGGTAATGGTATCCGCCGGGCAGCTCACTGAAAAATTCGTGAATCCCGATCTCTCTGGCAGCGCGGATCACATCGGCTTCGGTGATCTCCGGATTGTGTAGCGTGATGTTATTCAGGATACTGTCGTTGAAGAGGAATACATCCTGCAAGACCACGCCCACGGATTTTCGCAGTTCCGCCAGCTTATAATCCCGGATGTTCACATCGTCGATCAGAATCTCTCCTTTGTTGATCTCATAAAAGCGGCTCAGCAAATTGATGATGCTCGATTTTCCCGCTCCTGTAGCGCCGATGATGGCCACCGTTCTTCCTTTTTCAATGACGAAGGAAATGCCTTTCAGCACATAGTTCTCTTCCTTATAGGCAAACCACACATCCCTGAATTCTATTTTTCCTTCGATCTTCAGGGCTGTTACGCTTCCCTGGTCGTGTATGATCTCCTGCGTATCGAGTACCTTAAATACCCTTTCGGAGGCTACAATGCCCATTTGCAGGGTGTTCAGGCGGTCTGCCAGCATGCGGATGGGGCGGAACACCATGTTGATCATCATAATGAAAAAGGTAATATCGCCCAGGCCCAGGTTGTAGGTGTTGGATTTCAGGCCGGCAAACCATACGAAGAGCGCAATGGAAATAGCAGAGAGGATCTCTACCACCGGGAAGAATACAGAGTAATACCAAATGGAGCGGATATTGGCTACTTTATGTTTTTCATTGATCTGTTTGAATTTGTCGTACTCCGCCTCTTCGCGGTTGAAGATCTGGATGATGCGCATGCCGGTGATGTGCTCGTTGGTAAAGGCGTTGAGCGAAGCTACGGCATTGCGCACTTCGGTAAAGGTTTTTTTGACACCGTTCTTGAAAATGGTGGTGGCGATGAGGAGCATGGGAATGGTGCTGAGCGTGACCAGGGCAATGGCCCAGTTTTTCAGGAGCATGGCGCTCACAAAAATAACGATGGTAAGGATGTCGCCGGCTATGACGATAAAGCCCTGGGAGAACACGTCGCTAAGGCTTTCGATATCCGATACCGAGCGTGTCACCAGCGTGCCCACCGGCGTATTGTCAAAGTAAGTATTCTTAAGCTTCAGAATATGCTTGTATACCTGGAGCCTGAGGTCTTTCACAATGTTCTGTCCCAGCAGATTGGTGATGTAGATGTTGGTGAACTGCAAGACCGCCTCCAGTAAAAGGATGCCGATCAGCAGAAGCCCCATCATGTTCAGAAAGTGCATACGCTCAGCCGGCGCTTTGTAGCCTTCTGCGTTGGGGTTTTCGATGCCTACGGCATTCAGCGCCTGGTTGATGAGCAGAGGCCTCACAATGGCGAGCGCAGATAGCGTGAGTGTAAGGATCACCGCCAGCCCGAATAAGGTTTTATAAGGTTTGCTGTAGGAAAGGATCCGTTTCAGCAGGTTGAGGTTGAGTTTACTTTTTGGTGCGGATTCAGACATTAAAAATAGTTTCCGGGTAGTGGATATGAGTTAAATACAAAGCATGCCCGGGCGCAGACATGCCGGCTTCCGAACGGTTCCTGCTTTCGCAGATGGCTTTGAATTGTTCTTTGTTGAGCTTGCCCTTGCCGATTTCCAGCAGGGTGCCTACAATGGCGCGGACCATGTTGCGCAGAAAACGGTTGGCTGTGATAATGAAAACATATTCGTTCTCGTTCAGCTTTTCCCAGCGCGCTTCGGTAACCTTGCAGTTGTTGGTAAAGGTTTGGGTATTTGCCTTGCTGAAGCTCGTGAAATCGCTAACCGTGAGCAGGTGTGCTGCGGCCTGGTTCATAAGCTCTATGTCCAGTTCGCCAAACACATACAGCGAGCTGTTGAACAGGAAAGGGTCTTTCTGCCGGTGAATGTAGTAGCCGTAGCTCCGCCATTCGGCATCGAAACGGGCGCTGGCTTCGGGCTTTACGGCGTAAATCTGTTTGATCGCAATTTCGTAAGGCAATACCTTATTGAGCTTGTATACACAGTTGGACGAAGGAAGGTGCAGGTCGTTTTTCGCAGAGTCGAAATGAGCATAATAATCTTTGGCATGCACACCGGTATCGGTGCGGCCGCAACCTGTAATGTCGATGGCTTCTCCCAGGATCATCGAAATCTTTTCGCGGAGTACCTGCTGCACGGTGTGCGGTGTATTATCCTGTTCCTGCCAACCGTTGTAGTTGGCGCCGTTATAGGCAAGCTGGATAAAATAGCGAGGCATGGGCGCAAAGATACACATTTGCCGGATATCCTGTGTAGATCGGAAGCTCTGGCAAAGTGGGAATGTATCAGGAAACTTCAATTATTGATCCGACAGTTTTACCACCCACACATGCTGCAATCCGGAGCTTATTCCTTTCGGGAAGCTGATGGATGTGCCTTCGCCTGATTGACTCAGTACCGGAGTTTGCCTGCTGCCCATCATAATGGCTTTGCGGTTTTTCAGGAAAGGAATTTTTTTCAGAACAACCGTTTTTAAAGGTTCTTTGAAGAAGAACACATAGATCACTTTTCCATCTTTCGATTGGGTGAAGCGGATGTCTTCTCCTTCGCCGAAGCTCTCGTATTTGCGGGTGCTGTAGATGGCTTCCCGGTTAATGGCCGTCCACGTGCCTATGTCGTTCAGGCGCTGGTAGGCCACCGAATCAAGCTCTCCATCCGGGCTTGGCGCTATGTTCAGCAGAAAGTTGCCGCCCTTGCTTACCACGTCTACAAACTTTTCAATCAATTCATCCGCCGTTTTGTAATCATCATGTGGTTTATAACTCCAGCTCGTGGCCATGGTCATGCAGGTTTCCCAGGGATAAGGCAATCCTTTTTCCGGAATATGCTGCTCGGGTGTCAGGTAGTTTTGATGGATACCAGGCACTGCGCGGTCTACCACAATCAAACCCGGCTGCTTTTCCCTTGCTTTTTCCACCAACCATGGCATGTTGATGTCCTGGTTCTGGGGGTTGCGTGCCCAGCGGCTTCCCTCGTAGGTTTCGGTGAGGGCGTTGGTAATTTCGGCATCTGTTTTTGTCCTTACCCAGCCTCCATCCAGCCAGAGGATGTCTATTTTTCCATAATCGCTCATGAGCTCGTTGACCTGGGCATGTGTGTAGTCCACAAATTTTTTCCATCGGTCGGGATACTTGACTATAGCATAGTTCGGATTGCGGTCGGAAGGCGGAAAGCGATCCCACCAGTAATATTCCGAATGCCAGTCGGGCTTTGAAAAATAAGCGCCTATCCAGAAATTATTCTTCCGGAAAGCGTCGAAAATCGCGCGTGTCACATTACTTCGGGCATTGGAAGAAAATAAGCAATCTGAAGCCGTAATTTTGTAATCTGTTTCTTTTGTATCGAACATGCAAAAGCCATCGTGGTGCTTGGTTGTAAACACCATATACTTCATGCCTGCCATACCGGCGGCTTGGGCCCATTTTTCGGGATTAAACTTTTCCGGATTGAAGGTGTATTTGAGTTCTTCGTAGCGTTTCCTGTACGTGAAATAGTCAGAGGCTATACCTTCTTTTCTTCCGCCGGCGGCCCAGCTCAGGTCTTCCGGGCAGATGCTCCAGCTTTCTACAATACCCCATTGGCTGTAAGGGCCCCAGTGCATCAGCAAACCGAATTTCAAATCCTGCCACGCCTCCAGGCGTTCTCCGATGCCGGGAGCTGGATCGGGGTAATATTCTTTGACTTGCGCTTCCGCATGAAAAGCTATCAGGCTTAGGAAGAGGACTCTGTAAACGGATCTCATGATGTTAGGATTTGTCAGAGAGACAGTAAATAAATTCCTGAGAAGGAAAAGAGGGACGATTGCGAAACAGAGATGTCCGGTGGATTCTCCAAAAGCAAAACGCTATAAAAACGCGCAGAGCACGCCGCCCATCAGGGCCATGCTTACGATCCAGTAGCCCGCATTGATGGCAATGTATTTGAAGCCTTTGCGCTCAAACAGGGCGTTGGTACCGATGATAGGCAGGGCGATCATGATACCCGCCAGCGTGCCGTGAAAAGCGCCGTGCTTGAAGGTGCGGTAGCTGTTACCGTATAGCTCCATAAATTTTTTCAACATCTGCATAGAGGTTGAATTCGGGTCGCCGGAATCGGGCTGCGTGGAAAGGAGGCCACCGACATGGAACTGGTGGATCACCAGCGCGCACATCAGGAAGGCCAGGAAACACATAAAGATAAAGGTGATGATGAAGATCTTCGCCATATTCGCGCCTTTGAGCTTTTCTTCCGTGAGCCCGGAAGCCTCCATCCAGGCTTTGCCGAAAACACGGGGATTATACCAGATACCGCCAATGACGATAGGAACGACAGCCGCTGCAAGAATGATTAAAAAGTTGAAATGCATGGTTTTGGGGTCTTTAAATGAATAAATTAGCTGCTGATGAGGTAGGGCCTGCAGGTCGTGCCATTATTGGAAAAAGCAACGTTATAATAGATCTTATTGTGGCCGATCGGCCCGAACGTAAAGCGGAGGTCATGAAGCCCGTCCGGAATCTCTACCGCCAGTGTATTGGGCGTTCCGCAGGAAGGCGTGCTGTAGCAATTCGTATTGAGCATGCCCACATACTGATTGTCGATATAGATGCTGACATTTTTTAAGGTATTATCCAGGCTGTTGGTATAAAACACATAAGAGCTAACTGCCGTTCGGGATTCGATGGTTTTGCTGAACTTGCTGACCTCTTTCCCGTTTTTAGAATAAACGCATAAGGTGATCTCGTAGGTTCCGGCCTGGCTCAGTTCGAAGGAAAAGCTTTCTTTTGATCCACGGATCTCTTCCCCGCCCGGTCCTTTCACGATCCAGGTGTAATACGATGCATTGTCCGAACTATTGGTCATACGCACAGACTCGCGGACGGTGTATACCTCTTTATCGGTCGAAAAGGAAGCCGCAGGCTTCTTTTGGCAGGAAGTGCCTGTCAGAAGAAAGAAAAACGCTGTAAGGGCAAGTAAATGTGTTTTCAAGGGGTTAATTTTAATCCAAAGATACTATTTTGATCGGGATTGCAAAAAGGGGAGGAGTGTTCGTTGCGGAAAGTCGCGCGTCCGGCAATTACTTCATGCGTTCATCAACCCATATCCCCTGAATTCCTGCTTTCGAGACAAAACCGGTATCTTCTGCCTCGCAATAGATATGCAGCTTGTCCTTGTAGAGCATGAACAGCGGGTGTTTCATGATTTTACTGACGTCTGACGGAATCCCGCCATGGGCGTAGCTGGTCAGGATCATCCGCGGCGGGTACCAGGCTTTATCAATATAGTCAAGCCATACAATATCCTGACGGTGAAAGGCGCCAAATACGCGGTTCATTGGAGCCACAGGATAATGGTCGGGGAGATGCTGTGCAATGGCAGCGGCTTCGGGTAATTCAACGTAGGCCTCGTTTTTAAAGGCAGGCACGAAAGCCTCTTTGATACTGGCAAAGGTATCGAAACGAGTGATTTCGCAACGGCGGAAAAAACCGGCCTGGAAGCTCACGAGCAGGATACCGTAACAGAGGCAGCCCGACAGCTTTAGAAATCGCTCAGGGGCGGTAAGAAATGGTCGTTTATAAGTAAATGCCACCACAATTGCCGTGAACCAATAGGCCCAGTACATGCTTAGACGGGGTACCCACATGACTGAAAACATATTTTTTATTCCGGCCTCGCCGGCGGTAGTGTAATAGGCGCCTGCCATCAGGTTGGTTATTAAGAGGGGAACAGAGATCAATACAGCGGCCAGGGTATATTTCCAGCCGGCGTAAAGGTAAATGATCAATACCAAAAAAATGGTCAGCTGCATGCGTTGCCGGCTGAGGTAGAGGAACGAATGCCACAGGTGCTGAAAGACTCCGCCTGCAGCTTTTTGATGATGTCTCCTGTGCGCATGTCATTCCAGTTGTTCAGCCATTTGATCCATACCATACCGGCCACAAAAATAAGCAGGCAGATCAGCGTCAGGCTTATGGTACTCCTGAAAAACTGTTTTGTTCTTTCTTGCCCCGAATCCCAATCCTTAAAATGGAGCATCATCAGGCAGGACCATAACACTATGACGGCATCTTCCTTCACCAGAACGATCAACGCTCCCCATAGCAGGTACCACTTGTTTTTTTCCAGGTAGCCTGCACAGAACAGCAGCGCCAGCGGCATCAGGAGCATTTCGGCATGAAATCCATAGTGTTCATTATGAAACAGGAAAAAGGATAGGGGCGAGGTGTAGAGAAAGAATACCAGCAGCTTTGTTTCGAACGGGGCGGCATGCTGGTCCAGCAATTTCAACACCCTGATGTAAGAGCCCGCAACCAGGCAGAAAAGTGCTACAAACAGCCCGTAAACACTAAACAGCCAGGTGAAAGGGCTTAAGAGCAAATCAATAAAGTAATTGTGGATCTTATTATGAAAGCCAAAGCAGTTCTCATACAACAGCGGCTTCCCGATCAGCCAGTCATGGCTTAGCTGAAAGTGGCTGAACAGATCGGAACTATAGTCGCAGCGCCTGAAATGAAGGCATTTCAGGGTAAGGAAGAAAACGAATGCAATTAAGCCTGCTATTAGCAGGGGAATAGAGGATGCTTTTAGCTTCATAGCTGGAACATAAAAGCCGTTTGCCAGAAAATGGAGGCCGGTGTTACGTTTAAGTGCTACGGCTAACGTGCTCAAAAAAAAATCATCAAAACACTGTTTTGATGATTTTTTTAAATTATAAAATGAAAAATTATTCTGCGTCTTCCGCTTTGGTTTCAGTTGCAGTACCTTCTGCTTTAGCAGCAGGTTTTTTAGCGCGGCTACGACGGGTTGTTTTTGCTTTTTCCGTTTTCGCTTCTTTACCGTTAGCATAGATTTCGTTGAAATCCACTAATTCGATCAGTGCCATTTCAGCAGCATCACCCAAACGGTTTCCGGTTTTGATGATACGGGTGTAACCACCTTTTCTGTCTGCTACTTTTACAGCAACATCTTTGAAGAGCATGCTCACCACTTCTTTGCTTCTTAAGTAAGCAAATACCGTACGGCGGCTGTGCGTTGAATCTTCTTTGGATTTGGTGATGATTGGCTCAACATAAGTCCTCAGGGCTTTAGCTTTTGCCAAAGTTGTGAAAATACGTTTGTGCTCGATCAAAGAGCAAGCCATATTGCTCATTAATGCTTTACGGTGAGAGTGTGTCCTACCTAAATTATTGATTTTATCTCCGTGTCTCATTTTCTTTTAATTTTTGAATTGTGAGTTAATGAATTGGTGAATTGCTAACTCTATAACTCACTAATTCTCTAATTCTGTAATTGGATTAATCTTTATCTAATTTATATTTTACAACGTTCATTCCGAACTGAAGCCCTTTTGTAGATACTAAATCCTCAAGCTCAGTCAACGATTTTTTACCGAAGTTACGGAATTTTAACAGGTCGTTTTTGTTGAAAGAAACCAGTTCTCCTAAAGTTTCCACGTCTGCTGCCTTTAAGCAGTTCAGGGCGCGTACAGAAAGGTCCATGTCTACCAGTTTCGTTTTCAGCAACTGGCGCATGTGTAAAGAAGTCTCATCGAATTCTTCTTCTGATTTTTTCTCTTCAGAGTCCAGGGTGATTTTCTCATCGGAGAACAGCATGAAGTGATAGATCAGAATTTTGGCAGCTTCTTTCAAAGCCTCTTTCGGGTGAATAGAGCCATCGGAAACGATGTCGAGGATCAGTTTTTCGTAATCCGTTTTTTGCTCTACACGGTAGTTTTCAATGGTGTATTTCACGTTTTTGATAGGCGTGTAAATAGAGTCAATGAAAATAGTGCCCTGAGGAGCGGAGTTGGTTTTGTTTTCCTCTGCAGGAACATAACCGCGTCCTTTATCGATGGTTAATTCGATTTTTAATTTAACGTTGCTTTCGCAGTTGAAGATCACGAGATCTGGGTTCAGGATCTGGAATCCGTTGGCGAATTTCCCGATCTCACCGGCAGTAAATTTTTCGTTTCCGGAAAAGTGGATGACGATTTTTTCTACGTCGTGGTTGTCCAGCTGCTTTTTAAAACGAACCTGTTTTAAATTTAAGATGATCTCAGTCACGTCTTCTACCACACCTTTGATGGTGGAGAACTCATGATCCACACCTTCGATGCGCACGCTGGTAATAGCATGGCCTTCGAGTGAAGATAATAAGATACGACGTAATGAGTTACCTATAGTGATACCGAAGCCTGGTTCCAGCGGACGGAATTCGAATTGTCCTTCCGTTTCGGTAGAGTTAATCATAACAACCTTATCCGGTTTTACGAAATTTAATATTGCCATTTTATTAAGTTATAGGTTAAAAACTAATTTGCTATACTATTTCAGAGTGTTACTCTATTACTTGGAGTATAACTCGACGATCAGCTGCTCCTTAATGTTTTCAGGGATCTGAGAACGCTCAGGAACGGAAATGAATTTTCCTGTGAAGCTGGATTTGTCGAAATCCAACCAGGAATACTTATTCACTGAACCTGATAAAGAGTGGGTGATAGCCTCCAGAGTCTGTGATTTTTCGCGAACCGCTACTACATCACCTGCTTTCAGGGTGTAAGAAGGGATGTTCACCACGTTACCGTTCACGGTAATGTGTGTGTGCGATACCAATTGGCGTGCAGCCCTGCGGGAAGGAGCGATGCCTAAGCGGTAAACCACGTTGTCCAGACGGGACTCGATCAGCTGCAGTAACACCTCACCGGTAATACCGTGAGCGCGTGCTGCCCTGTCAAATGTCCTGGCAAATTGTTTTTCTAAAATACCGTAAGTATATTTTGCTTTTTGTTTCTCCTGAAGCTGGATAGCGTACTCGGATTTTTTACCTTTTTTCTTGGTATTTCCGTGCTGTCCCGGAGGGTAGTTCTTTTTCTCTAATGCTTTGTCCGGACCAAAAATTGGCTCTCTGAATTTTCTTGCAATTTTGGATTTAGGGCCTGTATATCTTGCCATTTTATTTTATAATTTCTGTTAGTTGACTATTTTAAAAACTATTGCTTTCTTGCTGATGCACATCAGGAATTAGCAACGACGACGTTTTGGAGGGCGGCAGCCGTTGTGCGGCATAGGAGTGATGTCAATGATCTCCGTAACTTCGATACCAGAGGTAGCGATGGTTCTGATCGCAGACTCTCTGCCTGCTCCAGGTCCTTTTACGTATACTTTTACTTTACGTAAACCCAGGTCGGAAGCTACTTTAGAGCAATCTGCAGCAGCTAACTGAGCAGCATAAGGCGTGTTCTTTTTAGAACCGCGGAATCCCATTTTACCGGCACTTGACCAGGAGATCACCTGACCTGCGCTGTTGGTTAAAGAGATGATGATATTATTGAAAGTAGCGTTTAAGTGAGCTTCTCCAACTGCTTCAACCTTTACTACTCTTTTTTTGGCGTTAGCTTTCGCAGCTGCTACCGATGATTGTTGTTTAGCCATTTGCTTTTATTTGTTGAGTTATGATTTGTTGAGTTATTGATTCGGGGTTTCTTTACTCTCCAACTCTCTAACTCGTTAAATCTTTAATTATTTATTACTTAGTAACTTTTTTCTTGTTAGCAACTGTCTTACGCCTTCCTTTACGGGTACGAGAGTTGGTTTTTGTACGTTGTCCGCGAACAGGCAAACCATTACGGTGACGGATGCCACGGTAAGACCCGATATCCGTTAAACGTTTGATGTTCAGAGCAACTTCCGAGCGAAGACCGCCTTCTACTTTGTAATTATCGTTAACGATTTTACGGATAGCGTTCTGCTCGTCATCATTCCACTCGCTTACTTTTTTATTAAAGTCGATGCCAGCTTCTGTTAAGATGCGTTGAGCTCTGCTACGTCCAATACCAAAAATATAGGTTAATCCTATTTCTCCTCTTTTATTTTTTGGTAGATCTATACCTGCAATACGTGCCATTATGTTATATAATTGTTTTTAAAAAGTTCGCGAAAATACGAAATTATTTTTGTCTTTGTTTAAACTTAGGGTTTTTTTTGTTGATAATGTACAACTTTCCTTTGCGGCGAACGATTTTGCAATCGGCGCTTCTCTTTTTGATGGATGCTCTAACTTTCATGTGACTTGTTTGTTAAAATTCGTTAATTATTTGTATCTGTAAGTAATCCTGCCTTTGGTCAGATCATAAGGGCTCATTTCCAGTTTCACCTTATCGCCGGTGAGGATCTTGATATAGTGCATCCTCATTTTTCCGGAGATGTGGGCGATGACAATGTGCCCGTTCTCTAATTCCACCCGGAACATGGCATTGCTCAGGGATTCTACGATGGTTCCGTCCAGTTCTATGTTTGCTTGTTTCGCCATCGTTTTTAAGCTTGCTGCATAGTCATTTGGTTACTGGTACGGCCTTTGATCCTTCCGTTTTGCATCAAGCCATCGTAATGGCGGTTGAGCAGGTAGGTTTCGATCTGCTGAAGGGTGTCCAACACAACACCCACCAGGATCAGCAACGAGGTGCCGCCGAAGAAATCGGCAAAGGCACTGTTGATCCCCGCCTTGGTTGCAAAAGCAGGCAATACCGCAATGAAAGCAAGGAAAATAGCACCCGGCAACGTGATACGTGACATCACCTGGTCAATAAACTCTGCTGTGGCTTTACCCGGTTTTACGCCCGGAACAAATCCTCCGTTACGTTTCATGTCGTCCGCCAGCTGGTTGGGATTGATCATGATAGCCGTATAGAAGTAGGTAAAAGCAATGATGAGGACTGCGAAAATGAAGTTGTACCAGAATCCGTAGCGCTCCGAGAAAATTCCACCCGGGTTGCCGTTGTAATTGGCAATCGCATTAGGAATAAACATGATGGCCTGGGCGAAGATGATTGGCATAACACCGGCAGAATTCACTTTTAAAGGTAAATACTGGCGAACACCGCCATACTGCTTGTTGCCCACGATCTTTTTGGCATACTGCACCGGAACTCTCCGGGTGCCCTGCACCAGTAAGATACAGCTGATGATGATCAGCAGGATGGCTACGATTTCCAGCAGGAACACGATCAATCCACCGCCGGCGCTTTGTAAGCGTGCTCCGAACTCGGATGTGATAGCGAACGGTAAGCGGGAGATGATACCGATCATGATGAGGATAGAGATCCCGTTCCCGATACCCTTATCGGTGATCCTTTCGCCCAGCCACATGATGAACATGGTACCGGCTACGAGGATGATCGTGGATTGGATCCCGAACCAGGCGTGATCGATCGCCACAACACCAGGTTTTGAATACACCTGTGCGGCTAAATACCCCGGAGCCTGTACAGCGGTAACGGCAACTGTTAAGAAACGGGTGTACTGGTTGATCTTTTTACGTCCGCTTTCACCTTCTTTTTGCATTTTCTGGAAATAAGGAACTGCCATCCCCAGCAACTGGATGATGATGGATGCCGTGATGTAAGGCATGATCCCTAAACCAAAAATAGAAGCTCTTGAGAATGCACCACCGGCGAACGCATTGATCAGGGCAACGATCCCTCCGTCATTGGAGTTAGCATTTGCTGCTGCCAACACGTCGGTGTCAATACCCGGCAATACAACATAAGAACCCAAGCGATAGATCAGGATCAAGCCAAGGGTCGTTAAAATCCTTTGCTTTAGCTCTTCTATCTTCCAGATATTCTGGAGGGTTTCAAAAAAACGTTTCATATAGTTTATTTCTTTTTTTAATGTTTAGCTATGTCAGAGTAGGGCGTATGCTTATAAAAAAACATAGCTATTCATAATAGCTTCTTAGATTGCTGTTGCCACACCGCCTTTTGCTTCGATAGCAGCTTTGGCAGTTGCTGTGAATGCATGAACGTTGATGTTGACTTTTGACTTTAATTCGCCACGACCTAAGATTTTCACTAAGTCGTTTTTAGAAGCCAGACCGTTTTTGATCAGAGTTTCCAGGGTGATCTCCGTTAAGTTCTGAGCCTCGGCAATACGCTGGATAGCGTCGAGGTTTACGCCTGTGTACTCCACACGGTTGATGTTTTTGAAACCGAATTTAGGAACACGGCGCTGTAAAGGCATCTGGCCACCTTCGAAACCACGCTTTTTGGAGTGGCCCGAACGGGATTGAGCACCTTTGTGACCGCGTGTAGCTGTACCGCCACCGCCTGAACCTTGTCCACGGCCTCTTCTGTAGTTCGATTTTACTGACCCTTTTGCAGGTGTTAATGTATTTAATTGCATTTTAAAATAGCGTTATAGATTAAATAGTTTCTACTGTTAATAAATGAGCAACAGCGTTGATCATTCCCTGGATCTGTGGAGTAACTTCTTTTACTACGGATTGCTGGGTTTTTCTCAGGCCTAAAGCCTGAACGGTCGCGCGTGTTCTAGCGTTTCTTTTGATGAAACTTTTAGATAATGTAATTTTTACCTGTGCCATATCTTCTGTGATTATCCGTTAAAAATTTTGTCTAATGTAACTCCTCGTTGTCTTGATACAGCTAATGGATCGCGCATTTTTGATAAAGCGTCGATGGTTGCTTTTACCACGTTGTGCGGGTTTGACGAACCTTTTGACTTAGCTAATACGTCGGTAATACCAACGCTTTCCAGAACGGCACGCATCGCACCACCGGCAATTACACCGGTACCGTGAGCAGCTGGTTTCAGGAATACGCGTGATCCGCCGAATTTACCATTTTCAGGGTGAGGAACAGTTCCTTTCAATACAGAAACTTTCACCAGGTTCTTTTTAGCGTCGTCGATGCCTTTGGTGATGGCGTCGGTTACCTCGTTGGCTTTACCCAAACCGTATCCTACCACACCTTTTTCATCGCCAACAACCACGATAGCAGCGAAACTGAAGTGACGACCACCTTTGGTTACTTTGGTTACACGCTGGATCGCTACTAATTTATCTTTTAGCTCGATGTCGGTAGATTTTACTCTTTTTACAACTTCTTTTGACATGTTATGAATGTTCTTTTTTTACTGATTAAAATTTTAAACCTGCTTCACGAGCACCTTCTGCCAGCGATTTGATACGGCCATGGTATAAGTAACCGCTCCTGTCGAACACTACTGAGGAAATCCCTGCAGTTGTCGCTTTTTCCGCAATCATTTTACCAACTTCTTTAGCCTGTTCGGTTTTGGTTGCTTTTGAATCTTTCAGAGCTTTATCGTTAGAGCCTGCAGCAGCAATTGTTTTTCCGGTTTTATCGTCGATCAGCTGAGCGTAGATACCGGCATTGCTTCTGAATACGCTTAAACGGGGTTGGCTGGCTGTGCCTGAAACCGTTTTGCGGATTTTATTTTTAATGCGTTGTCTTCTTTCTTTTTTATTGAGTGCCATCTTTCCAGTTTTTTGAAGATGATTAATACTAATTGAATTATGTTTTTCCTTTTTGTCACCCTGAGCGGAGTCGAAGGGTGAGTCGAAGGCTTATTTTTTGCTGGCTGATTTACCTGCTTTACGACGGATGATCTCGCCTGTAAATTTAATACCTTTTCCTTTGTAAGGCTCAGGTTTACGCAAGCTGCGGATTTTTGCCGCAACCATACCCAGCAATTGTTTGTCAGAGCTCTCTAAAGTGATTTGAGGGTTCTGGCCTTTTTCAGAAGCAGTGGTGATTTTGATCTCGGAAGGCAGCTCAAACACAACGTTGTGAGAGAAGCCCAGAGCAAGTTCCAGAAGCTGTCCTTTGTTGGAAGCACGGTAACCTACACCTACTAATTCCTGTTCTGTTTTATATCCTTCGGAAACACCTTTAACCATGTTAAAGATAAGGGCGCGGTATAATCCGTGTAAAGCCCTGTGGCGTTTCTGATCGGTAGGACGGCTTACAGTGATCACACCGTTCTCCAGTTCTACTTTAATATCTGCATCAATAGTTTCGGTCAAAGTGCCTAATTTGCCTTTAACGGAAACAGTCGTTCCTTTTACGCTGACTTCAACGCCTGCAGGAACTGTGATTGGTAATTTTCCTATACGTGACATGATTTTTTTCCTCCCTCTTAGATTAAGAAATGTAACATAAAACTTCGCCGCCTACATTCAGTTTGCGGGCTTCCTTATCTGTCATTACACCTTTGGATGTAGAGATAATAGCAACGCCTAATCCGTTTTGTACTTTCGGCATGGTCGCAGCGCCGGAATACTTACGTAAACCAGGAGAAGATACCCTGTCCAAAGAGCGGATAGCTGATAGTTTTGTTACGGGATTGTACTTCAGGGCGATTTTGATGGTTCCCTGTTTTTTGTCGTTTTCCTCGAATTTGTAGTTGAGGATGAAACCTTTGTCGAAAAGGATCTTGGTGATCTCTTTTTTCAGGTTTGAAGATGGGATCTCTACGATCCTGTGGTTTGCGCTGATGGCGTTTCTTACGCGTGTCAGGTAATCTGCAATTGTATCTGTCATGTTATTTGTTTTTATATGTTATCCCGACCTCAGGATAATTATACATTAATACTCTTTTTCTTGGGCTTTCCTGCTTAGAAGCTGGATTTGGTAACACCCGGGATCAATCCGAATAATACCATCTCACGGAAAGTAACACGGCTGATGCCGAAATCCCTCATATAACCACGAGGACGACCAGTCAGCTTGCAACGGTTACGCATCCTCACTTTGCATGAGTTTTTAGGTAATTTCTGAAGATCAGAGTAATTACCGGCTTTTTTAAGCTCTTCGCGTTTAGCTGCGTAAGTTTCTACCAGTCTTTTTCTTTTGGCATCACGTGCCTTCATTGATTCTTTTGCCATTTTATCTTTTTTTCAGGGCTGTAAATATACTATTTCTTTTTGAATGGAATACCAAATTCGGTTAATAAAGCATGAGCTTCTTTATCCGTAGGGGCAGAAGTCACAAAAGTGATGTCCATACCCTGGATTTTGCTTACTTTATCGATGTCGATCTCCGGGAAGATGATCTGCTCGGTAATACCTAAGGTATAGTTGCCGCGTCCGTCGAAACCTTTGTCGTTCACGCCTTTGAAGTCGCGGATACGTGGTAATGAAGAAGCGATCAAACGATCCAGGAATTCGTACATTTTGTCGCCGCGCAGGGTTACACGCACCCCGATCGCTACGCCTTTACGTAATTTGAAGTTGGAGATATCTTTGGTAGAGTAGGTTGGAACCGCTTTCTGACCGGTGATGGTTGTCATTTCTTTTACAGCCGATTCGATCATTTTTTTGTCGGAAACCGCATCGCCGATACCCTGGTTAATGCAGATCTTCTCTAATTTGGGAACCTGCATAGAGGAAGTATACTGAAACTGTTTTTTCAGGTTGTTGATGATCTCAGCTTTGTATTTGTCCTTTAGTCTAGGAGAATATGTTGTTGTAGCCATTGTTATTTGATTGCTGCTTTGGTTTTATTAGAAATACGCTCCAGTTTACCGGTTTTTTCGTTCAGCTTGCGGCCGATCCTTACCGTTTTGCCACCTTCTAAAAACATTAAGTTAGAGATGTGGATGGAACCCTCTTGTTTAACAATACCACCGTTTGCGTTTTTAGCGCTTGGCTTGGTGTGCTTGCTGATCATGTTCACACCTTCTACAATGGCTCTTTCTTTTTTGGTGTCGATCGACACGATTTTACCTTCTTGGCCTCTGGATTCGCCAGATATTACTTTTACAGTATCGCCTTTTTTTAGTTTTAATTTTGACATTTCTTCAGACAATTTTTTGATTAAAGCACCTCTGGTGCCAATGAAATGATTTTCATGAATTGCTTATCGCGCAGTTCACGGGCTACAGGGCCGAAGATACGCGTGCCGCGGATCTCATCACCCTGGTTAAGGATAACGCAGGCATTGTCATCGAAGCGGATATAAGAACCATCTGCACGACGGATCTCTTTCTTTACCCTTACAACTACTGCTTTGTGAACAGTTCCTTTTTTCACGTTACCGGAAGGCAGCGCGTTTTTTACTGTCACTACGATTTTGTCACCGATAGAAGCATAACGCTTCCTGGTTCCACCTAAGATACGGATCACCAGAACCTCTTTGGCTCCGCTGTTATCGGCTACTGCTAATCTTGATTCGTTTTGTACCATTTTTTCTAAAACTTTTAATAGTAATTATTTTACTTTTTCTAACACTTCAACCAAACGCCAGTTTTTAGATTTGCTTAATGGCCTTGTTTCAGCAATTTTAACAGTATCACCGATGCTGCATTCGTTGTTCTCGTCGTGAGCTACGAATGTAGAGGTTTTATTTACGAATTTACCGTATTTAGGGTGTTTCACTTTACGCATAACCGCAACTACAATTGACTTTTGCATTTTGTTGCTTTTTACAACCCCGATTTTCTCTTTTCTTAAATTTCTTTCTTCCATTGTAGTCTTATTTAGAAGCGTTGTTTCTTTTGGTTAATTCAGTAGCCAAACGGGCAACTGCTTTGCGGCTATCGCGGATTTTGATTGGGTTTTCGATCGGAGAAGTCGCGTGGTTCAGACGTAATTTCGTCAGGTTCGCTTGTTCTTCGGTCATTTTCGCCTGTAATTCTGCAGTTGACAGGGCAACGATGTCTTTATTTTTCATTTTCTTTGAGTCTTTTTGGAAATTAAACTGTTGTTTCTTCGTAATCTCTGCGAACGACGAATTTCGTAACAATAGGTAATTTTTGAGCAGCTAAACGCAACGCTTCTTTTGCAACTTCCAAAGGAACACCTTCAGCTTCAAATAACATACGTCCTTTTTTTACAGGAGCTACCCAATACTCAGGAGCACCTTTACCTTTACCCATACGAACCTCTGCAGGTTTTTTGGTAATAGGTTTGTCTGGGAAAATGCGGATCCACACCTGGCCTTCACGTTTCATAAAACGTGTTAAGGCAATACGTGCAGATTCGATCTGGCGGGCTGTTACCCAACTTTCGTCCAATGCTTTAATACCGAATGAACCGAAGGCTAATTGATCGCCACGTTTGGCGTTGCCTTTCATCTTCATCTTGTGCATCTTCCTATATTTCGTTCTTTTTGGCTGTATCATGTTCTGTAAACCTTTAAATGCTTGTTACTTACTTCTTGTTAATTATTTGTCGTTTCTTCTCTTGTCGTCGCGTTTCGGACCGCGGCCGGCGAATTTCGGAGCAGGGCTGTTAGCGCCTGTTTTTTTCTCTTTATCCAAACCAACGTTAGGAGAAAGATCACGCTTTCCATAAATCTCACCTTTGCAGATCCAAACCTTAACTCCAATACGACCATAAGTAGTGTGAGCTTCAGCAATAGCATAATCGATATCAGCGCGTAACGTCTGTAACGGAGTACGTCCTTCCTTATATCCTTCAACCCTTGCCATCTCCGCACCGCCTAAACGACCGGATACTTTGATTTTGATCCCTTCTGCGCCCATACGCATGGTAGATGCGATAGACATTTTTGCGGCACGACGGAAAGAGATACGGCCTTCGATCTGGCGGGCAATACTGTCTGCAACCAAACGCGCATCCAACTCAGGGCGTTTGATCTCGAAAATATTGATCTGGATCTCTTTCTTGGTTACCTTTTTCAGCTCTTCTTTGAGCTTATCTACTTCCTTACCGCCTTTCCCGATGATGATACCAGGACGCGCTGTGTTAATAGTAACGGTTATTAACTTTAAGGTTCTTTCAATAACGATTTTAGAAATGCTGCCTTTTGGCAAACGAACTTTTAAGTATTCGCGGATCTGTTGATCTTCCACTAATTTGTCGGCATAATCTCTTCCGCCAAACCAGTTTGAATCCCAGCCTTTAATTACACCTAAACGTAAACCTATTGGATTTGCTTTTTGTCCCATTTCTTAATTATTTTTTGTCTTCTGATTTAGTGATTGCAGCTGCTTTTCTTTCAGCTTTTTTAGTAGCGGCAACTGCCGTACCTACTTCTAACGTTACGTGGTTAGAACGTTTTCTGATCCTGTAACCACGGCCCTGAGGCGCAGTGCGCAAACGTTTCGCCATGATAGCGCTGTCCACCATAATAGAAGTAACAAATAATGTATTTTCTTCAGGACGTGATCCTGTTTTTGCTTCGTAGTTTGCAATGGCAGATTTTAATAATTTCTCTAAACGGCCTGATGCTTCACGTGTGTTGAATTTTAACACGTTCAATGCTTTGTATGCTTCCATCCCTCTTACCAAATCCGCAACCTGGCGCATTTTGCGAGGTGAAGTCGGGCAGCTGTTTAATTTAGCGAAATAAGTGCTCTTATTTGCTTCTTTGCGTGCCTCTGCTACTAGTCTTTTTCTTTTACCCATGACTTAATTTCTTTATCAACTTAATTACTTCTTGTTATTACCTGAGTGACCTTTGAATGATCGGGTAGCTGCAAATTCTCCTAATTTGTGGCCTACCATGTTCTCCGTTACATATACCGGGATAAATTTATTTCCGTTATGCACTGCGAAGGTATGTCCAACCATTTCGGGGTAAATAACAGAACGACGTGCCCATGTTTTCAGCACCGTTTTTTTGTTACTCTCATTCATTTGAGTAACTTTTTTCTCTAAGTTGTGGTCAATAAAAGGACCTTTTTTTAATGATCTTGCCATTGCTTGTTTTAAGTTTTGAAATCTCGTCACTTCACAGTGACGAGACCATTAAACATTGATTAATTATTTATTTCTTCTTTTAATGATATGTTGGTTAGAAGACTTCGCCTTGTAACGTGTTTTGTATCCTTTTGCAGGGATGCCTTTACGAGAGCGAGGCTGTCCACCGGAAGCGCGGCCTTCACCACCACCCATCGGGTGATCAACCGGGTTCATTGCTACCGGCCTTGTACGTGACCTGCGGCCTAACCAACGGCTGCGACCAGCTTTACCGGAGATTTCCAGGTTGTGGTCAGGATTAGATACAGCACCGATGGTTGCTTTGCAGGTGATCAGGATCATACGAACCTCACCGGAAGGCATGCGCAGTACAGCGTATTTGCCATCGCGGGCAGTCAGCTGGGCATAAGTACCGGCAGAACGTGCCATGGCACCACCCTGGCCCGGACGCAGCTCGATGTTGGAAATGATCGTACCTAATGGAATATCAGATAAGAACATGCAGTTTCCTACTTCCGGAGTTGCATTTGCACCCGACATGATTTTTTTACCAACTTCTAAACCTTGCGGAGCAAGGATGTAACGTTTCTCACCGTCTTTGTAGTGCACCAGGGCAATACGGGAAGTACGGTTCGGATCGTACTCGATAGAAACCACAGTTCCTTCGATACCATCTTTGTTACGTTTGAAATCAATGATACGGTATTGTTTTTTGTGACCACCACCGATGTTGCGGATAGTCATTTTACCGGTATTATCACGTCCACCGCTGTTTTTAACCGAAGTTAATAAGCTTTTTTCAGGAACGTTGGTAGTGATGTCGGAATTATCACTTGCTATTTTGAAACGTTGACTCGGAGTTAACGGTCTGAATTTTTTTAATGCCATTTCTTGTGTCTTTTATCAGATTAAATATTAGCGTAAAAATCAATTACTTCGCCCGCTTTTAATGTGACAAAAGCACGTTTTGAACGGTTCACGCGGCCGATGGCAATACCACGGGTGGTGTTGCGGGTTTTTACCTTACCTACGTATTGTTGAGTATTAACTGCTTCAACTTTTACACCGTACATTTTTTCAACTGCTTGTTTAATCTGTACTTTGTTGGCGCCTTTATCTACCACAAAACCATAGCGATTCAACTTCTCGGCTAAGGAAGTCATCTTTTCGGTGATGATTGGTTTAATTAATATTTCCATTATGCTTTGTTGTTTAACAATGTTTCTAAAACTTTAACCGAACCTTCAGATAAGATTAACGATTGCGCGTTAACGATATCATAAGTGTTTAACTCAGAGGCGGTTACTACTTTTGCACCCTCTAAATTACGGGACGACAAATATACATTTTTATTTGAATCTCCCAATACTAACAGCGTTTTTTTGTCTGCCAGGTTCAGATTTTTGATCAGATCCACATAATTTTTGGTTTTTGGAGCATCAAACGTGAAGTCTTCCAGAACGGTGATCGCGTTTTCTTTTGCTTTATAAGCCAAAGCAGAGATACGGGCCAGCTGTTTTACTTTTTTGTTCAGTTTGAAGTCGTAGTTGCGCGGACGAGGACCGAAAGCGCGGCCACCACCAACGAACACAGGAGATTTCATAGAACCCGCACGGGCTCCGCCTGTTCCCTTCTGGCGTTTCAGCTTTTTAGTGGTTCTTGCGATTTCAGCACGCTCTTTTGCTTTATGGGTTCCCTGACGCTGTGCAGCTAAATAGTGCTTCACATCCAGGTAAATGCTATGATCGTTTGGCTCAGCACCAAAGATGCTATCGGTTAAGTCTACCTTCTTGGTAGTTTTCTTACCGCTGATATTTAAAATTTCTACTTGCATGATTACTTCTCGATTAAAACGTAAGACCCTTTAGCACCAGGAATAGAACCTTTGATCAAAAGCACATTCTTTTCTGCCATTACTTTAACAACTACCAGGTTTTGGATTTTTTTCCTGTTTCCACCTGTTCTTCCGGCCATGCGCATTCCTTTGAATACACGTGAAGGATCAGACGAAGCACCTAATGAACCGGGAGCTCTCTGACGATCATGCTGACCGTGGGTTGAACCACCAACACCACCGAAACCATGACGTTTTACTACACCCTGGAAACCTTTACCTTTTGAAGTACCTACCACATCTACGAAGTCGCCTTCAGCAAACAGATCCAAGGTAACCACATCACCTAAATTTTTTGTTTCCTCAAAATGACGGAATTCAGCTACTTTACGTTTTGGGGTCGTTTTTGCCAAATCAAAATGACCTTTCATAGCAGACGAGGTGTGTTTTTCTTTTTTCTCGTCGAACGCTAACTGTAAAGCAGTATAACCGTCTTTTTCATTGGTTTTTACTTGCGTCACTACGCAAGGACCCGCTTCAATAACTGTGCATGGCACATACTTGCCATTGGCATCGAAGAAGCTAGTCATTCCTATTTTTTTACCAATAATTCCAGACATTTTACTTTTTTGTTATTTGTTTTATACTAATTATTTATGTTTCAATTAACCTTTATAAAAAAGTTTTCCGGCGCTTCGACTCCGCTCAGCGACCGGCAAACTTACAGAGAACAGAGGGTTAAACTTTGATCTCAACCTCAACACCGCTAGGCAGCTCAAGCTTCATCAGCGCGTCTACAGTTTTAGAAGATGAACTGTAGATGTCTAACAAACGCTTGTAGTCGCACACCTGGAACTGCTCACGCGCTTTTTTGTTAACGTGCGGCGAACGTAATACGGTGAAGATTCGTTTGGATGTAGGCAATGGAATTGGTCCATTCACTACAGCTCCCGTCATTTTTACGGTTTTTACGATTTTCTCAGCAGATTTATCCACTAAGTTGTAATCGTAAGATTTTAATTTGATTCTGATTCTTTGGCTCATGTTATAGATGTGTAATGCGATTAAACTTTTTCTTTATTGCCTTTTGATTTAGCAATCACGTCAGCAGCAACGTTGGCAGGAGCATCGGCATAGTGAGAGAACTCCATAGTCGATGTTGCGCGGCCTGATGTTAACGTACGTAATTGAGTCACGTAACCGAACATTTCAGATAATGGAACTTTAGCTTTAATAACCTGTGAGTTATTTTTAGAGTCCATACCTTCGATCTGGCCACGACGACGGTTTAAGTCACCTACCACATCACCCATGTTTTGCTCAGGAGTCAGTACTTCTACTTTCATGATCGGCTCCATCAATACCGGCTTACATTTTACCAATGCTTCGCGGTAAGCTGAACGGGCACAGATCTCGAAAGATAATGAATCCGAATCGACTGCGTGGAAAGATCCGTCAATCAAACGCACTTTTAAGTTATCCAGTGGGTAGCCGGCTAATACACCGTTTACCATAGATGCTTTAAAGCCTTTCTCTACAGAAGGAATGAACTCACGTGGAATGGAACCACCGGTGATCTCGTTCACAAACTGTAAGTCGCCTTTTGACCTGTCGAAATCTTCGTCCACAGGACCCAGAACCACTTTAATATCGGCAAATTTACCACGGCCACCGGTTTGTTTTTTGTAAACCTCGCGGTGCTCGTAAGAAGCAGAAATAGACTCTTTATAAGATACCTGAGGCTCACCCTGATTCACCTCTACTTTGAACTCACGTTTCAAACGGTCGATGATGATCTCTAAGTGAAGCTCACCCATACCGGAGATGATCGTTTGGCCTGAATCTTCATCCGTGTGAACACGGAAAGTCGGATCCTCCTCAGCTAATTTATTCAAGCCCACACCTAAGCGGTCTAAATCGCCCTGTGTTTTTGGCTCGATCGCCAAACCGATTACCGGCTCAGGGAAATTCATTGCCTCCAACACGATAGGGTTTTTCTCATCACATAACGTATCACCGGTGCGGATGTCTTTGAAACCTACAGCTGCACCGATATCACCTGCTTCGATAAATTCGATTGGATTTTGTTTGTTGGCGTGCATCTGGAAGATGCGGGAAATACGCTCTTTGTTACCTGAACGGGTGTTCAGTACATAAGAACCGGCATCTAAACGGCCGGAGTAAGCGCGGAAGAAAGCTAAACGGCCTACGAAAGGATCGGTAGCGATCTTGAATGCTAAAGCCGTGAAAGGCTCTTTCGCATCCGGTTTACGAACAACTTCCTGCTCAGTATCAGGATTTGTTCCTTTGATGTTTTCTTTATCCAGTGGAGAAGGCATTAATTCCATCACCAGGTCAAGCATCGTTTGTACACCTTTGTTTTTGAAAGAAGAGCCGCAAACCATTGGAACGATTTTGTTGGCAACACATGCTTTACGTAAAGCATCCAGTACTTCTCTCTCAGTGATGGTTTCAGGAGCTTCGAAGAATTTCTCCATGATCTGGTCGTCGAATTCGGAAACCGCTTCCAGCATTTTCTCCCTCCATTCAGCCACTTCCTCAACCATGTCTTCAGGAATAGGAACGATCTCGTAAGTCATCCCTTTGTCATGCTCGTTCCAAACCATCCCGCGGTTGTTGATCAAGTCAACTACCCCTTTGAAGTTCTCTTCAGAACCGATAGGTAACTGCAGAGGAACCGCATTACCACCTAAAATATCTCTTGTTTGTTTTACTACTTTCAGGAAGTCAGCGCCCTGACGGTCCATCTTGTTCACGAAACCTAAACGCGTAACGTTATAGTTATCGGCCAGGCGCCAGTTAGTCTCCGATTGAGGCTCAACACCGTCAACCGCTGAGAATAAGAACACCAGACCATCCAATACCCTTAACGAACGATTCACCTCAACGGTGAAGTCAACGTGGCCCGGGGTATCAATGATATTGATTTTGTAGTTATTGTCACGGTATTTCCAGAAGCAGGTTGTAGCAGCTGAAGTAATGGTAATACCACGCTCCTGCTCCTGTGCCATCCAGTCCATCGTAGCTGCACCTTCGTGCACCTCACCGATTTTGTGGTTTACCCCTGTATAGTAAAGGATACGCTCCGTGGTGGTTGTTTTACCAGCATCGATGTGCGCAGCAATACCAATGTTTCTTGTATATCTTAAATCTGCCATTTTGTATTAGAATCTGAAATGTGAAAATGCTTTATTGGCCTCTGCCATTTTGTGGACGTCTTCTTTCTTTTTGAAAGCAGCACCTTCTTCTTTGGAAGCTGAAACGATCTCGCCGGCTAATTTCTGAGCCATTGATTTTTCGTTGCGCTTGCGTGCGTAAGTGATCATCCATTTAATAGCCAAAGCTAATTTCCTCTCAGGGCGAACCTCAGAAGGAATCTGGAACGTTGCACCACCAACACGACGGGAACGAACTTCAACTTGCGGAGTAACATTGGCTAATCCTTTTTTGAAAACTTCCAGGCCATCTTCGTTAGTACGTTTTGCAACGATCTCTAAGCACTCGTGAAATAATTTTGACGCGGTATTTTTCTTACCGTCGTACATTAAGCTGTTTAAAAAGCGGGTAACCAATATATCATTATATATCGGATCAGGTAACAGGATTCTTTTTTTAGCGGTTGATTTCCTCATGGTTAAATCTACTTAAATTGTCTTATGGATTATTTTTTCTTGCCTTTTGCCGGAGCTGCAGCAGCACCCGCTTTAGGACGTTTGGTTCCGTATTTGGAACGCTGTTGTTTTCTGCCTTCTACACCAGCGGTATCCAAAGATCCGCGAACGATGTGGTAACGCACACCCGGTAAGTCTTTCACCCTGCCGCCACGTACCAGTACGATACTGTGCTCCTGCAGGTTGTGTCCCTCACCCGGGATATAAGCAATGATCTCTTGCTTATTGGTTAAACGTACCTTCGCTACTTTGCGCATAGCTGAGTTAGGTTTCTTAGGGGTTGTTGTATACACACGTGTACAAACACCACGGCGTTGTGGACAGCTGTCCAAAGCGGCCGATTTACTTTTGTTAGGAGCTTTATAGCGTCCTTTTCTTACTAATTGCGATATTGTAGGCATCTTAAATCCTCTGTGTTACTTGATTTTACTATAATTTACGCTTTCTCCCCATTTTGGGGACGGCAAAGATATAACTATTTTATTCATCAACAAAAAAATTGTTGAAAAATATTCAAGAAATAGCCTGTTTTTTAATTATTTACGGGCGCTATTTTCCCGAAAGCTTGACAAACAGGATATCAAAAATAAGCTATTTTCCATCAGGCCGGTAATTTTGTCAGGTTTTTGTGCGGTCAGAATACCCTCAAGCCTCGGATTGCTATAACTCCCCACCATTTAGCAATGACTTAACAAGGCATTTGGAAAAACGCAAAGAAGCGAAGAAAATACCAAGGTCGCACAGGGACGAAACTAAAAGCTTCGCGCACCGAACAATCTGTGCTCTGCTGCACACGTTACAGCCGAAAAACAAAAAAGGCCTTCCGCATCGCAGCAGAAGGCCTTTGTTATAAAAAACGTGACAATTTTATCGGAACAAATTCACCGTTCCGTTTTTCTCGATCACCGTGTTGTCATACCCCGTCGCTTTTACGAAATAGAAATACGTCGCGTCCGGTACAATTCCACCCTGGCCCGTCATACCGTCCCAGGCTGCTTTGGCGCCCGTAAACTCATACAGCTTCTCGCCCCAGCGATTGAAGATCTGCAGGGAGATCTCTTTCACACCTTTGGATTTGATCGTGAACAGATCGTTGATATTATCGTTATTAGGCGTAAACACATTCGGGATCTCCAGGCTTAGCTGATCATCCATAATGATGATGGCGCTGGCCGTATCGCTGCAGGTGCGCGATGCGTTATACACCGTGAGGATCACCGTGTATGTGCCCGATCCCTGGAACGTATTGCTTGCATTGAACGTTGTTGCAGTAGATCCGTCACCGAAATTCCAGGAATAGGTGCTGCCGCCGGTGCTGTTGTTCGTGAAATTTACCGGCAGTGGCGCCAGCCCGCCCGTTTGGTCGGGAGTGAAAGCCGCTACAACACTCTGGCTCGATACCGTTACTGAAGCCTGAACGCTACAGCCACTCGTGAGGTCGGTGGCCGTAAACACATACTGCCCCGGAACCGTAACGCCCGTCGCATTCTGTGTAGAAGCCGTGTATCCACCAGGTCCCTGCCACTGGAACGATACATTCGGCGAACTTAAGCCCTGCAGCACAATGCTGCTGCCGCTGTTGCAAGGCAGTACCGTATTTGTCCCTGCGCTAACACCGCTGGGCTGCGTGAGGTTGCTCGGAACAGACACGGTAGCCGTGTTGCTGCATCCATTCTGCATATCGTACACCGTGAGCGTATAATCGCCCGCAGCGCTGATGGCAGGCGCATTGGTATTGCTGTTGGCCATAGGCCCGCTTGCACTCGTCCAGCTATAGGTGATCGACGCCCCCGAAGACGAAGCCGTTGCGTTGACAACCGTTACCGGGTTCGAGCAGGTAATCGTGCCGGCAGATGCCGTATTGATGAAGGCCGTAGGAAGCGTTGTATTCAGTGGCACATTCACCACAGAACCCGCGCTGCCCGTGGCATTGGAACAACCTGTTGCCATATCGGTAACCGTTACCGAATAATTGCCCGCCTGATTCACCACCGGACTCGCTGTATTGCTTCCTGATACAATGCCTGGCCCTGTCCAGCTGTAAGTAACTCCTGTACCCGGTGATGCATTAAGCGTCACAGAGCTCACGGCGCAGGTAATGCTGCTGCTGCCGGCCGTGGTGGTGATGGCCACCACAGGAGCGGTTGTGTTCTGCGATACACTGATCACGGCAGGCGTTGTATTCGAGCAGCCATTCACCGTGTTGGTGGCAGTGAGGCTGTAGGTTCCCGGTAAGTTGATCACAGGAGTAGCAGTGGTGCCGCCCGATACAATGCCGGGGCCGCTCCAGCTGTAGCTTACACCCGAAGCAGGAGTCCCTGTAAGCGTTAATGTCGTCACATTGCAGGTCAGCGTGCCACCACCCGAAGCAGTGATCACAGGCGAAGGAGCGCCGGTATTCTGAGAGATCGTGACGGTGGCCGAATTGGAACAGCCGCTCAGCGTATTCGTGACGCTGAACACATACGTGCCTGCCAGGCTTATCACCGCAGTAGAAGAAGAACCGCCCGAAACAATACCCGGCCCCGTCCAGCTATACGTAGAGCCCGAAGAAGCACTGCCGCTCAGCGAGAGCGAAGGCGTCGTGCAGGTGATAGAGCCGCTGGAAGCAATAGAAGCAGGAGGCACCGCGCCGTTCTGAGCCACGTTGGCCACAGCAGGCGTTGTGTTAGAGCAGCCGTTGGACGGATTCGTTACCGTTAAGCTGTAATTGCCCGGCTGGTTCACCACAGGATTGGCGGTATTGCCGCCTGATACAATGCCCGGCCCGCTCCAGCTATACGTTACGCCGCTGCCCGGAGTGCCGGATAAGGTAACGTTGGTCACCGAGCAGGACAAAGTACCGCCTGATGCCGCTGTCACACCCGCAGGAGGCGTTGTGTTTTGAGGAATCGTGATCAGCGCATTGGTAAAGCAGCCGTTGCCAGCGTTCAGTACCGTTACCGTATACGTACCGCCACCATTGCCCGTAGCATTTTGAGAGTTGGTACCCGAAGTTACCGAGCTTCCTGCCGGAGCAGTCCAGGTATAGCTCATGCCTGCCGGAGAACTGCTGAGGTTCACCGCCTGCGAAGCGCAGGTTACCGTGCTGCCCGTTACCGCAGAGGCCGAAGGAGGCGTATTGTTTTGTGATACAACTACCGAAGCCGGGCTTGCCGAATTAGAGCAGCCGTTGGACGTATTGGTCACCACCAGGTTATACGTTCCCGGTTGGTTCACCACCGGATTCGCCGTAGTGCCGCCCGATACAATGCCCGGTCCGCTCCAGTTGTAGCTGACGCCGCTGCCCGGTGTGCCGGAGAGAGAAAGAGAAGTGACGTTACAGTTGAGCACACCGCCGTTACCTGCCGCAGCAGTTGCCACAGGCTGTGCTGTATTTTGTGATACATTCACAGATGCCGGCGCAGAAGAATTCGTACAGCCGTTGGACGTATTGGTCACCACCAGGTTATACGTTCCCGGTTGATTCACCACAGGATTGGCTGTATTACCGCCCGATACAATGCCCGGCCCGCTCCAGCTGTAGGTGACACCGCTGCCCGGTGTACCCGAGAGAGAAAGAGAGGTCACGTTGCAGTTAAGCACACCGCCGCTTCCAGCTGCCGCTGAGGCCGAGGGAGGTGTAATGTTTTGAGAGACAACCACCGAGGTATTGGCTGTACAGCCGTTGGAAGGATTGGTAACCGTCAGGTTGTAGGTGCCCGGCTGGTTCACTACAGGGTTTGCTGTCGTGTTGCCCGACACGATACCAGGCCCTGTCCAGCTATAGTTAACACCCGATCCCGGAGAACCCGATAAAGACACATTCGTGGTAGCACAGGTCAGCACACCGCTGGCAGAAGCCCCTACACCCGAAGGAGGTGTTGTATTGGACGCAACTGTCACGACAGCAGTGTTCACGCAGCCGCCGATAGGATCCCGGACCGTAACCGTGTAGGTTCCCCCACCGCTGCCTGTTGCATTCTGAGAGTTAAGGCCTGAAGTAATGGAGCTGCCCGACGGAGCAGTCCAGGTATACGTCATACCCGATAAGGAGCAGGAAAGGTTTACGGCGCTGCTGGCGCAGGTTACAGCCCCCGTGCTGGAAGCTGTCGGTGAAGGTGGGATGCCGTTTTGCGTAATCGCAACAGTAGAAGTAGAAGCACCCGGGCAGGCTCCTCCGCTGCCGGTGATCACAACCGTATACACACCCGGCTGGTTCACGGTAACGGCGCTGGTGCCGGCGCCACTCACAATGCCTGGCCCGCTCCAGTTGTAGCTGGGGCCGGTAACGCTGGTAGTAGCTGTCAGAACAGAGGAAAGTGTGGCACAGGTAAGGTTCCCCGTAGTGTTAATACCTGAAGTAAGCTGAGGGAAAGGGCAGGAAGCAAAATCACCCATACCTGCCGGCAAGCCGCTCAGTCCGGTAAACGTGATCGTATTGCCTACAATAGTGCCCACATAATCACCCGAGCCCGTGTTCATGTACAATTTATTGCCGATGATGGCGTAGCCTGCTCCCGCTGTGGCTACCGGTGCATTGACAAGGTTATAGGTGCATAAGACAGAGCCCGAAGGACTGTATTTCACCAGCTTCTGCGCGCCCGAATTCAGGTACAGCACATAAAAATTCCCGTTGTCATCACCGATAAGATCGTATGGGCCGCCCCAGCCGCTGAGTACCAGCACGAGCACATCCGTTCCTGTACCATTGTAGCGATAAACGCGGGAGTTGATCCCGTCGAGGTTATAGATATAAGGGCCCGCGCCGCAAAGGTTCACCGCGGAGGAGCTGCTGCTGCTGTGGCCTGTATTTACCCAGCTGGAGCCATTGTAATACCAGTATTGTCCGCTTACCATCGTGTAAAACGTCATAGCCGGAGTGGCCGAATTGAGGTTATTGCTCACCGCAAGCCCATTCCCGCCTGCAGGGCAACTGATCGGGTTGGTCGCATAGGAGGAAGTCGCAGGATCGTAGGAATAAATGGTGGGAGGATTGTGCAGGTAAAACTTATTACAGTCAATCGGGATTTGTGCTTTCAGAATGCCTGTAAACAGGCAGATGCAAACGCTGCACAGTGCTAAAACTTTTAAGTCGTAAAGTTTTTTCATAGGGATGTTAGTTTAGTGAAATAAAAAATCGGGACGAGGTTATTAGCCTCTGTAGAGGTATTTTTTCAGAAGCGTTTCCTTGTTATTCTGAAGGATCAGCACTTCAATCACCGTAGAGGATGAGTTGATCCTATACACATACGTAAAACCGTTGGCAGGAGACAGCACCTGGTAGCTGATGATTTTCTTATCGGCCGTATTCACGGATTTGATAGGAAGAACCGTTGAAGTACCGTCATCATGATTTTGCGTGAGTGACATTTTTTGCTCGTCCACCACAAATTTTGAAAAGTCGGCATGTTCAACAGGCGTATCGTGGGCCTGTGTTTGTGAATTGAACATGAACTCCTGAAGGCGGTAACAGTCGTATTGCTTTTGGGCCTGAAGGTTGCCTAAAGTAGTAGCACAGGCAAAAAGGAAAATGTAAATCTTCTTCATTTTAAATTTGTTTAGGGTTAGCAGAATTTAAATAAATGGCGCCAAATCGAGGCAGGACTTCAAAAAGAACGGAAAAAGAATTTTAGGAATCTGATAGTTGAGCAAAAATAAGCCATTTTTTCAAATTTTAACTATGCAGCGTGGGGTATTTTGTTATAATGAGTGAATCTGTATTTTTGCTGAGGGAAGCAAAATGCCAGGCCGGTAGCGGAAATAAAAAGAGCCCCCGCAGAATTTTGCGGAGGCTCTCGTCAGGGTTCCCTTAAAAATGAATCTGATTTTAGTGGAAGAGGTTCACCGTGCCGTGTTTTTCAATTTCCTTGCCATCAAAGCCTGTGGCCTTTACAAAATAGAAATAGGTCGCATCAGGTACCTTGGCCCCAAGAGGAGTCATACCATCCCAGGCGGCTTTTACACCGGTAAACTCATAGAGTTTCTCGCCCCAGCGGTTGAAGATCTGTAGGGAGATTTCCTTGATACCGGTAGATTTGATCGTAAACAGATCGTTGGTGCCGTCGCCGTTTGGCGTAAATACGTTCGGGATCTCCAGGGAAAGATTCTCTTCGACAACAATCACCGCATAAGCTGTATCCGCGCAATTGCCGGAGGTGGCGATCAGGGTGATGGTATAAGTGCCGCTGTTAGGGTAGCTGGTGCCAGGGTTGAGAGCCGTGGAGGTGCTGCCGTTGCCGAAATTCCAGCTGTAGGATAAACCGCTGCCGGTACTTTGGTTCGTGGTATTCACATCCAATGGAATAATGCCGCTGGTCGGATCGGCGGTAAAGGCCGCAGTCACCGTGTTTTGGGTCACAGCCACTGTGGCCGTGCTGGTACAGCCATAGCTGTTGGTAATTACCACCGTATAATTGCCGGGAGTGTCTACCGAAGGCGTTGCTGTTGTGCCACCGGAAATAGTGCTTCCGGCAGGCCCTGTCCAGCTATAGCTTATACCCGTGGCTGAGCCGGCATTAGCCGATAATTGCGTTGAGCTTGAGCCGCAGGCAATCGAAGAGTTGGCGGTGACGCTAAGGCTGGGAGCAACCGTGCTTCCGGCTACTGACATGGTAAGCGAATTGGTGCAACCGGATACAGGATCCGTGACAGTTACCGTATAATCGCCTGAGGTAAAAGCGACAATAGGATTATATGCATTACCGCTTGGCGTATTCCAAACAGGAATGACGGTGGAGTTGGTAACAGCATTGAGATTCAGAGTAGGCGTGCCGCAGGTGATCACCGTAGATGACGGCGTTATGCTCAGCGTAGGAGGCGTGGTATTACTGATCACCGACGACGTTGCCGTTGCCGAACATCCGTTTACAGAGTTCAGTGCCGTCAGTGTATAGCCTCCCGCACCATTCACCGAAACCGATGAGCCGTTGGAAGGCCCGGAGATCCCGGCGCCGGTCCATGAATAACTGATGCCGGCAGAAGGCGTCACCACGGAGCTCAGAACCGTCGTTGTTGTATTGCAGGTAAGTGTAGCCGTCGGAGTCACAGATACCAGCGGTGCTGTGGTGTTGGTGATGATGGTGATCTGTGTGCTGCCCGGGCAGGAGTTGGAGGTATTGGTAAAAGAGCAGGTGTAGGTTCCCGGAGCAGTAAACGTAGCCGCAGCGGAGTTGACACCGGTAGCTGGTGCAGGGCTCCAGGTAAAGGTGATGTTTGCAGAAGGATTGGTGGTGACCGTTGCCGTTTGTACAGAGGTTGCACAGGTCAGTGACGCGGTAGTTTGTGAGATCGTTCCCGAAGGAAGTCCTGAATCAGCCGTAACCTGTACCGTGCCTTGTGTGGATGCCGATGTCGAGCAGCCATTCACTGTATTGGTTACAGCCACTGTATATATGCCGGCGCCGCTTGCCACCGGGTTAGCCACCGTGTAGCTGCTTAAGGAGCCTGTTGGAGGAACCGTCCAGCTGTACGTTGTTCCCGCAGCGGGGTTGGCAACCGCATTGAAAGTTGCGGTAGGCACTGCACACGTGGTTGTGTAAGATGTGGTCGTTAAGCTTACCGTTGGCGCCGTTGTATTCGTTGCCACCGAAATGGTCTGAGATCCCACGCAGCCGTTGCTCGTGGTTGTAATGCTTAGTACATAATTTCCTCCCGCATTCACAATCACATTCTGCAGATTGGGATTGCTGGTGATGCCGCTACCCGTCCAGGTATAGGTGACACCGCTCAGCGGAGCGCCGTTGAGGGCGATCGTCGGGCTCGAGCAGGTGATGGATCCGGTTGCCGTAATAGAAGGAGTGGTTGGCGTGGTGCTCGATGGCACGGCAATGGTAATTGTAGAAGAGCACAGCGAAATGGCATTGGTCACCACAACGGTATACTGTCCGCCGGTATTCACCGATGCAGTAGCTGTTGTTGCCCCGGCGGTAATGCCCGGGCCGCTCCAGCTGTAAGATACAGGGCTGGTGGTGGTGGTGGCCACCACCTGTGCAGTCGTCACATTACAGTTGAGCGAATTCGTATTGCTTGCCAGAACAGTTGGGAAGCCTGCATTAGGAACAACCTGCACCGTTCCGGTTCCCGTACAGCCGTTGGCAGGATTGGTAACGGTAAGCGTATAGGTGTTGGCAGAAGACGCAGTCGCCGTATAGCTGTTAACACCGCTGGAGACACCGCCCGCCCATACCGGCGTGCTGTTCGATGGGTTGGCAGATGCCGCAAGCGTAACAGAAGGAGCAGCGCAGGTAATGGTTTGTGTACCCGGCATGGTCACTGTCGGCGCCGTTGTGTTTTGCGTAACAGCCTGCGAGCCCGTTGCCTGGCAGCCATTTGTAGCGGTTACCGTATAGTTGTAAGTGCCGGGCAGATTAGCAGTAATGGTAGCCGTTGCTGTGCCTCCCGTAATGCCGGGCCCTGTCCAGTTATAGGTAACAGGCGTGGTCGTTGTGGAAGCAACCGCATTCACAGCGGTGAGCGTACAGTTGAGCGTTCCGGCCGATGAGCTTACAGATGGCGCTGCCGTATTTTGTGTGACAGCCTGAGAGCCGGTTGCTTTACAGCCGTTTGTGGCGGTTACCGTATAGTTGTAGGTGCCGGGTTGGTTCACTACAGGCGAGGAGGTGTTGCCACCCGATACCACGCCGGGGCCCGACCAGTTGTAGGTAACAGGCGTGGTGGTCGTGCTCGCAATCGCATTCACGGAAGTCAGGGTGCAGTTCAGCACGGCAGAAACACTGGAGCTTACAGTAGGCTGTACGATATTCTGTGTCACGGCCTGTGAGCCGGTGGTGCTGCATCCGTTGCTGGTATTGGTTACCGTATAGTTGTAAGTGCCNNTACCGTATAGTTGTAAGTGCCGGGTTGGTTCACCGTAGGCGACGATGTGCCACCGCCCGACACGATACCCGGCCCGCTCCAGTTGTAGGTAACAGGAGAAGTGGTGGTGCTGGCAACCGCAGGGACGGAAGTAACCGCGCAGGTGAGCTGCCCTCCCGAAGATGTCACGGAAGGAGGTGTCGTATTCTGTGATACAGTAACGACAGAAGGCAAGGACGGACAGCCCGATGACGTGACGACAAGCGTGTATGTGCCGGGCTGATTAACGGTAGGTGAAGCGGTAGTGCCTCCGGATAAGATCCCCGGCCCCGACCAGGCATAGGTGCCGCCGCCTGAGCCCGAGAGTATTGTCGCAGTTGTTGCACAGGTCAACACTTTTGGCGTACCGGCGTTGGCTGTTGGCGCATTGTTTACGGTCACGGTGACGACCTTGGAACTTTGGATACAGGTACCGATGTTACTGCCCCCGACCGTGTAGCTGGTGGTCGACGACGGAGAAACAACAATGGAAGCGGCTGTGGAGCCCGTAGACCAGGNNTGGAAGCGCCCGTTGCCGTTAAGGTGGTCGACTGCCCGGCGCAAATTGTTGCATTATTGGCATTTACAGAAGGGGCGTTGCAGGAAATACCCGATTGTTCGAGGAACACGCCCGAATCGTAGTACTGGTCACCGCCATCTGTAATGGCGAGTCTTAAATGGTAGGTTGAGCAAGGAACGACATTGGCACTGCCCGTAAGCATGGTGGTCATGCCATCGTACACGATCGTACTTCCGGTGTTGGTAATGTAATAGGCGGAGTTCGTGCCTGAGTTAATATTGTCGATGGTTACCGGCTGCCCGGTGCCGGGCACTACAGCCAGGTTATAGTTGGTGTAGTTTCCACCCAGAGGATTGGGCCCGCTGATGAAGAAGCCAAAGGCGTCGTTATAGCCGGCATTTACATATTCGGGATATTCTTCGGAGGCAAACTTATAGCGGATATTCAATGGCGAACATTTGGGGTTAATGTCGAACTCCAGCATACAACCATCATAGTTACTGCTGGTACCGCTAATAGGCGCCAGGGCAGCGATTCCGGCTGCTCCGTTGTTGACGCTCGAGTTTACCCCGTTTCCGTTGGCAATATTTGCCGCAGATCCTGTGGTAAGTACAATGCCGCTGTTAAGTCCCAGGTTGGTTGTGGCGCCATTCGTGAAAATGGCATTGGCACCGGTCGGGCAGGTTAATACGGCGTTGCTGATAGTGACTCCCCCTCCAAGCAGATAATTAGCCAGATTTGTGGCGGTCTGATTGGGGGCAACCGATAGCTGGGCAAAGGTTGATGCAGAGCATAGCCATAATGCTAAGAGTAGGATTACTTTTTTCATTGAAAATAGTGTGTTAAATAAGTTTAAATAACTTAATCTTAAAATTAAAGAAATTTTAACGAAAAGTACACATTATTGTGTCAGCTTACTAAATTAAAAGCATTATTTACTCAATTTAGCTACGATTTTAAACAGTTGGTCATTGTTTGGGTCCATTTCCAGGGCTTTGGAATAGGCTTTTTTGGCATTTGCGGTATCGGAAAGCGCCAGGTAAAAATTTCCCAGGATAATAGGAATGCTGGTGTTTTCAGGATGTTTTTTAGCCAGTTCGTCAAATAAAAGGATGCCTTCGCGCGATTTTTTATTTTCTATTAAAATATAGTTGATCAAATCGAGCACCGGCTGGTTATCGCTGTGCTCCGGATAAAGTTTCATAACCAGTTTCTCCGCTTCTTCGCCACGCCCGATCGCATAATAGCAGTACGCCAGGTTGAACTGGCTTTCGAACTTGGTAGAATCGCTGCTGAGGGCTTTTTCGTAATAGGGGATAGCGCCTGCATAATCTTTGTAAACGTTTTGCCGGATAAAGCCCAGGTTATGAAGGGCTGTTACATTTTCAGCATCCAGCTTCAGGACGTTGTTTAAACTTGCGGTAGCTTTTTCGATGTAGCTCATCTTGTTTTGCTCCGTCAGAAAATAGTTGGGCCGGTTCATGTTCGATAGAATTTCCATGCTGTACAGGAGGTTCAGAGGTAACGATTCAGGGCGTTTTCCGACATCATGCCCGTAGAGCGTGATCCTGTCTTTCCATTCAGCATTCCGCGAAACGGTAAATACCGAGTAACCCAGCAACAATACCAGCAGCAGACCTTTAAACGCCGGAGTCGCGGATTTCAGGGTCGGCGAATCCTGTTTGCGGTTGAGGAACATGAAAAAAAGGTGCACCACAAAAATGCAGAAGCCTATGGAGGCAAAGAACAGGAAGCGTTCCGCTACAATTCCAGTGACAGGTCTTACGATGTTGAGGTACATGGAAATGGAGATACCTGAAAATACAATGGCATACCAGGCAGGGTGTTCGGTTTTGATGAGCCTGAAAAAATAAAAGACCATCACGGCAAACAGGATCATGCCCGTAATCGCATAGAATGAAAAGAACTGATGAATCGGGATGGTATCGTAACCGTAATAACAAACCATGTTTGACGGGAAGACCAGCATCTTGGCATAAAATCCGAGGGCATTAAAGGCAGTAGAAAGCTTCAGGCTCAGGGAATGGTCAAACAGCAGCGGGTTCTCGGAATAATTGTACACCCTGTCGACCAGAGACTTGTCGAGGAAGAGGTGCTTTACGGCTTTCGACAGGTAAAAGCCGGCCAGGAAAATGCCTGCCACAGACAGAACAGGAACGATCCGGGCCCTGGTGCGATGTTTTTTATACAGGATCAAAGGTGCGATCACGAGGTAAGGCAGGAGGTCGTACTTGGTTAAAAAGCCAACGATGGAAAGCAGTGCCGCATACAAAACGTGAAGATAGTTGCCGGTGCGGAAGAAGGCATCCACCTGGATGACGATGCCCATGCAACAGATGAAGCAGATAAGAACATCCCTGTTCTTGAGGCTGGCTACCACTTCCGAGTGTACCGGCAGAAATGCAAATACCAGCGTGATACAGAGGCTGAACAGCGGTGGCCTGGCATAAAAGATAAGCAGGAGTACCTTGTGCAGTAAGAACAGGCAGAGGGCATACAGCAGGATGTTGATGAGGTGCCCCACCCAGGGCCTTACACCGAAGAGCTGGTGCTCGATGGCAAAGGATACTTTTACAAAAGGACGATACTCGTATGTGTTTTTTCCGTCGTCGGCATAATAAGACGTAAAGATCTTTTTGAAGGATTTGAACCCTTTATTGGTGATGTTGTTTTCGGTGACAAACTGATCGTCGATGCCATAGCCATTGAGGAGTGTGTTGCCATACAGCATCAGCGACACCAGCAGGAACAACAGGAATGGTTTCCGGATCAGGCCTTCGGCAACTATCATCGGGCTTAGAGTTATCTGGTTTTGTATTGGTTGGATTTGGCGGTGTCTCCCAGCTCCAGGTATTGGGCTGATAAATACCCGGCCAGTTCATTACTTGGCGAAAGGTTGTAGGCCTCTTCGTAGGTTTCAAGGGCTTCTTTTTTTCGTTTCAGCATGAAGAGGCAATCAGCTTCCTGGCCGATCAAAGAATAGTCGTTCGAGAAATAAATCAGTGCAACCTTGCAGAGGGCAAGGGCTTTTTCATACTGCCCCGATGTATAGCAGAGTTTGATGGCAGAGATATAGGCGCTGTACTGCTTCGGATTTTGCGAGAGGCATTTGACATAGGCCTTTAACGCGTCCTCCGTTCTGTTCTGGTGCCTGTAGAGGTTTCCGAGGTTCTCATAAGCCTGCGGATACACCGGCCTCACTTTAAGCGCCAGTCTCATGTAGCGCTCTGCCTCCGGCAGATTTTGCAGGTAAGAGAAATAGAGAACGCCAGCATTGTTGTAGGCTGAATAAAAACTGGAATCGTTTTTTATGGCTGTCTGGTAATTGGTCAGGGCTTTATCAACCAGCACCTGCGGGGTGTATTTGGATTTTCCGGTGCGCAGCTGCTCGAAGTATTCGTTGCCCATCATGCTGTTTGCTTTTGCCGAGAGCTCCAGGTGCTCAATATCATGTTCAAACAAGGTTACTTTATCTTTCCAGTGTGTGTTCCGCATCCAGATGATGAGGGTGTATGCCAGGATGACGGGCATAAAGTATAAGGCTGGTTTTTTAAACAGGTTAGCGAAAGAAACATCTTTCACGGAGCTGAACAGAGGCAGGATCAGTGTGGTGACCATGACCACAATGCCGAAGGAGGCATTGTAAGCCAGGCGCTCGCCCACAACACCGGCTACAGGGATGATTAAATTAGCGAAGGGAAAAATGCCTCCCATGAACAGGAGGAAGCCATACAGGAAAATCTTGTTTTTCGATTTCAGGTAATACCATGTGCTTCCTCCCAGGAAAGCAATGCCGGCAAAAAGGTTCAGGTCGGGCCTGGTAGTGAGGTCGACGACATTTGTACCGTAGTAATTCCGGAACGGGTAAGGGATAAAAGAGAATTTGATGTAAAAGCCCAGGGTCTTTATGGTAGCTACCAGTTTTTCAAAAAGGCTTGCTTTTTCAACGAGCATGGCATTTTCAAAGCTGTAGAACTTGCGGACGATCTGTTCCGTGACGATCATTTTCTTGATGAGCGTGGTAATGGCGATCGAGCCGACAACAATGCATAGCGCTGTTGCCACCAGCTTGAGATTTACTTTCCGGAACATGACCATGCTGAGGGGAACGATGCCGATAAAAATGGCGGAGGTACGCTTGCTGAATATGCCCAGGATGAAAAAGAAAACGATGAGGGCAATGGTGCCGGCACTTGGCTTTTCGTAGGCTTTGAGGCAATACCAGAAGGCGATCATCGGGAAGAGGAAGGCAAGGATCTCATCGCGGCATTTGAGGTTGTTCACCACCTCGGTATGGATCGGGAGAATGAGAAAGATAAAGGCGATGAGGGTGGACAGAAGCAATTTGTTCTCGTACGACTGAAACAAAAGCATCATGACACAGAACAGCACCATGATGCTGAGGGCATACAGCAATACATTGATGAGGTGGCTTACAAAAGGGTTTTGCCCGAACAGGCCGTATTCAATGGCAAAGGAGGAGCTTGTTACGGGCCTGTAATCGAAGGTGGATTCTCCGTCGTGGGCATAGCGCACTTTCCAGATCTTGACGATGCCGCCGAAGCCCTTCGCTGCAAGCTCATTGTTGGGCGTATAGGGTTTCCCTTTTTCCGGGAAATTGGTCACAGTAACATAATCGTCGTCCAGTGCGTATTTATTTCTCAGGGTATTGCCGTACAGGATAAAGGTAATGACCAGGAAAGCCAGGAACAGATGTTTGTGTTGTTTGTAGAGGGCGATCATTCAGCGTAAATACTAAGAGGTAATCGTTGGTTTAAAGGTTAAATATAGGATTATTCTTCATAAAAAAAGCGTCGTCACGATATATCGTGACGACGCTTTTCCGGATCATACGGAATGATTATTTTTTCTCTTTGCCTTCCAGCCATTGTGCCGGCGTTTTTTTCTTGCCGTTCACTTCCACGTACTGAACGCCTAATTTCTGAGCCATGCCGAGGTAGTGCTTTTTATCATGCGCCGAGCGCATTACAAGAACTACATCGCAATTGCCGTTGGCATCGGCATTGGAAACGGTTGCAGAGCTCACGTCGGGTTGTGTTTTGATCTTCTGGATCAGGGCATCGGCCTGCGCTTTATTTGCAAAGCCGCTGAAATGCGTATTGAATGTGGTGGCTGTTCTAAAGAATCCTTTTTGAACATTGTCCTTAATGGTCCAGGTGGTGTTGGATTGTGCGTATGCTTTTACGGAAAGCATGAGTAAAGAAAGGCAAACGAGTGATAAAAGTTTTTTCATAGTTGCGGGTTTAAGAAATATTGATTACCCCTAAAGTAGTTATTTTTTAGATAGCGCCAAATAAAACAGAAAAGTAGTTCGTGAAAGCTATGTTTTTGTGAGGGAAAAGGTATTGGGGCAAACGACCAAAAAAAAGATAGATGAAAAGTAATTTATATGCCTGTTATTGTATAAATTTACCTGACAACCTATGGGCATTTTTCTGGATCATATTGCCGTTTACCTCCCCGCAACACAACTCACAAACGATGATCTGGCGGCCCGGTTCAATACTTCCGGCGAACAGATTTTTAAAAATACAGGGATCAGCAGGCGCTATCTTTCTGCGGAGGGAGAAATGCCATCGGATGTTGCCGTGAAGGCTGCACAAAACCTGTTCTCGGAACATGTGACCGATCTTGCGGGCATTGATTTTCTTATCTTTTGTTCCGAAGGTTTTGATCACAAGGGGCCTTCTACATCCTGCCTTATTCAGCATCGCCTGGGGCTTGGCAAACATACGGCATGCATCGATCTGCCTTACGGCTGCTCAGGGTATATCTACGGGCTTGGCATTGCGCATGGCATGATGGAGGGCGGCATTGCGAAGAAGGTGCTGCTGCTAACCTCCGACAATCCAACCAAGGTATGCCACCAGGATGACCTTGAGCTGCGGAGCATTTTCAGCGATATCGGCACAGCCACGATCCTTACAAAAGGCAACAGCAGGCAGCACTTTATTTTCGGCACGGACGGTGCAGGCTACCATAACCTCATTGTAGACCACAGCGGAACGCGCAACCCGGCCACTGTGGAGTACCTGCAGGAAACAAACCTGCCCTACGGCCATATGAAGATGAACAGCACCGAGATTTTTTTATTTGCGGTGAGAACGGTGCCCGGCCTTGTGAGCGACATCCTGGAGAAATACGGGTATACCTCCGAAGACATTGACCTGTATGTGTTTCACCAAGCCAGCGCTTTTATGCTGGAGGTGATCCGCAAGAAATGCAGGATACCCAAAGAGAAATTTTTTGTGAATATCGAAAACTTTGGTAACTCTGTATCTTCAACCATTCCAAACGCCCTGCATGATGCCGTGCAGCAAGGTGTCCTGAAAAGAGGCATGCGGGTCATGCTTGCCGGCTTTGGCATCGGCTACAGCTGGGGAGCAACAATTATTGATTATTAAACTATAAAACAGATATGATATCAGCAGAAGAATTTACCGACCAGTTGGTGGCCGAATTTGAAGAGGTAGAACCGGGAACGGTATTTCCTGACACCAATTACAGGGAGATAAAAAACTGGAGCTCGATGTATGCCCTCATCATCATCGCCTTTGTGGATGCCAATTTTGATGTGCAGCTTAATGCGGACGATCTTAAAAATACACAAACCGTGAGGGACCTTTACAACATCGTCGCGGAAAAAGCGAAAGCATGAGCGTTGTTTCCGTCCATAGCATTTCATTGAGGGGCATTGCTGCGGCAGTACCTGTGCTTACCTATTCCAACCTGGAATACGGGCATATTGAAATGCCCGAGCGTGAGCTTTTCATCAAAACGACAGGGATCCGGGAACGCCGTGTGGCCGGGAAACACCAGTCGACCTCCGACCTGTGCTATGAGCCCGCTGTGCAACTGATGAATAAGCTTGGCTGGGAAAAAGAAAGCATCGATGCGGTGATCGTGGTAACGCAATCGCCCGATTATTTTATTCCGGGCTCGGCCGTGATCCTGCAGAACAGGCTGGGGCTCAACAAATCCTGCCTGGCTTTTGACATTAACCTGGGTTGTTCGGGCTATGTATACGGCCTGTATGTGCTTGGAAATTTGCTGAGCTCCGGGCAATTGAAAAGAGGCCTGTTGCTGGTAGGCGATAAGTCTACCGTGTCCACAGCCTATACCGATAAAAGCGCCTATCCTTTGTTTGGCGATGCAGGTTCGGCGACCGCATTGGAATATGATCCTTCTGCCGGAACCATGTATTTCAATATGGGATCGGACGGTTCCGGAAAAGATGCCATCAACATTGAGCATGGTGGGTCGAGGAACGGGATCGATGAAACAACCTTTCAGCTGATGGAAATAGAGCCGGGCATTGCGCGCGAAAAGCGCCACCTGAAACTCGACGGAGTGGGCATCTTTAATTTTGCTTTGCGGGAAGTAGCGCCCAACATCCGCGGGCTGTATGAAGCCGCCGGTCAAACCCTGGAGAATACCGATTTTTTTGTGTTCCACCAGGCCAACAGGCTCATCAACGAATCGGTGCGCAAAAAATTAAAAATTACCGACACCAGAAAAGTCTTGTATTCCCTCGAAAAATACGGCAACACCAGCTCGGCGTCCATTCCGCTGACGATGATCACGGAAGCAGCGGAGGCCCTGGCATCCGGAGAGCTCAGGCTCTGTCTCTGCGGCTTCGGCGTTGGCTTTTCGTGGGGAAGCGTCCTTCTCCATACAAAAAGCATTGTTTGTTTACCTTTAATCGAACTTCCTTGATCTCACTGCAGCATAAAACCATTTTAATCACAGGCGCTTCTTCCGGTATCGGAAGGGCCACTGCGGTACTGTTCAGCCAGCTGGGCGCCAGCGTTGTGATCACCGCGCGAAACGAAGAAAAGCTGAAGGAAACATTTGCGCTCCTCACGCCGCATGCCGGTCATCAGCTTGTTGCAGCAGACCTCACTCTGCAAGCCGACATCGAAAGGCTCATAAGTGCTGTGCCTTCAGTGGATGGCCTGGTGCATGCCTGTGGAAAAGTATTGCCGGTTCCTGTAAAATTTATCCGCGATAAGCAATTGCAGGATGTATTCTCTGTTAATTATTTTTCGGCGGTGCATACGGTGGCTGAATTATTAAAGCAAAAGAAGCTCAACCAGGCGGCCTCAGTCGCGTTTATTTCGTCAGTATCAACCCTGCATGCCTATTTTGGCGGCGGCCCTTACATCAGCTCCAAAGCGGCGCTCGAAGGCTATGCCAAAGTGCTCGCGCTGGAGCTCATCCCGAAAAAGATCCGGGTGAATGTGCTGCAGCCTGCGCTGGTGAACACTGCTATTTTTGAAAGTACGGTGGATGCGGCGATCAATGCGGGCGAGATGGATAAGCTCATTGCTCAGTATCCGCTGGGAGTAGGGCAGCCAGAAGATATTGCACAGGCCCTGGCCTATTTTATTTCCGATGCTTCCAAATGGGTGACAGGAACCTGCTTAAAAATGGATGGGGGCTTAACGCTTGGCTTCAATTAAACGATGGAAGGAGAAAAAGATATTTCAGTCATCATACCGGTGTTCAATGCTGCATCCTGCATTGCAAGGCTCATGAGCGAGGTGCACACGCTGCTTACGCAGGCGGGGCATTCGTTCGAGATCATTGTTATAGACGATTGCAGCAGCGACCACAGCTGGCAGATCATCAAAGACACGGGCAAGGCGCTGAGCCATGTCAAGGCCTTCTCCCTGGCTAAAAATTTCGGGCAGCACAAAGCCACGCTATGCGGCTTCAGCAACGCTTCGGGGGCCATCGTGGTGACGATCGACGATGATTTCGAACATGATCCCAAAGACATCCTGAAATTATACGATTCCATCACGACTACCGCTAAAGATATGGTGTATGCTATTCCCAGCAATGCAAAAAAGAAATCGCTCACCCGCAAGATCGTGACGAACCTGTATAAACGCCTTTCCAAAATAGAGAATCCGCATGCCGGTATCGGGTCCAGTTTCAGGGCACTGAAGAAAGACCTCGTAGCAAAGATCACTTCGCACTACAATCACCTGTTTGTGATCGATGAGCTGATCCTGTGGTACACGGCCAGCATCGGCGTTCTTCAGACGCCCTTTCATGCGTCCCAAAAAGTGATGTCGGGCTACAGCTATAAAAAATTATTTTTCCTGGGGGCCAATGTTATGATGCTGAGCACGACGTTGCCGCTGAAACTGGTAAAGGCTTTCGGTATCCTCATGTCCTGCACCAGTTTTTTTATCGGGTTTATTTATTTCCTGCGGAAGATCATATTCAAAACGCCTTCCGGTTATACCTCCATCATTGTGTCGATCCTTTTCAGTACAGGGCTCATCCTGCTGTGCCTGGCAATTATCGGCCAGTACCTGGGCAACATGCTGATGATGCAGAGCAACAAACCGCCGTTCTATGTAAAGGATACCTTATGATCGTCAGGCAATACGGTGTTACATACCACAGGCTGAAGCCGGAGCACCTGGAAACCCTGCGCTACTGGCGCAACCAGGAATTCATCCGCAATACCATGCAGTTTCGCGACTATATTACGCCGGCGATGCAGCTCAGGTGGTTTGAGAAGATCAACAATAAATTTAACTACTATTTCCTGATCGAACACCAGGGCAAAAAAATAGGGCTCATTAACTGCAAGGATACGGAGCCCGATTCGCGCGTGGCGGAAGGCGGTATTTTTATCTGGGAAAAAGACTATTGGGGAACACCCATTCCGGCATTTGCCTCGCTTACGCTGTTGCAGGCGGTGTTCGAGATCTTCAAAACAGGCGAAGCGTCTGTGGCCACCGTTGCCTGCGATAACAAGCGCGCGCTCGACTTTAATTTTATGCTGGGCTACGAGATCAAAGAGAAAACGCCGGATGGCAATTACTATAAGCTTTACCTCTCCAAAGAAAAATACATGAGCCATTGTAAAAAGCTGATCAGAGCGGCCGGTATCCTGCATCAGGATGATGCTGAATTTAAGATGGAAGCAGAGCCGGCTGATAATTTAGTGGATGAGGTGAATGCGTATTTGCGCGGACGTTCGCAGTAGCCTGCCCAAAATCTGAAATAAGAGTATATCCGTCACTGCTGTCACCGGTCGGGTAATTTCATGCTATCCGGCTATTGATCCGGTGCTGCAACGGGAATTTCCCTTAAGACGGGAACACATCAAATTCGCCCACTTCCAGGAAATGCAGCCATTTCTCTTTCGGGAACATATCCAGCATAAAGGGCTCGCGCAGGGTTTCTATCTTATAGCGGTTGATCTCGTCGGCAGAATAATTCCAACGGGGATTGGCAATGTCGAGCATCAGCACAAAGCGGTCCTCGTCGCTTTTGTTCCAGGCTTCATGCTCAAAAGAATCATCAAAGCATAGTACTTTCCCGGGCTCCCAGCTCTTCACCTGGTCGCCTACGCGCAGGGCGCACTGCCCCGGGATGATGAGGCCGAGGTGCGCGCGCAGCACCATTTTGGTAAAGCCCACGTGCGGCTTGATATGAGTATGTGCCGGAAGGTAGGAGAAATCGGCGGATACGAGTCCCGGAATCTGCTTCAGCGTTTTATACGTTTCAGGACAAAGGAGGCAGTTGGTAGGATGCTTTATCCCAAAGAACTGAAAGGTGAATACCTTCCACTTGTTCTTGCTCTCGGGGCTGAGGTAACCGGGAAAGCTTTCCACCCAGAAGCCGTTCCGGGAATTCTTCCGGAGATTTGTCAGCTCCCCGAGGATAACGGCGTAGTTCTCTTCCAGTATTTTCAGCCCGGGAAGCTCATCAACGCTATAAAAGTACTGTGGATTTTTTTCGGTGAATTCCATACTCAAATATAAAAAAAATCATACATTTATCAATCATGCCGAAGCTTTGGTTCAGTTTATACAGCAGGGAAGAGTACAAAGGACCTGAGCCTGCTTTTTACGATCCTGCCCAACAGGATTTTGCGGCAAGGATAGAAGCGCATTATCCCGTCATCAAAAGCGAGTTGGAAAATTACCTCAGGGAGCACCACCTTCAGAGCTATTTCAACACAACGATGGTGCAGCAGCTCGACAGCTGGAAGACCATTGCCCTCAAATCCTGGACGATCGACCTCTATGAACACTACAAATACTTTCCGCAAACGGTGCAGCTCATCCGCTCCATCGACGGCCTGGTGTCGGCGTCCTTCAACATGCTGAAGGGAGGCGCTTGCATCAAGGCGCACTGCGGCGATACCAACGGGATCTTCCGCTGCCACCTGGGCCTCGACATCCCGGCGCAGATGCCTGAATCCGGCTTCCGTGTGAAGGACGAGTGGAGGAGCTGGGAGGAAGGAAAACTGCTGGTGTTTGTGGATGCCAATAACCACGAAGCCGTCAACCATAGCCGGCAAAACCGTTTCATCTTTTTATTTGATGTGATCCGGCCCGAATACCGCAGGCGCAAGCATTATATTTCTTCTACGGTGATTGCTTCCCTGTTTTTGCAGAAACGTGCGGAAGCCTTTGTGCTGTTGTATAAATCGCCCCTGTGGCTTCAGAAGATCGCCGGCTTTATGTTGGTGCCTTTTGCCTTTATGGCCATTCGCTGCCGCAACGGGCTTTACAGGATGATTTACAGGGATCATGTTAGGCCAGGGACGCGAAGGATTTAGTTCCTTTGCCGTGTCTGTTCCTGCAAGGTAAAGAACCGCAGCAATCACCACATATCGTCAGAGCCCGAAAGCAGGCCCTCCGCGGTGCCCAAAACATACACAAGCAGATAACGATGTCAACTCTCAATACCTTTGTCTTCGTAGCGAAGCTCTGCGCTGACATCGGGTCAGGTTGTGGAATGACTCCAGGCGATTGAAGTCCCTAAGGAACAAAGGCTTTCTTCTTCCGGATTTTTTTAATGAGGAGTTTGATGGAAAGCGGGATGTGCAAATAAAAGCGAATCAGCAAAGGCCTGTAGAGGTACGCCTTGAGAATCTGAAAGCGGTCGTTGATGCTTAATTTTCCTTCACCGCTGCCATTCAGCTCATAGCCCAGTTCTTTCAGGAGAGGGCCGGTGAGCGCGATGATCTTGTTATTCACGGTTTCGTCGATCTCGTTATCCCTCAGGGCTACCTTATCGGTATTGATGCTCGTGAACAGCCCACTGTGGAAGTCTTTCAGGTGATCGACGTGCTGCTTCTCCAGCTTGTTTTCCTGGTAGCTGAGAAAGGATTCGTACACGCCTTCCGTTTTGAGCATCTCCGGCACAAAGGAAATGCCGAGAAAGTCGCAGGTAGCGCGGATGGTGGCTTGCGGGTCGCTTACGAGGTCTTCGTAGCGCACAACCATCACTGCTTTGCCATGCTGCCTGAGGTAATGCACATGGTTATAGGTGTTTTTCCAGAGGGCAGACAGGTAAATGGCATTGGAGCCCGAATTGAGGTTCCTCAGCTTTTTGCGCTGGGCGTTCACCCGCGGGTCACGCGTAAGCACAATGAATCTGGAGTCGGGAAATACCTTCAGCAACTGCGGCAAATAAAAGAAATACTTGATCTGCTTATCCACAATCAGCTTCACTTCTTCTTTCGGCTTGGGTTCGATGAATTGCAGGTAGATGAGCTTTACCAGAAGGCTGTAGGGCAAATGCGCTTTATGCGGCTGCAATGCGTTGAAGAGCTTTTCTTTGGAAGTGAAGAACAGCTCCAGGCTTTTTTCGGCAATGAGCCAGAACTCATCAATAAACCGGTGCAGTTCGGCGTCGCTCCAGGTCGTTTTGTTTTTATAGGCTTCGTAAAAAAATAAGGCAAAGGGCTCCTCGGAAGGAGAAAGCACCTGGGGATGAAGGTTCAGGATCAGCGAGAACAGGGAGCTCCCGGTACGCTCGGTGCACAGGATGAAGTGCGTATGGATATCGGAACTGATAATAAAAGCCTGTTTGAGTTTATCTAATGCATCATTCGTTTACACTTATCTTGTTGGCCGCACTGGCGTCAATGTTTTGTGACGCAACCTCCAAATATACCTGCAACATTTGCCTGAACTTGTTCAACTTAAGCAACGGGCATTTTTACCCTATAAAAATAAGCAGGTTCTAAGTATTTTTGAATAAATGTATTAATTTTAAGCAAATGGTGGGCAGCACGGATCAAAATAAGTTCCATTTTATCGTAGGCATCGGGCGTTCGGGCACTACCTTGCTGATGTCGATGCTTAATGCGCACCCTGCTATCCAGGCAACTCCCGAGATCAATTTCTTTAATTTTTTCAGCGCGCAGTGGCAATCCCGGAAGGACTTCAGCGAAGCGGATAAACAACAGGTCATACAGTTTGTGCGGCGTTATAAGGATCATAACTTCTCAGGTTTTGGTTTCGATCCCGTGTATTTTGAAAAATCGGAAAGCCGGAGTTTTGCCGCGCTTTATAAGAATTTTTACAGCAGCTTCACGTATGGAGGAGAAAAAAAATCAAGCCGTTTCTTCTTTGATAAAAACCCGATCAACAGCCTTTACCTCGAACGGATCATAAGGCTCTTCCCCGATAGTAAGTTTGTGTTCCTGCTGCGGGATCCCAGGGCTGGCTATCTGTCGCGCAGGCAGAAGGTCAATTTCCGCTCCACCGATATTTATTTCAATGCCTACCGCTGGCTTATCTATAACCAGGAGGTTTTAAACTATGTGAGGCTGTATCCCGGGAAATTTTTCGTTCTGCGTTATGAAGACCTGGTAAGCGACACCGAAGGTGAAATGCGGCGCATGGCTGACTTTTTTCAGTTCGATTACGATGCGGCCATGCTGCGCTTCCACGAGCATGTCATAAAGAACAGCTACGCGAAAGCAGCTTCGGAAAAGCAGGAGCGGGCACTCACCAAATACAGCGATCTCAGCAAGCCCGTCAACACGAGCCGCGTGCATGCCTGGGAGAGTGAGCTCAGCGCCAACGAAATTTATACCATTGATACGATTACCTCGCCACTGGCTTCTGTCTTTGGTTACGAAAAATACCCGGCAGCTACCGGGACGTTCAGCCCGCTGAAAGCGCTTAAAGGCAGGCTCAAAGCCAGGGCCGGAATTTTGAAAGATAAATGGCAGAGTAATCTGCCGCTACGGATCAAGCTGAGCAGGGTCCGTAAGAAAGGGTAAGAGTCATCCCTGAAGCATTTTCCCTGGCAATGAGCCTATGTTCTGTCGGGCAGCGTGCCTTTGTAAAAATCTTTGGTTTGCCATTTTCCATCCCGGAAGTTCTTTCCGTATTTCAGTGTTTTGATGAGGTAAATGATCCCGAAAGGCAGGTTGTAATAAATGGCGGGAATGATGATCTTGATGATGTAAAAACGCAGCCATTGCTTGATGAATGCAGGTGTGAAATAAGAAACCGCCTTACAGCCTTCGTTCCTGTAGCCTATGGCTGTGGCTGTTTTCCCGCATATGCTCCAAACCATGTTGTAGTCTTTTTCTGTGAGACCCGTTTTCCAGTGTCCTACTTTATCTGTGTTGGGTTTTTGCGTCAGGCCTTCGTGCAACAGCGATAAATGTTGCTTTACCGAGCTTCCTAAAGAAGCTTCCTGTTCCTGCAGGTCTTTTTTTACACGCTGGTCGTATTCCAGCATCTGCGGTTCGAAAGGCAGCTCCAGGAAGTTGCAGATGCGTTTCAGGACAGGTTCCGGCCGTGTTACCAGGTCCTCGTAGGTCACTTCCATGTACCGCTCTGCCGGAAGTCTACTGATCTGCCGGCGAAGAAGGCTGTATTCGTAGTTCCATGTTTTGGCATAGAACAACAGTCCTTCATTGCGTTTCTGCCTGATGCCCCGCCTGATCTTCACCAGCACATTATCACGCGGATCGCGGTAAAGTACGATGAATCGGCTTTGGGGGTAATAGCGGGCAATCCGGTCGAGCAGGCTGTGGAATTTTAGCTGCTTATCTACGATCGTGATGGTATTCGATTTGTCTTTGAGAGGAAAAAAGGCCAGGTAGGCCAGTTTAATGGCTTTCACGCCATTCAGTCCCGCCTGGTGTGCTTTCAGGATCTTTACCAGGTCTTCCGGCTTTCCGAACTGAGGTTCCAGTTTGCCCTCGCTGAAAAGATAAAAGTCATAACAGAAGCCGCGAATTGTTTCATCGCTCCAGTCTGCCTGATCTTTGTACTTGTGATAAAGGTTATAGGCAAAAGGCTCTTCGGAAACGGAAATGATTTCGGTATGCATGTTAAGCATGGTGCTCAGCAGCGTGCTTCCCGTTCTGCCGGTCGATAAAATAAAGTTAAGCCTGATGCGGTCCGTGTCCGTTGCCATTTACATAGCAAGGTATTAAATCCTGCGGTGTTTTGAAAGGTTTTTGTTTGAAATTCTGCCAGCGCCGGTCACACAGAGGCACAGAACGACGCAAGGTATCATCGGGTTCCAGCCTGTGCGTTCATACGGTTTAGCTTAGGCCAGACTCAGGATCGGTTTTTGGGAATTGAGGAGCTGTAGAAGTCGCTGGTGGCCCAGGTGCCGTTCTTGAACTGCTTGCCGTATTTAAGCTTCTTGATCAGGTATTTCAGCCGGAAAGGAAGCCAATAGTATGTATTGGGAAGAATGACCTTATTGAAAAAGAACCTGCACAGGTCGTACAGCGTATTTATGTTAATATAGGAAACGCGTTTGCAGCCTTCGGCCTCATACCCGCTCATCAGCGCTGTTTTTTCACAAACGCTCCAGATCAGGTCATTGTCGCGCGGGCTTAACTCTTTTTTCCAGATGCCCACTTTTTCGGTACTTACTTTTTGGGTTAAGCCGTCGTGGTACATCGACAGATGCTGCCTGACGGTATCGCCGATCAGCGCGGCCCTATCGAGCTCCTCTTTGAATTTCTGGTCGTACTCCAGCATTTTTGGTGTGTAGGGCACATTTAAAAAATCGGTAATACGCTTCAGGGTTTCTTCCGGAGCGCTCACCAGATCTTCGTATTTCACCCGGATGCAACGGTCGGAAGCTGTATTCTTCGTTTTTTCATAAATCCTGGCGTACTCGTAGTCCCAGGTCTTTGCAAAGAACAGCACGCTGTCGCGCTTTCTTTTTTTCAAGGCCCGTTTCAGCTTGGTGAGCACATTATCCCGTGGATCGCGCAGCAGGATGATGAATTTGCTTTGCGGGTAATAATTTGCTACATCGTCGAGGAAATAATGAAACTTCAGTTCCTTGTCCACGATCGTTGTTACCAGCGATTTATCCTTATGAGGAAAAAAAGCAAAGTAAGCCAGCTTGATCGCAATCTCACCCGTGAGTATGGCTCTGTGGTCGGTCAGCAGCCTGATGAGGTCGCTGCTTTCGCCAAACTGAGCTTCCAGCTTCCCTTCGCTGAACAAATAAAAGTCGTAGCAGAAGCCGGAAATGGTGGCATCATCCCAGTTGGTGACATCTCTGTATTTCGGATACAGGTTATAGGCAAAAGGCTCTTCGGAAACAGAAATAATTTCCGGATGCATATTAAGCATAGAACTCAACAAGGTGCTTCCGGTGCGACCGGTAGATAAAATAAAGTTGAGAGACGTATGCCTGATACCGATCATGAATTAGCGTTTGCCCCGGCCGATACTGATGTTGTATCGGATACAGTCCCAGTATTCTTTGGAATAGCTCACAAAGATTTCTCCTCCTGCAGGGATGTCTTTCGTTGCGACGATGAAGCACTTGTCGCCATCTATCTCATACACCGAATTGTTGCTGAGGCCTTTCACCCTTCCTAATCCGGCTGCATCGTTGGCATAACGGGCTTTGTACTGTGGAGTGCGGTAAGCATCAATGCAATTTTTTTTGTTGATAAAAAACAGGTAGCCATCCTCATCACGCTCCACGCGTTTTTCATATTCTTTCCAGTCGATGATCTCGCCTTTGTACTCGATGATCCTGCTTCCTTTTTTGATGGGGGTTGTTGTAAATAAACCTTTTCCGGAATTAGGTAATTGGGACGTTTTTACAAGAAGTGCCATAGTTCGTAGTAAATATAAGATATGTTTATGTTGATATTTGAAATTCAGTTTTTCTACAATTTTTTTCGGAAGAGAATGGTGGAAAACCACAGTTATTTTTTCAGCTCTTCTTCCAGCAAGTCAAACGTTACTTTTTTTTCAAAGAAAACGAACTTCTGCTTGTTTCTGGTGGTGATGATGGTGGCTGGGATCGAGCCGCTCCATTCGGGGCAGATCTGGTCGATGAAGTCGTTGCCATTGCTTTCATCAAGCAGGATCACCTCGCTGGAATACGTGTTTTTTTGGAGGAAGGGCAGCAGCCGTTTGTGCAGGTCTTCCCTGAAATCAAGGCTTACCAGAAGCACTTTTACGGGGCCCTGCCCGTAAGCCTGATTGAAGCGCTCAAACTCCGGGAGCTCCGCCACGCAAGGCTTGCACCAGGTTGCCCAGAAATTTACAATATACGTTGTGTCGCTGGGGTTATAGATGCGTTTCAGGAGCCCGTCTTTTTTATACACGCTTACCTTTTGCGCCGCAGCTGAAAAGCCGAGCAGGCATAATGCGCTTAGTATTGCCAGGCGTTTAATCATTGGCTGCCTTTTTTTCTTGATAGCGGTACTCTTCCAGCAACACCTCTATATCGGTGATGAGGCGCGAAACATCGAGGCTGTCTGTACCGTCGTAAAAGCCGCGAAGCCTGCGCTCCTTGTCCACCAGCGCAAAATTCTGCGTGTGGATAAAATCATCCGCATCCCCATTGCCCTCATCGGAATTCAGCAGGTAGCTTTTTCGCGCCATCTCATACAGGTGTTTTTTATCTCCTGTAAGGAACAGCCATTGCTTGTTGTCAACGTTATGCAGCCGGGCATAATCCATCAGCACATGTACCGAATCCTCTTCCGGCTCTACCGTGTGCGACAGGATCATCACCTCCTTGTTGCCGTGAAATTTCTGATATACGCGTTCCAGCTGGCTACTCATGACAGGGCATATAGACTGGCAGGTGGTGAAGAAAAAATCAGTCACGTAAATTTTTCCTTTCACGGTTTCTTCTGTGACCGTTTCATTGTACTGATCTACAAATAAGAAGGGCTTCACGGTATGGTAGGTTGTGTCGCCGGTTTTGAAGCTTCTTTTTTTGCCGAAGTAAGCCAGCGTTCTTAACGGTTTTTCTTCGTGCCGGTTCAAAAAATACCAGGTGGTAAAAGCGGCGGGTATCAGTAATAATAGCCAATAATAACTACCTTTAAGTTTCATTTGACAAAGGTATGATTAAAGAGGGCTTAAACAATAAAAAAAAGGAGGATGCTGAGCTTGGCTTTGGAAAGAAATCTTATCAGGAATCGGTCCGCTTCTTCAACCGCGACGGCTCTGTAAATGTGAGGCGGCAGGGAGCCAGGAACCAGATCAGCTTCGATGTTTACCACTGGCTCGTATCCATTGCCTGGACGAAGTTCATCGCACTTGTTTTTGTGAGCTATATCGTGGTTAACACACTGTTTGCGCTGATCTATTTTGCGCTCGGCACTTCCAAATTCGGCGGGCTCGACAGTGCCGGGGATTCTTCCCATTTTACCAATCTGTTTTTCTTTAGTGCGCAAACCCTTACAACGGTAGGCTATGGCCACGTGTATCCGATCCATCCCTCTTCCAATACAGTATCGGCCATCGAATCGATGCTGGGCCTGATGGGTTTTGCTTTGGTTACAGGATTGCTGTACGGCCGCTTCTCCAAGCCTAAAGCGGATATTGCCTATAGCAACGAGGCTCTTATTGCTCCGTACAAAGATGTGACGGGCTTCATGTTCCGCATAGCCAACCGCAAGCAGAACGAGCTCATTGAAGTGGAATGCAAACTGGGTGTGAGTTACAACGACCCGCTAAGCGGCCGGAGAAACTTTTATTTCCTTGAGCTGGAAAGGGAAGGGATAAACTTTTTGCCGCTAACCTGGACGATCGTGCATCCTATCGATGACAAAAGCCCCTTATTCGGGCTTAGTGAGCCTGAGCTGACAAAAGGAGATGTGGAATTCGTGATCCTCGTTAAAGCCATCAACGATACCTATTTTCAGTCGGTATATTCGCGCATGTCGTACAAGGCCGGAGAACTTGTCTGGAATGCTAAATTTATTCCCGTACCCCAGGAGCCCCGCAAAAACGGAAGAATTTCCATCAACCTGAAAGACCTGCACGCTTATCAGAAGCTGTGATGGCGAGGTCGGGATCCGCTGATAGCCCGCCGTTCAATATGGCATTCTTTTGATCCCGGGGCCATAAAAAAGCCGTCATGGGATAGATCATGACGGCTTTTAAAATTCAATTAAAAGGCTTATTTCCCCATGCTGGCTTTCACAAAGCTCACAAACAAAGGATGCGGATTTTCCACCGTGCTCTTGTATTCCGGGTGAAACTGAACGCCAATGAAGAAAGGATGTGAAGGCAGCTCCACGATCTCCGCCAGGCCGGCATCAGGATTAACGCCCGAAATCACCATGCCCGCATTTTTGAAATCTTTTGTGTATTCAGGATTAAACTCATAGCGGTGCCTGTGGCGCTCGTTGATGTCTTTCTTTCCGTAAATGGAGTAGGCGAGTGTGCTTTCCTCGATATGGCAAGGGTACGAGCCCAGGCGCATGGTTCCGCCCATGTGCGAAATGTTTTTCTGGGCTTCCAGCAGGTCAATCACCGGGTTTGTAGTAGCAGGGCTCATTTCGCGGCTGTGCGCATCTTTTAAGCCCAGTACATTTCTGGCAAATTCGATCACGGCACATTGCATGCCGAGGCAGATCCCCAGGAAAGGAATATTTTTCGTTCTGGCGTACTGGATGGTGATGATCTTCCCGTCGATGCCCCTGTTGCCGAAGCCCGGAGCTACCAGAATACCCTGGAGGTTTTTCAGTTTGTCATTCACATTACTTTCATTCAGCTCGTCGCTGTGGATCCACTCCAGCTTTACCTTGCAATCATTTACGGCGCCGGCATGGATAAAGGCTTCCGCAATGGATTTATAGGATTCTTTCAGCTCCACGTATTTTCCTACGAGACCGATCGTCACCTCATGCTTCGGGTGCTCCAGCTTTTCGAGGAAGTTATTCCATTTTTCCAATTTCAGCTCCGCAGGCATCTCCACGTGCAGTTTTTTCAGCACGATCTTGTCCAGCTCTTCCTTCGCCATGAGCAAAGGAACCTGGTAGATCGTTGACGCATCCAGGGCTTCGATCACCGCTTCCGGCGATACATTGCAGAACAGGGCTATTTTGCGGCGGATGTCTTTATTGATAGGGTGCTCGGAACGGCAAACGAGAATGTCGGGTTGTACTCCGTATTCCAGCAACAGTTTCACCGAGTGTTGTGTTGGCTTGGTCTTTAACTCACCGGAGGTTGCCAGGTAAGGCAGAAGTGTAAGGTGTATCACCGTACAGTCATCGCCCAGTTCCCATTTCAGCTGGCGAACTGCCTCGATGTATGGAAGTGATTCGATATCCCCTACGGTTCCGCCGATCTCCGTGATCACAAACTGGTACTGGCCTGTTTTTCCAAGCAGTTTAATGCGGTTTTTGATCTCATCGGTAATATGCGGAATAACCTGCACGGTTTTCCCCAGGAATTCACCCTTACGCTCTTTCTCGATCACCGACTGGTAAATGCGCCCCGTAGTGACGTTGTTGGCCTGCGACGTGGCCACGTTCAGGAAACGCTCGTAGTGCCCGAGGTCGAGGTCGGTTTCTGCCCCGTCTTCTGTGACGTAGCACTCGCCGTGTTCATAAGGGTTAAGAGTTCCCGGATCGATATTGATGTATGGATCCAGCTTCTGAATAGTCGCTGTAAAGCCTCTTGCTTGTAGCAATTTGGCCAGTGACGCTGCGATAATTCCTTTTCCGAGAGATGATGTTACCCCACCGGTAACAAAGATGTATTTGGTATTAGTAGACATACAGTTTTTTATAAACTGTATGCAAAGATAAGCAATTTTTTTGGAATAGAGAGAATGCGTTTATCAGCATTTTACTCACATTGGGCTAATTAATCCCTCATGTTTCGAGCCCCATCCCTTAGAATATTAAAACATGATGTTTGGGCGTGCCTCCGCCAGGAGGCCGCGGAGTCGCGCTTTACGCTTCAATCCCGCGTAACGGACAGCGTGGGGATTTCCGCTTCAATCGCTCACGCAAGCTACCGGGAAGTCACGGCACTTATTGAAGTTTCCTCAGCTCATCATCCGTAAAGTTCTTAATCGACTTTTCTTTCGAGAACTTATCCGAGTTGTAATCTTTTGATTTGTTCCTTGGAATGGAGAGGCTTGTCCAGTCGCCTTCTTTAAGCATTTTGGCGTAAAACACGATCTGCCCCACGTGGTAAGGGTAGTGGGCCAGCTGCCGGTTAATAGCTTCCATCACGGTGTGCCCTTCGTTTCGGATGTAAACGATCTGCGCCAGGTGATCCGGCGTCAGCTCATCCAGGGCTTTGAAAAGGCAGGCCCAGCCCTCGTTCCAGCGGCTTAAAAGATCACTTTTTTGATCCTCTGCATTTAGCGCGGTCAGCATGCTCTCAAACTCCCCATCCCTGTCCCGCCATTCCTTTTCTCCGTCGCTTGTCAGGAAATCCGTCCAGCGCGAGAGCATATTGCCATGCAGGTGCTTCACGATCACCGCAATGCTGTTGGTATCTTCGTTGGCAGAGTAAAAGAGCTGCGCCGCCTGCAGCTGGTCCATCGCTTTATCTCCAAGGGTTTTGTAGTACAGGAACTGTTTCCTTGCGCTGCTTAAAAAGGCTTCTGTCGCATTCATAGGTAAATAGGCTTATTCAAAGATAAGGTATTTCCCTGCAAGCGCATTATTCAACGATTACTTTTTCGTACTCTGCAAACTCATTATACATCACATAAACATAATAGACTCCCGGCGCCAGCTTTTTACCCGTATGGAAGCGGTGAGTGCCTTTATCCCGCTCGCCGATCTCTTCATGGATCAGGCTGGCCCTGGCATCGTAAATCTTTACGCCGTACATGGTTTTATGAGGCAGCTCGAGTTTGTAGTAAATATCACCTTTTGCAGGATTGGGCTGAACAGAGAGCCATTTCATATGCTCTTTTGGCGCCATGGATGTTACAGGCAGAGTGTTGCCCAGCTTATACACAATGTCTGATGAGAAATAGGCCGTGCCTGCATTGATCTTCTGAAAACGGTTAAAGGCATTGGGCCCGGGATAATTCGTGAGTTTGGCCCAGCTGTTTCCGCCATCGTTGGTTTCAAATAATTCCGTGCTCCCGATCCAGCCCCTTTGAGTATCCATAAAGCCAATGCCCTGCAGGTAGTTGGAGCGCGGCGCCGGTTTTACCACCCAACTGTTTCCTCCATCGGTGCTTTTCAGGAAAAAATTAGTAGTGGTATCATTAAAGTCAGCGACTGCCGATTCTATGCAGGCAAACCAGTTCTGCCCGTCGAGGTTCTGGATCTTCCACAGCCTTTCGCCGGGTCCGTAGCTCATAAACACTTTGGTCCATGTGCTTCCGCCATCCGTTGTTTTCAGGATCACGGCACCTTCTGAATTGATATTGCTTTCTCCTGTCACATATCCGTTGTTGGCGTCGGTAAACTGGACATCGATCAGGCTTTTGGCATAGGCCGACATGTCGGTGTAAGTCCAGGTATTGCCTCCGTCGACAGACTTGATCACATAGGCGGGAGAGGCCCATACGCCCACCGCGTAGGTGATGCTGGTATTCACGCAGCAAATGCCGCAAATGCCGGCGTTGCTTCCCGTAATGACGCTGGAAATGTTGGTCCAGTTGACTCCGCCGTCTGTCGTTTTATAAAAAATAGTTGTTCCGCTTTGGCCAAGGCCACCGGCATAGCCGGTATTCTTGTCGGCAAACTCAATGCTTCTCATGTAGGTGCTGATGTTCTTTTGAGTTTGCCAGGTAGCGCCGCCGTTGGTGGTGCGAAGGATCCGGCCGTTGCCCGCCAGGGTGCCTACCGCCCAGCCGGTATCAGGCGATATGAAATAGATATCGTCATAGCGGTCTGTTTGTGGTGAAGCGGTTGGGATCCAGGTGGTTTGCGAAAAGAGGGAGTGGCTGAGTGCAGCTGCTAGAAACAAGCATAAAAATTTGGTCATCATGATTTGTTTTTTTAAGTACCTGCAATATCCTGCAAGGGAAATGGTAAAACCATCGCGGCCTGATAACTGGCCGGGATAAACTCATAAATGGCTGCTAAACCCGGATAACTGGGTTTATGCCTGCGGGCAATCAACGCGCGGGGAAGAGCTTTAGTTACCTGTTATCAGGGAGCCGGAGCGCGGAATGATAAACGAAAAAAGGATGCCGCTAAGCATCCTTTAAGTTTGTGGACAGTGAACAGTATTTAGTAGCTAAGCAGCTTCATCAGTTTTTCTTTGAAGCGTTCTTTCGGCAGGAAGTTGATCTCAAGGTCGGCATTCATCGGTACCGGCGTGTCGAGGCTTCCTTCGCGCATCACAGGCGCATCAAGGTATTCAAAGCAATGCTCGGTGATGAGGGCGCTCAGCTCGCCGCCGATTCCACCCGTCAGTGTATCTTCGTGCAAAATAAATGCGCGTCCTGTTTTCTTCACAGATGCATAGATCGCTTCAGTATCCAATGGTGCCAGGGTTCTCAGGTCGATCAGGTCGGCGGAAATCTCCGGATGCGCATTCAGTAATTCCAACGCCCAGTGTACGCCCAGCCCGTACGTCACGATCGTGACAGCGTTTCCTTCTTTTACCAAACGGGCTTTCCCGAATGGGATGGTGTAATAGTCATCCGGGATATCCTCGCTCACGCTGCGGTATAGCGCTTTGTGCTCAAAGAACATCACCGGGTTCGGATCTTCGAATGCGGTGATCAGTAAGCCCTTTGCATCGGAAGGAAAAGCGGGATAGGCAATTTTTAATCCCGGTGTTTTAAAGAACCACATCTCGTTGCTCTGGCTGTGGAAAGGACCGGCAGCAACACCTGCTCCCGTCGGCATCCGCACCACCACATTGGCATTCTGGCCCCAGCGGTAATGCGATTTGGCAAGGTTGTTCACGATCTGGGTCATCCCTTCGCTCACGAAATCCGCAAACTGCATTTCCACCATCGCTTTGTGCTTATTGATAGACAAGCCAAAGCCGGCGCCAAGGATAGCGGATTCGCACAAGGGTGTATTGCGTACACGGGCTTTCCCAAACTCTTCCACAAAACCTTCGGTAATTTTAAACACACCGCCGTAATCGGCAATGTCCTGTCCCATCAGCACCAGGTTCTCATGCCTGCGCATGGCCAGGCGCAAGCCGTCGGAGATGGCATCGATGAGGCGCTTGTTTGTTTTGGAGCCGGCAGCAGCGGACGTATCCGTTGTGCTGAAAGGCGCATACATTTCCGAAAGCTCTTTGTTGGTATCCGGCGGAGGCAATGTTTCGGCAAAGGTTTTTTCGAGGCCCTGCTCAATATCCTGTTTAATATCCGCGCGCAGCTTTTCAATAATCTCTTCCGTCAGCACGCCTTCATCGATCAGGAATTTCTCGAAATTGTTCACAGGGTCTTTTCTTCCCCATACTTCAAATAATTCTTTAGGAACGTATTTTGTGCCTGAGGCCTCTTCGTGTCCGCGCATCCGGAAGGTGACACATTCCAGGAGCACAGGGCGTGGGTTTTCGCGAATGGACTCTGCCAGGTTTTTAACCGTTTCATAGACTTTCAACACGTTGTTGCCATCTACCGTAATGCCTTCCATGCCGTAGCCAATGGCCTTATCGGCAAAAGACTTACAGCGGAACTGCTCATTGCTCGGCGTTGATAAGCCGTAGCCATTGTTCTCGATCACGAAGATCACCGGCAGGTCCCATACGGCAGCCGTATTCAGGCTTTCGTGGAAGTCGCCTTCGCTTGCGCCACCGTCGCCGCTGAATACCACCGTTACTTTTTTGTCGTTGCGGAGCTTATTGGCTAAGGCAATTCCGTCGGCTACGCCCAGTTGGGGACCCAGGTGAGAGATCATTCCCACGATGTTGTATTCCTGCGTGCCGAAGTGGAAAGAGCGGTCGCGGCCCTGCGTGAAGCCGCTTGGCTTACCCTGGAACTGCGAAAATAAACGGTTCATCGGGATGCCGCGGGTGGTGAACACGCCGAGGTTGCGGTGCATGGGCAAAATGAACTCATCGCGGTTGAGCGCGGTAGCTACACCCACGGAGATAGCCTCCTGGCCGATTCCGCTGAACCATTTGGCAATCCGGCCCTGGCGCAGCAGAAGAAGCATTTTTTCCTCGATCATGCGGGGCGTTAAAATATTTTTGTAAAGTTGTAAGAGAATATCGTCTTTATGTTTGCGACGGTCAAATTTTACCGGAGATTCAGCGGTGATCATGAGCTTTTATATTTTTAGCAAAATTATCATTTTAAGCGTATTTTTAAGCATATTTTTCATCAATAAATTAAATGCGTAACTAAGCGGTTCCAGCCTTGTTGTTTTGAGTTTTTTTAAACGATATCCTTCCTTTCCGTTTTACGTGTTTCTGTTTTCTGTGGTCATGTTTGTGCTTGCAGCAGGGCTTGTGCAGCAAGGTATGTTCATGGATGGAATTCAATATGCCTGTGTATCGAAAAACCTGGCGGAAGGCTATGGTAGCTTTTGGTTTCCCTTTTTAAGTCCTTTTTGGTGCCAAAACGGTGCATTTCATTTTTTTGAGCATCCGCCCTTGTTCTACTGGGTCGAATCCTGGTTCTTTCGTATTCCCGGCGCCGGCGCTTATGCCGAAAAAATATTCTGCGCTGTGTTCTGGCTTTTGAATGCAGGATTCATCTACCGCCTGTGGAAGCTGATCTATGGAAAAGATCATGATAAAAAATCGTTCGGCTGGCTGCCTGTGCTGCTCTGGACTATTACGCCGGTTTGCTTCTGGTGTTTTCAGAATAATATGATCGAAATCCAGGTGTCGCTGTTTGTGCTCACTTCTGTATATTTTGGGCTTCGCTTTGTGCTGGACGAACAAACAAAGAAGTATCATTACCTGGTGTTGTCGGCCGTTCTGTTATATGCAGGTTTTTTAACGAAAGGTCTTGTGGCTTTGTTTCCCATGGCTTTGTACCTGGTGTTCGCGCTTACGCACCGGAAACTTTCCTTAGGAAAAGCATTTCTTTATACAGGGATAACGATTGCAGTGTTCGCCACTCTGTTCATGGTAGTTTACCTGACCAGCCCTTCGGCAAATTATATGCTGAATTTTTATTTTAAAGAAAGGCTTCTCAACCGCATTGAGCAAACGCCGACTACAAGCAATCGTTTTGAGCTGCTTTTCGACCTGGTATCACAACTGCTTCCAGTGCTCATCATCGTTGCAGGCGCTTTTAGCATACAACGTATCAGGAAGCTCCTGCCCGCCAGGAATGAGGGCCTCCGTTGGTTTTGGTTTTTCCTGCTCATGGGCTTTTGCGGCTCCATGCCGATTATGCTGACGATGGTGCAGAAGGGGTTTTACTTTATGCCTTCGCTAAGCTTTTACGCACTGGCCTTTTCGGCATTGATCCTCGGCTTTTTTCCAAGTTGTAGGTTCAATGTGCAGCATGTATTTTATAGCATGTTTAAATGGCTGAGTCTTTTGCTGTCAGTGGCTTCTGTTGTATGGGTTATCTGTTCGGCAGGAAAATTCAGTCGCGACGAAGCTGTGCTTAACGAAGTGCATGAACTGGGAACCCTGATGGAGCGGGAAGGAACGATCAATGTGGATATGGATGTGTATTGCACCTGGAACTACCAGTTTTACCTGCAACGCTATCATCGCGTATACCTTGATCCAACCAAAACATACCGAAACTACCTTTTGGTAAAAGATCCTTCAAAAACAGACTGGCTCTCCCGTTACCGTTTTGTCAGGCAATTTGCATCAGGCTTTAGCCTTTACGAAAGAAAGTAAATGCTAAGGAAGGATAGCGTAAGCAAGTTTTTTGCCGTAGCATTCAACCGTTAATGTCGCCTGCTGTTGCCCCTTGCGAATGGAGAACAGATTGGCGCCGTATTTCAGAGCTTGCGATGAATTAAAATAACCATCACTTACAGAAAATTGAGCATCGGCAGGAATGTCTTTCCCAAGAGCCTGTAAATTATAAACGCCGTGGCCGTATGGCACTAAAGATAAAACAAAGCCTTCGTTTGTATGCTCGGAGCGTTTGCCGTAGAGAAATTTGGTTTTCGAGGTCAGCTTTGTGATGGCTGCTGTATCGCTTCTTTCTTTAAACGTCATTTGCGGAAAGGACTTTTCAGCATTCTGGTCGCTTGTCCATACCCGGATATAATCGATGGTGAAATTTCCGGAGTGCATGATGGCAGGGTCGGGGGCTGGATGGAAAGAGCCGTCTTTGCCGGGTACAGCAAGGTTAGCGCATAACACTTTTTCTTCATGCAGCGGAACTTTACTGTAGGCGATGCACTCCCCGTTAAGAAAATATTTGACGTATTCCGGGGTCCATTCGCCGGCAATCACATGATAACCTTTGCTCAGATCGCCTTTAAAATAGACCCAGTCGCCCCACCATTTTTTACGAAAGACATCGCGAAGCTTGTTTTCTTCTTTCTTCTGGCTGTGTCGCCCTACATGAATCGCATTTTTCTTTTCCGTTTTCAACTCCATCCAGTCAATCTCTTCATTTGGTGTGCCGCCATAAAGCCAGAATGCCGGCCAGTAGCCCTTTTCTTCCGGGATCCTGAACCTTGCTTCGAAATAGCCATATTTGTACGTTTTCCTGGATTGAATCATTCCGGAAGTGTAGTGGAAGAGCCGTTTATTAAGTCCATAAAATTTTCCGTCAAGTATCATTGAATCCGAATCGGGCAACCAGTCAACCATACGGGCTATTGTATCTTCTCTGACAGCAAAGAGGTTCAGGCAGCCGTTTTTTAATTCCAGGTTTTTTCCATCGGTATAATACTCCTGCTCCTTTTGTGAGAAAATACTGCGGCTCCAGCCATACCAGTAGCTCCACTTCTGGATATCGGGTGTATTCTGCTCAAACTCATCCCCGTCGGCATAATACCAGGTAATGATCGTATCCTTATTGAACTGCCAGAGCCGTTGGGCACTGAGGGTGTTGTAAAGATGCAACGCTGCGGCCAGAAATGAAATTTTGAGGAAACGATTCATGATTGTTGGGACCAAGATACATCAAAAAACAAGAATACGATTTATCTGTACGGCGTATGGATTAACAATATATAATAACGCTCCGCGCCCTGAGCCGGAAATTATTGGTATTTTTGAATGACTTAAATTTAGTTTATGAAACGTTCAGTTATTACAGGTTTCTTGCTGGCTCTTACAGCCACGCTTAGTTCGCAGGTGATGTGGCAGGTTAAAAGCGGTAGCTCGCAAACGTGGTACCTGGCACAAACCGATGAATTTAATGATGTTAAAGTAAATCCGGATATCTGGAAGTCCATCAGTTCTCTGCGTCCCTATCACATCGGCCCCGACCTGTATTACAAAGCCGATAACATCCGGTACAACAGAGGCTTTATTTCTCTGTTAAGCAACAAAGAGACCATTACTGCAAAAGCAGAGCCTGATGCAGAGGAGAAGGCATACCTTGAAAAAAATAAAAAAGCACTCAATGCCAACGGCGAATACCAGTTTGCCTATTCAGGAGCTTTGCTAAGCAGCCATGTCTTATACAAGCCGGGCTATTTTGAAATGCGCTTCAAAGCCAGCGATCAGAAAGGCGTGTGGCCGTCGCTGACCCTTACCGGCGGCAATGAATCCATTGTGTTGTTTTCGGCAAACGGTGAGGCGGCTGACCAGGCCTATACAGGCGTGCCTTGTACAAATGGCTGTACATCCGCCTCGGCCATGTATTCTAAAAAAGGCTTTGGCGGTTTCACCAAACTCAACGAGCCTTTTTCCAAAGACTGGAATATTATTTCGGTAGAGTGGGGCGCGGATCATATTGCCTGGTTTGTGAACGGTACGCCCGTGGGTTATTACAGCGGCATTATTACGGCAGGCAAAGAGCTCATGCTAAGTAACGGTGTGTCCAAAAAGGGCTACGGTCTGAAGAACGGCCCTACGGAGAAAACACAGTTTCCGGCCAGCTTCGACGTAGATTATGTGAGGATCTGGAGTAAAGCCGATACCTCCGGAAAATACAAAGACAATTATGCCCTGTTTGAAAATTCGGGGCTCACCATTGATAACCGGCTTTTGTATAGCGGGGAAGTAAAAAAGAAAGATAAAGCGATTTCCAGGGCGAAAGAGCTGTCGGGCGAGTTGGGAACAATTACCATGCTTCCGGTGTTGTATAACAAATACAGTTTATCGATCGGGGGTAATTCCCTGAACTCGCTGCAGGTGGATGTGTATGACCGCTTCCAGGAAAAAGTTGCAGGCTTTGCATTGAGTAATGTGCAGTATTATGTGATGGACCTGAGCGCTTTGCCAACCGGCCCTTACAGGGTGAAGATCTCGGTTGCGGGCCAGGTGCTGGAGCAGGATATTCCGATCATCAACCCTGAAAAAGTAGGCGAACAACGCGATGGAAAATAGCCTTTTAATAGTACTGTTGGCAGCTGCCCTTTCTTACCTGGGGTGGAGGCTGTATAAGACTTTCACCAAAAAGAAATGCGGCGATAAGAACTGCGGCTGCGGGTGAGTTTACTACAGTAAGATTTTCGTAGGGTAAGAGCGTCGGTCACCGTCAATTGTTTACTGAGCGGAGCGAAGTCAACGATCGCAGCTCATTGCGGGCCTAACGACGTGTCCCGAAGCAATCTCAGGTTAAATGAAATGCTTCCAGGTTCATCATGATGGGAAAATTACCGGCTGTTTTTTACTTCACCGCTTTTAAGCTCAGGTCAAGGCTTTTCACATGGTGGGTGAGCGCGCCTACCGAAATAAAATCCACACCGCATTTGGCGTAAGCTGCAATGGTTTTTTCAGTGATGCCGCCGGAGCTTTCTACTTCAAAGGCGCCGTTGATGAGCTTCACCGCTTTTTTGGTGTCGGCGATGTTGTAGTTGTCGAGCATGATGCGTTGAAAGCCGCCTTTCTTTAGCAGCAGTTTCACATCGTCAATGGTGCGCGTTTCCACTTCTATTGGAAGTTTCCGTTTTGTTTTTTTCAGGTAAGCATGGGTGGCGTCCAGCGCTTCGATGATGCCGCCGGCAAAGTCGATATGGTTGTCTTTGATCATGATCATATCGTACAAGCCAAAGCGGTGATTGGCGCCGCCGCCGATTACGACTGCCCATTTCTCGAAAAACCGGAAATTAGGAGTGGTCTTGCGGGTGTCGATCACTTTGGTTTTGGTGCCTTTGCAGAGCCCTTGCAGGTAATTGGTTTTGGTAGCGATGGCGCTCATGCGCTGCATCACGTTCAGCACCAGTCGCTCGGTTGTCAGTAGTTTTTGACTGTTGCCTTCCACCAGGAACGCAATATCGCCCACCTTTACGTTGGAGCCATCTTTGATCAGCTCCGTAAATTTGAATTTAGGATCTACGATTTTAAAGATCTCGCGGGCGGCTTCAACGCCTGCAATGATGCCGTCCTCCTTTACGATGAGCCTGCACTTTCCTTTATGGCTGGCAGGAACCGTCGCCAGGGCCGAATGATCGCCATCGCCTACATCTTCCTGTAAGGCGTTTTGAACGAAGGTCTTGAAGTTGAAATGTTTTTTGTGGAGTTGGATGTAATTAGCCATTGTCAGTTTCTATACGGAACTGCGAAATTACGTTTCCTCTCACTAATATGGAAATCCTGAATTTCCCATTCATGGTATCCAGCGAACCGGTGATGAATTGCTGGTCGCCATTAACGATGCTGGTATGGGAGGTTTGGTAGCTTTTGACTTTATGCTTACTAAAGAAATCCTCGATGAGAGCCTGGGCCTGGGATTTACTGAGAAGGTCCTCCTGGCTCAGCACTTTAATGGAAACGCGGTCGGCAAAACTCTTCACGATCTCAGAGGCGTTTCCCTGTTTCAAGGCATTGTTGATGTCATCATTGATGTCTTTTAGGGCGAATGAAAAACTGAGAAGAGAAAGTAAAAGTATTGCAAGTGCTTTCATTTATTGTAACTTTACTCTCAAAGTTAACAATTATTATGCCTAAGTAATTTAACATTTGTCGAAACGTGAAGATTTTATTGATCCAGATAGAGAAAACCACTGATTTATACCTGATAGAGGGCGTAAAAATATACGCTGATCGCTTAAAAAACTATGTTCAGTTTTCTACTGAAACGCTGGTGATGCCTAAAAGCGTAAGGCAAAAACCGGTGGATGAGCAGAAGCGGGCGGAGGCGCAGGAGATACAGAAGTTGCTGGAGCCATCTGATTATCTGGTATGCATGGACGAACACGGGAAGCAGTTCACCTCCGTTGGGTTTGCAGAATTTCTCAATAAGCGTATGGTATCGGGCTGTAAGCGCCTGGTATTTCTGATCGGCGGGCCTTACGGCATCGATTCCTCCGTCCTCGCGAAGGCATCCACGGTCTTGTCCTTATCGGAAATGACCTTTTCTCACCAGATGGTGCGGCTTTTTTTCAACGAACAGCTTTACCGTGCCTTCAGCATTTTGAAGAACGAAAAGTACCATCATGAATAGAAACAAAAGTGAATGAAAAAGTCAAAATTCAAAAAGAGATTTAACGCTTTTTGAATTTTGACCTCTGACTTTACTGTTGATATTATTTCCGCTTCATTACTTTTTCTGCGGCTTCCACGATGTTTACCGTGTCAAGGCCGTATTTGGTCATGAGTTGGTCAGGCGTACCGCTTTCCCCGAAGCTGTCGTTCACAGCCACAAACTCCTGAGGCGCCGGTGTGTTGCGGGCAAGCAATTGCGCCACGCTGTCTCCCAGGCCTCCGTTCATCTGGTGTTCTTCGGCAGTTACCACACATTTCGTTTTAGCAAGCGATTTCAGGATCGCCGCATCGTCCAGTGGCTTAATCGTATGGATGTTGATGATCTCCGCAGAGATGCCTTTGGCAGCCAGCTGTTCGCCTGCTTCAATGGCTTTCCACACCAGGTGGCCTGTGGCAATAATGGTCACATCGCTTCCTTCGTTCAGCATGATCGCCTTGCCGATCTCGAATTTCTGGTCGGCAGGTGTAAAATTAGGAACGGTAGGCCTTCCGAAACGCAGGTATACCGGGCCGTGGTGGTCGGCAATGGCAATGGTTGCCGCTTTGGTTTGGTTATAGTCGCATGGGTTGATCACACACATGTGTGGAAGCATTTTCATCAGTCCGATATCTTCCAGGATCTGGTGGGTGGCACCGTCTTCACCCAGGGTGAGGCCGGCATGCGAAGCGCAGATCTTTACATTTTTTCCGGAATAAGCCACGCTCTGGCGGATCTGGTCATACACGCGCCCCGTGCTGAAATTGGCAAAGGTGCCCGTGAAAGGAATCTTACCGCCAATGGTTAAGCCGGCCGCAATGCCGATCATATTGGCCTCGGCGATCCCCACCTGGAAAAAGCGTTCGGGATGATCTTTCTGGAAAGCATCCATTTTCAAGGAACCGGTAAGGTCGGCGCATAAGGCTACCACATCCGGATTGGATTTTCCTAATTCTGATAAGCCGGCTCCGAAGCCTGAACGGGTGTCTTTTTTTTCAGTGTAGGTGTATTTTTTCATGCTTTTGTGCTCTTTTCGCGTGCGCTAATCTACTAAAAGAGATTGGTTTTGCGGGTTATTTTTCTCCTGAATTATGAAGGGTTATTAAAGTTTAATCGTGGTGGTAACGGCTGAGGTGATCGTAAATTTCCGCTCGATGGTGCCGGTTGTTTCCCTGACGCCATCATAGCGGAATTCCATCTTATACGTTCCGGGTTGCAGGTAAATGATCTCATTCATCAGGTTTTTGTTCAGATTGCACACCCAGGTTACTTTTTTTCCATCGTCGGTATAGATGCTTCCTGTGCCGTTGCTCACCTTGGTAATGTAGGCGCTGCCGGATGTGGGAACCTTGATGGTATTGGTGCTGCTCTGTTTGATCTCCACGTCATTCAGGTAAATGCGCGGAAGTGTCAGCACTTCGATGTCGTATTTGCCTACAATGTATTTGTCCGTTTTTCCGAAATCCTGGATGTTCAGCGTGTTCATCTCGCCTTTCCGGCGCACCACGCAGGTAGGGAAATACTTGCTGAGCGCTCCGTCGAGCTCAAGCCTCAGGTAGCCCTGCGGGGCATCTACCGGGATCACGTTGTGCCTGCCCTGCTGGATGGTAATGCCCTTTTTTTCTACCGGGGGAATGGTATGAACCATGAGGTCGTAGGTGATGTTCGGATTGAGAACGATGGTATCCGGATTGCCGCGATGGTTGAGCGTATGCAGGTAGTTGTATTTCACCTGTTTGGTCGCGGCATCGTAAAAGGTCATGTTCACATCCGTTTCCGTAGGTTTCCTGGCAAGGTCGAGCAGGTCGACCTGTACGGTAGTTTGCGAAATGGCTTCGGTAAGCACGAGGTTCAGCACATCCTTGAAATTGGCTTCGTTGCTTACATCATAAAACTTGCCCATGCAGCCGAATACATCTGCAAACTTCACATCCAGGCCTACGCCGATCACAAAGGGGCGCAGGAAAATTCCTTTCTTTTGCAGCTCGGCCGATACTTCGCAGGGCACGCCGCCACACTCTTCGATGCCATCCGTGATGAGGATCACGATATTCCGGCAATTGCTGCATGGCGTAAAATCGGCAGCGCTTTCTCCCAGCGAGTAGGCGATGGGCGTGGTACCAAGCGGCTCAAGTTTCTGGATGCGCTGTTTGATCTTTGTGGCGTTGACCGTGGCTTTGGCAAAAGGAATTTCCAGTTTGGTGTCTTTGCAGTTGCGTTCGGGTTTAATAAAGGTCGTGTGGCCGTAGCAGCGCAGCGCCAGCTCCAGGTTCGGAAGGCCTTTCAGGCTGTCGAGGAATTCACCCATGATCCTTTTGGCAACTTCAATTTTGATGTTGCTGTTCCAGGGAGCATACATGCTGTAGGAATCATCAAAAATAAAGAGGATGCGGTTGGTGGTTTGGGAATGGCTAATTAAAAATGAAAAATTAAGAATGAATAAGAAAGAAAAAACTCTCTTATTCATCATGCCGTTTGCGATTTTTAAATTTTTAATTTTCAATTTTTGGATTAGTTTAATAATCCGCTTCGTTGCCTACCAGCTGATCGAGCGCTTTTTGCAATTGCTCGTCGTTTGGAGCAGAACCGTGCCATTTGTGAGTGCCCATCATAAAGTCGACACCGGCACCCATTTCTGTTTTCATGATCACGACAATAGGTTTGCCTTTTCCGATAAAGGTTTGGGCTTTGCGGAGTCCGTCGATCACGGCCGTCATGTTATTGCCCTCATGGATGTCCAGTACTTCCCAGCCAAAGGCTTCGAACTTGGTCCTGAGGTTTCCGAGGGACAACACGTTTTCCACGTCGCCATCGATCTGGCGACCGTTGTAGTCGATGGTAGCGATGTAGTTATCCACTTTATTGGCAGCGGCATAAATAGCGGCTTCCCAGATCTGGCCTTCCTGCAGTTCGCCGTCGCCGTGAAGGCTGTATACGATAGAAGTATCTTTATTCAGTTTTTTGGCAAGCGCCGCACCAATGGCTACGCTCATGCCCTGGCCCAGGGAACCGCTGGCAATGCGAACGCCCGGAAGGCCTTCGTGCGTAGTAGGGTGGCCCTGGAGGCGGGAATTGAGCTTCCGGAAGGTTTTGAGTTCATCAATCGGAAAATAACCGCAGCGGGCCAGAACACTGTAAAAAACCGGTGAAATATGGCCATTGCTCAGGAAGAAGAGGTCTTCTCCTTTGCCATCCATGCTGAAATTCTTAGGGTCGTGCTTCATCACCACGTTGTAAAGCGCCACCAGGTATTCGGTGCAGCCGAGCGACCCGCCCGGGTGGCCTGAGTTTACGGCGTGAACCATTCTTACGATGTCTCTTCTTACCTGTTTTGCGAGTTGTTCCAGTTGTGAAATATCAGCCATAGCGCTATTTTTCTGGCAAAAATACTATTTGCGGATGCTCTATAACGCCAATGTTGATAATAATAACAGGATGTTAAAAAATAACCTTCATTCTGTTTTTTCACGGCTTTAAAGCCGCTTTTGTTAAAAATTGCGCCATTTTGCTACGAATAATAGTAAGAGGCCGGGCTTGATTTTAATATATTTGCAGCTTAAAAAAACTAGAAGTTAGAATAAAGACATGAGATTTGAGACAAGTTTTTCTCAAATCTAAAGTCTCACTTCTTAAATCTTAATTAAATTATGGCTTTAAAATGCGGAATTGTAGGGTTGCCTAACGTGGGAAAATCAACTCTTTTTAATTGTTTAAGTAATGCGAAGGCTCAGGCGGCTAATTTCCCCTTCTGCACCATCGAGCCCAATGTGGGAGTGATTACGGTGCCTGATGAGCGCCTTAACAAGCTGGCAGAGCTCGTTAAACCTCAGAATATTCTGCCGACTACGGTTGAGATTGTGGACATTGCCGGTTTGGTAAAAGGAGCCAGTAAAGGCGAAGGCCTGGGAAATAAGTTCCTGGCCAATATCAGGGAATGCAATGCCATCCTGCATGTACTACGTTGCTTTGATAATGACAACGTGATCCACGTGGATGGCAATGTGAACCCGGTTCGGGACAAAGAGATCATCGATACGGAATTACAGTTAAAAGACCTGGAATCGGTAGATGCCAAACTCAAAAAGTTTGAAAAAGCGGCGAAGACCGGTAACGATAAGGAAGCCGTTAAAACCTATAACACGCTCTTAAGGGTGAAAGAAACCCTGGAAAGCGGCCAGTCGGCCCGTGCCTGTAAGCTGGAAGAAAGCGAGCTGCCTTACGTGGCGGATCTGCATATGCTTACCATCAAGCCGGTGATGTATGTATGCAATGTGGATGAAGCTTCTGCCAAAACAGGCAACAAGCATGTGGATGCGGTAAGAGAAGCCGTGAAGAATGAAAATGCAGAGATCCTCGTGATCACCGCGCAAATGGAAAGCGAAATCGCCGCCCTGGAAACGTATGAGGAAAAGCAGATGTTCCTCGGAGAAATGGGATTGGACGAGCCGGGCGTGAATAAACTGATCAAGCAGGCGTATAGCTTATTGAAGCTGCAAACCTATTTCACCGCAGGTGTTAAAGAAGTACGTGCCTGGACGATCGAAAAAGGAATGACGGCACCACAGGCTGCGGGAGTGATCCATAGCGATTTTGAAAAAGGATTTATCCGTGCGGAGGTGATTGCTTACAATGATTACATCACCTATGGTTCGGAAAACGCCTGCAAGGAAGTGGGTAAGCTGAGGGTGGAAGGGAAAGAATATGTAGTAGCGGATGGGGATGTGATGCATTTCAGATTTAATGTGTAGAGTTTAACTGTCTGAAGATGCAAGGGAAGTACAAATTAGTTTTATATTGTGTGTTTGCATGTTCTATGCTGAAAGCACAGATAAACGCTTTTACTTCTGCTAACATCAAAGATTACAGGTCAAAAGTTGATTCGCTGCCTTATTTTGCATTTCAATTAATAGAACTGGATACATTGATAAGTTCTTTGAAAGTCGTACCTGGAAATGCAGAATTGTATGGAATCAACTGTGAAACCGAAATCGGTTTCAGGGTAGACAAAGCGAATAAGATCACTTTCTCAGATTTTCAAAAAGCCGAAGCGGTAATTCCTGAAGGTCTTAACATGAAAGACCGGAACGGAAATGATTTTGTAAGAACTTCCTTTGTTGATTCCGTTAAGCATGCGTGTATAAAAGATGCAGAAAGGCTTATTAAGCTAACGGAAGGGCTTTGGGTTTCAGATTCAGTGAGATCAGGCAAAGAGCTGAAAATAAAAATTGCCTATAAAACCCAATCATTCGATCGGTTAGCTAAACAGCCGAAAAGCAAAACAGGTTTTGTGCCTTTGGGAAATTTATTTGTGCCCAGGGATGTATCGGTACCCTATAACTTAGGCGTAAGCAGATTGAGCATGGGCAAACCGCGACTGGCTAAAATTTACCTGGAGGAAGCGGTGATATTGAATAGAGCAGATGTGGATGCCTATTATAATCTGGGGATCTGCAATCTAAAACTGAAACGGGAGAAGGAGGCCTGCTGGTGCTGGCAGAAATGCCTGGAACTAGGCGACAAGAGCGTTTCAGAACAAATTAATAAGTACTGTAAATAAAAGACAATGGCAAAAGAAATAGCAAGTTATAACGAAGACAGTATCAAATCCCTCGATTGGAAAGAGCATATCCGGATGCGTCCCGGGATGTACATCGGAAAGCTGGGTGATGGCTCTGCCTTTGATGATGGGATCTACGTTCTGATCAAGGAAGTGATGGATAACTCCATCGATGAGTTCATGATGGGAGCCGGGAAGAAAATCGAGGTGAACGTGAAGGAAGGGGCTGTGTCGATCCGCGATTACGGGCGGGGTATCCCATTAGGAAAAGTGGTGGAGGTAGTATCGAAAATCAATACGGGCGGTAAATACGACAGCGACGCCTTCAAAAAATCCATCGGCTTAAATGGCGTTGGTACGAAAGCCGTGAATGCCCTGGCCATCCATTTTAAGGTCACAGCTTACCGCGACGGACAAAGCAAAACAGCCGAATTCTCCTGTGGTGAGCTGGTGAAGGAGTCGAAGGTGGAGAAAACCAATGAGGCTAACGGGACATACGTAGAGTTCAAGCCCGATGATACCATCTTCAAAAAGTACCATTTCGTGCATGAGTACATCGACCGTATGTTGTGGAATTATGCGTTCCTCAATACAGGCCTGACCTTGTACTTTAATGGCAACGTCTATAAATCCGACAACGGCTTAAAAGATCTCCTGGAGAAAAATATTACCGGGGAAATTTTATACCCGATCATTCACCTGCGTGGCGACGATATCGAGCTGGCGATGACACACAGCAATGAGCATTTCTCCGAAGAGTATTACAGTTATGTGAACGGGCAGTATACCACGCAGGGCGGAACGCACCAGGCGGCTTACCGCGAAGCGGTGGTGAAAACGATCCGGGAGTTCTATAAAAAAGATTTCGACCCGACGGATGTGCGTAAATCCATTGTCGCAGCCATCTCTGTGCGAGTGCAGGAACCCGTATTCGAATCCCAGACCAAAACCAAGCTGGGTTCTCAGGAGATAGCGCCGGGCGGACAATCCATGCGTTCTTTCGTGGGCGATTTTATCAAGCAGCAGTTGGATAATTATTTGCATAAAAACCCGGAAACGGCACGCGCCATTGAAGCCAAGATCCTGGCAAATGAGCGCGAGCGTAAGGAGCTGTCGGGCATTCAGAAGCTGGCGCGGGAACGCGCGAAGAAGTCTTCCCTGCACAATAAGAAGCTGCGTGATTGCCGGGTGCACCTGGACGACTCCAAAAATCCACGCGCTCATGAAACCACGATCTTTATCTGTGAGGGTGATTCGGCGAGCGGTTCTATCACCAAAACACGCGACGTGAATACCCAGGCGGTGTTTAGCCTCAAAGGAAAACCGCTTAACTGCTTTGGGCTCGGCAAAAAGGTAGTGTATGAGAACGAAGAGTTTAACCTCTTACAGGCGGCTTTAAACATCGAGGATTCTTTGGAAGACCTGCGCTACAATAATGTCGTGATCGCTACGGATGCCGATGTGGACGGCATGCACATCCGCCTGTTGCTGCTGACATTCTTTTTGCAATTCTTCCCTGACCTGGTGAAGAACGGCCACGTATATATTTTACAGACGCCGTTGTTCCGTGTGCGGAATAAAAAAGAAACCATCTATTGTTACAGCGACGAAGAGCGTAAGGCCGCAATCGCGAAACTGGGGCCTAAGCCCGAGATCACGCGATTCAAAGGTTTGGGTGAGATCTCACCGGATGAGTTTAAATTGTTTATCGGCAAGGATATCCGCCTGGAACCTGTATTATTGGATCAGCAGGCTTCTATCCAGCAGCTGCTCAGCTACTATATGGGCAAGAATACGCAGGACAGGCAGGAGTTTATCATCGACAACCTGGTCATTGAAAAAGACCTGGAAGAAGAGTTGGTAAAGATTTAGGGCGAATGTTTTGCCCCTACGGGGCAAGTATCGCGGAGGACAGTTGAGTTAATAATGTGTTGTCCCTACGGGACAAGCGGTTTAAGGAACCTAGGTTGAAAGCAAAACCTGCCTTGTATCGTGAGTCTATAAAGTTGAAGCAAAAACCGGCTCGTAGGAGCCAAACATTATTAAAGACAGGAGAATACCACCAGAGAGGAGTACATCGACTTTCTCAAAGAACAGAACATTGATTTTGAGGAGAAATACCTCTTTGAAGAAGTAAAATAGCACTACAAAAAAGAATGGAAGAAAATACAAACAACGAACACAACGAATTAAGTACCGTGAAGCATGTGTCGGGCATGTTCAAAAACTGGTTCATCGATTATGCCAGTTATGTGATCCTGGAACGTGCCGTACCGGCCATGGAAGACGGCTTAAAGCCTGTGCAGCGCCGGATCCTGCATAGCATGTGGGAGCTGGAAGATGGTCGCTATAATAAAGTAGCGAACCTGATCGGAAATACGATGAAATACCACCCGCATGGCGATGCCAGCATTGGCGATGCTTTGGTAACGATGGGGCAGAAGGACCTGCTGATCGATTGCCAGGGAAACTGGGGAAATATCCTTACCGGCGACAGCGCCGCAGCACCACGTTACATCGAAGCGAGGCTTTCCAAGCTGGGACAGGAAATTATTTTTAACCCGAAAACGACCAATTGGGGCATGAGCTACGACGGCCGTAACAAAGAGCCGATCACGCTTCCTGTAAAATTCCCTTTGGTGCTGGCTCATGGCGTAGAAGGCATTGCCGTAGGCCTTGCTACTAAAATTTTGCCTCACAATTTCAATGAGCTGATCGATGCTTCCATCCAGATCCTGAGAGGCAGAAAAGCTGTCATCTACCCGGATTTTATCACGGGTGGCATTGCCGATTTCAGCGATTATAAAGATGGTCTGCGCGGTGGAAAAATCAAGGTGCGCGCGCGTGTGAAAGAATTGAATCCCAAAACGCTGATCATTTCCGAAATTCCCTTCGGCACGACGACCGGTTCGCTGATCGATTCTATCCTGGCGGCTAATGAGAAAGGAAAGATCAAAGTTAAAAAAGTAGAGGATAATACTGCAGAGAATGTGGAGATCCTGATTCACCTGCAACCCGGTATTTCTCCTGATAAGACCATCGATGCTTTATATGCCTTCACCAATTGCGAGGTGAGCATTTCGCCGAATGCCTGCATCATCGAGAATGAGAAGCCACGTTTTGTGGGAGTGAGCGAGATCCTGAAGATTTCTACGCAGCAGACTCTGGAGCTTTTGCGCCGCGAACTGGAAATAGAACAACGTGAGCTGGAAGAAAAATGGCACTTCGCTTCTTTGGAGAAGATCTTCATCAAGCAGGAAATGTACATCGACTTCAAGAAATATGCGAACAAGGAAACCTTATTCGAGTATTTATATGAGGCGTTCAAGCCGTACAGGAAAAAGCTGATCCGCGAAATTACCGATGAGGACCTGCAACGCCTCACCCAGATCCCGATGATCCGTATCACCCGTTTCGATACCATTAAAGCGGAAGATCATATGAAGGAGCTGGATGAGAAAATTGCAGCCGTCAAAAACCACCTGGCCAACCTGGTAGAATACGCGGTAGATTACTTTAAAAATTTAAAGAAAAAGTACGGCGCAGGAAGAGAGCGTAAGACCGAAACGAAAGAGCTGGAGGCGATCAATGCCACGCAGGTAATTATTGCCAGCGAGAAATTGTACGTGAACCGCGCGGAAGGCTTCGCCGGTAAGAGCCTGAAGAAGGATGAGTTTGTGTGCGATTGCTCCGACCTCGACGATATCATCGCCTTTACGAAGGAAGGGAAAATGAAGGTGTTCAAAGTGTCTGATAAAGTGTTTATCGGCAAGGACATCATTTACATTGCGATCTTCAAGAAGAACGATGAGCGCACGACTTATAACATGATCTATACCGACGGACCGAAAGGCGTCACCTTCATCAAGCGCTTTAATGTAACCGGTGTGACCCGTGAGAAAGAATACGACCTTACCAAGGGCTCGCCGAACTCCACCGTGCATTGGTTTACCATCAATCCTAACGGTGAAGCAGAGAAAGTGCAGGTGATCTTAAAGCCGGTGGCCGGCCTTCGTAAGTTTGAGCTGGATATTGATTTTGCCGATATCCCGGTAAAGGGAAGGGCTTCTACAGGAAATATCGTTACCAAGTATGCCATCAAAAAAGTACTGCTTAAAACAAAAGGCGCGTCCACGCTGGCAGCCGAAGATTATTGGTTCAATGATGCCGTGCATCGCCTGAATAAGGAGGGAAAAGGCACTTACCTGGGCAAATTTGCAGGCGATGATAAGATCCTGACCATTACCAGCAAAGGACAGTATAAGCTGTATACCTATGATGTGCTGAATCATTTTGATGAAGACATCGTCCTGATCGAAAAGTATTATCCGGAGCTGGTGCTGAGTTGTATTTATTACGATGGCGAAAGCAAGTCGTACCTTACCAAGCGCTTCACTCCCGAAAACGTATCTACCAAACAGTCCATCATTACCGAGCACGAGGAGTCGCGTATCGAATTGGTGACCTCACAGATCCAGCCGGTAGTGGATGTGAAATTCGGAAAGCAGAAAGATAAGGAGATCCCTGACGAAACCGTGAACCTCGTTGAGTTCGCGCCGCTGGTAAATATGAAAGCCAAGGGCAAAAAACTGACGTCTTATAAAGTGAAAGAGATCAACCTGCGCGTGCCTGAGGAGATTGAGATGGAAGATTTCAGTGAGGAGGATGAGCAGATCGGGGAAGGCGGCTTATCGCCGATGGAGCTGCATCGCCGGGCCATGGAAAAGCTGAATGGCGATAATATGAGAGATAAGGACGGGCAGATCAACTTCGATTTTTAATTTATCTTCACAGATCAAACATACAGCCTCCGTTTGTTTTCTATATAACAGGACAAACGGAGTCTACTGAAACACGTTCAGCGCATGTTTTTTTATAACCTCGGAATATATGCCTTCCAGTTCGGATTAAAGCTGGCTTCGCCGTTCAATGCGAAAGCTAAACTTTGGACGGAGGGAAGAAAAGGCTGGCGCACGCATCTGAAAGAGGCTGTCGTAAAACTTGAGCTGAAACACGCGATCTGGCTACATTGCGCGTCTTTGGGAGAATTTGAGCAGGGGAGGCCTGTGATCGAAAAAATAAAGCAGGATTTTCCCAATCAAAAGATCGTGCTGACTTTCTTTTCGCCATCGGGCTATGAGATCCAGAAGCATTATCCCTTAGCGGATCTGGTGATTTATCTTCCTGCCGATACGCCTTTCAATGCCTGGCAGTTCCTCGAGATCCTGAAGCCCAAAATCGCCATTTTTGTAAAGTACGAGTTCTGGCTCAATTACCTGTTTGGCCTGCACAAACGTTCCATTCCTACCTTCCTGATCTCTACGGTCATCAAAAAACACCAGACCTTTTTCAAATGGTATGGCGGCAACTTCCGCAAAGCGCTCAGAACCTACCACACGATCTTTACCCAGGACGTGTATTCCCTTCGCCTGCTCAAATTGCTGAAAGTGGAGTCGGGCTCACTGGCAGGAGATACCCGGTTCGACAGGGTATTGCAGATATGCTCTTCGCCAAAGTCCATTCCGGAAATTAAACACTTTGCAGAAAATGCTTTTGTGGTAGTAGCAGGAAGCTCCTGGGAAAAAGACGAAGACTACCTGATCGAATCGTATGCCGTTTTAAAGGCAAAGCATCCTTCGCTCAGGCTCATCATAGCGCCGCACGAGATCGATAAGAATACCATCGACCGCCTGAAGAACCTCCTGCACAAATACCACATTCCGTTTCACCTCTTTTCCGATAACCTTACCACCTATACGCATCCTGTACTGATCGTTAATGCCATCGGCTTTTTATCCTCGGTTTATCAATATGGTACGGTAGCGGTCATTGGCGGAGGCTTTGGAGATGGCATCCACAATATCCTGGAGCCCACGGTTTATGGGCTGCCGGTACTCTTTGGCCCTAACTTCGAAAAGTTTAATGAAGCGCATGAGCTCCTGGACCTCAAGGCAGCCTTTGTGTACCATGATGCCAAAGAGATGACCAACCAGCTTCATAGCTTTATGGTGAGCCCGCAAGAACTTTCAGTGGCCTCTTCACTTGCCAGGAATTATGTCCTGAAAAATTCAGGAGCTACCGATAAAATTGCCACGGTGCTGGAAAATTATCTCGGTCAATCGCCGAATTTAAAAGGTCTTGAGCCGAAAACTGTAAATAGTTAGGTCCATTCTATGATAAACTATGAGAAGCATTATTTTATTGTTGACTATGTTTCATCTCCAATTATCAGCCCAGGACTTTGGTTTGGTGTTTGTTAATCTGGACTCCGCTTATGCCGTAAAAACAATCAATCATTCTTTGAAAACAGGTATTAAGAAAAAAACGGTTTCGTCTTACTTTCAAACACAATCGGGCGATACACTTATCATATCTGTGAAAGACAGTGTTGATGGTTTTACACTCAAACTAACTTTTAACCAACCTGACACTATTTTACAGACAAACACCTGTGATTTTCAACAATATACTTTTGACTGCACGCCTTGCTCTCAAAAGCATTTAGAGGCTTACCAAAAAAGTTCAGGGTATCGAAAGCTTTCAGAAAACAAGTATCTGTCCAATTATTGGAATCGAAACGAAATGGAAGTTACTTACAAAAACCAGGATAAAGCCTGTATGGTTATAACCTTTCGAACAGTATATATGACCAAGGAGAAGTATAAAGCCCTTTACAGAAGCCTAAGCAGGAATTAACATGACATAGGAGATGAACCTGTGTAGAAGCAGGGCTATTGATTTCTTACTTACTTACTTACTTACTTACTTACTTACTTACTTACTTACTACTCCTGATCTTTAACGCCCTGTAGTAAATAATAGGAAACACCAACAGTGTAAAGATAGAAGCAGTCACTAAGCCGCCGATGATGACTACAGCCAGTGGTTTCTGGCTTTCGGAGCCGATGCCACTGCTCATGGCTGCCGGCAACAAGCCGATGGCCGCCATGAGGGCCGTCATGACTACAGGGCGTGTACGGGCCTTCACCGCTAGTTTGATGGCTTCGCCAAGGTCAGAGATCGTTTTGGCCTGGTGGTGGAATTCCGAGATCAGGATCACGCCGTTCTGGACACAGATCCCGAAAAGGGCAATAAATCCTACGCCTGCGGAGATCCCGAAATTGATGCCCGTAACGTGTAAGGCCAGTATCCCGCCAATCATCGCAAAAGGCACATTGATGAGCACGTAGCCCGCATCTTTGGCATTCCCGAACATGATGAACAGCAGGACGAAAATCAGGATCAGGCTGATAGGGACCATTTGTCCCAGGCGTGTGCTGGCACGTACCTGGTTCTCGAATTCGCCTGCCCAGCCAATGGTGTAGCCATCCGGCAATTTGATGTTCTTTGTGACGTTGGCCTGGGCTTCGGCAATGGTACTTCCAAGGTCACGCTCACGCACCGAAAACTTCACGCCGATAAAGCGCTTGGTATTATCCCTGTAAATAAAAGCCGGGCCGGTATTTTTTTCGATCGTTGCAATTTCTTTAAGCGGGATCTTCGTGCCTTTGATGGTTGGGATCATCAACATCATAATGTCATCCTCATTCTTCCTGTACTCGTGCTGGTAACGGATGCGTATGTCAAATTTGCGCTCGCCTTCATATTTTGTTGAAGCGGTTTTTCCTCCGATGGCCATCTCAATCACGGCTTCTGCATCGGCTTTGGTAACACCATAGATGGCCATTTTTTCCTCATCCAGCTGGACCGCCATTTCGGGTTGTCCTAAATTTCGCAGAATCCCTACATCCTTAATGCCTTCCACGTTTTTAATCTGCTCGAGTACCTGGTTGGCGATCTCGTCCAGCTTGTTGAGGTCATCGCCGTAGATCTTTACCGCATTGGAAGCATTCATGCCTGCAACCGCTTCCGCTACATTATCGATGATCGGCTGCGAATAGTTATAGTTGATGCCCTGGTAGTTTTTCAGGCGTTTGTCCATTTCCTCCACAAGGCCGTCCATCGTTATTTTGCGCTTCCATTCTTCTTTCGGCTTCAGGTTCACCTGCATCTGCACATAGTAAAACCCACTAGGGTCGGTACCGTCATTGCTGCGCCCCACCTGCGAAAGAACGCCATTCACTTCAGGGAAAGAATTCAGCTCTTTCCGGAGCGTGGTGACCATTTTCACCGTTTCATTCAACGAGGTGCTCATCGGCAATTTCGCTTCTACCCAAAGCGCCCCTTCATTCAAAGGCGGTAAGAACTCGGAACCCAGCCATTTTGTCGAAAAAATAGTGAGGACAAAACAGGACACAGAAATGATGATCGAGAGGCGCTTGTTCCGGAATGTCCAGTTAAAGCCGCGGGTCACGATCCTGTTGATAAAGTTGATGAAGAAATTGTGCTTCTCTTTCACATTCTTATTGAGCAGGATAGAGCTCAATACAGGGACAAGCGTAAGGGTGAAGATCAGCGCGCCCAGTAATGCAAAGCCTAAGGTGTAAGCCAATGGCGAAAACATTTTTCCTTCTACTTTCTGGAAGGCGAAAATGGGAAGAAGCGCAGAAATAATGATGAGTTTGGAAAAGAAGATTGCCTTGCCCATTTCGGTGCCCGTCTTTTTGATGAGGCTCATCTTTGCGAGGCGGTTAAAGCGCTCCATGCCTTCCCGTGCAGCTTTATGATCGAGGGCCACGAAGATGCCCTCCACCATGACGACGGCTCCGTCAATGATGATCCCAAAGTCCACAGCGCCTAAGGAGAGCAGGTTAGCGCTCATTCCCTTTAGTTTGAGGCAGAGAAACGCAAAGAGTAAAGCAAGGGGAATAATGATCGACACAATGACGGTGGTTCGCCAATCGGCCATAAAGATAAACACGATCACCGTCACCAGGATAATGCCTTCCAGTAAGTTGTGCATCACCGTTTTGGTGCAGTAGCTCATCAGGTTATCGCGATCGTAAAACGTTTCCATTTTCACATCCGATGGAAGAACCTTCGTGTTGAGCTCTTCGATCTTTGCTTTCACACGTCCCAGCACTTCGCTGGGATTTTCGCCTTTACGCATCACCACAATGCCCTCTACGGCATCGTCATTGTCGTTGAGGCCAACCTGCCCCACGCGCGGCATGCTGCTTACCACCACGCTGGCGACGTTTTTTACCAGCAAGGGGTTGCCATTATACGTATCCACAATCGTATTTTCAATATCCTGCATGGAATTGTACAGCCCGATTCCGCGCACCACATAGGCCTGTCCGTTTTTTTCGATCACATCGCCACCCACATTCAGGTTCGATTTGGAAACCGCGGTAAACAGTTCGAGCGGTGTGAGGTCGTATTTTTGCAATTTAACCGGGTCGATAGAGATCTCGTAGGTTTTTTCCTGTCCGCCGAAAGCCACCACATCCGCCACACCCGGTACAGCGCGAAGCTGCCGGTCGATGGTCCAGTTCTGGATCGTGAGCAGGTCGCGCGTATCACGCGATTTGCTTTTCAGGGTATAACGGAAAATTTCACCCGTCGGGCCGTAAGGCGGTTGCACATCCGGATCTACACCTTCCGGAAGCTGCACCGTGCGCAATTGGTTATTTACCTGCTGCCGGGCAAAGAAGTCATCGACATCGTCATCAAAAATGATCTTGATCACCGACAGGCCAAACATCGTAATACTCCGCACATTGGTTTTGCGCTGCACGCTGTTCATGGCAATCTCGATCGGTGTTGTCACAAAGCGTTCGATCTCTTCTGCGCTGCGCCCGTTCCATTCGGTTACTACAATGATCTGTGTATTCGTTACATCCGGAAAAGCCTCGATAGGAATATTGATGTAGCTGATGATGCCGCTGATCACTAAAATTCCTACCCAGAAAAATGTAAAGAATTTATTTTTTAAGGAAAAGGCCAGGATCCCTTTAATGAACTTATTCATGGTAATGCTGTTGATGCAGCCGCTTCAGAGCGGAAGCAGGGTTAATAGCTATGAGGAAATGTTAATCGTTTAACGCATCGTAGATCAAAAGTCCGTTCTTTGAGATTACTTTCTCTCCATCGTTAATGCCGTCCCTGATATAGGCAATGTCGCCAACCTGGCTGTACACATGCACTTTCCGTGTTTCAACGTTGTTACGGTCCTTAAATACCATGATCCAGTTCTTGCTCTTGTCGAAGATAACCGACGAGGCAGGCACAGCGATCAGCTTCCTGTTCTCATTGTAGCGGACAATAACCGTGGCATTCATCTCCGGTTTCAGCTTGAGATCATTATTGGGAATGCGAACCCTCACTTTCATGGCTTTGGTTTCCGGGTCAATGGCATTGAAGATCTTGTCTATTTTCCCCAGGTATTTATTATCAGGGAAGCTCAGGGTGGTCACTTCGGCATCATAGTCGATCTGAACTTTCGAAATATCACTTTCGTTCACGTTGGCCATGGCCCATACTTCATTGATCTCAGCAATCGAAAACAAAGCATCCGATTTGTCGGCCCTCAGCTGCTCGTTCTGGTTAATGTTTTTCTGAACAATGAAACCGCTCATTGGGGCCGTAACATTGAAGACCGAACCGGCCTGCAAATTATAAATGCCGTACACTTCGTTGATGCGTGCCAGCTCCGCTTTGGCTTTTTCCAGTTCGCGCTCAGCAGCCAGAACATCCTTTTCAGTGGCCAGTTTGCCGGCATACATGTCCTTTGCCACTTGCAGGTTTTTTTCTTCCACAGCAACGTCACTCCTGGCATCCAGCTGCTCTTTCTGGAATTCAGCAACCTCACCGCTTCGTACCGTTGCCAGCACCTGCCCTTTGCTCACATAGTCGCCCAGCTCTACGTTGATCTTAATCACGTTTCCACCTACAATGGAATAGACCTGTGCCAGCTTATTATTGTCAGGCTCTATTTTTCCAAACAGGCGAAGCTCATTCCTGACATCCTTAAGCGAAGCGGTATAAAATTCACATTTGCTAAGCATCGTATCACTCATACTGAAGGCTGTAGCGGTTTCGACCTTTTTCTCGTCGTTGTTGCAGGAGCCCAACATGAATAGCGCGGGAAGGACAAACAGGATGGAGTATTTCATGGGTGTGTGTATTAGTTGCGATTAGAAAATTTCTTTGCCGGTGGTCAGGTTCAGCTGTTCGGCAGAGGTGTTGAGCTGTACTTTGACCCTCGAGATCTCGGTAAGGGCATTGTTATAAGCCTCAAAGAAATCGACAAACTCAAGAATGCTTACGTTTCCTTTTCTGAAATTTTCGGAAATGCCTTTGAAAGAGGTTTCAAAATCTTCGTTGTACAGCTTTTCGGTTTTTTGAAATTCAATGACCGATTGCATGTAGAGCTGGTAATAATTAAACACATCGGCCAGCAGCCTGCTTTTAATGCCTTCTGTTTGATATTCCTGCTGTTTTACCTGGTAGGAGGCCGCTTTGATGTTGCCCTGGTTGCGGTTCCATACCGGTAAGGGAATGCTCAGGCCAACATTGACCTGGTTCTGGAAGGCACCGCCACGCTGGTCGTAGGAGCCGGTGAGGTTGATGTCGGGTACTGCCAGCTTTCGCTGATACTTCAGGTATTGCTCTGCAAAGAGCTTATCCTGTTGCGTGATCAGGTAATCCGGCCTGTTTTGCAAGGCTGTGTTTGTAAGGTCATCGAGGTTGACAGGCTTGATGAACGCGCTGAAATCCTGGTCGGAAACCAAAGGATAAATCACCTGGTTGACCTGGAGGATGGTTTGCACCTTTGAAAGCTCCTCAAAATAGTTTTTCAGGATCTCTGCCCGTTCGTTGTTCAGGTTCAGGTAAAAGCCTTTCAGGCGCACCACATCTTTCAGGGCAATGTTCCCTTTTTTTGCCTGGGTATCATAAGCCGCAAGGATCGTGTCCAGTAAATTCAGCTGTTTGTTATATTTGCCAATGAGAACATATTGCTGGCTCAGAAAATACATACTGCTGTGCAGCTGGAATTTTAACTGGCTGAGCATTTGCTGGAACTCAAGCTCGGAGATTTTTACATTTGTCTTGGCCAGGTCTATCTGTGCTTTCCGTTTGCCGCCCAGCAGGATCAGCTGCTCCAGCTGAAATGCTTTCTGTCCGGAATTGTTGACGTGGAAGGCCTGTTTATGCTCCGGGTCGTAAGCATTCAGGTCGGCAGTGAAAACAGGGTTAGGGTAAAGCCTTGCCTGGATGATCTGAGCCTTCTGCGCATCGATGTTCATCGCTGAAGCCAAAAGGCTGTAGTTGTTTTTTAAGAACAGGCTGTCGGCTTGCTTGATATTGATATACAGGGTATCTGCAGCCCTGAGGTTTTGTATGCTAAAACCTAAACAAACAAAAAATAACCCCAGGGCTTTTGCAGATATTACCTTAATCATAATGCGATCTTTTTCGATGACAAAGGTGCAGTCGCGGGGCTTAAAATTGCCTTAAAGCATATAAAATTTAACTTAAAACGCTCTGTGAAAAGAAATTGTGATGTTAATTTGTGTTATGTGCAAACAGGTTCTCACGGGTTTACTTTGCCTCGTTTTTTTCTCTCAGTTACCTGGCCAGGTCAGAGAGCGCGATGCGGCAGGTTGGTTTTCCCTGGCCGTCAGGCAAAAAATAACGAAACATCTTTCCTACAGGATTATGGGAAGGATCAGGGACGGAGAAAATTTCACACTCCTGAAGTCCTGGTACCTGGATGGAGGTCTGTATTATCAGATTACCAAAACGTTTTTGGTGTCGGCCAATTATGTCTATGCGCCGGCGCGCGGCACCGACAGGTATTTCAGGACTTACCACCAATATTACCTCTCGGCAGCTAATAAGATTCACCTCAATGCGTACTGGTATTTGAGTAACCGGGCCATCTTCCAGCACACGTCCAGTTTTTTCCTGGTAGACGAAGGCTATAAGCCGTATGCCAGAACAGACCTGCGCGAAAAGTTGATGCTGAATCGCAGGCTCACACGCACCGACAGAATGTATATAGGTGATGAAGTGATGACGACCCTGTTTACAGGAAACACAGGCCTCAGGAGAAATCGCTTTTATGCAGACGTGAATCATAAATTCACCTCTCAGTTTAGCGCAGATGTCTTTTTTGTATTACAGTCCACCTACCTCCGGAAAATAAACAGTGACCAGTTTATTTATGGAGTAACCCTAAATTACAAATTCAGGAAAATGATAGACGACGATTAAGCACTTTCCAAAAGCACCTGTAACCGGGGGAAGCGCCTTTTACATGGAAAACTATCCATGTTATTTTTGAAATGGCTGCTGATACCCCGGGAAGCTGATGGTGAAGGTATTCGTATTTCCGTTGGAAGAGTAAGTGATCCGGGCCATGTGAAGCATGATGATCTTATTGATCAGTACCAGGCCAAGGCCGAAACCCCTGTGCTCCTTGCTGTTCTCGCCCCTGAAGAAATGCTGGAAGAGAAATTGCTTTTCGTGATCGCGAATGATCTTGCCGGAATTGACAGCATCCAGGCATAGCTCATCCTCTTTGATATAGATCCTGAATTTTGCTTTTTGGTTATCGCTGTAGCGGATGCAATTGGTGGCTAAATTCATCACTGCAAGACGCAGCAGCCGGTGGCTTCCCCTGATGGAGAGCAGCTCTTCAGACACAATGCTCTCGTCAAGCTCAAGCTCAAAACTGAATTCCTCATGCAGGCGCTTCACTTCGTCAAGCACTTCAAAAATAAGATCGTCGAGCCTCACCAGCTGTGTTTCCAGCTTGTTGCCCGTTTCTACCTTTGAGATTTCCAGCAGGGCATTGATAATATCGCTGAGGTTTTTGGTGTCTTCTTTCTGGTTGCGGATCATGTTCTGCAGATGCTCTGCATTTCTCTCCGTTTCCATTTTTTCGAAATTGGAAACCAAAACCGCAATCGGTGTTTTGAGCTCATGCGAAATGTGGTGGATGGCATGTTTCTGAAAGGAGAACGCATCGTTGAGCCGGTTCATCAACTCATTGAATCGGGAAGCCAGCACATGGATCTCATCTTTGCTGTCGGGAACAGTGATCAGGCTGTTCTGAGAATCGAGGTTGATCTTTTTTAGCTCCCCGGCCATTAAATTGATAGGCTGTGTGATTTGCTTGGAGATGAGATAAGACGTTACGAGGATCACCGATGAAAAGACGATGAAGATGATGATGAATACCGATTTGAGGTACGCTAGTTTGTCGAGCCCGAACTCATCATAAGCTTTGGCGATCCCGTAATAGTTGCGGTTCCCGAACTGGAAGCAAACGCCAACCAGGTCAAAATTATCTTCCGTGGTTTCGATGAGAGGGTTATGCGGAGAGAGTTCGCTTAGCATGGACTTTTCATATTTGATCTTAGTATCGTCCACGCTGCTGTATATGAGTTTTTTCGTGCTGTCAAAAATGAGGATCTTTTCCTTGTACAGGTTATTGATCGTATACTCATCCATTGTCTGCAATAAGTTATGATCGATTTGCTCGATCTCTACCAGGAACTTCACTGTTGTGATGGTCTTGTCCTTGATCCGTTGCTGGAATTCCTGTGTCCTGTAATTGGAGAAAAGCGAGTAAATGATCACAAAGGCGATACCAACAATGCCGATGGACAAGGTAGAGAAGTAAAGAAGTATCTTGCTGCGGATAGTCATAGATGTAATAGCGCAAATCAGATATTTAAATAATAGCCATATCCGATCTTGGTCTTGATGAGCTGCTTATCAAAAGGCTTGTCGATCTTCTTTCTTAAAAAATTAATGTATACCTCGATGGTGTTCGTGTTGGCATCGAAAGAGCCGCCCCAGATCTCTCTTACCAGCTCCTGTTTATCCACCAGCTCTCCCTTGGCCAGAGCCAGCTTCAGAAGGATCTGGTATTCGCGCGGCGTGAGGGTGATTTCCACATCGCTGCGTTTAACGGTTTTGGTCCGTTGATTGATGACGATGTCTTCCACGGAAATGATCTCATGATTGCCTTGCGGAATGGAATTGTTGTTCCGTTTGATCAGGGCCATCACACGCATGGCCAGCTCTTTCATGTAGAACGGTTTTGTGAGGTAGTCGTCGGCACCGCAGTCGTAACCTTTTACCTTATCTTCCAGCTCGTCGAAAGCGGTGAGCATCAGCACAGGCGTCGATTTGTTATAAGCCCTGAATTCGCGGCAAAGCTCATAGCCGTTCTTGTAGGGCAGGTTGACATCCAGGATCACGCAATCGAAACGGTTTTTTTTCATGAGCTTTTCAGCGAGCTGCCCGTCAAATACCACTTCCACGTCGAAGGATTCCTGTTGCAGGTATTCCCTGATGTTTTTATTGAGGGTGGTGTCGTCTTCGACCAGTAAAATGTTCATGAGTCAATACGTTTGTTTGGCTAAGTTAGATGTTTTTCCCGGCTTTCATTTTCCTGTTAACAATTTTGAGCAAATGCCGGCGGGAACAAATTTAAGGGTTAACTTAGCGCCGAAATACGAGTACTATGAGAATTATTTTTATGGGAACGCCCGAGTTTGCAGTGGCAAGCCTCGATATCCTGGTACAGCATGGTTATGATATCGCTGCGGTGATCACCGTGCCTGATAAGCCAGCCGGAAGAGGACAGCAGCTACAACAGTCCGCTGTGAAAACTTACGCGCTGAGCAAAGGGCTCAAGGTGATGCAGCCTGAAAAGCTGAAAGATGAGCAATTCCTCGAAGAGCTGAAGAGTCTGAAAGCCGATCTGCAAATTGTGGTAGCTTTCCGCATGCTGCCCGAAGTGGTGTGGAACATGCCGCCATTGGGAACCTATAACCTGCACGGCTCTTTGCTGCCAAAATACCGTGGCGCAGCGCCCATCAACTGGGCCATCATCAACGGCGAAACCGAAAGCGGCGTCACCAGCTTTAAGCTGAAGCACGAGATAGATACCGGCAACATGCTTTTCCAGGAAAAAATTCCGATCGGCAACACGACCACCGCCGGAGAACTTCATGACCAGCTCATGCAGCTTGGCGCAGAAGTGATCCTGAAAACCGTGCAGGCCATCGACGCCGGTAACTATGAGCTGAAGCCACAGGACGACTCGCAGAGCATCCATGCGCCAAAGCTTTTTAAAGAAACAGCGAAGATCAACTGGAACGAGCCGGCAGAAAAAATTTACAACCTCATTCGCGGCCTTTCGCCTTACCCGGCGGCCTATACGTCTTTTGCAGATAAGAACGGAAATCTCCTTACCGTTAAAATTTACCGAAGCGAAGTAGAAGAGGCAAGTCATCCGCATGAGCCTGGAACCGTGATCACCGATCATAAGCAGCTGGTAAAAGTAGCTTGCAGCAATGGATTCATACGTATTACCGAACTGCAGATGGCAGGAAAAAAACGGATGTCGGTGGAGGAATTTTTGAGAGGATTTAAAGTGCCGGAAGGTTTTAAATTTTTGTGATCCCGGAAACGGTTACTTTTTCAGGGTTTTGAGATAAACGCTAAAAGTAATCTTATGAAACAGGTATTCATTTTTTCGGTAATCATCATTGCATTAAGCGCCTGCGGGGGAAGCAAGGAGAAGTCGGGCTACAGGGATCTTTCATCCGATAAGTCAAGCGCAAGCGCCGGATCATCATCCCCACACTCAGAGAAAGAGGGAATACAGAACCAGATGGCCTCCGGGCAGATTACTGCTGCCGAATGGAATGATCTCAACCATTGGGACTTTTGGGAATCGCTGGGTAAACGTCAGGAATTTTCATCCATGCCTGCTTACTGGCAGTATAACCTGCAGGATCGCATTGCCATCCATCTTCGCCATACAACATCCGGTAGCCTGGCAGATGTGCCGGTAGAACTGGTGACAGAAGATGGCGATGTACTCTGGCGATCGCGCACAGACAACGATGGCGATGCTGAGTTATGGCCTTCTCTGAAAAAAGAAAATCAATATGCGATAGCCGATCTGAAAATCAGGATTAACGGAGAGCTATTCAAAAATCCGGTGGCTTACAGCACCAAAGAGGTGAACCGCATTGCCGTTCAGAATTTGGAGAGCCCGCAGAACAACCAGGTAGACATCGCCTTTATGGTAGATGCTACAGGCTCAATGGGCGACGAGCTGGAATATTTGAAAACAGAACTTACCGATGTGATCGCTGACGTAAAAGCAAAGAATGATAACATCACCGTCAATACAGGGGCCGTATTTTACAGAGATAAGGGCGATGACTACGTGACAAAATTATCGGCTTTTACTTCCAATACCGGAGAAACAGTGGATTTCATCAAAGAGCAGTCGGCTGATGGGGGCGGTGATTTTCCGGAGGCGGTCCATGAGGCGCTGCGTGATGCCATATCAGGCCTGCAATGGTCTTCGCATGCCAGAGCACGCATCCTGTTTGTCGTTCTGGATGCCCCGCCGCATCATGACGGACAGATCCCATCGGAGATCAACCGGTTAATTGAAAAAGCAAGTGCGGAAGGCATTGCGATCATTCCCGTTACTGCCAGCGGCATCGATAAGGAAACCGAATTTTTAATGCGCTACATGGCGATCGCAACCAATGGAACGTATGTGTTTATCACAAACGACAGCGGTATCGGCAATACCCACCTGGAAGCATCTGTAGGGGATTACCAGGTTGAGTATTTGAATTCCTTGATGAAACGCCTCATCAATGAGCGACTGAAGTAAGAGGAATCAGAAGCGAAAAAGACGAGCGGATTTTATACCCGCTATCCGAAACCCGGTTGCTTATAAGTACGGTATATCTTCATGCTCAGGTCGTCTTAAGTCTGTAAGGCATACGTAGAAGCATTATAGGAGATAGGATGTCTGTAAACCCTTATTAGGGGGGCGATACAGCCGGACTTATTAACAAAAGGCTTATTTATAAACAAATTCCCGGTTTTTTTTCTGAAATCGCTTGACAAATACGGATTAGAATATACATTTGTCTTGTTAATTAATTTGAAAAGTTTAACCCTTAAAAACAAAACAAAATGAACAAAGCAGAATTAATCGAAGCAATTGCAAACGGAGCAAAATTAACTAAAGCTGACGCTGGTCGTGCATTAGATGCTACTATCGAAGCAGTATCAAAAGGATTAAAAAAAGGTGACCGCATCTCTTTAGTAGGTTTCGGTTCTTTTTCAGTTTCTAAACGTGCTGCTCGTGTAGGTCGTAACCCTCAAACTGGTAAAGAAATTAAAATCGCTGCTAAAAAAGTAGTGAAATTTAAAGCTGGTACTGAGTTAGCTGGTAACGTTAACAAAGGAAAATAATCAGATACTGATTACAGATAAAAACCCTGCCCCAATACGGCAGGGTTTTTTTATTGATGCGACCCTGTTTTTTTGAGAGGCAATAACCGAAGCAAAAAACAGCCGGTCGAACAAAGCCGCCGAAAAGGCGGACTTATTTGGCTCTGCATTCATCTGCTCATGACATTTTCCCGATTTGCTATTGGGAATTGATCTCATTTAATTGTATTTTTATGCAGCATGATCGACCGACAAAAGATAGAACCTTTCTCCAGGCTTGAGCTCCTGGCCAAACAGGTAGTAGAAGGCTTTATCACAGGGCTTCACCGCAGCCCTTTCCATGGCTTTTCCGTAGAGTTTGCCGAGCACCGTATTTACAATAGCGGCGAAAGCACCAGGCACATCGACTGGAAGCTGTTTGCCAAAACCGATAAGCTTTTTATCAAGCGTTACGAAGAGGAAACCAACCTGCGTTGCCAGATCGTCATCGATTCCTCGCAGTCCATGCTCTTCCCGCTCGAAAGGCCCAAAGACGCGCACAGCAAATTATCCTTTTCCGTATATGCCGCTGCCGCCCTCATGGAGCTCCTGAAAGGGCAGAGGGACGCCGTAGGCCTCACCCTGTTCGATGCCGATATCTACAAGCATTATCCGGCAAGAAGTAACCCCACACAGCAGAAGCTTATCTACCACGAGCTGGAAGAGCTTCTGTCAAAAACAACCATCAGCGAAAGAAGCTCCACCCAATCGGCCCGCGCGCTCGACCAGGTAGCGGAGATCATACATACTCGCTCGCTGGTAATTATTTTCAGCGATATGTTCGAGGATGACACACACCTGGAATCTATTTTTGCATCGCTCCAACACCTCAAATACAAGAAGCACGATGTGGTGCTGTTTCATGTGACCGATAAAAGCCAGGAGCTGGAGTTCGATTTTGAAAACCGTCCCTACCATTTCATCGACATGGAAACACGTGAAGAGATCAAGCTCAACCCCAATCAGATCAAAGAAACCTACATCCGCAAAGTGAGCGAATACACAGAAGCCATCAAATTGAAATGCGGGCAGTATAAGATCGATTTTGTAGAAGCGGACATCAATCAGGGCTTCGACCTCGTGCTGCAAACCTATCTTGTAAAACGGGCCTCTATGCTTCGCTAATATTACGGGAGAGCTCAGAACAAATCGTTCCGTCCATGGCGCGGTGATACCGGATTCGGAATACCTTCAATAGTCAAATAAAAAAAGCCGCATGACGCGGCTTTTTTCCAATTTAAATACAGACATCGCTTACAGTTTCACCACGCGCGATATGGAGCGCTGTTGACCGTCAGTGACTTCGATCACATAAGAACCATTGGCAAGATCAGACAGATCGAAAGACCCGGAATAATTCTTCCTGATCTTCAGCTGCTCTGTTTTCACAACATTTCCCAATACATCGTATACTTTCAGCGAGGTATTTTCCGGGTTCAGTGTTGCATCCCCCGGGATCTCCACGTTGAGCTGTCCTGAAAATGGGTTAGGGTAAAAGCTGATGCTGAAATGATCGCTGGTGTATTGTTTGACGCCCGTATCAACGGTAATGGTTACCTGGGTTGTTGCGGTGCATACGCCGCCGCCGCCCATTTTATTATCGCGCACCGTCAATCTGAACTTCAATACCTGGGCGGTTGTAGGCATGTATTCGCCTCTTGTGCCTTGCAGGTTTCCGGAGGCAATGACTGCTGCGCTCGGGAAGGAGCGACTTGGAGAAGTTACCGGGGCATACGATCTGAAAAATGGTTTTCCGCCACTATTCCAGTTTCCGCCGGAGCCGCTGCCCGGATCTATTTCTTCCCATTGGTAGGTTAAGGCGTCTCCGTCAGGATCCGTTGCAGAACCGGTGAGGGTGAAAGGCGTATTGGCAGGGCTGGTGAGGGTTGGTGTTACGGTAACTACCGGAGGATTGTTGCCGGTGGTGCTGGTTGCCGCGCAGGCGTTGCCGGAACCGTTAATGAAATTGGTGATCTCGTCGTAGCTTACCCCGTGAAAATAAGCAATGCTATGAGAGGCGAGATCGTTGGTTGTCCCGCAAATCCCGGCGTAAGCCATAATGGTCACGCCGCTTCCCGGTTCAACGGAGGTGGACGCATTTCTGTTTCCGGCGCACGAGCCCGCTCCGGAGTTGGCATTGAAGGTATGGTTGCCTCCAAACTGGTGCCCCATTTCATGCGCTACATAATCAATATCGTAAGGATCGCCCACCGGGTTTGCACTTCCTGTGATCCCGCTGGCTTTGCTGCTGCTGTTGCATACACAGCGCAGGTTTGCCAAACCGCCACCGCCGGTGCTGAAGGTATGGCCGATGTCGAAGTTCGCGCTTCCGACCTGAGAGGTGATCAGGGATTGGCTTTTTCCGATCAAGGAGCTCGCATTGTTGTTCTCTGCCGTTGTGTAGCCCGTGCCCGGAGTCGTATACAATACCAGGGTAGTAGTAGGGACAAGTACAAGGCGCACGGCAACTTCCGTTTCATAAACGCCATCCACGCGGTTCACCGTGGTCACCACTTTGGCCAGCGTCTGCGCTACTGTCGGAGAAGAGTTCCCGGTGGCGGCAATTGCATATTCGCCGGTGCAGCCTACCGCCAGGCGATAGGTTCTCAGCGTGTTGCCCGCACATACCGCCATCGGAGACGCTGCACGTTGCGCCTGGCCCTGGTCTTCATCATTCACGATCAGGCCCGCTTCCGGTAATTTGAACATGTCCGGTTTCCGGAAGTCCGCCGTGTAATAGGAAATGTAATCATTCAGGTTGTTTTTGCAATAAGGGTCGATGTAGGAATCCCCGTAAGGGCTCCTGATCATACCGTGAAAGCCGTATTCGGTAAGGTCCAGCTTGCCGCTGGCATAAGGATCGTCGATGCCGTGTACGCTATAGGTTCTGATATCGGGGTAGCTGGATTGAAGCGCAGGCGCCATCACCGGCGACTCCACCAGGTGAAACCGCTGGATGCTTCCGTCGGGAAGAGGCAGGAGAATAATAGCAGGCGAATGTTTAATCAGGACAGTCTTATCGGAAGGAGCCTGGCCGAGAATGCTTTTCAGGCCGGCCATGTCGAGGTGGTAGGTTTTGTATTTGTCGGGAACGATCTCCCTTTTTCCGCTGACACTGATGGCTTTTTCGTCAATGGCCGACCAGAGGGCCGATTGAGCGTTCAGGGAAGCCGTGCCAAGCAGCAGAAGGGAGAGATTTAGTAGTTTTTTCATGTTGGGGATAGGTTAGAATAACGTNNAGATTTACTAATTTAAAAAACTAAATCGAAAAAGCAAATTTTGCTTTTTTAACATAGTATCACGCCGCAACAATGTTAATAAAAGATTTTCTTAATTTTTTGTAGTAAATTTGTAAGTATAAAAATTTAAAAACCTCCAACTCATGAAAAAATTAGTTTTAATGTTAGCGTTCACCGGTTTGGTAGCAAGTGTTTCTGCAACTACTCCTGGCGATAAAGACAAAGGTAAAAAAGACGCCAAAAAGGAAACCAAAGCCTGCTGCAAGGATAAAGGAGCAGAAGGTAAAGCCTGCGCTGCTTCTGACAAAAAAGAAGGTAAATCCTGTTGCAAAAAAGCAGAAGGTACCAAAGCTGCTGAAACGAAATAATGTTATTCACAATATAGAAAAGCCCACTGGTTCACAACGATCAGTGGGCTTTGCTTTTGGGAGAAATCCCGGCTTCGCCTGCTGTTTATAAGTCGATTTTGATAAAGCGGCAGATTTTACTTTATTTGACTGGATTTTTTAACGGGGAAATGACCCTGTTAAAACCCGGCAGACAAAACACCTAATAGTTTAAACCATATGAAAGTTGGAATTCCATCGGAAATATCGCCCAATGAGTTAAGAGTTGCTGCAACTCCAAAAACAGTCAAACGTTTGCAAAAGCAGGGATTTGAGGTTTACATTCAGCATAATGCGGGAATAAAAGCAAATTTTTCCGATAAGGAATTTGAAGAAGCCGGAGCCAAGATCGTAAATACGGCAGCTGAGATCTACGGACAGTCGGACATTGTTCTGAAAGTGAAGGAGCCGGCGATGGAGGAAGTGGACCTGATGCATGAAGGCCTTGTGTTGCTGAGCTACTTATGGCCTGCGCAGAATCAGCCGCTGCTACAGAAGCTGGCTGATAAAAAAGTAAATGCCGTTGCCATGGATGCGATCCCGCGCATCTCCAGGGCGCAAAAAATGGATGTTTTGTCGTCGATGGCCAACATAGCCGGTTACAGAGCGGTGATAGAAGGCTCTTACTATTTCGGCAGGTTCCTGAACGGACAGATCACCGCAGCCGGTAAAGTCGAGCCGGCCAAGGTGCTGGTCATCGGTGCCGGTGTTGCAGGGCTCGCAGCTATCGGAGCTGCCAATTCTCTGGGAGCGATCGTAAGGGCATTTGACACCCGGAAGGAAGTTGCCGAACAGATCGAATCGATGGGAGCCCAGTTCCTCACCGTGGAGATAGAAGAGGATGGCGCCACCTCATCCGGTTACTCCAAAGAAATGAGCAAGGAGTTCATCGAGGCCGAGATGAAATTATTTTTAGAGCAGGCCAAAGAAGTAGATATCGTCATCACAACGGCGCAAATTCCGGGCAGGCCGGCTCCGAAGCTGTGGCTGGATTACCATGTGGCAGCCATGAAACCGGGCTCTGTGATTGTGGATCTCGCGGCATCGACCGGAGGCAACTGTACAGAAACCAAAAACGGAGAAGTTTACACAACGCCTAATGGAATAACGCTTGTTGGTAAGCTGAACCAGCTGCCATCCCAGGCATCGCAGTTATACGGCAATAACTTATGTCACTTACTGGATGACATGGGAAAGGCAGAGAAATGGAAAATTGACATGGAAGATGCCATTGTATCGAGAGCAATGGTTACTTATAACGGCAAGATCAACTGGCCGCCGGCACCGCTTCCGGTGAGCCCTACAGCCGGTGGCGGCAATAAAAAGCCGGCAGCACCTACCGCCGAAGAAGTAAAGCTCTCCGATGCCGAAAAATCAAAGAAAGCAGCAACCTCTATGGTCATCCGCCTGGCGGTGGTTGGCGCTCTGCTCTTTCTCGTTGGCCGTTTTGCCCCGCCTGAATTTATCCAGCACTTTACAGTGTTTATATTAGCGGTGTTTGTGGGCTGGCAGTTAATTACCAACGTGGCCCATTCCTTACACACTCCTTTGATGGCCGTTACGAACGCGATCAGCGGGATCATTGTGGTCGGCGGTTTATTGCAGACAACGGATGACCTCACGAACCCGATGACCATTTTGGCCTTCATCGCTATCCTGGTAGCCAGCATCAATATCGTTGGTGGTTTCGTGGTGACTCACCGGATGTTGAAAATGTTTAAAAAGTAAGAAACCCGGCTTTAACAACACAAATTATAAAACACTAAAAAGGAGTTAAATTATGTTCATTGCAAAAGAGATACAAACAGCAGCTTACTTATTTGCCAGTATCCTGTTTATTTTAAGCTTGGGAGGATTGTCATCCCAGGAGTCGGCCAAGCGCGGCGTATTTTACGGGATCATCGGGATGGTCGTCGCTATCCTGGCGACTGTACTAGGCCAGGGTGTTGCGGGCCATGTTTATATTATCATGGCCATTGCTATCGCCTCGGTAATTGGCCTGATGCTTGCCCGTAAAGTGGAAATGACTGCCATGCCCCAGTTGGTGGCTATCCTGCATAGCTTTGTAGGCCTGGCAGCCGTATTGGTTGGCTTCGGTTCTTACCTCGATCCCAAATCACATGAGTTACAGGGGGCTGCTCACAACATTCACCTCGTAGAAGTGTTTGTGGGGGTGTTTATCGGAGCCATTACTTTCACAGGCTCTATCATTGCCTGGGGAAAATTAGACGGCAAGGTGCCTTCCAAACCCTGGAGCTTTAAAGGGCTGCAGGCCATGAACCTGGTATTGCTCCTGCTATGTACCGTTCTTGGTGTCTTTTTTTGCAATGCAGAAGGAACAGGCGGCATGCTATACCTTGGTATCATGACGGCGATAGCATCATTCATCGGTATTGTATTGGTGATGGCCATCGGTGGCGGAGATATGCCTGTGGTGGTTTCCATGCTCAACTCTTATTCGGGCTGGGCCGCATCGGCAGCGGGCTTCATGCTGGGTAATGATTTATTGATCGTTACCGGGGCTTTGGTTGGAAGCTCGGGGGCAATCCTCTCCATGCACATGTGCCACGCAATGAACCGCTCGTTCTTTGCCGTGATCTTCGCAAGCGGATCGGGCAACGGCTCCGGCGGTGAGAAAAAAGCCATTGAAGGAGAAGTGACTTCCCTGAATCACGAAGAAGTTGCGGCCCTGCTGAAAGAAGCAAAATCAGTAGTCATTGTTCCGGGCTACGGCATGGCGGTAGCCAAAGCTCAGTACCCCATCTATGAGATGGTGCAGACATTACGGAAAGCCGGTAAAAATGTGCGCTTTGCCATTCACCCGGTAGCGGGCCGTTTGCCGGGCCACATGAACGTGTTGCTGGCCGAAGCCAATGTTCCTTACGATATTGTTCTGGAAATGGATGAGATTAACGACGATATGCCTGATACCGATGTGGTGATGGTGATCGGCGCAAACGACGTCGTGAACCCAAGCGCGCAGGACGATCCGGCAAGCTCTATTTATGGTATGCCGGTGATCGAAGCCTGGAAAGCAGAAAAAGTCATCATCATGAAACGCTCAATGTCTGCCGGGTATTCCGGCGAAGACAATCCATTGTTTTATAAGCCGAATTCGGAAATGCTGTACGGCGATGCAAAAGCCAGCGTTGAGAAGATCCTCGGCTTTTTGAAAGCCTGATAGGATTCGTGAAAAATATAGAGGCGTCGCTCGCATAGAGTGACGCCTTTTTTATGATATGATTTTTGGTCGCGCATCGGCTATTTATTTCGGAGCAAAAGGATTGGCTTTCGCCTCCTGTTATATTACATTAGATACATTTAAACCAGATGCTAATGAACAGGTTCCGTCAGTTGTTTGCCCTTATTTCCGTTCTGCTTTCTTATCCGCTGTTCTCACAGCCCGATAGCGGCAGCAAACCCGCTACAGAAGCCCTTCCGGAGGTACTGCTGAGCTTCGATGCCGTGCTGAATGGGAATAGGGTAGAGCTCACCTGGTCCTCCAATACGGAACACTCAAACCATTATTTTACCATCGAAAAATCGAAAGATGCTTCCGGCTTCACGCCCTTCCTGAAGATCCGGAACTTCGGGAATAACAGCAACCTCATCAGCTATTTCGATGTGGATTATACTCCTTATAAAGGAACGTCCTACTATCGCCTCACGCAGACCAATGCCGCAGGGGAAACCCTGTCTTCGCGCCTGATATCCGTCAACAATCAGGGCGCAAGCCCGGTCCTTAGCTTGTCTAATACCCCCATCTCCCAGCCTGAGCTGACGTCTTCGGGTTTACGGGAAGCCCTGGTGGTATTGAGGAACGAAAAGGGTGAGGAAAGCGTATCGAAGGTGATCGTGAACGGTGACGATGAGCTCAGGATCTCAGCGGACAACTGCGGTAAATTAAACAACGGCACCTACGTTATCATCGCTTCTTCCGACAATAAGCTTTACAGCAAAGTGGTGAAGATTCAGTAAAGGGATTTGTAAGACACTCATACATTCACGGTTGTATTCTTTTCCGCCTTTATTGATATGGCGGCTAAAGCTGCTATAGAAGGGCAGAAAAAATAGCCACCGGCAGTTGGGATTACAAAAGGCTTTTGAGATTCCAGTTTTTTTGCTTTTCCGTTCGCGGTAAACAAGCACCATTTCACTCCGCCGGAATCCTCCTCATTATTCTGCCCCACAAGAATGTCGTGCCCGACGTTTGTTTCGGGCCGGGCTTCTTTATTCATCCACTTATTGGTAAGCAACTCAAACTGATTCTGAATAGAGGTCTGATAGCATAAAAACAATAAGCCTCTTTCCTCTTTGTTGGCCGGATCGTCTGTAGATGTATGGTTGTATTGCTTCCCAAAGGGGATTCCCCGCCGTAAAATCCTGAATGTCGCAGTATTTGTTTCTGCACCCTGATCGGTAGCCAGGTCGCGTGGATTTACTTTCCTGATGTGGGCAAACATAGGGCATTTTGATCCTTGTGGATCTGATTTAACAGGGTCAAGCACTTGGCCATTTTCCAGGGTAAAACCTTTCGTGTCAGATTTAAAATTAAAATCATTTGCAAAATCGGGAGGAGGATTGTTGCCCTCAGCCAGAAGTGTTGTACCGTCTTTTTTTCTGCCAACAAGCTTTGCAATAAAGTCTTCATAGGATACTGTTTCAAATCCCTGGCTCGCTGTGAGCTCGCGGTGCATCTCCTGTGTCTGATTTTGAAATTCGGCCACATCCTGCTTAAGCCGTCTGAATACTAAAAAAGAACCGTTTTTGATGAGAGGGCTTGTTTCTATGTTCGTTGGGGCAACCGGAGTTCTGAAATGGCTGGCAGACTGCTTGGGGTATCCGAATACAAACTGGCCTGGCCAGAGCAATAGCTTGCCGGGTTCCGAATATTCGGGAGTGTCGTTCCCTTCATTCCCTCTGATAATTAGTCTGCGCGAAATCGGAGTGCCGTCTGTATCAACTAAACCACGAATGGCTGGTTGAGAAATGCCGTCCTTGAATCCAAAATGTTCTTTCTCATCCGGGAGCCTTTCCCCCCTTTCAGAGTATAATAGCTCTATGTTATGTTCTGCAATCAATTCCCTGAGTTTGGCAGTTTCTTCGTCGAGGGTTTCAATTTTGTCAGACGAAGCAATCAGAAAAATGTCTGCTTCTTTTGAACCGTGACCGAAGCGCCAGTTGTTTTTATTTCCTTCAGCAGATGCGTCTTTGGAGTCCCCCAATAGAAAGGAGCGAGCAGATAAGCCAAGATTGAACGAATTATCCAGTTGGCTCACCTCCGGAAAATACTCCATGATGATTTGCCTTCCAAGGCCTATATTCAGCCAGAAAAGGTTCTGCTGTTGCGGCAATGAAAAGCTTGCAATTCCAAAGGTATTAGTTCGCTTAGCCAGGTAAAGGCGCTCTTCGCGGTAAAAAAACGATTCCCGCATGGTTGTGATCATTGGGAGAATGACTTCAATGAACTTTTCAAAGCGGCTGTCAGGTTTAAGTTTGCATGCCATCATTTCCTGGTGAGGAAACCTGAACCCCGGCAAAATATTGCCCTGAATCTGATCTATTTCTAAAACAGGTTCCTGGTTCATAGTTCTTCTACATGATAAGGTGTTGCCCTGAGCCCCAGAGGCTTCTTAGGTGTTTTTTTCAGATCAAAATTTTCGGTCAGAGCCTGCTGATGGAAGCTGGCATGGATTTGCTCCACTTCATCACAATAATTCTCGCAGGCTATGGATGCCGGGAGCTGGGCTTCCAGTTTGTAAGCTTTACCGTAAATAACCATTTCAATCAGTTCTGCTAATTGTGCACCATATTTCAAGGGGTTTCCGCCTATCGTAATATCCTCAAGCGAGGTATTGATTCCTTCAGAAACAGAAAATTCCGCTCTTAAAATCATCCCTTTATCTTTGTCACCCCTGATGATTTTCCAGAAATCTTTTAGCTGTTGGCCAGCGGGCAGCTCTATTGCTGAAGTATCCAGCTTGTGGATGTATAAGCCTATCGGATTATTCAGTGTAACCGACAATCCCTGTCTCACAAATGAGTTTACCGCAGCTCCTATGGTCGGATCACTAAAACGGCTTTCCGCGCCATAGCCCGAACAACAAATCAGGTCATGTGAATCGGACACGGGGTCAACGGTTCCTTTCTTCCTAAGAACAGTGGCCCTTGCAGCAAGGTTTATCTCCGCTCCAAGTGTATTGGCTCCATGTGTAAGGTGCATGATTCCATCCGTTAAATTCCATTTGTTGGAGCGGTTGTACTGTTTGTTGGCTCCTGTTCCGGTGAACAGGTCTTTCAATTGTACGGCATTGCTTACATACTTCCGGTAAAGGCTCAGCAACAGCGCTTCGTCGTTTTTAGCAATAAATTCCCAGTAATCAGGGCCTTCGCAGGTGAATATGACTTTAATAAGTTTTCCGTTGGCATCCCTGTAACTTTTCCACTCCAAATATTCATCCTGCAAACGCGCAATGTACTTTTTCCCGCTATAGTCAGTAAGCTGGTATAGTTTTTCAGAAGCGTCCCACATTTTCACAGGATCGTTGGGGAATTTTAATTTCCAGTACCTCGGAAAGCCTTCCCATGTAATGGCTGCGATTGCGCCATTCTCCGCTTCAGGGTGGTTCAGCTCGTTAAAGAAAATAGTTTGATAAGAGAGCGGCAGATCCGTCCTGTTCTCCTCCATCCAATCGTTGATTTTATCGCTCCACGCTTTTTTCTGAGCGTTCGATAAATCGTTAACAAATCCGGGAGTGTCAAATTTTAAGAGTGGCATATGAAAAAAATTAAGAGTTAATAATCATGATCAGCGTAGAATAAACAAGAAAAAGGGGGAGGCCGTTGTAAATGACTTATTTTCAGACTACCCGAAAACAGACACACAAGGCTACAATAATATATTCAAAAACGGCCTAAGGATATCCTTAGGCCGTTCGTAATTTATTGATAATGAGCTTTTGTTTTTTATTCCGCATCACACGTTCCGGTGCACGGCTCCAGATTTTTTGTCAAAACAATCCGGCATCTGCCGTTTTGATCCAGGCTTCGTTTCCGTTCTCGAGCTTGATATTCGTCCACTCGTCGTTGGTTTCCAGCACGCGTACCCGTGTGCCTTCGTGCAGGCTGAACTTAGAGCCGGAAGCGTCCGAAGGCTCTTCGTGTGTCTTTGTTTCGCGTGCAGTGATGATCGCGAATTTATGGTTCTGCTTATCGCTCTGTGCGGAGAAGCCAAATGCCATCGACGCCGGAAATAAGATAAAGCACAGGAAGCCGGAGAAAAAACCGATGCGTTTCAGCATGAGGTTCTGCGAGCTGAAGAACAGGAAGAACAGGCTCAGCGATACGATGAGGCTGATGATGCTCAGCCAGGCCCAGCCAGTGGTGCTCAGCGCATTGACCAGGCCGGATTTGATCACACTCAGGAAAAAATTTTCCTTGCTTTCGATCTTGTCAATGGTTTTGTCATTGGCGATTCTCAGGTTGGTCAGCACATCTTCGTTGTTTGGCTCCAGCTTGTTGGCCAGCTCGTAATGGTAGATGGCTTTTCCGAGCTCCTTGTTTTTATAGTAAGCATTGCCAAGGTTGTAGTGAAGCTTGTAAGAAGTGTAGCCGTCCCGCAACAGCGATTCGTAGGAGGCAATGGCATCCTTGTATTTTTTTTCGGCATAAAACTTCTCCGCTTCGGCCGGCGCTTTCAGGTCCTTGCTCGCAAAAGAAGCCCGGCTCACGAGCAGCGCCATGCACAAAACCAGGAGGCCGCTCCCTTGCCGGATCAGATATGTTGCCTTCGTTCTCATTTATAGTTTGATCTGGTTTTCCAGTTGAGAGATCAGTTCCGCAGTATCGTTGTATACTTTTTTCAGATCGCCGGTCACTGCGCTTGGCGCGTACTTCGCATATTCGCAGGTATCGATCATTGCAAGCAGCTGTGCACGTGTCTGCTCTTGCACATGCCTTTGAAGAAGCATTTCCGAAATGCGGTCTTTCGAAAGATCGGCCACCGGAAGCCCCAGCTTATCGCTGATATAGCGGTTCAGCGCATTAAGTACCTCGTTGAAGAATTCGTCCTTACGGTTGGCCTGCATGTGTTTTTCGGCAGCGGCCAGCTGTTTTTTAGCGATGCGCGCCGCTTTGCGTTGTCTGAGGGCAGGCATATCGCTGTTGGCTTTGATGCGTTGTTTTACCGCGATCACGCCTCCCAGGAAAAGCAGTACCGGTGCCACGAGCAGGGCATAGTGGAGTGGGGAAGCGAAAAACTCATCTTCTGTTTTTTTCAGGCCGAGGTCGCCGCGTTTAATATATCGGATATCGTTCTCCGTTTCGTTCAGGCCCTTTTTATGCGGAACAAACACCTGGGCAGAGCTGGCGTCTCCTTCAAGCACAGTCAGCTTCATCTCAGCCGAAGGCAGCTTCACATATTGTTTTTTTTCCGGGTCGAAAAAGCTGAAGTTCAGGCCATTGATCGTGAACTCGCCCTTTTCCCTCGGGATCACCAGGTAATCAAAGGTTTTGCTGCCGCTCACACCGCCCGCGGTCTTGATCGATTCGCTGATCTTCGGGTCGTAGGTTTCAAAGCTTTCGGGCAGCTCTGCTTTCGGGGCTTCCAGCAAAGCGATGTTCCCTTTTCCCGTGACGGTCAATTTGATGTTCACTGCATCGTTGGCTTTTACCTGCTCTTTGCTCAGCTCTGTCTTATAGGAGAAATTTCCCACGGCTCCTGTGAAGCCTTCAGGCTTGCCTTCTTCCGGAAGCTCTTTCACTTCCACTTTCACCGCTTTGCTTTTTACTTTGACGGCCACATCCTCATAGCCTCCGGCTCCGAAGAACTGCTCGAAGATATTGCGTGGCTGGCGCTGCGTAGCCCTCCTCACAATGCATTCCAGCTCCACCGGTTCGATGTTCAGCGTTCCGCTGCGTTGAGGAAACAAATACACCTTGTTGTATTCCGCTACAAAATACGTGATCCCGTTCAGAACTTCCTGTTGTAAGTTGATCTGCTTATTGCCCTCTTCCTGCTGCGACCAGAAGCCGTTGTAAGGAGGAAACTTAATATTCTGAAAGCCTCTCAGGTCGACACGTGAGTACACTTTTTGCGTGACGGTGATCTGTTCGCCGATGTAGCATTTGGTTTTGCTGAGGAAGGTGCGGACAAAAAGATCCTCGTCGCCGATCTCGCTCGCAAACTGGTTGGGGTCCGAAGAATTATTGCCCTGCGCCGACTGCGGGCTTCCCTTGGTAACTTCTATCACAATAGGCGCCGTTTCCAGTTTTTGATTGCCATTGGCCATCACAGAGGCAGGGCCTATGGTGATCCTTCCTTCTTTCTTGGCGGAGATGATAAAGGAAATGGTGGTGGATTGCGACATGTTGCCATTCACAATGCTCATGCTCTGGCTTTGGTTGGGCCCCATGTGGATATTGAAATCCTTGAGATTGGAGTATACGAGGTTGTTGCCCGGGCCGTTGAGTGTAAAGGCAATCTGGAATTGCTCGCCCACAGCCACTTTGTTTTTGCTTACCTGGGCGTAGAATGCGGGCGTTTGTGCCTTTGCCAGGAAGGCAAGGCATGCGCAGAATACTATGGCCAGTTTTTTAAACACTTTTTTGTTTTTAATGCATGACAGAATTACATTTTCGGGGGCAATTCTGTTTAATAGGATTCTTTAAATTTTTTCTCTTTTTAGTTTTTTTATCACTTCCGGATTGCGTCCGAAGTGATGAGGATCAACTAATACTCCTGATTTTTTTAGTTACTTTCATTCTTCCATCCTTATGTCTCTTCCATCCCTTTAGTCTCTCATATCTCTTCTCTACCAGTCCTTCTCCGGGTTTCTCTTCTGCCCTTCGCCTTTCTTCTCGTGGAGGTTCTGGTTTTTCTTTTCCGAATTTTTAAGTGCATTCAGCATTTGCTCGGCCTGTTCCTTGCTCATCGCCGGAGGCTGCGCTTCCTGCTGGTCCTTATCGTTCGGATTGTTGACCTTTTGCTTGTCTTTTTCCTGTTGCTGTTTGTCTTTTTTCTGATCCTGGTTTTTATTCTGGTTCTTTTGCTGCTCTTTCAGCTTGCGTTGGGCATAAGCCAGGTTGTAACGGGTTTCCTCGTCTTTGGGATTGAGGCGAAGCGCTTTCTTGTAGCCCCTTACAGCCTCTTCATAGTTTTTCTGCTGTAGCTTCGCATTACCGAAGTTATGCCAGGCTTTTTGTATGGTGTCCGGATTATTTACCGATTTGGCAACCACCTCGAACTGCTCTGCTGCCTGATCAAATACCAGGTTTGCAGCAGAATCCGCGGTCATGCGCTTATCCGGCACGGGCATTTTTCCGCTTTTGATCATCTCTGCGGTTTTGTAGAGCGCATCGCCCAGGTTGAAATTGGCCTTGTAATAGGTCGGTTTCTCTTTCAGCGATTTTTTATAGATGGATGCCGACTCCATGATCTTTCCGCCATGGTAAGCCTGGTTTCCCGCATGCAGGAGCTTCTTCTCTTCCTGGGCAAAGCCGTTCAGGAAAAGGCAAACCAGCAGGCCGGCCAATAGGATGTATCTATACTGTTTTTGCATCTTTAAATAAATTCAGTTTTTTCCAGAGCCTGCTCACACGTTCCGAGATCAGGGCTTCGATCACCAGGAGCAGCAAAGCCGCGCCTAGGAACCACTGGAACTGATCTTCGTAATCGGTGTACATTTTGCTTTCCATTTGCTTCTTATCCATCTCCGCAATCTTGTTCATGATGGCGTCGAGGCCGATATCGGCGCTGGTGGCCTGCACATACACCCCGTTAGTAGCGGCGGCAATGTCCTGCAGGATCTTAGGATCCAGCTTCGTCACCACGGTATTCCCCTGCTTGTCTTTCTTATAGCCGGCCGGCACGCCGTTGACCATGTTCGGAATAGGGACCCCGCTTTCGGAGCCAACTCCGATCGTATGGATCGTGATGTGTTTTTTTGCAGCCTCTTCAGCCACGGATACCGCATCATCCTCTTCGTTCTGCTCACCATCGGTGATGATCACAATGGCCTTATTCTTGCCCTCGTCCTTGCCGAAGCTTTCCAGCGAAGTATTGATGGCAGCGGCGATGTTTGTGCCCTGTACCGGTACAATTTTCGGGCTGATGCTTTCCAGGAACATTTTGGCTGCCCCGTAATCAGTGGTGATAGGCAATTGCACATAAGCTTCTCCGGCAAATACCACAATACCCAGGCGGTCGCCCTGCAATTTGTCGATCATCTTTTCGAGCGCGATCTTGGCCCTTTCCAAACGGTTGGGACTAAGGTCCTGGGCCATCATACTGTTCGATACATCGAGGCACACCATGATGTCGGCGCCCTCGCGTTTCACATCCTGTGTTTTGGTTCCCGTTTGCAGGTTGCAGATCCCCAGGATCAGCAGGCTCAGGCCAAGCGTAAATAAAACGAAGCGTCCTGTTTTCTTCGCTTTCGATACATCCGGCACCAACTGCCGCAACAGTGCGCTGTCGCCAAGCTTTTTCATGTTGCGCCTGGTTTTGAACACATACCAGATGTATATCAGCACACAGATGGGGATCAGTGCAAGCGCATAAAAATATTCCGGGTTTTCGAACTTAAACATTAGGGTATGGCTCTGAATACAAATCGTTTTAATAAAAATTCAAGCATCAGGCAAAGCAAAGCGGTAAGGGCCAGGGGCAAAAAGTGCTCGGCTTTGTTGGTGAAGCTTTTCTCGCTGATGATGGTTTTTTCCAGCTTATCAATTTCCTTATAGGTGCTTTCGAGGCTTTCCTTATCGGTTGCCCGGAAGTATTTGCCACCTGTCATCTTCGCAATTTTGGTCATGGTTTCATCGTCGATGTCCACATCCACATAATCATACTCGATCTCCCCGTTAGGGTAAAGAGCCACCGGCTGCAACGCTTTGCCTTTAGAGCCTACGCCGATACAGTATACACGAACGCCGAAGGTGCGGGCAATCTCAGCCGCCGTGAGCGGTGCGATCTCCCCAACGTTGTTCACACCGTCGGAAATCAGGATCACCACTTTGCTTTTGGCTTTGCTGTCCTTCACACGGGCCACAGCATCCGCCAGGCCCAGGCCAATGGCTGTTCCCTGGTCGAGCATCCCTGCCCGGATGTCCTTGAACATGTTTTTGATGATCTTGTGATCGGTTGTGAGTGGGCACTGCGTAAAGGCCTCTCCGCCGAATACCACCAGGCCGATCTTGTCGTTAGGGCGTGCATCAATAAAATCTCCCAGCACATCTTTCGCTACTTCCAGGCGGTTTGGCTTGAAGTCTTTGGCCAGCATCGACAGGGAAAGGTCAAGGCTTACCACGATATCGATCCCTTCCGTTTTGGTGTCTTTCCAACTGCTGCGCGATTGTGGGCGCGCAATGGCCAGGATGAGGAAAGAAATGCAAAGCATGCGCAGGAAAAACAGCACATGCCTGAACTTTGCCCGCAGCGAAGACCTCACTCCCGCCAGCAAATGGAAGGACGAGTAGTTCAGCTCGCCTTCGTAAGTCTTGAGCCTATACAGGTACCAGGCCAGCATCACCGGAAGGATAAGGAATAACCAAAACCAGTGTTTTTCTGCAAATTGTATGTCCGAAAAATAAGATAGCACAGTGATCTATAAAGCGTTTTTAGAAGTTTCGTTTGGGGTACTGGCAGCCTCTTCCCTTAAGGTGCCGCTTACAAATTCAAAAGCATTGTTCAGGGTCAGTGAATGTTCCGCTTCTATCGGGATCTGCTTCGCAAATTTCACAAAGTCGGAAAGTGTCAGGATCTGGCGCAGCCTGTTCTTGCTTTCCTGGTCTACTACCTGCGATTTGAAAATGTGCAGGATCTCGTCAGAGGTCAGCTCAAGGGCATTGATGTTAAAGCGCTGTTCGATGTATAGCCTGATCGTGTCCGCAATAGCCGAATAATATTCTTTCGTACGGTTTTCTTTCCAGACAGCCTCCGCTTTGATTTTTTCGAGGCTTTCAAAGGCGATGACATGCGGTGGGATTTTCGGCGTGTTATCAACCACAGGCACCTCCACAGGCTTCCGTTTGCTGAGTTTCACCAGTACAATGATGATAATGGCCACCAGGAGGAGGATCCCCCCGATAGCATAGATGTACGGCAGGTACCATTTCCAGTCGAAAGGCTCATCGTAAGGAGGCTTGATATCTTTGATCTTGGCAAGCGCTGTATCCGTAGGCATTGTATTGACGGCGAGCAGAAGCGGTTCCGTGATAAGGGGATTGACAGTGTCCTTGTTGAGGGTGAATTTAAACGGCGGGATCACATAAGCCCCCGAATCGAAAGAGGTAATGGTGAGCTGGATGTGCTGCTGGATGATATTAGGGTTGGTTTTATCCGGGATCGTTGTGTCTATCTTTGTGATATTCACCACTTCGATCTCCTTTTTCAGGGTATCCTCAAACTTAGGCCAGTCGATGCTGAGGTTTTTTTGGACCGAAGCATCGTAGCGCAGGTACACATCCAGTTTGGTTTGCTCGCCAATGCGGATGCTGTTCGAATCCAGCACGGCATGCACTTCCACCTGGGCATGAAGCATGGCACCGGCCATCAAGGCAAAAAGAAAAATGATGTACTGTTTTAGTTTCATAGTTGTGCGAATCTTCTGTCCTGCTTCTTTTTAATCTCTGATTCCCCTTGTCTTTATTATCGTTTCTTGAACAGGTTCATCAGCGGCTTGATGTACCCTTCCTGCGTATTGATGGTGGTATAATCCACGCCGCTGCGGTTAAAAATATCCTTTAGCTCTGCTTCAAATTTCAGGCGGTTCACTTCCATTTGCTTTCTGAAAGCCTTATCGCTGGTATCCACCCACATCAGCTTCCCGGTTTCATTGTCCTTCAGTTTCACCAGGCCAACATCCGGCAGCATGCTCTCATGCGCGTCGTTTACCCGCAGCGCTACCAGGTCATGTTTCCGGTTGGCCACTTTCATGGCGTCCGAAAATTTATGCACATCATAAAAGTCGGAGATCAGGAACGTGATGCTCTTTTTCTTGATGATGTTGGAAAGGTATTTCAGGGCCAGCTCGATATTGGTACCTTTTTGCTGGGGCTCCATGTTCACCAGTTCCCGGATGATCCGCAGAATATGGGATTTCCCTTTTTTGGGAGGAATGAACTTTTCAATCTTATCGCTGAAGAAGATAATACCGATCTTATCATTGTTCTGCGCCGCCGAAAAAGCGATCACCGCGCAAAGTTCCGTGATCAGCTCCTGCTTGAATTGCTTGTGTGTGCCGAACCGGCCGCTCGCACTGACATCCACTACCAGCATCACGCTCAGCTCGCGCTCTTCCTCAAACACTTTCACATAAGGCATCCGGAGGCGGGCCGTCACATTCCAGTCGATGGTTCTCACATCATCGCCCGGGGTATACTCACGTACCTCGCTGAAAGCCATGCCGCGCCCTTTAAAAGCCGAATGGTATTCACCGGAGAAAATCTGGTTACTCAACCCTTTGGTCTTAATTTCTATTTTCCTTACTTTTTTAAGTAACTCCGCGGTTTCCAAGATTCAGTGAGTAATTAATGATTTTATAGAATTAATGATTGTTGAATCCATATATGGTTAAATTGATAAATTTTATCAACTCATCAATTCAACAATTCTCAAACTCTCCAATGGAGTCTATGGCACTTCGACAACGTTCAGTAATTCGTTAATGATGTATTCTGTGGTGATGTTCTCTGCTTCGGCTTCATAAGTGAGGCCGATCCTGTGACGCATCACATCCAGGCACACGGCGCGCACATCCTCAGGGATCACATAGCCTCTGCGTTTGATGAAGGCATAGGCTTTGGCAGCCAGGGCCAGGTTGATGCTGGCGCGCGGAGAACCGCCATAAGAAATAAGCGGGGCAAATTTATCGAGCTTGTATTCCTTCGGAAAACGCGTCGCAAAGACGATATCGACAATGTAACGTTCGATTTTCTCGTCCATGTAAACATCTTTTACCACTTCGCGGGCTTTCAGAATATCATCTGGCTTCAGGATGATGTTTGGTTTAGGCATACCTGCCCTGGAAATATTGGAGGCAATGATTTTACGTTCATCTTCCCTGCTCGGGTAGCTAATCACCACCTTCAGCATAAAGCGGTCCATCTGGGCCTCAGGCAGAGGATAAGTACCTTCCTGGTCGATCGGGTTTTGGGTAGCAAGTACTAAGAACGGGTTCGGAAGCTTAAAGGTCTCCTCGCCAATGGTTACCTGTTTTTCCTGCATGGCCTCCAGCAAAGCCGATTGTACTTTGGCCGGGGCACGGTTGATCTCATCGGCCAGCACGAAGTTGGCAAAAATAGGACCTTTGCGGATGGAGAATTGTTCTTGTTTCTGGTTATAGATCATGGTACCGATCAGATCGGCAGGCAAGAGATCGGGAGTAAACTGGATACGACTGAATTGTGCATCAATGCATTTGGCCAGTGTGTTGATCGCCAGGGTTTTTGCGAGCCCCGGAACACCTTCCAGCAGGATGTGGCCATTGCTTAATAAGCCGATCAGAAGCCGTTCCACCATGTGGTTCTGGCCTACAATTACCTTATCCATTTCAACAGAAAGCAGATCTACAAATGCACTTTCGCGTTGAATTTTTTCATTCAATTCTTTGATGTCTATTACCATAAGTGTTTTTTATACAAGCTGCACAAAATTAGCATTGACAAGGGCTACAGCGGGTTTAGCCCTGTTAAAATTTGTTAACATTAAAATGTGTTTAACTATTTTTCTGTTATACAGGTTTTCGACGCTTATTCCTCCGGAGAGTACACTTATACACTTGGAGCGGACGTTTAGTAAATGAGGTATTCAGCCGTGAAATTCCGCCGTAAATTTGCCCTGCATTAACTCCATGAAACGATTCCTGCTCATATGGCTTTGCCTTTGCTCATGCCTGTTTTTCAGGCCCGAAGCGGGGCATGCGGCTCACCGTACTGCTTTGCCGGTGAATGGCAGTAACAAGCCGTATAGCGCGGGAGTGCCGGAGGCAGAGGTCATGAAAGCCGGAATATCCAACGCAGGGGCCAAACAGAGAAATGAGAGGCCGGTCTACCAGGCTGCCGGGCCAAAAGGATCCGTTTCGCCCCTGGTCTTTATGGATGCAGAGTTTCTGGCCTTGCTGCTGCTGATCATGGTATTAGGTATGCTGTATACAAACCCTTCTCGGTAGAAAACCTTTCATTATATCGGTTTTGGTATTCATGATCCAGCCAGATAATGTCCGGTGTGTACCAGTTATGGTCAAAAATCTGCCACTTGTCAAATGTAATGTTCGCTGGTGTATAAGAATCATGAACTTAGGTTTAGCCAAAAACTACTATCATGAAAAAACGACTACTACTTGCCTTACTTCCCCTTCTACAGTTCACAGGTTTTTCTCAAAATGGTTTTACAACCTATACCAGCAATATTGCTTTGAGTATTCCGGTTCCGCGCCCTACGGCTTTATTGGTTGATAACGCGGGGAATAAATGGATGGGGTTGAATATGCCCTCCGCGTCGAATGTGGCCCTGGCAAAATTTGATAATACCAACTGGACCTATTACAGCATCTCATCGACTCCGGCTCTTCCGTCCAACAGTGTTACAGCGCTTGCCAAAGACAATGCCGGCAGCATCTGGATAGGCACCGACAAAGGGCTCGTAAGATTTACAGGTACGACCTTTATAACCTATACCACGCTTGATGGATTACCGAGCAACACCATCACCTGTATAGAAACAATTGCGGGCTCAGTATACGTAGGAACTCCAGCGGGCCTGTCGCGCTTCGACAATGTGAATTTCATAAATTATAATGTGGCCAATGGGAAGCTTCCGGATGACAATATCACGTCGGTCAAAGCGGAGAACGCCAATGTCATCTGGCTGGGAGGTGTCAACAGGCTTGTGAAATTCAATATTAACAGCTCGTTCACAACAACATCTTATGTGGATAATACGATCACGTCCGGTTCCGGTAGGATCAACTGCATTTACATAGACGGGCAAAATAAAAAATGGCTTGGTACAACGACGGTTGGTGTGCTGATGTATTCGGGAACATCTTTTGTGAATGCGGGCGATGTGTATACCATGTTTGGAGGAGGCGTGCCCAAAGCGGTGTATGATCTGTGCGAAGGGCTTAACAATGGCGTAGCTACAAAAATGATCAATTATTCCAGCGGTGGAAGTCAGGGGATTATTGAATTTGCTCCCAATAATAAGGTTTATCAGTATTTTTATCCCGCATCTAATATCCCCGGCGATTATCTGGAAAAAGAGGGGAACCGCTTGTTTATGACAAAAGGAACCGGTACAGGTTCGAGCGTCGTACTGCCTTTATATGCCTTCAATAAAACCGGATATACACTGCCTTTCGGGGATGTTAACAATAATAATTTTAAGCTTCTGGACATCAATCATGTGAGAGCAGGGATTGCCAACAGGGGAGATATGCACTGGAAAATGGGCTCCGCCTACGATCTGCAGGATGCCGGATATTATGAAGTTCCCAAAGGGAGCGGCAAAAGCGCGAACTACGGTTCCGGGCTCTGGATTGGCGGGTTTGATAACGGTAACCAGCTGCATGGCGCGGCACAAACTTATCGCCCGCATGGAAATGATTACTGGCCGGGACCTTTGGATACCCTATCCGGCACTACAGATTCTGCGACGGCACTTTCCTATGATAAGATATGGAAAATCAATTACAGCGAGATCAATGATTTCATTGTCAATTTCAACAACGGTAATGTTCAGAACAATACCTATGTGCCTTCCGAAGATCTGCTTTCCTGGCCGGCTAGAGGCACCGGTAATTACAGCCGGAACCTGGCCCCTTTTGTAGATGTGAATAACAATGGTATCTACGATCCGCTCACAGGAGGCGATTATCCAAAGATCAAAGGCGACCAGGCGCTCTATTATATTTTTAACGATAAGCTGGCTGCTCATAGCACATCCTGTACGCCCATGGGCATTGAGGTCCATGGGATGGCCTATGCTTACGGTTGTGCCGATATACTGACTGAAAATCCTGTATTGGATTATACAACCTTTTACAATTACAAAATCTATAACCGCTCGGCCAATAATTACCACGATGTCTTTGTTGGTTTATGGAGTGACGTGGATTTAGGCTATTATGGCGATGATTATTTTGGGTCAAATGTTAGCGCTAATTACGGATACGTTTATAATGCCGATAATTTTGACGAAACCATTGCGGGGCAATCCGGTTATGGCTCATATCCTCCTGCCCAGGGTTTTGCTGTTATGAAAGGACCTTTGGCGCCGGCTTCTGATGGGATTGATAACGACAATAACGGCCTGATTGATGAAGCGGGCGAAGAATGTAAGCTGAACCGGCTCACAACATTCCGCTATACCTATCAGTTAAGCTCTCCAGGTGAGGAGGATCCGGTAGCCTGCGGGGAATATTATAATTACTTAAGCGGTAAATGGAAAGACGGTACCAATGTGACCTGTGGAGGCAGTGGCTATGGAGGAGCGGTTGCTACCAATTGGATGTTTCCCGGTGATCCGAACAATCCGGGAATAAGCACGGATCCGGCCGGAACCTGCGGTTACTGGACGGAAGCCTCTGCCGGGAATGCCCCTATGGATAGAAGGATCATTCCGTCTTCGGGGCCTTTTAACCTGGGCGCCGGTCAGATGACGGAAATTGATTTTGCCTATGTGACCTCTTTCGATAGCAGCTCTGCCACCAACGCCCACTTGCTTGCCGTTAATAAGCTGAAAACGGATGTACAGAATGTGACTTCCTTTTACAGGCTTGCCACTAAGCCTGTTTGCAAGGATAATTCGGTTGGCATCAGGAATATCTCCAGGGAAGATTATTATACCGTATATCCGAATCCGGCAAAGTCTGTGTTGACGGTGCATTCCACGCAGGGAAATACGACAACAGCTTACGAGCTCGTTGATGTGTTAGGAAAGCTGGTTTTAAAAGGAGAGGGTTCCGGTAATGATTTTACAATTCCGGTATCAGACCTGAAGCAAGGCATTTACTTCCTGAGGCTGATCTCCAATGGTAGCATGGCGCAGAAGAAGATCGTGAAAGAGTAATTGTTTCAACTCATGCCCCGTTACAGCAGCGGATTTTAATAATGAGCTGGATTCTATGCTCATTGCCGCAGCCCTATGGCCTTTGCTACGGGCATACTCCCCGACACGATTCAGCCCGAATTAAAACGGAACCGGAATTTTGCCTGGACCAACGATCCGCTCCGGCAGGATGATAAAGTAACCGTTAAGAAATTTGCAAAAGAATAATGAAATCTTAATGCATGCCGTACCTGCCAGTGGTGCGGAAATGCAGACAAAAGCGGCATAGGGAAGCACGGGGCATTAGGTGTTTTGAGGGGCTTTTTCTATCTTTACCGGATTAAATGACCATTATGATTGCAGAAACGAACTTATCCGCGAAAAGCCAACAACTCATAGATCTGGAAGATAAACACGGCGCCCATAATTACCATCCGTTACCGGTTGTATTGGAACGCGGGCAAGGTGTGCATGTATGGGACGTGGATGGAAAGCAATATTACGATTTCCTGTCGGCGTACAGCGCTGTAAACCAGGGGCATTCTCATCCCAAAATCACACAAACCCTCATCGAGCAATCACAAAAGCTGGCGCTGACCTCACGTGCTTTTCATAATAATATCCTGGGCGAGTACGAAAAATTCCTGACTGGTTTGTTCGGGTATGATAAAGTATTGCCAATGAATACAGGAGCCGAAGGCGTGGAAACGGCCGTCAAGCTGGCGCGCAAATGGGGCTATGAGAAAAAAGGCGTGGCGGAGAACACGGCAAAGGTCATCGTCTGCGAAGGGAATTTCCATGGAAGGACCATCTCGATTGTATCAGCAAGTACAGATCCCGATGCCCGCAAAAACTTTGGCCCTTACACGCCCGGTTATGTAACAATTCCTTACAATAATACCGAAGCGTTGGCGGAAGCCCTGAAAGACCCATCGGTAGTAGGTTTCCTGGTGGAGCCTATACAAGGCGAAGCCGGTGTGTATGTGCCGGAAGCCGGTTACCTGAAAACGGCGTCTGCCATGTGTAAAGCAGCCAATGTGTTATTCATTGCCGATGAGATCCAGACAGGCATTGCCCGCACGGGTAAGATGCTGGCCTGCGATCATGAAGGCGTAAAACCGGATATGCTTATACTCGGGAAAGCCCTGAGTGGCGGCATGTACCCGGTATCTGCTGTATTGGCCAACGACGCTGTCATGATGTGCATTAAGCCGGGGCAGCACGGATCGACCTATGGTGGAAATCCATTGGGTTGCAAAATTGCCATGACGGCGTTGAATGTGGTATTGGATGAAAAGCTGGCGGAAAATTCAGAGAAGCTGGGTGAGCTTCTGAGAGCGGAGCTTCGTGCGATCCAATCCGACAGGATCAGCATAGTGCGGGGCAAAGGCCTTCTGAACGCCATTGTGATCAAAGAAAAGGACGGCATCACAGCCTGGGAGGTATGCCTGAAGCTCGCCGAGAACGGCCTGCTCGCCAAACCGACTCATGGCGACATCATCCGCTTTGCGCCGCCGTTGGTCATTACCAGGGAACAGATCCTGGAGTGCGCCGCCATCATTAAAAAAACATTAGAGTCGTTTCATTAATGGTGCCTTCGGGAGCCTCTGGCACCGGACATCCGTTGGAGATGACCTCAAAGCCAATGGATTGATTGAGGTGCCCTTCTGAGCATACCGAAGCCAACTGTTGCTATTGATATCTCGTCGGGTGAAAAATTCTGCCTCTTTGCATTTTTCTTACCGGGTCGTTTGTTGCACTTTTATTTCTCCTTAGGATAGTCCAGCACAGGCATGTGCCCTGCAAAAATATCGGCGTAGAATGCTTTCAGATAAGGCTTCTTAGCGAGCAAGGGCCTGATGAGGTAATAATTATGTTCCCGCGCCAGCACCTTCGAAAAACTCACATAATGTACGCCCGGCACCAGGGGTTTCTTTACTTTTTCTCCAAGGATATGACGGAAGAGCACGAGCCTGGCTCCGTTCAGGTTTCGGTCGCGCTTGTTGATCGTCACAAAAATCTGTTTGGAAAAGCCGAGCTTGCTCAGCCACCTGGCATGCTTTCGTTGAGGCACGCAGGCTGCATTGAGAATGACATTGTCTGCCAGGCCGGGTTTGATGTTTTTGAAAAGGTCGTTTTTGAGATCGTACATCAGCACCAGGTTGCCCATGCTATGGAACATCAGCGTGGTGATCTTAAACTTCGACGGATGGGCATCTTTGTAGCGTTGGAGCTCTTCGAGGCAACGGGCATAAGGCTTCGCTACCTCGCGGGAAACCCTGTACGTCGTCCTGAAATTTTTTCCCGATTTCATATAGGGCCGTTGCGTGGGCCAGTCGAAAAATAATTCGTCGATATCATACATGCGTTTTAGCCTTGTGGCGCGGTCGATGCCGGAGGTAAAGGTTTTACCAAGGCCTTCAGTGAGCACGACGAAATTTTTGAAATCCGGTTTAAGATCCAGCAGGGTTTCCAGGTTGGGGTAGGGAACAGCGGTCCATCGGCTACCCTGGAAGTAAACGGCGAAGTATTTCAGGCTTCCTGTCGTGTCATAATCGTAATCCACAAATTGCTTCAGCGTATCGTTGTAGTGGCGGGTCGATGCTACAAAAATGCAGGTGTCTTCTTTTTCAGGGATGTAGCTTTTATCCAGAACCATCTTGCTCCAGTCGCATCCCGAATACCCGGAAGGAATGCTGTTTGTACCCTGGGAAAGCGCGATGCCAACGCTGAAGAGGAAGAGAAGAAGAGAAAAGGATTTCATACAATAAGAGCCTGAGGTTGATGCATGTGGCAAACGCTGGCAGGTTTTGGGCGACGCGGTTTGCGCCCGCCCGGGGGCCAACTATAAAAAACGATCCGATGCATTACTGAAAATTATATCATAATGCGTGTATAAAAAAATGTTTATATTAGTTTAACAATTTACAGACCTTTTTATGTCAAACGATTTTAACGAGCAAACGGCTGAAACCGGCAATTTTATTAAGTGTAAAGATTGCGGCGCCAATCTGAAATACCTTCCCGGAACGCCTTACCTGAACTGTGAATACTGCGGCGCCAAGAACGAGATCGAGCAGGAGGCAACGGAGATCATCGAAAATGATTTTGAAAGCTTTCTCAACGAAAAAGCCCATCTCGAGGACAAACAGGAAATCGTAACGGTAAAATGTACCAACTGCGCGGCTTCCACAACCTTGCAACCCAACGTCACGTCGAGCACCTGTCCGTATTGCGATACGCCTTTGGTTGTAACGAATGCCTCCACATCTTCCATCATCAAGCCCTCCTACGTGTTGCCTTTCAAGATCGACCGTAAGGACGCCACACAAAAGTTTGTTGGCTGGGCAGGCAGTTTATGGTTTGCACCGAATAAATTAAAACTCTATGCGCAGCAATCGGCCGAGAAACTGAACGGCCTCTACATGCCTTACTGGACCTATGATACCAATACGGTGAGCGACTACACCGGCATGCGCGGCGAATATTATTATGTATCCGAAAGTTATACCGACAGTGAGGGAAGAACGCAAACGCGCCAGGTGCAGCGTACCCGCTGGTGGCCGGCCAGTGGCACGGTACACAATGAGTTCGATGATGTGCTGGTTGTTTCTTCCACATCTTTGCCGGAAAATCTTGCCAACGAGCTGGAGCCCTGGGACCTGCCGGAATTGGTGGCTTACAACGACCGTTACCTGAGCGGCTTTATCACCGAAAGCTACCAGGTGGATTTGAAAACAGGCTTCGAAAAAGCCAAGCAACGCATTCAGCCGGTGATCCGCTCTACCGTGGAACGCGACATTGGCGGTGATGTGCAGCAGGTAACAAGCATTCATTCGGAGTACAACGATATTACCTTCAAGCATATTTTACTGCCGGTGTGGCTCAGCTCTTATAAGTACAAGGATAAAGTGTACCGCTTCCTCATCAATGCGCGCACGGGCGAGGTGCAGGGCGAAAGGCCTTACTCAGCCGCGAAGATTGCTTTACTGGTGATCTCGGTCCTGATTGTGATCGGAACGATTATCTGGTTTGCCAGGAAGGATCAGGGGTAATTCGTCCGATGCCAGTTTGATTGCGTGTTGCAGTACCTGGTCCGTTTTTTCGGAATCAGATTGCGAAACAGGGATGTCCGGTTGTATCGGCCCCCGATAGGCCTTGTGATTCCGGTCGGTGCAATACGATTCGCAGAGGTTGAGTACAGAGCCATCACGCAAGGTATGCCCGGCATTCCCGGTCGAATATCCTGCCGACGCAGAACCTACTACGGTGGTATTTGCTTTTCCCTTGAACGATACCAGCGTCATTTCGCCGCTGCTCGCTGTATTGGAGCCTGAGAGGACAATGATCTTCGGATTTGGTTGCCGGATGGTATACGGATGTTTTACCGAGCATAATGCGGTGCCATCGCTGCCGCTGATTCCCTTTGAGTAATACCAGGGGTGTGTTTTGTTCGGGCCGGGCAGGTAGAAATAGCCCAGCGTGTCATCTCCCAGGAGAGGTCCCAGCCCGGCAATCATAGGATACATATTGCCCCCTGTGTTTTCTCTCAGGTCTACGATCCATGTGGTGATCGTGTAGGAGGAGTCAAGCGTTTTGATCAGTGCCTGTATTTTCGTGGCAAAGGCTTCTCCGAGTTTTTTACTGACAGAGGAGAAGCCCGGAACGGCTATACAGGCGGTGGAATTGCCGAGGTACTTGCTTTCCGGCTGGCGGCCATCTGTGTTTTCGCTTTTGTGCCTGGCATTAAACTCCGGAGGATAAAACCCGGAGTGATTATCGCCTTTGGCATTCAATTCACGGATGAGGTAATGGATGGCGGGGTAACAATCGCGGGTGGTTTTGGCGCCTCCTGCCAATGACAGCATATCGCGGCGGACCTTCTCCCAGTTGACGGAGTCTTTTACAATGGAATTTTTTTCAGCAATGGAAATCACTTCCCGGATAAATGCCGATGCTTTTTTTGAAACGGCTTTATTGGAGGATACGTCTTCAATGGCAAAGTCATCGTACCATACCTCGCCTGTCCCTTTCAGAAAACCGCCGATGAGTAATTTTTTCACATCAGGCCCCACTGTGAGCGGTATCGAAAATTGTGTCCAGTCGCGCGAACCGGAAGTTTGGATTTGTAAAGCCTGAAGGCTGGTAAAACCGGTCTTTTTGTTTTTCTCATCCCAAAGCTGGCACCATAATCCAATGTCCTGCGATACATGGTTTGTTTTTACAAATACGCTCAGGTTTATTTTTTTCAGTGTTTCCACAGAAATATCTACCACCTGCGAAAAGGGTAAAAACGAGTTGTTGTCCGTATTTTGTTCGTTGTTGATATAAAGCGAACAGGCTCCGCTATGTTTCGTCGCACTGTCGAGCCGCCAGCTGTAATGCTTAGGTGCCCAGGCCGACCAGGATGCCGGAAGTGAGGGTATGGTATCTCTCGTGATCTCAAAGCCCGGATTGGAGATCTGGGCTATTAAGGAATTGGAAAGAATAAAAAGGAAGAAGTAATATTTTTTCATATCACTTTATAATGGTGCGTTCGGTGAAAGTGACAACGATCGTCGATTATTTTGCCCGTTTCACTTTGGTGGGTTTATAGCCCAGCTTTTTCATGCTTTTTTTCTTTTGCTTTCGCGCCATTTTTTCCTGCTTTTTCAGGTCGCGCGCATTCTGTTTGCCAAGCTTCTGGCTTTCTTTTTCCTTTTTTTCGAGATAGGGGTTAAAGGCTTCGCGGTTTTTGCGGCGCTTTTTGGATTTGTGCCACATCTTCTGCCGCTCCTTGCTTTCCTTGAATTGAGCCTTAGCCGGAAGAGCGCAGAAGCATACTATGAGCAAACTAAAAGCGAGCTTTTTTATCATGTAACAAATAACGCGTTTTAAATCAAAAGGATACGCTTGCGGGCGATGAAATTACTAACAGCTTTCCTTGTAAAATTAAGGTTTTGCAGAATGTTCCAATTGTCTTAAATTTGTTAGAACTACAATAAAACGATCATAAGAATTACAAAACTATTATATGGCTATTAAAGATTGGACAAAGCAGGAGATTTTGGATGTGTATAACACTCCCTTAATGGAATTACTATACCGTGCGGCAGAAGTGCATAAACAACATCACAAAGTTGGTGAAGTGCAGGTGAGTTCACTCTTATCGATCAAAACCGGCGGATGCCCCGAGGATTGTGCCTATTGCCCGCAGGCAGCGCGTTACCACACCGAGGTAAAAGTGCATAAGCTCATGAGTGTGCCCGAAGTAACCGCAGCGGCAGATAACGCCAAAGCAGGAGGAGCCAGCCGCATGTGCCTGGGTGCTGCCTGGCGCGAAGTACGCGATAACCGCGATTTCGACACGGTGCTCGATATGGTGAAAACCATCAATAGCAAGGGCATGGAAGTGTGCGCCACATTGGGTATGGTTACCGAAGAGCAGGCGCGCAAGCTGGCCGATGCAGGCTTGTATGCCTACAACCACAACATTGATACAAGCGAAGAGAATTACAACAACATTATTTCCACACGCAACTACGACGACCGTTTAAACACGATCAACAACGTGCGCAAAGCAGGGCTGACGGTATGTTCCGGAGGCATCATCGGGATGGGAGAAAAAACGGAAGACCGCGTGGGGATGCTGCATACCCTGAGCATCCTGCGTCCTCAGCCTGAGTCGGTGCCTATCAATGCCCTCGTGGCAGTGGAAGGCACGCCGATGGAAGACCAGCCTCCTGTGCCTATCTGGGATATGGTGCGCATGATCGCTACCACGCGTATCGTGTTGCCGAAAACAGCGGTGCGTTTGTCTGCCGGACGCCTGAGCATGAGCATGGAAGGGCAGGCCCTGTGCTTTATGGCCGGTGCCAATTCCATCTTTGCCGGTGAGAAATTGCTGACCACGCCAAACCCTCTGTACAACCAGGATATGGAAATGTTTGACATCCTGGGGCTGTCGCCGAAGAAAGCCTTTGCCGATAAACCGAAGGAAGCGCTGGTTTAATACTATTTAACACGGCGGTATATTCCGTTGATTTAATTTTGTTGATACATTTTAAACCCAATCATTATGAAATCTATTTTTGCCTTTTGTTTGCTTTTTGCTCTCACAACAACGTTTGCACAGTCGACGGAGATATCCGCCAAATATGATAAGATCGGGAAGTTCGACCGCATGGGCTTTGCCACCGTTACTCAGAAAGGACAAGTGGGCGTTATCAATAAAGACGGAAAGGAAATCATTAAACCGGAGTATGATCATATTTCCGGCTTTGGAAAAGACGGACTGGCCTTCACCCGTAAGAAAGACCAGGTAGGTATCATTGATAATACCGGTAAAGTCATTGTAGACAATAAATACGATTACATCAGCCATTTCAAAGGCAACCATGCAGTGGTGAGGAAGAATAACCTCTGCGGTGTGATCGACCGGAACGGAAAAGTGGTAGTGGACATGAAGTACGAGAAGCTGGTAGTGGAAGGAAATGGTGTCATCAAAGCCATCAATCCTGACAAAACCGAAGTACTCATCAAACCTAATAGCTGATGCCCGGCCCGGCATTTCCGAAGAACCTTGCTGCGCTAATCGCGCAACGAAGGGAAAAAGGCTTTCTGAGGGAGCTGAAGCACAGCTTTCCGGCAGTCGATTTTTCCAGCAACGATTACCTTGGTTTTTCCAGCAAAGGCTTATTGGCAGAACAGCTTAAACTGGCAGCGCCATCCTTAAAGACAGGCTCCACAGGTTCCCGCCTCATCAGCGGGAATTCTGCTTTATACGAAGAGCTGGAACGTGAGGTGGCGCTCTTTCATCACGCACCAGCGGCCCTGCTTTATAATTCCGGTTACGATGCCAACCTCGGGCTTCTGTCCTGCGTTCCTCAGAAAAACGATCTCATCCTCAGCGATGAGCTCATTCATGCATCCCTGATCGATGGCATCCGCCTGAGCCATGCCACCAATTACAAGTTCAGGCATAATGACCTGCAAGCTCTGAAAGAACTGGTAACCCGCCACCGGGATAAGTATGAGCATATTTATGTGGTGGTGGAAAGTGTCTATTCCATGGATGGGGATTCGGCGCCGCTCCTGGAAATAGCGGAGCTCTGCAGAAACTATCAGCTTTACCTCATTGTAGATGAGGCGCATGCCATCGGTGTTTTCGGCAAGCAGGGGCGAGGGCTCTGCGAGGAGCTGCACATCGAGAAGGACTGTTTTGCCAGGATCTATACATACGGTAAAGCCATGGGCTGCCACGGTGCCGCAATTGCGGGCAGTGCAGACCTAAAGCACTTTCTCATTAATTTTTCCCGCTCGTTTATTTATACTACCGCCATGCCCGAGCACAATCTCCTGGCCATTAAGGCGGCTTACCGCTTATTGGTGACCAATTCCAGGATAGGTGCTTTAAATGCCAATATTGATTATTTCAATGCCCGCCTGTCAGGGCCATCTGTCATCAAAAGCAGAAGCGCGATCCACTGTAAGCTCATCACCGGAAACCAGCAGGTGCAGGCCGTAGAGGATGATTGTGCCCTGAACGGTTTATTTGTCAAAGCCATCAAAAGCCCAACCGTGAAAGAAGGGCGGGAGCGGGTGCGTATCTGCCTGCATGCCTTTAATACCAAAGAACAGATAGACCATTTGGTAAAGCTCATCGGCTGATCCTGTTTGTTCCGATCATTTTTTTTCTTCGCAATCCGCTGTTGTTGCCGGGCACAAGGCAGCGCGGACCTGTTTTTCAAGAGTTCCTGCGGACGGGTTGTCGCAAAAGGCATCAATGAGGTTCCCATCCTTACCGATCAGGATATACCTTGGAATCGCGGTGATCTTATAAGCTTCCAAAAATCCCGGATCTCTCGTGTTGATGTGGATGCCCGCCAGCCACTGATTTTTATGGAGGTAGGATTTCCAGTTGTTTTTATCGGAATCGATGGAGAGGTAAATAACAGAAAGCTCCTTATTGGAGTGGAATGTTTGCTGAAGCTGATAGGTGTAAGGCAGCTCCTTTTTGCAGGGGCCGCACCAGGTAGCCCATACATCGATCAGGATAACCTTGCCTTTATAGTCTTTTAAAGAGAAGGCCCATCCGCTAAGCATGCTCCCCTGGAAATCAGGTGCGGCGTTGCCCCGGGCTAAGGGACTGTGTTTTTGAAAATGCCGTTTCAAATGGTCGGAGTAAGGAGAAGCAGGATAACATGTGTAAAATGTTTCGTATAACCGTTCGATAGCAGAGTTGCTTCCAAAGTTGTAGACATGATCGATCAAAATCCAATAGGCAAGGTATTCACGGATGTCCGGGCTATACTTTCTGCTGTTAAGAATTGCGTAGAATACGGAATCGGCATATACATTTTTTTCAGGATAACGCAGAAAGATAGAATCCTGGATGGTATAGCTCCCATGAAAGATCAGGAAATCCCGGAAAGTATTGTAACCTGTATGGATCAGTAAAGTGTCCCGGAAAAGCCCATGCGAAACTACACCAAGCTTACTCTCCAGTTGAAGGCTATCGTTGATCCTCCTGTCGAGCCTGTTTATGAAGCGTTGCTTCATGCACAGCTGGCGCGACTTCATCGCATGTTTCAGCAAGTAATCTACAGGTGCGGACAAGTGAATCCGGCTGATGTAAGCTTCATGGAAATCATTGAACCGGCGCTCAAAAGACTGCATGACATCCAGGAACTCATGGATCTCTTTATTCCTGCTGCTGCGCTCATTGGTAGCGCTCGCAAGGCTATCTATCAGTGGCTTTACCTGCAGGAGGTAGTTGTTTGCGGCGGCGCCACGGCCTTCTGCCGTCGAAATACCCTTGTCGATGTGTATGTGTAAATCGTAACCGGGCTCCAGCAGTAAGGTATAGAACACGGAGTCCTGTAGCCCGAAATCCAGGAAACGCGGCTCCTTTACAGGAATAGTAACCTTGCCCGATCCATCAGAGTCCAGGGTTACTGAAGGCGTAAACGTCGGGTAAATATGAAACAGAAGGGTCTTGTTCTTATGCTCTTTGGCGGTAATGACGATAGAGGCTGTAGAATCATTGAGGGCGATATTACCTTTTGCAAGTATCGGTAGGAGAAGAAAGAGCAGGGGCAGGCATGTTCTTTTCATAAGGTTCATAAATCCGCAGAGCTTGTTATTAATAATACGTGATGCTGTTCCGGATAGCAGTTTAGCCGGGTTTAACCACGCACACGCACCGGAAACCCATCCATGCGCTGGGCCTGACGTAATGTGCATCCACGGAAGGGCGGCAATCCTCCGCGGCGTTTTTCCAGCCTCCGCCTTTGCAGATGCCTTTTTCCATAACCATTTCTGAAACATTCCCAAGCATATTGTAAAGCTTTAAGGCATTAGGCGAATAGGAAACAGTAGGAGCCGTCACATCCGGGTTTTTGAGTTTTCGTTTTTCCCATGCGGCTTCATCCATCACACAATTCAACTGATAGAAGCCTTTATTATCTTTACAGCTATTGTTTAAGACCGTAACCGATGTCTCAGCCAGTTTTTCCCATTCTTTTTTGCTGGGTAGCCTGTATGCCAGGTTCTGGTGTTTGAAGTCTTTTTTTGCAGCAAGCTGCGTCTTCACTTGCCGGGTTCTCCAGTTGCAGTATGCCAAAGCCTGCTCATAGCTGATCCCAACGACCGGAAAGTTTTTATAAGCAGGATGCCTGTAATAATATGTCACGTAAGGCTCGTTGTAACTGAGCTTTTCTCGCCATACCAACGTGTCCGGCAGTGTGGCCAGGTGTTCCTCTGAATGAGGACCATACTGCGCTTTAGTCCATAGCTCATATTCCAGCCAGGCAAAATTGCTGATCTCTGTCTTATCGGCAAACAGGGTGTCGCTGATTTGCACGGTTCCCGGAGGGACAAACGTTCTTGTTTTTGAAAAAGACAGGCAAAGCGCAGCCAATACCGTTACCGGGAGGAGTAGTGTTTTCATAAGCGTAGGTTTTGTATAGATGAAGTGAGCTTAAATTCCCAGCGCCATTTTCAGGCTGTTGGCATCCTCGTAGGAGTCCAGTTCTTTTACCGGGAGCTTGTTCTCTTTATTCACGACACAACGGCCGAAGGTTTCCCTGTCGCACACATAAGCTTTGTCTTTCGCGATCACGCACACCGAGTAGGATTCGCCCGGGTTGTACGCGATCCCGCTGTTGTCGTAAGTAAAGACCAGGTTCTTATCAACGCATACCAGGTAAATGATAGTAGGTTGTACGAAAGATTTACCATGGTTGATCGTGAAGATCGGGTTGATGCTGCCGCCTTTCGGAAAGGCGCGGGGGCAATCGGAGTTGCAGAACCCGAAGCTGCTTACCTGAAATACACGTGTTACCTTTTGGTTGTCGCTCATGCCCGCTATTTGCTGGTTGAGTTGTCGGGCAGCTTCTGCCTGTGCGCGGATCTGCTCCTGGGTCATTTCGGCCTGCAGGCGCTTTTGCTCGGCAACATAAGCCGCCTGCTTCGCTTCAAATTCTTCCTTCAGTTTTTTCTCATTGGCTTCACGCCTGGCTACGCCGGCTTTATATTCTTCGAACCTGCTTTCATAGGTTTTCAGGGCCGCGTCATAATTGGCACCGGTGAGAGCAGGGTATACCACGAGCTTTTCTACTTTGTTTCCCTGTTTCAGGATCAGCAAATAGTTCTTTCCTTTCTGCGGGCCTTCTGCAATTTCGGCGCTGGTCCAGGTGATCTTAGAGAATTCAGGCGTGTAGTTCCTGTTTTCCGTTCCTACTTCAAATACCGCATTTTTAAAGGCTTCCAGCTCAGGGAACTCTTTATAATTCACATCCAATTGAAACTGAGGACGGCCGGTCGTGGCTTTCATCGGTTTGGAAGGCAGACTTGCTTTTGGCAGCTGGCTTACTTTCTTTTCGTAAGCAAGCTTCTCGTTTTCTATTTTGGGAGGAATGGCATCCAGCTGCTGCTGAAGCTCGATCATCTTTTTCGTTTCGATGTTGGCAGGCACTTCCGCATCATGTTGCCCGCGGAGCTTTGCCTGCTTTGCTTTTTGATCTGCCAGTGAATTGTCGCGGCCCGTATATACCCAATTGCGGGCAATGGTGTCAAGCACATACATGTTATAACGGTCTTCCGGGTAGTTGGATGCAAATTCAACGGTAATGGTTTTGTTTGGTTTGATAAACACAGGCTCATTATCCTGGTAGCCTCGGATGTCGAGCATCCCGGCGCTTTCGAGCTGCGATTTCACCCCGGCGCTGTCGTAAGCCATCGGGATTCCGGCGGCAATGATATCGGCCTGGTTGTGGAACTCGCGGTAGCGGATCTCAACATCGCCCACGATGTCTTCGCCCTGCTTATTGACAAATGCTTTTTTCGGAATAATGATTTTGGAGTTGCTTTTGTGCTTGATCGTTCCGCCCTGTTCGGCTTTGACCTTATAGGAAGTATAAGGCACATTGAGTTTGGAGATGGGAGGTGCTACAAAAGCGTTGGAAGGCTTGCTGGTTGGAGTGTTTGTATTAGTTTGGCTCTTAGTAGTTATTTTATCATGGGCAATTTCTTTTGGGGGTTCTTTTTTAAAGACGGAGAAATAGGTAACGGTACAGACAACGGCAACACCTGCGATAATGGCCGAGTACGTGACCTTTTTATTCTTTAAAAAGCTGACGTCGCTTCGGGCTTTCTCGATGCTCTGCTTTTTAAATGTCTTGACCAGTTCCCCAAAATCCTTTTTTGAATTTATTTCTTCATCACTTACCGGCGGCCTGTTAAGATTAAAATTTGGTTCCATTCCAGATTATTTAGATTTTTTCGTCAATGTTTTTTTTACACGCTCCAGTATCCTGTAGAGCTTTACTTTGGCATTGGTTTCGGTAATGTCCAGGATCTCCGCAATTTCTTTGAAAGGACGTTTCTCAAAGAAACGCATTTCCACCAGTGTCAGGTCATCTGCCGGTAATTCTTTGATTACCGTCATGAGTATGCCTTTGTATTGTTCCATGTATTCCTCTTCCACTTCTTCGCAGATGTGCCTGAGGTCGCCGATATCGGCATTAATGGTTTTCAGATTTTTTTTATTCCTGAAGAGTTGCATCACCTCGCTGTGGGCAATGCGGTATAGCCAGCTTGCAAAAGGAACACCTTTGAATTCGTATTTCTCGATGTTGGTCAGGGCTTTGAGGAACACCTGGGCGGTGAGGTCGAAGGCTGTATCCTTGTCATCCATACGCTGATAAACATAGCCGAAAATCTGTTTGTAGTACTTATCATACAATGGCCCGAAGTGTTCGGGGTTTTGTTTCGCAGCCTCAATTATCAGTTGTTCGGAGTGCAACTGTTCGGCGGTATGATGGTATCGCGGTGAAAATTCCATATATGCTGCGTTTAAAAGCATTACGGACTTATAATGTTAAACGGAATGAATAGTTACAGGCAAAACTAAAATAAAGTTTCAGTCAGAGGTAAAGGGCTGATTTTCAGGGGTGAAATTTTTCTTTAAAATGAGTGAACTGTTATTAAAAAATGGTGAAACGCATGTTTTGTTGAGTGAATGTTGTTTTGCGAGGGTGAAATGACAGGCGGAAAAAGCAGGAAACGGAGGGACAAAAAGGCTGTTTTCAGGATTAATCCAAATAGCGGTCCAAAAAAATAAATAACCCACATGAATAAATTAGCTGAGTTATTTGGGCGCCCGGCGGGCCATCGCTACTCGCTTCCTGCCACGAGGCGTCGTGTCAGGAGAGCTCAAACAGATCGCTCTGTCCCTGGCGCTTATCACCACCGCTTCCGGGTACGATGCCTGTCAGGAGAGAGTAAGCCCCTACCGAAGCGACAGGATAATCTTATTTCACCTCTGCCGTCGCCGTAATTTCGATCTTCGCGTTGAAAGGAAGGCCAACCACCGAAATGCAGGTACGTGTCGGCAAGCGTTTCGAAAAGTAAGTTACATACTCTTCGTTCACCGCTTTATAATCGTCCATGCTTTGCAGGTAAATGGTAACGGCGAGAAGATCATCGTAGCCGGCATTATGGTGTTTCAGTAGCGCCAGTAAGTTCTGCATGATCTGTTTGAGTTCGGGAATAACACCGCCATTCACCAGTTGTCCGGTAGCGGGGTCGAGGCCGATCTGGCCGGACACATATAATGTGCCGTTGGAGACGATGGCGGGAGTATAAGGTTTGCTCATGGTATTTTTAGTTTTTAAAATGTGGCTTCGAGAGCCTCAGCCACCGATAATCCGCTGGCTGAGGCTCTCGAAGCCAGAATTCGGTTAAAACATCGCTTTCGCTTTCGCCAAAGCAGCATCCAGTCCTTCGGGCTTGCTACCGCCGGCTTGCGCATAAAAAGGCTGCCCACCGCCGCCGCCGTTGATCTCTTTTGCGAGGTCTTTGATGATGGTGCCGGCATTGAGGTTTTTCTCTTTCACGAGCGTGTCGCTCAGGATCACCGAAATACTCGGCTTGCCCTTTATTTCCGCGCCGATGATGCACACGCAGTTCTCAAGCTGGTTGCGGATTTCGAACAGGATATTTTTGATGTCTTCCGCACTGTCGAAGCTGATCTTTTCAATGATCACATTCATCCCGTTCTTAGTCTGCACTTTCGTAAGCAGATCCTGTTTGATGCTCTGCGCTTTTTCTTTCAGTAAGCTGTGAAGCTGTTTTTGAAGCTCCGCATTCTCATCCACGAGGTTGCTCAGGCTTTTTACTACATCCTTATTGTTTTTCAATAAAGCTTTCACCTCATTCAACATGGCCGTTTGGTGATCGAAAAATTCTTCCGCTTTCACCGCGGTTACCGCTTCGATCCGGCGGATGCCGGCAGCAGTGGATCCTTCGGAAATGATCTTGAAATAACCGATCTGCCCGGTAGCATCCACGTGAGTACCACCGCAAAGCTCGATAGAGAAATTTTTATCGAATTCCACCACGCGTACCACATCGCCGTATTTCTCGGTAAACAAAGCCATCGCACCGGTTTTTTTCGCTTCGTCGATGCTCATTTGCTGAATGTTGCTGTGGATGTTCTCGCGGATCTTCGTGTTCACGATCTTTTCAATCTCGTGTAATTCTTCATCCGTAATCTTTGAGAAGTGCGAAAATCCAAAACGCAAATATTCGTCATTGACGAAGCTTTCCTTTTGCTCCACGTGTGTGCCCAATACCTGGCGCAAAGCCGCATGCAACAAGTGAGTTGCACTGTGATTATTCTCGGTGAAAGCACGTTTGCTCTTATCCACTTTGGCTGTAAACGTGGCCTCCACATTTTCAGGAAGCTTGTCACTAAAATGGATGATGACACCGTTTTCCTTTTTGGTATCGGTAATGTAAATCTTTTCGTTGATGTTCTCCAGAGTGCCTGTATCGCCTACCTGTCCGCCGCTTTCCGCATAGAAAGGCGTTTTGTCGAGCACGAGCTGGAACTGCTCTTTGTTTTTTGCTTTCACCTTGCGGTAGCGCACAATATTACTTTCTGCTTCAAGATCAGTGTAACCCACAAACTCTGTTTCAGGAATGGAGCTGTCGGATTGCTTCCGGTTCTTTTCAATATACACCCAATCGTCTGTGTCTATAGAGGTGGCGGCGCGGGAGCGTTTCTTCTGTTCTTCCAGCAATACTTTGAAACCTTCCTCATCAATGCTGAGATCATAGCCACGGGCAATCAGGGAGGTTAAATCTACGGGGAAGCCAAAGGTATCATATAATTCAAATACCACCTTGCCATCGATTACCTTGCTGCTGTGAGACTGCGTAAGGTCGATGCAGACCTGGTCGATGCGTTTGAGGCCGATCTCCAGCGTTTTATAGAAAGAGACTTCCTCTTCCTTAATGACTTTTTCGATCAGGATCTTCTGCGTGTTGAGCTCCGGGAACTGGTGCCCCAGCTGGTGAGCTAATACAGGCACCAGGCGGTACATAAAAGGTTCCTTGATATTCAGCGACTGGTAGCCGTAACGGATGGCACGGCGAAGGATCCGACGGATCACGTAACCTGCGCCGGTATTGCTTGGCAGCTGTCCGTCGGCAATGGAGAACGAAATCGTGCGGATGTGATCGGCGATCACACGCATCGCAATATTGATGATGAGTTGTTTCTTGTGATGATTCTCATCCTCCGGCTTGTAACGATGTCCGCTCAGCTCCTCAATTTTATTCAGCAAAGGCGTGAATACATCGGTGTCGTAGTTCGATTGCTTGCCTTGCAGCACACGCACCAGACGTTCGAAGCCCATGCCGGTATCGACGTGCTGTTTAGGTAGTTTTTCGAGGCTTTTATCAGCTTTACGCATAAACTCCATGAACACGTTGTTCCAGATCTCAATGACCTGCGGATCATCGTTATTCACTAAGGAAGCTCCCGGAACTTTTGCACGCTCTTCGTCACTCCGGCCATCGTAGTGGATCTCGGTGCAGGGTCCGCAGGGGCCGGTATCACCCATTTCCCAGAAATTGTCTTTTTTATTTCCTTTCAGGATACGGTCTTCAGTAACATACAATTTCCAGGTGTCGTACGCTTCCTGGTCGAAAGGTACATTTTCTTCCGGGCTGCCTTCAAATACAGTCACGTACAGGCGGCTTTTGTCAATCTTATAAACCTCGGTCAGCAATTCCCAGGCCCAGGCAATGGCTTCTTTTTTGAAATAATCGCCGAAGCTCCAGTTGCCCAACATCTCGAACATGGTGTGGTGGTAAGTGTCAACCCCCACTTCCTCCAGGTCATTGTGCTTACCGCTCACACGCAGGCATTTCTGAGTATCGGCCACCCGTGGAAATTTGATCGGCGCGTTGCCCAGGAAAATATCCTTGAACGGGGCCATCCCGCTGTTATTGAACATCAGCGTGGGGTCGCCTTTCACGACCATGGGCGCGGAAGGCACAATCTCGTGACCTTTCGATTTAAAAAACTCTAAAAATGTTTCGCGTACTTTACTTGATTCCATATAGTTAAAAAAGAAGAAGCGAATATACTAAAATCAATGGCATCAAATGGCATATTTTATTCACTTTTTGGAAGGATTTCCACCGGTTTTTTCGATGTTTGGTCATTCAGAATCCGGACGCCGGAATCAATGAAATTGCTATATTTGCTGTTCTTTAAAAGACAGCATGTCAAAGGTAAAATACAGGTTCAATACGAAATCGCTCACCTATGAGAAAGTGAAGGTGACGTTCAGGCAGCGTTTCCTGCAGGTGCTGAGCTATCTGGGCATTGGTTCCGTGTTTGCCGTTGTGATTGTGATGCTGGCATACCGCTTTATCGACTCGCCCAAGGAAAAGCAGCTGCGCCGGGAAGCCGAGGTGATGCGACTGCAATACGACCTGCTGAACAAAAAAATGAACCAGGTACAGGCGGTGCTCAACGATTTGCAGGACCGCGACGACAATATTTACCGCGTGATCTTTGAGGCGGAGCCGATTCCGGGAAGTGTGCGCCAGGCTGGCTTTGGCGGCAGCGACCGCTATAAAGACCTCGAGGGTTATGACAATACAGCCCTCATGAAACAGGCTACCGAGCGCCTGGACCGGATTACCAAGCAATTGTACATCCAGTCAAAATCCTTTGATGAAGTCGTAAAAATGGCGCGGGGCAAGGAGAAGCTGATTGCCTCTATTCCGGCCATTATGCCCCTGAACAATAAAGACCTTAAGCATTTACCAAGCGGCTACGGATGGCGGACGCATCCCATTTACAAAACCCAGGAATTTCACCCCGGAATGGATTTCACGGCCGAGCAGGGCACTCCGATTTATGCCACCGGCGACGGCGTTGTGGAAACAGCGGACGCTTCGGCGCAGGGTTATGGAAACCATGTAGTGATCGACCACGGGTATGGTTATAAAACCCTCTATGGCCACATGAGTAAGATCGCCGCCAAGGTCAATGCCAAAGTAAAACGCGGTGAGCTGATCGGCTATGTAGGCAGTACCGGCCTGAGCACGGGGCCGCATGTGCATTACGAAGTGATCAAGAACGGAGAGAAAGTCAACCCGATCAATTTCTACTACAATGACCTTTCTCCTGAACAGTACCAGATCATGCTGGAGCTTTCATCCAAGTCTACCCAATCTTACGATTAATGAATTCGACGTATAAAATCGGTTTTTATACCGCTATTTCGTTGGTGATCGCTAACATGATCGGCACGGGTGTCTTTACCAGCCTGGGCTTTCAGCTATTCGACATTCACTCGGTATTCAGCATTTTAGTACTCTGGCTGCTGGGTGGGGTCATTTCGTTTTGCGGTGCCCTGGTGTATTGCGAACTGGGCGTGGCTATCCCGCGTAGCGGCGGCGAATATGCGTACCTGACCAGGCTTATTCATCCTTCCGTTGGTTTTTTATCGGGCTGGGTATCTTCCACGGTTGGTTTTGCTGCGCCGGTGGCACTGGCTTCGATGGCGCTGGGCTCCTACGTCAACAAGATTTTTCCTCAGGTTAGCGTCACTATGTGTGCCTTGTCGGTAGTGGGGATCATTACGGTGATCCATGCTACTAATTTGAAGGCGGGGAGCAGCTTCCAGAAGGTCCTCACCTTTTTGAAAGTATTTGTGATCCTTGGATTCATCGTTGCCGGCTTTTGCTATACTCCGGCGCATGAGATCACGATCCTGCCGCAGCCCACCTCCGGGGCAGAAATTCTGAGCCCGGCCTTTTGGGTAAGCCTGATCTATGTGTCGTATGCCTACAGCGGCTGGAATGCCGCTTCCTACCTGGCCGGCGATATGCAGAACCCGCAGAAAAATTTGCCCAGGGCTTTGCTTATCGGAACAGCGATCGTGACGGTGATCTATGTGATCCTCAATTACATTTTCCTGTACAGCGCCCCCGCCAGTGAGCTAACCGGCGTATTGGAGATCGGGCACGTCAGTGCCATGCATATTTTCGGAAACGTGTTTGGGCAGTTCATGAGCCTGATCATCGCTTTTTTATTGATCTCTTCTATCAGCGCCATGATCATGGCCGGCCCGCGCATCATCAAGTCAATGGGAGAAGATCTGGAAATTCTGAGTTTCCTGTCTAAGACCAACAGGAGCAATGTGCCTTATGTGGCGGTGATTGTTCAGTCGGCGATTACAGTGCTGCTGATCCTGAGTGCAAAATTCGAGCAGGTGCTGACCTTTGTTGGATTCAGCCTCAGCATTTTTACCTTCCTCACGGTGTTCAGCGTATTTATTCTGCGTGCAAGAAAACTCAGCTCCCCCGCTTATAAAACCTGGGGTTACCCGGTGACACCGTTGATTTTTCTGGCGCTCAATGCCTTTATCCTCTATACCGTATTCCGCGAAAAACCTTCCGAATCCCTGTTGGGTCTTTTAAACGTAGGCTTCGGCGGGCTGATCTATCTTGCAGGAAAATTAATCATTTACAAAAAAGAAAAACAAAAATGTCAGGAAGTTTAAAGTTAGCCGCTTTGGTGTCGGTAATTGGTATCGTTGCATGTTCCCCTTCATCCCATGAGAAAACGGGTGAATTGATCATAGATTCGGCGAAAGTGGAAAAAGTGGTCCAGGAAATGACAAAAGATACGGTGAAGGAAGAGCCTTTGATGGCCTGCGCCAACGACTCTTTGAATTCCCTGGCCGACCTCATGGCAGGTATTGCCGACAGTAATTCGGTATACCGCGAGATCCAGTCGTCGTCCGACTTCAAAGCCTTTAGCCAGAATTTCGATAAACGCTGGATGAATTTTGATTCGACGCGCCTGACCAACCTGCGTACCTTCAGGGACAATGAGTTGTCGCATGTAGTGAAAACACCGGCAACGTTGTTCTATCCTTTCTCTGGCCCTGACATTTTATATGCGCAGACATTCTTTCCGGAAGCCGACAGGTATGTGATGATCGGCCTGGAGCCTGTGGGAAGCCTGCCGCGCTTTAAGGCAGAGAACAAGGATTCAATGGATATCTATTATTCAAAGGTGAACACCTCCCTGAATGCTATCCTGAAATTCAGTTTTTTCAGAACGCAGAGTATGAAGAATGATTTGAAAAATACGGAAGTGGATGGCACCCTGCATTTACTGATCCTTTTCCTGAAGCGCACGGGCAACGAGTTTTGCTCAGCGAAGCCGGTCACGGTTGACAGCACCGGAGCGGTAGTTTACGAAGAATCCTTTGCTTCTCTGAAAAAGAAAAAAACAAATACACGCGGCCTGGAATTGAAATTTACGGATGTAAACAAGAAGCCGAAGACCTTGTATTATTTCTCATTAAATGCAGCAGACGGTGGATTAAAGAGCAATCAGAATTTTGTGAATTACCTGAAAAACATGGGCACCGTGAATACCTACCTTAAAGGCGCTTCCTACCTGATGCATAAAAGTTATTTCTCTATTATCCGTAACGTGATCCTGGAACAGAGCGAACAGGTCATCCAGGATGACAGCGGCATTTCCTTCCACTACTTTGCCGACAGCGGCCACACCTGGGACTATACGTTGTACGGGCAATATACCAGGCCTATCCCGATGTTCAAGGAGTTTTACCAGAAAGACCTCGATTCGCTCTATAAACAGCAAGGAGCAAAGGAGATCGGCTTTGGCATCGGCTATAACTTCAAAGATAAAAACAGTAACCTGCTGATCGCTACCAAAAAGCATTAATATGAAATCCGCTCATGAAGAAAGCAGCTGCATTCATCGTTGTCCTATTACCTTTGATGCAGTACGCACAGAGGGCGTTTTCATTTGATTCCCTTTTTAAGAAAAATCCGGTATTGCAGAAAGTTGCTGCCGGCTCCGGAAAATACCGTTTACAGATCATTTACACGCAGATCAGGCGCGACGCGGAGGGAAAGCCCACGTTTAAGAATTACCTGTACCACGTGGATTCTACGACTTACTTCTACTGTGCCAGTCTTGTGAAATTGCCCTGTTCCATCATCGCGATGGAAAAGCTGAACGATCTGAAACTGGAGAAGGAAACCATCATGTTTACCGATAGTGCCAATACCTGCCAGCGCTCTGTGAGAAAAGACACAACTTCGCCAAGCGGTTACCCAAGCTTGGGGCAGTACATCCGACGCATGTTCCTGGTGAGCGATAATGCAGCTTATGGAAGGGTGTATGAATTTCTTGGCGTGGATTACCTGCACGACCGCCTGGCGGAGCTGGGATACAGGAACATGCGTATTGTGCATCGCTTTGATGGAGGTTGCCAGGGCACGGCAAACCTGATCACCAACCCGGTGTCTTTTTATGACAAGGACCTCAAACTTCTCTATCAGCAAAAGCAGGGCCTGCCGCTGAGGAATTACACGAATGCCGTAGGGACGTTTAAAGTCGGTAAGGCGTATTACAATGCCCGGAATAAACGTGTGAATGAGCCAAAGGATTTTACCAACATGAATTATATGTCTTTGCAGAATGTGCATAGCTTATTGCAGCGTCTGGTGTTCAATGAATTTTATCCGCCGGCGAATCAGTACCACATCGACAGGAACCAGCAGCAGTTCATGCTACAGTACCTGACCATGCTGCCGCGTGAGAGCTCGTATCCGTCTTACAATAAATCCTATTACGACAGCTATAAAAAGTACTTTATTTATGGCGATAGCAAGAAACCGATCACAGATAAGGATCTTAAGATCACCAACATTGTCGGGCAGTCGTATGGCTTTATGGTAGATTGTGCGTATATCCATAATGAAGCGGAAAAGGTGGAGTTTATGCTGAGCGCGGTGATCTATGCCAATGAGGATGAGGTGATCAACGACGGGAAATATGAATACAACTCGCTGGCCTTGCCTTTCCTGGCGGAGCTTGGCAGGCAGGTGTATCAGTACGAATTGAAACAAACTAAATAGCAGTGTTCTGTCAGTTCGCCCGACGGGACAAATACTCAGAGAAACTCTATGAAAAGTAGCATTGAACGATTAAAGAAGCTAAAAGAATTACTGGTCATTGAGCGGGAAGAAGATTTCTATCAATACAAGGAACAGTTTTTAAGGGCAAGCATTGAGCAGCGCAAGAAGAACGGCGCTACCTGGTACCCGATTCAGATCATCTCGAATGAGATCGGTTATGCCGATTACGTACACCTGGAAGTTGAGCGTACCAACACACTCGACATGCCGCATTTATTCAGTACCGGCAAAAATGTAAGCTTGTTTTCCAATAAAAATCCCGATGAGGTGCAGGAGATCACCGGCACGATCAAACAATCAGGTAAAAACAAGCTGAAGATCATCATGCATACCGATGAGCTGCCCGACTGGGCTTATGAGGGCAAGCTGGGCATTAACATTCAGTTTGATGACAACAGCTATATCGAAATGCAAAAAGCACTGGATGAAGTGATCGGTGCCAGGAATAACCGTGTTGCTGAGTTACGTGAGATCATTGAAGGGAATGAGGTTCCGACCTTTGAGAAAATAGACGAAAGCATCCTGATCCCACAGCTGAACCTCTCACAGAACCGGGCCGTCAGGCATATCCTGTCGGCCAACGATGTGGCCGTGGTGCATGGTCCTCCGGGAACAGGAAAGACCACGACGATCGTACAGGCCATCCGCCTCGTTCTGCAAACAGAAAAACAAGTTCTGGTATGTGCGCCGACCAATACGGCAGTCGATCTGATCACCGAGAAGCTGGTGGAGCAGGGGATCAACGTATTACGGGTAGGGCACCCAGCAAGGGTTTCCGAAGAACTGCTGAAAACAACGGTTGACGGGCAAATCCAGAACCATGAGCATTACAAGGACATTAAGAACCTGCGGCGCAATGCTGAAGAGTATTTTCGCATGGCCGGAAAGTACAAACGCACCTTCGGGAAAGAAGATGCTAAACAGCGGGCCATGTATTACACGGAAGCCAAGAACTGCATCAAGGAATCGCGTTTGCTGGAAGATTACATTGTCAATTCTTTGTTCGATCATTCGCAGGTCATTTGCTGTACGCCTGTAACATCCAATAACCGGGCGCTGGCGCGGAAAACATTCAATACCTTGTTTTTTGATGAAGCATCGCAGGTCCTGGAGGCTGTGTCCTGGATTCCCTTGCTGAAATGCCGCAGGGTTATTTTCAGTGGCGACCACTTCCAGTTGCCTCCGGTTGTGAAAAGTGTGCAGGCCAAGAAAGAAGGCCTGGATCAGACCATGCTCGACCGGCTTGCAACGTATGAGAATGTGTCGTCGTTGCTCACGCGCCAATACCGTATGCACCAGCGTATCATGGAGTTCAGCAATGCCTATTTTTATAATAACGAGCTTGAAGCCGATGTATCGGTGAAGGAATCCTTATTAAGTACCAATGAAGACCTGGAATTGCTTTACAAACCTATTGAGCTGATCGATACGGCGGGTAGGGGATTTGATGAGTATCAGAACCCGGAAACGCTGAGCACGTCGAATGCCGGTGAGGCCGATCTTTTATTCAAACACCTGGAATTGTTGTTGCAGCAGTATGCCTATTCAGAGCCTGCTTATCCCGTAAGCATCGGCATTATCTCGCCTTACAAAGAACAGATCGAGTTACTGAAAGAGAAGCTGGCTGCCTTTGATTATGCGGCATACCCGGTGAGTGAGCTGGCGGTGAAAACCATCGACGGTTTCCAGGGCGAGGAGCGTGATATCATTTATATTTCCCTGGTAAGGAGTAATCCCGATTCGGAGATCGGCTTCCTGTTTGACATCCGACGGATGAATGTGGCCTTGACGCGTGCGAAGAAAAAACTGGTCGTGATCATGGACACAGCCACCATCGGGAATCACCCGTTTTATAAGGCGTTTATAGAGTATTGCGAATCCTACAACTTTTATAAATCGGCCTGGGAATATAGCTACGACGTATAGTATTGAGCGCAGATCATCCACATAAGCTTAAGCCAGTTGAAACCGCGGATGGCTCGCTGACCTTGCGTAGCGAGCGCTTCGGCGCTACGTACCATTCTATGCAGGGGGCGAGGGAGGAAAGCCGGCATGTGTTCATTAACAACGGCTTGCGGTTTTTTCTGGATCAGTACCCGAAAAAAGAAGTGCGCATCCTTGAGATTGGTTTGGGTACGGGCCTGAATGCATTCCTGACGTTTTTGGAATCCCAACATTCAGGTCTGGGCGTCGATTATCATGCGGTAGAACGCTATCCGGTGCCTCCGGAGATCGCCAGGCAGCTGAATGTCGCGAAAGGCTATTCCGTAGAGGAGGCCGCTGTTTTTAGCCGGATGCATGAGCAAGCCTGGAACGAAAAGCGCCGGCTTTCGGCACGCTTTCAGTTCACCAAGCATTTGACGAAGGCGGAAACCTTTCGCCCGGAACAAAGCTTCGACCTCATTTATTACGATGCCTTTTCTCCCGGCGAGCAACCGGAACTGTGGACAGAAGAGGTGTTCGGGAATATGTACGCGTTATTAAACGAAAATGGCATGCTCGTTACCTATTGTGCTCAGGGCCAAATGAAGCGCAACATGAAGGCCGCAGGTTTTCGGGTGAAAGCCCTGAAAGGCTTTGCTGCCAAGCGGGAAATGACGGTGGCTTATCGCTTGTCAGCCTAACTGTTTCTCAAAGCAGACACTGCTTTCTACTTCGGCATACTGCCCGTAGTTCTTAATGATCGCGTAGTTGTTTTTCTGATAGAGGGCGATGGCTTCCGGCTGCTTCAGGCCTGTTTCGAGGATGCATGTTTTATAGCCCAGCTCTTTTGCCCAGCATTCAAGCTCTTTCAATATGGCCGAGGCAATCCCTTTTCCCCGTTTTTCCAATGGCACAAACATACGTTTCACTTCCATCGTATCAATAGTGTATTCTTTGATCGCCCCACAGCCTATGGCCTTCCCGTGGTCATAGGCAAGGACCACATGCCTGATCGCATTGAGTTTATTGAATTGGGCAAAAAATAAATGATCTTCTCCGTCGCGGATAGCGAGTTCCTTGTCAAGTTCCTTTACCAGGGCTTGAAAATCCGTATTGTCGGAGTCTGTTCTTTGTAAGTGATACATGTGATCTAATACCCGAAATGCTTCAGGTTGGCGTCGTTGTTCCTCCAGTCCTTCACTACTTTCACGAACAGTTCAAGATAGATCTGCTTTCCGAAAAAGGCCTCGGCTTCTTTACGGGCCATCGTGCCTACTTTTTTCAGGGCCTCTCCCTGGTGCCCGATGATGATGCCTTTCTGGCTGTCGCGCTCCACTAAAATGTCGGCCTGGATGCGGATGATCTTTTCATCTTCCTTAAAGGAGTTGACGATGACCTCTACGCTATAAGGGATTTCACGCTTGTATTTCAGAAGGATCTTCTCGCGGATGATCTCCGAAACGAAGAACTTCTCCGGCTTATCCGTTAAGGTATCTTTGTCATAAAACGCTTCTCCTACGGGAAGAAGCTGGGTGATGCGGTACATCACCGTTTCGAGGTTGAACTTTTTGAGGGCTGAGATCGGGATGATATCCGCTTTCGGTAATTTTTCCTTCCACTCGGCCATTTTGGTGTCCAGCACTTCCTGCGTCGCCATATCAATTTTATTGAGCAGGATCAGCACAGGGGTAGAGGTTTTCCTTAATTTTTCGAGGTAGCTTTCTTCCAGGACAATGTCTTCGTATATATCCACGATCAGCAGGAACACGTCGGCATCGCTGAAAGCAGATATCACAAATTCCATCATTTTTTCCTGGAGCTTGTAATTGGGCTTTAAGATGCCCGGCGTATCCGAAAATACCATCTGGTAGTCGTCGCCGCTCACAATGCCCATGATCCGGTGGCGCGTGGTTTGCGCCTTCGACGTGATGATGCTTAAGCGTTCGCCAACGAGGGCATTGAGCAAGGTGGATTTTCCAACATTCGGGCAACCGATGATGTTGACAAATCCGGATTTATGCGGGGTAACAGACATGCGTGTGATTTTGCGGCAAAGATACAAATAATCTACAGATGTGTTTTATTGGTTTCGAAGCCCCGTTAGTGGCTTAACATTATTAGGAAATAACAGAACATAGTTTCGCGTGCCGTTAGGTACGCAACATTGGTTCTGTCATCGGATGGGGATAGGGAAACAGAGAGAAAAATTTATATGAGGCCCTATGAGCTTGCTTCATCCTGCTTGCGTTCCAGGCCAGGCTTTGCATTCCATTCATCCCCCATCCGGTATGGGTTTTCCTTGAATTTCCGCCAGTCTTCCAGGAGGGACACCTATTTTATGCTAATGGCGGCACACCTCTGTATCGTATTGATAGCCCCGTTAGGGGCTTAACATTATTAGGAAATAATAGAACATAGTTTCGCGTGCCGTTAGGTACGCAACATTGGTTCTGTGATCGGATAGGTAAACAGAGAGAAAATCTATGTGAGGCCCTATGAGCTTGCTTCATCCTGCTTGCGTTCCAGGCCAAGCTTTGCATTCCATTCATCTACCATCCGGTATGGGTTTTCCTTAAATTTCCGCCAGTCTTCCAAGAGGGACATATATTTTATGCTAATGACGACACACCTCTGTATCGTATTGATAGCCCCGTTAGGGGCTTAACATTATTAGGAAATAATAGAACATAGTTTCGCGTGTCGTTAGGTACGCAACATTGGTTCTGTGATCGGATGGAGATAGGGAAACAGAGAGAAAAGCTATATGAGGCCCTATGAGCTTGCTTCATCCTGCTTGCGTTCCAGGCCAGGCTTTGCATTCCATTCATTCATCCACCATCCGACATGGGTTTTCCTTGAATTTCCGCCAGTCTTCCAAGAGGGACATATATTTTATGCTAATGACGACACACCTCTATATTGTGTTGATAGCCCCGTTAGGGGCTTAACATTATTAGAAAATAATAGAATATGGTTTCGCGTGCCTTTAGGTACGCAACATTGGTTCTGTCATCGGATGGGGATAGGGAAACAGAGAGAAAAGCTATATGAGCACTATGAGCTTGCTTCATCCCGCTTGCGTTCCAGGCCAAGTTTTGCATTCCATTCATCAACCATCCAGTATGGGTTTTCCTTGAATTTCCGCCAGTCTTCCAGGAGGGACACATGCAGCAGGGCGAGCTCCTGTTTCAGCTCTTCGCTGTACTTATCGTAGTCGTTTTTATAATGCTTGTTATAAAGGAACTTTTCAAAGTATTCCAGCAAATTAAAGCAGATGGTGAAATGCCCGCAGGCAATGACTGTATCCGGCAGGATTTTGTCCCCGCTCAGCTGTTCGGGCGAGAACCACAGGGTTGTTCCCATTTTCAGGGAACGCTGCGCTACTTCCATGATCTGGGGGCCCGGCTCCATCAGTTCCCGGCTGAAATGCGGGTATTTATTCTGGCGCTTGATCACCTCCGCTTCCGTGAGTTCAAACACGGCGTTCATAATAAGCCGTGGCCGCCAAACCGGGTCGCCATACACACGCTCAAAGCTGAACCAGCGCATGTGCTTGATAAATACCTTGGTCACCATTTTCGTGACCGACCGGCGCCTGTTACTGAGCATGTTGTTGATGATGCCGAATTTCAGTTTATCGACATAATGCAGGCGCCGCGCGAAAAAGTCGGGAACGCCGATGCGTTTTGTCAGGCCTACAAAGCCCATCGAGGTGATGAGCAGGAACAGGGCCACGAGGATGCCGATGGTGCCAAGCACAGAGCACATCATGATCACTGGCTTCAGGTCGGAGGCACAGGCAAAGAGGAGCACCAGCAGGCCGAACAAGGCGCTCATGATGCCAAAGCGGCGCAGCGATTTGAAATTCCAGTTGCCGATCCAGGGCATTGTTTCCGTGTTGCTCCGGATATAGCTTTCCATCGTGGGGTTGGTGCCGTCGGAAAGAATGTAAAGGTCAACGGATTTTTTATCATCCGATCGGAACTCTTTCAGCTCTTCCTGGTAATGCTTCATCCGGTATTCCGCCGAGATGACCGCGTCTACGCCCTGGTTGTCGTCCACGCCCCCATCCATAAGGCCGATGGGGTATTCGATCTTATCGCCGTCGAATACGTTATGTGGCAAGAGGAATTTATCTTTTAATTTTTGTGCGCCTTCATAAATAAAATCATCCGGAAAATTGATCGGCTCGAAGCCGAAAGGGAAGCAGGACGAAGCAGCGATGATGTCGGAGAACCGGATCTCTTTTGCAATCTCTATGGGGATGTGGATCTTGCGGTTGCCAACGAACTCGTGCGTGCCCTTGGTATGCGACTTTTCAGTTTTATGAAAATGGAAAGGCAGTGCGAAGTTAAACTCCGTAGCATTGAAGCTGATCTCTTTCAGGTGTATGGGTCTTGACTCATCCCAGAGCAGGCCGAATTTTTCGTTTTCGAAGTCGCGGAAGTAAATGGATGAAAAGGCCGTGATCAGGCTACGCTGCCGGCCGCCCTGCCAGTTGCTGTCGTCGGCGAGGTACTCCAGGGCATTCTCTACCAGCTCCTCGTTGGTCATAAAGCGGTAAAGGCTCTGGTAACATTCTTCGATGGTGCCGCCCTTTTTGATGGTTGTGGCATACTTAACTCCGGTGAAGGTTCCTGCGGAAACAGTGGATAAGATGCGTACGCGCTCCAGGAGGCTGCTGCCCTGAAAGACCTTGGTAGACAGGTACGACAAGACGCCGAGGTGTATGGAGGTTGCCCTGAATCCGCCGCCCGACAGGGAAATAGCAATGTTATGAAAAGGCAGTTTAGGAAGGTGTGCTTTTTTTTCAGAGCCCGGACTTGCTTTCTTTTTGGTCGTACTATCCATAAACTGTTTTAAAGATACTATTTTATATGCATGCTGACGCGGTGTTTTTTCCTGAACTGTACAATGGGCAGGCGAGGGATCTTCAGACCATACGTCCGGTGAATGGTTTTGATGAGCTCATTTGCCAGCAAAGCCTGGCCCATGGCATTGATGTGGATGCCGTCGAGCGAAAAAGTACCTGTTTCTGTATAATGAATGGCTCTTGCCCTGGCGTCGTAAAATCGTTCGGGACTGGCATTCGCCAGCAGCTGATCCAGACGGATAAGGCCCAGGTCTTTTTCTGCGCTAAGGTCTGCGATGACCTCATTATACGCGTTAATCCTGGCTTTGATCTCCGCAATTTCTGTTCTTGTGAGGTAATACACTTTGGGAATAGGAAGCCGCCCGCTTAAATATTCTGTTCTCAGCGGATCCTCCATGATCCCGAAAAGAACGATCTCTCCTTCCTGCATCTGCCTGAGAGGAGGCGTAAGCCCATCGTTGGCAGCTTCAACAATAAAGGCATTTCTGCCGGTTTTAAAAGCCAGGCCGCTACTGGCATAGTGCAGGGTGAGCTGTATCGCTTCCTGTTTCTCCAGGAGCAGCTGATCGTAAGCAATGGTATTGAAAAAAGGAATAGCAGTGAGATCGGGTAATGTTGCCAGGAGCCCCTTTGCACCGTGCTCTGTGAGCTTCCCGGTGATGTAGCGGAGTGTGGCGGCAAAGCCTTCACCTGGTTTGCCTTCCAGGGGCGTCATCACATCATTGGTGCCGCCATGCATGGCATAAGACAGGATATCGTTATTGCCGATAAGCATCGTGAAAAACGTCGGGCGGAGCTTCAGGATGTCTTCCAGGACAGAGGCCGTTGCCGGATCGGAGGCCAGTCGTGTAAAAAAAGGATTGTAATTGTCTGTTCCTTTCTCCGGATTGCCATAGCCGGGCATCAGCAGATGCGCAGCCTTGGCGCCGGGCACCGCAAGGTTGTGGAATGGCCCGCTGTTGGCGTAAGTTGTTTCTGAAAGAATGTGCTGGTCTTCCGCCTCAGCATAGGAAAGGCAGCCCCATTTGTTTTTGGGATTCTGTTTGTCAGGAGCCAGGATCAGCTTTGAACGGCCGGCGAACCCGATGCCGGGCGATTGCTTGCTCACAAGCGCCTGCCGGAAAACAAGTGGCTGTATGGATTGGTACTGGCGGGCAATGAGGTTGGGATAAGCATTGACCTGGCCTTTGTAGGAGAGCACTCCGTCAGCATATCCTGCTGTAATGGAATCTCCAATGGCGACAAACCGGCTGAAGTCTATCGTGTTTTTTTGATTTGCCATACGCGCTGTGATCGGGCTGATTAGTGAACCTCTGTTTATTCTTACGAATATAGGCACCAGATGTTTCAGATTGGCGTAAAATTGTTGAAGGAGAATTTTGGAGGCCGGTGATGCCGTGGCGTGATCCGGAGCGGGTACAGGTGGCAGCAAGCGGGGCCTTTTTTTGGGCGTGCCGGCGCAACGTATTTCGGGATCCTCAGTAACCACACAAGCGCCGTCAGGCTTTCGTTCCAATCTCCCACGACGCGTCGTGGGAGGATTTACACTCAATCCTTCACGCGGCTTTACCCGAAGAGATGATAGTAGCGCAATGCGCCCTAGTGGCGGCACCTGGTTTCCGTTACCTCAGGCGCCGGTCGTTTTGTTCTTCGGGTGGTGTTTGTGCCTGGTGGTATGCGTGAGGGATCGCAGTGGAAAGCCCGCAGCCATGAGGCACGAATGGTGAGGACTTGAAACGGAGAGCCCGGCGGCCCTGCGGCCGGCACGCCAAAAAAAATTACAACCACTGGTTATCAATGATGAAAGGCCTTAGCGAAGGACGTTGATTTCATCGCAGCGCATATGCCACCGGGATTGTTATTTTAGGAAGCAAAGCGCTTTAAATAAAAACGGGCGCAGAAATCTGCACCCGTTTTTTGGAAATATTCTAAACCGAAACGATCAGGGAAATACGACCCCTTTATATTTGGTTGCATCCACCTGTGGGATCGTTGAGCCATACTGGCTGTTGATCGCTTTGATGAATTCATTGGCGAGCAGGGCATTGGCTCTTGGCGTCAGGTGTATCCCATCCAGCGAAAAAGCGCCCCCGCTTACGAAAGTGGCACTTGTTGTAATTCCATTGTATACGATGCCTGCTTTTGCTTTAGCCATAAAGGCATTCACGTCCACGTAGGCCAGGCCTTTCGCGGCAGCCACGGATTTTATTTTGGCATTGTAAGCCGCTACGGCATTCTGGATGTTGGCAATTTCCGTTTCCGTAAGCACGTATTGGTTGGCCAACGGCTTGGATGAGCCCCAGCCTGCGCATTTCAGAGAGTCCTGTGGAGTTGTGAGGAGCACATACTCTGTTGATTTGATCTGCCTTCTGCCACCCGGCGCTGAGCTGTCGAGGATCATAAAGGCATTGGCTCCTTCGTGGAATGTAATGCCCAGCGGAGCATAGGCAGCGCTGAGCTGTGTGGCCTGCGTGGCATCCAGCGTGAGGCCGTTGTAAGGAATGGTGGTGGCAAAGGGAATGCTTGTTACATCCGGGATGTTGCCTACCACGCCCTTGGCGCCATTGGCTGTCATGGTATTGATGATCAGGTCGTAGCTGGCATCGAAACCAACTCCGGGGCTTCCGGCAGAAGGCGTTACGGCATCCGCAGCGCCGCCGGCTAATGCATAGGACAGCACATCATTATTGCCGATGAACACCGAGAAGAAGGTCGGGTTCTGCGCTGCCGCCTTGGAAAGCATGGATGCGGTGGCGAATTCAGAAGGGGCAAGGATGCGGGTGAAGAAGGGGTTGTAGTTCCCAAAGCCGTTTGCAGGATTGCCGTAGCCCGGATATACCGCGGTGATTGCCTTGGCGCCCGGGATCCCCATGTTGTTAAAAGGGCCCTGCGCCGAAATGTTGTTGGTGAAAATGCTGAAGTCGCCGCTTGTCGCAAAGGGAACAGGCGACAGGCCCGTTACACCCTTGCAGTCGGTTTTATAACCCAGCACAGAGCGGGCATTGCCCGAAGAGCCGATTCCTGCGGAAGCCTGAGGCACGAGGGGCTGCACAAAGTCGCCGCCGCCTACCTGCTTGAATTGCTCGGCAATCAGGTTCGGGTAAGACACCAGTTGCCCGTCGTAATACAGGGCTGCATCAGCAAAGCCTGCTGTGATGGAATTTCCGATGGCAACGTATTTCGATACATCCAGAGCGCCCTTGCCTGGTTCCGGCGCATCTAATTTCGGTTTGCAGCTGGTTGCGAACAGGCCGAGTGCGAGCGCTGCTGCTATAGATTGGTAAGATATTGCTTGCATAGTTGTTGAGATTAAAATTTATAAAATACAGAAACTCCCGGAATCACCACATTGGTTTTGTAAGTGCCACTCATGCCTGTTTCCAGGTTGGTGTCTTCCCTGTTCAGTTGCGAGAAGTAGAAGGAGGCGTTGATGCCGAATTTTTGTTTGATCGTGTAGCCGATTCCCGCAGTATAGATGATCCTGTTGGCATCCGGCGTTTCGGGCGTCACGTAGCCGTTCTGTACCGGTGAAATACCATAGGCAATGCCCAGCCTTACAGCCAGTGCATCAATGATCTTGTACTGGCCGCCTAAGCGGAAGGCAAAGGTGTTTTTATATTCGCGCGCCGATTTGGTATCAACGAGCGAGGTTGTGTTGTTTTCGTAATCGAAAGCCAGTGTGTCATAGGCTTTCCAGCCTACAAAGTTGATATCGGCGGCAATCGTCAGCTTTTCGATGGGCGTATAGGCCAGGCCCAGTGTCAGCACCTGTGGCAGTGGCAGTGTTGATTTGAACTTTCCATTCGGAAAATTGCTGGTCAGAGACGAAGGCACCGTGAAGGTGGCGTCGCCGCTTTTCACCTGCATGTTCACCTGCGAACGGTAGCTCAGGGCCACCGAAAATTTATCGACCGGCTTGTAATAGATGCCTGCATTGAATCCGAAACCGTTGGCTTTACCGCTCAGCTCGGCATGTCCGTAATTGCCGTTGGCATCCACCACCGGAATGTCTTTCTGGAGGTTTACCTTGCCGTTGGCATATACAAAGCCTGCTCCGATACCCAGTTTGTCATTGATCTTATAGCTTGCCGTCGGTTGAAAAAAGATAGCCTGTAGTTGCAGGCGCGTTAAGGCAAAGCGGCCCATCCAGCCATCTTCCCATTCTACGGTGCTGCCAAATGGCGTATAGATGCCTAATCCCAGCTTGAGCCTGCTGCTGTCCTTCAAACCAAAGACGCCATAAGCCGCAAATGGATAGCTCACCGGCGAGGTCGTTTCTGCTGTTAAGTTGGTATTCTTATCCAAAAACTTGCCATGCGAGATCGTCGGGCTGACCCCGATGTTGACTTCGTTGCTTTTGAGGAAAGACATGCCGCCCGGACTGTAAAACAGCGAGGCGCCGTCCTGCACGAAAGCGGTACCGGCATTGGCCATGCCTTGCTGCGCCTGGCCCTGTAAATTTACCTGATAGCCCTGTGCGCCGGAAATAAAGGGCGACGAGAGGATCAGCATTGTTGCTAATTTGTGTAGGTTTGTCATAGATGGAAGGGTTTGATGTGTGTGAGTTATTTAATGTCTGAAACTTTGTACCAGGTTTGGGTTCTGCCAATGAGGGAAATGCCAATGTAGCCGCGAAGGTCCAGTTTTCCGTCCCTGTATTTGATCGTGCAACTGTAGGTTTTTCCGTTCTCCGGGTCGTAGATGGTGCCGTCTTCCCATTCGTCCTCATCAAATACGAAGCCTTTTAGCATGTTCAGGCCAAGGAGCGGAGCCGATTGCTTCGTTTTATCAGGATTGTTTTTGTCGGTTTTAGGCTTGCCATCTTCGTAGGCAGGCGTTTTGAACCATACGATCTTGCCGTTGTACTTCTCGCCTTCTTTGTAGATGTGCACTTTGGCTTTTCCGCTGGCCGTGAGCCAGGTGCCTGTCACGGCATCGGCATTTACCGCTTGCGAAAAGAAGCTCATGGAAAAGAAGAGAGAAAAAAGAGCAAGTAAAGTTTTTATCATAAGCCTGTCAGGTTAAGGTTATAGAATTGCGTCTTTATTCAAATCTAATGAATGCTTCCTTAAATATACTTGATTCATAACAGGAAATAACTTGATATATATCAATAACGGTAAATACAGTTATAGATGGTATGGCCTGTAGATGAAATTCCGTATGCACTATGGTGTATACTGCAATGTATGTTCTACAGAAAATCTCTACTGAAGTCACCGGAATAAGCGACAAATTACTTCTTTACGAAGTCCAGGTTCCGGATATACACTTCGTTGAGGGCTGTGGCGCAGAGCTCTCCATGCCTGTCGAAAATTTCGATGGGGAACATTTTGATAAAGCGGCCTTCGGTTTGCAGGGCTTTTTCGGCATCGGCAACCATCTCATCGCTGATGGTGATGGTGTAGAACAGGTCGGTTCTTCCCGGCTTGAGGTATTGGATTTGTGCACTTTTAAGCCATACGGTAATCTTAAAGCCCTTGTGCTGCATGATCTGCCCGAACAGCAGGGCGTAGAAGGGATCGGTGGCCGAGAAGATCGTTCCGCCAAAAATAGAGTTCCCTAAATTGGAAGTAAACAGGCTCCGGTTGATCTTAATGTCAATGCCTCTGAACCCGGGATGTACTTTTTTTACCCAGATGCGTTGGAAGAACATGGGCGGGTAAAAGCACATCAGCCATTTGAGGGTGTTTTCAGAGATCTTCATCAGGCATCAGGATCCTTGTTTGATAGACTGGCTGCGCAGGCGGCTGAGCGTTTCGGGTGTAATTCCCAGGTACGAAGAGAGGTAGATGGCGGGCACGCGGTTGCTGAGCTTAGGCTGTGAACGTAAAAATTCCTGGTAACGCTCCTGTGCCGAATAGCCGGCACGGTTCACTTTGCGGGCACGTTGCAGGGCTTTGATGAAATAACGTTCGATGATCTTTCTCACGGCCCGCTCAAACATCGGGATCTCATCGTAAAAGCGGTGCAGGTCTTCATAGCTGATGGCGAAGACCTGGCTGTCTTCAATCGCTTCGATGTTGATGCCCGCGGGCTGGCGCGATAAAAAGGCTTCTGCATCACCAAACCAGTTATGCTGGGCAATGAGGTCGGTGGTATGCTCGTTGCCCTGCTCGTCAAAAATATAATTCCTGAAAAGCCCTTCATTCACGTAGAACATGCAGTTGCCGCTATCGCCTTCACTGAGCAGGTTTTTCTTCTTTTTAACATGCCTGATTTTCAAAGCTTCTACGAAGGTCTGAACTCCTTCATCCGTGATGTTGGCATGCTGTTTAATGTTATTGATAAGCGTCTCGAACATAGCTGTTGTGATTTGGCAGGTACCTATACTTTCATTTTCACATTCTTCCAGGCTTTGATCTGCCAATTGATAAGGCCCGTGCAGATGTGGTTGTTTTCACTGTCGTACACTTCTACCGGAAATTCTTTGAAAACGGCTTCCTGTGTTTTAAGAGGTTCGAGAATCTCCTGTTCAATCTGATCTTTACCGATCCTGAAGGTCACATGCACATCCGTTTTGGCCTGGTAATGGTAAGTCATGTGGATCGTTTTCAAAATAATCCTGTATTCCTTCGGCGAAAAATTCCGCAGCAGGCTTAGTCCCGACACGTACTCGCAAAGCGTAGCCAGGAGGCAGGCATGGATGCCTTTGATGTGGTTACGGTTCGGGCGGATGTTCTTCACGCGCATGGTCAGCTCCTCGTCGCCGATGCCTGTCACGCGAATCGCGTGCGGCTTGTTGAAGGGGACTGTTCGCAACAGGACGAAGTTGAGCATCCACAAGTGAAAAGCCGAGTGCCGTGCTTTCTCTATCGAAGCCTGCAGGCGGTCCATTATTTCGCGAAAAGGCTGTTAACGTAGTCGATGTACTTTTGCTGCGCGTCTTCTTTGCTCATGCCTTTTTTGCCGTTCCAGGCATTGTATTTGGCGGCGGCCACAAAGTCGAACATGGCCGGCTTGTCGATATTGATGTCGCCGACCGTAGCCTGCTTGTTCAGTGCGTAGAGTTCGAGCATGACGTCATTGCCCGGTTTCTCCGGTAATTCCATCACGCGTTTTTTCGCGTCTTCAAATGATTGTTCCAGTGCTGTCATCGTATTGGGGTTTGAGGTTGGTTTGGATGTTTTTTCTGGCACTTCCTCCAGAACGAAGTTGTCGCTTTTAGGGATTTTCATGAATGTAGAGGCCCATTCTTCAGGCAGGGAAGCCAGTTTGCGTTTCACCATATCTACCCAGGCGCCCTGCACATTGATCTGCGCTGCCTGTACGCCATCACCCCTGTAAAGGGCCTGGGTGAAGGACCAGCGGCTTCCGTCCCTGCGGCAGTGGGTGAGCTCGCAGGTTACTTTTACCGTATCGCTGGGGCGCACCTCGCGCATGTAGATCAACTCTTCACGAAACAGGATCGGCCCTATTTTTAACTCCTCCAGTAGCCTGGCATTGAAGCCGAGGCTTTCCAGGATCTGTAGCCTTGCCTGTGCTGCAAAATCGGCATAGGCCGAGTGCCGCAGATGCATGTTGGCATCGATCTGCGACCATAAGACCCGGCCTTCAAAAAATACATTTTTCATTCGTTGTATGAGGGCTAAAGCCCGGCTGTTTTAACTGTCATTGCGAGGAGGAACGACGAAGCAATCTCTTAAATGGGAGATTGCTTCACTGCGTTCGCAATGACGATACTAATTAAAAACAATATTTATTTTCCTTGATCAGTTTTTCTGCTACCGTCTGCCTTGCGGCCTTTGCGTTGAAAGGCTCCTGTTTGGTGTAGCGTTTCAGGCCCATCAGCATCATGCGTAATTCGTCGCCTTCGCCATAGCTGTTCAGGGCTTCTTTGCCATATACCCAGATCTTATCGCAGGCAGAGTTGATGTAGCTGCGCATGATCGCTAAATGCTCGGTGCAGGCTGCTTCTCCGCGCATGCTCACCAGTTTTTCCACACGCAGCAAGGTTGATTCTGCAACGTAGGTCTCGATGGCCATATCGGCAATGTTCATAATGATCTCCTGTTCTTTGCTCAAGGTGGTCATCAGTTTTTGCACGGCGCCACCGGCAATCAGCAGGATCGCTTTTTTGAAATTCGCCACCAGCTTTTTCTCGTAAGCGAATAAGGTATCATCCGGCTCGGAGAACTCAGGAATACCTACCAATTCAGAGGCTACCTGCTGTGCTGGACCCATGAGGTCGAGCTCGCCTTTCATGGCGCGTTTCAGGATCATATCCACAATGAGCAGGCGGTTGATCTCGTTGGTGCCTTCAAAGATCCGGTTGATACGGGAGTCGCGGTAGATGCGGTCCATTGGCGCTTCGGCGCTGTAGCCCATGCCTCCGTAGATCTGCACGCCTTCATCGGCTACATAGTCGAGGGTTTCGGAGCCATGTACTTTTAAGATCGCTGCTTCCACGGCAAATTGCTCAATGCCTTTGAGGGTTGCTTTTGATTTCTCCATGCCACCGGCAATGAGGTCGTGGATAGCGTCCTCTACGTTTTGAGATGCCCTGTATGTGGCGCTCTCAGAAGCGAAAATGCGAATGGCCTGCTCTGCCAGCTTGTAGCGGATAGCGCCGTATTTGGAGATCGGGCGCTCGAACTGCACACGCTCGTTGGCATACTGAATAGACTGGGTGCTGGCGCGCTTGCTTCCGCCAATGGCAGCGCCTGCTAATTTGATGCGGCCAATGTTCAGGATATTCACCGCAATCTTAAAGCCGTTCTGCCTTTCAGACAATAAGTTCTCTACCGGTACTTTGCAATCATTGAAGAACACCTGGCGCGTTGAACTTCCTTTAATGCCCATCTTATGCTCTTCCGGGTTTAAGGAAATGCCGCCGAAGCTTTTTTCGACGATAAAGGCCGAGAGGTTTTTGTCATCGTCGATTTTAGCGAATACCGTGAAAATATCAGCGAAGCCGCCGTTAGTGATCCACATTTTTTGTCCGTTCAAAACGTAATGCTTGCCATCGGCAGTAAGCTTCGCGCTTGTTTTGCCACTGTTGGCATCCGAACCGGACCCTGGCTCCGTCAGGCAATAGCAGGCTTTCCATTCGCCGGTAGCCAGCTTCGGAATGTATTTCTTTTTCTGCTCTTCATTACCGTAATACAGGATCGGTAAGGTGCCGATACCGGTGTGGGCTGATAAGGCTACTGCCGCTGAATAGCCTGCTCCCAGAGCCTCCGTCGTTAGCATAGAGGTTACGAAGTCGAAACCTAATCCGCCCAGCTCTTCCGGCACCGAAACGCCGAGAAGGCCTAAAGCGCCTGCCTTCTCCATGATGGATGGCATCAGGCCTTCTTCCTGGCTGTCGATGCGGTCAAGGATCGGTAATACTTCCTGGTCGATAAAATCGTCGCAGGTTTTTTTCATCATGATCTGTTCCTCCGACCATTGCTCGGGAATAAAAATGTCGTTTGCTGATGTTTCTTTGATGAGGAACTCACCGCCTTTTGTTTTTCCTGTTGTTGCCATAATCCTGTGGTTGGGTTTTTATATAACGTTTTTTTGATTATTTGAGTAATGCCAAAGCGCCTTCGGCCAGTAACTGCGAGCCATAAGGGATGCAGCTTTCATTGAAGACCACTTTGGAGTCGTGAAGGAAATAGGTTTTTTCGGCGGTATCCTGCGCGCCGAGAAAGTAAAACATGCTGGGGACTTTGCGTGAATAAAAGGCAAAGTCTTCGGAGCCCAGGATGGCATCGACCGGGATGATGTTTTGTTTTCCGAAAACCGATTCCAGCGGGCCCGATACTTTTTCGTGAATGGCCTTATCGTTCAGCAGGCTGGGATAGTTCAGGTCATAGCTGATCTTAATGTCCGCATCAAAGGAAAGCATCGTCGCCTGGATGATCTTTTCGATCCTGGCCAGCACGGTATTGAAGGTGCTCAGATCAAGCGCCCGAACGGTGCCTTCCAGCACGACCTTGTCCGCGATCACATTGGGAGCGATCCCTCCGTTGATCTTGGTGAAGGAGATCACAGTAGGCTCATGCGGTGGAATGTATTTGTGGGCAATCGAAGAAACGGCCTGGATGATGTGGCTGGAAATGAGGATGGCGTCGATTCCCAGGTGAGGGGCTACAGCAGCATGCGCCATGCGGCCTGTGATCTCGATCCTGAAAAAGTTGGCACAAGCCAGTGCCTGCCCGAGCTTATAGGCTACTTTTCCTACAGGCAACAAGGGATGCACGTGCAGGGCCAGGGCAGCCTTCACATCGTCCAGCTCGCCGGCTTCTACCATCCGCTGCCCGCCCGATTTTTTCTCAGGGTCGTCGTAGGTGCCTTCTTCCGAAGGCTGGAAAATGAATTTGATGGTTCCCTTATAGTCTGTATCTTTCAGCAATGCGGCGGCTCCCAAAAGCATCGTCACGTGTACGTCATGACCGCAGGCATGCATCAATGGAATGTCGTGGTTTCCGGCTTTGGTTTGCTTCGTACTTTTAAATGCCAGCTCTGTATTTTCTCTGATGGGCAGAGCATCCATGTCGGCCCGTAGTACAACGCCCGGACCTTCGCCCTTGCTGAGCGTCGCTACCACCCCGGTTTTGGCAATATTCTTTCTATAAGGAATGCCAAGTTTATCGAGCTCCCTGCAGATCAGGTCTGCTGTTTCATACTCCTGGTAGCCTAGTTCCGGGTTCGCGTGAAGCTTTCGCCGGATGCTAATCAGATTGTCCAATACTTCCTGTTGCATGTTTTTTTATCTTACTATGTTACAGAATAACATACATTCTCGAATTTTAACTTTATCTGTTTCTTTTTTTCCTTGATAAAAAAAGAAACCATCGCTCCGGTCGCACTATTATTAACGCATGTAGCAGATCAAATACACGGTTAGTTCATGCTGGTTACAATAATTCAAAAACTCCGGCTGCTCCGTGTCCGGTGCCGATACACATGGTTACCACACCATATTTTTTGTTCTGGCGGCGCAGCTCGTTGAACATCTGTACCGATAATTTGGCACCGCTGCAACCCAAAGGGTGCCCCAAAGAAATAGCTCCGCCAGAACAAAAAATATGGTGT
>DGQK01000043.1 GCA_002390745.1 Bacteroidetes bacterium UBA4416 | reverse complement strand
TCGAAAATAAGGTAAGCTTACACTATGTTATTTATTTTGGATTTGAATTAATGAATTTTTTTGCATATCTTTTTTAATTAGAGATCAAAGTTAATTTTTTTTCCATTGACTAACCTTTTAAATGGCTCGAAANNAGGCATAATTCTCGGTGATCTTCCTCAGGCGCGTGCCCTGGCTGTCGTACTGGTAGTATGTCGTTTCCGGCGTGCCTGATGTCACGTATTGCGCACTGGTGGCAGCGGTCTCTTCTTTAAAATTCCAGTCCGGAACCGTCAGGTGAGGCATGCTGTTGATGCCCAAAACTTAAGCTAAAACATGGGTGTACTTCCAGATTTAAAACAAAACGGCAGCGATTATCGCTGCCGTTTAATAGATGTAAGATATTTGCTTTTAGTTATGAAGAATTAAGGTAATGGACAAATAATTTTAAGTGTGTAAGATTCTCTCTTTATTACCATTAAAACACTCTCCAACTTATTAAAAGAGTTATGCTCTTTATTCAAGCTTAGTAAAATGCAATTGCATGATTTTTTATCATCAACCGTTGACGACACGACTTTGATTTTATCGTATCCTTCTTTACCAAAGTCAATAATTTTACCTAATTCAGGTAGATGCTTACTAAAATAATTATACAACCTAGAAAAATATTCCCTTTTTTCTGAAATCATTGTAACTTTGGAAGCTCGACTTTCTTTGTAGAAATACATATTTTCATATAGGTCGATTGATCCATTTTGTATAGTGTCTATCCAATAAAAGTTATCAAGCTCACTATTTTGGGCATTGATCGTTTTGTTTTGACCAATTGAATAACTGGTGATAAATGTTAAAGCCAGAATAAATAATTTTAGTTTTTCCATTTTGTTCTATTTTTAGTAGCCTCCATAGGCTTGTTGATTAAATTCCAATGAACCAATACAAGGGCATACAATTGGTACTGCCTTTTTTCGCCACTCAAAATCATAGCTGAATTTTTCTACTCTTTCAAAATTCTTTCTATTTGAGATGTATACTTCCATATTTCCACCAATATTTCCTTGATTAGCATGCAGTATTGCATTAGGTTTGTAATAATAACCAAAATCAAAGACAACTCCAAATGGATTTTTGAAATCCCAACCGCTTATATCTACAGTGCCATCAGCATTTTTCTTATAGTCATCCCCACCAGATATTTGTTCCCAAACCCTATTAACGAAATATGCATTTATTTCTTCTTGAGAAACATCTAAAGTTTCAGCTTTTTTGTCGTTGGAAAGTATAAGTGAAGCTTTGTCGTTAGCCCGTTGAAGCAGATCAGGATTATTTTTCAGTTTTTGTATTTCAATTTCATAAAAGCTTTTAGTGCTCGGATCTAAGCTTTGATAATATTTTTCAGAGTCATGAAATTGAATGGCATACATTTTTGAAAAACCTTGTTTGCTTGCAGCGTAGAAGTCTTTATATTTTGCATTGTTTTTCAATTCCTCCGCGCTTTTGCCTGTTAAAACCATTGTTATACCAATACACCCACGTTCATAGTCTTCTTTGGTTTTTTTTGTATCTGTTATTAATCCTTTTGCTATTAAAAAACTGTAAAATAAATCAGGTCCAAAACTGATTTTAATAGATTTATCTTTTATTGCATCAACAGCATTTATAAGATTGTCCATTTCTGTAACCATTTTTGAGGTAGCCGTATTTCTATCTTCAATAGTCAATTTTTCATCTTTACTCTTATTGTATAGTTCCTCGATTTTTTGCTTTAAACTATCCAAATCTGCAGGATCACCGATAGTGCCGCTTTTATCACTTAACATAATGGGGTTATTCCGGCAATACGCATATACATTCACGCCATCTCCGATGCCGATTGGGTCGCAATTCATCCAGCGTCCTAGCCAACTAATGTAATACCTTGCGTTGTGGTATTCCAGTCCTGTTTCATCGTCGCGCTCCATGCCGGTATAGCGGTAGCGTTTGGCGGCGGCAGTGACCGCACCGTTAGTGGCCTGGTAAGCAGTCGTGCCGAAGGGGNNGATACTCTTCGTAAGTGATGACCTGGCCCATTTCGTTCGTTTCAAGAGTCGTTGATCCCTGATGATTCGGATGCTGGTAACGGGTTACCTTAGAAATACCCGCAGAAGGATCGTCGGTCGTTTCAATCATCACAAAGCGCCGGCCTTCATCAATCAGGGATAAGGTTTCACAAGTCAATCCCGCGCTCGGGCCGCTATGTTCCTTATACAATTCCCATCCGGCAATGTAGATGCGCTCCTGTTTCTTCGTCGGCGTATTTCCCACAGAGGCATAATTCTCGGTGATCTTCCGCAGGCGTGTGCCCTGGCTGTCGTACTGGTAATAGGTCGTTTCCGGTGTGCCTGATGTCACGTATTGTGTACTGGTGGCCGCGATCTCCTCTTTAAAATTCCAGTCCAGCACCGTCAGGTGAGGCATGCTGTTGATAAAACCGTGCGCAGCATGGTAGCCGTAGTAGTAAGTGTCACTGCCCACTTCTGTTCGGAGCAGGCGGTTGCTGTTGTTGGCATAGGTGTAATCGCGGGTATAGCTTCCGGTGGTTGATGCCGCATGTTGTAGTTGCAGGATATTCCCCACCTCGTCATAGGCATAGTACTGCGTATAGTTCTGCATCGCCATGCTGTCGCTGGGGTACTGGATCGCCTTAAAGGGTGCATCGTCGTAGTTGTCGCTTGCGCCAAAGGAGGCCGATGACAGCATCTCGCGCCCTGTCGCTTCCAGGAGCTGGTAGCGGGCATCGTAGGTATACTCATTGGTTCCCTGCACGATGCTGCTGTTATAGAACACCGTCGGGATGTTGTCGTCCTGTTTAAACACGGTATTTCCCACGGCATCGTAGGTAAAGCGCAGGTCCTGGTAGGTCGTTGCCGTTCTTCCCGAAAGGATGGTGGTTGTGAGCCTGTTGAGCCGGAAGGTTTCCCGGTCGTATACGTAAGACGTTTTCATGCCGTTGCCGTACTGCACGCTCAGGCGCTGCCCTTTGGCATCGTAAGCGATGTTTTGCAAATGCGTTTTAACGACGGCGCTTTGTTCCACCGTTTCGCTCACGAGCAGGCCGCGTGCGCTGTAAGACGGTGTGATGATGCTGCCATCCGGCGCGGTTTGCAGCCTGATCCTTCCCAGGGCATCGTAATCCGTGCTGATGGTATAGCTTGCTGCTTCCAGTTTTCCGCTGGTCACGTTCCAGTCCACAACCGTTTTGTAATCGCTGGCCAGCGTGCGCACCGTGCTCAGGGCTTGCCCTTTGAAGTTGTATTCCGGCGTTTCTTCGAGGCCGCCGGTATCATAATGCCGATACAGCCTGCCGCGTAAGTTCAGGATCTTGTCATTGACCTGCCCTTCGCCATATACAAACAGTTCCACCATGTTGTCCAGCGGGCTCGCGCCGTCGCCATCCTTCACGGTAATGCGCAATGGCCGGTGCAAAGCATCATAGTCAAACACCAGCAGGTGGTTGCGCTCGTCCCAGGTATAAAGGGGGCTGCCGACAGCATTGTGAAAGAGCCAGCGTATGCCGCTGTCCATGCTGTTCTGTTTCACCATATTGCCGAGCATGTCGTAGTCGTATCGCATCACCATATTCCCCCGCGCATCCATCACCAGCCGGAGGTTATTTTCAATATCCAGGATAAGCGTCGTGCGGTATTCCGTGCCGTGCTCGTCGGTTTCCACGGTCAGCACCGGCCTGCCCATGCTGTCGAGGTGCATGGCTGTCGGCGTGTCGTAATGTGCGCCCGATTTTTGTGCAGCCTTTTCTTCCTGCAACGGATCTTTGCCCGCCGTGGTAAGTGCCGTATCGATGAGCCTGTTGTAGCGGAGATAGTACCAATTGCTGTCCCTGCTCGTATCGTTCTGATCGTACACCAGCTGCTTCCAGCTGTCAAACGTTGTTTTGCTGAAGGTGCCGTCCGGGTAATCGGTGCGTACCAGCCTTCCCGGGGCGTCGTAATGCATCACCGGCGTGACGCCTTGTTCCACCAACTCTGTGGCGCTTTCGTATCTGGCGCTTGCCGAGAAGTAAGGTTCGTATTGCATCACCGGATTGCCTTTGTTGTTGAGGATCGTGCGCCCGTTCCCTATCCAGCGAAGCCGGGGCGCGGTATCGAATAAGCTCACCGTAATGGTTCCGTCGCCGTTGTCAGTGACCTGTTTGGCATAACCGGGTTCGGCCTGCATTTTTGTCATCACCACCTGTCCCGATCCGTTAGAGTATTCAAAGCTCATCCGGATGGCCGCCGTGTGGTTATCCTGGTAATGCTCTTCGCGCGCAATGGTAGACGTTACCGGCGGCAGTGTACCTCCCGAGTTTTGATAACAGTCCAGGTCGTATACAAAGCGCATGGTAGCCTGCTTAAGCAAGGTGTTCGCCCTGGCGGTCATGTAAGCGGAATCGCAACTGTCGCGATCGGCTTCCGTGAAATATTTTCCAATTTCGAGCTCGTCGTTCGCCTCCCGTTCGGCGCTGAGCCCAAGCAGATCATCGGCTTCGCTGCCCTTCCCATACAATGCCATGGCTTTTGGAAAGCCCAGCTCATCCATCAGGATCTCCGAAACGTTATCGTTGGCATCCATCATCTTGGCCGGCATCAGGGTGCGGTAATCGAAGCCCAGCACCGTGGCTTCATTGCCAAGGGCGTCAGCCGTTCGCTCCACGAACAGGTAATAGGAGGTATCGTAGCGCGTAAAGGTTTTCGAGCCATACGCATCGGTATAGGAAATCGGTGTGAAAAAGCGCGCTTCCGCATCCGTCACGGTTTCGGTGCTGCCGATGTATTGTACAGTGCCGGAGCGCACCCAGTAGCCATTGCCGAATTTCAGGTAGTTCCCGGCAACGAGCTCGGTATCGGTGACTTTCCCGCCAAAGATGTGGTTGATCATATCGGTCGGCGGGTTGTAGCTATAAGCCAGCTGGTAATTTTCATAGGGAATTCCGAGCGATTCCAGGATGCCCGCTCCCGCATCGCCCGAAAGGTCATCGCGGTAATACAGGCTTTGCACCCACTCAATGAGCCGCCTGTTAGGGCCGCTGCCGCCGCTCAGATCTTCATAAGGCAATTCATTCGTCATGGTGAGGCCGTTTTCGATCTCGGCAAGCGTATAGATGGTGCCCGTCTTGCTTAAGCCGGTGATCTCCCATGTCTTCGTTTCAAATGTAAGGCGAAGCCTGTAGCTGTCGTCCCCGTTGACATCATTTGTATACGCATTTTCCGTCAGCAGGATGGCTGTTTTGCCTTGTGCATGCCGGGTTTCCGAAGGGAGCGTGCTGTCCGGGTTCATGCGGGGATATACCACAGAGGCAGCCCGCAGAACGTTACCATAGGCGTCTGTTTCCAGGTTCAGGCTATGGGCGATGCGCGGATCGCTGGTATCGCGCTCATAGCTGTAGCTCAGGGCTTCGCTTTCTTTCACCGTATAAACGGCGTATTTATTTTTTCCTTTCGGCTGAACCAGTTCGATGTGGCAGTTGTGTGTGCCTACGGTATAAGGCGTCAGCTGCTTTTCAGGCGTGCCTTCCAGGGCAAATACTTCCGAACGGAGCGCCATGCCTTTGCAGGCCCTCATGGCCTCACGCCGTTCCAAAGGGCTGATGCCGGTGACGTAAGCGCTGTTGATGGCATCGTCCGGAACAATGCGGGCGGGCGGAAGTGCGGTTTCATAGCTGCTTACCGGGTAGCCCTGCCGTGCCATCTCCTCATACCAGTATTCGGTGGCAAACTGATCCAGGATATTGCTTTCCTGTAAGTAGGCGCCTGTATGGAACCAGGAACGCGTGACCACGGGAGCCTGGTTCAGCGCGGCATTGCTGAGGTTGGTGCCATCGGCGCTGGTCCAGCGTTCCGACACTTCGGTATCGGTTTGGTCCACGCGTCCGAAGCCCCTGAATTCTTTTTCGGCATGGTCGTAGTAGCCATGGTGGTAGGAGTAAAGGCTCATAAAGGTATGTCCGGTGATCTTATCCCTGTTCGTCACCTTGCTTACGCAGTATACCGGGAAGTGCAGCTTCGTGGCCCATGGTCTGCCCGCCAGCTTATCCTGGATATAGAATTCAGTGCTCGGCGTGTATTCCATCTCCACTTCCAGGCCGAGGTTATTTTTATAGGCGGTCATGATGTGCGGCTTTTTGCTGCTCATCAGGTCGATGTAGCGTAGCGGCTGCCTCGCGTCTTTTTGCAGGGGGCTGCTCCATACGATGCAGGAGAGGCCGTTGCCAAGCAGGTCGCTCACCGTTATATCGGTCTGCGGGTGTACGTCCGGAAAGGCCGCGATCTCGAAAGGGCTTGTGCTGCAGGTGTTGCCGCTGAAATTCATCCAACAGCGGAAGCTGTTCCTCCCGAGGTAGATCAGGTCCGGGGTTCCCGAGCCGTCGATGTCCGCCAGCCGGATCCAGGCAGGATTGAAAGAGCTGTCGTCGTCAAACACCGGTGCGTGGTCCATGCCCACCTTTGCGCCAAAATGGCCAAAGCCCAGGTTTGGCCAGTAGCATACTTCGCCGTTGCGGATACGGACGATGTCCACGAGCCCATCGCCGCTCATGTCGGCAAGGAAGATCGTTTGCGTGCTGTCCGAAAATACCAGGGCCGGCCCCTCTTCCTCATCAGTCGGCTTAGGCCTGTGGTGGTAGTCGCTGAAGCCTCTGCGGCCTGCCGATTCGTACCAGGTGAGCACGTGGTCTTCCGTGATCAGCATATCGGTTTTCCCGTCGCCGTTAAGGTCCAGCAGGCGCGCATTCGGGTCTTTCAGGTCGATGCCCGGCAATGTTTCAAATGATTTGAAAGGCTGCCATTCCTCTTCATCGCTGATCTCAAAATAGCCTCTGGGGTCGGCACTGAGGCTAACGATCTGCTTCTGTCCGTCCCCATCCAGGTCCAGCAGCTGCAGGCTTTTTCCCAATCCTTTAAACGAGGGCTTCGGACTCACCGGATGAGCCGCCTCGAAGTGGCCGCCGCCCAGGTTGCGCTTGTAATACCAGCCGTCGGCCTGCTCGCTGAGGATGCCCGGCAGGCCTTCGTTATACAGGTCGGTGAACTGGTAAGGAGCCGCAAGGCCGGCGGGTGCCTGTTCCAGGTCTTGCAGGTCAACGGTTTTAAGCTCTTCGTTCCAGCGGTGGGTTTCGTAGCTGAATTCCATGGCCGGTAAACTCTTATCGGAATAGGAGCCATCGCCGAGCCTGATATAGCCGTGCGACACAGCGCTTTTCAAAAAGCTGAAGCCGCTGTTGCCGTTATCGTCATAGCTGAAGCTCATCGACTTCACAAGGGCCGAGCCGCCGCTGAGCTCCCGAAAATGGTGAAATTGCATCACCCTCCGGCAAAGCCTGGTCGTGCGGATCTCGAAGCCCGCTTTGTAATCCGAGAAGGCATCGCCGCGGAAGTCCCAGTCGCCCACGATGTCAAAAGGTGCATTGGGATCGTACTGCCCGTAGTCGAACACGGTTTCAAACATATAATCCGAATCGGGAAGAAAGGGATCGTGCTGTTTGTAAGGCGTTTTATTGCCGTACAGGATTTTATCCGGATACAGATTCGTATACGTAATGCTTCCGCTCTTATAACGGTTTTTGTGATGCAGGAGCGAAGGATCGAATCCGGCATCATCTTCGGCTTTGTACAGGTAATGGGCGCAGTTGCCTTTGTCGTCCATAACCAGCTCCGGAAGCCATTCATACACCCGCAGGACGTTGGCCGGGTCTGCGAGGCGTGAGGCGCTGCTCCAGCCAAACAGGGTAGTGGTATTTTCTTTCGTGATGACACGCCACCTGATCTCTCCGGTTGTTTTTTGTGTCCAGCGCTCGATACGGGCAAAGAGCCCTTCGATGCGTGGCTTGTAATAGCGGATGCGCCACAACGTATCGGGCGAGTCGTTTTCGCGGAGGATGAATTGATCGTTGACGTCCTTGCTGAAGCTGCCGTCCGGCTCTTTCCGGTATTCCGGTACAAGGTCTTCCGCCTCTGAGAACAGGTACGTGTCGGAGTCGGCAGCATCCATGTACTGCGGCAATTCCTTATCGGTTTTACGTTTGATAGAGGGCAGGCTTAAATTCCAGCCCAGGCCGAACAGGCCGTTGCCGCTTCCGGAATTGTACGACAGGCTTAAGTTGGGCGCTACGCCACGCGCTGCGGCCACTGGAAGGGGAATGGAGAACGACGATGTTCCATTGACGGCATTTACCGTAAATTTCTGGTCGATGCCCTTGATCGCTCCGCCCCCTTTGGGCAGAGCAACCGAAGGCACCTCGATGGCATTGGATTTGGTTTTGCCGCCGTCTGTTTTAAACTGAGGCTGCTTTTGGTTAGTATTTTTTGATTCCTTTTCCATGTTGGTGTTTTTTGAATAACCTATTATTGGATGTTTTTAAAAAAAAAGAGCAGTGCAGGCGCTGTATGCGTTACAGCGCCTGCTGCTCATGGTCTTGTTGATCAGGATACGCCGATGGCGACAATGATCACCAGTTCGTCGGTGTCGTTCAGTGGAAGCGGACCGGATAATCCCGAAACGCTGATCACGAAATCCGTGTCGAGGGAAATTCCTGTTGAACCACTCGATCCGCGGTATACGGAAGTGTCCGGAACTTTCGGCATGCTCACGGTTTCGCTGTTCACGCTCAGCTCGTAGGCGGATGAGGTGTTGACATCTGTGTAAGCAATGGCCGTCACGGCGCCTGCAACCGGCGATAATGCCTGTAGCATGTACGGCAAGCGGCTTTTCGGAATGCTGATGCTCGTGCTGCCCGTGGTTTTGAGCTGGTGCCAGTGGTTCGGCATGTCATGCTTCAGGTTGACCGCATACTGCAATCCTTCGCCTGCATTGATCGCTGCGGCGAGGCTGCTGAGGCTGGCATCAATATCGCCGGCGACACTCTGTGCAAATGCCCCATCCGATTTGGCCGTGTAGTTCAAGTGCATGATCACGTCGGAGATCGTATTGAAGTCAAAAGCCCTTACGGTTTCCGAAGAAGCCCTTGCGATCTGGGATAATTCCAGTCTCCAGCTGCCGATAGCGCCTTTGTGCTCGAACGGCATGTAGCGCTCATCTCTGAAATTCAGCTCAAATACACCGCTGTCGTTCTGGGCGCTGCTGGTGGCAATGCTTTCGTCGTAGCCTGATTCCGGGTTCAAAGCTCCCGGTGCAGGATCCTTGCGGATAGAATGGCTGTTGAGGGTGAGCGTTGCTGCAACCGTCGTGTAAGGGCCTGCAATCCCCGGAATGCTGAGTGAAACCGAGCGGATCTTCCGGAAGTAATGGCCCGGATAGTCGAGGTCGAATAGTAATTCCGGAACGTTGATGTCGCAGAAGCCTTTTGTTTTCAGGTCTTCCAGCGCCAACGGATCGAGCAGGGCAAGCGAAATGTTCTTGCTCAACTCGTAGTCCCTCGTGTTGTGCTGCATGTACGAGCTTTCCAGCTCCTTCAATTGGATGCTCAAGCGCTCACCGGCAAAGAAGCCGGCACGGCTGCTGTCCCAGTTTCCGAAATTAACTTTCGGCGCATCAATGCCTGCTCCCAGGTCTTTGAAGAAGGCCTGCTGGGCAAGTTTGGCCATGTCGTAAGCCTGGTCGTATGCCTTGCGGTGCAGGGTCTTGAGCTGGCCCGCCATCCAGGTGTAAAGCGCCTGGTTGGTGTATTTGCTTTTCAGCCAGTCGTAAACCTCCGCCGATTGCGCGGCCTGCAGGTCATGATTTTCAAGCTCTTTTTCGGCAATGGCAATGCGGATCTCCGCGCTCAACAGCTGGCGATCGACCTGCAACAGTTCTTCCGTAGCCGATTTGATCTGTAAGTCCCATTCCTCCTGGCGCCGGTCGTAACCGGCATAGGTTAAGGACATCGACGCTTTGTTGCGATTCACGGATGATACGATTTCCAAGGCACTGGCTCCTGCATTTGTGAGAATGGAGAATTTTTCCCCTCCCGGGATAGAGGTCAGCGCATAGACACCGGCATGTAAGTCAGGAATTAATCCCAGTAATCCGGCAACAAGCCTCACGCCCTGTGCACCATACATGAAATTTTCTGCCAGTTGAGTCTGCCTCAGGTAGTTTTCCTCGCGGCTGTTTTTGTACTCGCGGTTCTTGTAATCGTCGAGGCGGATCTGGATAAGGTTTTTGCTGTACTGGAGCGTGCTGTAGTTTTGCCTGGCTTCCTCCAGCTGCATCTCTTTCAGTGAGCGGCTTGCTTTCAGGATGTTTTGCTCGTGGATCTGTCGCAATACCGATAATTCCTCCCCGTCTTTTTTCTCGAGCGCTGTCAGCAATTGCGAGCCAAGGGATTTTACCTCATTCGTGAAATCGTTGGCGCGCTGCAGGAGGTAGGAGAAACGGTAATGAGGTGGCGCGGCGGCCAGGTCGGATAAGACGTCGCTCAGGTCGAGGCCCATCGCTGTGGCGCGTACCAGCAAGCCCGGATCGATTGGCGGGGCGAATAATGCCAGCTGGCGTTTTTTACCGTCGATGTTCATGCAGTTCCGTATTTTGAACAGGCGGTCCTCCACACGGTCCCACATCTGAGTCATCCGTGGATTGTCAGGGATGCAGAAGCCCAGGTCCGGCAGAGTGCTGAGAGCAGGGCTGTTGCTGCACGGCGCATTTGATACTTCCACGCCGTCCCTGCATTGGCAGAGGTTCAGGCCTGTCATGTAATCTTCGAATTTCGCCGATGCGCCTGCAAATGCCGTCAGGCTGCTGATGATGTCGTCGTAGGTGTATTCCGGTGGCGCAGGACGGTCCACTTTTTTCGGGCGCTCGCCCAGGATCTCAGAAGCCATGACATACAGGTTGACAGCCTCGTTGATCGATTCCGTGGTGTCCTGGCGGAACAGGAAGTCAGCCCAGTCGCTCAGGATGTCAATGAGCTCCATGACCGTCCACAGCATGTAAGCGCGTGGCCTCATGGAAGCAATCAGGTGAGGATCGAACGGATGGTCTCTCCATACCTCGATCTGCTGTTCCCATTGTTTTTTCTCTTCTTTCTCCGCAGCGCTCAGGTTCGGCGCACTCAACAGGCGCATGTAATACGGAATACCTTTCGTTACGTCGATCAGGAAAGGCTTGATCTTCCAGTAGCGTAGATCCTGAAGGCTCACGTCGCGGTTGGCCGGATCGAAAATGTAATTGATCCATTTCAATGCTTCCTCGAACTTGTTGCTCTGCCTCAGTTGGCGGGCGATGAGCGATACCGTGTGGAAAAACACTTCCCAGTTGTAGATGCCATAAGCGCCGGTCGAGCTGAAATCGTAATCCATAACAGGGTACGGCCCCGGAACGCTTACCGGGTTATAATCCGTAGCGAAGAACGCATGGCTCGCGGCTTGCCTTCTTAGTTCGCCCGCCTCTTTGGAGTTCAGTAAGCCTTCGATGCCAAAGCGGTTGAGGGCTTCCAGCATCTTACACGTGAACGGATGTTCGTGCAGGGAGAATTTACCGGCCGGGTTCACATACATGCTGTGGCGCTTGTCGGCAAAAAAGTAAGGTTTCCCTTTCATGCTGTCTTTGAACTGGGCCGGATACGTGAGGACGTAGTCGCCGTTCGTTTTTTTAAGCGTTCGCACAGAGCCGGGCGCGTGGGTGTAGCTGGTTTTGGTCCACAGGCCCGCATCGTTCGTGGTATTTTCCGCGCCATGGTCTTTTCCACGCTTCATCTGCTGATAATAGGGCAGGGTCATGTAAGGCCTTGCCACGAGGCGTTTTGCATTCGGGTCGGTTTCGGTGATCACCGGGGGAACGATCTCTACCTTTTCATCGCAGGCCCCGATCTTAAAGCCCCATTCGTAGGCCATTTCCGTATAGCCGTCATGATAGTTCTCCAGCGAGTCGGCAAAGTCCCTGCGGCAGTGGATCATCAGGTCGCCGGTGCTGCCGTCTACCTGCGGCCAGAAATAGAAGCTTTCTTTTTTCAGGCTCACGTAGGTGAAATCCGCTAAGCCCTTCATGTCCCAGACGAGGTTTCCACGGTAAACCGGGGCCTCACCCGATCTTCCGGTTCCTGCCATCGCTCCGGTAAGCCTTACCGCCAGTCCTGCTTCCGAATTCGGAATATTTTTGCCCGCTATCGGTCCGGCAAACAAGGTTCCGTTCAACACTTTTTTGTTCGACCATTTTCCGAAATCCAGCTTGGTGTAGCACATCCTGACTTCAAGGTAAGGCGCGCCGCTTTCCTGCCCGCCCACATTGACTTTGATCGTCTGATGCTGCTTTTCCATGAACATCGGGAAGAACAGGTACAGCTTGCGGTTGAACATCACCGGAATGAGGTGGTCGCTGTCCGTTTCCAGGTCCATTTTTTCCCAGGCAGTCCATACATTGTTTTTCAGTGTTCTGTAGTAATGGATGTATGGCGGATTCCAGCTGCGGGCAAAGACGTGTAGGGTTTCCGGCGGCGCTTCACAACAGCCTGAGGCATTTTCAGGGATCTCCATGTAGGTAGCCCGGATGTCGAGATGGGCCACGNNGCAAGTCTTCCGTATTCCTGAAGAAGCTCGTTTTGTTGTTCCGCAGGCTTGGGTCGATCCAGTTTTCCGGATACAGGAATACCTTGCGGTTCGCTTCCCACACCCGGTAGTTCTTCCGCCATTCCCATTCGTTCTTATCATCTTCGTCCATGCACACATGAGCCTCAAGGCCCAATAGCGCCCTGTGTACCAGCAGTTGTGCCGACGATACGGCGGCTACCACGCGCGAGGTTTGGTTGCATGGCGACATCTGGGTATCGAGCAGGTAGTAGGCATAGATGGCATTCTGATCTTTAAAGCCTCGTGTGCCTGTATATAATGCTACCAACGCATCACGGAGCTTTATGCGCAGTTCGTTCTGCACCGGGATGATCACATCGCTCCATGTTTTGAAGTCTGTGTATTTATTTCGCAGCACGCGACGGATATCGGCGCTGTAGTCGCCCACATCACTGAAGTCGTCCGATGTCAGGTTCCACACCCAGTGCCATCCGTCGCTCACATTGTAGCCGAGCGTCTTCACTGTCATAAAGATCTGATGGAAAGAATCCATCGTCGAGGCGATATTGTCTACAGCGCTGGCAATAAGCTGCGCGCGTAAAAAGGTTTGCGTAAATTCAAATACGCTGAGATCCTTATAGGCAGACTGCTCTCCAAGCTGATGATACAGGGATACAATTTTGGCGTCGTTGGCCTCGGTATAATCTACTGCATAGTTTGTTAGGTAATCTTCTGCCATGTCCAGGTAATCTTCCTGGCTGATGTCCAGAAGAGCTGCCTGGTCCATCGCTTTCTTCACCCAGAGTAGTTTTCCAAGGTCAATCGCAGGAGAACTTGCCGTGAGCCAGTAGAAATAATTATCCGGTAAGCTTAACGTGCCGCGGATTTCAGCATCTACGGCTTTGCTGATGCCGTCTGCTTTCATTCCAAACAGCTCTGCGAGTATGGCGATCCTGTTCAGCATCTGGAAAACCGGCATGAAGTAAATTCCCCGGTGAGCCCAGTCCCTTGGTGCGTTCTGGCCTTCCGGATCGGCAACGTAATCCCTCAGCCAGGTCGGCGAATAGGACATGATGATGTCCCAGGTGTCCTGGAAATTGAGCCCGAAAGGCAATCTCAGATGTTCGGCGATCACCTGTTCGAAGTAAGTCTGATCTGACGTATCTGAAGGAAGATAAGGCGATGTTGCCGCGAATTCTTTTTCAGAATGAGCCGTTCTCTCTTTTTTGTATGCCGTTTCCAGCTTGTTCCACAATTCTTCTGCTTTGCTCAGCATATCGGGTGCGCTCACGTCGTAGATGCCGGTCATGCCCACGACGGCAATAAACTCTTTCAGGCTCAGCTTAAGCGAACCGAAGAGCCTGAAGACCGTAGACAGATTCCACATTTCCTTCACGATATCCGGTGCAGAAAAAGGATCTCCCATGTGATCCAGAACCGGCTGTAGATCTGTTTCCGTAATGCCGAATACCTTCACAAAGGTGCTGTAGCGGTCGAGTACCCCCAGGCTCGAAATACTCATCAATGGATTGCTGTTCAGTCTAAGGCTGATAATGGCTTCCAGCATCGGGATCGACACGTTGAATACTTTCGACAATTTTTGCTTGTCTGCATTCGTGAGGTCATTCACGTGGATGGCGTACACCCCGGTCGTAAAAAAGTCGATGACATCCGCCGGGAATAAAGGATTCCGGAATTTAGCATTGAAGTAAGCAGACCGTATGGAAGAATTAAAGAGATCGCTGTAGCCGTTGACGTTGAAAAACAGCCCGACATCCGTCAACTGAAGGTTGTATTGCCTGGCGAATGCCATGCAGGAAGCCAGTTTTGTCAGGAATGCCTGATCGATGCCGTTCACAGGGCTATGGTTCAGGATGGCCAGGTCAAGCTCAGCTGTGGAAAGGCCGGTAGCACGTTTCAGGCGGAGGAAACGCATGAAACGATCGGCTACGTTCGTTGTGAATTTCGGGGAGAACGTGTAATTGTCCACATCGCATGCATCTCCCGGAGCAGGAACGATGCCGACCGCGCTGCCACCATTGATGTAATACGCCGTCAGGATTTCCTGCAACTCCGCAAGGCTGATGCCTGCGCTTTTGAGAACGGCTCCTACGCGTGGCGTTGCAGGGCTGGCAGCATTGTCCAGTAAATCACTGCTTTCAATCCCCCAGAATTTTTTCCAGAAAGCCGGATCCGTGCTGTGATCGTTGGTAATAACCGAAGCCTGCTCCACGCTCAGCCCTGTAAATGCCTGCGACCAAAGCCAGTTGTTGTAGCGCGAGCTTTCCGATGTAAATGCGTTGACGATATCTGCATAAGGCTTGTCCAGCTTTTTCAGATAAGAGAGCGACGCATCGTAATCGGCATCATAAGGCAGCGCCCATTGAAAGTAGTTTGTTTTCAATAAAGCTTCGGCATCCGGGAACCGGTGCTCAGGTTCAGTCAGCAATTCATCGGCGCTTTTGGTAGTCTGGAGCGTCTGGTAAGCTGCAATGACGTCGGCTCCGGTATTTCCCGGAACGTCGATGAGCAGGTTCGCAGAAAGGATCTCGTTTACCAGGTCGATGTAAGGCACCAGGGTATTGGTGTTTTTGCAATTGAGCTTTAAGTAGCGGATGTCTTTCCGGCGGTTGTTGCCGCTTAGCGTCATCAGCGCATCGAAGCCCGTGTCGCCGTTGGAGCATATAACAGATGTGCCAAGCCAGTGCAACAGATCGGTGAGGTATGCTGCGGGGCTGTATACCGATTGGCATTCTGAGCAGGTGCAGGTATCCAGGCTGCCGAATAAGCTTTCCAGGTCGGGAAGGTTTGGTAACGGGTCGCCTTCATATGCGGGATTCTGCAAGCTGTAAGGCATCAGGGCGCCGGAACTTTCATAACGCTTGTACTGTGCCATGAGCATCGAAATGGTGCTGTTCATGGCCTCGGCGCGGCAATAGATCTTCTCAGCCTTTTCAATCGGTACGATGCCGGTAGAAGCCATCAGCGCGGTGAAACCGGCCTTGCCTTTACGGGTAACGGCGTAGGAGGAGGTCAGCTCGTTTTGCACCATAAGGCGTGTGGCATTGAGGTTGTTCGTGTCTCCGCTTAGCTTAAGGCTGCGCTGAAGCCGCTGCATCTTGAGCATGCTTTCCGGTTCGAGGTAATTCGGATCGGTATCTGTTTTACTGAAAAAGCTGGACACACTGTGTTCGTTAATATTGAAGTCGCGGTTTTCATCCAGGATGCTTTTCAAAGTGGATGCATCGGGAAAAGATGAGCCGCTGAGATTCCTCGAGAGCCTTGCAGACGGCTTGTCGCCGCTGATGCTGCCATCAATAGCCTGTGCGTAATCCGCAGCAGATGCATAGGCTGCGGGATAGGTAACGATCAATCCTTCCCATAAAGCGGTGCCTTCAAGCGCCAGCTCATAATAGTCGGGATCGCGTCCAACCTCTATGCTGTTTACGGCGATGCCGAGCATAGGAGGATAATGCATGAGGTGTTGGTCCAGCGTTATCAGAGGGATCACTCTTTGCAAGGCATCTGAATTTTCCATCGGATCATCGGAAATGATCCCTGAAAGACCGCCACCATCCAGCACGGCGTTCAACAAAGCGTTCTTGTCTGAATAGTTGTTGTCGGATGCGTGAATAAGCTTGGCGTCGTAAAAGGAGTTGTCGGGCTTATAATTGAACAAAAGCCCGTTCCTGCATGCCACCAGGTCATTGATAGTATCCATAGCGGAGAGCGATGCATCGATCTCATTCTTATCGACAGCCTCTTCAAGCTTCAGGCTGATCTGTGCCTGCGAAGCAGTTAAAATGCCTTCGGGGCTGACGGAATAATTCTCGTTCAACAATGCAAAAAACAAAGGGATCGTTACCTCGGGATGATCGTAGAGGTGTTCGAAATGCGTTTCTGTATCCGGGTACACGCCAGGGTCGATCGCCAGAAAGTCCTGGTACAAGCGGTAAGCCGCCTGGAAGCGGAACAGGCTTTTTTCCGTGACGCAGGTAAGGCAGCTGATCTTTTTGATCTGTTCGGGAGTGAGAGGAAGAATGTTTGCCAATGAAGGGTCGAAGCAATGGTTTTTGATCCTGTCGTAGATCACATCAAACACATTGCTTGTGAAAGTGCTTTCATCAATCAGAAAATCGACTTTGACAGGATCGTGAAAACAAAAGGCCTCGCTCTGATCGACGAATGTTTCGATTGGCGGAACAGCGCCGTTGGAATAGAACAGCTTCAGAAGAATAGAACTCTCTGTGGTTTCTATTTCCCTGGAAAACATGCCGTCATGATTGACTTCGGTGCTAGCGATTTCTGTCAGGGTATCATAGCCAACACTGTAAACCCGTATGTTGAGTTTACTAAAGGACAGGCAGTTAAAGTATTCCGTGTTGGAGGAATTGACCGTGCCATTTACATGATAAATCATTGTTTAAATTTTTTTAAAAGGTTAATAAAGAATTATTGTTACATACAAATCCTTTGGAACCGCCATAGGGCGCGCACCTCAGAGGTTTCTCCGGAGTAGTGGATGTAAGAATAAACGGTTTGGAAGTCGGGGGAGACAACCAGTAGCATTACGTTAATAATGCCCGGATATTGTTTTAGTAACCCCTAATGTCACGTAAAAATACGTTAAATTAAAAGAGCCTTTGTCAGTCAGTGAGTTGCTGAATCACCCTTTGAAATACCTATTTGTGAGTATGGAAATCCGGGATAATTTACATATTACTATATACGGAATATGCGTGAACTGAATCCCTGAATTGCCTTATATTTGCAGGATATGAATACCTTGAAAACAGCAGCTGTAGAGGCGTGCAGGCAGGTGCTTGAGCGAAGGGCCTCAGATCTCAAAGAAATGATGCAGGGTCTCTCGGAAGCAGCGGCCATGGATAGCAAGAGCACCGCCGGCGATAAGCATGAAACCTCGCGTGCCATGGTGCAGCTCGAGCAGGAACGAACAGGGCAGCAGCTGCGCGAAGCAGAGCTTCAGCTTGCCGAATTTTTAAAAATTGATTTTCAAAAAAACAATTCCGTCGTGTCGTTGGGAAGCCTGGTACAAACCGATAAAGGGTTCTTTCTTATCGCCCTCGCGCTTGGCAGGCTCAGCGTACAGCAACAAACCGTCTTTGCGATCTCGCTCCAGGCACCTTTAGGAAAAGCATTCGCAGGCTTCAAAGAAAACGATACAATTGTCTTCAATGCTGTTTCCTATCAGATCAAAGCTATCAGCTGAAGCTTGTCAGTCAGGCAGCTGTTGGGCAAGATACAGGTAGGGAGCAACAAAGTGATGTGTCCAGATCTCTGTCCGGCTGTCCGGGAATTTTGTGTAATAATCCTCTTTCGCAAACAAGGGAATCGTGTATCCGGTTCTCACATAATTATTGCATGCAGCATATTCCGGAGCTTCAAATTGCGGTAGCACTTTTCTAACGCTTTTGGAAGCCATGCGCCCGAGATAGAGCTCGTATTTTTTCTGCGCCTTCAATCCGGGTTTCGTGAGCTTACGGTATACATGCTTTGCAATCACACGTCCGGCGAGCTTTTGTTTCCTGATCATCGGGTCTGCCAGCGCAAAGAAGTTGGTCGTGTTGAAATCGTTTTTAGTTTGAATAGAAAATGGAACTTCCGGCACCCAATCCGCCGTATTCACCGCGTTGAATCCCCAGCCGTCGCGCGTGAGGTATTCATAAGCATAGGCATAGTAGAGATTGCCCGGTTTTGGCGCCGCACTGCAATAGGTTTTGAAACGGATGTCTTTCGGAAGCCTGCCTTCTGTTTTCAGGCGTTCCAGGTGCGAGGTCAGCAAAAAACAAATAGCGCCTCCCTGGCTGTGCCCCACGATTACGAATTCCTTCATGCCCGTCTTGTAGCAGGAGTCGATTTTCGGTACCATATCCCTGGCGATGTAGGCAGTGGAAACCAGCCAGCCCACGTGCACAGTAGCTTTGGGGTCGTCGGCCAGGTGGTAATTGAATTGAAAGTTTTCCGCAAGCTTCAGCGTTCCTTTGGCAGGAACCATTGCGGCATACAAGTTTGGCAGCCAGCTTACAGGATCGTTGACGGTGCCCCGCACACTCAGGATACCCACCTTATCCCTGCGGATCCATAAGTCCCACATATTAGCGAGACCGATTGCCGGTGAGCGGTAGGCAAATGCCGATTCTGGTTTTGGAACCAGCGTGTCCCCCGGCCACAGGGCAATCTCCACATGTTGTTTCTGGATGATTTTCAATAGTTCGATGTATTCCTGTTTGTCAAAGCCGGGTTTTAATTTTTGGGCATGCGAATAAAGAATACAGGTAAAGAGCAGGAAGGAGGATAGAAGTGGTTTCATCGCTTATGAATAGAGTTTATCAAATATAGAGGATATTTCAATATGGATAAGGGTGGTAGAGCGCAGAGGGGAGGTGGCTACATTTAAATAGAATGTTGAATACTATGTTTAGCATTGTTCTTAGTGGGATAACTCCCGCATACAGGTCATCAGCGTTCCGTAAAATACAAACGAATCATTTTTTCCGTAAAGGATAGGTTCTGCTTTTGCTGATGTTATTGAAGATAAGCGCTACCACAAATAAGATCATGACGCCGGTGAGCACAGGGCTCAACACGTATACATAACCAAGGGCTTTGATTTTCTCACTGCCGATGTTGGCGATCAGGGCGGTAGCACCACCCGGAGGATGCAGGGTTTTGGTGATCTGCATAGCGACAATAGAAAGAGCCACGGCGAGTGCTGATGCCAGCCAGACCTCGTTGGGAATGAGCTTATGTACCGTCACACCGATAATCGCGCAGATCAGATGGCCGCCGATGAGGTTGCGGGGCTGAGCGAGCGGGCTGTTGATTACGCCGTAAATAAGCACGGAGGAAGCGCCAAAAGAGCCGATCAGGAATAAATTGTCATTCAAAACAAAATACCTGCTGTTGATAAAACCTACGAGGCCTATGCCAACAAAAGCTCCCAGGAAAGTGAGGATATGCTCCTTGGTGTCGATCAGCGTTTCCTTGTAGAGAACATACTTTGCCTTTCGGTAATTATATTTGATGCGTCGGATCACAAGAGCAAATATAAAAATTATTTTGCTGGCAGGTCGCTGTATACTGTGTAAGAACAGATCAGCCTGGAAATCATTCTGAACGAACCACCTGGCAGCGCATGCAGGAAGCCGATGATCACACTTGCAATGATCAGTCGTCTGTTCTTATACCAGTTGAATAAAAATAGTCCTGTGGCTTATTCTCGTTTAGCCTTTGTTACCTTCATTTCCCTCAGGTTTTGCTTCATCCTTTTTGGAGAAGTATTTTTTGAAGTTATAGGTGAATGTCAACAGGTAGTAGCGGTTCAGCACGTTGGTCTGCGAATCCTGGATATAGCTGTCGGTATTTGTGCGGGAAACACTGTTGTTCTGGTTTAAAATATCGTATACAGTAAGCCTGAGCTCCGCCTGCTTGTTCTTCAGGAATTTATAGCCGATAGCCGCATTCCAGAGCGAGATGGATTGATTGTACGCACTCGTTAAGCCGGAATAATATGTATTGGTGTATTCGGTTTGAAGCACCAGGCCTTTGTAAGGATTGGCGGTGATTTTAAACCTGGAATTTTGATTGAAATAAGTTGTATTGGAAGAGGTTTGCAGCGTGTTGAGGATATTGCTATAGGAAGAGTTGGAAGAAATGGTGAAGTCGAACTTCTCACTGATGTTGCTGCTTAGTACTAGGCCCAGCGCGCCTGTCGCTGTTTTGGCGTAGTTGATGTCGGTGTTGATCAGCCCCGGGATATTCGTGTAGTTCCCTGATACGTTCACACTTAAATTGGTTTTCAGCTTCGAGATGGGAAATGTATAATTAAGAAATGACCTCACCGAATAGTAGCCGTCCAGGTTCACCGGCCGGATGATCTGGGAGCCCTTCTGCAGAAAGATATCGTTATACACGACCGTGTCCTGGTTGGCAATGAGGGTGCTGTTGCCGATGTAATTATTGGAATAGTTGCCACCGATAAGCGCAAAGAAAGAGGTCGCCTTATCCGTATTCACACCCGAATAGCGGATGTTGAGGTTCTGCTGGAAGTCCTGCTTCAGGTCAGGGTTCCCGGTGCTTAGCTGCAACGAGTTGCTGTTGTTGATCACATCCTGCAATTGGTCGATGCTTGGCGCATTATTGCTGCTGCGGTAGTTCATCCGCAGGTTTTTCTTTGCGGAGAATTTGTATTGCAGCTGCGCCGACGGCAGCACCGATTCAAAGGTTTTGCTCAGGGTATAATTTGTAGGAACCTCCTGGTATTTGGTAAGCTGTGCCCATTGATAAGCCCCGTTCACTGCAAAGTTGAATTTCTCTTTCTGAAAGCGGTAGCCCAATCCTGCTGATTGCGACTGGTAATTGTTTTTGAAAACATTTGTCAGAAGGCTGTCTTCCAGCGAATACTGGTCGGTAATATAGTCCCGGTTATTCGTTCTTTTGGAAGAGTAATTGTCGGTATAGCTGCCGGTGTAGTTCACTAACAAAAAATTATTTTTATTGATGGGCTCAGTATAAGATACATTGCCATTGATGGAAGCCCCGTTTTTGAGAATAGTGGATCGTTGGTCGATGGTGTCCCCGGTTAGTGTATCCCCGTAAAAATTGTTGATCGTGTAGAGGGAATTCTCGCCCTGGTTTTTAGTGAGGGTAGGTGTTGCATTGATGGAGAAGGTTCTTCCTTTTTTAGCGAATGAATGCCTGTATAACAAAGGCACCGAAATGTTATAGCCAAATTGGTTGGAAGAAGAGTTATTGTCCGTTGTGCTTAGCAGGGCATCGCTTCTGGTGTTCTTGCCCGCAAGGCTTTTCCGGCCATCGTTGTTCTGGAAAGACAATCGCGGCTGGATGGTAATCGTCGTCAAAGAGTCCAGCTTCGTTTCCAGCTTGAAATTGATCCGGTTATTGAAATTATTGCTTTTTGAATTGTTTTTCTCATCGTAGATCAGGCCATTGTTGGATCCTAATACATATTGTTGCAGGAGAGAGGACGTAGAATTGTTTTGCGTCCAGTTGAAAAAGTAGCTGCCGGTCACATCGGTTTTTTTGCCCCATTTGTCGGAGTAGTTCAATCCGAACAGGCTCGTGGTATTGATCCCGTTTTGGTTGTTGACCTGGAAATTATCGGCGCCATTGGATGGAGGGCCGCCCTGTCCG
>DGQK01000016.1:48508-53793 GCA_002390745.1 Bacteroidetes bacterium UBA4416 | reverse complement strand
GAAGCGGAAATGCCTTCGCTGAAAGTGTTCCGTCATTGCGAACCGACCTAAGGAGGTGAAGCAATCTCATGGATAGTGAGATTGCTTCGCTTGCGCTCGCAATGACGCTAAAACACCTTCGGGAGAAAGCGCCCGGTTTTTTTCTTGTAAGCCTCGTAAGCCGGGTATTTGGAAGCGGAAATGCCTTCGCTGAAATCGGAGCTGCCCTGGAAAAGGATCACCAGGAGCAGGCAGCCAGCCATCGACCAGTTGATCCACTGCCCGGTGGCTACCACGCTGAAAAAATAGAACACGATCCAGATGGATTGCTCCGACGCATAATTGGGATGGCGCACCAGCTTCCAGAGGCCGCTGCTCACAAAGCCCCGGGCATAGGCATCGGGCAGGGCGGCGCCGGAGCTTTTCAGGCGCTGTTTCTCTTTGTGAAAATTCCACTGCTGCTGGTCGGCCACGGTTTCGATGACCACGAACAGGAGCAGGAGGGCAGACAGTACCAGGTCCATCGCCGTGATGGACTGATCGGGCGCTTTGGCAGCTACCAGTATCGGTAGGGTAAAGAGGAGGATGAGGCCGTTCTGATAGAGGCAGATGAAGAACAGGTGAAAGAGCAGCCAGCGCCCCGGGTGGCCTTTGAAGAGGGCATTGTTGCGGAGGATCTCCCAGCGGTAGTCTTCCTCGCCCGTCCAGAACTTCCAGCGGTAGGCGCCGCGGCGTGAGAAGTTATAGGTGAGGCGCGCGCCCCACACCGTTACCAGCACAGCCATCAGCACCAGGCGGTCGGCAAAGCCGAAGGCGTAGGCCACGTACCAGGCATAGCCAATGGGCAGGATGCTCCAGAGCTTATCCACCTGGCTGTTGTTATGCGTGAGGTGCCCCACCGCAAAGCAGAGCAGGGCCACAGCCAGCGCCGCCCAAAGCAAATGCGTGAGAACGTCTTTTTGCTGCAGCGTCAGCGGCTCGTCGATGTAAAACGATACAATGGGAATGACGATGATGGTAAAGAGCAGAATGATGATGGTTTTGACCATAGGGCAGGGGTTTGTAGTGGGGTAAAGGTAGAAGTTTTTTTGAAACGTTGTGCGCGATCAGCACGCAGCAGATGCTTACTGGCTTAGCTGTTGGATTACGTTGGTTACGCTAAGTGCGAGTGCGGCTGGTTTGCCGATTCGGTGCGAACCACCATTTTTTCACTCCGTTTCCTGGGCAGGCACGTGCGCAAAAAAATGGGGGTTGGCGAATCGGCTTGATTTTTTCGTTCTTTTTGATCAAGCAAAAAGAACAAGAGAAAAGAAAAAGAACGGAAGTAGATCGTTTTGCCTTGAGCTACCCACATGCCGGCTCAATTGTGTACAAGACAATTGCCCTCATTAGAAAAAAAAGAAAATAAAAATATTCTGTAATTTTCCATTGGAAACCCCGGCATGTTGAAATACTTTTTTACCTGAAAGCATGCCTGTCTGTAGTCTCGCTTACTCTTCTGTCAAACGATTTTCCCAGATCTCCGGTTCCTTAGGTGTGCAGGCATTCCGGTCGCGCCTTGCAGATTTTCGGTTTGACATTTGATTTTACTGTTGGTGACTTCGGCTCTACCTGGCCGAGTAGTTCGGAAGGGCGCTTATTCATCGTTTAAAACTCCGCTAAGCTCAGGGAAGGGGAGCAAATTAAAAAGCCCCACGAGTCGTGGGGCTTTTGGGTTCAGGCGATCTCGATCATCCTCGGGGCCTTGCGTTTGGCCTCCTCTTTTTTAGGGATGCTGAGATGCAGCAGGCCGTTTTCATAACGGGCGTTGATGTTGCTTTCGTCCACCACATCCTTCGGCAGCTCGAAGCTGCGCTGGAACGAGCGGTAGCTGAACTCGCGGCGGGTAAAGTTATCCTTCTTCGTTTCCTCGCTGTGTTCTTTCTGAGAGGAGATCGTCAGCAGATTGCCGTCGAGCGTAATTTTAAAATCTTTCTTTTCCATGCCGGGCGCAGCAACCTCCACGTCGAAATGGTCGGCTGTTTCCCGGATGTTTACCGCCGGGATGGTGGTGCTGGTGGATGAAAAGTTGTTGTTTCCCCAGTTAAAAAGTTCGCGGCTAAAAAAATCATCGAACAAAGCTGGGACGGATGGGAGCACATTCCCGTTTCTTTTGATAAGTGACATTGTAAACCTCCTTTTTTTAAATGGTTAATTGGTTTTTGTTTTTTCTTTTTTTGATGATCCGGCCGGGATCTGCCATCCCCTGTTCAAGCACTGTGCCATGGCCTTTCTCTGAATTTTTTTCAGAAAAAATCTGACATCATTTCGGACTGATTCTTAAAATTTTTTAAAACGGAATTTCATTTTGTCAGTGTGAAGCAACGTCCAGGCCCTTGATGCAGATATCACTGCTACCCATTCGCGTCAACTCCGGCCGCGTCCGATGCCTGTCCGGCTTTCTCAGGATCCGCGAAGAGAAAAATGATTTCCTGCCGTAAATTCAAGGCTCCAAAAAGCAACACTTAGCAAATCACAGGGTGCTTTAGTATTTCCCTGTTGTGGCTTAGCGCTCTCCGGCAGGTTTTTTAGGAATATGGCCTAATTTAGTAAGAACCCGCTGACACCGAACCGATGCATGTGGCCAGGGCCCGGCTCAAGCCGTTTTTTGTGAAGCGCTTACTAAAAACTAAAACTGAAAAGATCATGAAAACAATTTCTTCTCTCATTGCCGGCTGCCTGATCGCCTCCGGCGGCTTTGCCCAATACGGCACGATCATCACGCCTCATCCGCAATCCGTCCAGGGCGTGTTGTCCTCGGCCAGAGTAACCCAGCTCACGCCGGGCTATCTCACCGGCTACTATTACAGGACCTCTGCCAATACACCGCTCGAAAAAGATTTTATCATCGAGCATTCCAATCCCTCCGGTAGCTACGGCCCGCTTCCTTATTTCAGCAATGGCTATAGTATCATGTATGCTCCCAACTGCAACTCGTATACAGCGCAACATAACTGCCATGGCGTGGATGCGATAGAAGCTACCTACACCGCCAACGGAGACCGCTATGTCATTGCCGGGAGCTTTGATAAAGGCGTGTTCTTTACCACCCTGGATGGAAGCGGGGCACCCGGTGGCACGACTCACTTCTGGGCCTACAGCAGCTACTTTATCACCAAGCCGCGCGTTATCGCTTCAGCCGGTACACCCGGTTTGTATTTCATGTGTGCCGGCAGAGTAGGCGGAGGCATGCTGGTGGCGAGGATAGACGTTGTGGCCGGCACCATTGCTACCGCAGTGTATAGCGGTGCCAACCTCGAACCCCGCGATATGATCGTGTCGCCTTATGGGAACGAGCTGGTGATCGTAGGCCTTGGCACCTATACAAACTTAGCAGCCGATGAAGGCTTTTTTATGAGGCTGTCCACCTACAACCTGGCATTGATCGCGCCGGTTAAATTTTATGGCGACGGGTATACCGGCGATGAATGGTTTACCGCCATCCAGCCCGCGAAATCGCCCCTGCCGGGTGGCATGGGCTACATCGTGGCCGGCCATGAATCTACTGGTGCCGACAAATCCTGGGTCTTAAAACTTGCTCCCGACGGCGCTGTCATCTGGAGCAAGCTGGTGCAATCCTACATCGGCGGGCAGGCTTCCGAATTCGGCGATGTGGTGGAGCGCCTGAATCCTAACAACGGCAAGTATGAGTATTACCTGGCCTCGGGCACCACAGCCGCTACCGACAGGCTCACGGTGAGAAAGCTTGATGAAAACGGAAACCCGCTTGGCGCGCCGGAAACCGAATTTTCGTATCCTTTGGTTGGTGATAATACGCTTTATCAGAAAACCCAGGTAGCACAGATTGAGCTGGTGGGCAATGGCGCTGCCGGCGGCGATGGCTTTGCGGCGTGGACAACCGATTATGCCAGCGGCAACATTGTTTGCGTAAAGGCTTATTTCAACGGCGTGAGCTCTACAAATCCTAATTGTGCGGAAACGCGCTGGATCAACAAGGTTGGTCCGGGTTATGGCTACACCAGCTCACCGCCGGTTACCGGCAGCAATATCATATCGTCCTGTGGCTTTTACCTGGCTCTCGCCGGACTGTCGCCTGTCGCCAGCGGATGCTGGGCCACCGGCACTGTGCCCAATGGCAGCAATGCCCGCCACGCAACGGATACTGGTATCGCCTTGCGGGAAGATAACGATCAAAGCACCGGTGTGTTCCCTAACCCAAGCAGCGATAAGCTTACCGTATCTTTCCAGGCAGAAGAGCATGAAACAGCGCGGATAGAGCTGCGCAATGTGCTGGGGCAGCTTGTGGGAACGGTACAGGTGAGCCCGGCAGGCGCCGGCACACATACCGAAGAGTTGAACCTGGAGGCGCTCGGCATACCTTACGGCATGTATGTGGTAGAGGTGATCGTGGGCAGCAACACCAGCTCGTACAAGATCGTGTACCAGGATAAACAATAACAGCTGCTAAAGGACGCTGATCAACGTATATACTAAAAAGGTCTGCCTCATCCCGGGGCAGGCCTTTTAATTTTGCCGGTAGCTGAGCGGATTAATTTCACAGGTAGTTGAGCGATCAATTTTGCCGGTGGCTGAGGCTCTCGTTTGGCTCTTGTTAACTCATGCGATTAGCGTTACCCGGTGGCTGAGGCTCTCGAAGCCACCGGGTATAAAATGCTACGATCCATAGCAGAAGCGTGACGGTATTTGAAATACATTTGCGGCGTGAGAGGTTACATGTATATTCTGGAATGTTATGACGGCTCCTATTATACGGGAAGTACCACCGACCTTGAGCGGCGTTTGCAACAGCATGAGAATGGAGAAGGTGCGAATCATACTAAAAAGCGCTTGCCGGTCCGCCTCGTATATTTCGAGGAATACCCACGCATTGACGAAGCGTTTTACCGCGAAAAACAGGTACAGGGCTGGAGCAGGAAAAAGAAAGAGGCCTTGATTAAGGGATTGTCAGCAGAGCTCCCGGAATTAGCCATCGCTTACAGAGATTTGAGATGATATGTACTCTGCCTTCGAGTGCCTCAGGCATCGTTTTTTATCCATAACTCATCATCTAAAAGCCGATGACTGAGGCTCTCGTTTGGTTCTTGTTAACTCATGCGATTAGCGTTACCCGGTGGCTGAGGCTCTCGAAGCCACCGATAGCTTGACGAAATCAAGATTAGCCATCGCTTACAGAGATTTAAGATGATAGGTACTCTGCCTTCGAGTGCCTCAGGCATCGTTTTTATCCATAACTCATCATCTAAAAGCCGGTGGCTGAGGCACTCGTTTGGTTCTTGTTAACTCAT
>DGQK01000016.1:0-48456 GCA_002390745.1 Bacteroidetes bacterium UBA4416 | reverse complement strand
CGCTTACAGAGATTTGAGATGATAGGTACTCTGCCTTCGAGTGCCTCAGGCATCGTTTTTTATCCATAATTCATCATCTAAAAGCCGATGACTGAGGCACTCGTTTGGTTCTTGTTAGCTCATGCGATTAACGTTACCCGGTGGCTGAGGCTCTCGAAGCCACCGATAGCTTGACGAGATCAAGATTAGCCATCGCTTACAGAGATTTGAGATGATATGTACTCTGCCTTCGAGTGCCTCAGGCATCGTTTTTTATCTATAACCCATCATTTAAAAGCCGATGACTGAGGCTCTCGTTTGGTTCTTGTTAACTCATGCGATTAACGTTACCCGCAGTGGCTGAGGCTCTCGAAGCCACCGATGCTAAAACACCTCGTCAATATCGTTTCTTCGGATGATATCGTTGCCTGATGGCTCGTCGTCGTCCCATTTGGCAGACTGTACCGTTTTGGTATTTGGCTGAGCGAGGAAATCGGTATTCTGCGCCATGCCCGTGCTCATATTGCCGGAGTAGATGTCCTGCCCTTCGGTATAGTCCAGGTCTGCAAACTTGGCGTACTGGCCGATGAAGCGCAGCGGCACATCCACAATGGAGCCGTGCCTGTTCTTGGCGATGATGATCTCCGCGCGGCCTTTGGTAGGCTGGTTGTTTTCATCCACTTCGAGGCCGTAGTATTCGGGGCGGTAAATGAACATTACCATATCGGCATCCTGCTCGATGGCGCCGGACTCACGGAGATCGCTTAGCTGCGGGCGCTTGCTGCCTCCGGGGCGGTTTTCCACCTGGCGGCTCAGCTGCGAGAGTGCGATGATGGGGATCTCCAGTTCTTTGGCGAGCGATTTGAGGCCACGCGAGATCTGCGAGATCTCCTGCTCACGGTTGCCCTTGCTGTCGGGGCCGCCGCTCATCAGCTGAAGGTAATCGATGATGATGAGGGCAATATTCTGCTGCTCTTTCAAACGGCGTGCTTTGGCCCTGAGCTCGAAGATGGAGAGGGCAGGGGTATCGTCGATGTACAGCGGCGCTACGGATAATTTTTTGATCCGCTCGTTGAGTTGCACGAATTCATGGTTGTCGAGGTTTCCTTTCAGGATCTTGTCCTGGGAGATCTCCGTTTCGGAAGAGATCAAACGTTTCACGAGCTGTAAGGAGGACATCTCCAGGGAGAAGATGGCCACCGCTTTGTTGAACTCCACAGCGGCATTTTTGGCCATGGTTACCACGAAGGCCGTTTTACCCATACCGGGGCGTGCCGCAAGAATGAGCAGGTCGGATTTTTGCCATCCGCCGGTAATGCGGTCGAGGGCCGTAAAGCCGGAAGGCACGCCGAGCAGGCCGTCGGTTTGTGCGGCTGCCGCTTCAATTTCGGTAATGGCCTGGGCAATGAGTGTGGTCATGCCAGCGTGCTGCTTGCGCACGTTGGAGTCGAGGATCTCGAAGATGTGCTGCGTAGTGGCGTCGAGCAGCTCAAACACGTCGGTGCTGTCCTCATAAGCCGTTTTAATGGTTTCGGTGCTGATGCGGATAAGCTCGCGCTGCAGGTATTTCTGCGCCACGATGCGGGCATGGTACTCGATATTGGCAGCAGAGGCAATGCGGTTGGTGAGCGATGATACATAAAACGATCCGCCCACCAGCTCCAGCTCGCCGGTGCGTTTCAGCTCCTGGGTTACGGTGAGGATATCTACCGGCTCCGAGCGGTTGAAAAGGGTATACACGGCTTTGAAAATAAGGCCGTTCTGTTCTTTGTAAAAACTTTCGGGCGAAAGCACGTCGATCACCGTGCTCAGGGCATCTTTTTCGAGCAGCATGGCTCCTAATACAGCTTCTTCCAACTCCACAGCCTGAGGCTGCAACTTGCCTACTTCATTAGGGTTTGCGGGGGTGTATAGTTTTTTTCGGGTCTTATTTTGGTTATCAAAATTCTGCATAAAATTCAGTACGGGAGGGTAAAAATGCTCAATACTTTCAACACTTTGAAGGTACGGTTTTTTGAGCGGAGTGCGGATATTAACAAGACGTTAACAGCGTATTTTAATACACTGATACTCAATTGTTATTTTGTTGGTAACCACGTGCCCGTCTAAAATTAAGTTAAGAAGTAAGCAGCGAAACTTTTAAACAACTCAAAAGTTAACATTATGTCATAAATGGATTTTGATTAATTATAATATCTTTATACTGAACAAGTATGTTTACCCCTTTACCTATACTGAATCGGTTTTGCTGTTTCCTGGTGATGCTGTGCTGGCTTGGCGCAGCAAGCGCTCAAACGGAGTACCTTTCCGACTTTGTGGCCTACTTCAATAAGCAGAGCCTGGCAGGCAAGGTCAAAGCCGTGGACACACTGCGCTCTTCTGTGAAAGCCATCTGCTACACAGCGGTGAAACCGCAGCTGGAGGCGATCAGGGAACAGGCCATGAAAGATAACAAATATGAGATCCTGGTCAGGCTCGATAAGATAGACGGAGAGTTGTACTTCCTTGGTAAGAATTATTCAAAAGCCATTCCCATTTTCACAGACCTCCTGGTAAAGAACAGGCTGAAAACAGATGTAGACAGCGCCGAGATCCTGTACTACCTCAAAAATTCCTATGTGAAGATCCACTCCCTCAAAAGGGCAACCGACATTCACAAGATCCTGGTAGGGCTGAAAAACCGCAACAGCCGCATCAACAACTGGTACCTGCATCCCAGGCTGAGCACACTTTATTACGAAATGGGACTCTACAAGGAATGCCTGAGCCAGCAGCTCCTCGAATATGAAGAGATGAAAACTGTGCCTCAGCTCTTGCTGGGCTATTTCAATAACAGGGGCTTATTCTGGAGCCGCTTTGGCAACCAGGACAGTGCGCTGGCCTGCTATAACAAAGCAAGGACCCTGTTTTACAGGATGCATGCCAGCGATAAAAAGCTGAGTCTTAGCGATGAGTTTACAATAGGCCTTATTGAAGGCAACATCGGTCAAACCTACATTGAGCTCAGGGAGTACAACAAAGCCATCCCGCTTCTTAAAAAGGACATGATAAGCAGCATCAATGCCGGCGACAAGGTCAACGCGGCCATGAGCGAGATCGAATTGTCGAAATGCTACAGGCTGATGAACCAGATGGCCATGTGCAAGCGTTGCCTCGACAGCGCTTACTTAAAACTGCAAGGCACCGATGATTACAAGACCAGGCTCGGTATCTTAAAGCAGTATGCCGATTACTACGAGAAGATAGGAGCCCACCACCAGTGCATTGATTACTACAAGCGCTACGAACGTTATAAGGACAGCGTCGATACACAGGAAGGCCTCAAGGAGCTGATGACTGCCCAGATTGCCAACCAGATGGAAGAAAAAGAGCACATGATCCTGGAGAACCAGAAAAAGATCAATGAGCGTAATACAGAGCTGGGCAAGCAGAAAACCATTAAAAACGCCTTGTTCTTTGGCGGCCTGGTGCTTATCCTGATCATCATCGTGGTGTCCACACAGCTCAAAAAAACCAACGCCCAGAAATTGCTGCTCGAATTAAAGAACAAGCAGATCGAAACCCGCAACGACATCATCAACAAATCGCTCGAGGAAAAAGACCTGCTCATCAAGGAAGTGCACCACCGGGTGAAGAACAACCTGCAGATCATCTCCAGCCTGCTGAAACTGCAATCGGGAAAAACACAAAACCCGGAGATCCTCAATTCCCTGAAGGAGGCGCAGGACCGCATTAACTCCATGGCCTTGCTTCACCAGCTGCTGTACCGCAACAATGAGGTAACACGCCTCATGTTCGACGAATACCTGGCGGACCTCATCAAGCAGATCTCCAGCAGCTTTTCCACGACGGCCAAGAACATCAGGGTAGAGTCGAGGCTCACCGAACTGGAGCTTGATCTCGACACCGCCATTCCGTTGGGCCTCATTACAAACGAGCTCATGTCGAACGCTTATAAGCATGCCTTTTGCGAAATCCAGGGCGGCACTATCACCGTGGAGCTTTCGAAGTTGTTCAAAAACACCTATCTGCTCAAGATAAGCGATAACGGCAAGGGCTTACCGGCTGATTTCGACATCAACAACCTGCACTCCCTCGGCCTCGATATTGTGTCGATCCTCGCCGATCAGATCTCGGCAGAGCTTAAGATCTATAACGACCATGGCGCCAATTTCGAAATTCATTTTGTGAAGCGCTGATCATTGGAACGCTCATGAAGCGGATGATTAAGATGAGCGGATTAGAACAAAGATTGGATTTCGGATGTCGCTCCGTTCCAGTATCATAATCTGTTGACTGGGCATAGTCATAGGAAACGGCAGTAAGAAACACATGAGCCTTTCCAGTTTATAACCTGATATTCCTTTTATATGGTTTTCTTAGCCTCTGTGTTTCCTTTTTGTCCCTTCTGATTCTATTTGGCTATACGGTTTCTTTTGCCTCCCTTAATCATCTTGCTACCTCATATGGGTTCTTGCCCTAATGCGCTGTTTCTCCATGCTGAGCCTCCATCACGCCTTTCATAAAATCCGTCATGAGGTAGGCGATGAGCTTACCGGTTTTGTTATCGGCTTTGATGTGAGAAAGCACCGGCGCGCCTTCCGCTATATGGAAGTACAGCGCGTTGAGCTGCCTGCCGCACTGGTAGGCATACTGCCTGGCCTGCACCGGCGAGAGGCCGCTGCTGGTTTTGGCGCTGGAAGGCACATTGGTAATGGCATCCAGGTCTATCTCCACACCGCAGCCAGCGTCTTTCACAAAGCCGATGTTATGGTTGAGGGCAGCGGAAAAGGTTTTGCTTTCCCTGATAAATATATCCTCATAGGAGGTATAGAACAAATGAGCGTTTTGCTTACTGAAGTCGCGCAGCACCTGCGCGGTGTTGTATTGCTCATGCAGCCCGAATACCGAATAGCGGCGAAGGAATTTTTCTTCCCAGGCATAGCTGAATCCGTTGCCGCTGTGCCTTCCCTCCAGTGGCCTGAAATCGGAGTGCGGATCGCAGTTGATCACGTTAACCGGGCCTGCCAGCGCCATAGCGCATCCTTTGATGATGGGGTAGGCATTGTTGTGCCCGCCGCCAACCACTACCGGGATTTTTCCGCTTTTTACAATGCGCCCGATCACATCGCTCACACGCACATCGAGCTCGCTCACCAGGGCGCGCAGCGCGTCAATGTCTTTAGCGGTTTTGGTGCTGAGCTCCGAAGCCTGCTCCATGAGGTCGTCCACGAAGATGTGGCCCAGCACAAACACCGGGCAGCCGTCGAAGAAGGCATTGCTTTGCTGGTTCAAAAAGCTTTCGAGCGCCGGCTTCCAGGCCGTATGGGCACCGCCACGCCCGAAGTTGGCCTTCACGCCGATGTCTTCCGGGATACCGAGCAGCACAAAGCGACAGGCCGATGCCTGCAGATCTGTTTCCCAGCTGCCGGCATCCAGCGGGTAGGAGCATTGCTCGCCGATCTTGGTTTCGTGCTTTCTACTGCGCACCAGGCGCTCAAGGTCTTGTTTGGTATATATCTCGGGATTACGTGGATTCATATAGCCTCGTTCAAAAAAAAGTCCCTTTACCGGCGGCAGAGGGACTTGGGATTAGTGTGTTCTGGTTCTTACCACTCGTCGGCATTAATAGGCTCCGAGCTGGATTTTTTCATGAAAGCTTTCAGGTCGGTGGCAATCAGGCTTGCATTTTTAAGAGCTTCGCTGCGCATGCGCTTCCACTGATCGATCGGTAGTTTCATCGTACCGCATTTAGGCACCTCGCTGTAGATGTCGCCTCCGGTGAACTCGGCATTTTTGGCCACATGCATAATTTTAGAAATGGTATAGCGGTATTTGCCTTCTTTTGCTTCCACGCTCACATGCATGGTGAAGTTTCCCTGTACATCTGCCTGCGGGTTCAGCTCTTTTGGCTTATAGATGAAGTTCGCTGTAAACTCCGCTTTGGCACCGGTTGTCACGCCATTGGATTTGGTGTATTTAGTAGATTCGATCTTGACGAAATTGACGGCGCGTTTCAGTATCTCGGAAACCGATGCCGGAGGAGGAGGAACCGTATCCACGATCTCGTTCCCGTCGGCATCCCGCTTCGCAGGCGGCGTTTCAGGCTCTACATTGACTACCTCCTGGATCTTCTTTTCATCTTTCCTGGGTTCGTCCTGTGCCACGATGGCGTTGAACGAGGCCAGAAAGCATACCGCCAGAATATATTTTATAAATTTCATTGTATTGAATTAAATATGGATATCCGGAAAACTAAATTCCAGGCGAAATTAATATATTTTACTGAACTTATCAGGATTTACTTCCAGCATTAAGTTATAAATCACATCGAACACATCGTCGGCGCTTGGCTTGGAAAAATAATCGCCGTCGGAGCCGTAAGCAGGGCGATGCGCTTTGGCAGAGATCGTCACCGGTTTCGAATCCAGGTAACTGTACCCGCCTTGTTCCTCCAGTACTTTCTGCATCATGAAAGCCGTTGCTCCTCCCGGCACATCCTCATCAAAGAATACCACGCGGTTTGTTTTCTTCAGCGATTCCACAATGCTTTGGTGAATGTCGAATGGCAACAGCGTTTGCACATCGATCAGCTCTACCGAGATGTCGTGCTCTTTCAGGAGTCTGCTGGCTTCGGCGGCGATCCTTACCGAAGAGCCGTAAGTGACCAGCGTGACATCTGTACCGTGCTCGATGATCTCCGGAATTCCCAGAGCCACCTTGTACTCGCCGATGTTGGAAGGAAGGTTTTCTTTCAGGCGGTAGCCGTTCAGCGGCTCGATCACTAGCGAAGGCTCATCGGCTTCGAGCAATAAATTGTAGAAGCCGGCAGCCTGTGTCATATTACGCGGTGTGCAGATATTGATGCCGCGGCAGGAATTGATGATCATACCCATGGGCGATCCGCTGTGCCACACACCTTCGAGCCTGTGGCCGCGGGTACGGATAATCACCGGCGCTTTCTGCATGCCTTTGGTACGCCATTGCAGGGTAGCGAGGTCGTCGCTCATGATCTGCACCGCATACAATAAATAATCAAGGTATTGGATCTCCGCGATAGGCCTTAAGCCGCGCATGGCTAAACCAATGGCCTGCCCCATAATCGTCGCTTCGCGGATCCCCGTATCGAACACGCGGTGCTCGCCGTACTTGGCCTGCAAGCCTTCCAATCCCTGGTTCACCCCGCCGATCTTGCCGGAGTCCTCTCCAAAGATCATTACCTCCGGATATTTTGCTAAAATATGGTCAAAGTTCTCTCTCAACAATTCGCGGCCATCCACCGGCTTTTGCTCGTTGTATACCGGCGCCACCGGATTCACATGCGCCGCCTGCTGTGTAGACTGCGACATCAGGTGCGAGCTGTAGCGGTCGGCATTTTCAATGTTCGACAGGCGCAGCCAGTCCGATAATTTAGCGCGGGAATCGCTATTCTCATGCTTCGTTAGGCGCAGCACTTTTTTTACAGCCGAATGAATGTCTTTGCGGATCGGCTCTTTGATGGCATTAAGCTCTGCTTTGACAGATGCGATAGCCGACGCGTGGCTGCTGCCGGATAAGCCGTCGAGCAGGGCAGATACTTCCGCTACTTCCGATTTGATCGGGGCGAGGTATTCGGTCCAGGCTGTTTTCTGTGCGTTTTTCACGGCCGTTTTGCTTTCTTCTTCAATGGCAGTCAGCGTCGCCTCATCGGCCAACGCATTCTCAAGGATCCATTCACGCATTTTTTTCACGCAGTCGAAATCCGTTTCCCATTGCAGGCGCTCCTTCGATTTGTAGCGCTCATGCGAGCCCGAGGTGCTGTGGCCCTGAGGCTGTGTCACTTCCTCCACGTGTACCAGGCAAGGCACATGCTCCTCACGGCACACCCTGGCCGCTTTTTCGTATGTTTCGCAAAGGTGGGCATAATCCCAGCCTTTGGTTTTAAAGATCTCGTAGCCCTTTCCGCCGTTCTCCCGCTGGAAACCCTTCAGGATCTCGGAAATGCTCTCTTTGGTGGTCTGGTATTTTTTAGGAACCGAAATCCCGTGCCCGTCGTCCCACACACTCATCAGCATCGGCACCTGCAATACGCCGGCAGCATTGATGGCTTCCCAGAACAAGCCTTCGGAGGTAGACGCATCGCCGATGGTGCCAAAGGCTATCTCATTCCCCTTGTTGCTAAAATTCAGGAACCTGCCCTGTTGCAGATCCGGGTTTACCTTATAGAAATGCGAAGCGTAGGCAAGGCCCAGAAGGCGCGGCATCTGCCCGGCAGTAGGGGAGATGTCGGACGATGAATTTTTCTGGTTGACGATCGGCTTGAACGTGCCGTCGGCATTAAGGCTGTGCGTGCCGAAGTGCCCGCCCATCTGGCGACCCGCGCTCATGGGTTCCTGCCCGAGGTCGGTATGCCCGTAAAGGCCCGCAAAATATTGTTGTAAGCTCAGCTGGCCTATGGCCATCATAAAGGTTTGGTCGCGGTAATAGCCGCTTCTGAAATCGCCGTTCTGAAACACCTTGGACATCGCCACCTGCGCCAGCTCTTTTCCGTCGCCGAAAATCCCGAACTTGGCCTTGCCGGTCAGCACTTCCTTCCTTCCCAGCAAGCTGGTCTGGCGGCTCTCGTTAATGATGCGAAAATCTTCTAAAACGATCTTTTTGAAATCTTCAAAATTCAGTCCTTGTGCGGTTGATAATACTCCTTCTTGCATAATTATTCCTTATCTCACAAATATAACGGATTGAGGGCAAATACAAAAAGGAAAACTCAGGTTATTTTTCACCCTGCGCGCAATGTTCCGGCTGCTTTGCGCTGCCGTTATTCCGTCTGCACAACCAGCTTCTGAACATGGCTCCGGCCATTCCATATAAGCTCAATCAAATAAACACCGCTTTCTGCGATCTGCATAGTGTGTTCGGGAAGTCCCCGGGATGAATCAGTCAATATTGTCTGTCCCAGGAGATTACAGATCCTGATCTGAATGATTTCATGAAGAGGAAGGCGCAGGATGAAATGACCGCTGCCAGGATTGGGAAATATGGAAATACCGGCATCCGGAGCATTTTTATCAAGTGCTGTATCTACTACCGGGAAAGCTGCCGATAAGGCTGTACAGCCATTCGCATCCGTAATTTCCACCGTGTAATTTCCGTTTTGTGTCACGCTGCATGTTGATGATGTGGCGCCGGGAAGGGGCGAGCCATTGAGATACCATTGGTAAGAGTTGGCTGGCGTCGATTGCAGGACCTGCCCGTTCAGGCTGATCAGCGGAGCCGGAGGCGGCGCATTGACGGTAACGGTTGCCCCCGCCGTGTTGACGCAAAGGTTCTGGTCTGTGCCCGTAACCTGGTAAACGCTGCTCACCGTCGGGCTCACGGTGATGCTGCTGCCGTTCTGGGCGTTGGACCAGGTGTAGGTGACGGCGCCACTGGCCTGGAGAATGTGGGAAGCGCCGCGGCAAATGGTCGCACCAGGCACCGAGATCAAAGGCAAGGGGTTGACCGTGAGGGTATGATATCCATAGCCGTAACAGCCGTTGCTGCCCGTGCTAAGCACTGTATAAACGGTGGTGGAAGATGGGCTTACCGTGATATGCTGGCTTGTGCCTCCGGGAGTCCAGGTATAGCTGGTACCGCCGGAAGCCGAAAGCGAGGCTGTATAGCCGCTGCACAGCGAGGAAATCCCGGACACGTTGATCGCAGGAGCAGGCTTATGCGCAATCTGCACGGTGTTGGACGTAACGGACACACCGCAGGCGTTGAGGCGGGTCACGTAATAACTGCCTGTTTGGAGGGTCGCCAGGATCAGCCCGGAAGCCCCCGTGTTCCAGATCCCCACAGGCGTATCCTGGTACAGCACGGCGTTGATGCCCTGACACACGAGCGTGGGTCCGGCAACGCTCACCACCGGGTTGCCTTCTACCTGGATGTTTTGCAGGGCCTGGCCTGTACAGCCTGTGGCGGCATCATAAACGCTGTAGCTTATGGTATGGGCCCCGGCACCCGCCAGCACAGGGTCGAAAGTGGCGCCGCTCACACCCGGGCCGCTGTAATAGCCGCCGGATGGCGATCCTGGCGACAGGGTCACGGTGCCGCTGGTAAAACACAGCGTGTTTGGTGCCTGGAGGAAGGAAACTGCCGGAGCAGGAGTAACGCTCAGGGTGAGCGGGGCAGAGCTCACAGAGCTGCAGCTGTTGTGGTTGGTAACGCTATAAGGACCTGCGCCCGTTGCCAGGATGGTTTGGGTGGTGGCTCCGGTATTCCAGGTACAGGAAGCGTAATTGCTTTGCAGCACAACGCTGCTTCCCTGACAAATGACGGTGGAGCCTAAAGGGGTGATGATGGCGGGGCCCAGGGCGGTTCCGCTTGCATCGACATGGATGGTCTGGGAATATACCGGTCCGCAATACGGGTTCTGCCGGATGTAGTAATTCCCGGTCTGTTTGGCCTCATAGTAATTGCCGTATCCCACATAAGAGTTGCTGAAACCGTTGTCATGATACCAGTTGTAGCCTGTATTGCCACCGCCGCTGGCTACAAGCCGGATGCTGTCGCCGGCGCAGATCGTGAGGGAGCCGATCGCCGTTACCGAAGGCACCTGCACGGCAAAAAAGGAAAGCTGCGCTGTCGCCGAAAGAACGGTCAGGCAGCCGTTGTTGACAGTGATGTATCTCGGGTTCAGGTCCTTCACGTAAATGGAAGCTGTGGTTTCCCCGCTGCTCCACATGCCTCCGGGATAATTGCCGAGAAGCAGGGCGCTGTCGCCAGGGCATACCGACTGGCTCAGGATGGGGCCAAGGTAGGACCCGGAAGTGCTAAAGGTGACAACCGGAACAATGGGTGTGGGGATGGTATCGACAAGAACACTATTGGAAAAGGTATGCCCGCAGGCATTGGTATTGGTCACCTGATAGGCGCCGGGCGCTGACACGACCAGCGACGGGGCGGTGCTTCCCGTATTCCAGTTGCCGTTCACATTTCCGCTGAGGGTCAGGCTCGAGCCCGGGCATATGTGCAGATGCCCGGCCGGAGAGATGGTGGATGTCGATACGCCCGTTCCGGAAGGGTTAACCGTGAGGGAAATTGCCTGGGCCGTGGTGGTGCCGCAGGCATTGGTCAGCTCGCATACCCAGGTGCCGCCATCCGACAAAGCCACCTGGCTCATGGCTAGTACGGGGCTTATGTAAGAAGGCTCTGCGTTGCCATTGTGTTTCCATACCACAGAGGTGGCATTGCCACAATTCAGGTTCAGGGTAAAGCCCGTGCCGGCACAAAGGCTGTAGCTGCTGACGGCGAGAGGCTTGTAGGCCGGCATGCGGCAGACCTCGGTCAGCTCGTGGGCAAGCGCGTTGGCAAGTGGAGCATTAAAGCGGGCAGCGATCCTGATCTGGTTATTGAGCGTGTTGTATTCGAACAGGCCTTTTTGCGTGGTGCCATAAAGCTTTCCGTTGCCCGACGATTTCATCCAGATAGAGCCCTGGGAGCCCATATCGGCAATCGTATAGCCATGAACAAAATCCGCTTTTTTGGCATAAGCGCCTGTTGCAGGGTCAAATTCATAGATCATGCCTGAGCCGTTCGGGAAATTCTGAACGGGCGTTCCGCCCTGCGTGGTGCCGTAAAGCTTGCCATTATTGGCGAGCAGCTGCCTGCCCAGGGGCCATTGCCCGTTGATCCCTCCCTGGAAATCGTATTTCTTTACGTTGAGATTGCTTACCGGGTCGTATTCGTAAATGGTACCGTAGCCATTAGCCGGATAAACGGTGTAGGCTCCTCCCCAATAGGTGTAGGAATAAAGCTTCCCGGATACGTTTTCGAGCTGGCCCTGCATCAAATTACCGCTTGTGCCTGAGCAGGCCAGGGGGCTTACCCAGGAAAATGCATGGCTTAGCGGGTCGATGCTGATGAAAGAGCCGACGCTGATCGCGGCTGTGGTAGCGCATGTGGCATAGCCGGCTGTGGGACCGTAAACCATGCCGTTGGCGGCTTTATAGAGCCCGCCTGTGAGGTGGGTGTATTGTGTGGTGGGATAGCCGGTCGAAGCCCAGGAAGGNNGGGTTTACCTGGTACGACATGATATAGCGTGGCAAAGCCTGGATCACGCTGTTGTGATTTTCCCGGATGTTGAAAACGCACCATAGATTTCCGGGCGATACTTCCAGTAGCTTCATCGGCGAAGGGCTGTCAAAGCCTGTAGGGTATTGAGGATCGGTGGAGTTAAAATGGATCAGCACCCGGAAGCTGTCGATCACCGGATCGTATTCGTATAAGGTTCCACCCATCGTGTAGAGCGGGCCCAGGTTAGGGTGGTTCATTAAAAACACAACGCCGTGCCCTCCCTGGCTTGTGAGTCCGTAAAGTTTGCCGTTGGACGCCTGCATCACTGCTCCTGGAAACTTGCCGTCGTCTGTGCCATTAAAGTGATGAACGATCGTCAGGCTATTGCCAATGGAGTCAGTCCGGTAGAGATAACCGTTGTCGTAGAGGCCTCCGTTTTCCACAGTTCCCCAGATGGTTTTCTGAGAGTAGAGGGAGGAGCTGAGAAAGAGAAAGAGCAGGGCGGCACAACGTATTTTCATAGGACAGAGTTTATCCCAAATGTAAGCCAAAATGCCGGATTACCCCGATCGTATGATAATTCAAACCAGGCGAATAGTCATTGATAACCGACGCCCGCTATTTCATCTTGTCCCCGAACAGCTTTTTAAACTTCTCCACCTTAGGTCTTACAACGTATTGACAATAAGATTCTTCGCTGTGCTGATTGAAGTAATTCTGGTGATAATCTTCCGCCGCATAGAAATTAGTGAACGGTGTGATTTCAGTCACAATCGGATTGGGAAAAGCCTTGCTTTTATTAAGCTCTTCCTTGTACTGTTCGGCAATCTGTTTTTGTTCCTCCGTATGGTAAAACACGGCCGAACGGTATTGTGTGCCCACATCATTGCCCTGTCTGTTGAGCGTGGTGGGGTCATGCGTTTGCCAGAATACCTGCAGGATCTCTGCAATGGACACAACACCCGGGTCAAATTTAATCTGGATGACTTCGGCATGGCCGGTAACGCCATTGCATACTTCGCGGTAGGCCGGGTTTTTGATATGTCCGCCGGAGTAGCCGCTCACCACGCTTTCCACACCTTTCAGGTTCTGGAAGACCGCCTCCACACACCAGAAGCAGCCGGCACCGAGGGTTATCGTTTCTAAGTTGTTCATATCTGTAATTGCAAAAATAGCTGTCATGACAAGTCGTGACAGCTATCGGGAATGATTGTTTAGCAGGATTTATTTTTTCCCTTTCTTGGCTTTTTCCTTACCAACAAATTCGTACTTCTTTTTCAGCTTGTCTTTTTTTGTGATTTTGATCTCGCCCTGGATATTGTAGTCCTCTACAGTGCAGGTCATCATCATGGTCTGGTCTTTGTCGTCGGTTGTTGAGATCTCCGCTTCCACCCAGTGCACTTCATTCTGCTCTTCATCGGTAAAGGTTGAGTCTTTTTTGACTTCGTATTTCACCCATTTGTATTCCAGTTTTTCGTACAGGAAATTGCTGAACATGCCTTTACCGGCTTTGAACTCGATCTCATCTTCCACGCCTTTTTTGCCCGGAGAGTTTTCTTTTACTTCGGTCATAATCACCGTAAACGTACGCTTGTCGAGGGCATCTTTGGGTTCCCCCTTGTACATGGCGTTGATACTGAGAAAGCCGGCACCTATAACCGTGGCTGATAGCAGAATATGTTTTAAGCTCATTGCGTTGTTTTAGTTAAGTGTGGTAAATGTAATAAAAAAATAGTCCGCAAACTATTTTTCAGGGAATTGGTAAATCAGGCTTAACGTTTTTTAATCCACGATTCTATATTTTATAGCAAAGGGTTGCGCGTATAGATCGTATCTTTATGCTCCTTAAACCATGGAACCCTTAGCAGAAAGAGTAAGACCCAAAAACCTCGACCGGTATATCGGCCAGGAGCACATTATCGGGAAAGGCTCCGCGCTAAGGCGCTCGATCGAGCAAAACCTCCTGCCTTCGATTATTTTATGGGGGCCACCCGGAGTCGGCAAAACCACCCTGGCGCAAATTATTTCCCAGGAGCTCAAGCGCCCTTTCTATGCCCTGAGCGCTATCAATTCCGGCGTGAAAGACGTGCGCGAGGTAATTGAAAAGGCATCGCAGGACGGCGGCTTCTTTAAGCAGGAAAAACCGGTTTTGTTCATAGATGAGATTCACCGGTTCAGTAAATCGCAGCAGGATTCCCTGCTCAATGCGGTGGAACGGGGCATCGTGACGCTTGTGGGAGCCACTACCGAAAACCCTTCCTTTGAAGTGATCCCGGCTTTGCTTTCGCGCTGCCAGGTCGTTGTGCTTAAGCATCTTACAAAAGATAACCTCATTGATCTGTTGAATAACGCCATTCAATACGATGACGTCTTAAAAACCAAGCGCATCGTGCTGAAAGAAACAGAGGCTTTACTGCGAATTTCGGGCGGAGACGGGCGTAAATTGCTGAATGCGCTTGAGATCGTTGTCAACTCGATCAACGAAAAGGAAATCGTGATCACCGACGAGCTGGTAAAACAATTCATTCAGCAAAACCTGGCGCTGTATGATAAGTCGGGCGAGCAGCATTACGATATCATTTCGGCTTTTATCAAATCCATCCGTGGCTCCGATCCCAATGGCGCGGTATACTGGCTGGCCCGGATGATCGATGGAGGAGAAGACCCTTCCTTTATTGCCAGGCGCCTGCTGATCCTGGCCTCGGAAGACATCGGTAATGCCAATCCTACGGCTTTGGTCATTGCCAACAACTGTTTTCAGGCCGTGAATGTGATCGGCTATCCCGAAAGCAGGATCATCCTGTCGCAGGCCGCTACTTACCTGGCCTGTTCTTCGAAAAGCAACGCCAGCTACATGGCCATCAACGAAGCCCAGCAGGCGGTGAAACAGCACGGCGACCTGCCTGTGCCTTTACACCTGCGCAATGCCCCTACCAAGCTGATGAAAGAGTTAGGATATGGCGACGAGTATAAGTATGCCCACGACTATGCCAACCATTTTACGGAGCAGGAGTTTTTACCTTCTGAGATCAGCGGCACGGCTTTTTACAAGCCCTCCGAATACTCGCGCGAAAGGGACCTCAGGGAATTTCTGAAGCAGCGCTGGGGAAAGAAATACAACTACTAAGCTAATGTAATGTTTGGCTCCTATGGAGCCACTGTGTTTCTGGCCTGTCGGTTAATAAGGTTTTGCTCCTACGGAGCAATCCACTTAGCTGCAAGTATCAAAGATGTACGAAGTGTGTTTTTTAGCCCCGTTTGGGCTTCATATTATTAGAAGCAAGGCATATGGATTGAGCGTGCCGTAGGTACGCCATAGTGTTTTATTTGTAAGAGGCTGATGTTTGGCTCCTACGGAGCCATTGTGATTCTGGTCTGGCAGTTTAATAAGGTTTTGCTCCTACGGAGCAATCCATTTGCAGCCGGCATCAACAGCTGTATGAAGTGTCTTTTTAGCCTCCTTAAGGGCTGCATATTATTAGTTTCGGAGGTACCGAAACGTGTTTTTTTAGCCCCGTAGGGGCTTTATATCATTAGATGCAAGGCATATGGATTGAGCGTGCCGTAGGTACGCCATAGTGTTCTATTTGTAAGAAGTAATGTTTGGCTCCTATGGAGCCACTGTGTTTCTGGCCTGTCGGTTAATAAGGTTTTGCTCCTATGGAGCAATCCACTTAGCTGCAAGTATCAAAGATGTACGAAGTGTGTTTTTTAGCCTCCTTAGGGGCTGCATATTATTAGTTTCGGAGGTACCGAAACGTGTTTTTTTTAGCCCCGTAGGGGCTTTATATCATTAGAAGCAAGGCATATGGATTGAGCGTGCCGTAGGTACGCCATAGTGTTTTATTTGTAAGAGGCTGATGTTTGGCTCCTATAGAGCCACTGGGTTTCTGGCCTGTCAGTTAATAAGGTTTTGCTCCTACGGAGCAAGGTGATTCTAGCCCCGTCATATTATTTACCGGCCTAAGGTGTGAAACATCAGGCTTCTTCGGGCTTGGGCTCATACAAAACGGCCTTGCCGATGGCAATGATGACCCCGCCAAGGACCTGTTCTACCATTTGCCAGAGGCAGTCAGCCATCATATACGTCATGGTCATGTGCCGGGTAAAAGAGATGCCCAGCACGGTAGTTGTGGCAAAGAGTACAAAGCCCACAATGATGCCGGAGGCAATACCGCGAAGCAGCGTGGACGAAATGAATTTATTGAGCAGGCGCATTTCATAGACCCTGTAAAGTGCAAAGGAGATCACGAGATAAACCAGGGCGGCCAGCAGGAGAAAAAGGGCTTTGGGAAAAGAGATATTATTGAGGTCGTTCAGGAAGATGCCGTGCCAGAAATAAAATGCCGCATACATTAAAACGGCAGAAATAATCCAGCTAACAAAAAATCTGAATGAATATTGCATTAATAAATTATAAATTTTCAGCAGCAATGTTACAAAAACTTTGCCAAACAATTCATTGTAAATCAGGGGTAAATATCTTATGTTTGTAATATGCGTATTTTGTTCAGATTGGTACTTGTTGCCTTTTTGCTACCGGTTTTCTCATGTAAAAGGGGAGCCAGCTGGGATGTGGACGCCGCTTTTCCCATTGCCAAAAGTCATCTGAATTTCAGCAATTTTTTCGGGGATACTATTTTTAAAGCCGACCCGAGCGGCTTATTGCACATTTCCTTTAGTAAGGATATCATTAATTTTACGATGGATAGTCTGGTGAAACTGCCTGATACGACGGTAGTTCTGGGTTTTACCTCACCTTTTGTGTCACAGCTTAATCCAGGAACCATCGTTTTTGCGAATAACAGTTCTACCGACCGCGAGATCACCTTCAATGTGAGTAATGGCGTGGAACTGAACCGGGCAATTGTTAAAAAGGGATTTTTGAAAGTGGAATATTCGAACACTTACAGCCAGCCCCTTAATTTCAATTATGACATTAACTCGGCCAACCTGTGGGGAAACATCCTGCACATCAGCCAAACAGTGAGCGGAGGCTCTACGGCTAATCCCTCAACGCTTACCCGGATCTATCCGCTGGACGACTATACCATTAATTTAACAGGCCTCAGCAATACCAAAGTCAATACGCTGGTGCAGTCGTACACCATTACAACCGACCCGTCGGGTGTAGCCGATCAGTTGCAGGTAGGGCAGGGCTTAAGTGTTAAATTGTCTTTCTCGGATGTGGTACCGGCTTATGTGCAGGGCTATTTCGGGCAGCAGGACCTTTCCTTTGGGCCGGACTCGACTTTGCTGGGCATATTCGATAATTTCAAGCCGAGCAATTTCGCCCTCACGCAGTCTGCCATCAATTTCCGTATCATCAACGAATTCGGCATAGAGCTCAGCAGCACCATCAGCAATATCCGCTCCATCAAAACCACGCCGCCCAATGTGGTGTCCCTCAATGCCGGAAACCTGCTGCAAACGATCAACGTGAACCGGGCCGGCAGAACCTACAATGCGTCCAACCCGGTTTTCCCTTGGGTGAAGCAGATCGATATTAATTCTTCGAACTCCAACCTCAATGCTTTTTTAGAAAATGTTCCGAATTACCTCGGCTATAAAGTACAGGCCAAACTGAATCCGCTGGGCAATATCTCGGCCGGGAATGATTTTGCCTACTATGGGCACGGGCTGAAAGTGATTGCCGATGTGGATATTCCTTTCGAGCTTTCGGCGGATTATTTCAACCTGATCAATTATGCCAAGATCGACCTGACGGGCATCAGCCAGCTCAACAACATCAACAATTGCGAGATGATCCTCCAGGCCAGGAACAATTATCCGTTCAGGGCCCAGATCCAGGGCTATATGGTGAACAACCAGAACCAGGTGGTAGACTCGATGTTTACCTGGGATAATAATACGATCCAGTCGGCGGTGACAGATAATGCCAACACCGTGCTCAATTATACCGATACAAAGCTGGTGGCTTTTTTCGATAAACCTAAAATAGACCATCTGAAAGAATGCAGCCAGGTGAAATTTGTGACCTACCTGTACCTTCCCAATCAGCCTACACCTATTAAGATCAAGGATAGCAGCTACCTCGATCTGATGCTCAGTGCGAACGTGAACTATAATGTAAAGACGAAAAAGTAGATGAGGAAAGGATTGGCGTACGCATTGGTATTGGTTTCGGTTTTGGCAAAGGCGCAGTATAATTCCGAATTTCTGAATTTTGAAAAAACGGGGCGGAGCGTTTCCCTGAACGGGGAATATGAACTTGGCTCCAATGGCATTTACAATGCCTTTCTCAATAAGTTCATTGTTGGCGGCTATATCGACAAGCCACTGAAGGATGCCTCGGCCAGCCGGATGAAAGAGCTGAATGTGCTGGGTGCCAATTTCAATTACGATGTTGCCGCTTTCTTTGGGAAGAACCCAAAATATTCGTACCTGATCGGGGTGAAGGACCAGCAGATCTTTAACGCTTCCTATACCAAGGACTTTTACCAGCTGGCCTTTTACGGTAACAGGCCTTACCTCGATGAAACCAAGAATTTCAGCGGCTCCAGCATCAACTCCCTCCGTTTCCAGGAGCTCAAGGTAGGCTTTATCTGGCACAAGATCGATACGACGGCCAAAATAGGCGTGTCGGTGTCTATCCTCAAAGGCCAGCAGCTGTTTTATATCAAGGCCAACCAGGGCTCGTCGCTCTACACCAACAGCGATGGTACGGAGCTTATCTTTAATTCCAATTTTACGATGGCCATGAGCGATACCAGCAGGCTTTCCAACCCGCTGCTATATTCCGGAGCCGGGGCCAGCGCTGATATTTTCTTCGAAACGCCCTACAGCAGCCGGTTCGGAAAAAGCAGTGTGCTTACCGTCAATGCCAATAACATAGGCTTCCTGCATTGGTTCGATAACAGCGTGCAATACAGCAGCGACTCCAGTTTTCGCTTTTCGGGCTACCAGGTCGATAACCTGCTCGACCTCAAGGATTCCACGCTGGCGGCTATCAACCAGGATACCATTATCCGGAATACGACCAATGCTCACAAAGAAGCGTTTAATGTGAACATCCCGACGAACCTCCTCATCATCAATAAAATTATTTTTACGGATAAGTTCGCCTTGAGCACCGGCTTCCGATATCTGTTCAACTCCAATTTCAAACCTTACTTTTTTGCCGATGCGGAGTACAATTTCACGCCGCGCTTTTCAACCGCCCTGCACGTGGGCTATGGCGGATATGCCAGGTTAGGGGTAGGGCTCACGCTGCAATACAATACCCCGGGCTTTTATGTGAAAGTGGGAAGCAACAGCTTGCAGGGGTATATTTCTCCTAAAAATACTTACGGACAGGGGGCTTTTATCAGTATCGCCAAAAAATTCAAGAGCTAGTCATATAATTCAATTCTAAATCTATGTGCCTATGTGGTTAAAATCAAAATACATCATTTGCCAGCTTATCCTGCTGGCTGTGTATTCTTCCAGTGCCCAGGCACCACGTAAGTTTTACATGAGGTTTGGCGGCAACGGTTACGATGTGGGCTACGATGTGAAGCAAACGCTGAACAACGGCTACATCATAACAGGCTCTACCAGCAGCTTCGGGCAGGGAAATACCGACCTCTACCTGTTGAGGCTGGACAGCATGGGTAACCGGAAGTTCGAAAAATCCTTCGGGAGCTATAATAATGAGGTCGGGAAAAGTGTTGTTCAGCTGAGCGACTCGAGCTTTGTGGCGGTGGGCTATACCAACTCCACGGGCTTCGGCGGCTATGATATTTTCCTGCTCAAGACCGACAAGAACGGCAACCTGCTCTGGCAAAAAACGATAGGAGGGAGCGACTGGGATTTTGCCTACAGCCTGCAAACGACTTTCGACGGAGGTTTTGTAATTGCCGGTACCACCTATAGCTACGGACATGGCAATGCCGATGGTTATGTGGTAAAAACGGATGGCAATGGCAATGTGGTGTGGACAAAGACCTATGGTGGATTATACGACGACGAATTTAAATCGATCGTGCAAACCAGCGATGGCGGCTTTGCGCTCACGGGCTATACCAAAAGCTACAACGATGTGGACTCGGGCGACGTGTGGGTATTCAAGCTCGACATTATGGGCGATTCGCTGTGGTGCAAATTTTACGGAGGAGGCCGTGAGGACTTTGCCAACCAGATCATGGAGCATCCCAGCGGCGAGCTTTATGCTGTAGGCGGCACAAAGTCTTTCGGGACTAACCTGAATTACTATAGCGGCTATTCCTTCAGGGTATACAGTAATGGTAATTTCTATAACCAAACAATCGATAATACCTCATCCGATGATGCGATCTTTAATTCCATTGTGGTTTCAAAGAGAACCCCGAATCTCGTTAATACCATTTCTTATATAAAAGTTGCGGGATATGAGAAGCAGATCAAGGTATTGGAAATGGATTATGGTTTAAATTACTATGCATCAGCAGGTTTTGGCTCTATACTTAATGATGAGCTTTACAAGTTGATTGCCACAAAAGATAAAGGTTATGCTGCTGTAGGATATACCGAAGGAGATGGAGCGGTGTTAAGAGATGGTTATTTTGTAAAGCTGGACTCTTTATTGAGCTTCGGCAGCTTCAGTACTGTTTCTGTTGAGGAGAATCCCGAAATGGAAAGTAATTGGCTTAGCATTTTTCCTAACCCTGCCAAACATCACGTGACCTTAAAAAGCAACAAACCTCTTCAGCAGAAGGATATTAAGCTAACAGACTGGCTTGGCAGGGAAATTGAGCTTGGCAATAACCTGGAGAACATTTCTTCTTATGAATTGCTCCTGCAAACAGATCATCTTGCTCCCGGTATGTATATTGTTGTAGCCGGAGGAAGTAAAAGAAAGCTTATCATCATGAATTAGACTTCTTTTTAAGTTTTATATATGCAAAAATCCTTTGAACCGGTAAAGAATCCAGTATAAAACAAAAAAAGACCGCTCCCAAAATTTCCACCAATACGGAATTGTTGAACAGATGCCTGTCTGTTTCCAGAGAATCTGCATTATAGATGATCAGGGCGTTCGCAACAAAAACACTATATAACACCAGAAAAATGGTATAGATAAGGTTTTTAAGTTTAATATTCATAAGGGCTAAAAGGATCACAAAAATAAAAAGTGCCAGGTAAGAAAAGACCGGGAAGATAGAGTCAACATTTTGAGAGACACCCAGAGGTTCGCGCGTATATTGATACAGGTTTCTGACAAAAAAGGACTTCATTTTAACGGAAGACTCGTTTAGCATCAAAGGGTAGGAGGGATGTACGAGCATAAATTTCAGGTAGGTGCTTTTTCCGTTTTTTACAATCCAATCAAACAGTGGTTCATATTTTTTGTTATTGTAAAGCTCATAGATCAAAATCCGGTTTTCATCATCTGTGAAGTCAATCGTATGGTATTCCTGTCTTAACTCTTCGCCCATAGGCATTCCTTTAGAGGTAAAATAATGCAAGTAAGAAGAATCCTGAATAATCCTGACAACCAGATTGTTGATAATAGGCATCTTTTGCCTTTCTCCACGTTCAATGGCTTTTTGCTGTACAATAAATGCCAGGCAACAGGTCAATAACAGAATCAGTGTAGGTTTGAGGAGATTTTTTGCAAACAGGTAAGCCGTTACGAGCCCCAGCACATAAAAGAGAATCAGTACATAAGACCAGGAGTCTCTCGTAAATAAAAACAACAAGGCACTAAGAAGGTGCAGTGAAAATGTAAGTCTTGTGTTAAACCTGACCCAAAATAGCAGGGAGGAAACCCAAATCCAAATGAAACTAAAGGATAAAGATTCAGATAAGATCAATTGAGTCCAGCCCAGGATATTCCACCAACAAAAAACAATACAGATAAATGCTGATAAAAGATATTTTAAGAATTGTCGTTTGATGAAGAGGGATACCGAAATGCATAACAGTATTGCAGAAAGAAAATGGATAACCTTTTGCCAAATAACAATCAGGGAAACATCGCTGCCAATTATTTTATAAATCAGGGGAACAGTAAAGGGGCGGGGATAGAACCCTTTTGTTTTTTCGGGGAACCAAAAGTTAACCGAGAAAATATCCATTTTCGACTGAGCAAGGTAGTCATAGCTATCAGGAAATAATTTCCAACGATCGTCGTAATAAGCGTCATTGATGGAAACCAATGAAATACTAATAAACAGCACAAGTACAAACAGGTAAAAAACACCGTTTGTACTGATTCTTAAACTATTTATTTTTAGTTCCACTAAAGCTGTGCTTTGGGTTTTAACGCAATTGATTCAGAAATACGCCTGGCCACAGAATACCGTCCTGTAAAGCGATAATGCTCTGTCGGCCATTCCCGGTCGATGAACATACTGTCCGGCAAAAGATCATCATTAGAGATAAAGACGGATTTTTTTTCGTACCTGTTTTTCAGAAAGGCCACATTTTGCTTCATCAGCTCATCCAGGTCGCTACCGCAGAGCTCTGCGGCCCGCTCATGGTTTTCGGGAAGCACATGAAAGATCAGGTTCAGGTTTTTCTCCCGGCAAAGTTCTACAATCGCGTCAAAATCCCTGACCCTTGGATTATCCTCATCAATCACAAAGGCATAGTTCTTAACAAAATGGCAGGCAATGTTTGTCTTTTCAGGATCCTTGTTTCCATTGGCATCCGGAATACCTTTATCATACATCACCTTGTCCCATTCGTAAACGGATGTAAATTCCTGGTGGGCCAGCTTGAATTTATCGCCTTTGTAATGTGATTTGATGATGGCGTTCCGTTTAAATAAAGGAATATTGTCATAAGCTTTGAAGGTAAGCAGGAACTTTTTAAGGACCGGCGGATAGGTGGAATACAGGATCTCCGCCCGCGACAGGTTGGTTTCCAGCTCGGATTGGATCCAGTTGATGCCGAAGGAGCGCAGGTTCATGGTCACGATCACCGTTTTGACGGTTGATTGCCCGTCGATGCGGTTAATAAGGGCCCTGAAGGTCGAGGCGTGGATGGCGCCTTTGGAGATGCCCCGGATGTTTAGCCCGGGATGCATTTCTGCCAGGAGCTCCGAAATGGAATGTGTTGAGCTGTCCTGTTCTGAGGCTGTGAAGTTGGAGGACTCTCCGAAATAAAGCACGGTAGCGCTGTGCTCCAGGGAATCGAGCTGGTAGAGCAGCTCCGCATTGCAGGTTTTAACATCGTTGTGATAGAGGCCAAACCTGACGTAGGCCTCATTCGCCAGAAAGACAATGCCCGCAAGGCTTAGGATATAGACGATGTACCTCATTAAAACTGGAAATAAATAAATGGCAGGTTGTCGACACCGCTGAATACCAGGACCGCAAACAGAAGGTAAAGAAACAGAAGGGCGTTCACAGGCCTGGGGTTTTTTGTGATAAAAGTACTGTAATTGAGTTGTTTATGAGCGAATAGTTCAACTAGAAATACAACAGCAAGATTGATGCACAGGACGATGGAAACCGGAAGAAAAGAAGCGCCGGCCGCAGGATGAAGCATCTGGCGGAAGATGGCGATGCTCTCGCTGATGCTACCGCTCCGGAAGAATACAAAGATAAAGGCCACAAGGGTAAAAGTGCCGGTATAACCTGGAATGGCTGGCAGCCGGAGCCCGAGTCGTTTCATGAGTAGCAGGGTGATAATATAACAAAGCGCATGAAAAAATCCCCAAAGGATAAAATTGATCCCGGCACCGTGCCATAATCCGCTCAGCGTAAAGATGAGTAGAATGTTAAAAACGTATTTCAGAAAGGTGCCGCGGTTGCCTCCCAGAGGAATATACACATAATCCCTGAACCAGCCCGTGAGCGACAGATGCCATTTTTTCCAGAACTCAATGATATTTCGGGAAAAGAACGGAAAGGCGAAGTTATCCACCAGCCTGATCCCGAACAGCTGTGCGCTGGCCTGGGCCATCAGGGAATAGCCGAAGAAATCGCTGTAGATCTGGATGCTGAATAAAAAAACGGCGATCAGCACGTTCAGGGAATGCTGCGAGGACAGCGAGGCGTAAGTCTGGTTGACATACTCCCCGCAATTATCGGCAATCACGGCTTTATAGAATAAGCCGATCAGGAAAAGTGGCAGAGCTTTTTTCAAAAATCCGAAGCTAAAAGAAACCGTTTTTTTCAGCTCGTTTCCAAGGGTGGAGAAGCGCTCGATCGGCCCTGCCACCATTTGCGGAAAGAACAGCACGTAAGTGGAGTAGATGCCCAAATGCCTTTCAGGCTTCTGTTTGCCTTGATAGACGTCCACCACGTAGCTCACCGACTGAAACGTGTGAAACGATAAACCGATGGGCAGGATCTCATTGCTTACTTTGATGTGCTTGCCGAAAAAGTCCAGCAGCCCGGTGTTGAGCACTTCCGTAAAAAAGCCCAGGTATTTGAAATAGAACAGCAGCCCGAAATTGGAAACGATGCTCAGGACAAGAAACAGCTTTTTTCGTGGCGGCCGGTCTGCGGCGTCGATCTTCAGGGCCAGCACATAATCCACAATGATGAGGAAGAACAGGCATAAGATGTATTTCGGGATGAAATACATATAAAATACGCAGCTGGCGACGAACAGAACAACCCATCGGTACCTGGGCATCGTCATGTAATAAAGCAGCAGAACTACAGGAAGAAAAACTAAATATTGGATCGTATTGAAAAACACCTGCGCTTAAATAAACAAAAAAGCCATCCGGTAAATGACGGATGGCTATAAAACTAGTTGAATAATCTTACAAAATCAACATGGCATCGCCATAAGAGTAGAATTTGTATTTTTCCTTGATCGCTTCTTTGTAAGCTTTCATGATCAGGTCATAGCCGCCGAAAGCTGCAATTTGCATCAGCAGGGTCGATTCAGGCATGTGGAAGTTGGTGATCATGCAGTTGGCTACAGAGAAATCGTAAGGAGGGAAGATGAACTTATTGGTCCAGCCGTTATAAGGATTCACGTGCCCGGTTGTAGACACCGAAGATTCCAGGGCGCGCATTACCGTAGTACCTACAGCGCATACCTTTTTCTTTTTGTCCTTACCGGCGTTGATGATCCTGCAGGCTTCTTCGCTGATGATGGCTTCCTCGCTGTCCATTTTGTGCTTGGTAAGATCTTCCACTTCTACCATACGGAAGGTTCCCAGGCCGATATGCAGCGTTAAGCGGGCGAAGTCAACGCCTTTAATCTCAAGGCGTTTCAGCAATTCGCGGCTAAAGTGAAGGCCGGCAGTAGGAGCGGCCACAGCGCCTTCATTTTTGGCAAATACCGTTTGGTAACGCTCGACATCGCTTTCTTCTACGGCACGTTTGATGTATTTCGGCAGAGGCGTTTCGCCCAGGTCGTAAAGCGCTTTCCGGAATTCTTCGTAGGAACCGTCGAACAGGAAACGCAGAGTACGGCCGCGTGACGTGGTATTGTCGATTACCTCAGCTACGACGTTGTCGTTTTCGCCAAAGTATAATTTATTTCCGATCCGGATTTTACGCGCCGGATCTACCAGTACGTCCCATAAGCGGCTTTCGGCATTGAGCTCGCGCAGCAGAAACACTTCGATCTTGGCGCCTGTTTTTTCCTTATTTCCGTACATGCGGGCAGGAAACACCTTGGTATCGTTGAGCACCATCACATCGCCTTCGTCGAAGTAATTGATAACGTCTTTGAATTTTTTGTGGGCGATCTTTCCGGTGGCGCGGTCAACTACCATCAGTCGACTTTCGTCACGGTTTTTGGAAGGATGCTCTGCCAAAAGCTCTTTCGGCAGATTGAATTTGAACATGGATAACTTCATCTGTGTCTGTTATAACGTTTAGTATAAGACAGAATGAAACAAACCTTTGGGAGGGCCATTCCATTAATCTTACGGGATTAATAATTTGGATGCAAAAATACTATCAGAAAGAAGGTTTTCGACATTTGGCGAACATTTGTAAAAGACTGATTAACAATAATTAGTGTATTCTTGCCGTGCGGCATGGGTTGTGATGCACATTTTGAACGTCAGGTTTTACTCTGTGTAAAGGTCCGGAGTGTGTACGTGTAATCATTGTATCTATCTTACGTGTAATGTAGCATCTCGGTCAATATCGGGTATTTACGGGCTTTAATAACATGGCTTCATTTTATTATAATTAACATTATGTTAAATTAAATAAAAGCACAATGCGATCCATATACCTTCAAGGCCTACGTCACAAAAGGTATCAGGAGATTCTACAAATAGATGGTTATGGGCGCCTGGTGGGCTGTCGCTACTAGCTTCCCGTTACGACGCGTCGTGACGGGAGAGCTCAAACATCCGCTCCATCCCTGGCGCTCGCTAACTAAAATGACACCGTTTTTCAAAGCTCATCCACCGCCAATTTTCCCACCAGAGATCCGATGGCAATACCCATGCCTCCCATGCGAACCGCACAAACCATATTCGGCGATACCTGACGTATAATCGGCTTTTTTTCGCTGCCCACGCCCATGATTCCGGCCCAGCGCTGTTCGACCTCAAAAGCGGTTCCCGGCAAAATTACCTCTTCCAGAAGCTGATCGAGCCGTGTTTGGATCCTGGCATTTAGGGCCAGCTCTGTGGTGGTTTCGGCTTCAAAATCGAGGTTTCTTCCACCCCCAAACAGGATTCGGTTGCCGATATTCCGGAAATAATAAAAGCCTTCGTCGTAATGAAAGGTGCCCTTGATCAGAAGATCCGCGATTGGCCTGGTTACCAGCACCTGGGCTCTGGCCGGCTTCACATCCTCCAGGTTCAGAAGTTGCGACGCAAAGCCATTGGTAGCTACAATCACTTTTCCGGCCCTGATCTCCCCGGCCGTTGTCAGCAGATCCACGCTTTGCCCTGAATCGTTCAGCTGCGTTACCTCAACCCGGTTCAGGATCAGGATACCTTTGTGGTGGGCCAGTTTCATCAGTTCCGCCATCATCCGTCCTGTATCGATCTGCCCTTCTTTTTTGTTGAAGATAAGGCCTTTGATCCCTTTGAATCCAAAACCTGCCAGCTTCCTGTTGGTAATGCGGTAAATTTCTTTTTCTTTCACAAAAGGCCCGAGCTGTTTATTCAGGCGGTCTATCTGCTCTGCGCATTCATGGAAACGCTGCTCCTCATCAAACAATTCATAGCCGCCGTACTCCCTGTAGTCGATATGTGCATCGCCCAGGCGTTTCCTGAGCAACTCCAGCCCGCTGATCCTCATGGCTACGGTTTGCCAGACCAGCTCTTGACTGCTGTGCCTCAGATCGGATAATAATTCACTCACACTCCCAAAGCAGGCAAAGCCGGCATTTTTAGTGCTTGCACCCGCAGGCAGCATGCCGCGCTCCAGGACCAATACCTTTGCTTTGGGATGTTTTTCCTGGTAAGAAATGGCTGCGTTGAGGCCTACGATACCGCTTCCGATCACCACCAGGTCCACCTTGCTGAAATACGTTTGTGTTTCCCAAAAACTATAAGAATGGCCCATGTTTTGGTAGTGCATATATAATTTTAAATCAGTTTATTATGGAAAATTATGTAAATTTATCCCTCCATACAAAACTACAGCTTTGTAATTTATGAAGAACGTTTATACACTAATTTTATATTTCATTTTCAACGTTTATTCTTCATTTGCACAGGACTGGACACTCCCCTTCTCAAGCCGCATCGAAAAAAATGGAAAAAAACTCCAGGGAGCGATGGTAACGCTCATGCAAGGAGGGAAACAAGTGCAGCAGACGATGACCGGCGACGATGGCGCTTTCAAATTTCAGATCCCTCCCAATGGCGATTATACCATTATCGTAACCAAAACGGGGCATTGCACTAAAAAATTTCAGGTTTCTACGCGCGGCGTACCAGCCGACAAAACAAAGGATGCGTTTAAGGGCTTTAATATCGAATCCATCAGTTTATTTGAACCTTTGCCTGGTATTGATTATTCGGTTTTAAATCAGCCACTTGTAAAGGTTACTTACAATTCCAAGATAGATAATTTTGATTATGATGAGGCCTATAGTAACCAGATGCTGGATGCCCTTGACCGCTTAAGGCAGCTGGAAAAAGACGCGATCAATAAACAAAAAGAGCTCGATGCCAACTATAATTCTGCCATTAAAACGGCGGATAATGCGTTTAAGAAAAAAGACTGGCCAACTGCCAGGGCCGCTTATAACCAGGCTATTCAGCTAAAACCAGGCGAAAATTACCCGAAAGATCAGCTGGCCCAGATCGATATTATTATTAAAGATCAGGAAGCTTTAACTAAAAAGGCAGCGGATGATGCTGCTGCAAAAGCTGCCGCTGAGAAATTTGCTGCGGAGAAAGCCGCTGCTGAAAAAGCTGCTGCTGAAAAGGCCGCCGCTGAGAAACTTGCTGCCGAGAAAGCCGCCGCTGAGAAAGCTGCTGCTGAGAAAGCCGCCGCTGCAAAAGCTGCCGCAGAGAAACTTGCTGCTGAAAAAGCTGCCGCAGAGAAACTTGCTGCTGAAAAAGCTGCCGCAGAAAAAGCTGCTACTGAAAAGGCTGCCGCTGAGAAACTTGCTGCCGAAAAGGCTGCTGCTGCGGAGAAAGCTGCCGCAGAGAAACTTGCCGCTGCAAAAGCTGCCGCTGAGAAACTTGCTGCGGAGAAAGCCGCTGCTGAAAAGGCCGCCGCTGAGAAACTTGCTGCCGAGAAAGCCGCTGCGGAAAAGGCTGCCGCTGAGAAAGCTGCTGCTGCAAAAGCTGCCGCAGAGAAACTTGCCGCAGAGAAAGCTGCCGCGGAAAAAGCTGCCGCTGAGAAAGCCGCTGCTGAAAAGGCTGCTGCGGAGAAAGCTGCTGCCGAGAAAGCCGCTGCTGAAAAAGCTGCTGCTGAAAAAGCTGCTGCGGAGAAAGCCGCTGCTGAAAAGGCCGCCGCTGCAAAAGCTGCCGCAGAGAAACTTGCCGCAGAGAAAGCTGCCGCTGAGAAAGCCGCTGCTGAAAAGGCTGCTGCGGAGAAAGCTGCTGCCGAGAAACTTGCCGCAGAGAAACTTGCTGCGGAGAAAGCTGCCGCTGAGAAAGCCGCTGCGGAAAAGGCTGCCGCTGAGAAAGCTGCTGCTGAGAAAGCTTCTGCTGAAAAGGCCGCCGCTGAAAAAGCTGCTGCGGAGAAACTTGCCGCTGAGAAAGCTGCTGCTGAGAAAGCTGCTGCGGAAAAAGCTGCTGCCGAGAAAGCCGCCGCTGCAAAAGCTGCTGCTGAAAAGGCTGCCGCTGAGAAACTTGCTGCTGAGAAAGCCGCTGCGGAAAAGGCTGCTGCTGAGAAAGCTGCTGCTGAAAAGGCCGCCGCTGAAAAGGCTGCCGCTGAGAAACTTGCTGCCGAGAAAGCCGCTGCGGAAAAGGCTGCTGCTGAGAAAGCTGCTGCTGAAAAGGCCGCCGCTGAAAAGGCTGCCGCTGAGAAACTTGCTGCTGAAAAAGCCGCTGCTGGAGAGAAAGCTGCCGCTGAAAAAGCTGCTGCGGAGAAAGCCGCTGCTGAAAAAGCTGCCGCAGAGAAGCTTTCTGCCGAGAAAGCCGCTGCTGAAAAGGCTGCTGCGGAGAAACTTGCTGCTGAAAAAGCTTCTGCCGAGAAAGCCGCTGCCGAGAAACTTGCCGCGGAAAAAGCAGCCGCTGAGAAAGCTGCTTCGGAGAAGGTTGCTGCCGATAAAGCCGCTGCTGAAAAAGCTGCCGCGGAGAAACTTGCTGCCGATAAAGGCTGCTGCCGAGAAAGCTGCAGCTGAGAAACTTGCTGCTGAGAAAGCTGCTGCTGAGAAACTTGCTGAAGAAAAAGCTAAAGCGTCCAAAACCGCTGCTGAAAAGGCTGCCGCAGAAAAACTTGCTGCTGAGAAAGCCGCATCTGCAAAAGCTGCCGCAGAAAAGGCTGCTGCTGATAAACTGGCGGCAGAAAAATCAGAAAAAGAAGCAAAGCATTCCATCCCACCTACCCTCGGTGTCGACAAATACAAAGAGGCCATCACCAAAGCTGACGGACTGTTTAAGTCGAAACGCTATAAGGATGCTAAAACCGCCTATGAGGATGCGCTGATCGTAAAAGCCGGAGATGCTTACGCCAAAGGTAAACTGGCTGAGATCGAAAAGCTCCTCAACTCTGATACAGCAACTGCAGCTGCCACAGATGCCAGATTAAAAGCCCTGCTTGCCAAATATCCTCCGGGCGTGACAGAAGAAACCATTACCGGTACAGGCATCGTGATTATTCAGCGGGTTGTTGTCAAAGAATCATCCGCCTATGTGTATCAAAAGAAAATGTTCAGCTGGGGAGGCATCTCCTATTTCAGGGACAGCACTCCCATAACTGAATCAACCTTTGAACAAGAAACCAAACCTTAAAAACAGAACCCAGCCTAAATTATGCCCGATATTTTTGAAGACATTCGTTGTTGTGTATGCGGTAATACAGATCATTCCCAGTTTAAAGTAAAATACCAGAAAGAAACATTTGCTGTTGCCGAATGCGGGTCATGCTCCTTTATGTTCATTCCTCCTTATTACAGGAAAAGCATCGATTACCATAATTACAAGGACGAGCATGTGGCCAATGCCGTGCGCGCCGGAAATAACTGGGTTAAAATTGAGCGCCATAAGCTTCGTTACGACCTCATCCGGAAATACAAAGCTCCGGGCTCTTCGCTGTTCGACCTGGGCGCCGGTTGGGGGCATTTCATGCTTACCGGCCAGCAGCTTGGCTATAAGGTATATGGCATCGAAATTTCCGAACAGCCTTACCTCTATTCCAAAAACGACCTGAAGCTCCCTGTCGATCACATGGATTTCTTCGATATGGACGAATCTAAAAAGTTTGACGTGGTTACCATGTGGGATGTGCTGGAGCATATTGACAAGGCTGATACATTTGTCGAAAAATGCGCCGCAGTAACGGCCATGAACGGCTACCTCGTGCTACAGGTGCCGCAGATCGACTCCTATTTTGCAAAAAAATACAAGGATAACTGGAAGATGATGGGCCTGGACCATGTCAACTATTTCGGTAAGAAAACCATCGCCCAACTGCTCGAAAAATACGGCTACCGGGTGGAAACGATCAAATCGTCTTTCGAGATCAAACTATTCATCATGTACACGATCCTGCCCCTCATCAAACGCTTTAAGGGAAAGAAGAAAGTGACTCTGACCGAGGAGAATAAAACCATTAAGGCCAGCGAACGGCAAACCTATTTCAATACCTTTACCCAAAAGCCGATGTGGAAATTGAAGCTCTACATGTGGATGCACAACGTGATCTACAAAACCCTGTCTTTTCTAAACATTGGCGAGGAAATGATTGTGGTGGCGAAAAAAGTGAGGTAAAAAGCAGCTTGTGTAAACTACCGGCGTCGGAAGAACCATTCCCTGGCCGGTTAAAAACCAAGCTTATTCGCTTTGACTCCTGACCAGCTGGTAAAACAGCTCATCTTCAAACCGGCCTTCTGCCGTTTTGTTCCAGCTTTTCCTGATGCCGGAATTCTGAAAGCCCAGTTTCTCAAACAAACGGATGCTGTCGCCATTGGAGGCGCTGATATTGCAATACAGCTGATTTAAGAGCAGGGTGTCGAAAGCGTATTGTTTCAGGCAGCAAAGGGCTTCGTAAGCATAGCCGTTATGGCGGAACGCTTCGAAAATCAACACCCCTACTCCTATTCTGGCATGGGCAGGTTCGAATTCAAAGAGGTCGATGGTGCCTACGGCTACTCCCGAATCCTGCATGCAGATCATCAGGCGCAATTGCTTATTGGTGTAAATATCCTGGTGTGCGGTATTGAGGTATTGTTGCAGAACATACCTACTGAAAGGCGTTTGCGTGTTGCTCACCTTCCATACAGCCATATCATTCTCGCAGGCGTACAGCACATCGAGGTCGCTTTTCTCGACGGCACGAAGGAAAATATGTCCGCTCTTTATGAACATCAGCTCTGATAAGACGTTTCCCGGGAAATGACTTCCTGGAGTTGCTCGTATGAATAGGCCGGCAGCGCAAAGCCGTTTTCGGTGAAGGGCTCCTTTAGGTTGATTCCTACGACCCTGCTGATGTAATTGTTTTGTTTCAGGCGTTCTGTAATCTCAAACAACAGCTCTGTAGGATTGTATGGAATGGCATAAAACTCCTGCAGGAAAAGCTTCACCGGGCTCAGGCAGCTGGCCTTGTGCGCTTCCACTTTGGGGAATTGCGTCACGTAAAAACCGAGCACTTCTTTCTGGTAGTCGGCGCTGAACACAGGTTGCTTTACCAGTTGCACCGCCAGAGTTTCGATCTTTTTCTGGGAAATGGTTTTCATCAGTACTTCTGCCCTTACATTAAGCTCATGCCCTTTAATGGTAAGAGAGCTGTAGAAGCCGTTGATCATAATACCCACATGAGGCGGAATGCGTGAGGCATGCAGGATCATCAGCCAGCTGTTCTTCAGGAGCAGCTTCTCGTCGAACTCTGTGGTAAGCGGTAAGGTATAGGGGCTGTCAGTGATCATCTGCCTCTAAAGGTACGGAAAAAAGACAATCTGCAAGCCTGGTACACGGAGCAAAATCTTATCAGGGTATGGGCTTCTAACGTACCGTCAGCCCTAATTTTTTGCTGATGACGCCTTCTTTAAGCGAAAACGTGGAGGCCTTGAAAACACTCAGATTTAGCTCTTTCAGGATATGATCGATGAGCATGACGGAAATCACCATCATATCGGCACGCATATTAATAAGGTAAGGCATCTGGTAGCGCTCGTGTAAGGTGGATGCTTTGATCTTCCGGCTGATCAGCTCATACTCCCGCAGGGAAATGGGATATTCGGTCTGGCTGTCGTTGACGAGCGAACGGTTGAATTCACCGCCGATAAGGTCGACCACCGAATCGAAAGCGCCTGAAGAACCGATCAGCTCCTCCGGCCGGTAGTGTTTCGCCGCTTCATACAAAGGCGACAACTCTGTGCGCAGGTAATCGTGAAAGGCCCTGATCTCACTCTCTGTGATGGGATCGCAGGGCTTGAAGCGGTCGAGCAGCCGCGCCGCGCCGAGCTTAAAGCTTCTTTTCCAGAATATGGTGCTATGGTTGGCCAGAATGAATTCGGTACTCCCACCGCCAATATCCATGATGAGCGAAATGTTTTCCGACATCTTCACGGCCATCCGGTTCCCGTAATAGATCAGCTCGGCTTCTTCGTCGCCGTCGATAACGGTAACCGAGATCCTGGCCTGTTCCCGGGCGGCTTTCACAAAATCGGGCCCGTTGGACGCTGAGCGGATCGCCGAAGTAGCGAATGCAAATTCCCGTTCGACGTTATAATCCAGGATGTACTGCTGGTATTGCCTGAGGGCGCTGATGCCACGTTGAAAAGGCGCATCCCCGATGTAACCGGAATTGATGGTGCCCTCACCAAGTTTTACGGCAATTTTGGTATTGAATAAGCGCCGGAAGGTGTTATCCGGAAGCGTTTCTCCAATTAAAAGATTGAAGGTGTTCGTTCCCAGGTCTATCACTGCAAATACCATACGTAACGCTTAAGCTAAAATTATACCAACTATTACTGGAGCAGATACTGGAAGCGCTGTTTTAAAAACCTCCCGTTGAATCCTCTCTTTTTTTTGTCAGTTCCCATGTTGGATGAGAAAATGATCATTACCTCATGAGAGCCTTTTTGGTAGGTCCTGAGCGGTGAAGTCACAAAATCGTAGGAATAAGAGATCTGGAGATAATCTTTGATGGTATAGCCCACCTGCAGGGCAATGGCATCATTGAAGCGGAAGTCGAGCCCGGCCATCAATTGTTTTTTCATGTGTAGCCTCAGGTTGTATTCGAAGGAAAAGGGTACCGAGGGGACGTACACGGCCAGTACGGTATTTTCGAACACGAAGTCTGGATTATCGGCCCAGTTGTAGCCCGCCGACACATTGTAGTGTGCTACGTTGGTAAATTTCCCCAGTTTGGCATCGTCTTTTTTATAAAATTCAAACGCACTGCCGGCCACGTTATTGGCGCCTGCCCCGATATGGAAGCGGTCGTTATAGTATACGATCCCAAAGCTTACATCGAAATTGGAAACTTTATCCGCCGCATATTGGTTAATGGCTTTGTCCTGCTGGTTTCGGATGGTGACGTCAGTACCATCAAAGCGCCTGCTCATGTAATTTCCCTGCACGCCTACCGAGAGCTCCGAATCCGGAAATTTGAGGTGGTAAGCTCCTGTGAGGCTGCCCGAGAAGTTTTTGAACGGACCGATCTCGTCTTTATAAATGAAACCTCCTGCGCCCAGTTTACCTTTCAGCAGGCGGGAATTGATTGCCAGGGCGTAGGTTTTTGGAGCACCGTCAAAGCCCGTCCATTGGTTGCGGTAGTTCAACCTCACGTCCACCAGTCGTTTAGTGCCACAAAATCCGGGGTTCAAAAAGGTTTGTGCACTTCTGAATTGAGTCCACCACGGATATTGCTGCGCCCTGGAACAAATAGAAAACAATAAGCAAGCAGATATGAGGAGGCCTTTGATCAAAGTAGAGGAATCAATAATTAATTGATGCGTTGGCCGTTCTGGTATTTTACGATAAAGCCGTTGAAGCCTTTAGCCGTAAGCTCATCGCGGTATTTGATGGCATCATCTTTTGTTTTGAAGCTGCCACAGGTTACTTTGTACAGGCCGTTCACCTGTTCGATGCTCAGGTTGTTCAGTCCGGAAAACCTGCTTTTGTTGGGTTGTGTAGAATAAGCACCCAACTGCACTTTATAAGTCATACCGCTTTCGGACGCCATGGCCGGAGAAGTTTTGGATGCGCCGGTGCTTTCAACAGGCGTTGATTTGACGGTTTCTACCGGGGTTGGTTTTACAGTTTCTACAGGAGTTGGCTTAACTGTTTCAGCAGGAGTAGTGCTTACAGGCTCTACCGGAGTCGGTTTTACAGTTTCTACCGGAGTTGGATTAGGCGTGGTTTCCGCAGAAGTAGTCATTGCTACGGATCCCCCGTCACCTACCGCAACATTCATGGAGTTTCCTTCCACTTCTTTTTTTTCGTTATTTTCCAGGTAATAAAATTTCTGAGAGAAAGTGCCGCTTACCGCTGTGCTGCTTGCCTGTATCTTTAGCTGAATGGTAAATTCGTTTTCGGATGGCACGGATACCCACACAATCTTAGCCCTTTGATTTTCGAAGGTAAAGTTACCTCCTTTCACGTCGCCCGCCGAAACGATATATCCACCCGGTACATCCATCTGGTACTTTGCAAAATTTCCAACTGTCCCTTTGTTGATTTTTACATCGGCATCTATAGAAGACCCTGCGCTGATGCTTGCCGGTAAATTGGCCGTGATGGTGATCTGTGAAAAAGAAACAAATGAAATAAGGAGTCCAAAGAGAGTGAATGCTTTTTTCATATACAAAGATTAATGGCTAAAATCGTTAATTAACAAATATAACCAAATATACCTAACAAAATGAAAGAACAAAAAAAATAAGGATTTATGAGGTTTTAGTGTGTTTTTGATCAAAAAAACTACAGAATCCGCGTTATTGCTTATTTCCCGAGCTTATTTCTGTTGTTTGTCCCAAATTTTATCTCTTTACTCAGGCGGATAATTAGTTCACTTTGTAAATCTCTCCTAAACTGTTTTAAGAATAAATACGTCGATATTTAACATTAGCAATACAATTTACCTCAAAAAATTGATCTATTTTTGGTGTTAATAGTTCCTAAAATATCAGATAAATATCAAAATAAATCCTTATGCGTGTTGTTCATCTTCTCGTCACTGTTCTTTTCCTTTCTCTCAGCCAATATGCTTTTTCGCAAGAGCCGAAGCTGAAATCAGACAAACAGATCACCCGGATGCATTATTATTCTTTCCAGGGCCAGGCTTCGCAGGAGCAACTGGATTTTTTGCAGCAGGATCTTAAGAATATGGAATTTGTGGGCGAAGTCAAGATCGAGTACAAGCCTGAGAAAGGTGCCGGGCAGATCCGTCTTATTACGACTGAAAAAGCTGTAGCGGGTGAAGGCGACAAGCAATTCAGCGCTGTCAACATCAAGCGGAGCCTCATTAGCAAGGGCTTCACTCCTGTGGAATACCACAATGAAACGATTAGCAATCCCTAATTTCTTTTTTCAATACCTGTTTATGAAGAACATTATTACGCTTCTGTTATGCTTTCTGGCATGTTATCAACTGCGGTCGCAATCCGATAATTGCTCGGGTGCGGTGTTATTAACCATAGGCAACTGTGTTACGGGGAGTCCCGGTGCCACACAGAATTTGCCCGGCTGCGTGGGCAATGCCGATGATGATGCCTGGTACCGTTTTGTGGCAACCAATACGTCCCACCAGATCACCGTGGCCGGTTCGTCGGGATATGATCCCGTGATCCAGCTGCTTTCAGGTGGGAGCTGCGGAAGCCTGACATCGTTGAACTGTGTGGACAATACGTTTATGGGAGGTACGGAAACCATCAATGCTACCGGCTTAACGGTAGGTGTCACTTATTATTTACGAATCTATGATTATTACACCGGTACCAGTGCGGGCACCTTTACTACCTGTGTGAACCTGCCCCCTGCCACACCAGCCAATAATAACTGTGCCGGCGCAACGGTGCTGAGTGTGAACGGAAGCTGTATCAGCACTGCTGCCACATCGTATGGCGCTACGCAATCCATTACAGGCTGCTCGGGCACTGCCGACGATGACGTGTGGTTTATGTTCACCGCCAACAATTATACACAAACGATCCAGGTAACGGGCTCCTCGGGTATGGATGCTGTTGTGCAGCTGTTTTCGGGCACTTGCGCATCGCTCACCTCCCTGGGTTGCCAGGACGCGACCTTCTCCGGCGGAACCGAAACCATCAATGCTACCGGCCTTGTTCCGGGAAATGTATATTATGTACGCGTGTATGATTATTATGCAACGGGTGGCTATCCGTTCAGTATCTGCATCACAGGCGCTTCCATTGCCGTAGGTACGCAGCCCAATGATGAGCCCTGCAATGCTATTCAAATGCCTCCCGTTACTGCCGATTGCAATTACCTGTCTTTCTCCAATGTGGGCGCCACCTTAAGCTCCGCAGCAGCTCCAACAGGATGTACGGGTGGTACGGGTGGATTTACAGCAGCCACCAAAGATGTGTGGTTTAAGATCACCGTGCCGGCCAGCGGCAATATATGTATTACCCCTCAGCCTAATTTGACACCTTCTACCACGGTGATCGACGACGGCGCAATGGCTTTATACAGCGGCACCTGTGGGAGCCTGACACAGATCGACTGTTCGGATGATGCGGACGGCAGCAGTGGCGCTCCCTACAACTACCCGGGAACGGCGAATGATTTTCAGCCTTATATCAATGCAACGGGATTGACTCCCGGCTCCACCGTGTACCTGAGGTACTGGGGCTGGGGCGGCGAAACGGGAACGTTTGGCTTGTGTGTGCAGGCGCCTACCAACGATGCCTGCGCGAATGCATTATACATTTGCGACCTCAACGGTTATTCGGCTTCTACCAGCCCGGCTTATAGCCCCGACAGGCCGGGAACCGGCGCAGGGCAAATGTATGCCAACAACGAAACGCCGGCGGGTGTCAATCAGCCGGATGGAGTTAATACGGGCGGGCCTTTCGGCTATTATCCGCCGAGCAATATCCCAGGCCCTTACTCTTCGCCGGCTATCGACGTTAATATTGAGAATAATTCCTGGATCCGATTTACGGCAGGTAGCTCTACTGTTAATTTACGTGTTACTGTAGGAAACTGCTGGGTAGGAAATTACCCGAGTGGCGGTATTCAGATGCAGATTTTTTCAGGAAGCAACTGTAACAACTTCGCACCGGTGTCGAGCTTCAAGGAAGGCTCCAATACCTTTACGGTTACCGGAACAGGCCTCACGGTGGGTAACGATTATTACCTGATGGTGGATGGCTATGCGCGCGACATCTGTAATTATACAATTCAGGCACTGGATGGTGTCGCCTTACCGGAGATCACTGCCGTTCCTGACAGCATCTGTCCCGGGCAAAGCTCCTTACTGACGGCACCTCTCGGCGCCACGGGCTACACCTGGTATCCGTCGGGCTCCACACCGGTAACCACGCGAACGATCTCTGTAAGCCCCGGAACGACGATGACCTACACCTGCATTGCGGGGGGCGTATGTGGGCAAAAACAAACGCTCACCAAAACGGTATACGTGAAAACGGTTCCCACAGTGCTTATCAATTCGGGCAACCCGATCACCACCTGCGGTACGCAAACGATTACGTTAACGGGAAGCGGCGCTGCTACCTATACCTGGAATACGGGGAGCACTTCGGGCTCCTTTACGGCGGCCCCCGTCAGCAGTACGACCTATTCGGTCATCGGGCGGGCCTCGAATGGCTGTACAAATACCGCTGTGTCGAATGTCACGGTCAATCCCGTCCCCGTCATCACCATTTCCGGGACGAATACAATTTGCATCGGGCAATCGACAACGCTCACAGCCAGCGGTGGCACGAGCTATACCTGGACCCCCGGTGGCATGGTTTCCCCAAGCATTACCATCACCCCAACCACCACCACGGTGTATAGTGTGATCGGTGCCAATGCTTTTGGCTGCACGAAGACAACAACGGTGCAGGTTGTGGTGAATGGCTTGCCTACGGTGAACTCGACGAGCACCACCATTTGCAGCGGCAGCCCGGGAACCATAACGGCCAGCGGCGCTTCCACCTATACCTGGAGTACCGGCGCCACAGCCGGCAGCATCAGCGTGAGCCCGGCAGTAACCACCACTTATACTGTAACGGGCACCAATGCCAACGGCTGCGTGAACAGTGCCGTAGGCCAGGTGGCGGTGAATGCCCTTCCTTCCATTGCGATCAATTCGGGCGCTCCTGTCAGCATCTGCAACAATCAAACGGTGACCCTGAGCGGCAGCGGTGGCATTACCTATACCTGGAGCACCGGCTCCAACGGAGGAAACATCAACGTTTCGCCTACCGCGAATACAACATATACCTTAATGGGAACAGCCGCAACGGGATGTACCAATGTGGCGGTAACCACGGTAACGGTCAACGCCCTGCCTGCGATCACGATCACGGGCCCCGGAACCGTATGTAACGGCAAGAGCACCGTGCTCACCGGCAATGGCTGCGTGAGTTATACCTGGACTCCCGGAGGAGCGGCAACGAGCATTACGGTGAGCCCTTCTTCCAATACGGTGTATACAGTAACCGGTACGGCAGCCAACAGTTGCACCAATGCTGCGGTGACAACGGTAACGGTCAATGCGCTGCCGACGATCTCGGTAAATAATGCCACGGTTTGCAACGGTAGTCCGGTATTGCTTACTGCCAGCGGCAGTTCCTCGTCCTATTCCTGGAACACGGGCGCAACGACCAGCACGATTGCGCCAAGCCCTTCTTCCAATACCAGCTATACCGTTACCGGAACGGCTGCCAACAGCTGTACGAATGCGGCGGTGGCTCAGGTTACGGTGACGGCCCTGCCAACGATCTCTGTTCCTTCTGCTACGATCTGCCAGAGTTCGGCGCAAGTGCTTACTGCAAGCGGCGCCAATACGTATACCTGGTCAACGGGCCAGAACGGTACATCGATCTCTGTAAGCCCGGCTGTAACAAGCACCTATACGGTTACCGGAACGGCCCTGAGTTCCTGCAGCAACAGCGCTACGGCTACAGTGAATGTCAATGCCCTTCCGCAGCTAAGCTCAACGCCTACTATTGCGCCGAGCAATTGCAGCGCTGCTACAGGATCTATTACCAATGTAACGGTAAGCGGAACACCGGTTATCTCTTATACCTGGACAAACGGCGCAACGACTGTGGGCTCTACGCCAAACCTCAATAACCAGCCGGCGGGTACTTACAACCTGCAGGTAAGGGATGGAAACGGCTGCCTGAACAACTTCGGGCCTTACAGCATTACCAACCCGGGAGCTCCGGCGGCACCAACAGCCAATGCCACAGCGACTTCTGTATGCGTGGGGCAAACGATCAACCTGAATGCCAACAGTGCTTCGGGCGGAACGTATACCTGGTCGGGCCCCAACAGCTTTACGACCACTACGCAAAACCCGTCTATTCCCAATGCCACTACCGCCAACGGCGGCGTGTATTCGGTTTACATGACGGCTTCGGGTTGCAGCGGACCGGCTACGAGTGTTACGGTAGCGGTGAATGCGCTGCCTGCTCCGAATGCCACAGCAACCCAAACAGCTTATTGCGTGGGCAATACGATCAGCCTCTTTGCGTCTTCGGCAACATCTTATACCTGGACAGGCCCGGGCGGTTTTTCTTCCAACAGCCAGAACCCTTCCATACCGAATGCTTCTACGGTAGCTGCGGGCACTTATACCCTGAGGGTGACAAATGCCAGCGGCTGCACAGGCCTTGCTACCCTGAGCCTTGCGGTAAATGCCAACCCTGTACCGACCGCGACAGCCAATCCTTCGGCGATCTGTGCCGGGCAAAGCATCAGCCTGGCCGCAGGCGGTGGTTCTTCATACAGTTGGACCGGGCCTAATGCCTACTCTAACGGAACGCAATCCCCAACGATCCCGAATGCAGGCACCGCCAACGCGGGAAATTATACCGTAGTGGTAACGGGTGCCAACAGTTGTACGGCATCTGCAGTAACGAGTGTGAGCGTGAACGCTTTGCCTTCCTTTACCTCATCGGTTAATGCAGCGAATATCTGTAATGGCGCGACGATCCAGTTCAATGCAGGCTCTTCTGCAAATACTTATTCCTGGACGGGGCCTGCTACTTTCAGCGTAAATAACAATGCCAGTCCTTTCATCAACGGTGCAGGCATCAGCAATTCCGGAACTTATACCGTAACGGCCAACACAGGCTCCTGCACGGCTTCTCAAACCCTGGCAGTGAATGTATATGCGCCTGTATCGCTTACTGCAACTGCCAGCAGCACGGCTGTTTGCCAGGGCAGCACCTTGCAGCTGATCGGCAATGGCGGCAGCTCCTATCAATGGAACGGACCGGGAAGCTTTTCGTCTACCAGCCAAAGTCCGCAGATCCCTAACGTTACGGGGTCTGCCTCCGGAGTGTATACGCTTTCGGTAACGGATGTGAATAACTGCCCCGGGACGAGAACATTGACTATTGTCATCAATGCCAATCCAACGGCAACGGCCAGTGCCAACCCGAATGTGATCTGTGTGGGCGGGACGATTAACCTCAACTCGGGCGGAGGAACGGCTTACAGCTGGTCGGGACCTAATGGCTACAGCAATACCACGCAAAATCCATCCATTCCCAATGCGGGTTCAGCTAATGTGGGAGATTATACGGTGACGGTGACGGACGCTAACTCCTGCTCTTCTACAGCGGTTGCTTCCGTGACGATCGTTACGCTGCCGAGCTTTACACTGAGTACAAACGGCGCGAATATCTGCTATGGTGAAACGATCCAGTTCAATGCGGGTTCAGGTCCTTTTACCTATTCGTGGGCTGGCCCCGGTTCTTACACAGTTGCCAACAGCACTAATCCGAGCATTCCCAATGCCACGACGTCCAATTCGGGAACGTATACGGTTACAGCATCTGCGGGAGCCTGCGCTTCTTCACAAACCCTGGCGGTGAATGTGTATCCGCAGATCATGGTCAATGCCTCAGCGGCGGCTTATGTGCTGTGTGCGGGATCGGTAGCCAACCTCAGCGGTACCGGAGGAGGTTCATACAGCTGGACGGGGCCTAACAATTTTTCGAGTACAAATCAGAATCCTCAATTCCCTTCCATCCAAGCCAATGAAGCGGGGATCTATACGCTTACGGTTACAGACAATACCACTAATTGTACAGCCATGGATACGGTGCAGCTTCTTGTGAACGCTGCTCCTGCCCTGCTTTCCACTTCGGGAGATTCGACCTGCTATGGGCAGCAGCTGAGCCTTGCTGCTAATTTCGGAAGTGGCGCCAGCGTGAACTGGTACAGCGACGCAGCCCTTACGAACCTGGTACAGGCCAACTCCAACACCTATCAAACCACGCCTTCTGCAAACGGTACTTACACGTATTATGTTCAGGGGGTGATCGGTAGCTGTAAGAGCAATGTGGCGATGGTGACAGGAAACTTCTACAATATCCAGGCGATTGCTTCTGCGGATGTGTATAGCGGCAGTGCACCCTTAGCCGTAAACTTTACAGGCAGTAACAGCACGGGCGTTACTTCTTCGGATAGTTTCAACTGGAATTTCGGGGACAATAGCGGCGCAGGTGTAATGAATCCAAATCACATCTTCAACTCCGAAGCAATTTATACGGTTACCTTAACGGTGACTGATCTTGAAAGCGGATGCCTCGATACGGCGACGGTGATCATTAAAGTAGAGGATGATCTCACAGTGATTGTACCAAATGTGTTTACACCAAATGGTGATGGCGTGAACGATTTTTTCCATGTGAATATCAAAGGGGCTAAATCGGCAGAGGGGTATATTTATAATCGCTGGGGTCAATTGCTCTACAGTTGGGATGTGCTGAATGCTTCCTGGGACGGAATGGCTGCCAATGGCGAGAAGTGCCCGGATGCCACGTATTACTACCTCATCAAAGTGGTCGATAAAAAGGACAAAGAGCATTTGTTCCCTGGCTATGCCCTGCTGATACGGTAGGTTAAGAAGTTCTGCTTTATTATGGAGAGGCTGTCATCTTAAAGGTGACAGCCTTTTTAGTTGACCGGAAGCTTTTGCAGGCTGAACCCTTTATCGCTTAAGCCGCTTTGTCGCTTTTCTTGTTGAGTCCAGGGCCATTGTGTGTGAAAATCCTCAACCGGCGGTGATGGTAATGCGAGCGGTATTGTATGGTTTGAAGCAGGATGGTGAAGGTAAATTCCGTATAGCCCTTACGGATCACGCGGATGATCCTTCCTGCCTGGTTCCTGGTGATTAAGGTTTTCATGATGATGAGCGTTTCGTTTTGCCCGGTACACCGTCGGGAACTTTTTTCCATTCTTCATTTTCATTCCCGGCTTGATATAACCTTTCCAGCAAGGATTGGTTCCTGCTTTCCCTTTAGGCTTCTGTTTGTGTGTTGCGATGAGTCAGAAGATACAAAGACAATGCCTGTGATTTTGACAGGGAAGATCGAAAGAATGCGGCTTTTTGTGTAATTTCATACCTCCTAACCCGGATGAAGCATGCTGAAAAAAATCGCCGTTTCCTGTTGTATCCTTCAGTCGTATGCCTCCTGCGGGCAGGCCAACAAGACCTTGAAGGACCCGGTGTTTCAGAAAGGGGATATTGTCCTCTTTCCTGCTTTTATCTTTGCCTTATCCCTGCCCTGTTGTTGGGATGAGCAACTGGACTCCATTAAACCCGTCGCGGAATTTTTAAAGCACCATCCCGAACTGAAGGCGGAAGTAGCTGTTCACATGAGCTACCGTGGATCGGCGGAAATGAATAACAGGTTATCCGATTTCAGGGCCAGGCGTGTCCGGGAAACTCTGGTAAATTATTTCGGGGTCGATTCTTCAGCATTAAGCTATAAAGGCTATGGAGAAAGCAAATTACTGATGAGTGAGGCGCAGATCAAAAAAGCCAAAACTCCCGAAGAGCAACAAAAACTTCATAACATCAACACCCGCACAGAGCTCATCATTACGGAAGTGAAAGCTCCCTGATTCCCTTATCTTAAAACAAAACAAGCTTGAAAACAACTGACATCTTCCTGATCCTTGTAGCCCTGTTCATCGCCTTTCCGGGCTTTTCACAAAAGAAAGAGCAAAAGCTCTATGAAAAATATTATGCCAGGGTACAGGAGAAAAATTATCCGGAAGCCATGAATCTTCTGAATAAATTCATCGCTAAGAATCCCCAATCGGAAAGTCTGCCCGACTTGTATTGCAAAAAGGCCGGTGTGTATGTCGAATTAAACAATTTGGACAGCGCTATCGCGGGTTTGACAATGGCTTATGAGAAAGACCACAGCTTTAAGGAAGCCATACGCCTCAGGGGAAATTTATATTACACACAGGATAAGTTGGATAAAGCTATGGCCGATTATGACCTGGCCCTCCGGATTGACTCCACCTTTGCCGATGCCTATTCCAACAAGGCTTTGACCTACAAGAAACAAGAGCGGATGACAGAAGCCTGTGCGAATTTTCAAAAAGCGCTTCAGTACGGTTATGTTGATGCTTATCACATGATCCGGAAGTATTGCGATACCAATTCCGTTACCATGCAGCGTTATCTGCTGAAGTCCCTGACGACTCCTGCTGCAGACGAGACCTACGGCTTTTCTGAAAAAAATCCAATCAAGATCGGCATCTCCGTTCAACGGGAAAGAACGTATTTATCGATGCTGCGCGACAGTCATGGAGAGGCCCTGAGGTATAAACGCTTGGGCAGCTGCTGCGCTTATACCAATACCCGGAGTGTGATGGGAATGGCCTTATGCGACCATTATGAGCTTGAGCTTGACGGGAAGATCAAATCCCTGTACATCAGCATGTACGATTACGAGGAGCCAAAGATCCCACAGGGCTTACAATCTGTAAGTAATCTTAATAAATAACCGGTTTAATAGTCAAACAGCCAGGCTTCGTTTTTCAGGCGGTAGCGCTCGTCGAGCACCGAGGCATTGAAAAAAGTCGTGCCCTGCGATTCCTGTTTCCCATAAGCTTCGTGGATGTGCCCACCGATATAGTACTTCGGTTTTAGCTCCTGCACTCTTTTCAGCAGATCAGCACAACCTACCGCTTCGCCACGACATGTTGTATCGAGGATGCCTGCCACTGGCCCGTGTGTCATCAGGATATCCGTTCCTTCCGGGATCAGATCCCAGTGCCTGGAGATTGCCCCGCCACGGTCGCGGTTGAATGCCCAGTCGAAAAACGTAGGTGTAACCGGCGCCCCCCAGATGTTGATTCCCTCAATGGTAACACCACTGTCGCAAAGGTAAATGAGATTATCAGGGATGACCTCCCTTATTTTTTCGGCCGATGATTTTTCAAAATAGAAATCGTGGTTTCCGGCAATGAAGATTTTATAGCGGTAATCCAGGTGCCCGAACCAGTCGAGGAAAGCGAGGATCTCAGGCTCCTCGCCTCTTTTGCTGATATCGCCTGCATGAAGGATCATGTCGGCATCCGGCAGTTTCAGCTTGCTGTGCTGGCCGTGAGTGTCTGAGATGGCAAGGATTTTCATGGTTTATAAACATTGTAAGGTTACTGTTTTTTACTTTCTTTTTTTGTCAAAACGGTAGCGATCCGCTTCTTTCATTTTTAAGATTCGAAACCGAAAGAAAACCATAGCTCTTCGGGCTCATCTACAAAATGAAAATTCACCGTACACCAGCGGCGCCCACGCATATTTTTAAATGATGATTTAATTTAAAATCAATAGGATTACGTTGTAAGCACCGGTGTTTTCGGATAACCTGGTTTCAAAAACTTAAAACCTTACCTGATAGACATCCATGTTGTTGCGCGGAATGTTCCTGGCTTCGAAGCCGCCGTCGAAGGGAATATTTTCGATCAGATCGAACATCGTGCAGCCTTTGCTCAGTCCTTCAAAGATCAGGGTGAAGCCTTTGCCGTCGCTGAGCGTCCATTGGGGCGCAAAGGAAATATTGAATGCTGTAATGAGCTTTGCTTTTCTGCCCGAACCATGTTCCAGCAAATAGGTTGTAGGCCAGATGCGGTAGGCATCGTCTGTGCCGCAACTGCAGTGCACGATTGTCTGGCGCTCCTCGCTTTCGAGGGGCTTGATCTGCGTTGTAACTTCTTCTTTGGTTATTTCCTGTGTGTCCGGCATAGCGTTTACAAAGATAGGGGATTTTTTGCTATGTGGTTTAAAACAGAGCACAGATTACGTTTTGGGAACCGAAAAGCCCGAGCGGGGAATCATCCACTATGTTTTAGAACTTCTACCAGGAAAAGCACTTGTGATGTCTTTCCGCTTCCTCTGACTGTCGTGATTAAAACGCTATTGCTTGGTGCTTCTGCCTTTGGCTACCGGTGCGGCATTCCAGGGATCGTCGGGCCAGGCATGTTTGGGATAACGGCGCTGCAATTCTTTTTTGACTTCGTGGTAGGTATTGTTCCAAAAGCTCTTGAGGTCGGTCGTTACCTGCACAGGCTTGTAGCCGGGCGAAAGCAGGTGCATCACTAACGAGTTCTTCCGGTTGTTGACGGCAGGCGTATCGCTGAGGCCAAACACTTCCTGCAAACGTACCGACAAGATGGGAGCGGCGCCATTCAAAAGGTATTCGATCGGGAGCTTTGATCCACTGGGGACCTGAAGCTTCGCCGGTGCCAATTGCTCCAGGGCCTGTTGCTGCTCCCAGCTCAGCGAGTGTAACAAGGCTGCCGCCAGGTCGAGCTTCTTCAGGTCCTCGGTTTTTTTTATGCCTTTCAGGTAAGGTCCAAGCCAGTCTTTGGCTGTTGCCAGCAAATGCGAACTATCCATGGAAGGCCAGTTTTCATGGGGATTCCAGACACCAAGGCTGGAGATGCGGTGACGTAATTGGATGAAAGTATGATCCGATAAATCGAGCAGGCTTTCTCCTTCCAGCTTAATGGCCTGGCAAATGGCATCCAGCACCAGGCTATCATCGGGATTCGTCAGAGGTTTTGACTGGAGCACAATGCTTCCGATTTTCAGTTCCCTGGCGGCAATGAGTCCGCCTTTCCGCGTGTCCCAACTGATGTTTTGCTTTTCTTTGACCAGGTGAATGAGGTCTGTCGGGTTGAGTGGTGCGGCCAGGAAGATCTTTCCGAGACCATCGCGCAGGTCCATGTTGGCTACTGCCAGCCAGGGCTCATGGGCGAGGTCGTCTTTATGGCCGGCTGTCGCAATTTTTCCATTGGCCAGCTGGAACTGGGCATTGTTGCCGGGTTTGGCGGAAGCAATGCGCTCCGGATAAGCGTAAGCCAGCAATAAGCCTGTTTCCGAAGGATCGACCGGATCATTCCCTGCCTCAAGCTTCAACAGCCTGCGGTAGCTCGCCGAATTTTTTTCGATGCGTTTGAATTTATGGGTCAGGCTATTGTTATTCCGGCCTCTTCTCAGGGCTTCGATCCGCAAGTTAAGATCAATGCCGCTGTCTTTCGGCAAAGGATCGCGTTCTTCGAGCACAGCGGCAATGTCGCAGGCCAGTTGTTTCATCTCTGTGGTTTCCGCCAGGATGAGCATATGTGCAATGCGCGGGTGACAGGCCAGCTGATGTACCTGCCGTCCATGCTCCGTGATTTTTCCGTTTTCAAGAGCGCCTATCTGTTGTAAGGTATCATAGGCTTGTTGCAGGCTGCTTTTAGGTGGCAAGGTTAGCCAACACAGTTGCGTGATATCATCGGTTCCCCATTTGGAAAGCTCAAGCACCAGAGAACAGAGATCGGCCTCCATGATCTCCGGCACGCGGTGTTCAGCCAGGCGTTCGTGTGTAGCCTTGGTCCAGAGGCGATAGCAGACACCGCTGCTGAGTCGCCCTGCCCTGCCCGCTCGCTGATCGGCAGCATCTTTGGAGATGCGTAAGGTTTCCAGTCGCGATAAGCCCGAAGCCGGATCGAAGCGCGAGCTGCGCCCAAAGCCCGAATCCACCACAATGCGGATACCTTCGATGGTTAAGCTGGTTTCGGCAATAGAAGTTGCGAGCACAATTTTACGCTTCCCCTGTCGGTTGGGCATGATGGCGGCATACTGCTCTTTCTGAGGCAGCATGCCATATAAAGGGTGAATCTTAAAATCCGGAAGCTGTGTATCTAAAATCTCTTCGCATTTACGGATCTCTCCTTCTCCGGGCAGAAAGGCCAGCACATCGCCCTCCTGCTCTTTCACGGCACGTGCAATGGCCTGCGCCATCAATTCAGGCAGCAGGTATTCGTCGGCATCGCCTGCGTGGATGATCTCCACCGGGTACTGCCTGCCCTTGCTCTCGATCACCGGTGCGTTAAGCAAGGTTTGTAATTGCGGGATGTTGAGCGTTGCCGACATGATCATGATCCTCAGGTCGGGGCGCAGGACCTGCTGTGCTTCGCGGCAGAGTGCCAGTGCAAGATCGGCCTGTAAGTTCCGCTCGTGAAATTCATCGAATATCACCAGGCCTACCTGCTCCAGGGCATTGTCGCTTTGCAGCATGCGTGTGAGGATTCCTTCCGTCACCACTTCAATCTTTGTTTGTGCGCTCACGCAGTTTTCGAAGCGGATGCGGTAGCCCACGGTCTTGCCGGTTTCTTCCTCCAGCAGGTCCGACATGCGCGTGGCAATGCTGCGGGCCGCCAGCCGGCGGGGTTCCAGCATGATCACCTTTTTGCCTTCGAGCCAGTCTTCTTCAAAGAGGGCCAGCGGCAGCAAGGTACTTTTTCCTGCTCCCGGAGGTGCGCCGATGATGAGTGTGGGATTTGTTTTGAGAGAAGCGCGTACCTGAGGAATGATCTCTACGACGGGAAGCTCGCTATGTAAGGGATTGAAGGACATGGTTTACAGGCGCCGAAGGTAAGGAATTATTTTTTGTGAGTGGTGGCTCGGCTGCAACTTCGGTGGCTTCGAGAGCCTCAGCCACCGGTTCTCATTT
>DGQK01000028.1 GCA_002390745.1 Bacteroidetes bacterium UBA4416 | reverse complement strand
ATGGTCACCGTGGTGGTCGTCTTAAATTCCCGTACACTCAGGTCATTGTAAAGCACATGAAGCGCAGGCGATAAAAGCAGGCCGTGCTTCAACGGAATATTTGACGAAAGGTAATACTGGTACTGCCGGATGCTTTGCCGGTATTCATCCTGTCCATAATACGTGAAGGCATGAAACAGCGAGAACCGATTTTTAATGTAATGCTGCCCGGCAAGCTGCACATACATCGCCGGGTTGAATTTGGCAGCGCTGTCGCTGAATTTCACAGCCCCCTCCAACGACACGAAGGCCAGCGCTTTCAGGCGGTCTGCGCCGGCTACCCGAAGAGATGCCGTATCCAGGAAGCGGCTGGTGTTCCGGGCCTCATCGTATTGCCCGGCGTACTGGTAACTTTCATACAGGTAGTAGAGTGCGGCTTCATCTCCCTCGTTGAAGCCAAGGGCTTTGATAAAATGCCGGATCGCCTTCCGGTAATTTCCGCTTTCGTAGCAGGCAATTCCTGCACGCATGCGCAGGTAATAGTAATCGTAATCCGCCCGGATCGCCCGATCGCAGAACGTACCCAACTGCTTCCAGTCCTTATTGAGGTAAAGCTGGTAGGAATAGCTCTCCACGCCGGCAGACGTCAGCGTATCGCCCTGCTGACCACGCATGCAGAGCGACATGAGCAGCAAGGCCGCTACCCAATATAGCGTGCGGAAAAGCATCGGTCTTTATGTTTAACGTTAATCTGTTTGATGGTGCGATCTTCCAGCAGCAACTCCACCTCCACGGATGTTGAAAGCATTGAACCGGCATAAGCCTTTACCTCCGATCGGATGCTGATCCGGGAAGGAGCCTGGCTATTATCTGCGGAGACATAACGGGCGGCAAAGGTCGTTTTCAAAAACACATGAAAAGGAGCGAATACATCCTGAACGATCTTTAAGCCGCCGTTATATAGCTCACCGGGCGGCAAGCGGTCTTCTACCAGAAGGTCCTGGTAATAGCCCAGGAGGATTTTTTGCGCGCCCAGGTAAAAATAATACAGGAGAGAGGCTTTATCGCCTGAAAAGCTCGTGAAATAAAACACGGTGCCGTTATTGCTGAACCAGGCCGAGGAAGCCGTCTTCGCACAATAAAGGTAACAAAGGCCGGCAGGGTTCGCCATCACCTCCCAGCATTCCGTTTCGTTACGGGTTTCTCCCTGCACCTCAAACTTCAGCGTCATGCCGGGAATGAACTGAAACGCTTCCGTCAGCAAGGGCGTTGGCAGCGGGCGCATCACATGCTCGCCAAGGACAGGCACCTCAAAGCTGTGCAGCTTATAGGCCGGGTGCCGGCGGCTCACATAACAGCTCAAGGGGTAATCAAGCGTTTCGGCCCCGATGTAAGGTGCAGCCTGTAACTGAAAATGCAAATGCGGTTCGGGTGAGCGGCCCGAGCTTCCACACAATCCAAGGACATCTCCTTTTCGCACGCGGTCGCCCACTTTCACTTTGAAGCTGTCTTTTTTCAAATGGCTGAGCTTGCTGTAAAGCTGTGCGGCATGTTTGATGACGATGGTATTCCCCCAGTTGTGCTGCAAATCGGCCTCACCGATCCGGTTATCGCGAATGCCATCCTCAACAGCCACCACTTCCCCGTCGGCCGGAGCCAGTACCGGAAGCTGGTAGCAATAATAATCGCTGAGCTGATCTCCCGGCAGCCGGTAAGTTTTTCGATCCTCATCCGTCACCACAAAATCAAGGGCATAACGCCAGGCTCCCTGGTGGGTCGGCGTTCCGTTGTGTGCCTGCGACACGGTCCACTCGCCGTAGAATGGCAGTTGAATATCTACGGGGGCCTGCCTGCGGAAGCGCTCTGTATAGTGACGGAACAGGTAAAGATTCTTCTCAGGCGAAAAGAGCTGGTATTGTACAGGGCAGAGGCCATTCAGCCGGTAGCGGTTTTGGAGAGCATACAGGATCAGCAGGACCACCAGTGTGAAAGGCAGTGAATAGAGGGAGAGCATATAGCCGGAAGCGATGTGGCCGAGAGCTCCTACAAACAGGCTGACCAGCGGTGCTGAAACGGCTGCCAGGAGGTAAGAGCCGATGGAAGGCACCAGGAAAAAGCCTCCGATAGCCATCGCCGTCAGGATATAATTGAACCCAATATAACTGTATTCTATATCGCTCAGGTTTCCCTGCACCAACGTACAAAAAAAATAACCTGATAAAAAACCGATGATGGAAAGAGAAAAAGCGATGCGCGAAAAGATGAGCAGGCCAATGCTGATGAGAAGTCCGGAAATAATATGATTTTGAAAAAAGATGGCGCCCATTGATTTGAAATACACAACCAGGAGAGGCGGCAATCCGGGATCGCTCAGCCATCGGTACAGATTCGCAAAGCCGGTGCCTGCAATCCCCGACACATCGTTGTAAATATAGATGCCGCGCTCGTTGAGCCCCATCGCGTGGAAATTCCGGGTGCCCAGCAGAATGATCCAGATCCCGAGCACAAAGGGAAGACCCAGCATGGGCAGCTTTTTGAATGCCAGCGAGGCGCTCAGCCATACGCTCAGGAGCAGGGTAATGAAGGAGGCCAGCACCAGCACCACAAAAAACACGGCATTCAGCCGGAAGTAGGCGCCCATGGTGAGGCCTACCAGAAGGACATTGTAGGTATAGGTGCCATTCGACATCTTATCCTGGTGGAAGCCCAGGGCCTTTCCGGTCACAAGCGCGATCAGTACCGCCGATAAGCCGCTGATGCCGATATAGACATCGGTAAAAGAAGCGGCGAAGAGGGCCAGCGCAAACCAGCGGCTGTCCGAAAAGAACACCTGGTTGTAACTGGAACGGATACCGCTTCGCAGGAAGGACAAATATGCACGCAGTTCCTCCAAATTAAAGATCAGGGTGTTTTAAATGTTCGGGTACTTGCTCTTCCTGCTGGATGCTTGCCATGGTTTCCCGCTTCCTGACCACACTAACGGTCTGGTCCTTACCTACCATCACCACGGCAGGGCGCAGGGTGATGAACTGCATCCACTGGGTCATGTTATAGGCTCCTACCGTGTGCACCACAACCCGGTCGTCCTTTTTGAGCGGGGGCAGGGTAATATGCTCTCTCACCACATCAATATTCATGCACAAAGGGCCGTAGAGCACGGCATCTTCGGTATACTGCCCGAAGGGCTGCGCAGGGCTGATCCGGTGATCGTACCAGAAAGACGTAAATAAAATATTGACGCCGAAATCAAGGATGGTGGCCCTTCTGCCGTCGGCCAGGCGCTTGTTGGAAACCACCGTTCCCAGCAGGTAGCCCGCCTCGTCTATCAGCGCGCGGCCCGTTTCCAGGATCAGCAGGGGCAGCTCATCTTCCGTAAATCCGGCGTTGAGGATTGCCGTGCAAATCGGCTCCGCATACTGGTCGATGGTAGGGCAGGCATCCACCCCTTGCAGGTAAGAGCCTTTGAGCGTGTTCTTCGAAGCAAAGCCGCCCCCGAGGTCGATGTACTGAAGGGTTTTGCCGTATGTTTTCTTCACCTCCATCACAAGCTGCGAAAGCTTCGCCGCCGCAACACCGTATGCGCTCGGCGACAGCATGAAGGTGCCGATGTGGCAATGCAGCCCCACGAGCTCTAGCTTATCGCCCTGCACGATCATATGGATGGCATCCCTGGCCTGCCCGTCTTCATAGTTGAAGCCGAAGCGGTCCCACATCGGGTACACGCCGGTATCCATGTTTACGCGGATAGCCACACGGGGCCGCCTGTTCATGTTTTCCGCCAGCTGTGTCAGGCTGTACAGCTCATCGAAGTGGTCGATATGAATAAGCGAATCGTGCCGGATCGCCAGCTCGAGCTCCTCCCCGGTTTTAGCGGGTCCGTTGAAAATAATTTTTGTTCCCGGCACTTTATTATCCAGCGCTTTCCGGTACTCGAAGCCCGAAACCACCTCTGCCCAGGAGCCTTCCTGGTGGTACACATTGCACACCGCGCTGAGGTAATTTGTTTTATAGGACCAGGCAAATTGTACTTTCGGGTAGCGGGTCTTAAACGCGCGATTGGCATCCCTGAATGCCTGGCGCATGGTCTTCTCCGAAAGCACGAAGAGTGGCGACCCATGAGCCTGCAACAGGTCGTGCACGGCATGCCCGTCGATATGCGTCACCGGTTCGTATTCGGTTTTGGTGCCGTATTTATTCATCAGGCCTGTGTTCAGCTTCTGAATGATAGGGCGCTCGTATGCTTGTTTTTTCATAGCCGTTATAATTCGCCCTGCGTGGAGATCTTCATGAATTCGTCCAGCTCCACGATCATATCGTAGGAGTAACGAATAAAAAGCTTGCCCACGTCATAGCCTTCAAAGGGTTTCACATCTTCTCCCAGCGCCAGGCGCACCAGCGCTTCCGGGTGGTTTTGCCCGCAGCCTGCCGCCAGGTATATCCAGGCGGGAAAGCGCGGGTTGATCTCGATCAGGTAGTACTCCTCTTCTTCCGTGCGGATCACTTCCAGCTCCAAGCCGCCGCGCCAGAGGCTTGTTTCAAACAGGCGGCGCGCCATGTCCAGCAGCTTTTCATCATCAATGGAAATGCCCGACCAGGCCTTTCCTTTATCGGTTACATATTGCTTTCGCATGGCCACGGCACCGATCATCTGCCCTTTGCCATCGCCAAGCGCTGTTACATTCACTTCCTGCCCCTGGATGAACTCCTGCACGATCACGGGCAATCCCCACTTCGAGCCAAGCGTATTAAAGCAAGCCTTGACCTGCTCCGGCGTATGGGCGATCAGGGCATCATAGAATTTACCCTTCACCATCAGCGGATAACTGAAGTCATGCGAAAGAGACGCAATTTCGGCATGCCGGGTAAGGCTTTTGCTTTTAGGGATCTTCAGGCCGTGCTCCTTCCCGTAGGCTTCAAGATTTACCTTGTGCCGGGCCTCAAACTGTTCCATCCCGGGGAGGAAGGTACGGATGCCCATCTCTTTCAGCAGCACATCCGCCAGCCTGATAAAGTTGAACAGCTCCGCATCGAAATTGGGAATGATCAGCTCCAGCTGCTCGGCCTCATGGATGTAGCGGAGCCTGTTCAGGAGCTGTTCCACACCAGCTGCCGGCAATGGAATCTGGTAGGTCTTATCTACCAGGTGATGCATATAGATCCCCGGTTCGAGGGCTTCATAGGAAAGGCCTATGATGCGCACATCAAAGAGGCTGCTTTCCCGCAGTGCCCTGATGACAGGGATTCCGGGCCCCGGACTGTCAATGGCATTCAAGCCTGTCACCGCAATATTAATCCGTCGCTTTGCCATTCCCATCCGTTAGTTTCAGTTTTTGAAGCATATTCACAAAATCAGCAAGATCTTTTTCAAAGCCCGGCCCATCGGTTTCATACCGCGCGGTGATCTCGCGCTTGATCTCTTCCGCGTTCCGGCCTTCTTTGAGGTAGCCGATGATCTCCAGGCCAATAGGGTTCACGGTAAATGAATTGCCGGTAGAAGGGTCGAAGACGAAACCCGTATCACTCAATGCAATGTTCTTTTTCAGTTTCATATACAGATCGTATCTATCGTATTAATTAACATTCCTGCGCCGGTTTCCTCAGTCCCAGGCCCCGCTTTGCAATAAGGCCTTCAGCCCGGCAACCGCCTCCCTGCAACCGGCTTTCACCTGCAAAAATTTTCTGCGGATCTCTTCTATCTCCTGCTGTTGCCTGCCGAGCTGCTCTATCCCGCTCAAAGGCTGCATCAGGTCCTTTAGCCCCATAAAGCCCAGGGAGGTTTTCATGCGGTGCGCCACCTGGCTGATGTTTTCGTAATCGGCAAGGCCTATGTACCTTTCCAGCTCAGCCACGTCGCCGGGGTTCCTGTCTGCAAACAGTTCCGCCATCTCGCGGATGAACTTTTTATCTCCCTTCGCCATCTCATACAGGTTGCTCAGGTCGGGACTACTTACGGTTGAAGTATCCCCGCTTCCGGCTTCGTGCTCCGTTCCGTTGCCGAGGTATTTCCGGATCATCCGGTACAGCTCTTCCTCTTTAAAGGGTTTGGAGATATAATCGTTCATCCCGAAGCTCATGCACTTTTGCAGCTCGCCCTCCATGCTATGTGCCGTCATCGCAATCACGGGGATATCCAATCCCAGCTCCTGCCTCAGGCGCTGCGTGGCGTGATAGCCGTCGAGCACAGGCATCTGGATATCCATCAGCACCAGGTCGAACTGTGCCTGCTGCAATTTCCTGAGCGCTTCGGCTCCGTCTTCGGCCATTTCGCAATCAAGGCCAAAGCCTTGCAGCAGGGTCATGGTAAGCTTTTGGTTGAGCACATTGTCTTCTGCCAAAAGCACCCTGTATCTTTTTTCAAAACGCTTAAGCGGATCAGCAGGCATTGCTTCGGGTATTTCCGCATGCTCCTGCGACACGGCATAGGAAATCGTGAAGCTGAACTCTGTTCCGGCATTTTCCCTGCTTGTAAAAACCACCGTTCCGTTCTGCATTTCCACCAGGCTTTTGACGATGGAAAGCCCGAGCCCTGTGCCGCCGTATTTACGCGTTGTTTCGGCATTGCCCTGGTTGAACCGCTCGAATACACCAGCCTGCTTGTCAGCCGGAATCCCCACTCCCGTATCTTTTACCCTGAAGCGCAGCTTCACCTGCTCCGGCTTAAGCGTCTCAACTTCCAGCACGAGCTCCACCGAACCATGATCCGTAAACTTAAAGGCATTATTCAGCAGGTTTACCAGGATCTGCGTCAGGCGCGTCGGGTCGCCGAATACCGTGGCAGGAACGTTCCTGCCGGCAACGATCCGGAAGGCCAGCCCTTTTTCGCGCGCCTTCCCCTCAAACATGATCCGCAGAGAGCGCATCACCTCATCCGGACTGAAGGGAATGCTTTCCAGGCGCAGCATGCCCGCTTCTATCTTCGAAAAATCGAGGATGTCATTGATGATGCCCAGGAGGTTGGCGCTGCTGTGCTGTATCGCCGACAGGTATTCAGCCTGAACGCTGTCGAGCCTTGTCTTTTGAAGCAGGCCTGAAAAGCCGAGGATGGCATTCATCGGCGTGCGTATTTCGTGGCTCATATTTGCCATGAACTGCTCTTTCATCCCTGCATTCTCCTCGGCCTGTTTTTTCGCAATGCGCAGTTCCGCTTCCAGCCTGTTCCGCACATTGATATCCCTGAATAAAATAACCATGGCAATGAGCGTCGCCAGGATCCCGGCACTTACTTCGAGCAGGCCCCAGTTCCTCGAGGACCGTACATAGCTGATGCTGTTGTCGATGAGGTCCCGCGTGGTTTTGCCGAGGCTCTGGTTAATGAGGTCGATGGTGGAGTTGATGCTGTCCATGATCTGGATCCCTGCATTCTGCGCTTCTCCTTCCTCTTCCGGCATCAATGGAATTCCCGGCATGGTGTGCGACAGGTTCTTGGCCTGCATGATCTTCTGGTAGGTCAGCACTTTCAGCTGCCTGAATAATCCTTCTTCGGGCTTGTTCACAAAATACCGTTCCATCCGCTGCAGGCGGGCTTTCGTTTCACTTTCCTTCAGCTTATATTCCTCCCGGAACTTGGCATCGCCCGTCACGATGTAGCTGCGTTCCTTGTTGCCCATGGCGGTAATGTTGCTCCGGAAGGATTTTATCAGCTCCGAAATGCGGTACGAATCATAGAGCCGTGAGTTATTCTCCGACATGTTTTTCATGAAACGGTTCGCATTTACCGCAATGAATACAATCAGGCAGATCGTCACCAGGAAGCTGGCGCTGATGATAAATTTAGTCTGGTTTTTTACTTGCATAAGCTGCTGATCTTGCTTCCAGATGAGGTAGTGAAAATACGGAATTGTTTGCTGATTATATGGACCTTTAACGGGCTTTCCTTAAAATCAATGCCCCGGCACACCGGGTGCCAAGATGCGGAGGGCGATCAGCAAACCCGCTACCAGAACCAGCGATACCATGAGGATGTTGCTCTTTATACGCTGGGCACGGACCTCTGCTTTCAGTTGCTTCAGTTTGAGGCACTGCATGACCGACATGTTGAGCTTGCGGAACATATAATCGTTCTTCACAATGTAATCGTGGGCGCCATAGTGCATGGCTTTCACCGCAATATCGGCCTGCTCTTCGGGGCTAAACAGGATGACTTCCGTATCCGGGCTTTCCTGCCTCACCATGTCTACGATCCCGATGCCGTTTATGCCATTCCGCTCTTTACTGTTTTGGTAACAATCCACGATCACCACATCAGGCTTCCCTGAAACAGGGGCTTTGCTTTCTTCTCCGGTACCGGATAAGGAGATCCGCAGGTTATGCTTCGCAAAGGTTCTCTCCAGGTCGCTCTTCAGGGCTGCCGACAGCATGGGGTCATCATCGATGATCAGGATGCTGGTATATTCTCTGTTATCCATCGGGCAAAGGTTTTCCAGCTATTAATTTAACACCGGAAATGCAGGATACGAAATGATTGCGGCAAACGAAGGGAATTTCAGGATTAAAACAGCGGCACGATCAGCCTTCCAGAGGTGGAAGCTACACAAAACAGCCCCGTTATGCAGCGCACCCTAAAGCTTTTTGAGGGCCGCTTTGGCCTCTTCCGACTGGGGGTTGTACTCGATCGCCCTGTTGAAATACTTTTTGGCTTCGGCATTCTTTCCCTGCGCCATCATCACCTTTCCGGCAAGCAGGTTGCTGTCGTAATCAAAGGGATACATTTTGATCACTTTCCCGGTGTAAACCATGGCATTGGCATAGTCTTTCCGCGAGTAGTAGATGTAGCCGGTGCGGTAATTGGCGATGGAATTATTGGGATCGATTTTCAGGATGTCGAGGTAATGCCCCAGCACGGCATTCCAGTTACCAAGGGCGGCCAGAGGCAGCACAATTCCAAAACGGGCCTCAACGGATGAAGACTCGCCGGCTATCGCTTTCTTATAATATGCTTCGGATTTCTGATAATCTTTATTGAGGTAATGCAACCAGCCCAGGCGAAGGTTTACCTCGTAGGCATCGGAGTTGAGCGCAGTCATCACCTCAATGGCTTTGGCATATTGCGTATCGTATTCGAACGAGTAACTTTTGGAAAAGGCGAGCTCAGAACTGCTTTGTGCGCTCAGGGGCTTCACCAACACTATAAAAGAAATCAGGGCAATTGTATGGTATAAGGGAGCTCTCATGCTTTGCAAATATCCGAATATTTACGGTTAAAAAAAAGGGACAGGTATTCTCCGGAAAGCAAGCCACAATCATGCCGTTTTACTTCTCAACGCGCGAAGTACAAAAAACTAATGAACAATTGCTTCACAATATTTTAAACAGCTCAGGCGTTACTTAACAAACGCATTCAGCTGATCGTTTTAAAGACACACCCTGCCGCGAAGCTGGCTGCCGGGGTATACAAAACTAAAACCAACCCTTTAAAACCGATGAAAACCAATTTCATGTACATCCTCATGGCCTCTGTCGCCGTGTCACTGACTGCCTGCTCCAAAACCTATAATTGCAGCTGCGATGCCGGCACCGGGCTTGTCAACGGGCAGGTGAAAGCCCTGTCGAAAGCCAAAGCGCTCGAACGCTGCAAGAGCAATTGCAGCCACTCCAATGGCACTGTTGCCGTCAACTAGCCACAGCCTGAGCTCATTCTAAACGTTTCCTCTCCGCGGGAAACGTTTTGGTTTACGGATACGCCTGGCTGCTACGCATCATGACATGGTTCACATGCCAGTATGTATAAAACGTTTCACAATGGTTCGCAAACATTAAATCTTTTTTAATTTTGCATGGGCATCCAAACAGATTCCTGAAAAGACATGAACAATATGCTTTGGTCCCTGTTACCTCATAAACGCATCAACCACTAAACCAGATTACATATGACAACAACGAAAGCTTATGCTGCACAAAGCGCCGACACAGCCCTCGGCCCCTATACCATCGACCGAAGAGACGTAGGCCCGCACGATGTAAAATTCGACATCCTGTATTGCGGCGTATGCCACTCCGACCTGCACGTCGCAAAGAACGAATGGCAGGGCACACATTACCCTGTGGTTCCCGGCCACGAGATCGTGGGCCGCGTGACGGCAGTGGGCGCACACGTCAAAAAATTCAAAGCCGGCGACCTTGCCGGTGTAGGCTGCCTGGTAGACTCCTGCCGCGACTGCGACAACTGCCGGAAAGGCCTTGAGCAATTTTGCAGGAACGGCTCGACCGGCACCTACAATGCCAAAGACAAGCACCTGGGGGGCTTCACCTACGGCGGCTACTCCAAAGAGATTGTGGTAGACGAGAGCTTCGTGCTGAAAGTGTCTGAAAAACTTCCGCTACAGGCTGTAGCGCCTCTCCTGTGCGCCGGCATCACCACCTACTCGCCGCTGAGGCACTGGAAAGTAGGCAAAGGGCACCAGGTAGCGGTTGTCGGGCTTGGCGGCCTGGGACACATGGCGGTGAAGTTTGCCGCATCCTTCGGCGCGGAAGTTACCATGCTCAGCTCTTCTCCCGAAAAGGAAAAAGACGCCCAACGCCTCGGCGCGCACCACTTTGCCCTCACCAAAGATCCTGCGCAAATCAACGCGCTGAAAGGCAGGTTCGACTTCATCATCGACACGGTATCGGCTCCGCACAACTACAATGATTACCTGAATATGCTGAACACGGACGGCGTGATGATCTGTGTAGGCGCTCCTCCTACCCCATCCCAGATCATGGCATTCAGCCTCATCGGCGGCCGGAAAAGCCTGGCCGGCTCGCTCATCGGCGGGCTTCCCGAAACACAGGAAATGCTGGACTACTGCGCGGAGCATAACATCGTATCGGATGTGGAGATGATCGCCATGAAGGACATCAACACGGCTTATGAGCGGATGCTGAAAGGCGATGTGAAATACCGCTTTGTGATCGATATGGCCACGCTGTCGTAACAGGCGCGTGGGCCGGAACCGGCACCCGATTGCACAGCTTCATGTACAATAAAAGAAAAAGGCAGTATATACCCTACTGCCTTTTTTCATGCAAAGGCTTCTGTCCGTTTTGGAAATGTAGCAGGGCTGACGTACCTTTATTAAAACGCTTACCGCATGCCGCACGATCACGCTCATCATCATTCGCCACAAAGCCTCAGCCACGTAGGCAAGGCCTTTATCACGGGCATCGTTCTCAACCTTGCTTTTGTGATCGTTGAATTTATCTGCGGCTTTTACACCAACTCCCTGGCTTTGCTGTCCGACGCAGGGCACAACCTGAGCGATGTGGCCACACTGGCCCTCTCGCTTTTTGCCTATGGGATGGCAAAACGCAAAGCCACAACCGTGTACACCTACGGCTATCACAAAAGCACCATCCTTGCCTCGCTCGCCAATGCGGTGATACTCCTGGTGGCGGTAGGAAGCATCGGCTGGGAAGCGATCCAGCGCTTCATGCACCCGGAGCCTACTGCCGGCTATACCATCAGCATTGTGGCCGGGATCGGCATCCTCATCAACGGGGCTTCCGCTTTTTTATTCTTTAAGGATAAGGACAGCGACCTGAATGTGAAGGGCGCCTACCTTCACCTCGTGACGGATGCGCTGGTATCTGCCGGCGTGGTCGTGGCGGGATTTATCATCGCCCGCACGGGCATCGCCTGGATCGATCCGCTCATCAGCATCGTCATCATGGTTATTGTGCTGTACAGCACCTGGGGCCTTCTCACCGAAAGCCTGAAACTCTCCATGGATGCGGTTCCTACGGGCATCGACTCTGCGAAGATAAAACAGTTCATGGAAGGCCAAAAGGGCGTGAGCCGGGTTCACCACATTCACATCTGGGCAATAGGCACCACGCGCAATGCCATGACAGCTCACCTCGTGCTGGAGAAAGGCCTCAGCGAACACGAAGTAGCCGATCTCAAGCAGGAGCTCAGGCACGGGCTTGAGCACCTGAATATTCATCACGCTACCTTTGAAACGGAGCTGCTTGCTCCTACGGAACACTGCAAGACTGATTAATCAGCTGGTCATTTCCATGTGTGCATTTACCGCTTCTCCGCAGCCCTGCGGCTGAACATCATCCACGGCATTAAAGATCTTTCTGCTCCTCCGGCCTTCTTTGCGAGGAAATAACATCACGCAATTTTACGTGCTTTTCCGGTATTTATACGAGTGGCGCCGTAAGTCTTTTTGTTTTATCATTGCCGGGTATGCATATAAGCGGGCGCCGAAAAGCTTCAACCAGAGTAGGCAACACTAAACTAAAACTTATGAAAACACTGCTAAAAACAATCACAACGGCTGCGGCCTTGTATATGGCAACAGCGGCAACAGCACAAACCTGGAGCTGGACAACAGAATCATCGGGGCCTGGCATTGAGTATGGCAATGCCGTTGCGACCGATGCTTCGGGGAACAATTATGTAGCCGGCTCTTATATTAATAATTCGGCTATATTCGGTTCATACACACTAACTGCGCTGGGCAACGGCGACGGCTACTTAGCAAGGTACACCTCGGCAGGCGCTCCCGTGTGGGCTGTGAAAATGGCCGGCACACTTTATGACTACGGCAAAGACGTGGTTGTAGATGCCGGATCTAACATCTTCGTTTCCGGAACCTACCGCGGAACCATGGTTTTGTACAGCACAAATACCACCACGATAGGGCTCACAGGCAGCTCCTTCAACGACAATGTTTTTCTTGCGAAATACAACAGCAGCGGCGTGGTGCAATGGGCAGTGACCTACGGCAACCCGGCCGACTGCTGGGATCTTGCGATCAGCCCTTCCCAGCAAAAAGTATTTATGTCGGGCGAGCACAACGGCCAGATGTTTGCAGCCTGCTATAGCTACAGCACGGCTCCCACAGCTCCCTTGTGGACGGTGACCTGCACCACCTCTTCCGGTGGCAGCAACGCGTTTGGCATTGCCGCCGACAATTCGGGCAACAGCTATGTGCTTGCCAATTATACAGGGGCTACGATTACCGGCACCGTATCCACCGGCTACACCTTCTCGGGAAACAACGGCATGCTGTTGATGAAGCTTTCGCCCACCGGCACGTCGAGTTGGGCCACCAACCTTGGCAGCGGCACAGGCGGTATGGAAAGCGGAAGAGGCATTGAGATCGATGCGACCGGAAACGTTTATATCGGCGGACAATATACAGGCACTGCCAATATCTCCGGCATCAACCTGGCAAGTGCCGGGAGCTACGATGTGTTTGTGGCCAAATACTCCAATGCAGGCACGAATCTATGGGCCAAGCGCATGGGAGGACCGGGAACCACCGGCGGGGATTTGCTGAACGGATTTACGGTGAGCCCGGCCGGCGACAGCTACCTGTTTACCATCAACGGTGACAACAATACCGTTCCTTTCGGCTGCAAAAGCTATCCGGCGGTTTTCGGCAATAACGATAATAAAATGATCCTGGCCAAATTCAACACACAGGGCCTGATGAAAGGCTCTGCGGCACCCTTCCTCGACAACAGCTCGTCCTATCCTGCTTCGGTAAGCCTCGACGCCTCCGGCAATGCCATCCTTACCGGCCACAAGGTCGGGGCATTTTCTGCAGGCACGGTTACACTCACCACCGGGGCTAATATGTTTCTCAGCAAGGTAGCTATCGCCGACGAGCTACCCGTGGTGGCAACTACCTCTGTGAACCTTTGCGGCCTGGGAACCAGCGCAGCGCTGTCGGCATCAGGCCCCGCGGGCTCAACCATCAAATGGTACATGCCATCAACCACGCTGGTAGCTACGGGAACCAGCTATAATACGCCGGCATCGGGGGCCTACGGCTCGGTAACCTATTATGTGAGCTCCACGGTAGCAGGTTGCGAGAGCGAGAAACTGCCCATCACGGTTACAACAAACAGCATTATCCCGCTGCTGGCTTCTGCCGACCAAACCATCTGCGTAGGCAGCTGTGCCACCATTACGTTTACGAATGTGACTTCGGCCACCTTAAATCCGGGAGGGCTCACGGTGTCTTCCCCGTTTACGGTATGCCCTACATCTACCACCACCTACACCTTATCCAACGCTACCACCACCGTGTGCCAGGTGCCCGATGATGTGAAGATCACGGTTGCTCCTTTCGTTGGAAGCTATGATGCCTATGTGTATGAGCAATCTCCCTGCACACCCTACCCGCCTATGAGCGGAAACAGCAAGGCGGCCTGCCTCACGCCGGGCGCTATCGCTTCCACCATGCCTTCCGATCCTAACCTCGCACTGTTCCGCTGCCTCATCGGCAATGCCCCGGGCTGGGAAGGTGCAGGCAATGCCGGCATCACCAACTTCAGCATTGCGGGCTCTTATACCGTAGAAGTATATGAGGCCGATGCCAGCGGCAACAGGCAGGTCATCGGCGGAACGCCTGCTCCTCCTGTTTTCCTGAAGTACGGTTCGAGCCCAACGGCTACTCTTGTACTTAATTTTAATACCTCCGGGAACGGAACGGGTTTCGATCCATCGGCAAGCCCTTACTTCTCCGACGGAACCGCAGACGGAACAGGTGCTCTTGGCTCTGGCCAGTATTTCCGCGACCGCTATGCAGAAGCCTACTATAACACCGTTGGCGGCCTTCCGGGAGAAAACCTGACGGCATTCAGCAGTGTGATCTTTTGCGTGGACATGAAACAGGTTTCTGCCTTCGGCTGCATCGCCAGCAAAAAAAGCTACTTTAAAGTAGCCAACAACGGCCTGCTGAACGGAAGAGGCGCGCGCATGGCTACCAACGGGGAGGAAACAGAGGATGGCCCGGGAAGCTACAATTCGCTGGAGATCTACCCGAACCCTACCAACGGCATCGTGTACATTCCTTTAACAGCGGATGATAAAAACGTGCAGGTAACTGTTACCGACAACATCGGCAGGCAGGTGCTGAAAAGCAACAACCTGGAAACCAACCGCGGCGAGCTGAACATGGCCGAGCTCCCGGCTGGTATTTATTTCTACACGATCCTGAAAAATAATACGGCTTACAAAGGCAAGATCGTGAAACACTAAGGAAGACTTTGTTTTGTTTGTTTGGGAAAAACCTTCTGCGTCAGGCAGAAGGTTTTTTTTCTGCCCATAGATCGCTTTTTCCCATTGAATGGTACCTAAGCTATCAGAAGCCATCTTCAAAATACCTGTTGCCTCTTTGCGCGCCTTTTCCATTCACACGTCGTTTCTTTTCCAGCCCGGACGGCGAGCGTATGAGCTTCGAAAAGAGCCNNCGCCTGAATGAAAAATCCTGCGCACATAGCCTAAAACCTGATTTTGAGATGGCTTCTGAGAATAATTTGTATTTTTGGAAGTACCGCTCCGCTGCCTGAATACAGGGACCGGCACACTATGCCTCAAACAACACCTTCATTACGAACCGTCAACGTCACGCGTTACATCACGCCCCTGCGCGAAGGCGGCTCCCTGCCTGCCCTCGCCGAAGCCGACGATGATTTCAAATACGTTCTCAAATTCAAAGGCTCCGGCCACCGCGAAAAAGCGCTCATTGCCGAGCTTATCGGCGGCGAGATAGCAAGAGCCCTGGGCCTGCCCGTTCCGGAGCTGGTATTTGCCAAGCTCGATGAATCTTTCGGCCGTACCGAAGGCGACGAGGAGATCCAGGACCTGCTGCAGGCCAGCCAGGGCCTGAACCTTGCCCTGCACTTTTTGTCGGGCGCCATTACCTTCGATCCGGTGGTGACGAAAGTAGAGCCGAAGCTGGCTTCACAGATCGTATGGCTCGATGCCTTTATCACCAACGTGGACCGCACCTTCAAAAACACCAACATGCTGATGTGGCATAAGGAGCTCTGGCTCATCGACCACGGCGCCTGCCTGTACTTTCACCATTCCTGGAGCAACTGGGAAACGGCGGCCCAAAGCCCTTTTGCCTTTATCAAAGACCATGTGCTCCTTCCGCAGGCTTCCCTGCTGGAAGAGGTGAACACCGAATACAAAGCGCTTCTGACGGAGGCCACCATCAGCGCCATTGTTCACCTCATTCCCGATGAATGGCTCCGCTGGGACGATACGGAGGAAACACCTGCGCAGCTGCGGGGCGTATACCGGCAATTCCTGTGGTCGCGATTGCAACATTCTACCAACTTTTTAACCGAAGCGCAACATGCCAGGAAAGCACTTATATGAGTATGCGGTGATCCGGGTCTTGCCGGTGGTGGAGCGCGAGGAGTTTATCAACGTGGGCATTATCCTGTTTTGCAAGCAGCAAAAATTCATCAGGGTCCTGTACCGGCTCAATGAAGCGAAGCTGCGTTGCTTCTCACAGGAAACAGACCTGGAACAGATCACCCGGAATTTAGAGTCTTTTGAAAAGATCGCCGCAGGGCAAAAACATTGCGGCCCGATTGCCGAAATGGACATTCCCTCCCGCTTCCGCTGGCTCACGGCAGTGCGCAGCTCGGCCATCCAAACCTCGAGGCCGCACCCCGGCTTATGTGATGACCTTGAAGAAACGGTGAAGAGGCTGTTTGAGGAGTTGGTGCTTTAATGATAAAAAATATATCAATTTGTCCTGGAGCGTTTTGATGGACGACAGAGGGTTAATTCCTCATCCATTCCATGATTCTTTTATCGTAAGTGGCATCTTCTTCAGTTTCCTCCAAAGATTCAAATTCATTCCATGAGTGGTCCATTTCCGGATCATATGCAAATTCAGCATGACTGAGCGCCGGAACACCTAATACCTTAGGATCAAAAAACACTTCATCGATCAGCTTAGACCTTAAAATAGGCTCTATCTCCTTTATTGTTAAGTTGTCCGGATTTGGGAAAACAATAGAACCATAGGTTTTGTAGTTTCCTGAATCCCGGTAGATATAATTGAATTTGATATTCATGAGGCAAATATAAACTTTGATTTGTAGATCTCTGTTTGCCTTTAAATCACCTCGAAACCAAATTTTAATAAATATTCAAAAGTAGGATTATAAAAGCTGGGGGATCTTGTTGGATCTTCTATACTTCCTTCTGGAATTACGATAACCATACCTTGCCTTGCTCTTGTTAATAAAACGCGGTAGGCATTTTTCAAATAGGATTTTCTTTCGTCTTTCTTAATATTTTGCCACTTTGATCCTACAAATGAATATGTATCCCACTTATCATGATTAAATCTAAAATCACCATCCCAAGTAATACAGGCCCAATCTAATTCTAACCCTTGAACATCGAATTCTGTAGCAACATCTTCTAGATAAAAAGATGACCTTGTATCATCTTTTTTATCTAAAAACCAATGCACTGGGTCCGTTTTAGACCTTATATCAATTGCTAATGGCTTAAGTCGTTGGGCTTGGGATGACACAACTATACCGTATCTTTCAGTTCCCCTCGCTTTCATTTTCAACCAAGCTTTTGCATTCGTTAAGCTTCTAGTAATTACAATAGGATATTTATGTTTTATAGATTTAAAATTGCGAATTCCGTCGGCAAGCTTAATATCTAATATATTTTTAATTAGTAAAGAAACATGTTCCGCCCTAAAAGATCGGCGGGAGACCGATAAATGCAATTCTTCTTTTTGGAAAACATGCTTATGAGAGCTTAATAGTGTGAGAGCATTTCCTGCCGCATATTCTGTATCTTGTAATTTATTTGAAATGTAAATAGTCCAATTAGGAAAGGAGCGGTTTATAGCATGAAGCCACTCACTAATGCCCGCCTCACCTGTATTGATTTCTTGTCCGCCCCCAACTAAACATACTATAACACTCCAATCTTGATGTCTATCCATACAAGATATTAGAAATTCAGGTTCAGATTGTGAAAAGCCAGATATTCCTTTTTTCCCAACCATGAACTTCACAGTTTGATCTAAATCCCAAGCTCGCTGTGCTTCATCAAAAATAGCAACATGTTCAAAAGGAGCCCTGTGATGATCTCTCAGGCATTCGTCTCTAAAATGATGAACGTTTTGAATTAAAGTCTTTACCGTACTAAATGCTTCTTTCTTCTTAATCCTATTACCTTTTTTCTTCTCCCTTTCAACTTTACTTCTTGTAAGTGCTTCTCGAAGAATATCAACTAATGGCCCATTTCCAGAAAGAAATACAGTTGATGTTCTTTCATATTTATTAATGTGTTTAGCTGCTATATCTAATCCTACTAGTGTTTTTCCGGCTCCTGGAACGCCTGTCACGAAACAAATGCATTTTTGTCTTTCTTTTTGAGCAGTCTGAATAATATTTGACAAACTTTTACTTGTGACGGAAAGATTAGTAGCACTGGCGTCGCGAGTTGATATTTCTGAAACATCATGCCCATTATACAATGCTAAAGCGGCCTCAATAATAGTGGGAGTTGGAGAATAGTACCCATTTCTCCAGTTATCAATATCTACAATTTTTCCATCTGAGAAATCTAAAACACTTCTTATAACATCACCAAGTAATTTAGCATTCGTAGTAATAGGAAGAAGCAAATCATCATTATGAGCTGTTGTAGAAATTTTTGATAGTGTCTCGGGAGCTTTAGTAGCAATTAATACCGGAGCGATAACATGATGCTGACTAGTTTCATGAAAGTTTTTCAGATCAAGAGCATAATCCCAAACCTGATCTATATCCTGAGACTTAAATTGTTTTTCAACTTTGAACTCTAACACAAAAATGACATGTTTGACTAATAGAACAACATCTATTCGCCTTCCCATTCTAGGAATAGAAAATTCAAAAAACAATCTTCCGTCATGGGGCTCCAATGTATCCTTTAAAATGCTAATTTGCTCCAACCAGGCATCTTTCTGTGTCAGTTCAGTCGCAAATTCAGTGTTTTTGCTTATAGACCCAAGGATTTCATCGGAAGACTTAGTGAGAAATTCAGAGATTGAGTCTGAGTAATAGTAACGTTGCATGACTAATATCCTGTTATTCCATTTTCTTAATGAACTATAAATAACGCAAAATATTCTCTATTTAAAAAGAGCCTTAAGCTGTTTTTCCTGAAAGGAGATTTTGATTCTTTCTGCCATAAGGAGGCGATCCAATACAAAGGCTATTTCTAATTTCCAAATCCTCACAACATTTCCTACCTTCATCCCATGTTTCACAAGCACACGGTGATCCTCGAATCCTGCCGCGATAATAACGGCGGGCGGAGCGTGTTCCGTATGGCGCTGGAACCTTATGCCACGGAGCTGCCACATGTTCATACGCTCTTCAGGGAACTCTTTTATGTAGAGAGCGGCAGCCTCGAGCTCTGGAACGGCTTCGGCAAGGTACACCTCGAGCTGGCGCAGGCCATGAGCATTGAGCCCCATACCCTCCACCACTACGTGGCGGGAAAGACGGGCGCTACACTTACTGTTACGCTTGAGCCGGGGAATTGGAACGCCGAGCAGGCCATCCGCATCATGCAGGGCCTTGAGCGTGAGGCGGCGTATGCGGCCTTCGGGATAAGCGACGCTGATCAGCTACTGCTCCGGGCAGTGATCGCCGAACTCAGCGACGCTCACTTTACCGGCGAAACCAAAGAGCAAATGGATGCCTTCCTGAGCCCGCCGGAGGCAGAGAAGGTAAAGGCTTTGAAGAACGCTTTACTGGCACACTACTGTTATTAGAAGCCATCTCATAAATAGGTTTTAGGCTATTTGCGCAGGATTTTTCATTCAGGCGAGGCTCTTTTCGAAGCTCATACTCTTGTAGTCTGGGCTGGAAAAGAAACGAAGCATGAATGGAAAAGGCGCACAAAGAGGCAACAGGTATTTTTGAGATGGCTTCTAAATTCATTGATCCCATTGTATCCTCCTGATACTCCTGAAACTAAAAGTATCCAAAAGCTTCTGTCCCGAAAGCTATCGGGGAGCGGCAGGAAATTTCCGCGTGAAAGCGGCGAAGCTATTTCAATAGATGCATTCCTTTTCTTCGAACTTACTTTTTTCCCTGATGAAAAAAGTAACAAAAAAATCAAGGCAAAAATATGCTCAGCGCGCCTCACGCCCGCCTGACCGGACGGGCAGGGAATTCTACGGATTTCACGCTCCACTACGTTCCGCTAAATCCTTGAATTCTCGTTTCACCCCTCTGCCTGCCCGCATGTTTGCCTGGCCACGCGCTTGCCCTCATGACGTTTTAAACTGTATTTAAAGCTGGTCTCCTATGCTTCTACGTGCCTATTGTGGTTAAAAAAATCACCTCACCTCCTGCCCTTCTTTGATCTCCTCGGAGCCTTTGGTGATCAGCTTGTCGTTGAGCTGAAGCTCACCGAACACCTCCGACTGATCGTTGATGTCGCGGCCTTTTTTGACGGTCACGCGCTGCGCCTTGCCATTTACCACTTTAATAACGAAGAGCCCTTCCGAAGAGTTGACAAGAGCGGTTTTAGGAACCACGAAGCTGCTGTCTTTGGCAGTGAGCGGAATGCTGACTTCTGCGACGGTGCCGGGCAGCAGGGTTTTGTCTTCGTTGAGCACATCCATCTCGATGCGCTCCGAACGCAGGCGCAGGTCGAGCGCGCCGGCCATGCGCTTCACCCTGGCTTTATACACTTCCGAAGGCTGTGAGCGCACGCTGAAGCTGATCTCATCGTCCTGTTTCAGGTAACCGGTATAGGCTTCGGGCACCGAAACGGCAAGGCGCAGCTTCTTTTGCTGCTGCAAGGTCAGCAAGGGAAACTCGGAACCTTTGCCTGCCGGGCCCACATAGGCGCCCGGGTTGACGTTACGCGCCGTGATGATGCCGCTGAAAGGCGCACGGATTTCGAGGTAGCCTTTGACGGTGGAGATCTCTTTATAGCCGGCGCGCGCCGCTTCCAGGTTGGCAAGGTCGGAGCTCTTTCTGGCCTGTGCCATGTCGAGGTCGTTCTGCGACACCGTTCCCGGCGTCTTGCTGGTTTCCACCAGGCGGTTGTAGCCGGCATTGCTCGCCGCATAGATCGCTTCCTGCGATTTCAGGCGCGACTCCGCCGCCAGCATCTGCGACGACAACTCGGGCGCTTCGAGCACCATGAGCAATTGCCCTTCGCTCACTTCGGAGCCGATGTCCACTTTCAACTCTTTCACAAAGCTGGTCACTTTGGCGTAGAGGTCGACCTGCTGGAAAGCGATGAGCTCTCCGGGGATCCGGAGCGTGGTCGAGAATTTATCTTTCTTCAGCAGGAAGGTTTCGGTAGGTGCCGGAGCTGCTTCTTCTGCTTTTTTCGAAGCGTCGGATTCATGAGCTGAGGCGCCGCAGCCTGTAAGCAGGGCGATGATCGCTAAGCCGGATAAGGCGGTGCTGATAAAATTTCGTGCTGTCATATTAGTTGCTGTGATGTGGTACATAAAATTTACTGTTGGTATCGGTTGGATCGAGTGATGGTGATTGCGTGGTGGTTTTTCCCTGCACCCAGGCAAAGATGGAAGGCAGGATGATGAGCACGGCAAAGGTAGAGAACAACAGGCCGCCGATGACTGCCCTGCCGAGCGGCGATACCTGGTCGCCGCCTTCGCCGTGACCGATGGCCATCGGAAGCATGCCCATGATCATGGCCACGCTCGTCATGATGATGGGGCGCAGCCTCAGGGAAACGGCTTCCCTGGCCGATTGGAGTGCATCGCCGTTGAGGCGGCGCAACTGCTCGGCATTGGTTACCAGCAGCACGGCATTGGCAATGGACACTCCCACCGACATGATAATGCCCATGTACGACTGGAGGTTGAGCGTGGATCCGGTGAGCGTGAGCAATAAGAGCGAGCCCAGCACTACCGCCGGCACGGTGGTGAGGATGACAAAGGATACTTTGAAGGACTGGAAGTTGGCCGCGAGCATCAGGAAGATCACCACAATGGCCACGAGCAATCCCGACTGAAGGCTGCTCAGGGTTTCATTCAGCACTTTGGTGAGGCCGATAGGCTCAATGAACAAGCCGCGCGGCAATTCGCCGAGAGAGGCAATCGCCCGGCGCACATCTGTACCTGCCGTACCAAGATCTGTATCGTATAAGTTGGCAGTTACCGAAAGGTAAGGCATGGCACCGAGGTTGTCATTTTCGCCATAGGTAACGCCGGGCGTGATCGTGGCCACATCGCCCAACACCGGGCGAAGGGAATTTCTCAGCAAAGGAATTTCGTTGATCTCCTCTTTGCTCTTCATCTGGTTCAGGGGCACCTGCACCTGCACGTTGTAGGACAGGCCAGCCTTTTCATCCACCCAGATGTTTTTATCGGTGTAGCGCGACGATGAGGTGGACGCAATAAGCGATTTGGAAATGTCGTTCATATCGATGCCCAGCTGTGCGGCGCGCGTGCGGTCGATGTCGATGTTCAGCGCAGGGTACCGGATGGGCTGCGCGATCTGCACATCCCGCAGGTAGCTGATCTTTTTCAGCTTCTCAACGATCCTGTTAGCGTACTCTTCATTCTGTTTTTTGTTCTTGCCGGCGATCCTCACCTCCACCGGTGTCGGCGAACCCTGGCTCAGCACCTTATCCGTGAGCTCTATCGGCTCGAAGGATAATTTCACATCGGGCAGGATGGCTTTGATGCGTTCGCGCACCTTGTCCTTAAACTCATCCATATTCACATGGTAGTCTTTGAGGCTTACCTGGAACACCGCTTCATGCGGCCCCGCCGTGAAGAGGTAGATCGGGTTCACGGAGAAGAGCGAAGGATGCTGCCCCACATAAGCGGAAGTGATGGCAATATGCTCCTTGCCCACCATCTTCTCCAGCTCGTTCAGCACAGCGATGGCTTTCTCTTCGGTACGCTCCACGCGGGTTCCGTCCGGCGCGCGCAGCCTCAGCTGAAACTGGCTGGAATTCACTTTCGGCAACACATCGCGGCCAATGGTATTGAGCATCAGTACAGCCAGCGCCGTAATGCCCAGCAGGTAAAGCAGCGTCACCGGCTTGCGGTAAGCCAGTAAGCGCTCCATAAAACGGTTGAAGCGCATGCGGAATTTCTCGAAGCGGCCGATCTTCCCGTCGTTGTCGAGATCTGCTGTTTCCGATAACAGGTGTTTTTGCTCCGTCTCATCCCCGGTTGCTTCCGATGCCGTGGGATGCGTATGCGCGTGGCCGTGGGCCTTCATGAACCAGTTGGCCATGACAGGCACGAAGGTTTGCGACAGCAGGAAAGACACCACCATCGAGAAGCCAATGGCCAATGCCAGGGGCAGGAACAAGGCTCCCGGAATACCGACCATTGTAAAAGCCGGTGCAAATACGGCGAGGATACAAAAGAGGATCAGTAATTTCGGAAGAGCGATTTCCTTACAGGCGTCCCAGATCGCAAGGGCTTTGGGCTTACCCATATCCAGGTGCTGGTGAATGTTCTCGATCGTCACTGTGCTCTCATCCACGAGGATTCCGATCGCTAAAGCCAGACCGCTCAGCGACATGATGTTGATCGTCTGCCCGAAAAGTTTTAAAAAGAGGACACCGGCAATGATGGAAGTCGGGATCGTCAGGATCACGATCAGCGCAGCGCGGCGGTCGCCCAAAAACAGGAGCACCATCAGGCCTGTGAGCACCGCACCGATGATGCCTTCGCTCACGAGGCTCTTCACGGCATTGATCACATACACCGACTGGTCGAACTCATACGAGAGGGTCACATCCTCCGGCAGCGTGCTCTGGATCTTCGGCAGGTTTTCCTTCAGCTTGCTCACCACGTCCCAGGTAGAAGCATCCCCCGATTTGGCAATGCTGATGTATACCGAGCGCTTGCCGTTGATGAGCGCATAGCCTGCAGGCACATCCGCGCCGTCTTTCACCGTGGCCACATCGCCCAGGTAGAGATTCTGCACACCGCCTTTGAACAAGGGGATCTTTTCAAAGTCTTTGACTTCCTTGATGGTATTATTCGTGGGTGTAATATAATTCTTGTCACCGATGCGGATATTCCCTCCGGGGGCGGTTTGGTTATTCAGGCGCACCGCCTCCACGATCTGATCGGGCGTGAGGTTGTGCGAGCGCAGCAATTCCGGATCGACATTGATCTCGATGGTACGCACATTTCCACCGAAAGGCGCCGGTGCCAGCAAACCCGGAATGGCGGTAAAGGACGCCCGCACATACACGTTGGCCAGATCCTGCAACTCATTATTGGTACGGATGGGGCTGCTCAACACCAATTGCCCCACAGGCAGTGAAGATGCATCGAAGCGGATGATGAAGGGCGGATTGGAGCCCGGCGGAAAAATGGCCTGGATCCTGTTGGACAGGGCGCTAAGCTCCGAAGCAGCCTGCGCCATATTGGTGCCTTCGTAATAGGTGAGCTTCATCAGCGTGAGCCCCTGGATGTTTTTGGTTTCAATGGATTTCACCCCGTTGGCAAACAGGAGGATGTTGATGTATGCTTTGCCGAAATAGGTTTCCATTTGCGTAGGCGTATAGCCGCCGAACGGGTGCGCGATATAGATCACCGGAAGGTTCATCTTCGGCAGGATGTCGATCTTAATATCCTTTACCGCCGTGATCCCGAAAAAGAACAGACCGGCAACAAGTACCAAAACGGAGATGGGTTTGCGGAGCGCGAGGCGTATGAGGTTCATAAGTTAGATGCTAGTAGTGAGATGTGAGATTTGAGTAGTGAGTAGTGAGATGTTAGTAGTGAGATGTTAGTAGTGAGATATGAGATGGATTAACCACCGCATCGGAGGCTGATCCGGATGCTTCGGGACCCGAAGCCTGCGATCCGTATATCATCTCCATACTCATATCTCTCCACTCAATACTGTATTTAAAATTCTTTTGTAAACAGCTCCAGGTCGCCGGCTGCTGCGGCTTTCAACAAGAGGGCCTGCCACACATTGCTATAAGCGATATCCCTATCGGTTTCCGCACGGTTCAGTGCGTAAAGTGTTTGTGTCACCTCCACCATGGTAGCAAGCCCGTTTTTGTATAAGGCATTTTTCTGATTGTAGGCATCCGTGGCCGCTTTCACCTGCTGCGGCGCCTCGTTGTAATTATCGAGCGCGTTCTTTATTTTCTGGTCGGCGAGCAGAAGCTGTGCCTTTATCTGCTGATCGGCCAGCTCGTATTCGTTCTGCAAGGCATCAGCTACAAACCTCTGCGATTTTACCTGTGAGCCGTTGCGGGCAATGGTGGTGAGGTTCCAGTTGAGGCCTATGCCAAACAGATAATTGGCGCGCGTGGGCGAGATGCCCGTCACATAATCCTGCGTATAGGCTGTCTGGTCCTGGGTGTAAGCTGCCTTAAACCCGGAGGCGCGGTCCTGGAAGATCCCGAACGCCGAGAGTGAAGGGTAATACAGTCGCTTGTAAAAACGCGTTTGCTCCGCAGCGATGTCGAGCCTGCTTTTATAATAAGCCAACACCGGATGCGTGCCTTCTTTCACCGTAGCTGCACTGAGGATGGAATTCGGGATGCGGTTTACAAAGGCGCTGTCGAGGCTAAAGGTTGTAGCAGGCACAGCCAGCAACACTGCCAGCCGGTTGGCCTGCTCCTGCTCCGCATCTTTCGCGCGGGTTAAGGCAATCTTTGCATTCGACACTTCCGCATTGGCCAGCGAGGAATCCACACCTGCCATGAGGCCGCTCCTGGAACGGGCTACGGCATTGGTTTTAAAGATCAGCGCACGCTCCAGGTTTTTTTCCTGCGAATAGGTGATCTTCCGGGAAGCCAGCAGATTCAGGTAAGCTGCCGCTACTTTCACCTGGTGCTGAAATTTCTCCTGGGCCAGGTCGTTCTCATCGCGTTGCAGGGTAGCCTCTGCAACCTTGATGCGCCCGCGGATACGGCCGAATGTAAAAAACTCCCAGTTCACATTGGCGAGGTACAGAGCGCCGAAGGCCGCATTCCAGTTCTGGCTGTTGAGCGGAAGGCCCGAAGAGGCCACACCAAAGCCACCGAAGCCATAGAGCGGGCCGTTTTGCCCGTTCACCGTGCCGTAGTCCTGCTGCGCGGAGAGTACCACGTTGGGCAGGTACTCCCTCCTGCTCTGCTGAACCGCTGCTTTGGATGCATTGGCATAATTGGCTTTTGCCTTAATGGTGCCGTAATTGGAAAGGGCTGCATTGAGGGCGTCCTTCATCCCAAGATGTTGGGTTTGTGCATGGCCCGGCTGTGTGATCCATACAAAAAGGGCTACAGCAGCGTATCGAATGATTCTCATAGTTTGCGTTGAGAAACACCACTGGTATCGATCGGATTACTCAGGGTATTTCGGGATGCAAAGTTGAGAAGCGGATGCAAAACATGAATTATGCATTTCAAACCATTCACTATTCAAATCAAACAATTTGAAAAGCAGCTTACCAAAAAACGTTAAAGTGCCGTGCGGATCATTTTCGGTGTTTTACGCGTTTGCTTCTTGAAGAAAATATTGAAGTTGGAAGGATGCTCGAAGCCCAGGCTGTATGCGATCTCCGCCACCGTATTATCGGTATGCCTCAGAAGGGCGCTGGCCTCGTTGGCAATGCGGGCAGAGATGATCTCGGAGGTGCTCTTGCCCGTCACATCTTTCACCGCGCGGTTCAGGTGATTGACGTGTACCGAAAGCCGGTCGGCAAAATCGTGCGGGGTTTTCAGCTTGAGCGATTGCTCCGTGGAATCCACCGGGAACTGGCGCTCCAGCAGCTCGATGAAGAGTGAGCAGATGCGCGACGAAGCGTTGGTATACCTGTCGGAAGCCGAATTCACCGGCTGCATCTTATGCGCCTGGTGCAGCAGGATATGCAGGTAGTGATGCAGGATATCGTACTTGTTCACATAATCCGTTTCTACTTCCTCCATCATTTTTTTAAAGATGATGCTGAGGTCGTCGGCCTGCTCTTTCGTGAGGTGATACACGGCATCCAGGTTGGTATTGAAGAGCGGCGAGTTCCTGAAATTATTATCGGTCATCGAAGGAGCGATGAAATGATCGTTGAACAGGCAAAAATACCCTTCCTGCTTTTCCGACAGCGACTCCCAGAGATGCGGCACCGCGGGGTTGTAAAAAATCAGGGCTTTCCCCTTTACCTCTACCACTTTTTCTTCGGTATGCAACAAACCTGTGCCTATCACCAGGGCTATTTTGTAAAAGTCCGTGCGGTGTATCTGCGTGAAGCGCTTGCAGAACATCCCACCCCGCTTAAAGACGTTGAAATGCCCCATCTTCGGCGATAACACGCATTGGCTGGCAGAATCTTTGGGCAGGTATTCGCTGTAAAACTCCTGGAGGGTGAGGGTATGGCTCATGGTAAAATAATTATGAATTTCAAACAGTAAAGGTATACAAAAAGTTTACATGGCTAATATCTGTTAAATATTATCTGATCTTATTATATAATAAGTATCTTTAAGCAAAATGGGAATTACCCAGGGCGAATTTTAAGGTAGCAAGTCCTCCATTGCATACAACAATACGCTGGAACACTAAACTTAAAACGACGAGTAATGAAGAAACCTGTGGTAATACACTATGCCGATGACGACATCGATGACCTGCAACTGTTCAAAAGTGCAGTAGACAAAACAACTGATCAAATCGACCTTCACACTTATCATAAGGGGGACGATTTCCTGAACAGTATTAAGACCAAAGCCGATAAGCATTCCATCGTTTTTCTTGACATCAATATGCCGGGAAAAAACGGCTTCGAGATCCTGAAGGAGATTCGCCGCGACGATCTTCTGAAAACATTACCGGTCATCATGTACTCCACCAGCAGCGACGACAAAGCCATTGCCGTGAGCAGGGAGATCGGCGCAACAATGTACGCGGTGAAGCCAACCTCTTTCAGCGACCTCAAAAACCTGATCAAAAAGGCGGTTGCCATGGACTGGAGCCGGTTTCAATCTCCTCCTCATAGTTTTATCCTTAAGGCCGCATAGTAAGATGACAGAGAATTTTAACCTTGTTCTAAAAAAAGCGACCGAAGCGCTTCATCGCTCGGTAGAAGCCACCCCCATCTCCGGGGCCATGATGTCGCCGGAGCTCAGACCCGCAACGTATGCCGCCTACCTGCACAAATCGTTTTTGGTGCAGAGCGCTGTAGAAACATCTGTATTTCCTGCAGTGAGCAGCATTGTAGAAGACCTGGACGTACGCGCTAAAACGCAGTTGATCCTGGATGACCTGATGCACCTGGGCAAAACAGGGGTGCACAGCGATGCCCGGCTCCTCGACGGGGATTACCGCAACAGCCCGGCCTTTAACCTGGGCATCCTTTACGTGACCGAGGGCTCTGTGCTGGGCGGACAATACATTTTAAAGAACGTGAAAAAAAACCTGGGAGAAGGCGCCCCGGGAGCATTCCTCAACGTATACGGCGAAAAAACAGGCAGCACCTGGAAAGCATTTCTCGAAACGCTCAATGCCTATGCCGCTAAGGCAAGCGAGGAGGAGAAACAGGAAATGACAGAAGGCGCTTTATATGCTTTTAAGCGGGTAGAACACATTTTTAATTCAGAACATCCGGCCTGAACATGATTTTGCCTGTTTCGTCGTCCGTACCAGAGCAGATCACCGGCCAACAGCACCGTACTTTTTATGAATATCAAAGACATTGTCAACAGAGATCTTGTCAACCTGACAAACTGCGACCAGGAACCCATTCACATTCCCGGAAGCATACAGCCCCATGGTTTTTTACTGGGCGTAGACCTTTCCACCTTTTGCATTTTATTTTGCAGTGGCAACATCCATCAATTCCTCGGAATTTCGCACCAGCAACTACTCGGAAAAAGCCTGCACGATGTATTCGGCCCGGAAACCGAACGTGAGCTAAAAGCCTGCACCGATCATACCGACGGGCGGCTCAAAGTGCTGACGGTTGAAATCGGCGGCAAAATGCACGAGCTATCGGTGCATGCGCATGCGGGTTGCCTCATTATCGAATCGGAACCGGCCATTGAACATGAAAAACAGGACCTGTTCAGTCTGTCGAAAGAATTCCTCTCCTACATGGAAGAAAGCCATACGCTCCGGGAGTTGTGCAGCCTGGTTGCCAATGGCATCCGCAACATCACCGGCTACGACCGCGTAATGATCTATCACTTTGATAAAGATTACAATGGTGAGGTGATTGCCGAAAGCAAGCGTGAGGACCTGGAAGGCTTCCTGGGATTGCATTATCCTCATACCGATATTCCGGCACAGGCTCGCGAGCTGTATATTAAAAATCAGCTCCGCATTATTGCCGATATCAACTACACGCCCGTTCCGCTGTATACGATCGACGACGGCCAAAACAGGAACCTCGACCTGAGCTATGCCAGTTTACGAAGTGTATCGCCCATTCATATCCAGTACCTGCAAAACATGGGCGTAGGGGCCACGCTCACCATCTCGCTCATCCACCAGAAAAAACTCTGGGGACTCGTTGCCTGCCATCACTACTCACCCAAATACCTGAGCCAGGAGATCAGGCTTGCCGCAAGGTTGCAGGGAAATTTCATTACCTCGCAGATCGACGTGAGGCAGCTGAATGAGGAGTACGAAGAATCGAAGAAGCTGAACAATGCCGCCAAGCGCCTGATCTCTCAGAAGTTTGAGACCAACCGCGAATCTTTCAGCAGGATCATCGCCGATCCTGATCTGCTGGCCCTGTGCAACGCTTCGGGCGTTTCCCTGCTGATCGACAACCACATTTATAAATCCGGCATCACTCCACAGGATGAGGACATCCGGCAACTGGCATCCTACCTCGCTGTGTATACAGGCAATACACAATTCCACACGGATGCCATCGGCAGGCTGCTCCCCGAAAGCAAAGGCTATGCCGATAAAACACCCGGCATCCATTATGTGTCGCTCAACAGTTCATCCGGCAACTGCATCATCTGGTACAAACCGGAAACCATCGCGGAAGTAAACTGGGCGGGCGATCCTTCCAAAGCCATTGAAAAGGACAAGAACGGGCTTTCGCCCCGGAAATCCTTTGAGCTGTGGAAAGAAACCCTGAAATGCCGGAGCAATCCCTGGTTGCAGCCGGAAATTGCCGTTTCGTCCAATTTTGCCAGCGTTTTGCTGAAGCACCTGGGCTCGGTCTTCCTGGCCGAGGAAGAGGAAAAGCAACGGGAGCTGGCCAGGATTCTCTCAGAAACCAATGCTGAGCTGGAGAACATCAACTGGATCAGCACACACGACCTACAGGAGCCTTTGCGAAAAATCCAGATGATGTCATCGTTTATCCTTTCGGAAGAAGAACAGGAAATTCCGCAGGACGTGTATGAAAAAGTTCTGCGCATGAACAAATCGGCAGAACGCATGCAGGTGCTGGTAAAGGATATTTTAAAATACACCCGGCTGAACTATAGCCCGGAAGCCCTCGAAACCATTGATCTGGCTGCTCTGCTGGAAGAGGTGCTTGCGGAAACCGGCGATTCGATGCTTGCTGCGGATGCCTCGCTCAGCATTTCTAAGCTGCCCGAAGTAAAAGGGGTTGCCTTCCTTCTCAAACAGCTCTTCGCCAACCTGATCTACAACTCCCTGAAATTTGCACACAACGAACGCAGGCCGCAGCTCAGCATCGGGCTTGTGGAAAAAGAGGATGTTCCGGAGCTGCCCATGGATAGAAAAGAAGAATACCATGTGATCCGGTATTCCGATAACGGCATCGGCTTCGAAAAAACCCACAATGAGTCGGTATTCAATATCTTTACCCGATTGCATACTACCGGCGAATACCATGGCTCGGGCATTGGCCTGGCGCTTTGCAAAAAGATCATGACCACGCACAAAGGATTTATCAAAGCAAACGGGCGCCCGGGTGAGGGAGTGGATTTTTACATGTACTTTCCGAAAAAAAAATCCACATGATCATCCCCGGCGCTATTGATTCCCGCTGACGATGCATGCCATCGTTGACTTCCGGAGCGTCCGTCAACGATGGTTAGCTGATCACGCTGTAGCGCGACCCGAAACCACTTAAAAAAAAGAACATATGTCAACACTTTTCACCCCTCTTAAGATCAGAAGCATTGAGCTGAAGAACCGCCTTGTGGTATCGCCTATGTGCCAGTATTCCGCCGAAGACGGCTATGCCAACGACTGGCACCTTGTGCACCTGGGCAGCAGGGCTGTCGGTGGCGCCGCCCTGGTGATCTCCGAGGCCACAGCGGTATCACCGGAAGGGCGCATCTCGCCCGCCGACCTGGGCCTCTGGAAAGACGGGCACATCGACTTTTTGAAGCGCATCACCTCCTTCATCGAACAGCAGGGCTCTGTTGCCGGTATCCAGCTCGCGCATGCAGGCCGGAAATCGAGCATCCAGGTGAGCTGGAAAGGCGGTGAAAGCTTGACACCGGAGAACGGAGGCTGGAAAACGCTGGCACCAAGCGCTGTGGCATTTAAAGAGGGCGACCTCGTTCCCGAAGAATTAAGCCTCTCCGAAGTGAAGCGCATCATCGGAGATTTTAAACGTGCAGCCGAACGCGCGCTGAAAGCAGGCTTTAAAGTGATTGAACTGCACGGGGCACACGGCTACCTCATCCACGAATTTTTATCTCCTTTAAGCAATTTCAGGAAAGACGATTACGGCGGCTCTTTTGAAAACCGCATCCGCTTCCTGCTGGAAATCACAGAGGCCGTGAGAAGTGTATGGCCTGAAGAACTGCCTTTGTTCGTGCGGATCTCCGCGACCGACTGGGTGGAGAACGGCTGGACGGAGCGGGATTCGGTAAAGCTGGCTTCCGTACTGAAAACAAAAGGCGTCGACCTCATCGATTGCTCTACGGGCGGCAACATCACCGGCGTGCGCATTCCGTTGAAACCTATGTACCAGGCAGGCTTTGCCGAAAGCATCAGAAAAGAAACAGGCATCCTCACCGGCGCCGTAGGGCTGATCACGACCTCCGAAGAAGCCGAAAGCCTGATCGCAGAAGGAAGAGCGGATGCCGTGTTCATCGCCCGTGAGTTCCTGCGCGACCCTTACTTTGCGCACCGCGCAGCCGACGAGCTCAAAGCGGGAGCACAATGGCCGGTGCAGTATGAACGGGCGAAACGGAAATAGGGATGACTGGTATTCACATCGGCTATCCCTTCTTACCGCTGGCTTAACATTTGATTGGGGCCTAAGAATTGTTAAAACAGGCATTTTAATAAGTCCTGTGTTCAAGCATCACGCGAAGGAATTTTAAATTTACCTTGCAAACAGGTGGCAAGGCATCAAGTGAATTATACGGGTATGAAACGCATCCTGAGATTGTTAGTAAAAACAATCTTATGGATCATTGCCGTTCCCCTTATTCTGCTGTTGCTTATCATTCTGCTTCTGCAAATTCCGGATGTGCAGCGCTTCGTCACCTCGAAAGCCACCTCCTTTGTTTCCAAAAAGACAGGTACCAAGGTCACGCTTGGAAAACTGAGCATCGTCTTCCCTAAATCGGTAGCCCTGGAAGATGTGTATGTCGAGGACCAGGCAAAGGACACCTTACTCTATGCCCACCGCCTGAAGGTGGACATTGCCCTGACCGACCTGCTCGATCATCAGATCACCGTGAATCACGTAGAGCTGAATACGCTGACGGCCCACGTATCGCGCCCGGCGAACGACAGCGCTTTTAATTTCAATTTCATCATCGACGCGTTCTCCAAACCCGGAAAACCAGAAGAGCCAAAGGATACAACGGCTACTCCCTGGGCTTTCAGCATAAAGACCGTAGAGCTCCGTAACATTTTCGCAACGTTTCACGACGCTTATACCGGAACCTTTGCCGATCTGAAGCTGGGTGATTTTGAAACGGAAGTGAACACACTGGACTTAACGAAAAAAGAAATTGATGTGAAAAGCATCGCCCTGAAAAATACCCGGGTAAAGTTCATCCAAACGGTATCGCATCAGCCGCCCAAAGCCACTACACCTTCCAAACCCCTGGATTATCAGCTCAGCCTCGGAAAGATAGAACTGGTCAATATCAACGCCATATACCACAATACCGTTCAAAACCAGCAGGCAGCGCTGGCCCTCGGGACGCTGACACTGAAGCCTCAGCGCATCGACCTCCTGAATGAACGCATCGACCTGGAAAGCCTCTCACTGACCAATACGACTGCAAAGTATGTCATGGGTGTTTCTGCGGATACGATTCAAAAGAAGGCAATTGAGTTAGCGGACACGATGAAAACAGCGCCTGCCAACTGGATCGTGACCCTGAAGCAACTCAGGCTGGACTCCAACCACTTTTATTTTGACAACAACCGCGTGGCGAAAACAAACAGCGGCATCGACTACAACCACATCGTGGCGGCCAACTTCAGGCTGCATGCCAGTGATATATATGGCAATGCCAAAGCTTCCCGCCTGACACTGGAGGACCTGAGCTTCCGGGAGCAGTGCGGCTTTGTGCTGAAGAAATTCAGCGGAACGCTGGCATATGACACCACGCACGTAGATGCCTCCAACCTCTTGATCGAAACCAACCACAGCACCATTAAAGATCACCTGTCGATCCGCTATACCTCTATCGAAGACATCGGCAAGAACATTGGCAATCTTTACATTTCGGCCCGGTTGAAAAAAAGCGATGTCCGCGTCAGCGATATCCTCTACTTTGTGCCGACCCTCACCGGCATCAAAGCCCTGAACATCACTCCGCAAACCGAAGTAAAGCTGAGCCTGGACGTCAAAGGCATTATCAACGATCTGCAGATCCGGCAATTCGACCTCTTCACACCTAAAAACACGATCGTCAAACTGAAAGGCAGGATCAAACAGGTGTTGAACCCGGACCGGATGTTCCTCGATCTTCATGACATTCACCTCACCTCTACCAAAGCCGATCTGTTCACCATCATTTCGCCAACGCTCATTCCTCAGAACATCAACCTGCCCGAGACCTTCGCGGTGACAGGCCATGTCAGCGGCTACCTGAAGAACTTTAACACCTCGCTGAATGTGCAAACGTCGATAGGCAATGTCATCGCCGATATCCGGATGAACCCCGGGGCCGGCAATACAGAACAGCCCTATGAGGGATCGGTAAAAGCGGAGCACTTCAACGTGGGGAGTCTCATCAACCAACCTGCCACCCTTGGCGAGCTCAGCACGACGCTCAGCTTCAAAGGAAGCGGGCTCAGTGCCTCTACCCTCAACACGGAACTAAACCTGGCCCTGGAGAAGGCGCAGGTAAAAGGCTATGATTATACCAACTTACAGGTAAAGGGACGGCTCGTCAAAAAATCGTTTACAGGAAAAGCGGTGATGGATGACCCGAACCTTGCTTTTGTCTTCGATGGCGCACTGAGCATGGACAGCGCCGCACCGCGCTACGTCTTCACCTTCGACCTGAAAGGCGCCGACCTGAAAGCCCTGAAGGTATCCACGGAAGATACGCGCATCAGTACGTTTATCAAATCGGACCTGCAACAGGAAGGCGACAACATCACCGGTGCGGCGCGCATCTACAACACCCTGCTGATCAAAAACGACAAACGCTATCCCATCGACTCGGTGGTGCTCACCAGCACTACCAAAGACGGCATATCGGACATAAAGCTCCAATCGGGCATTGTGGATGCAGGCATCAACGGCAAGCTGCACATGAATGAACTGGCGGCTTCCTTCAAACAGTTTATCGGCACCTACTATACGCTGCCCGGGCCGGCAGAAACCAAAAGCCTGAAGCCTCAGGAGTTTGAATATTATGTGAATGTGACCAACCCGAAGCTGATTGTAGAGAATGCCGTTCCGGGCCTGGAAGAGATGACGCCGGTAGCTATGAGCGGAAGCTACAACAGCACAGAGAAAAAACTGATCACCGACCTTTCCATACCCCATATCAGGTTCACAGGCACCAAAGCAGACAGCCTCAGGATCAGGATCAACTCCGATGCCACAGCGCTCAACTATGCCCTGAGTACGGCAGAGGTTTCCAACCCGACGATCCGGGTCGAGAACATGTCGCTGAGCGGAACCATCAGGCAGGATGTGATCTCGTTCCAACTTATGACGGCCAAAGATGACAGCGTCAGGCTGCTTGCCTTAGGCGGCACACTTACCAATACAAAGAACGGCAGCCATGAGCTGAAGCTTCAACCGGAGCTGACGCTCAACTCCCAGGCATGGCATGTGAGCCCGGCAAACTCCCTGCAGTTCCTGCCCCAGGGCCTGATCGCCAGAGAGCTTAACCTCACTAACGGCCAGCAGGCAATCCGGGTGAACTCGGAAACACAAACAGCCGCAGCCCCGCTCAAGCTCGACTTTACAAAATTCGATCTCAGCACCATCTCGAAGATGCTCGAAAATAAAACGGAACTGGTGAAGGGTGAAGTAGACGGAACCATCACCCTCGAAAAGCACGAAACGGCAGATGCTTTCTCTTCGGACCTGAGCATTTCCAACTTTGTGTTTCAGTCGGTGCCGATAGGCACGGTGAAACTGAAAGCCAATAACCACCGGAATCCGCAGCTCTATGACATCAACATGGACATTAACGGTTCGGGGAACGACATCAACCTGAACGGAGCCTACAATGTGGCGACTAAAGAAAACGCCCTGAATTTCACCCTCGACATCCGCTCGCTCGCTATGAAAACCATTGAGCCTTTTACCTTCGGACAGATCAGCCGCATGTCGGGAGCCATCGATGGAAGGCTCAGCATCAAAGGCGGCGTGGAAACACCGGACCTCAGCGGAAACCTTCATTTGAAAGAGAGCGCTCTGAATCCCAAATTCATTGATTCCTATTTACGCATCCCGGATGGCAGGCTGGCCTTCGATAATCACCAGTTGATCTTCCGTGACTTTACCATCCTGGATTCACTCGGGCACCAAGCCGTGCTCAGCGGAAACGTCAACATCAGGAACCTGAAGAACCCGGAGCTGGATATGCGCCTGAAGTCGGAAGATTTCCTGGCGCTGAATACCACGAAGCAGGACAACCCCTTGTACTTCGGTACTATTTTTCTAAACAGCGACATCAGCGTGAAGGGCCATGTGAATGAGCCGGTGGTGAAAGCAAGGATGCGCCTGAACAAAGGTTCACAGATCACCTACATCAAGCCGGAGAGCGAGGTGGGCAAAGAAGAGAACAAAGGCATCGTGGAGTTTGTGGACAGCCTCAACACCAGGAAGAATATCATGACCCGGCAAAACGACACCACCGACCAGATCACCATGATGAAGGGCATCGACCTGGACGCCTCGATCACCTTCGACAAGGAGGTACAGTTGAAAATGCTGGTAGACCAGCAATCGGGCGATTCCTTATACATCGTGGGCGGCGGCACACTTAACTTTACCCTCGACCAAAGCGGGAAAACAACGCTTACCGGGAAATACAGGATCGATGATGGCGGCTATCATCTTACGATCAGCGAGGTGGTGCGGCGCGACTTCAAAATAGAACCCGGAAGCTCTATCACCTGGTCGGGTGACCTCCTGGATGCTTATGTGGACATCAAAGCGATCTATACCATTAAGACCTCTCCCATCGACCTGATCCAAAACGACCTTGCCGGCGTGGATGAGCTGGAACGCAACAAATACCGCAACATGCTCACCTTCCTGGTATACCTGAAAATGAACGGCTTCCTCTCCTCGCCCGAGATCAGCTTCGACATCCAGCTGGCGCCGAAAGACAAAGGCGCTGTGAATGGCACCGTGAATTCCAAGCTGGAAGAGCTGAGGGGCGACGAAACACAGCTCAACAAGCAGGTGTTTGCCCTGCTGACACTGCGACGCTTCATCAGCGATAACCCCCTGGATAACGGCGGCGGTGGCGGCGGACTTTCCTCGGCATCGCGCACAAGCGCCAGCAAGGTGCTTACGCAGCAGCTAAGCTCACTGTCGCAGAAATACGTTAAGGGGATAGACCTCGACCTCGGCGTTAACTCTTTTGAAGACTACTCCACAGGACAGGAACAGGGCCGTACGCAGCTCCAGATCGGCGTTTCCAAGCAGCTGTTCAAGGATAAGGTAACGATCCGCGTGGGAGGCAATGTGGAGCTGGAAGGAGAGCGCGCCAAACAGAACAATGCGAGCGATGTGGCCGGAAACATCAACATCGACTACAAGCTTACGGAAGACGGGCGCTATAAGCTGCGCGGCTTCCGGCAGAACCAGTACGAAAACCCGATAGAGGGCGAGATCACCAAAACCGGTGTGGGCGTGGTGTATGTAAGGAATTACAACAAACTGAAGGAACTGTTAAGCAAGCCAAAACGGTCGCAAAAACCAGGTAATACCAAAGACTCTACCAAAACCAAATGAGGCGCAATACAACATACCCTGCAACATTCTGCCTGGCATTGAGCTGCCTGCTGCTGGTTCTCAGCGCCTGCAATAACATCAAGCGGCTGCCGGAAGGCGAGAACCTGTACATTGGCGCAAACGTAAAGGTTGAATCAAAGGACAAGGTGAATAAGGGAGAGATCCGGTCGGAGCTCATGAAGATACCGCGGCCGAAGCCCAATGAGAAGCTCCTGGGAATGCGCATCAGGCTCAGCCTTTACAATTACTACACAGGCGAGGCACCGAAGAAGAAATTCAAAAGCATGGTGCGCCGGAAATATGCCGAAAAGCCGGTGCTGGAAAGCCAGCTGAACCCGGATAATGTGGCAGACATCATGGTCAACAACCTCAACACCATGGGTTATTTCGATGCAAGTGTCAGCTATAACGTCACCACCAAAAAACGCAAGACCAGCGTGGAGTACACTGCCAAAGTCACCATGCCCTACATGATCAACAGCATGAGCTTTCCGAAAGACAGCGGGCTCATCGGCCGCATGATCCGGGCATCGGAAAAAGAATCCCTGATCAAACCGGGCATGCAATACAGCCTCGACCTGCTGAAAGCGGAGCGCGTGCGCATCGACTATCACCTGAAGAACAACGGCTTTTACTATTTCAACCAGGACTATCTCCTGTTCAAAGCCGACAGCACCGTCGGTTCAAAAACCGTCGATATCCGGCTGACCGTAAAAAAGGATCTTCCACCGAAAGCTTACATTCCATACAATATCAGGAATGTGTATGTCAACCCCGGCTACAGGCGCAGCCAGGATACCGTCACGGTAAGGAATGACACCCTGATGATCGATGGGTATTATTACTTCAATAAGGACAGTGCTTTCCGTCCCGAAGTGGTCCTGCGTTCCATCTTCATCAAAAAGGGCGATTACTATAGCCGCAAAAAATACAGCCTGACCATCAACCGGCTCATGGGCATGGGCGTATTCCGGAATGCAAACATCAAATTTACAGACACCATCATCGATGGTACCGGCTACATGGATGCGTTCATCAACCTGACGCAGATGCCGAAGAAATCCATCCAGGTAGAACTGGAAACGGTAACGAAGTCGAACAACTACACCGGGCCGGCTGCCACGCTGAGCTTTAAGAACCGAAACCTGTTCAGGGGTGCCGAGCTTTGGCTGTTCAATCTCAACGGCAACTTCGAAACGCAGTTCAGCAAGCTGCAATCGGGCTTCAACTCTTATGAGTTCGGTGCCAACACTCAATTGTATTTTCCGAAATTCGTGGCCCCTTTCACTATCCGAAACGTGTCGAGCATTTATGTTCCGAAAACCAAGGTTGACCTTGGTTTCCGCCTGCTGAACCGTGTGCTGTATTTCCGGATGGCAGCCTTCAACACCTCCTTTGGCTATGTATGGAAAGAGTCGGCACAAAAGGAATGGGAAGTCACGCCTCTCTCTGTAAACTTCGCCCGGCTGCTCGGAACCACCAGTGCTTTCGAAACGCTGCTGATCGATAATCCTTTCCTGCGAAAAAGTTTCGAGGAGCAATTCACCATTGGCGGCAAGTACGGCTTTACCTATAACTCCCTGGTAGGAACGGAAACACGCAACCAGTATTATTTCAACTGCATCTTCGATGTGTCGGGCAATACCCTCAGCACGGTGCAGTCGCTCATCGAAGGCAGAAAGCCAAGCGATGCTGATCCCTTTCTCCTCTTTGGTTACAGGTACTCGCAATATGCCAAGCTGTCGATCGATGCACGCTATTACCTCAACATCAACAAGGATAACCGGATCGCCACGCGCTTGCTTGCCGGGGTGGGCGTGCCTTACGGCAACTCCAACAGCATGCCTTACATCAAGCAGTTTTTCAGCGGCGGCTCCAACAGCATCCGTGCCTTTCTGCCACGTACCATTGGACCCGGCTCTTACGTGATCCCGGATAGCCTTGCCAACAAAGGCTACCTCGACCAGGCCGGCGACATCAAGCTCGAAGCTAACATCGAGTACCGCTTCACCATTGTGAGTGTCTTAAAAGGAGCGCTCTTCCTGGATGCAGGCAATGTGTGGCTTACCCGAAAAAATGCTTTGGTTCCCAACGGCGAATTCAACCCGAACCGCTATTATAAAGAATTTGCAGTAGGCACAGGCTTCGGCTTAAGGGCCGACATTTCTTTCTTCGTCATCCGCTTCGATGTAGGCATGCCTCTGAGAAAGCCATCCCTGCCTGAAAGTGAGCGCTGGGTGCACAACAAAATTCAATTCGGAGATGGCAATTGGAGAAAACAAAACCTCGTGCTCAATATTGCCATCGGTTATCCGTTTTAGCAGTATTATCAGGGTTTCCGGAAGCACACTTGTAGCGACACACTTAACAATAGGATAACTATTATTTTTGTCCTTTTTACTTGACATCAGGCTAAACTTAGATTACCTTTAAGTAACTGAACAAAGCAACGTTGTTAACCCTATTAACCACCACTACATGAATCAGGGAACTATAAACAACACTCGTTTACTTATGGCCGACGATGATACCGACGATCTGGAGCTGATGGAATCTGCCTTCCGCGAAGTTGGTTTTAAGTCGCCCATTAAAACGTTTACCGATGGCTCTTCCATGTTGGATTACCTGCTGTCGGACGACGGAAAAAGCGCCTCGCTTGTTCTGCTTGATCTCAACATGCCAAAACAAAATGGCAAGTTTATCCTCAACAAAATAAAACACCACCCTGAACTGGCGCATATTGCGGTTATTGTATACAGCACCAGCAGTGCGCAGCAGGATATCCTGGAAGCTTATCAATTAGGCTGCAATGCCTATGTAGTGAAACCAAATTGCTATAACGAGATTAAGAAAATCGCTTCCGGAATCAAAAAACTCTGGTTTGACACCAGCCTTCTGCTCAGATTCCGGCTCAGTCTCACTCCTGCTACCTGATCGTTACGGAATTTTCAGATCCTGATAGTTCCTTCAAGGCCATCGTCCAGGGGTTTACCGATGATGGCTCCGATAGCCAGCTTCAGCACTTGCACCATCTTATTGCTTTTGGTGTCCCAGTAATGACCGTCTTCAGGCGTTACTTTTAATACCGTGAGCGATGGATCGTCTTTGCCGTCGAACCATACCTTTGCCAGCGGATTCCACAGATCATCGATCACGCGGCGGTCGGTCAGTACCTCCGCACGGCCATAAAGGCTTAAGTATTCGGAAGAAGAAGGGTGTGCGTAAAACAACTGCACCCGATCGTCCTGCCTGATGTGCATATTTTTATCTGAATCCACTTTGCTGAAAAACCAAATAATACCGTTCTCGTCGACCCTGAGTGTACTCATAGGCCTTGATGATAACGGAACAGTGGTAAGCCTGGTGGTAAAAAGGCATGTATTGGCTTTTTCAATCAGCTCTCTGAGTTTACCGACTGCTTCTACGCTCCGGAGGTTTTCTGTATTTCCCATCAGTATGTTATTTTATTGTTTTGCATGTATACATGCACGCCAGATGCCTGGATGATTGCATGCATGCATTACCGGATGGGGAAATAAGTCAACGCAGGGAAACAAAATGTCCCTTTAAAATCCTCTTATCGCTCCAGGCAGGAACGTTTACTGAATGGTACGACAATTGAAAATTCAGGAATGAATTAAAATCACTAACACTAAAAAACGACTATTATGGAAACTCAGAAAATTGATGCGATAAACTCATTGATCATCATCAACAACGACCGCTCGGAAGGCTATAAGAAAGCTGCTGAAGAAACAAAGGATTCAGAATTAAAATCCCTGTTCAACCAATTCAGCGAGCAAAGCCGCGGCTTCTCTTCCGAGTTGAGAAAATTCGTTCCGGATTCCGAAGAGCCGGATCATGATGAAACCAAAAACAGCGGCAAGCTCTTCCGCTTATGGATGGATATTAAAGCGGCCGTTACGAGCGCCGACCGTAAGGCCATTCTCTCCTCATGCGAGTTTGGAGAAGACGCTGCCAAAAACGAATACAAAAGTGTCCTGGAAAAATCGGGAGAATTGCCTGCGGATGCATTAAGCGTGATCACCAGGCAAAATGCAGAAATCCTTAAATCCCATGACCAGATCAAATCAATGCGCGATGCTGCGTAATTGACCTGAGCATGGAATTCATAAAAAGCAACTGTGCAGGTTGCTTTTTATGTTTTTTAAAGATGATTTCGGGAGCCTCTATTCATTACTGACTGAGGCTCCCTGAAGTCAAATGAAAAGCATATTATGATTTACTATCAAGACTAGCTTATGAAGAAATTAATTGCCGGCATACTTGCCATGCTACTGACCATAACTGCTGCTGCGCAAAGCAGCCTCACCAAAAAAGAGACCAGGACACTTATCAAAACCTATGAGATCAGCACGCTTGCCGTGAAGATAGGCGAGCTCGCCCCAACCCATGCGTGGGCAATGGAAACCAAAGCAGCAGCGCTTCGCCTGGCAGAAGACTATAAAAAAGTAAAAGAACAGGTAGAAGCCCTGGCATCGAAAAAAAGCATCACCCTGCCTGCTTCCATGTCTGAAAAAGAGATGAAGATCTTAGCCTGGTTCGAAAAAAAGCAGGGAAAAGAGTTCGATAAAGCTTACCTCAAAGGCTCCGTTAAAGTAAACAAAGGGGGAAGGTGCAAAATTAAAAAGCTGTATAAGCATACGGACGACAGTGATCTGAAAGACTGGTCTGGAAAGCTGCTTTCCACTCTGGAAATGCACAGAACCTTACTGAATCAAACCTGCGAAACCGTGAAAAAGATGAAGTAGAGAGCTGAACACTACGCTGACAAAGATCATAACAAGGAATGTATTTCTTTGAAATACGATAGCACGCGTATTCCAACGTAAAGAACAAGGAATAATGTGTTTTCTTCTTACAGTGATTTCCCATGCAATCTCCTGCACCTTTTTACCATACGTCTGAAAAATAGCCCCTATGCTTCCGGCGGCTTAAGCCCTATGCTTCTTTATGTTGCAGGCAATCTATCAATGCCTGTTGCAGTAAGGAGATATCGGACGGCTTCGTAATAAAGTGGGCAGCTCCAAGCTCGAGCATTTCCTTCATTTCCTGTTTGCTGGAAGAGGTGGAATATACAATGACCGTGGAATCACGTAATTTACCGATTTTTTTGAGCTCGATGATGCACTCCCGTCCATTCATGAGAGGCATATTCAAATCCACAAAAATAAAGTCGGGAATAAGCTCTTCATCGTCCTTCAGGAGCTTAAGCGCCTGTATAGCGCTGTTGGCTACGATACAATCAACAGGAATTTTGGTTCTTTCGATTGCCAGCTGAAATATTTCGCTATCATCATGGTCATCATCGATCAGAAGGCAGGTAAGTGGCTCAGTCATAAGGAACAGTTTTTTGTAGTGGCAGAGACAAAGATAGGTCTGATAAGATCTTATGTTAAAATTTTATAGTATTTTAAGATAATTTCATGCCAGATCATCCCCACTCCTCCAACCTATGGCAGATTATGCGTAATTTTAAAGAATGAGTTCTTTTGTTAAAACAACACTGCTCTTTTTGCTGGTTTTGTGTGCCGCCTTCACCAGCCGGAACAAGGCTGAGGAAACCAAAGAAGTGACTGTCAACAAAGACAGCCTGGTTGATTTTTGCAAAGCCCAGCTGGGAACAAACTACAGGTATGCGAACTGCAGCCCCCAAACGGGTTTCGATTGCTCGGGCTTTGTATACTATGTGTTCAGCCATTTCAAAGTGCCTGTCCCCCGCTCTTCGTCAGAGTATAGCAAATTCGGCCAGGTGATTCCCATGGATTCATGCAAAACAGGTGATGTGATCGTGTTTACAGGAACCAATGCTTCCGTTCGAAAGCCCGGACACGTCGGCATTGTTATCGCAGGAGGCAAAGATCCAAGCTTCATCCACAGCTCATCCGACAAGCGGACTCCGGGTGTTAAGATTTCTGATTTCAAAGCATCACCCAATTATCAGAAACGCTTCATCAAGATCGTGCGGGTGTGCCGGGTTATTTAGACAATGTCCCCGAATGGTTGTTGAGGATAAAGCCTGGCTGTATGGCTGTATGCTTTAACCGGCTAAGGCAATACCAAAGGTACTCTTTAAGTTCATTGAAATTAGTAGGTTTCTGGATGTAGATGCTGGCGCCGTAGCGATAGCTTTGCTCTACCATGGGCTCCGACATGGAGGTAGAGAGCATCACCACATGGATGTCATTAGAGGGGTGCATTTTTTTTATGGCTTTCAGCGCTTCGATCCCGTTTAGCTTAGGCATGTTAATATCCAGGAATACAAAATCGGGTAAAATTTTACTCACCGAAAAGTGATTGACCGCATGCTCCCCATTTGTTACGACAACCAGTTCGTAAGGAAGGGAAAGTGACTGAATGGCCTCCCGAAATAACAGAATATCATCCTCATCATCTTCGGCCAATAAAATATGTTGTTGTTTTCTCACCCCTGGAATAACATGCTTCATAGAATATTCGCCGAAAGGTAATTGAAAATTGCGTAAAAGTAACAGGAAAATTTATAAGGTAAAACCCTTATACCCTGATTCTAAATATTTAGTAGCTTTGTATCCCTCTGAACCAATTCAGGAACCCAATTTGCTATTTTTCTCTTATGCATGAAAAACTAAAAGTTGCTTACATTGAGGACCACAAGTCCGTTAAAGAAGGCATAAACTACCTCTTATCAAAACAACCGGAAATCGAAATTGTAGAGGATGACTTTGACCTTACCCTTATGGATGAGTTTATCTCTACACACCGGATCTCCATTTTCATCCTGGACCTGCAGTTATACACCGTAAAACAACCCTGGGCGCTCAATGGCTATGAGATCTGTGAAAGGATTACACGGAAGTATCCGGACGTCAGAATCATTGCTCACTCCATGTACGACAACATCGACAGTGTGAATGCTATCTTCGGCAAAGGGGCAATGGGCTTTGTTTCTAAAAAATCGGGCTGCTCCGAACTGATCAACGCCATCGAACAGGTGGCTGCCGGCAAGCGCTACATCTGCCCGGAGATCGAGCTCAAATCCAAAAACGCCAGGAATTTCCTGAAAAACAGCGATGAGTTCCTCAAAGGTATTGAAGAGCCGTTTACCAGGGCCGAAAAACAGATCCTCGAGAAAATAGCCAAAGGCTTTTCAACCAAAGAGATCGCCCAGCAGTTTGAAGTATCCGAAAAAACGATTGAAACCCACCGAAAACATCTGTTTGTAAAAGCCAATGTCAAAAACGCCGCTGAACTGATCGCATTTACCTATTCAAGACGCCTCTTAATGTAATGGACTGAGCTTATGGAGAACATCAGCAATTATAACTTCATCAGAAAGATCGGTGACATCACTGATGACGGTATCGCTGTTTACGATATCAAAAAAAAATCGTTCCTCTACGTCAATGCCAACTTCACGCGCATCTTTGGGATCGATGAAAAAGAGCTCTTCTTTGATTCGAAGATCATCCTGAAGTTTATTTTAGCGGAAGACAGCTCCTACCTGCACATGAGGTATGATGAGCTGATGGAAACAGGCTGCATCAACACCACCGAATTCAGGCTTATCTTCCCTGACCATGTCCTGAAACATATCAGCTGCGATGTGCTGGTGCTGGAAGATACCAACCTCATCACCGCATTTGTGAAAGACATCAGCGAGGCCAAGAAGCACGAAGATTACCTCATCAAATACACTGCCCAGAAAGATACGCTCCTCGACATGCTCACCCACAACCTGAGCGGGCCGCTTCAGCTGTCCAAGGACATGATCTCTTCGCTGCAAAAAGGCTACAATGAAAACAACCTGGCCGATATCAACAAACTGCTGAACATTATGCAGGAGAATACCCAGCAATGCATCGATATTGTAAACGACTTCTTAAGGCAGGAACACTTTGAATCGGCTCATACCTATGTCCGCAAAACACGTTTCGACCTGGTGGAAAAAATCCATGTGACCCTCGATAAGCTCAGGGCCATGAATAAAGACAAAGTGTTCATGCTCACTTCCGACGCTGAAAACATCAACATCACTTCCGATGCCGTGAAGTTCTTCCAGGTCATTCATAATGTGCTCTCCAATGCCATCAAATTTACCGGCGACCAGGGCGTCATCGAGATCAACGTGAAGGAGCAGGACAGCTCTTACCTGATCTCTCTTAAAGACAATGGCATAGGCATTCCGGAAACAGACCGTTCCGACATCTTCCTGAAAAAGGTAACAGGACGTACAGGATTGAAAGGCGAGAAATCATCGGGCCTCGGCCTGTCCATTGCCAAAAAGCTGGTCGATCTGCTGAACGGAAAAATCTGGTTCGAAAGCAAGGAGAACGAAGGCTCTGTCTTTTATCTCCAGCTCCCTAAAGAATAATTCCGCTTTTATTTTCCCCTGCTGGCCTTGCGGTTCTTCTCGCGAAGGCTTTTGTATTTTTTCCTGGGGTTCTTGTTGTCAAACTCATTGATGGTGCGGTAAGCTTCCAGCAATTCATCCGGAATATCTCCTTTGTAATTGATGCGGTAGAGCGAGAATCCGTTGTAAGGGATCTTCACCGTTGCCTCCTGAATCTTCACACGCTTGTCAACACCTTCTTCTTTAAAATAAGCCATAAATGCTTCACGGCGCTGCTTCATCAGTTCCTGGTAACGGCTGTTAACAACACCCGCACTCACGATCTGCCTGCATTTGTCCTGTATGGTAAACAACAAGCCTGATTTAAGCCTGGCATCGAGGTATTTGATAAAGCTCGAATCTTTGATGGAAATTTTTTCTATACGGGTCGTATCCCTTCCGCTCAGGTCTTTACTGTTTAGTTTATTAACGAAGAGGTAAAACTGTTTCTTGGCTTCAAAGAACAGGATGTACTCTTTTTCTTTCTCTTCCCATACCAAAGGCGTAACGCTGATCGTGATCTTCGGATTATCTTTCAGGAAACCGGCTATGTTCTCCACAAACTCTTCCTGATCAGATTCCAATACAGCCTTACGCTTATCCCAGCGCACTACCATGGATTTTTCGATCTCATTTTCAGTATAGCGCACCTCCGTACGATAAAGCGTTGTAGCGGGCTTCACGATAATATTGGTAAGGATGTCGAGGATCACATCTCCGAGTTTGAATTTCGGATCTTTGAGATCGCCTTTGATCGGCACTTCAAAGTCAGTGACATTGCCGCGGTCACGCACGAAGAACATTGCCAGCTTAAGCGGGATCCACTTCGCACCGTTTCGTTTCTGGCGCTTGTTGATGCGTGCATCGATCAATGTAAGGCGGTTGCTGCTGTTAATATAACCGTTGCGCACATGCCAATCCCCCTTCAGCTCCAGCGTCCCCCTGTCCAAAGGAAACGACGTATACGTGATCAGGTATGGGTTGAACATAGCCAGCGGGATCTTTTGCAGGTGATAGTGAATATCGAAATCCGTGCTGTCCATTGGGTTGATGCTTAACCCGAAATCGATATCCCCGTAAGGATAAAGCCCCGTGGTGAGTTTCAGGTCTACCCATTTTTTACTACGTTCGATGGAATCTGCAATAAGAGTAAGCGGTACGGCAGCTGTCGCAAACTTTTCCGTTAATGTATAATCCTCGTAGTGCAGGTCGGCATCGTAAATGGCAAGGCGCCTGATCTCGTAATTACTTTTAAAGAAGTTCTTCGCGAGGATCTTCACATAATCCGCGATCTGGAACAGGATATTGGCTTTGCCGCTCTCCTGCTTTGCCTCCTTCACGTTCTTACCGCCTTTTCCGAACATGTTCTGGAGGTTATCCAGGTGGTCGTAGCGCTCATACTTGACGTAAGGCTTCACAAGAGCGATGGAATCGAAGGCATATTTTTTCCCTGCCGGGCTCAGCTGCCGGATGTCAACGATCAGCTTTTGAAATGCAAGATAATCTTCCAGGGAATCTTTCCCGAAATGAAGGTCATTGACCATCACCAGGCCTGTAGCATTGAGCTGCTCTTTGCTTTTCATGTTGCCGGTAGCATTCACATCTGCATCCAGGTTGGCCCTGAACCTCCCATAGTTCGCCAGGTCCTTGATGTATTGCTCCAGGATCCCCAGGTCGAACTTTTTCACGACAGCCCCAAGCCGGTAGTCCATCGATTTCATATTGATCATGAAGGTGGCATTTACGGTTCCTGTGCCCGGTCCCGACTCGAGGTAAAGCTTAGCCGCCATGCTGTCCACATCCCAGCGCAGGCCATCCGACTCCGCATCCAGTTTCTTTACATAGTAGAATACCGGCACGGTTTTCTCCACATAATAAAATGTGCCGTCCTTGATCTTCATGTTCAGGATGTTGAGGTGAAGGGGTTCTTTATCCGGATCCCTGGGCTTAGGCACGGTATCTTTGGAAGAAAAGCGCTCAATAATATCCGTGAAGTTCAGAGTCACCGAATCCTGTTGAATGATCTTACCCACGGGTGTATCAAGTGTCACTGAGCTCACCTCATAAGTTTTACGGAACAGTTTCAGCATTTCCATATTCACCTTGAGGGCCTTCGCGGAAAAGAACACACTGTCGCTGTTCGCCTCATAGATCTTGAGGTTGCGGAGATGCACATACCCTGTAAACGGATTGATATAGGGAAGGTCCATCGTGATCTCGCGGCCCGAATACCGGACATCGTATTTCTCAACAGCCCATTTTGCAATCGGCGAAATAAATGCAAGGATCAATACTACCAGGATAACAATCACCAGCAGAATCCGGAATATGATTTTTTTGAAACGTGTATTCAATAGCTTCATAGAATTTATAAGGCCCTAAGCCGGCCCGCCCCCTCCTCTGTGCATTTTGGTGCCAAACGGTTACCTTCCTGAATTTCAAAAAAACCGAAAAGCAGGCAGATCAGTTTTGTGGAAAAAATACCACACAAGCACTTAAGGCTTGATAGAGGTAATTTTCAGCTCCACCCTCCTGTTGAGCTGCCGGCCTGCCGGGTTGTCGCTGCCGTCGGGTTTCTCGTTGGCAGCATCCGGATTCTTTTCCCCATAGCCCCTGGCGGTCATACGGTCGGAGGAAATGCCCTTGCTTAAGAGATAAGTCACAACAGCCTGCGCCCTGTTCTGCGACAGCTTCATGTTGTACTCCTCTGTTCCTTTCGAATCGGTATAGCCCGATACCTCCACGCTCACGGCAGGATACCTGTTCATAAAGCGCACAAGGTTCCTCAATTCCACATTGGATGTAGGGCGAAGGGTAGCCTTGTCAAAATCGAAGAAAATATTGTTGAGTACCACTTTCGATCCCACAATCAGCGGCGGCAGCATCACCGGCCTGTATATCTCATAGTAATTGGTATTTTTGGGGATATCGCGGTTCTCCGAGTAAAACATAAAACCTTCGGCCTCATACACGAGGTTGTAGTTTTTTCCCGGGGTAAGGATCATCACGTACTGCCCGGTTTTACTGTTGGTGCGGTATACACCTACCAGCTTGCCGGTTTCGTTATCTGTAACGGTGATCACAATGTTCTTCGGAACTTTTCCCGCCTCGTCCTTCACCTCACCCTTCAATAAGGTCAGCGGCTCCTGCTTCTGGTCGAGGAAAGTGATCATGTAGTTGTCCTTTTCGCCTACGCCCCCCTCTTTATAGGAAGAATAGTAGGCCTTGGTTTTATCGGGCGACACCACATAAAACACATCGTCGTCGGGCGAGTTCACGGGAAAGCCCACATTTACAGGTTCCTGCCAGTCGCCGTTTTCCGACATCGTACTGTAGAAGATATCGAAGCCGCCCATGGTCTGATGCCCGGTTGAACTAAAGAACAGAGTAATACCGTCGGGATGCAGGAAAGGGCCGTCCTCATCATACTTCGTGTTGATTTTGCTTCCGAGGTTCATCGCTTTTCCCCATTGGCCGTCATCCATCAGGTTACTCTTGTAAATGTCGCGCCCACCATAACCGCCAGGCCTGTCGCTCACGAAATACATCGTGTTGCCATCGGCCGTGATAAAGGCGCTTGGCTCCCAATATTTGCTATTGATATTGGCATTCAGCTTTTCGGGCTCGCTCCATGTATCACCGTTGAGGTGTGTGCGGTAAATATTCCCATCGCCGTTGTCGTCTTTATAAATGAGGATGTTTTGCCCGTCGATGGTAATGCCTACAGTAGCGTCATTGCCCTCTGTATTGATCGGAGGCCCGATGTTCCTGGCATCCGTCCATTTGCCATTCACGTAATCGGTAATATAGATATCCTCAAAATATTTTCCGTCATCATAGGTCGCGTTTCCTACGCCCCCATCGCGCCTGGAGGTAAAGATCATCGTATTGCCATCAGCAGTGAGCACGGGTGAATAATCCGCATATTTCGAATTGACGCTTTTGCCCATGTTTTCCACTTTCAGCTTTACAGGCACTTTCATCAGTTGCTGAGCCGTATAGCACATCCGGATCTTACGGTCGGCATCATCGTCTGCGGCTTTGTCTTTCCGGTGATGCTTTTTCATTTCCTGGCGGTATACGTTGTATGTGGCAATTGCCTTGTCGAACTGAGAATCGAGGTGATAGGCATCTGCAAGGTATTTCCAGGATTGCAGAGGCGTGCGGCGCTCGGCAGGATCGTGCTCTTTATAGTCTATACTTACCGCTTTCACGGCCTTTTCGAGGTAGGGCACCGCTTTCTCCTTGCGCCCAATCGACTGCAGGTAGCAATAGCCTACTTTATAGGCCAGGTTGGCATTCGACGTGTCGCTGTTGTAAAGCTCGAGGAACATGCTCAATGCCTTATCGTATTTTTTCTCTTCGAGCGTTTCCTCCGACTTTTTAAACTTTACTTCAAAATCCTTTTGCGAAAACAGGAAAAGTGTGCTCAGCACGAAAACGGATGACAGAATATACTTCATAAAAACGGGTTTAAGGATAAACGATATAAGGACTTTTAGTCGCAGGGAATGGCCGGAAGGGTCAGCAGCGGAATATCCACGTGGAAAGCCATTTTTTTGGTGTTGCTTTCTTTAAAGATCCGCTCGATAAGGTTATGCTTCTGGGGGATCATCGTTACCATATCCACATGCTGGTTTACGATAAACTCACTGATGCCTTCTATGACATCATTGTTTTCAAGAAAATGGTACACATGTTCCATGTTCTCGAAGTATTTTTCGATCCGGCGACCCGATACGCCATCGTCCTTCCCGATCCTGTCGCTTTGTTCTTTTACCACATTCAATATGGCGATCTGGGAGCCGAAAGCATCGATCATGTCTTTCAAAGGCTCATGAATCCTCATCTCGCATTCCATTTTCAGATCGCTGGCAAACGCGATCTTTTTGATCTCTTTAAAATGAGAGGCCTCCGGCACGATGATAACGGGCGTTTGCGTATTCTTAACCACATCGGTACTGATGCTGCCGAATACAAATTCGCCGATCCTTCCCGAAGGGCTCAGGCCCATCACAATAAGGGCTGGCTTTTCTTTTTCTTCGATGTCCGCAATTTCATCCACCGTAAATCCGCTGGTGGCCTGGCACCCGATCACAACATCTGTACCTTTTCTCAACAGTTCCGCCTCTTCCTCCAAACGCTTTTTATGATCCTGCTCAAGCCCCAGAAGGTCTGCCATCTCCATAGCAGGGAACTCCCCACCCACCAACATAGGGGTATTGAAGACGTGAAACAACAACACCCTGTAATTTAAAGATTTAGCAAGATTAACCGCATAGCGGGACGCATTACGGGAAGCATCTGAGAAATCGGTAGGTACGAGGATGGTTTTCATAATACCAGGTGGGCTTCAACTTTAATGCCATGGCATTTTCAAACTAATTCTACCAAAAAGGTCGCCCCTTCTGCAAAAATGCTTAAATTCAGCTACTATTTTATGAAGGAAAGCCTGAGCCACTTTTTTAAAGAATTTACTTCCAGCGAAAAAAATGCGGGATTGCTGCTGATTGCCTGCACGGTTATTTCCCTTATTGTTTCAAACAGCTGCTTTTCGGAAAACTACCTTCATTTCTGGCATACGAAAGCCGGTTTTTCCCTGATGGGCATCGACATGCATTTAAGTATAGAGCACTGGATCAACGACGGACTCATGACCATTTTCTTTTTAATGGTTGGCCTTGAGATCGAACGGGAACTATACAATGGCGAACTCTATCCCTTGCGCAAAGCTGTGCTTCCTATCGGCGGCGCCATCGGAGGTATGATCTTACCTGCCCTCCTCTATTCTTTTATTAACCGTGGGGCGGGAACAGAAGAAGGCTTCGGGATCCCGATGGGCACAGACATTGCCTTTGCCTTAGCAGTCATCACGATGGCCGGCAACCGCGTACCGGTCAGCATCAAAATCATCCTGACGGCTATTGCTATCATCGACGATCTCGGCTCTGTACTCATCATTGCATTCTTTTATGGGTCCTCCATCCACACCATGTTTCTGCTGGCGGCCCTCGGTGTGTTTGCCATCCTCATGCTTCTCAACAGGCTCAGGGTGCATTCCTTTATTCCCTACATTGCGCTTGGGCTGATCATGTGGTTTTGCATGATGCAGTCCGGCATTCATCCAACCATTGCCGGTGTAATGCTGGCCTTTACCTTTCCATTCGGAGACGGCACCGACAACTCTCCTTCGCACCGTTTACAACACCGCTTACACCTGCCCGTGGCTTATCTCATCCTTCCCCTTTTTACCCTTGCCAACACTGCCATTCCGCTGAAACCTGAATTTATTTCGGGCCTGACCCAGCCACACGCCCTCGGAATACTGGCCGGCCTGCTCATCGGGAAACCCTTAGGCATAAGCCTGGCAATTTTCCTGCTCGTAAAACTAAAAGCATCGGTATTGCCGGAAGGTGTCAGCTGGTACAACATTGTCAGCATGGGCTGCGTTGCCGGCATAGGCTTTACCATGTCGGTTTTTATCACACAATTGGCATTTACGGATGAAGGCTATATCCAGTCTTCCAAAATGATGATCCTCATCGCCTCCTGCCTGTCGGGGCTTACGGGGCTCCTGCTATTCAGGCTGAGAGCGGGGCGTATGACATCATAAAAACAGAAAAAAACCGAAGCCTTAACGATTAAAATGATATCTTGCAGGCTTGCAATTTGATAATAGTAACCCATTTAAAACAATTGTGCCAGCATGAGGTCTATACTGTCGCTGTTTTTTAAATCGAACAGGCTCATCATCTGGATCCAGCATAAGCTGACTCCAAAGCAGTTCATTATTTTCGCTGCCATCCTTATCGGACTCACCGCAGGGCTTGCAGCCGTGTTCCTTAAATTCTTTGTGCATTTTTTCATCCGCAACATCGAATACATTTCCTCCGACAATCCTTTTTTTATTGCCCTGTTCCCCTTTGTGGGGATTTCCCTTTGTGCCATGTACATCCATTACCTCAATGGCAACAAGCTCGGAAAAGGCATCGCCAACATCCTGTACGCCATTGCCCGGAAATCCAGCATCCTGCCCAAAGACCAGACCTATAGCCACATCATCAGCTCGGCGCTGACGGTGGGTTTCGGCGGGTCAGCAGGCCTCGAATCGCCGATCGTGACCACCGGCTCAGCCATCGGCTCCAATTTCGGCCGCTCCTACAAGCTGAGCTACAAGGAACGCACACTGCTCCTGGCTGCGGGCGCCGCAGCAGGCATTGCGGCTGCCTTCAACACGCCCATTGCCGGTGTGCTGTTTGCACTCGAGGTGTTACTGGTGGAAGCCAATATTTCTGCCTTCATTCCCATCCTGATTGCCGCTGCCTCGGGCGCCCTCTGCTCCAAGATCATCCTGCATGAGGATGTACTTCTCCTGTTCAAATTGCAGGAACCCTTCGATTACAATAATGTTCCTTTCTATATGGTGCTGGGCCTGGTTTGCGGCGCTTCTTCCTATTATTACTCCAAAGTATTTCTTGCTACCGAACATTATTTCAAACGCTTCGAAAACCGGAAGATCGTCAAAGCCCTCGCAGGCGGACTTGGCCTTTTTGTACTCATCCTGGTAATTCCACCCTTACTGGGCGAAGGTTATCAAAGCATCAAGCTCCTCTCCGACAGCCATCCCAGCCTGGTGTTCAGCCACTCCCTCTTTCCCTTGTCGTCCTTATCCAAACCGTTGCTTTACATTTTGCTGTTGGTCGTGATCCTTCTCAAGCCCATTGCCACAGGCATTACCATTGGCAGCGGGGGCAATGGCGGCAACTTCGCACCATCGCTGTTCCTGGGCGCATTCATCGGCTATTTATTTTCATCGGCCATCAGCGACCTTGGCTTTGTCAGCTTACCCATCAGTAACTTTACCATTGTGGCCATGGCGGGTTTGCTCAGCGGCATTTTCCAGGCGCCGCTCACGGGCATCTTCCTGATCGCCGAGATCACCGGAGGCTATGAGCTCATCATCCCGCTCATGATCGTGTCGGCCCTGAGCTATGCCGTTTCCAAGTACTTCATGCCTTTCAGCATCGATATGCTCAAGCTGGCGGAAAAGGAAAAGATCGTTACTACCAATACCGATTCTTACCTCCTCAGCAGTATCGATCTTTCGGCCTATGTAGAACGCGACTTCTCCGAGGTGCCGGTAGATGTGAACCTGCGCAAACTGATCGAGCTGATCACCCATTCGAAGCGCAACATGTTCCCCGTGCTGGATAAAGATTACACATTGAAAGGCCTCATCAGCATCGACGACATCCGGGAGATCATGTTCAAGCAGGAAATGTATGATACGGTAAGCGTGAAGGAAATCATGCACCCACCCAAATATGTCATCACAGAAAAAGACGACATCATCTCTGCCATGAAATTATTTTCCGAGTCGCACCTTTGGAATATCCCGGTGATATACGAAGGGCGCTACCAGGGCTTTATTTCCAAATCCACTATTCTCGAAAAATACAGAGAGGTGTTGATCGAAAGCTCTCTGGAATAATAGCTGCTAAAAATCAATCGGCAAGACCGGTCGCGCAGTAAAGTTGCTCTTCTAAACCACCTTCAACAGAATAAAACTATTAACCTGGCCATCGGTTAAAAGTAACAGACAAGCTTTATCAACAAAAATGACATATTAAACGACAATAAAATATATTTCAGATTTAAAAAAACAAAAAAACAATCATTATTGGACTCCTGATTTAATTCTAAATCAATTTAGTAGCTTTGATTTAAACTTAAATTAACTCATAATGAAAAAATTTTTATTGAATTGCATGATTTTGAGCAGCTGTGTTTCGCTTGCACAAAATTATTCCCCCATTGCTGTCAGCGGCTTTAACATGGATGGCATTGCAGAAACATCACCTGCAAACGGCTCGACAAGTGGCCCTATTGACAACAATGATTATGTTCTGTACACAGCGGCATACGGCGTAGCGTTTTTCTCAACCGGAGGGCTCCCTGACAACGGCACCATTGCTAACGGAAACTACAATTACCAATTCAATTCATTCAGTGCCAACAACACCTTGCATTTGACCTTCGGACAGAAAGACTCTCTCATCCTCACGACACCAGCTCCCTATGATGGATTAAGCCTTCTTGGCTTTTCAACCGAAGGTTCAGCTACTATCAAAATTACCGTACGGTTTACCGATGGCACTAACGAAACATTTACGTCCAACTCTCTGCCGGATTGGTTTTATAATCCAAATCCCGTGATCAATGGCTTTGACCGCACCGGACGTACATCAAACTATCCTGACTACCAGTTTTTTGAACCAAGGATGTATTCCGTCGAAGTGGCACTGGCCTGCACAAACCGAAACAAGAATGTATCCAAACTGGTTATTGAAAATATGACTTCAGGCGTGCATGCCTGCCTGTTTGCCTTATCAGGTATTTCTAACCCTACATACAGCGTTAGTTCAGCAGACGCTTGCTATGGCATGTCTAACGGAAGTGCTTCGGTGTTTGTTACCGGTGGCCTGCCTGCCTTTACTTACAGCTGGACAACCAATCCTGTACAAAACACGTCCGCTGCTACGAGTTTATCGGGAGGTACATATACAGTAACCGTTGCTGATGCAACGGGATGTATCAAAACTCTGACAACTTCTGTGAGCCAGCCTACTGCCGCTCTTACAACGACCATTGCCACCACAGCATCCACACTCTGCGCTTATAGCAATGCTACACTGACTACCAGTGGTGCGACAACCTACACCTGGAGTAACGGCACAAACACCTCAAGCACCGTGATCACTCCTACCACATCGGCTACCTATAGTGTAACAGGCACTACCGCTGGCGGATGCCCGATCACCGGCACCGTCGCTATCACAGCAAACCCTCGCCCTGTTATTACGTTCTCCCCTACACAAACCGTGTTTTGCAGCAATTCTCCATCCCTCACGCTAAGCGCCAGCCCGTCGGGAGGTACCTTTAGCGGAAGCGGCATTACCGGTTCCGGTAATTTCTCTCCGTCAACAGCAGGTATCGGTACCCAAACCATTTCCTACTCGTATACCAACAGCTACGGCTGCAGCGCCACCAGTATTGTGTCTACGACAATCAATGCGGCACCTGTAGTATCGTTCAGCATGCCACAAAATCAGTTCTGTGTCAACTCACTGGCAGTTGCCCTCACCGGCACACCGGCCGGAGGCGTTTTCTCAGGCACCGGAATGACCGGAACAGCGTTCATTCCTGCACAGGCAGGCGTGGGTACTTATACGATTACCTACACCTATACCAATACAGCCAACTGCCAGTCTTATGCCACATCAACTGCTACTGTTAACGCCTGCACTGGTATTGAAGAGCTGTCCGCAAGCATGCTGATGATCTATCCAAACCCAGGCAAAGGCATCTTCAACGTTCAGCTCAAAGCTGACCTCCAGGCAACCGTAAGCGATCAAACCGGCCGCATCATCGACACTTTCTTTTTCAAAGCCGGTGATAACAGCATTGACCTGAGCGGCCTTGCTGCAGGTATTTATATTATCCATGGGCAAAACGGCCAGCAATCTGTAACGCAGAAGCTCGTAATTCTTGACTAATATCCTTTGTAAGGAAACTATAAAAGCCTGTCACCTGAAAGTGACAGGCTTTTTGTTGTTATGCAATTAAGATCTAAAACAGGTTTTTATTGGGCCGATATTTTGGATTCCTGCGACACGAACAGGGATAGCGATTCCATGAATACACGCCGGTGCTTACTTGTATATGTTTAAACTTCATTCACCGGTCATTCTGATCGGAGTTCTTTGACGTAAAAATCGCGCTATCATCGTTTTTTTGAACGCATAACGACTTATAGTAAATATGGCAAACCATAGTTTAACTCAACCTAAGCCATGTTTTACTCGTCAAATAAATAAAATATGCAGACAAACGACTAAAAATCAGGAATTATCGTATTCCAAGCAAATTTCATAAAGCTATGCTAAATCAGTTTAGTAACTTTGATTTAACCTAAACTTTATTTGTAAATGAAATCACTTGTACTCCCACTTTTACTTTTGGGCAGCTCATACATGCTTGCTCAAACCTACACGCCGGTTGCGGTTACCGGTTTCAATATGGATGCCGTGGCCGAAAACACAGTAGCCTCTACAACGACCAGTGGCCCTATCGATGGCAGCAATTATGCAATGTACTCGGCAGCTTACGGTGCGTTATACAGCATCAACAAAGGCTTACCGAACAACGGCACCATTACAAGCGGTACACGTACCTACCAGCTGAATCCTTATACAGGCAACAACAACTGTTATATTTTAAGCGGGCAGAAAGATTCCCTGATCCTCACCACGCCGGCATCGTTCTCTGCTCTGAGCATGCTGGGCTTTGCCACGGAAGGCAATTGCCCGATGACGATCACCGTACGTTTTACCGACGGCACCAACCAGGTATTCAGCGGCCTGACCCTGTCCGATTGGTACAATGGATCGAACGCCATCCTTAGCGGCATCGACCGCGTGGACCGTACCACAGGCAATCCCGGCAACGTATCCGGCAATCCAAGGTTGTACGGCACTGATCTTGTACTGAGCTGCGCCAACCGGACCAAGCTGGTATCGAAGCTCGTGATCCAGAATGCAGGCACCAATCCCAGGATTTGCGCCTTTGCACTGTCGGGAGCCGCTCTGCCAAGCTATACGGCCACTGTAACAGATGCCTGCTTTGGCATGACCAACGGAAAAGCGACCGTTGTGGCAACGGGCGGTGTCCCTGCATTTACCTATACCTGGACAAGCACGCCTGTACAAAACACAGTAACTGCTACGGGTTTGCCTCCCGGCACTTATACGGTTAGCATCAATGACGGACCGGGCTGTACCAACACCATTACCGCTACGGTAAGCCAGCCTACAGCTGCATTAACTACAACGATTTCGGCGTCTTCGGCTACCTTATGTGCCGGTAAAAGCAGCACCCTGACTACAAGCGGGGCAACAAGCTATACCTGGAGCACAAGCGCTTCTTCGGCAAGTATTGTGGTCACACCAACAGGCTCTGCTACCTACAGTGTATCAGGCACCACAGCGGCAGGATGCCCGATCACGGGAAGCATCAGCATAACGGTCAACCCACTGCCTGTGATCAGCTTCTCCCTGGCCCAGCCCATGCTCTGCACCAATTCCCCTGTCATTGCCCTGAATGCGACTCCGGCAGGCGGTGTGTATGTGGGCACAGGCGTTACTGGTTCCAGCTATTCGCCTTCGACGGCAGGAGCAGGCACCTATACCATCTCCTACACCTATACCAATACCAATGGCTGTAGCTCCACGTCGGTTGTTTCGTCAACCGTGAATACGGCTCCGGTAGTGACCTTCTCCCTGACACAAACCCAATTCTGCCCTAACTCAGATGTCTTGTTCTTGTCCGGAACGCCGGCAATGGGTACCTTCTCGGGCACGGGAGTTACCGGAACGGTCTTCACGCCTTCATCAGCCGGAATCGGCACACATACCGTGACGTATTCCTACACCAATGCCTCCAACTGTACAGCTTCCGCCTCTTCCATTGCTACCGTAAGCGCCTGCACAGGCATCGAAGAGCTGGAAACCACCAGGCTGAGCATTTACCCGAACCCAGGCATCGGCGTGTTTACCATCCATGCCACAAGCGGTTTGAAAGTAACAGTAAGCAACCAAACAGGACAAGTATTAAGCACCACCACTATTCAGTCTGGCGACAGCAAACTTGACCTTAGCGGTTTTGCTGCCGGCATCTACATCATCAGCGGCCAAAACGGCCAACAGCTGCTGAAACAAAAGATCGTGATCCTGGATTAATCCACCGGATCATTCCCATAAAAAAAGCCTGTCATACTCATTATGACAGGCTTTTTGTTTTAGTGTAGTCAAACTCTAAAAAACAGGTTTTTGGGTGCCGGACGGCTGCAGAGTTTATCCCGATAAATGTCGGAAACTTCGCTGCGCGCCGGTTCTTTACAGCGCAGGAACCGGCGCCGTGTAGGAACTAATCCGGATCTCCCGCCATATATTCCTGTAAGACGGCTTCGATCTCCTCCAGCGAATTCCAAAGCTGTTCGAAAGAATCGATCACAAAATAGGTTTCCTGGAAAATGTCTGTCCTGAAAGATGTATTGAGTATTATGCGCACATCAAAAGACAGGTGGCGCACCCTGTCGCTGAGACTGTTCTCGGTTTCACCCGGCGATGAAATAATGCCTGCTCCGTAGATCCTGAGTTGCCCATGTTCCCTGATCAGGCCAAACTCAATGGTAAACCAATACATTCTTCCAAGCAACTCCGTGACCCTTTCATTTTTACCGTACTTCAGAAAAATATCACTGATGCCTTTGAAGAAATTAACGTAGTTGTGATTGCTCAACAGGGGCACGTGACCAAATACATCATGGAACATATCCGGCTCTTCCAGGTAATCCAGTTGCTCCAGGCTCCTTAGCCAGCAGGTCGCCGTAAATGTTTTCCGGGAGAGGCATTCAAAAAATTCCGCCTGGGGGCTGATGTTGGGCACCACCTGCAATTCCCATCCTGTCAAAGGTTTCAGCAAGGCATTGATCTCACTGAAGTCGGGAATCTTTTCATTGGTAAACTTTACGGCCTTCAGCGCTTTTAAAAACTCTGAAGATACCACCGGTTTCAGATTTTCCATCTGCCGGTCAAACAGGAGCCTCCATACCAGGAAGTCCTGTGCCGTGTAATGAGCGTACACTTGGTGTGTTGGTTTTTGACTGATCATGTGTGTTGTTTTTAAGGTAAAAAAGGGCATAAAAAAAACCCGCTTCATGATGAAACGGGTTTTATATATTCAGTTTGACTTAGACTTGTGGATATGCGCAAACTACCGTTTCATAGATGAAAAGGTATAATAATAAAGAGATGTATTCTTTTGCGTCATGAAGGCAATATTATGGTTTTATTTTATAAGGCCAAAATTTAATTTGCCGGATACTGTCTATTTGCATCCGGCTTCTTTGTAATCCGCTTTGGCATTAGGGTTACCCAATACCTGGAACGACATGCGCGGCTCGCCGAAGAGCTGGCAATAACGTTCCGGATTGCGCTCTTTAGCTTTGTGCAAGGCATCGTTGAAGGTGCGGCTATAAAATTTTTCAGGCAGGTGCGAAGCAATGGAAATGTAGCTGAATAACAGTCCTTCATCCACATTTTCCACTTTCAGGAAAGGCTCTAAAATGTTGCTGGAGAATTTGTAATCTTTTCCACGCGTGAAGGCATAGGCCAGCTTCAGGGCATTCTGCCAGGAAGCATCCTTGAAGTTGTAGAAACTCTTGATACGCGTGATACAGGCTTCGATCTGCGGCTCAGCATTTTCTACCGTATCCAAAGATTCCATGATCTTGAACTGCCACTCAATGTTTAAGCCGTCAACCAGCTTTTTTTCGATCTTGGATTTATACAAGGCATCGATGTCCTGCTGCAATTTCGATTGCTGCTCTTTGGTACCCAATGTTGTATCAAGCTTGATGGAGCTGTAAATGCGGTTATAACGTACCACATCATTTGACGGGTCAAGTTTTTCGAGGCGCTTCAGCTCTTCGTAATCATCCTCATCTACCAGGCTGCTTTTGGCGAGGTAACCAAAATACACTTTGTTGTTCATAAAATTCACAAACTTGGCGTCATTCGGCACTTTCATACTATCCAGCACATCATCGCTGTATTTTTTCTTAATTACCTGCGTAGCGGCATACTCCATAACTTTGTAAGCCTGCTGGGTTTTATTGGCTTTAATGGCCCGGTTGAAGGACACTACTGAAAAGCGCTGCTCCTTGTCTCCGGAAATATCATAAGTTACATCCATCACAATTTGCGCAAAGCGTTGCTTTGCCAACACCGGCTCCAGCTCGCTGAGCAAAGAGCCGTCGCTGTTGATCTTTTTAACAGCCTTGTCCTTTCCCATTTTCACGAGGTCGGCATATTTCCCGTCTTCCATTTCCATTTCGAAGAGGTTCCAGGAATCACGCGTTTCGATCGTCGGGTTGATCTTATTCTGCTGCATGCTTTGCAATACTTTGGTCACGCTTTCGGCACGCTTGCGTTGCAGTTTGGCATTGGCCGTTGCATCGCCTTCGATCGAAGAGTATGCATAAATGTATAAGCCATCGATCACAAAATCAGGCTCATTCAACGCTTTGATGAAAGGCTGGATATCTTCAGGCTTGAACTCCGATTTATTTTTTTCAAAAGGAATGGAGAAGTTCAGGATAGAGCTTTCGGACTTAGGCTCAAAAGGCGGTTTCAGGCCTACACTCTCCAGGGCGGGGATCAGGCCGATGGGCGTATTGCTTTCCTGGTCACCTTCCTCCAGGTAGCTCCTGGTTACCGTGCGGCACACGTGTCCGTCCTGTACCACAATCAGGTTGAGCTCGTAAGGGCCTGTGATTTTTTTATTGAATTTACCCATTTCAATTTTGAGGCTGTTGATCTTCACTTTTTTCTTGGCCTTCGGGTCTTGCTTGATGAGGTTTTTAGAGAATATCTTATCCTTATAAACTACTTTCTGCATGATGCCTTTGCTTTGCAGGTTGTTATCTACGATGTTGTAATCGGGCTTCTCGTACTGCGCGCGCTGTACGATGTCCACCGCCAGGCCGTCTTTCGTTTTTTTCATCAGGCGCTTGAGGTCTTTCAGGTTGGCATACTCGAGGTAGATCTTTCCATTCTCTACTTTCAGGCCCTGCTGCAAAAGATCATAATTCTTCCATTTATCACAGTTTTTGCAGGATTTGATATCCGCAGCCAGTAATTTTTTGGATTTGGTATTGTAGGGAACTTCGAGCTCCTTCTTCTTTTTAGCGCCGGCGTTGAAGCTGTCGTAACCGCCATATACAGCCACTGCCACTACCTTTTTATTATCCTTGTCCATCACGCATTTGATCCCGATCATCATGTACTGCGGATTCAGGAGCACTGCCTTATCTTTTTTGGTATTCTCCCAGCGTGTCCAGATCACCTTGGCTACCTGCGCGGTATTGTAGGTGTCCCGGCCTTTGCTCACCGGCGCCAGCAAGGCGGTTTCCTCGCCCTTGTTAGTGCCTCCGGCTTTTACCAGGTTCTTCTTTACTTTCTCAGGCTCTACTTTGGCCTGCCCGGATTTTGCCATTTTCACAGCGTCGATGTTGGCAGCGTTGATCAGGATATCATTTACCTCAAAGGTATCGAGGCCATTCTGCATCCTGAACCTGTTGAGTTCCCTCACCAGGTGGTTGGGAAGGTCATCGAGGTTAAAATCCTGGGCTTGCGACACAAACGAAAACAACAACGCGAAAAGGCTGAGTAGCAGTTTTTTCATAAAATAGGTAAATTAAGCATTTTAACAAATATTACAAAAAACAGCTAATATCACAGCTGATTGTATTCACAAACTATTAACAAACCTGGTTTATCAGAACAGGGATAAGAGTGGAACACTGCTTTTCACGTATTTACATAACATGAGACTAGAAGGCATCTCAAAAATAGGTTTTAGGATATTTGCGCAGGATTTTTCATTCA
>DGQK01000004.1 GCA_002390745.1 Bacteroidetes bacterium UBA4416 | reverse complement strand
AAAGCTTTTATAAGTAAAGGGTTAAACTCTTCTTTCAGCTTAAAGCTTAGTCCGGCGGCAAGTGCAGTTACCCGCGGAGTTGAAAAGCTTGTCCCTATATTTTTGGCAATTCCACCCGAAGGTGTAAATGACTTTACCGGATTCATAACAACCCGTCTGCCATTTTTACCAGCATTGCCGCCAATATGTACCACATCAGGCTTAATCAAATTCGCTGGTCCGGGCCCAACCCTTGTAAAAGGAGAAGGATTATGTTCATCCGAAATATCGAATTCACCTTTAGCATGGGCAATAGAGCCCACCACAAGGCCTCGCACCGTATCGGCAGACTTGGTAATCCTGCTTCGTGGTGCATCATGAACATAGTTATTACAGTTGCCTGCCGACTTGCAAATCAAAACATTATGATGCTCCTGTATTTCATCAAGCGCTTTGGCAAAATCCGAAAACTCATAAAGATCAGCTTCCCTGTTCGTCCCCAGGGATAAGTTCCAAATCTTTATATGTTCATGGCGACTTATTGCGTCCCTTATTTGTTCAACAAGCTCATCCTCATAGATTGTTTGTTTCGTGATATCAGGTATTACGAGTGCTTCAAACAACTTACAGCCATCTGAACCAACATAACCCTTATTTTCCAACTCATCACCATACAGCAATACGCCCGATACGAAAGTGCCGTGTGCTTTATTCACATCAGCCTTATCATAATAAGTAATACTTTCCTTTACGAGCCAGGGCTTTAAATGAGGAATATCCGATATGCCAGAATCAAGTACACCAACTGTTGGATATTCACGATCCTTTTCAGGTAGTTTGATTGGGATTACATTCTCCTCAGTTACTTCGTCCAATGTAACATCGTAAGAGGGCATATCAGTAATAAGCTGAACACCATCGAAATCCTTAAGCGCATCCAGCCCGTCAGCAGTAACTTTATTTATTCTGTAAATATTCAAATCTCCAGAATAAACAGTCTTTTCAAAAGCAATATTTCTTTCCGCGCAATAGCTTTGAAAAGCTTTGTTAACTATCCTGTTCAGGTCATAATCACCATAGTTGAATAGTTTAACCTTTAATACTTCGTGCTCTTCTGCGGTAGCTTCCACATGCGCTTTAAACTCTTCTATTTCATTAATTGCTGAAATACCTATAGCAGTATGCTGACCAAAAACATTGGTTTCAACCTTACTAAAATTAGTAGCTATCTTTTCAAGGTCTGTGGCATTATCTATTTTAATAAGCACTTCATCATCACCATTAAACCCGATCACATTCATCTTCCCTACATTAAACAATTTGCCGATATCCTTCCTGTATGATTTAGCTATAGCGTCTTGATGAACCTTTAGCCTTACCACTGATGGTATAAAGCTTTTCCTCTTCGTTTTCCTTTCAATACCTTTACCAACTTCACTAAGAACCTTCCTTACAGCGACAGACCGTTCTGTCAGAGCAGAACGATCTTGGATCACCCAATTGGGTAACTTACCGCCGCCTGCGCCCTCTGTCGCTTGTTCATCCTTTTGTCTTTTTTCAAAAAACTTTATGGGAAGGTTTTTCTTAGCCATCTTACGATTGTTTATTTAAATAATTTCTTATCTGCCTTAATGACAGTTTCATTTTATCCGCGATGCTCGCCTGCGGCATTCCATTCTCATTTAAGAACTCGATCATTTTTTCAAACGATAAAGCACCGTGATTATTAAACTCGAAAATCTCAAACAGCAAATCTTCATATTTCAAAGTGTTATTACCATGAATAACCGATTGCGTTTTGGCATTATTGATAATAGCCTTTATATCAGATGGCGATTTACTTTCAAGTAATTTCACGAGCTTTTCATGCTTCTTTTTATCTTCAGAAAAATCGTTTAAAAAATCGCCTACAAACTCTTTTATTAAAGTCGAGATCTCATTATCCTGTGGCAATCCGATTTCAATTACGTGATTAAACCGCCTCCAGATAGCCTTATCTAAAAGCTCCGGATGATTAGTAGCGGCAATTAAAATATTATTATTTGAAAACGAATCGATGTTTTGAAGTAAGCTATTAATAACCCGTTTCAACTCCCCTAACTCATGCTGATCGTCTCTGGCCTTAGCAATTGCATCGAACTCATCTAAAAATAAAATGCAAGGCTTATTATCTGCAAAGTCAAATATCTTTCTTATATTTTTTGCAGTGTTCCCCAGTAACGAAGATACAATAGCATCAAATCTGGCTACAATTAAAGGTAAGTCTGTTTGCTCCGAAATGTATTTCGCAACCGTTGTTTTCCCGCATCCTGGTTTTCCATATAACAATAAAGTGTTCGAAGTTTCTATTCCAAGACTCATAAGAGCATTTTGATGTTTTACAGCACCTATAAAATCATTAATCTTATTTTCAACCATAGGAGCTAAAACAATAGGTGTTTTTTCCTTTGATGGAATTTCTACATCAACGATACTTAATCTGCTTTCATGATCAACCGGCGTAGTTAATAGCTCATCCATCGTAACCGTATTTGCGGGACCCTTATCAATCACCCTATTAATCATTTTGGAAAGCCTGTCATCTCCATCTTTTTCCAACTTACCGGCCAAAATCTTCGAATAGCTGTAGACTTTACCAGGATCTTTGGCCAGGCCGCCTTCTATTATTCTTAATATTTCAGTGTACATAACCGTTAAATTTTTATCGTTCATGGTACAAATATAACAAAAATCGTAATACAAATCAAAATAACGTAATATTTTTAACTAAAAACGTAATAATTTATGTGAAATTTGATACAAATAGGATAATACGTGTGCTGTTTTGTTCTAATTGATTGATTTTCAATTAATTGATAATTGCCAAGTAGATATTATTAGGCGTTCCCCTTCGGGTCAGGCTTTCCGTTCCAAGTCCTCCCTTGCCGTCGCCTGTTTTCAACGGGCGCGGCTGGCGGTCCGGGCTTTCCACTTCAATCCTTAACGCACGGCAAAGCCAATAAAAAATAACGGCGCACATTTCAACCCTGCTTTTTATTCGCTCTGCCTTTAACATCGTACACGCAAGATATGCGCGGGAAGGGCGCATACCTTGCAAACAATCCAAATTAAAAGATCAAAAAAGCAAAAGATCACTAATGGTAAGGGGCGGAAACCGCCCCTTGATTTTTAATTAAAAAAGAATTTAGAACAAAAAAGGAAATCAAGAGGCAGGAACTTTCCCGACACGGTAAATCGGTGTTCCTCAGCTGGTGCAAAGCAAAGGGATACGCCAAACCAAAATAGCCTATGCTCCAGCACTTTTTTTTAAAGGCATTTCGCATAAGCTATTTTGCCCGCGTTTTCTTCTCCATTGCTGCGCACCGCGGGTTAAAAGTTTGTCATACCCTTTGCAATTTGCACGAGCTTTCGTCACGGCAGCCTCCCTTGTCCTGGCCTGCCACTTCATTCTCTCGCCTTCACTCGCCCGGGCCTTTCGCCCAGCCTGCCCTGAGCCTGCCGAAGGGCTACAATTCCCTGGGCTTCACTCGGCTCCTCATTCCAGTAGCTGCCAGTCCACCGGCTGCCCATAATTTGGCTCGCCTGCGGGTCGCTCGGGCTGCGCATAAAGTGATGCAAACCATTAGAATTGCACGAGAAGTTTGCATCTACTTTATGCTTGTGTTGTCTGACGCGTGGCATAAATCAAAGCCCCTGCGGGATCTCTTTTTAATTCGCCACGCTGGCAACATAGGTTGCCCCCGCCTTGCTGAAAATAGCAAGGCTCCCGGGCTGCCCACCCTTGCTCCACTCGCAGGTGGCTCGCCGCACAGTGTCCGCAAACCGCTCCATTTCATTGCGCTTTTTTGCAGCCACTCCCGCCGCACGCCGCAGGCGCTTTTACCGTATCAGTACTCTAAAATCACAGGATCATTTACCAGATGATAATGTTCATCCAAAACAGAGGCATTGATGAAAGAAGTGAACTCCTTATCCTTTAATCCATAATCTTCATGTATATGCCCGAACACATGATATTTTGGTTTTATGCGTTCCACACATTCCAGCAGATCTTCGCAGCCTACACGTTCTCCGCTGTCTGTCCGGTCAAGAATGCCAAAGGGCGGGCCATGTGTAATTAAAATGTTTGTGTTGTCGGGGATCAGGTCCCAATGACGCTTAATGTCTTCACCCCGTTGACGGTTAAACGCCCAATCACGAAACCAGGGTTGAATCGGGCTGCCCCATATATTTACTCCATCAATAGTTATCCCGTCATCGTTCAGGTAAAACGTGTTTTCATTTAGCCGCTCTCTGATGAGCCTTGATGGCGTTTTTTCAAAGTAAAAATCATGGTTGCCTGCAATAAAGACTTTATACTTAACCTCAACCTGGTTAAACCAATTAATAAAATCTATTGCTTCAGCCTCAGTACCGCGCATACACACATCACCGGCATGGATTAAAATATCTATGCTTTCAAGGCCTCTCAGGCGCTTGTGGTAAGTATGTGTGTCTGATATAAAGCCTAGTTTCATTTTTTCTTACTGCTCTTTTCTAGTGAACTCAATTCGTTATGAATAGAATTAAATTTCATAAACCATCGTTTAGCTCTTTTACTTATTTCACTATCCATTTTTTGAAAGTAAAAATCATCTTTCGGAAGTGCTAAAGAGCCATCAAAAATATTAATATACTCGGATAAATGATAGGTATTATATTCCATGTTTAATTTGTCAAGCTCTTCCGTTAGCTGTTCTGCAGTCTTCAACCTTTTTGGCTTTGCAGCTATATTTCTAAGATTATCAGGAATTTTATAAGGGTTCTTGATTGCCTTCTTTTCTTTCCGCAAGGCGAATGTATCCCTTGCACCTTTTTCAATTCGCTCCTGTTCCGCTTTTAGTTCCATATAGCGGGAAAGATTAATATTTCTTTTTGCTAATTCATTAGACAAATGGATGAGATCTTTTTTATAATAAAAATATCCAGCTCCTTTTTGGTAGAAGCTTTTAAATTCAAACTCTTTTCTAATAAAATTCCCAACGTTATTATAAGGCGCACCTTTTATATATTTCGATACATCAGTGCTTGGCACCCATTCACTATTGCCGCGTTTTAGCTTTTTAAATGCTTTCGCAGCATTATCTAAAGCTTGTTCTGAAAACTGTTTCTCTTTTGGCTGGTCCTGGGTTCCTACGAGTCTTGAAAGAATATGTTTTATTTCATTCAAGGTGATTTCATACTTATCCATAATCAATAATTGAATATTATAAGTTCCAAAGATAAAATCTATCGGCATTTTCTTAACGGATAAATAAAAAAACGGCCGCAAAGTTAAGGCGTTGCCCCTGCCGTATTGCAAGTTCAAGCCCTCCGGGTTTTGCAAAAAAAATCTCCACACCGGGTGCGGAGTATATTAAGGAAACAATTTTAAATACTACCGCACCCGGGTAGTATTTTTTTTGTCAAAAAGCTTGCAATCCGTCTGGTGCAAGCCTTTAAAAGAAGCTTTCTTTTTTCATTTTTTTTCCGGGTTTCTTAGCCCGGTTTTTTTGGTTTTTTCTTTGTGTTCAATTTAGGGTTTAGGCCAGGTTCGCAACAAAGCCAGATCGAAAGGATGAAGGAAGGGAAGCTAACCTTTAAAAACTTTTAGTATGCTTAAATCAAAGATCAAAACACACAAGATGGGCACAACCTACCAGCAACCTCATTTTTTCATTTTAAACAAAGGCTACAATGCCGGCAAGCCCTTGCCGGAGTATTGCGCCAATTGCTTTGTATTCCTCGCAGATGATGAGGAGGATAAAGATTTTCACTTTTATATGTTCCTGGACATGTGGGAGCTTAAGATATTCCGGCCTCATTTAATAGGCTCAGTAGTAGAGTATATCCGCATAGGTGATTTAATAGATTTAGTCGAGGAAACAATTAATTCAGTTAATACCGGTGAGCGCTCGTTTATGGATGTGCAACCCGCATTGGCACAAATAGAGGCACTTAAAGCAAATCTGCAAAAGCAGCTCGGCTATTTAATGCAGCTACGGCAAGTCCTATTTAGCCGTTACCTCAGCCGGTAGCTTGGCTGTTAGTGCGCTATTAAATTTTTATGTGCAAAGGTAAGCAGGCGGCGTATATGCCCGCCCGATCAGTCAGGCAAGGCCGGTGCCTCCGGTTTTACAAAAAAAAATCTCCACCCTCCGGGTAGTATTTTTTTCGCAAAAGCCTTGCATGTCTGCTATCCGCCTGCTGAAATAAGGCACATAAAATTTATAGCTATGCACAAACATCCTTCACTCACCTCAGCGCGGCTCTCAGTTAGCCCGCCAGCAGCCTCAGGGGCTCAGCTTGTTTCTTTGCCTTTTCGGGCCTTTCAGCGTTTCCTTAGCAGCGCCGTTGTTTATCATCAGCCTTGCGCCGCCTTCCAGGTGTTTGCACTGCCCTGTGGCTGTTTCCTTTGGGTTCATTATTCGGGCCTTCGTTTCGTTTCAGCATTGCCTTTTTAGGGGCCTGCCCTGAGCCTGTCGAAGGGTTGCGGGAAATAAAAAACCGCCCGGATGGGGGCGGCTTATTCTATTCCGGCAAAATCCAGCATATCCAGCTTGATCACCTCCCACTGCTTTTGCCGCAGGCACATAGGATCAAAATCTTTATCCGCCTCTTCAAACACACCAAAGTTATTTTTGATCAGCTCCCGATCGTGGCTATAAGGGTAGCGCTCTTCATGCAATGCCAGCATGGCATCAATAGGATATTCTTCCTTCACTTCGTGCAGGTCCCAAAAATCTTTTTTCCTTCCGCCGCGCTGAACTACGTCCAGCTTCATGGCTACGATCTCCTCATCTGTTGCTAACCGAATCCCATCCACCACTTTAATAGGGCGTATAAAATCATCCGTATAAAAAACATCCAGCTTCACGCTGTCATCTTTGCTGTTACCTACATAGTAAGATCGGCCCATGCCCACAGGCCCGGCGTTGTTGCTATCCACATACTTGTAATGATCTTTTAGGAACTGTTCAATCGCACCAAAATCAATACTATCATAGGGCGCGTCTGTAAATAGGTCAATGTCCACCGATTCCCTATGCCCGCGTTGCAGGCTTAACGAGGTGCCACCAACCAGCCTGAAAGGTGCAAACACTTCCGCAGCCATTACTTCAATTAGTACCTGGCGCAGCAGTGGCGTTACTGTGTTATAATACAAATTATCAGGCATGGTCTTTTGATTTCAATAAAGCGTTCACGGTTTCCTGCCCGTAAAAGCGGGTGATCTCTTTTTTCTCCTGGGCGTTGCCGCGTTCAAACACACGGTTTATTACTGCGCTTTTTTGCTTCTCCCAATCTATCATATTCATATCCGTATCCCAAAACACTACACGCCTAAGCTTGGTTAAATCAGGCTTGGCAGTATGTTGTTTGCGCTTTTCCTGCGCAATATCATAATACACCTGCAGCACCATTAAATAACCTTCATCAAGCCCAAGCGCGTTTTCTATTTTTAATGCAAGCGGAGTGTTCATGCTACGCTTGCCTTTAGTAATAGAAACTAAGGTTTGCGGATATTCATGAACCGAAAGCGCAAAGCGGCTCTTAGCCAGCTTTCTTTTTTTAAGCTCGCGTTCCAGGAAGATGCCCGGGTGGATTCCTTTTATAATATCCAGCTGCTTTTTCATACTACAAATATAAACAAAATTGTTTACATTATTGTGTTAATATAGATTAAGAAAAAAGCCGGATCTATTCAGGTCCGGCTTCAATGCTATTATTTTTGTACTTACGGCTTAGTTGATATCAATAGCTCGCGGACATCAATCTTTAAAATTTCCGCAATCTCTACAAGCGTTTCAAGTGAGGGTTGAATGTCATTAGTACACCACCGTGAAACTGTAGTAGTATTCTTTCCAACTTTTTCCGATAGCCACTTATTTGTACGGCCCTGCTCCGCTAATACTACCTTAATTCTATTTATTGCCTTCTTTGCCATTATAGTGTAATGATACAAAATTAAAATATATTTTGGTTATAAATATATAGTCTGATAATCAATTAATTAAGTTCCTTTTGTTATATATTATTGTAATTTTATGATATTATATTTGTGTTTCGTAAATATGTATTGTAATTTTGTTACAACAATAATTATAATGAAATGCTATCGTTAAAAAGTAAAATCAAACAAAAATCGGTGATCATTTCTTTAATAAAGGATGATCTGATATACACCAAACTGATACATGGTCTTGAAGCTTTAGGCTTGAGCGCCTTAAATTATCACCTGCACTTAAGCGAAACAGTTTTTGAGATCATGCGCTTTCCGCAGGATGAAAGCACAGAGCCGGTTATGGAGTATTACCTGGCTGAATTGAAAAAAGCAAACCGCTTTAATACAAACGGTTCGCAAAAGGAGTTTGATAAACTGGCGTTGGCCATTTATTCAGAATTAGAAAGGAGGCGAGGCGATGGCAAATAATAAAGAACGTAAGTTGAAGATCGTACCAAAGTATTTTTCCCGCAGGTGGCAAGATGCCGTATTTCCTGAGATCAGGTTGGCCGGTAAATGGTTGCAGGATTTAGGCTTTAAGTGTGGCAATTTTGTGGTGATCACGCAGAGCGAAAACGCTATTACCATCACAGCTCTGCCCGAAGTAAAAATTGAAGAGCCACCGGTTAAAAAGAATTACCGCAAGGCAAAACCTGTATTTTCGCAGGAGTTAGATGCTATGTCGGGCAAAGAATTATTTGCTGCGCTTTCGTCGAAAGAGTTTAGAGAGTATTTAGCAAAGAACAAGGAAGAAAAGATCAGGAAGAAAAAAATATCGAAAGAACGCGCGTGGGAAAATTTTAAAAAGGAATTGTTTGCCGCAAAAGCACAAACACCACCAACGCCCGCAGCTGATGAAAATGTTATACAGCTACCAAAAGTGCAGCACGCGGCCGAGCCTGATGATAAGATAATAACGCTGCATCCTGAACCAAGCCACGCAGCTGACGGCACAGATAATTTTACCATAGCATAAATAAAAAAGCCGCCCTGATTAGGACGGCTTTCGTTTTTAATAGCATGCCTTATTACTTCTTTAAACGCTTCGTCAGCCACTTTAACGCCACCGATACACAGAAGCTAACCACAGCGCCAACGGCTGCAAGAACAACAGTTTTTATAATATCTGATGAACCAATATTCACCACTACGGTCAAGGCCGTGCCTGAAACTGTGCCCAGGAGAGTTATGTTTTCTATGTGCGAGTGTGTTGACATGATTTTGCTTTTAAAGGGTTAGGCTCTGCCTGCGTCGGCTTTGGTAAGCTTTGAATTGCTGCGTGTGGTGATTACCGGCGCGCTACCGTCGGCAGCACTTTCCACCTCAACATTAAACCAGTCTTCGGCGGTTTCGTTTTCCATGCGGCCGGCATCCGCTTTGGTCAGCTTAGATCCGCCAACAGGCCTTTCGCTTACCTCGCCTTTGGCATCGGTTACCACTTCTTTCACCGTTACCTCAACTGTTTTGTCGATGCTCACCTCATCGCCGGTGCTGGTAGATGAGCCGTTGTAATCAATGGCCGCTTTGCTTGTATCGCTGCCACCAATTTTAATGGTCAGCGCATCGTTATCTACATACGCGCTGCGGCCTGCATCGGCTTTAGTCAGTTTCGCGCCGGCTGCTATCGCATCAATCAGCTCACCGTTTTTGCCTTTGCGGGTGCTGGTTACTTCAATGCTTACTTCGGTTGTTCTTTGGTTATCTTTCATGATCTCAAAAATTTTAATGATTAATACTACGTTAGTTTTTACTCCCTTCCTCGTCTTTAACGGTTACCTGGCTTACCGCAGTCGCTACGCTTCCTGCTACAATTAAATAACCGCCTACGGTTACAATTGCCGCAGGCAGCGCAATTGGTGATGCCACCAATATGCCGCCTACAGCTGCTAATGTTAAACCAACTAACTTTAATTTTTTAAAGAACGGTGGAGTGTCGGCCTTCGAGCGCTCTGCGAGCACTTTAAAAAGCCCTTTTGGATTGGTGTTGTCTTTCATCGCTTCGCTCTTCATTATGCAACCTCAACAATTGCAAGCGCATTGTATGCGCCGTTTTTAAGTGAATACTGAACGCCGTTTATTTCCTGGAAGAACTCAACCGATAACAAGTAAAGGTTGGTAGCTACGCCAATTGGAATGTTAGGAGGCAAACACTGCACGTTAGTGATTACCGCATTGAGTGGCACGTTTACCTCGGGGCTGTATTCCACGCTTGACGTGCCGGCCACAAAGTCAACAATAGCCCATGCGCTTTTAAATGATACATGTGTTGCGCCTGATGGGTAAACAACATCATTCACCGGGACCAGGTTGCTAATGGTGATCATGCCATTATTTTGCTGAACAGTAAACGGTTTGTGAAGTACAGAACCTAATACTGAGCGCTTATTGAAATTAAAGCCTTTCAACAGGGCTTGTGCTGCGGGCAGTGCCAATGCTGTGCCTACTGAGCGTTCACCCCTTGCGCTTGTTGCGTCGAGGTTTTTAATATCGGTCATTACTTTCGTAATTCTCGATACCACTCTGTTATCAGCTGTGTTCAGCATCAGTGGCCTGATAGCGTCGCGCAGGATTTTTCCTGCGCTGGCAGAGGAGCCAAACTCTGCGCCGTTCTCACGGGTCCGGGCAAATGCTGCATCGTTTTTGATGCGTGAGCCATCCACGCCGCCTTTTTCGCGGGCCAGATCACCGTCCTGTGTTTTATAAAAGGAAACACCGCCAATGGTTCCTTTCAGTTTGATTATACCCTTTTGTCTGGCCATGTTCTTTGGAATTTTAATGTGAATTTTTAGATCTACATCGAAGCTCTGCAGTAGCTTTTTAAATGCAGCCAACTCCCTTATGTCGCGAATAAAAGTCATTGACAAAACAAAATTAAATGATCAAAAGGGTAGAGCCATAGAAGCGTTGCGTTTGCACCACGCTACGATAATTTACACCACAGGGTAGGAAAATAGCACCTTAGAGTATGAATGATACCAGGATACTTTATAGATGAAGTATGAGTGAAAGCAGAAGAGAGAAACTAAAGGTGTTTAGGCGAAAACTTTTCAACAAATCAAAATGTTTGACCTATGTTTAACCAGAAATAAAAAACCCCAGTGTTTACTGGGGTTTTGGAGGTGTTTGAGAGGTCCCGAGCGGATTCGAACCGCTGTAGCAGCTTTTGCAGAGCTGAGCCTAGCCACTCGGCCACAGGACCATGTCCGGTATGAAAGATGAAAAATTTTAAATGGGACATGAGCAGTACGGCTCAATTAAGATCCGGCATTTATAATTTAACATTTTCAGGAACGGGTAGCAAAAATACACTTTTTTTCCTAAACCAAACAAAAATTATGCAGGAAAGCTCTTTTTCTTTGACGAACCGCTTTTGGGATGTGATTAGGACTGGATGCAAGCCATTTACAGCAGGCCGGCCAGCTTCTCCTTAAGCTCCGCCAGCTCCTGCTCGAGGGCCGTGACACGGGCTTCGAGCTCCGCCACATTGGGGCGCGAAGGGGCTTCGGAAGTACTCTCTTCCTCATCGGGCACCTGGCTGTCGCCAAACAGATGCACATAGCGCCCTTCCTTCTGGCCGGGCTGCTTTGGCAGGGCTTTCACAAAGGGCGGTTCTGCCTGCGCGAGGGCATTGAGGCTTTCCAGCACCGAATCGAGGGAGGAAAACTCATGCATGCGCCCCGCATTGGTGTTGAGTTCGCCCGGGGTTTGGGGGCCACGCAGCAGCAGCAGGCACAGGATCGCCTCTTCGGCATCCGGCAGGGTGTAGCGCACCGAAAAGTTGTGCTTGTATTTCAGCACCCGGCTGCCGCCGCCCACGGCAGTATTCACCAGGCCCTGGGCCTTCAGGCTGTTGATGGTAGACATGATCGTGGGCTCGTCGTAATCCGTCACCGGGCGTCGCGAGGTTTTCTGGTTGCAGCCTGCCGCCAGGGCGTTCACCGTCATGGGGTAGTAATCCGGCGTGGTCTTGCTTTTTTCGAGTAGGGTGCCCAGCACGCGCTGCTCGGCGGCACTGAGATGAGGTAATTGATTTTCCATAACACAGTAATGCCTCTAAGGTACAAAAAAGTGCCTGTGTTTCTCTATGGAAAGTTGAGTTTAAAATCGGTTGGGAGGCCGGCCCCGGCTTAGGGCCTTTGTCCGGGCTTAGCTCAGGGTCATGGAGGCGGCGCTTGCCAACCGCTTGCTGTGCCGGGCAAAATGCCTTACGGGAAGAAAAAAGTGTGCGGTCAGGAGCAGGTGTTCTTCATGAAGGATTTAGCGCCCTTCGTCTTTCCAGCGCTTGTAGCAATCCATCACGCGGGCATACAGGTCGTAGCCATCGTGGGTGATGATGAAATCATCGCTCAGGTAATAGCAGTATTTTCTGAATTTCTCAAAATCAATGGTTTCATCGCCGGTGAGCTTGCGGAGGGTTTCGGCGTTGAATTTCTTGGCCACTTCTTCGCGGATAAAAATTTCCTCGAAGATGCGGGCGAGCTTCCGCTGCTCGCGGCCTTTCTGGCTGAACTGCATGTACAGGGCGGTGATGGGGCTTTCCATGGCATTCACCACGTTGGTTTTCGAGTGGTCGATCACCCGCTTCATATAGTCGCGCTCGTAGGGTTTGATCTTAAAATCGCTCACCACCACCTGGTTGAGCTTGTACTGGGTTTCTACCATCACCACTTTGCATTCCTTGTAGATGGCTGTCATCAGCCTGGTGGCAGGGATCCTGAGGCGCACGTAGCCTACAAAGGAAAAGATGATGGAGTCCTTATCGCCGGCCGTTACCGAAAAGTGCCCGTTGCCATCGCTCATCTGCCCCTGTCCTGTGGTGGCATTGATGACGTAGACGAAGGGCATGGGCGTAACGCTGTCGGGCTCCGTGACGATGCCTTTGATGAGTGTCTGGCTATAGCTTGAAAGCGCCAGGAAGGAGAAAAACAGGAAAAAAATATGGAAGGATTTCTTCAAAAAGGCAATGGGTTAGCTCTCAGCCAAATATAGACACTTATTCACACTCAGTTGATAATTTAACCTTTTTTATAGGCGGATTAGTCGTAAATTTAGGGCTCTGAAATTCCATGGATAATTTTATTGTATCGGCCCGGAAGTACCGCCCTCAGCACTTTAACACAGTGGTGGGGCAGAGCCATATTACCAATACCTTAAAACAAGCCATTAAGAACGGGAAGATCGCGCAGGCTTATTTGTTCTGCGGCCCGCGTGGTGTGGGCAAAACCACCTGCGCCCGTATCTTTGCCAAAACCATCAACTGCACCAACCTCACTCCTGACGGAGAGGCCTGCGATGCCTGCGAGTCCTGTGTGTCCTTTGATTCGGGCGCTTCGCTCAATGTGTACGAGCTCGATGCCGCATCCAACAACTCGGTGGAGGATATCCGCAACCTGGTAGACCAGGTGCGCTTTGCGCCGCAGCTCGGCGATTATAAGGTGTATGTGATCGATGAGGTTCACATGCTTTCCAACGCGGCCTTCAACGCTTTTCTGAAAACGCTGGAGGAGCCGCCGAAGCACGCGAAGTTTATCCTCGCCACCACGGAGAAACACAAGATCATTCCCACGATCCTGTCGCGCTGCCAGGTGTTCAGCTTCAACCGCATCAAGTCGGAAGACATTACCGAGCAGCTGGTGCATATTGCCAATAACGAGCACATCACCTTCGAGCCCGAAGCGCTGAGCGTGATCTCGCAGAAAGCCGACGGCGGCTTGCGGGATGCCTGCTCCATCTTCGACCAGATGGTGACATTTACCGGCAACCACCTTACCTACAAGGCCGTGGTAGAGAACCTGCACGTGCTCGATTACGATTACTATTTCAAGCTCACCGATGCAGCCCTCAACAACCGCCTGCCGGAAGTGATGGTGACCTTCGATGATATCTTAAAGAAAGGCTTCGACGGCCACAACTTCATCATCGGCTTCGGCGAGCACCTGCGCAACCTGCTCGTAAGCAAGGACCAGTATACCGTGCAGCTCCTGGAAGTGAGCGATAGCCTGAGGCAGCGCTTTGCCCAGCAGGCGCAGCTTTGCGCCACGCCTTTCCTGCTCAAGTCGCTGGCCATCATCAATAAGTGCGACATTCACTACAAATCGGCCAAGAACCAGCGATTGCAGGTGGAGATGGCACTCATGCAGATCAGCTATCTGAATGCCGCATCCCAGGATGCGGAAAAAAAAAATGAGTTAAGTCCGGGTTTTGAGCCCGAAACCAAAACGCTTCCGCAATCCACTCCCGCCAAATTTTCGGCACAGCCGGTGATCCAAACCAGCAGCAAGCCTGTAGTGGGCTTCAGCGAGCTTCGCATCAAATCGCAGTTCATGCTGCAGGACAATGGCCGGCACGGCCAGCCGGTGGTGGAAACAGCCACGGTGATCCAGGAAAACGTGCCGGACATTGAGCTCAGCCAGGAGCGGGTAGATGCGGCCATGAAAACATTTGCCGAAAAAAAGGCGAAGGAAGGCCTCAAGCAGCTGTATGCCACCCTCACGTCGAGCCAGATCATCCTGCAAAACCAAACGGTGGTGATCATGCTCAGCAACGAGGTGCAGCGCACGATGCTCACCGACATCAAGCAGGACATGCTCGACGAGCTGCGGAACCTGCTCACCAACAAGCAGACGCAGCTGGAGATCAAGGTATCGGAGATCATGGGCGAGGTGAAGGCCTATAAGCCGCAGGACAAGTTCAGAGTGCTGGCGGAGAAGAACCCGGCCCTCAATGAGCTGAAGAAGCGCTTCGACCTGGATATTGAATATTAGGTTTCGTCATGGCGATCGCGCGCCCCGGCGTGGGAAGCCATCTCATTTCCTTATCGTTTTGTTATCTGAAAGACGTACTTTCTGTTATTTTCTTTCTTATTTTTTTGGCGCGTCCCTGCGGGCCGGGCTGCCCGCTTCAATCCCCGCATGAAAATGCGGGGGATTTACGCTCGCATCCCTCGCGCGGCGTCATTGCGATCACGCGCCCCGGCGTGAGAAGCAATCTCCGCGACAATGAGATGGCTTCGCTGCACTCCGTTTCACTCGCCATGACGGATATACCCGCCGTTAGTTCGGGTGTTTTGCTCCGCGGTTCTTTTTGCGGGGCAACATGTATCGGGAACGTCCCTGCGGGCCGCCTCGCGCGGCGTCATTGCGATCACGCGCCCCGGCGTGAGAAGCAATCTCCGCGGCTATGAGATGGCTTCGCTGCACTCCGTTTCNNTAAAGCGCGCCCGGACGCCCAAAAAATCTCATGAATACAACTCCCGGAGTATACGACGATTTCCGCCTTCCCGGATAGTAAATTTCTCCTCTAAAACAGGGATTATCAGTTGAGGGGTAAACAACATCCGTTTTTTTGCTACTTTTAATTTGCCTGTTGTTACCGGTTTCAGGGTTGCAGCAGCTCCAACAAATTTTGATGATGGCGAATGTGAAAAAAATTGACCTGGCCCTCCAGGGCGGCGGCGCCCACGGGGCCTATACCTGGGGTGTGATCGACCGGCTGCTCGACGATGAGCGCATCGAGATCGACGGCGTGTGCGGCACCAGCGCAGGCGCCATGAACGGCGNNCGTGAAGTTCTGGCATAAGATCTCGGAAGCCGGCAAGCTCTCGCCTTTGCAGCCCAGCTGGCTCGACAAGATGATGAGCCCCGGCAACATGGACTTTTCGCCGAGCTACCGCCTGTTCAGCATCACGGCCGAAAACTTTACGCCCCGGCAGATGAACCCCACGCAATACAACCCTTTGGAAAAGATCCTGAACGAGGTGATCGACTTTACCGAGCTGCATGCGATGAACCCGCCGAAATTATTCGTGTGCGCCACCAATGTAAAGACCTGCGAGGCCCGCGTGTTCGGGCATTCGGAGATCACCGCCAAAACCATCCTCGCCTCGGCCTGCCTACCCTATATGTACGAAGCGGTGGAGATCGACGGAGAGTACTACTGGGACGGCGGTTACATGGGCAATCCGCCCATCCAGCCGCTCATCGACCATACGGAAGATACGGACGATATCCTGCTCATCCAGATCAACCCGAAGAACATCAAAACGGTGCCGACGAGCATCGAGGACATCAAAGACCGGGTGAATGAGCTTGGCTTCAACTCCTCGCTGATGCTGGAGCTGAAGCTCATCAAATTCAAGCAGGAGCTGGTGGCGCAGGGCATTACCCTCGGCGGGAAACTCAAGCCCGTGTACCTGCACAACATCAGCGCCGACAACGAGCTGGGTGCCCTCAACCTTTCCTCGAAACTGAACACCACCTGGGATTTTATGATGTACCTGAAAGACCTCGGCTACAAAGCCTGCGATGCCTGGCTGAACGAGAACTATGAGCACATCGGGGTGAGGAACACGATGGTGTTGGAGTAGGGCGTTTATTAACCACAATAGGAACATAGGAGGGCATAGTAGTGCATCGGGTTACTGTTTTTATGAGGCATGGGCATTCAGTTCACAACACTATCAAATAAGCGCCATAAATGGCGGATATAAACAAGTTAGCTGCAATAAGTAGACAATGCGACAAATACAATATACTCTTTATATTCTTTTCAGTAGTATTGTTTTCCTTGGACAAAGCAATTCCATGGGAAAATTATTTTTCAATTTACCTCTGGAGAAAAATGTGAATTCGTTAAATCAACTATTATCCTCTGACACACTGAACTTTACAACAACTTTGATTAACAACGAACGTTACTATTATAAAGTAAAAACTGACACTTTCTTTAACACGAATCCGGCAAAAATCGAAATATTAGTTTCAAATTCTAAAATTCCCAAAGACAGTGTTGTCACGCCAAGTATTATTCTATTTGTGCACTATGACAAAGCAACAAAAAAAGAACAAATTAGAAACCTCTATAATAACTTGGTTACTGAGTACAGTTCTTTATTTGATTCAAATAGACCTGAATATATAAAAGCTATAAGGACAGAGAAACACAAAAAAATAAATATTGACGAATGGTCAACATATTTTTACAAAAATAAAGATGATAAATTGTATAAATTAGTAATTGGGTGGACTGACGAGAAAAAATATGGGTTTAATATGACAATTATATACACACTAGATAATTAACTTACTCAAACGTGTAACTTGACATAGCAAAAGGCGGACACCTGCTTACAAACCATGATGCGCAGCTATATAACAGGAAAACTAATTCTACTATCATTGATACTGAACTTTAGTTATTGCACACCTCAAAAACAACCTGCAGACGCAATGAATTCTGACAAACTTATTGAACATGTTAAAAAAGCAATCAACCCAAAGTTTAAGAGCTGGGTGTTGTTTTCGCACGGTACATACGTAATAATCGAAGACACAACTGTAGTAGACAAGAAAACATACGCACTTGAACAAATCCAGCAATTTGGACCTGTGTTTGCCGGCGGATCTGCCGGGGACATTACGGTACAAAAACTAAACTCAGACGAAGGCTGGTCAATTGGCGGGCAAGGATATGGTATGTATACCTATGTAAATCCATCTGAACTTGACATTGAAAATCCCAGGGACATAGACGCAGCTTTATTTGGTAGAAACAAACGTGGCATGGATAGCAAAGACCGAATAATAATTTACGTCAACGAATAAATAGCAGCGCATAACAGCGCCAAAACCTGCGAGGGCGGCATCAAAGCATTTGCAAACATAGCCGCTTCGCGATTATGGTGTTTACTTGTTTACAAGGTCACGGACTACAAGTCCGCGACAACGGGTTATTATCGTGTGCTGTTGTCTAACAGAAACACCGTGCAGATAGTTATCTTACATATAATCGTTCGCAGTTTCTTCTATCGTTCGAAAACATTAAAATGCTGAAAGCATCTTTTTTGGTATGTTGTAAAAAGATATAAAACCCGAGGAGACCATTCAACCCGAAGTGCAGTGCCATTTAATTTTACAGTTAAAGGATATTTGTGATGTAGGTTGCGTTGAGTTGTGCAATAAGTTTTAAAATGTACGGTTTACCGAACTTTTTTACGTTTTTAAAAAAAATAATTCACGGTTCGACAACCTTTAATTATATTTAATAATTATTTAATCTGTGAACTTTATGGATAATGACAAAATTGTTTTGGGTTTAATTGCTCTTGTAACGGCATTAGTTGGAGGTGCGCTATTCTCGATTAAGAAAAGTAAGAATAAGAAACAGCGTAATTCTCAATCTAATATTACCATTCTGGGTGATGAGAATAAAGTTGTGGGCGGCGACGATAACTCCCAATAGAATGCTAGGAAATAAAAATCAAAACGACCTGGAAATTACTGGGTCGCACAACCGAGTAATTGGCGGAAACGATCATTCTCAAAATACGACGGTATTAATAGGAAAAGACGGAAAA
>DGQK01000078.1 GCA_002390745.1 Bacteroidetes bacterium UBA4416 | reverse complement strand
TGGTATTATCACCAACAGGAATCCACAGGATACAGCATATATGAGAATTTCCTAATTTAGCTAAATGCCAAAATTAAATCATGCAGAAAATCCCGTTCAATTTTATACAGCTACCATTCTTGAATGGAAATTCCTACTAAAAAACAATCTGTACAAACAAATTATTATCGACAGCCTAACTTTTCTGGTAAATGAAAAACGCGTGAAAATTTATGGTTTTGTCATCATGGACAACCATATCCACCTGATCTGGCAAGGCACAGATCTTTACTCCTTAAAGCACACTCAATTGAGCTTTATGAAATTTACGGCTCAGCAGATCAAATTCGATCTGGAAAAGAACCATCCTGACTTACTAAGCCGGTTTTACGTTGAAGCAAAAGACAGGAAATTTCAGTTTTGGAAAAGAAACGCCCTCTCCATCGATATCCTGAGCTACGACGTCTTTTTACAGAAGTTAAATTATATTCATAGAAACCCTGTAAAAGCAGGTTTATGTGCCATTGAAACGGATTATCTCTATTCTTCTGCGAAGCATTATGAAAATCTGGAACATCCTTATCGCTTTTTGGAACCTTTTGACCGAAGTATGTGGTAGACTCATTTTCAGTCTGTTGGTGATAACAACACCAACAAGGGCAGAACACCAACAAGGGCAGAGAAACCAGGACGTCTATATCGCTTTTTGGGATCTTTTGACAGAAGTATTCGGTGAACTCATTTTCAACCTGTTGGTGATAACACCAACAGGGGCAGAGAAAGCGGGTAAAGCAGGTTTATGTGCCATTGAAACGGATTATCTCTATTCTTCTGCGAAGCATTATGAAAATCCGGAACATCCTTATTGTTTTTTGGAACCTTTTGACAGAAGCATATGGTAGACTCATTCATTTTATTCAGCTTGTTGGTGATAACACCAACAAGGGCAGAGAACCCAGGACGTCCACATCGCTTTTTTTTGACAGAAGCATTCGGTGAACTCATTAATTTTATTCAGCCTATAGGTGATAACACTAACAGGGAAGAGATACGTGGTGAATGATGCCGGAAATGTGTAAAAAGCAAAAGCTCCCGGATTTACCGGGAGCCTTCACTCACACAACAAACAAAACAAAAATCTATTTTCTTTTTCTCTTTTCCGGCATTTCAAAAGACCTGAGCAGGAGCCAGCGGTGAGCCTTGTCCTCTTTGCCTTCCCGGCCCATCATGGGCGTGGTGTAATGCCAGAACGGTAATCTATAAATGGCAATGGCCGAGGGAGAAGCGATGTCGTACGTACTGTTCAGGAAGCCATCCTTTTCATACACCAGCCACTGGTGCTTCACATGTTCGTTGGAGAACATCAGGTGGATATCATAATAGCCATGCCTGATATCCTCATTTTCGGGATGATGGTCGTTGTGCGGGCTCACGTAATCGCCATGGCGGTAACAGATGATCTGGTTATTCTGCGCCTGCCCGAACGGTTCTTTGGTGACCGCTTCGGCAAAGGCTTTCAACGAATCCGAAGCCATCATCTGCATCAAGCCGCAATCGTGCGCCATCTGGTTGGTCTTTGTTTTATTAACTCCCAGCTCGAGCGTTTGCATCTTCAGCGTCTTCGCCAGCTTTTCCGAATAATTCTTTTTCATCGATGTGATAGCCTGCGGATCCAGCCTGGAAGCGACATTCTTCAAACGGCCATGAAAATTTTCATGTAAAATAGCGACACAGTCGGCCGCTACAGCATCATCAATCACACCTTTAACCACCTCAATAGGAGTTCCCCCCTTCTTTCCGAAGTTCCCGGAAGCATATCCTTCTTTCAGGATCTTCCTGCCATTCTTATTCAGCAGGTCTTCAAATTCGGCTGGAAATTTTTTCAGTTTCATAATCTAAAAGGTCATACATTCATTGAATTAAGAAAAAACCTTACTGCAGGGTGAGTTTCCGGCAAGATCTTTTCGAGGGAACAGCATTCCCTGCAATACTACAAACTAAAACAGAAAAAAACACCTGAGGATAACCATAGTTTTTACTACAAATTTACGGCTATTCCCAGGTTCATAAGCAGGTAGAAATAACCGTTTTTGAGCCGGTGCCGGCCAGGCGCCCTTCTCTGCCACATCTCCCGAAAGCCCTTAAAATAAAGGCATTTTCAGTTTTACGGAAGCGTTTTCCAGCTCATGAGAAATGCCCACCTAAGGTTATCCTTAGTTGCGCCTGGTTCCTCCATATCGTATTATTGCAAGAACCACAGGAACTTTTTTGATAATCCCCTTAAATCAATCAACATCATGGAACAATTCGATTTTACCGCATGGTCGCTGTACACAGGGCCTTCGTATTTAAAGACCATCCTCAACGATCCTGATTGCCCCTGGGTAGTAGGGCAATGGGACGGAATCAATGCCGATACGTCGGCCGCTGAGATCAAAAAGGACCTCGATCAACGGATTCAGCTTGTGGTGAATGGCTTTCAGAAAGCGATGGCTTCTTACAAAACCTATAACCGCCACTTCGTTATTCCTGAATTCTTTTTTCACTGCAAACAGGGCCCTTATCCGAACATCAAGGTTGACGGGCAGCTTTATCCTTTCGACTATATTATCTCGCAGCTGCACCAATTGCTGGGGGCCTGTATTCCTAAGGATGAGAACTATTACAACATCATTATCGGTTCTGTGCTCACCAGCAATGTAGCCGATTACAATGCCCTGCTGAGCTCGCCGGCTGTGAAAGAGCGCCAGGACCAGCTCAACGCCATTCTTCCGAAAGGCCTCAGCAAATCACTAAAAGCCTTCGGGCACGCCACCTGGAAACGCAGGCTCAGCAACAAGGCGCTCCATACCGAAAACAGCGAACTCAATGCCCTCAATAACTTTATGCTCATGGCCAGGGCCAATCCGCTTTGCACGGTACGGAACAGGGGCGCTTTTTTCGACTTCCACAAAACGCTGATCCCCGACGGCAAGGTATATGTTTACGAAAAGCAATACGAATCCACCGTTGATCTCACCATGGGCATGTTCGATGCCAGCGGAAAGGTGACACCAAATGGTATGATCACGGAATGGATCGGCAACTATCCTTCCTACAGCATCCTGAGCGGCGATAAACAAACCAGCCCGTATTCGAACTTCGCACGCTTTACGCCTCCTTTTGCGGGCTTCTCCGATTATGGCGTGGAGATCTGCCTCGACCACCGCTTGCAGCGCCTTCGCCGGACGGTGGACATGAGTATGGCCAATGGCGCAGCAGCCGATAACTATCCGCTGTTCAAACAGTTCATTCCTTCGGGAGGCATGCAGATCCTGGACTATAGCGTGGCTGCCGCTAAAAACTCCGTGATTTTCAATGCCGACGGCTGCGATAAGATCTACTATGTGTATACAGACCCCAACAGTTACATCCTGAACGGCAATGCCGGAAAATTCAAAGGCATTACCTGCGGGGTATATACGCAGTCCATACAATCGAAGTGGCTGGCGCGCGACGGAAGCACCTATTACTCGCACAGCCAGTTGGCCTTTACCACCAACGACTCCAATGTAGGCGGTTTCAACAACGCTCTGGGCCTGAACAATCCGAAAGGAAAAACCTATAACGGGCCACCGGATAAGCCTTACAATGTGCTTACCGACAGCTTTAACCCGGTGATTACGCCGATGCCTGGCGAGAGCCTTTGCTTTGCAGGAAGTACAGGCGAATTGCATTATTACGAGCCGTTGTAGCAACATGCAAACCACAAAAAAACCGGCAGTTATTACAGCCGGTTTTTTTTATAACCAATCTTTTTATAATTGCAACAGCACGCAAAGTTGTTTGTTCAAGGGATCGATGCCAGGAGTAATACGAGAAAGTAAGGGCTTTTCCTTTAACTTGATTTTATAAGTGCAGCTAAAAACAATGTATGCCAGCGAAGCAGCTCCGAGAACTGATCCGGTAATTATTCCATTCCTCCTGTTATATTTATAATCCAGCTTTGCTGTTTTATAGGCAAAAATTGACTGATTATACTGGTTGGAATAAGTATCATTATTGGGATCACGATCTGCCTTCATTCTGGCCCACATCCTGTTATCCGACATACTATTCATGAAGTTTAGCTTATCGCCCAGCCTGCTATTAAGCCTTAATACATATAATACGGTGAGCGAAGCCGGAATTACGGTGCTGATTCCTTTAAGCCACCTTTTGGCAACAAATGATTTGTAAGCATCGTTATGACGAAGTTTCCTTGAGTATAAGGTCTTGTTTTTTGCAACCATAAAAGAGTCCTCCAGCAATTGATAGCCGGGAGCCCAGGCCTTAATGTGATGCATGCCTTTCTTCAGATAAATAAGATCATAATAAGGCGTTATCTTTTTCCCATCAAGATAGGCGATGACATGCTTCGTTCGGAATCCCACATAGGATTTCAAGGAATCCTGAGAAAAAAAAGATTTACTGATGACTAACAACAATAGTAATAAGACGATTCGCATACACTCAATACATCAGCTTTTTCAGCTTTGCTTTCACGGTATCGTTCGGCTCTACCAATGGCAGACGTACAGCCGGTCCCGTAATTTTTTTCTGGGAAAGCACATATTTAATCCCGCCCGGATTCCCGTCAGCAAACAGCTGCTCGGTAATTTCCAGAAGTTTATAGTGCAGCTTCTGCGCGGTTTTAAGGTCGTGGATCAGGGCGTGGCGCACCATGTCGCTGAAATCGGCAGGATAAGCGTTGGCCACCACGGAAATCACGCCGTCGCCCCCACTGGCAATGATCGGGAGCGTGAGGTTATCGTCGCCGCTGATGATGAGAAAATTATCGGGGCGGTGCTTGATGATCTTCATGCATTGCTCCAGGTTGCCGCTGGCTTCCTTGATGGCAATAATGTTTTTAAATTCTTTTGCCAGGCGGATGGTAGTATCCCAGGCAATATTGGAAGAGGTTCGCCCCGGAACATTGTACAGAATAACCGGCAGCGGACTCGCTTTGGAAATGGCTTTGTAGTGCTGATAGATTCCTTCCTGCGAAGGCTTGTTGTAATAAGGCGATACGGACAGGATGGCCGAGAAGGCCGACAGGTCGTCTTTTTTAAGGGTTTCGATGATCTCTGCGGTATTGTTACCTCCCACGCCAAGCACCAGGGGCAGGCGTTTTTTATTGACTTTCACAATGTGTTCCACAACCTTCTGCTTTTCTTCTTTGGATAAGGTGGCAGATTCTCCTGTAGTACCCATTACCACAATGTACTCCACGCGTCCTTTGATGAGATGCTCTACCAGCCTGGTGAGAGCAGGAAAATCAACAGCGCCTTTTGCTGTAAATGGTGTAACGATGGCAACACCGGTACCGGTAAAATTGAGAGATTGTTTCATGCTTCAAAATTAGAGATTATTTTAAGAATCGGGTGGAAAATCGGGATTTGTTTTGGAAGGAAATTTAACCGCGAAGCGCGCAGCGGATTTTTCGCTAAGAACGCAAAGAAAGTTTGGAGCCCAAGGCACGATGTGTGTGACTCTGTGGCTTCAAACCTAAGCTCTCAACCGTTTTTAATCATATTCAGATACACCACCACCTGCTTCAGGTAATCGGCACTATGAAGACTTGTCCCGCTATCGATGCTAAGATCGAAAATGTTATCCTGAAAATTGCTGATCTTGCAAACGGCAGGCACAAGCTTGCTCACCGCCAGCGCCTTGACCTGTTGAGCATTCCCCAGGTTGATCAGCACATCCCAGGGCTTTGTCTGGAGCTGTTGCAGGCAACCTGGCCCCGGCAAACCCAGAAAGCTAAACTGCTTTTTATCCAGCACCACATGGTCGAAATGCGGCTTCGGAGCCTGTTCCGCCTTTCCGTTATAGATAATGGCCACCAGCACATCGATGGAATCTTTTTTGCAGTTATTGACAAACTCCACCAGGTCTGCCAGCTGATTATCGTAAGCAATGATGAGCACACGCTTCACCTGCTTCCAGTTCAGGAATTGCTTTTGGCTTTTGGCCACCTCTTTTTTGGTGATGAGCCTCAGTGCTATGGTTTGTATGATGGACACTAATATTAATTAAACCTTTGTACCGTTGACTTCGAGAGCCTCAGTCAACGGAACTAACCGGTGGTTGATCACGAAACGTCGTGACTCGAAACCACCATAGAATTACTTCCCTTCAAATTTCTTGGCTTCATTCCAGAACACATCCATTTCCTCCAGACTCGCATCAGCAAGGCTTTTCCCCTGCCCTTTTATTTTCTCCTCCATATAGTTGAACCTGGAAATGAACTTTTTGTTGGTACGCTCCAGGGCATCTTCGGGGTTTATTTTCAAATAGCGCGCATAATTGATCAGCGAAAACAGTACATCGCCGAATTCAGATTCCAGCTTGTCCCTGTCGCCCTTCTCCACTTCCTGCTTAAATTCCCCCAGCTCCTCCTGCACCTTGTCCCACACCTGTTCCGGCTGGTCCCAGTCGAAGCCCACGGCACGGGCCTTGTCCTGAATGCGCAAAGCTTTCAATAAAGAAGGCATACTGTTCGGCACGCCCGATAAAGTACCCTTATTGCCTTCCTTCTGTTTTAGCTTTTCCCAGTTCTGTGTTACCTGCTCGGCATTATCTACCTGCACGTTTCCATAAATATGCGGGTGACGGAAGATCATTTTTTCACAAAGGGCGTTGATCACATCGGTGATATTGAAATCATTGGTTTCGCTCCCGATCTTGGCATAAAACACCAGGTGCAGCAGGATATCGCCGATCTCTTTTTTGATCTCGTTCTTATCGTTCTTTAAAATAGCGTCGCTTAACTCGTAGGTTTCCTCTATGGTGAGGTGGCGCAACGACTCCATGGTTTGTTTCTGATCCCAGGGACACTTCGCCCGCAGGTCGTCCATGATGTTGAGCAGGCGCTCAAAGGCCACTAATCGTTCATCTGTCATACGTTTCATCTTCAACCTCTTCAGGGCTGTTATCTAAGGAATGCGTGTCTTTTTTGTGAATGCCGCCCCTTTCAGGAACGCGCATCCGGCGGACAAAATAACACAATATTCTTTTTTCGAAATCACAATAAATTTAAAATTGCCTGCTCCACCTCAGGGCTGTCCCAACTGGCTTCAATACCGGGCCTTGCCATGATCCGGTCCATGATCGCCTGCTGCTTCTGTCCGCTTCTCAAAGCCTCACTGTAGCGGATATGCGGAGAATAGGTGACCATGGAATACAGGGGAATCCATTTTTCAGGATGCTTTTCACTGAAGCGCGCCTCGATCTTTTTTTGCAATAGGAATGTTTTATCCGCCGTTTTATCCCGCATCTCAATAAAGTTTTCGAGGGCCAGATCTGCAATCGCATCGGCATCGGGCTTGCGCAGGGCCTGATATTCATCGAGGCAGGCCCCGTTCAGGTCGCCGTATTTTTCAATCAGCCCATCGAGCACCACACAATCTTCAAAGCCGCAGTTCATGCCCTGCCCGTAGAAAGGCACAATGGCATGCGCCGCATCGCCGATGAGCGCGATTTTTTCATCCCACACCCAGGGTTTGCATTTCACGGTTACCAGGCTTGAAGTCGGATTATGAAACCAATCTTCGAGGTAAGTAGGCATAACAGGCACAGCATCAGGAAATTCGCTTTCAAAAAAAGCTTTCACATCTTCCTTCGTTTTCAGACCTTCGAAAGAAAGCTTTCCTTCCATCTGGAAAAAGATTGTGCAGGTAAAACTACCGTCCATATTCGGCAGGGCGATCATCATAAAGCTGCCTCGCGGCCAGATATGCAGGGCATTTTTTTCAATCACATGCTCTCCGTTCTTTCCTGCCGGAATGGTGAGCTCCTTGTAGCCGCAATCAATATAAAATTGCTGGTAGTCGAAGCGGTCGGAATGCAATTGCAGCTGCGTGCGCACCGCGCTGAACGCACCGTCGGAACCAAGTACAAAATCACTTTTGACCTCGCTGCTCCTATCGGTTTTGGTATTATGAAAGGTAAGCGTATTGGTTTTGCGGTCTACCTTATCGCAGCGCTCCTCGAAGTGGATGCTCACATTAGGCTGCTGCTCCGCCAGGTCCATCAGGCGCATATTGATGCCGCCGCGCGACACCGAATAAATGGCGTGGTTGTCTTTTCCGTATTGCTGGTAAGCCGAAGTCCCGTCTTTCAAGTGGATAGAGCGTCCGTACATGGGAATGGCAATCTTCCGGATCTCATCGGCAATACCTACACCCTCCAGCCCACGCCAGCCGCGGTCGCTGAGGGCAAGGTTAATCGAACGCCCGGCAACGATAGCTTCCTTACGCATATCAGGGCGGCGTTCATAAATGGATACTTTATGCCCGCGCTTGGCCAGGTAAATAGACATGAGCGAGCCTACCAGCCCGGCTCCTACAACGGTAATATTCTTTTGGGTACTCATAGCGATCTTCTTTTTTCAAAGGCTAAAGTAATATTATTTCCGGGATTATTTCCTGACTGCAATCCAGATATTCCCGGCAGCCGTTCTAAATGACATGCCTTGTGTTCTCGACTTCGCTCGAACGGATAAAGCTTAGAGTCACTTCTTATACCGGTCATGTAGCCCTTGCTTGGATTGCAGCTTCTCAACAGCCTGCCCGATGCGTCTGAGGCGGGTTTCCTCTTTTTTGGCGCTATCGATCCACTGGATGTACTCCTTGCGGTGAGAGTATGCCAGGGAATCGAAATACGCGAGCACCTTTGCCTTTTTCAGGGCCTTTTCCACGTCCGGAGGTGTAGCAATGGTCTTGTCGCTGGACACCGTCAGCTTAATGCCCCGGCGGTTATTATCAATGGCCTCGAATAACAACTCCAGAATATCCTCTTCGTTCACCTCCCCGACATCCGTGTATTTGATATGCCGGTTATGCAGGTTGCCCTCATGAGCGCTCAGCAATTTCTTTTTATCCTTGAGTAAAGCCCCCTGGAAGAATACCAGGCTCACGTGTTTTTTGAAGCCCCAATAGCCACATACCATGCCATTGAGGTAATAGTTCGGCCCCCACTTCCAGTCTTCGATCAGCTCCGGGTCCGCACTCAGGATGATTTTCCGCAGACGCGTGCAAATCGCTTTGGCAAAAGGCTCCATCCCCTCAATGCCCTCCCCGATAAGCTCCTGCGCTTTGGGATTGTGTTTTACTTTTGCCATAATAAGCGTAGATTTGACGGTGCTTAAGCAACTGGAAGCAAACATACGCAAAAACGGATTATTCGACAAAGAACACAGGCTGCTGCTGGCCTTCAGCGGTGGCATCGACTCGGTGGTACTGGCTCATCTGCTCCACAGCATGGGCTACTCCTGCTCGCTGGCACATTGCAACTTCCGGCTCAGGGGCAGCGAAGCACAAGGCGACAAGGCATTTTGCGAAAATTTTGCCAAAGACCTGGGCCTTCCTGTTTTCACCAAAGATTTTGATACCAAAGCCTATGCGGCGGAGCGTAAGCTATCCACGCAAATGGCAGCCCGCGAGCTGCGCTACACATGGTTTAAGGAGCTTATGACGGAGCATGGTTTTGACCGGCTGCTCACTGCGCACCATGCCAACGACAACGTGGAAACCCTGCTGGTCAACCTGGTGCGAGGCACGGGTATCAAAGGCCTGCAAGGCATTCCGGAACGGCAGGACTACCTGGTAAGGCCTTTGCTGTTTGCAACCAAAGAGGAAATCATGGCTTATGGAAACAACCATCAACTGCCCTACCGAAACGACAGCAGCAACGCCGAAGTGAAGTACAAACGCAACTTCATCCGGCACAAGGTGATCCCTGAGCTGAAAAGCCTGAATCCGGCTTTGGAGGAAACCATCCACACCTCGGTGCAGTTCTTCAAACAATCGGCAGAGATCGTTCAGGCCTATGCCAGGGAAAAGTATACCGCCATGTGCCACGAGGCGGATAAGCAGCTATTCATTGACATCCAGGCGCTCTCCAAAGAACCTTATCCGGAAACCCTGTTGTTTGAATGGCTTCATCAAAGGCATTTCAAGCCCCGGCAAATCGCTCAGCTCTGTGAAGTCATCCATTCGGAAAAACATTCCGGGAAACAGTTCTCCTCCCCCACGCACCGCCTGGTAGTCGACCGGAAATACATCATCGTACAGCCCTTTGAGAGAGAACCGCTCCGGGGCACTTATACGATCAACACGCCGGACGACACAAGGCATCTGCCAATTGCCCTTTCTATGGAAGCGGTCAATGAAGCCATCTTTTCCGGGAACCGGAACGAAATCGTGATCCCTTACACGGATCAGCTCTTTCCCCTGACCTTACGCCGGTGGAAACAGGGCGATAAATTCAGGCCTTTTGGCATGACAGGCTTCAAGAAACTGAGCGATTTTTTTAAAGACCAGAAATTATCGCTGTTCGAAAAAGAAGCGGTCTGGATCCTGGCAAATAAAGAGCAGATCATCTGGATCATCGGCTACCGCATGGATGACCGGTGCCGGATTGGCGTGATGGAACAAGCCCTGTTGAGAATGACGCTTGGATAAGTGATTTTTTTTGCATTCGGCTTATGAAATAATTGCTACCTTAATCAAAAAACAAGTTATGACCAGCTATTTTCAAAACCTGTATCAACTCTTCAATTACGAAGATCTGCTCCTGGTATTTCTGTCTATCGTCATGGGCCTGATCATCGGGGCAGAGCGGGAATATAAAAACAAGAGCGCGGGGCTCCGCACCTTAATGCTCGTATGTGTTGGTTCCTGCACGTTTACCATTCTTTCGATAAAAATTGGCGTTGCGAATCCGGACAGGCTGGCGGCAAATATCATTACGGGCATTGGTTTCCTGGGAGCCGGTGCCATTTTCAAGGACGAGAATAAGATCAACGGCGTAACAACAGCCTGTACCATTTGGGTAACGGCTGCCCTGGGCATGTGTATTGGCTCGGGGCACATCTACCTGGGGCTGTTGGCAACCCTGGTCGTGCTTTTTGTATTATTGCTCTTAGTGCCCCTGGAGCAATGGATCGACCGCAAGCATAAAATACAGATCTATAAGATCACCAAAGTGTATGAAGCAGGAACCGACAAGGAATTTGAAAAGACGGCAGAACGTTTTAACCTTAAACCATCCAAAATCTGGCAATCCAAAAACGAAAATCTGCTTACCATCAACTGGCGTATTGTAGGGCACGAAAAAGACCATGAGCGCTTTATCGCACATTTGTTCAGTGATCCGGGCATACAACAGATCATCCTCTAAACTCCGACTGATGAAAAAATTAAAGAAAAACATTTTCATGGACGACCCTGAAGCGCATGATTACCTTGCCGCTGTCGACTACCTGGAATTGCTTTACCCTCATGCAACAGCGGTAAAACAGGCTGAGGCCTTAAAGAAGGCAAAAACGGTCGTAAAAAAAGCCAAGGACATTTTCAGAGCCAGCGGCCTTTCCCTTCTTCCAAAAGACAATGTGCATGTTCAGAAGAACCTGGAGAAATTCAGGAAAGAGAAAAAACTTTCTCCGCTTCTTTTGGTGAGGGGCAACGAAAAGCTCATCATTGCCGACGGTTACCACCGCCTGTGCGCCAGCTATTACCTCACCGAGGACCTGGACGTGCGATGCCGTTTGGTGTGAAGTGTTAGTAGCAGGCATCGCAAAACTTAAGGTCTGCAAACCGCCTGAGATGTATCTTTTCGTTGTGCGCCCTTCCGGTTTTTAACGCTGAATCGTTGTTCTGATCTGTTTTATCCGCGTCATCTGCGTCCTATTTCTTCAAAAAGCGCCTGTCGGTAAGTGAAAGCAGAAAAGCCTCCAGGTCTTTCTTTTCCTGCGGGCTGAGGTTCAGAGGCTTTGCCAGTAAGGTATCGCGGTTGACAGCATTGCCAACAAACTCATCGGGCCTGTCGTAATAGTCGATCACTTCTTTCAGGGTTTTAAACATGCCATTATGCATGTAAGGTTTGGTAATGGCAATGTTACGGAGCCCCGGCACTTTAAAGCGGCCGATATCCTCCGGATCCCGTGTAATGAGGAAGCGTCCGCTGTCGTTGAGATTTTTCCCGTTAAACAAGCCGATGTTCTTAAAGTCATCGCCTGTAAAATCGGGGCCGAAATGGCAATCGAAGCACTTCCCTTTCTCGTTGAAGATCTCCCGCCCGCGCTGTGCCGATAAGGAAAAGGAGAGGGTATCTTTTCCGTTCATAAAATCATCGAAGGCCGTGTTGTTCGTTTCCAGCGTCCGCTCGTATGCTGCGAGCGCTTCCACCAGGTTTTCCTTAGTGGCTTTACTCCCAAAGATATTCGCAAAAAAGGAACGGTATTGCCTGTGCTTATTCAACTTTTTCACCACCATGGATAAGGGGATGTCCATCTCATTGGGATTTTCCATCGGCCCGCCCGCCTGCTCCTCCAGCGTTTCGCTGCGGCCATCGTGAAAATAAAAATTACGTGCTGACAAATTCATCGAACTCGGCGTATTGCGCGTGCCGACAATTCCGTCGATTCCCACACTGAGCGCTACGGTATCGGCAAAGGCATATTCGGGCTTGTGGCAGGAAGCACAGCTGATTTTATTTCCCCTCGACAGAATAGAGTCATGAAATAATAATTCGCCCAACTCTTCCTTACTGTGCGGTTCTTTCAACTCCTTTTCAGCGGGATCTGAAGAACATGAAAAAGCGATGGCTGTGATCATCACCAGGGCACTTTTGAAAGCTGCTTTAATCATGCTGCAAATATAACAGGAAAAAACAGGTATACTGCCTATAGAACGCTAAAACACTCCTGTAACCATTTATGTATAATAATGCCCGAAACCCGCCAAAAATGATAATTTTGTAGGTAATTATGTCATCAGAACACGCAGAAGGCCAAAGCGCCAATCCTTTTCCATTCAATAACCTGTTTTTGATTAAGGGCTACGTCACAGGCCGTAATGAAGCCTGGCTTTATGTATTGGGGCTTGCAGCCGCGTTTGTCGGTTACTTTTGTTTTCAACTCATTATGATGCTGCCTTTAATGGCCGCAGCACAAAGCCATGGGATCGGCATGGACCGTATCATGCAAGATCCCGCCATCCTGTTCAATCCGGATGCTATCGGGATGAACCGCTCAGTGATGCTTGCATTGCTCATGGGCATGTTCGTGTTCACCCTGCTGTTCTTCTGGCTGTTTGCCAGGTTCATACAACATAAACCTTTAGCTTCGATGCTTACCGGCTTCGAAACATTCCGCTGGAAGCGTTATTTTTTCGCCTTTTCGGTATGGGGTGCCTTGCTGTTGGCCTTTACACTGATCTCGTACATCACCTCGCCCGGGGAGCTGGAGCTTCGCTTCGACGCGCCGAAATTTATCGTGTTATTCCTGGTGGCGGTGATCATGGTTCCGATTCAAACGGCAACGGAAGAGTTACTTTTCAGAGGATACCTGATGCAGGGCTTTTCGCTGGTATTTAAAAACGCCTTGCCGGCATTGCTAATTACCTCTGTCTTTTTTGGCCTGCTCCATGCCTCCAACCCCGAAGCTCAGGCGCACGGCCTGCTCATCATGATGCCTTATTACATCCTTTTTGGTGCTTTCCTGGGAGTGCTGACGCTGCTGGATGAAGGCGCGGAACTGGCAATGGGCGTTCACTTTGCCAATAATTTTTTCTCGGCCCTGTTGATCTGCTCGAAAAATTCGGTGCTGCAAACCGACGCTGTCTTCTACACCTCTGTGGAAGAGCCCGTCGGCGAACTCATTGCCTGGGCTATCATGGCAACACTTTGCTTTTTCATCTTTTACAAAACCTATAAATTATCCAACTGGAAATTATTAATCCGCTAACCCGCTTCAAATGAAATATCTCGTTTTTGTTGTATCTCTCCTCTGCTCTGCAACACGCGCCTTTGGCGATGGCAACTACCGCTATTACGTCGACCTTACCTCCGTGAAAGACGATAAGCTCACCGTAAAGCTCACGCCTCCCGATATATCGGATAACGACGCCGTATTCATGTTCCCCGCTATGGTACCCGGCACCTACGATGTGTATGACTTCGGCCGTTTTGTGTCCAACTTCAAAGCGGAAGGAAAAGACGGAAAAACCATTACCGTTCAGAAGCTGGATGCCAATTCCTACAAGCTCAGCCCAGCCAATGCCATTAAGGAGATCAGCTATGATGTGGAAGACAGCTGGGACACCTCCATCAAGGAAAAAGTGGTGTTTGAGCCCGGTGGAACCAACATCGAGGAGAATAAAAACTTCATCCTCAACACGCACGGCTTTTTTGGCTATTTCAAAAATAAGATCGAAGCCAATTTCATCCTGGAAGTGACCAAGCCCAAAGGCTTCTATGCGTCGACATCCTTAACCGACCTTAAAAGCGGCGAAACCAAAGACGTGCTTTCGGTGTTCAATTACCACGACCTGGTAGATGCGCCCATCATGTATTGTAAGCCCGACACCACTTCCCTCAAAATAGGGAATTCGACGATCCTGTTTTCGGTATATTCGCCGAACGGTGTATTGAGCTCAGGATTCATTGCCCGCAACTTAAAAGAGCTGTTGTACGCACAGGCCGATTACCTCGGCGGTGAGCTCCCGATCAGCAAATATGCCTTCCTGTTCTACTTTTCAGACAAGCCTTCCCTGAGCGGGGCATCAGGCGCCCTGGAGCACTCCTACTCGTCTTTCTATTACCTGCCGGAGGCCGATTCGATGGACCTGGCCCAGGAGATCAGGGACGTGGCCGCCCACGAGTTTTTTCACATTGTGACGCCACTCAGCATCCATGCCGAAGAGATCGGCAATTTCGATTTCAATAACCCGCAAATGAGCAAGCACCTGTGGCTGTATGAGGGACTTACTGAATATGCGGCTCATCATATGCAGGCCAAAACCGGCCTCATCGACTATGATGATTTCCTGGCAGTGATGGTGGAGAAAATGCAGAATAACCGCAACAATTACAACGACACTGTACCCTTTACAGTCATGAGCAAATACGTATTGGACAAGTACAAAAAACAATACAACAACGTGTATGAAAAAGGCGCGGTGATCGGCATGTGCCTCGACATCATGCTGCGTTATTACAGCAAAGGCGAATACGGCACACAGAACCTGATGAAGGACCTGGCCAAAAAATACGGCAAAAACAAATCATTTAAAGATGATGAGCTGTTTGACGACATCGAAAAACTGACCTATAAGGAGGTGCGTAATTTCCTGGATACTTATGTAGCCGGCAACAAGCCTTTGCCTTACAAAGAGATCTTTGCCATGGTGGGTCTTAATTATACGGCAAAACGCGTAGAAGAACAGATTACCCTGGGCGGCATCTCTGTAGGCTTCAACCCCGAAAGCAACCGCCTGGTGGTAGTGAACACCAGCAAGCTCGATGCTTTTGGAAAAAAACTGGGCTTTAAGGAAGGCGATGAGATCGTAACCTTCAACAACCGCAAGCTCACCATGGAAAACCTGCGGGATGTATTGGGAGGTTACATGAAAAACGCCAAAAAGGGCGATAAGCTGGTGATCGATGTGATGCGAAAAGACAAAAAAGGAAACGAGGAAATCAAGACCCTGAAAGCAAAAGTGAAACCGGTACCCGTGACGGAATATGACATCCTGGAGGTGAACGACAAAGCCACTGAGCAGCAGGTGCTGGCACGCAAGGAGTGGTTGGGAATTAAGTAAAAGATCAAAAGACAGGAGATTAGGATAAAAGAGAAAGTCATCTTTTATCAGTAAGCAATGAGCAGGAAACAAAAAATATATTGGACATGCCAGATTAGCGGTTGGACATTTTACACCGTTATGAACCTGCTCTTTTTTAAGTTCAGCTATGACATAAATATTAAGGACATTCTGAACTACATGATCTGGTTGCCTGTTGGGATCAGTATCACACATGCTTTCCGTTTTCTGATTCTTAAGTTTAATGTACTACGCCGGAATATTTTTTTACAGGTCCCGATCGTTATTATTTTCAGCATTATCAACTCGATTCTCTTCTTTACATTGACTATCGGGATTGCCAAACTGTTTGGAATTATCACCTATAAGATCGAGATTTTCGCGACTGTTTCTACGCTGGTAAATTTAACATGGATCTTTATGTTGTGGGCCGTGATTTATTTCGGCTTTGACATCTTTGAGAATTACAAACGCACGGAGATCCAGAGTCTGAAGCTGGAAGCAAATACGAAAGAGATTGAATTGAACCAACTAAAATCACAGCTCAATCCGCATTTCATGTTCAACAGCATGAACAGCATCCGGGCTCTGGTAGACGAGGATCCGAGCCGCGCCAAAATTGCCATTACACAGCTTTCCAATATCCTCAGAAGCACACTCATGATGCACAAGAACCGTTTTATTACCCTGGAGGAAGAGCTTGGCCTGGTGAAAGATTACCTGGAACTGGAGCATATCCGTTACGAAGAACGCCTTTCTTTTTCTCTGGATATCGACCCCTCTACTTTGTACATGCAGATTCCGCCCATGATGATCCAGACCCTTGTAGAGAACGGCATTAAGCACGGCATCAGCAAATATCCGGAAGGAGGCTCTATTACGATCAGTACAAAGAAGGATGAACAACAGGTCACGATCCATATCATCAATACCGGGCAACTGAAGGTAACGGACAGCCATGAAAGTGGCTTCGGCGTAGCCAATACCACCAACCGACTGGAGCTCCTGTTTGGAAAGCATGCCAGCTTCTACCTGAAAAACCTGAACGACAGGCAGGTCATCAGCGAGATCATTATTAAAAACTAATCAACATACGTAATTATCACATTATGAAAGCCATCATCATAGACGACGAACGCCTGGCCCGGCAAGAGCTGAAAAACCTGCTTGCAGTGCATAAGGAAATTGAAGTGATCGCAGAATGCAATAATGCGGAATCTGCCAAGGAAAAAATTGCCGAGCTCAACCCGGATGTTATCTTCCTCGATATCCAGATGCCCGGAAAAACAGGACTGGAGCTGATTGAGGAGGTATCTGCCCTGCCCGACGTGGTATTCGTAACGGCCTATGATGAATATGCGATCAAGGCCTTCGAGGTAAATGCCTACGACTACCTGCTCAAACCCGTGTCGCCTGAGCGCCTGGCTGAAACCGTCAAAAAACTCACGCTGAAAGAATCATCGGAACGCAAAGAGAATACTACACCGCTTACCGAAAACGACCGCGTATTTATTAAAGACGGGGAAAAAACCTGGTTTGTCCAGCTCAACAACATCCGCCTGTTTGAAAGCGAAGGCAACTACGTAAGGGTCTATTTTGACAATTTCAGGCCATTGATCCTGCGGAGCCTCAACAGCCTGGAAGAGCGCCTGAACGAAAAATCTTTCTTCAGGGCAAGCCGCAAGCACATCATCAACCTGAGCTGGGTGGAGAGCATTGAAACCTGGTTCAACGGAGGACTGATGGTGAAACTGAAAGGCGGCCAGCAGATCGAGATCTCCAGAAGGCAGGCGGTGAAACTGAAAGACATGATGAGCCTTTAAAATAGTTAAAAAATTCAGGTTTCAAGTGGCAAGTTGTTACCTTTGCAAAACCTGCAACCTGTAAACATCCAAACCTGAAACCGACCATGATTGACGATAAAGATATCCCGGAAGACGCAAAGGGCGACCTGATTCCTGAAATAGACCCCAAGAAGTTATTTGATGAAAAGGAATACTCCACGATCATCATTGGAAACGATGGAGCCAGTAAAAAAGACCTGAATAACGCGGATTATGCCACAATTGTGGTGAGTAAAGATACGACACGCGAGGAAAAGGATGAGGCCCTGAAACACCTGAAAGAAAATAACGCACAGGCCTTCCTGATCAGCGCCATTACCAAAACCAAAGACCCGGACCTGAAAGCACCTCTAATAGCCGCCTGCTGGGAAACAGGGCTTGATTTCAGCAAGGATTACCTCTTTTTCACAGAACTGATCGGCCACGAAGATTTTTATGTATCTTTTGAAGCCTTTACTGTTATACAGGAAACCGAAACCGACCGGGAAACCCTTGGCCGGGCGATAGATATTCTGGAAGCTTTGAAAGAACCGAATGCAAACGTGAGCGCCGCCAAAGAATATATCCGGGAAAAATTAACTACTGCGGATTGAAAAAAATGCGACCCATTGCCATTCTGCTTGTCTTTTGGCTGACGCAGCAACACCTGTACAGCCAGGAGCAGGAACCGGTGCAAACCATTAGCGTAAAAAAAGGAAATCTCTTTACCAAAGCGGCCTTCGACGAGTCGGATTATAAGGTAATTGCATTCGACCGCTATGGCAACCCCCACGAAAAGGCCATCAAGTCTTTTTCCATTTTTTATACAGAAGGAAAAACAGCCTATGAGGCCGCTGTAACAGGCAATACCTTTCCTGATAAAACCGTTCGCTTTCTCACCAAAAAAAAGGCAACCGCTACCAAAATATGTCTCACCAGGCTCATCGCGGTTGATCCCGAAGGCCATGAGGAAAGCCTCCCTGACCTTTGTGACATTATCATCTTCCCGGATTGTAAAAAAGTGAGCCACTAAAACTCAGGGCTTTTCCCTCTTCACATCCACAGACACGTTTTCCACCCCACGGATAATGGAATTTTTTCCACAAGCCCTCATGAAGCGGAATCATACCTTGCTGATTATGAGCGCGCTGTCTTATGGCATATTTATCGCAAACCAGGTACTCATAAAAGAACCACTACATGAAAATCCTGGAAACCAAGGTAATGCGCGGACCTAACTATTGGTCAAATTACAGAAAAAAATTAATTGTTATTAAACTGGACATCGGGGAGCTGGAGAGCTTTCCGACCAATAAAATTGAGGGATTTGCAGAACGTATTGAAAAGCTCATCCCTTCTCTTTACCATCATGAATGCTCCGAGGGGCATCCGGGAGGTTTTTTTCACCGCGTGGAAACAGGCACCTGGATGGGCCATGTGGTCGAGCACATCGCCCTCGAGATCCAATCATTGGCAGGCATGGAATGCGGCTATGGGCGCACACGCTCTACCAATACGGAAGGCGTATACCATGTGGTATTCTCCTATGTGCATGAGAAGGCCGGCCTGTATGCCGCCAAAGCAGCGGTAGCCATTGCAGAAGCGCTCATCAAAGGCGAGGATTACGATCTGCAAAAAGACATCGACGAGCTGAGCTACCTGAATCGCAAATTAAGCTTTGGCCCAAGCACCAATTCCATTGTGCAGGAAGCCATCAAACGAAACATTCCGTTCAAACGACTGAGCGAAGGTTCGCTGGTGACCTTTGGCTATGGAAGTAAGCAGCAACGCATCCGCGCGGCGATTACCGGCAATACCAGTGGAATTGGCATCGATATGGCCGGTGACAAAGACGAAACAAAACGCATCCTGCAAAATGCCTATATCTCTGTACCTAAAGGCATTTTAGTGTATGATGAAACAGAATTGCGCGAGGCACTGGAGAACATTCACTTCCCCGTGGTACTAAAGCCTGTAGACGGCAACCATGGCCGCGGAATCACGACCAACATCAATACGGTGGAAGATGCCGTTGCCGCTTTTCATGTGGCAAAAAGCATCTCGCGCGAAGTGATCGTAGAAGAATTCATACAAGGTTTCGATTACCGCTTCCTGGTGATCAATTATAAATTGGTAGCTGTTGCCAAACGTACACCGGCCATGGTGATGGGCGATGGCAAGTCAACTATTGCCGCCCTCATCGAACAAACCAATAAAGATCCGAAACGCGGAAACGGCCATGAAAATGTGATGACACAGATCGTGGTGGATGAGATCACCGAGCACATCCTGGAGAAAAAGAAACTGACACTGTCCCACGTGCTTCCTTTGGGGGAAATTCTTTTCCTCAAGGACACTGCCAACTTAAGCACCGGCGGCACCGCCACCGATGTCACCGATCTGGTGCATCCCGAAAATGCATTTATGGCCGAGCGCGTGGCCCGGCTGTTAAACCTTGACATTTGCGGCATCGATGTGGTGGCAAAAGACATCAATGTTCCGTTGACCAGGGATATCGGCGGTATTGTGGAAGTGAATGCCTGTCCGGGCCTGCGTATGCACCTAAGCCCTTCCAAAGGCCTGGCGCGCAATGTGGCCGAACCCATCATCGATATGCTGTTCCCCGGAAACTCCAACGGGCGCATTCCTATTGTGGCCGTAACCGGCACGAACGGAAAAACCACCACCACCCGCCTAATTGCCCATATTGCCCAGCATGCCGGCCATAAGGTAGGCTATACGACCACGGAAGGCATCTATATCCAGGGCAAAGCCATCAACATGGGCGACTGCACCGGGCCGGTAAGCGCTGAGGCCGTGCTGTACGACCCAACCATTGACTTTGCCGTTCTGGAATGCGCCCGTGGAGGCATCCTGCGTTCGGGCCTGGGTTTCGATAATTGCGATATCAGCATTGTGACGAATGTAACAGAAGATCATATCGGCCTCAAGGACATCCACAGCATCAAAGACCTCGCTAAAGTAAAAGCGGTGGTAGCACGCAGTACCTTCGACCACGGCTACAGCATCTTAAATGCGGATGATGACCTGGTGTTCAATATGTCACGCGATTTAAGCTGCCACATCGCCCTGTTCAGCACGGATGAACACAACCCGCGCATCCTGGAGCACTGTAAAAACGGCGGCATGGCGGCCATCATCGAAAAAGGCTACCTTACTATCTGCAAAGGCGAATGGAAAACGCGCATTGAAAAGATCAACAACATTCCTCTGAGCCTTAATGGCCGGGCGGAGTGCATGGTCAAAAACATCCTGCCGGCCACACTGGCAGCTATTATCCGCGGATTTAAAGCCGAAGATATCCGGGCAGCGTTGAAGTCGTTTATTCCTTCCGCAGAACAGACGCCGGGACGCATGAACATTTTCAAATTCGAAAATTTTGAAGTGATGATCGATTATGCACATAATACCGATGGATTTCTTCAACTGAAAAAATTCATGGATAAGACACCTGCCAGCATGAAAGTGGGCGTCCTTTCCGCTACCGGCGACCGGCGCGACGAGGATATTTTAAACATCGGAAAACTCAGCGCACAAATTTTTGACGAGATCATCATCAAGCACGATAAAGACCTGAGGGGCCGCACAAAAGAAGAGATCACGAAACTATTGCTGGAAGGGATTTACTCCGAACGCAAGATGCCGGTACAGATCATATCCAATGAATTCGATAGCATCCAGTATGCACTCGATCATGCGAAACCGGGCTCTTTCAATGTGATACTGGCCGATGATGTGATGAAAACCATTGAATACATCAGGCGCGCACAAAGCAAATCAGGCATTGCCGATACAGAAGCGCCCATAACCGGGAACCTGAATACAGATCCTGTAACCGTACCTGTAAATAAATAAGATCTATTCCTGGCTCTGTTTATTTTCATGAAAAGGACAATCGCATGGTTGTCCTTTTTATGTTTTTATTAGCTGAACGCGGATGACACAAATAAGGTTTTAGAACAGGATATGAACTTATATGTGCTGTATGGTAAACCAAATGCAGACGATGGAGAACCTTATTGTTGTGAGATTGGCGTCAATTCTGGAAGCTCGAGCTCCCTGAGCTTCGTTTGAATCTGTGCAATTATTTCCGGGCTTAGCTGCTTGCTGCGGGAGATCACATCGTAACCTTCGGCAGTAAGCAGCGTTTTTTCGAAATGGATGATGGTCCAGTTGTCGGTGCTGTAAACGATTTCCCATTTGCTCTTAAATAACGCAAGCAGCCCTTTTCCGCGCCAGGTAAATTGAGTTGCCTGTTCATTTTCGGGCTTGTCGAAACCAACAATCTGCTTGATTTTGCTTTTTTTCGTGTAGGTCACCACATCCTTTAATCCTCCCGTTCCCTTTTTCACCGCTCGTGTATAGGTAAATGCAGGATGGTGTTTATGCCCCCGGAGCCACATCTTAAAGTTGCTCATGGTTACATACCAGGTGCCTTCGAGGGCGGCTAAAGGATCATCAGCGGCGGGCCTCATCGTCATAGAAGCGCACAAACAGGCAAGGATCAAACAGGCTTTCATTTGAAGTTAATTAAGTAAACACGATGCCTGAGCGCGGGGAAGCATGTTGAAGAGCCAAAAAACAGGCCTTAAGCCTGTTTCTCAAATTCACGCTGCTGATTACTCCAACTGCCCGTTATGGTATTTCTCCGTTTTGGTAGTCGCGCCTTTCTCATCATAATAGGTCCAGAGGCCTTCTTTCAGGTAATCGCCAATGTCTTTCCGGAAATACATGGTCCCTTCTTCTTTCAGGCGGCCATTTTCATAGAATTCCTTTTTGGTGTATTTTTTACTTTTCTTGTCAACCAGGTCGAACATAGATGCGGGCAGGCCATTCTCGAAATAGGAATAGCGCTTGTACAGGAACTCGATGTCCTTATCATTTTCCTCTACATATTCAGGGGTGCCGTTCTTGAAAAAATCATACTGGTTCTGCGTGTTGCCATCATAAAAATTAATGGTGGAGCGCACTTTGCCATCTTCATAATAGATCTCCATCTTCACCCGCTTGGCATCAACCACCGACAGGGTCCTTTCTACCTGCCCGTTCTCGTAAAAGTTTTTAAAGATCTTGATATAGCCATCCTGGTAAAATCCTTTGTGCAGCAGCTTGCCGCTTACATAATAATCTTCCTGCCAGCCCTGGGCGTTGTAGCCGTCTTTTGTATAACGCATGGAGTCCCCACCAATAGCCGGGACCATTTTATTGAAAATAATAATACCATAGTCCGGATCGGTTATCTGCGCCGGCGTATAACGCTTCAGCTGGGGAACCTGATCGGAAAATTTTTGGGAAACCCCATTAAGACATGCATTCAGCAGTAAAAATAAATATATCGGTCCTTTAAAACTCATGATTTATCTAAAAACAAAACTAGCTAAAATAAATATATAAAATGCATGAATGTTCACACTTTTATTAATGTATTCCTTCCGCTGCCAGGTAACGCTCGGCGTCCAGAGCCCCCATACAACCGCTTCCGGCTGCCGTAACAGCCTGCCTGTAGGTTTTGTCTGCGCAATCGCCTACTGCAAATACGCCCGGAAGATTGGTTTTGCTGCTTCCGCCAACCACGTCGATATAGCCAAGCTCATCCATGTTCAGCTGCCCTTTAAAAATATCCGTATTCGGCTTATGACCGATGGCAACGAAGAAACCTGTCACATTCAGGGTGCGCAATTCGTTGCTGATGGTATTTTTCACAACGACACCTTCCACAAGCTCAGCCCCGAGAATATCTTCAGTGACCGTATTCCAGAGGATCTCAATGTTCGGCGTATTTTTCACACGGTGCTGCATGGCTTTGCTGGCGCGCATCTCGTCCTTACGCACGATCATGTATACCTTTTTGCAAAGCTTGGCAAGGTAAGTCGCTTCTTCTGCTGCCGTATCGCCGGCACCAACAATGGCCACCTCCTGCCCTTTGAAGAAAAAGCCGTCGCATACCGCGCAGGCAGAAACACCTCCCGCATTCATCCGCAGGCGCGTTTCATTGGGAAGGCCCAGCCATTTGGCTGAAGCGCCGGTAGAGATAATCACCGTATCTGCCGTAATTTCAGTCGTTTCGTCGATCCAGATTCGTTTAGGGGTCGCTGTCAGATCGGCCTTAGTCGCCAGACCAAACCTTACCTCTGTGCCGAAGCGTTCGGCCTGTGCCTTCAGATCTTCCATCAGCTCCGGCCCGGTCACCCCTTTGGGATAACCCGGGAAATTATCGACCTCGGTTGTTTCCGTAAGCTGCCCGCCCGGCGTGAGCCCTGTGTACAGAACGGGTTTCAGGTCGGCACGGGCGGCATAAATAGCAGCGGTATAGCCTGCAGGCCCCGAACCGATAATAAGGCATGTAATATGTTGAGCGGATGTTGACATAATGACTGTTGTTTTTTTTAAAAATAAGTCCACGAAAATACTATTATTAGGACAAAGAATTTTTAATGGTTAAAAAGTTTTGAATAGTTTAAGAAGAAGAAATGCATTCTTGACGAAAGACAATTAAAGCCCGCGATTGTTTAATAATCTTAACTCTATAGGATATAAGCTAAATGAGAAAGAGGCATTAAAAGAGCCATGTATTTTTGGACGTCCGTCCCGACGTGGCGTGACGGGAGAGCTCTGGCAAATCGTAACATCCCTGGCGCTAAAAGCCTGCAAACCACTTTTTCCGGCTGAAAAACAGCAGGGCCAGGAGGCAGCCCAGGGAATTGGCAATAAAATCGGCCCAGTCGCCGCTACGCTGGCTAAACACTTTAGCCTGCAACACTTCGAGCAGGCCGCCGTAGCTGATGCAGGCTGCTATAACCAGAGCGATGGACAAGTCCTTCACCTGCCCTGTTTTAACCAGGTAAAGGAACCAGAGCGAGGACAGCACAAAAAAGATGCTGGCATGCACCAACTTGTCAAAACTCAGCAGATCGAGCCAATGGGCCGTAGGCACATACCTTCCAGGTGTGCAGCAAAGCGCGAAGATCACAGCAGTCCAGGTAAGGGCTAAAGCTAAACTGTATTTGAAAAGGAATGATTTCATTTTTTTTTGACACAGCAATTCTGTTATAATGGTTTTTGTCACTTCGGGTGCCAGCCGCCGCTCTTTCGACCGGCGTATTGAGAAGTATTCTGAAAAACGTTTTCCTGCAAGACCTTCCCGATGCGGGCCCCGGACTGACAGGCTTCATACTCTTCCTCAGCTGCACGTTGATCTACAAAAAAGCCTTCTGCATGTGACCATACAGANNATGAGATGAGATAAATGTGATTAAGCGCCGATCAACGCTTTATAAGCGTCAGCCGATAAGAGATCCTGTAGCTCAGGCATGCTTTCCACGCTGATCTTGATCATCCAGCCTTTTCCATAAGGATCTGTATTCACAGACTCAGGCGCGCTGTCGATATCCTTGTTTACTTCCAGAACCTTGCCGGTTAAAGGCATGAACAGGTCTGATACGGTTTTCACAGCCTCAACGGTTCCGAACAATTCGCCCCGAGCCACGATCTCTCCTACTGTAGTGACATCCACATAAACGATGTCTCCTAATTCTTTTTGGGCAAAATCAGTGATGCCTACATAGGCTTCGCTTCCTTCTACACGAACCCATTCGTGATCTTTGGTGTACTTTAATTCAGCTGGAAAATTCATAAGTAAATTATTATTTTTTTAGTTGCTTTATCTATGTAGCCATACTATTCCATTTGCGTTTGCTGCAACGTACAATGGCTACTGCATAGTTAATTTTTTGCACAAATATATCATCTTTCTCTCAAAAAGAAAGCATTGGCTTAAGATAATGCCTGTTTTTTTACTCACAGCCTGGACGGGTGCTACGGTTTAAAACTCTATTTGTATTTATCGCTTGCAGCTTTTAGATTTACAACGCCATAAACAAGGTTAGATATGCCTTTGAATTGTTATTATATAGTATTTTTAACACCTGAAACAGAAAAACGATTTATTAACTCAACATCATCTTTAATTGACGACCTGCCACATGGCCGGCATTTGCTAAAACACCTGAAATGACAGAAAGCCGGCAATAGCAGGACACCTTAAAAAACATTAAACTTATACCTAAATGAAACATATTACAGTTATCGGCAGCGGCACCATGGGAAATGGGATAGCGCATGTATTTGCACAACACGGTTTCTCTGTGAGCCTGGTAGACATCAACGATAAGGCTCTTGAAAAAGCGTTGGCCACTATTGCCAAAAACCTCGACCGCCAGGTAGCAAAAGGCACGCTGACGGAAGCGGAAAAAGCATCAACCCTGGCGAATATCAAAACCTTTACAAAGCTGGAAGAAGGGGCTAAGAACGCCGACCTGGTGGTGGAAGCCGCCAGCGAAAACGTGAAGATCAAACTCGATATTTTCAAACAGCTCGACGAGATCTGCCCTGCCAATACTATCCTGGCAAGCAACACGTCCTCTATCTCCATCACACAGATTGCCGCTGTTACCAAACGTGCCGACAAAGTCATCGGCATGCACTTCATGAACCCGGTTCCGGTAATGAAGCTCATCGAGGTGATCCGCGGCTACTCAACCAGCAACGAGGTGTGCAATACCATCATGGAGCTGTCGAAAAAGCTGAACAAGATCCCGACGGAAGTAAACGATTACCCGGGCTTTGTGGCCAATAAGATCCTGATGCCGATGATCAACGAAGCCATCATTACCCTTTACGAAGGAGTAGCCGGCGTGGAAGAGATCGACACGGTGATGAAGCTGGGAATGGCCCACCCGATGGGGCCGTTGCAGCTGGCGGATTTTATCGGGCTCGACGTTTGCCTCAACATCATGCGCGTGCTGCAGGACGGTTTCGGCAACCCGAAATATGCACCATGCCCTTTATTGGTGAATATGGTTACTGCCGGCCACCTGGGCGTGAAGAGCGGAAAAGGATTCTATGATTATTCGGGCGGCACTAAAGACCTGGTACCGACTGAGCGCTTTAAAAAACAGCAACAAAACATCCCTGCATAACGATTCCCCCGGATCACACAATGCCAAACACCTCCATATTCCCGATAGAGTTTCCTCCGATCAAAAGTGCCGGGGTGTATTACTTCAATACATCATCCGGGCTACGCTATGAGGTAAGGTTCGGCAGGAGGCAGGACAACATCCTCCACTCTACCATTGTATTCGGTGTGATCAACGAAGAGTTTGAAGGCGAGGAGTACGTAACGACCAACCGGGGCGAGGTATACAAAGTGATGAATACCATCGTGATGATCGTCAGGGATTTTATCGATCAGCATTCAAAGGTGAATATTTATGAGTTTCACGCCCTGGACCGCGACGATGAGGAGGAACATAGCTCTGAAAGGGAACTGAAAAAAAATAAGATCAAGAGCAATGCCCGCCTGAAGCTCTATAAACGGTATCTGCCGAAAATATTTGAACATGGCTGGAATTTTAATTTTGAAGGCAATAATGCCATCGTTACCAAAACATAGGAATTTGATAATTTAACAAGAAGAAGGTATAATTATGGCGGTTCGTTGAAATGCATGGCGTACCTTTGCAGCCTGAACCAAAAGCCAATTTACACAGCTCAAGCCTTATACACAATGGCCATATATAAATTTAAAATAGTAGTAGAAGACAACGAAGACATTTACAGGGAGATAGAGATCTTATCGTCACAAACCTTTGAAGATTTCCATTCCATCATCCAGGATGCCTTTAAGTTTGACCGCAAGCATTCCGCTTCTTTTTTTGTAAGCGATGATTATTGGAGAAAAGAACAGGAAATTACGCTGCGTAAGGAAGACCTTGAACTTGATGAGGAAGAGATCAGGCTGAAAGTAGCACCGAAAAAATTAATGTCGGCAACCAAAATCGCCAAATTCATTGAAAGTCCGCGCCAGCGTTTTCTCTATGTGTTTGATCCGTCTGTAAAATGGACATTCTGCATTGAGCTGATGAAGATACTTCCCGACAATCCTAAAGGAAGCTTTCCGGCCATCGTGAGGTCTATCGGCAACGCGCCAAAACAATACAAGCAAACACAGATGGCGAAAGGCGAACTGACGCCCGATCAGCTCATGAGCACCATGCTGTCGGATGCCGAAGTGGACGAAAGCGAGATCTACAAATCCATTAAAAACGATACCAACGGTGTGGACGAAGGCGACCTGAACCACCTGGAAGCCGAAGAAGGCGAAGATGCGGAAGAAGAGGACGAAGATCTGCTGGACAATGAGGATGAGGACGAAGGATATGAAGATGACGGCGACGAAGAGGAGCACTAAGCGTAAAAACCAATAACCCATCATAAAACCCTCACGCCCGGCGTGACCAATAAACAAACATGGAAACCAAAGAAAAGACAAACAAAGGCTACGAATCGCAGTTAAATGATTACATCGCCCAGGAAAAAGCGGCTATCGACCTGATAGGCATTATCGGTAAATTATGGTTTGAAAAATCCATAGAGCTGATCCTGTTCAGGAACCAGCTGAAAGACCGGAGTGCAAGCGAAATCATGAACCTGCATTTATATGCCAAGGACATCGTGAAAAAATCCATTTCAGTAAGCGACAGCGTGATGCTGGCCAACGAACTGTATAAGAGCGATGTTTGTCCTTCCCGTATCGATATTGGCAAACTGGCTTACGAATACCAGCAGGAAAAAGGCAATTACAAATCGGCTACCGACTTTATCAATGACAAATTGAAAGACCTGATCGGTAAAAAATCCACTCAAACACCTAAAGACGTTATTTTATATGGTTTCGGTCGCATCGGCCGTCTGGCGGCACGCGAGATCATTTCGCAGGCAGGCAAAGGCGAGCAGCTTCGCTTACGCGCCATTGTAACCCGTGGCAATTCCGACGAAGAGATCGTGAAGCGCGCCGACTTACTGCGCACGGATTCTGTGCACGGAAATTTCCCGGGAACGGTGATCGAGGACCTGGCCAACAAGGCGCTGATCATCAACGGCCACACGGTTCACATGATCGATGCCAAAAATCCGGAAGATGTGGACTACACCGCCTGGGGCATTGAGAACGCCTTATTGATCGACAATACAGGGGTGTTCCGCGACGACAAAGAACTGAGCCGGCACCTGAAAGCAAAAGGCGTGGATAAGGTATTGCTAACCGCTCCTGCCAAAGGCGATGTGCCTAACGTGGTGCATGGGGTAAACCACGAAACGGTGGACCTGAAAAACACAAAGATTTTCTCAGCAGCAAGCTGTACGACCAACGCCATCATGCCGGTATTGTACGTCATCGATAAAGAATTGGGCATTGCAAAAGGACATATTGAAACGGTTCACTCCTATACCAACGACCAGAACCTGCTCGACAACTACCACAAGAAATACCGTCGTGGCCGCTCTGCCGCGCTGAACATGGTAATTACGGAAACAGGCGCAGAAAGTGCCCTGAAAAAAGTATTGCCTCACTTAGCCGGAAAATTCACGGCCAACTCGGTGCGTGTCCCGACTCCGAACGTATCTTTAGCGATCCTGAACCTGAACATCAACAGGGAAACATCGTTAGAAGAAGTGAACGAAATCATGCGCAAGTACGCGCTCAACGGCTCACTGGTAGAGCAAATCCAATATGCTTTCAGCAATGAGCTGGTATCGTCTGATGTTGTTGGAAACCCTTGCCCTTCCGTATACGACAGCAACGCAACGATCATCTCTCCGGATAAAAAGAGCATTGTGCTTTACATCTGGTACGATAACGAGTATGGCTACACCCGCCAGGTGATCCGCTTCTCGAAATACATTTCGGAAGTACGCAGGGCTATTTATTACTAGTCTTCACGCCATTGCGGGCGAAACAACGTGTAGGGAAGCAATCCCATTTACATTCAAAACCACCGTCTCAGTACGGTGGTTTTTTCGTTTCAGGCAAGAGCTGTAACCTGTTTTTGTTACATTAATTAAAATCCATGGTTATGAAATATATTCTTGCGATCACCTTAGCTTTAAGCCTCAGTCTGAATGCCCAGGACCCGGTCTTTACCAACACGCCGCAATCGCTGATCCATTTAAGCCCTTCCTTTTCAGGGAGCAACGGAGGCTTGCGCTATCAGGGTATTTACCGGAATCAATGGTTCGACCTGAGCAGTCCTTATATAACGTTTTACAATAGCGTAGATGCCTACATCCGGCGCATTCACGGAGGAGTTGGACTGGCCTACATGCGCGACAACCAGGCTAATGGCACGCTCGTGACTGACCGCATCGACCTGAGCTATGCACAGCACTTGAGCTTTCTCGATCAGAAGCTAAAGATCATTCCATCCGTTCAGTTTTCCTGTTTTCAAAAAACACTGGATCAGTGGAAGCTTAACTTTGGCAGCCAGATCGATCCAAGACGTGGCTTTGTGTGGGGTCCGGCTTACATGACACATTATGCCACCAAAAGTAACTTTGACTTTAGCGCCGGACTGGTGGTAAATTACAATCATTTCTACTTTGGATGTTCCGTGTTTCACATCCTACAACCTGACGAGGGCGTTCAGGGGCCTTCCAAACTACCGGCACGATTAAGCCTCTTCGCATCGCATAACCTGTTCCTTGGCGAGCAGGTGCTTTTAAACGCTATCTGTCGTTTCGAAAAGCAGCAGAACTTTCAAAACCTCTCGTTCGGGATCAATGCCTTGCTCTTTAAGCACCTCATACTGGAAGCCGGCGGTGCCTCGCATGCTGCACACGGAAGCCTCGGTTTTCGTCATCACTTTTTCACCATTACCGGAAGTTATATTGCAACGATTAATCGTTTGAACAGCAGCTCTTACGAGCTGGCCGCAAGCTTTAACCTGAGAAATAAAGACAACAGGAAAACGGTAACCGATTTCGAACGCTGGTAGCTCAGCATTACAGCAGTTCCAGGCCCTTGTTCCTGTAAATAGTTGCTACTATCTGTACCATAATTCCCTGTGCGCACACGATGGCAAAAAGCAGGATGAACTTACCCGGGGAAGACCATAGCTGTTAAATTGCGACGACATCTTTTGTGTTTTCAATAATTGGGTTATATTTGGTATGAGATGAATAAACTTTTACTCCCTCTTATCGTTTTGTCCTGCCAGCTTTTCGCCTCCAACGGCGAAGGCCCGCTCGGTGCGAGATCGGCAGCATTGGGTCATGCCTCCTCTACTCTCCGCGATGTATGGAGCACGCGCAACAACCAGGGAAGCATTGGCTTTTTGAGGCAGGCCGAAGCAGGTGCGTTTGCAGAAAACCGGTTCATGCTGAAAGAGCTTACCCAGAGCGGCTTTGCAGCAGTAGTACCCATCAAAAAGGGCACCTTCGGTTTATGTTATTCATCGCTGGGCTATAAACTCTACCGGGAATCACAGCTCAGCCTCAGCTATGGCATCAAGCTCAGCGAAAACATCTCAGCCGGCGTAGCCTTCGATTACCTCAATACCAAAATTGCCGACATCTACGGGCAGGCGCATGCCTTTACCGGCTCTTTCGGCATCACGGCCCGGCTTCTCCCGCAACTAACCATTGCCACACATATCTATAATCCCTTCCGGGCAAAGATCACGGATTATAATAACGAGAAAGTTCCAACGATCTTCAAGGTAGGCGCCCAGTACATGTTTACCCAAAAAGTATTCCTCATGGCCGAAGCAGAAAAAACGTCGGCACAAACCGTGAATATTAAAGCCGGGATCGAATACATTCCTGCCAAAACCGTATATATCCGCGCGGGAGCCTGCTCCTACCCGACACAGGCGGCCTTTGGTGTGGGCGTAAATTACAAAGGACTAAAGATCGACCTGAGCTCCATGTACCACAGCATCCTCGGGCTTTCCCCGCAAATCGGGCTGAGCTATGCCTTCGGAAAAGATAAGAGCAAACGTTCCGACTCTGTCATCCAGGAACCTGAAAAATTATAATCATTTCATTTTAAATTTGTATGCGGAAAGTGTTGTCAGCTCAGGTGTCCCGCATCGCGCACAGTGGTAGCGGGATGTGCCGGGAACATATTTCCGTAGCTGTTTTCCGGCAGAACCTGAAAGGGATCGCAAAATCGCTCTCTCCAAAATGGTGTATCGTTGCGTTGTGCCTGTTGCCTTCGCTGTTAAATGCCCAAACCGATTCTATCAGGAACAAAAACAGCGAGCAGGTAGACGAGCTCATCAACCAGAATATAGAGATGCTTTCCGAGCAGCTGCAATCGGAAGAAGGCGACTTGTCGAGCCTCACCGATGTCTGGAATTACTACCGCCGCAATCCGCTCAACCTGAACCGCGCCAAAAAAGAAGAGCTGGAAGAGCTCCAGTTGCTCAACGACATCCAGATCAACAATTTATTAAAACACCGCGAGAAGAACGGCGACTTGATCAGCATCTACGAATTGCAAAGCATCGAGGACTTCGACCTGGTGACGATCCGGAAGATCCTGCCTTTTGTGTATGTCAATAACAACTTCAATTCCGCCCACTTCAGCACCAGGGAAATGTTCAAGGACGGAAGGCATGAGGTTGTGATGCGCCTCCAGAGGGTCCTGGAGAAACAGGCAGGCTACTTCGTTCCTGACAGCATTAAAAAAAAGAAACCCAATTCCTATTACCTCGGCGATGCCAACCGCTACTTTGCGCGCTACCGATTTCAGTATAACAATAACGTTTCCTTCGCCATCAGCGGCGAGAAAGATGCCGGCGAAGAATTCTTCAGAGGCACACAAAAACAGGGCTTTGATTTTTACAGCGGTCACCTGGCGCTCCGGAATGTGCGCTTTGTCAAAACGCTGGTGATTGGCGACTATCAGGCTACGTTCGGCCAGGGCCTTACCATCTGGCAGGGCTTTGCCTTCGGGAAATCGGCCTCACCGATGAATGTGAAGCGCTATGGCTATGGCATCAAGCCTTACTACTCCTTTGATGAGAATCGTTTTTTCAGAGGAGCAGCCGCTACCCTGCGCTATAAAAAACTGGAATTCACCGGCCTGGTATCGCATAAATCTATCGACGCCAATGCCATTGCCGGAGACACACTCAGCAATGGCGAGATCGATGTGGTGGGCGTGAGCAGCCTGGAGCTGGGCGGCCTGCACAACACCAACTCACTGGTAGCGGATAAGGGCGCTATCAAGCAAACGGTGTTTGGCGGCAATGCCGCATTCAACAACCGGAGCCTGCACATTGGCCTCACCGCGCAGAGCACGCACCTGAGCAAAGAGCTGATCAAAACACCGACGATCTATAACCAGTTTGAGTACCAGGGCAAATCTAATTTCGTAGGCGGACTTGATTATAATTATGTATTTAAGAACGTCAATCTGTTCGGGGAGTTTGCCATGAGCTCCAGCACCGGCAAGGCCTTTTGCCAGGGCATGATCGTAGCTCTCGATCCAAGGCTCACCTTTACGGCACATTACCGTAATTTCGACCGCAATTTCCAGAACCTGTTCGGGAATGCCATTTCCGAAAACACCCTGCCGCAAAATGAAAAAAGCCTCTACATCGGCATGGAGGCACGCCTCTTCAAATCCATGACGCTCTCCTTATACCTCGACCAGTACCAGTTCAACTGGATCAAGTTCGGCACCAGCGCGCCTTCCAGGGGCAGGGATATTTTCACGCAGCTCAATTACACACCTAATAAGAAACTCGATATGTACCTGCGTTTCAGGCACCGCACCAAATTCGAGAACAGCGATGTCGACAATGCTTACGATTACCTTGTGCCTTATGTGCAATACAATTACCGCTATAACCTGTCTGCACAACTCACCCCGGAAATCAAATTCAAAACCCGGATCGAATATACCTATGTTGATAAAACCGATTCACCCGATGAAACCGGCATTGCCTTTGTGCAGGACCTGATCTACAAAAAATTAAAATTCCCTTTTACCTTCACACTGCGCTATGCCCTCTTCGACACCAAAGGCTACGATAGCCGCGTGTATGTGTATGAAAACGACGTGCTCTACTCCTACTCGGTACCGGCATTATACTACAAAGGCCAAAGAGCCTATTTCCTTGTCAACTGGGACATTACACGCAACGTGGAGATATGGGTGCGCGTGGCCCGCACCGTATACGACAACCAAACGGTGATCTCGGCAGGTAGCATGAATGAGATCGATGCCAATCATAAAACGGAATTGAAATTACAGCTGAGGCTGAAATTTTAACTCACACACGGAACCAGATTTAAAATGGTATTCCGGAAAGAACCGGCTGAAAAATTGTATTCGAAACTTCCGTATTTTTTTCTCTCCCGAAAATCATATCAGGGTTTTCGCTTCTGATATTCGTGTGCAGGTTTCCGGCATTCACCCGAAGCCTTCACCGGGCGGTGCTGCTGAGAAAAGGCCCAATGGAACCGGCCACCACGGCATTCGTCCCAGATTACCGTTAAAATCAAAAAAAACATGTATCATTTAAAACACTTTAAATGATTATCTGATATATTTGAAGATATGAATACCCCTGTTACTTTTTTATTTTACTAATCCATTTAAAATTAAACCCATGAAAAAAACAATCCTAGCTGCTGCCGTTGTATGCGCGCTTATGATCGCCCAGGCCTGTAAAACCGAAGCAAACAAAGAAGAGAAAAAAGATGAGCAAACCTCCGTTCCTACCCAAAGGCTCCTGTACTCTTCCTACCAGGTACCTTTAGCCGTTGCACAGGATAATATTGAGCGTTATAATAACAAATGCTTTGAGGTATTAGGCATTGTACCTATTAAGGCTTACACCATCCATGCAGAAGATTTGATGGAAGTGCTCGGGATACCGGATGTAGAGCCGAAGATCTACAAATACGATCACGTACGCGCTTACCTGGGCATGGACACACTGAACCAGTTTAAATTATACCTGACGCCTGTTGAAGGGGCTAACCTGAGCGCCGTACCGAAAGTAGCCGGTAAGGATGTGATCCTGAAAAACGCGGATGGTGAGCAGTATGTGCTCGACCTGAACGCTCCATGCCCTGCAACCTGCGACATCTCCAGCCCGCTTTATTACGACAACATCAGCCTGAAAGACAGCATCCATAAAAAATAGATGAAGGACTTTTCGAAATATATCATCATTATTTCGCATGTACCAATCCTCATAACAAGCTGTTATGCGCTAATTACATTCAGGAAGCAGCAGACGATACTTAAGGTATTTTCCTGCTTCCTTTTTTTATCTTACCTGGTTCAGTTTGCCTCCCTGCTGTTTTGGTTCAACCGGATGAACAACATGCCCCTGCTGCATGCCTATGTAGGGATCGGCTTTCTGATGCTGGCCCTGTTCTACAAAAAAGTACTGGAGGGCTTTATCAGCGGCACGGTGATCTACTCCGTGGCTATTGCCTTTTTGATATTCACGGTGCTCAACTCCCTGTTTGTACAATCGGTCCTCACCTTCAACTCGTATGCCTTAACTCTCGAATCGGTGTTGCTGATCATTTTTTCGTTGACTACCTATATCCTCCTACTGGATAAAACGGTTAAGGAAAAACGGAAATCGCTGGTATCCAGCATCAACTGGATCAACTCAGGAATTTTCATCTATTATGTTTCCAACCTGCTCATTTTTTACTTCAGCGGCTATTTCAGCAGGTACTTTTCCCTGGAGTTCAACCGCTACACCTGGGTGGTTCACTCCTTCTTCTCTGTAGTGATGTACACTTTTTTCTTTATTGGATTATGGAGACGAGCGAAGAATTAAATTTCCTGGCAACCCTGCTGCCCCTGGTAGGCATTCTGTTCATCATTGCCATGGGCGTAGTTCTGCTCATGCAGCAGTTCCGGAAAAACCTGTACCGCCAGAAGCTGGCCCAGGAAGAGCTGATCACCCTCCACCAGCAGGAATTATTGCGGTCGAGCATCCAGGTGCAGGAAGATGAGCGGAAGCGCATCGCCACCGACATACACGATGAACTGGGGGCTACCCTCTCCATTGCCCGCATGCACCTGATGGCCCTGGAAACGCAAAATAAAAACAACGCTGTAGAAAATGCAGCGGCTTTCCAGAACATCAGGTCACTGATTGAAACCTCGATGACTTCCGTACGCCGGATCAGCCATGAGCTCATGCCGCAAAACCTGCAGATGTTTGGCTTGCCTGAAACCCTGCAGAGCATTGTGAAGATGGTAAACAGCTCCAACAACATTCACATCCTGATCAAATGCGATGAGGAAGTCAATGACCTGCCCTGGGCTCTGAAGCTGGGCTTATACAGGATAAGCCTGGAGCTGATCAACAACACGATCAAGCACGCCCAGGCCAAAGAAATTTGCCTCGACATTCATTGCAGACATAACGAGTTGACCTTTTTTTATACGGACGACGGCATCGGCCTGTCCGAAAACTTTGAGAAAAATGGCCTTGGCCAGAAAAGCATTGAAGCCAGGGCGATGTCGATCGGAGGCACCTTGAAAGTTGGGAATAAAAAAAACGGCGGTTTTTATGCTGAAATGACCATTCCGGACATTCAGGGCAAAGCGTAAAAATCACTATATTAGCGGATAGATATGGAAGAGAACAATCAAGATACAAGCATTGGACAGGACAGGCCCCTGAATTCTGAAGGTGTAGGTGCGACTCACGACCAGATCAAAATTGGACTGGTTGAAGATCAGTTTTTGTTCCGACAGGGGATCAAAGCGATTCTTTCCTCCTGGCCCGACCTTGAGGTGATGTTTGAATCTACTGACGGGTATTCTGTGATTCAGAAACTCAAAGAATGCAGCACCCTGCCCGATGTGATGCTGATAGACATGTCGCTGCCACCGGACGGAAAAAAAGAATACAGTGGGCTGGACCTGACGAATGCATTGAAAGATACATTCCCAAACATCAAGATCATTATCCTTTCCGTTTATGATGACAACCATTTCATTGCTAAAATGATCAAAACAGGCGCCCATGGTTACCTCGTAAAAGACAGCAACCCGCAGGAAGTATATGAAGCCATTGTGGCCGTGCACACACGGGGTATCTATATCAACGAGCGCACCCTGCTTGCGATCCAGAACAATACCCATAAAAAGAACACCTCTAAATCGCTGGGCAACAGCATGAATGATGTTGTGCTCACCAGGCGCGAAGAAGAGATCCTGATCCTCATCTGCAAGCAAAAAACAACAGACGAAATCGCCGCAGAGTTATTCATCAGCCCTAAAACCGTAAACGGACACCGCAACAACCTGCTTCAAAAAACAGGATCGCGCAACGTGGCCGGCCTGGTGACATACGCGCTCAGCCGCCAGCAATTCTGATTCCGGGGAAAATTCTTCCGGCATGAACGTATCCAAACCATTGACGGATTCTGTTGAAAAGGATTCTATAGATCGTTTTGTTGTGCAAAAAACAGTTCCGGCTCCTTTTTCTTAAACAAATTCCCGAAATGATGGTTACCTTTGTATCAGAAACCATTTAACTCTTTAAATTTAAAACGATATGTATCCAGAGGCATTAGTAAAACCTATGAAACAAGAGCTGACATCTGTTGGCTTTGAAGACCTGACTACCCCGGAAGCCGTTGAAAACGCGCTGAAACAGGACGGCACTGTACTGGTGGTTGTAAACTCGGTATGCGGCTGTGCCGCAGGAGCAGCACGCCCGGGCGTGAAACAAAGCCTTGACAATGCCAAGAAACCAAGCCACTTAACCACGGTTTTCGCTGGTTTTGATTCCGATGCGGTCAACCAGGCACGCAAGCACTTTGCCCCTTATCCACCGTCTTCACCGGCCATTGCCTTATTCAAAAACGGAGAGCTGGTACACTTTGTGGAGCGTCACAACATCGAAGGCCGGAATGCAGCCATGATCGCCGAGCACCTGAAAATGGTATACGACGAGTTCTGCTAATTGCAAACAATCCGTATTTCAAAAGTCTTAAACAAAGAAGAAGCTCCTAAGGGAGCTTTTTTTATTTTTAGATCATCATAAGCTCATATCATGCAAATCTCTTCACACATTTCCCTGAAGCCTTTTAATACCTTTGGCATTGACGCATCAGCCAGGCTCTTTGCCGTAGTGCGTTCAATAAGCGATGTACAGGAGCTACTGCAACACCGGGACTATAAAAACAATTCCCACTTTATCCTGGGCGGCGGCAGCAATATCCTGCTGACCAAAAATGTAGATGCCCTGGTCATTAAGAATGAGTTGAAAGGCATCGAGATTAGCGCTGAAACGGAAGAGCATGCCCTGGTGAAATGCGCAGCCGGCGAGGTATGGCACGACTTTGTACTTTACTGCATCGACAGGGGCTTTGCAGGCATCGAGAACCTGTCCCTCATCCCGGGAAATACCGGAGCGAGCCCCATGCAGAACATCGGCGCTTACGGCGTCGAGATCAAAGATACCTTTCATGAACTGGAAGCCATCGACCTGGAAACAGGACAGCTCGTTACCTTTTCGAATGCCGATTGCGAATTCGGTTACCGCGAAAGCGTTTTTAAACGAAACTATAAGGACCGCTTCATAATCCTGTCTGTAACTTTCCGCCTTTCCAAAAAACCGGTTTTCCATACCGAATACGGCGCTATCAAACAGGAACTCGACAACATGGGCATTACGGAGCTTTCCATTAAAGCCATTTCTCAGGCAGTGATCAATATCCGGAGCAGCAAGCTCCCCGACCCCAGGAAAATAGGGAACTCCGGTAGCTTCTTCAAAAACCCGGAAGTAACTGCCGAGACGTACCAACGCTTGATAAATGAATTTCCAGGGCTGGTGGCCTACCCGCTCGATAACGGCAACTATAAACTGGCAGCAGGCTGGCTCATTGAGCAAAGCGGCCTCAAAGGCTATCGCAGCGGCGATGCCGGCGTTCATGCCCTGCAGGCTTTAGTGTTGGTAAACTATGGGCATGCCAGCGGCCAAGAGATCTACGACCTTTCTTCGAAGGTGCTGGAAGCCGTAGACCAGAAATTCGGGGTGATGCTCGAGCGCGAGGTGAATATCATCTAGAGTTAAATTCCGGAAAAAACCAGATTACCGCTTCAATCAAAGCCGGTGGCGTTAGTGTCCGCTAAGGCATAAACGATCCGTGATCAGTCATCTGAGAACGGCATACGCCTTCGTAAAAAATAAAAAAGTCCTCACGGTACCGCGAGGACTTTCTTCTATGACAGATCCTGTAAGGATTACTTTTTGCTTGTGGTGAGTTTTTCGCGGATACGTGCCGCTTTTCCGGTACGTGTACGGATGTAGTACAGTTTCGCTCTGCGAACGATACCAACTTTATTTAACTCGATTTTGTCGATGAAAGGAGAAGCTACCGGGAAGATACGCTCTACACCTACTCCGTTGGAGATTTTACGAACGGTGAAAGAAGCCGTAGCAGGCTCGTTTTTGCGCTGGATCACAACGCCAGAGAACTGCTGGATACGCTCTTTGTCACCCTCTTTAATTTTGTAGTGTACGGTAATGGTATCACCAGCTTTGAATTTTGGGTGAGAAACCTCCGGAGTCAATTGTTTTTTTACGTAATCTAATAATAAACTCATGTTTTTTATTTTTAAATTTCACATTCCTGGCATTCGCTGCACCGTGCAACCAGAGGCTAAAAATTGGACTGCAAAGATAATAACAATTTGTTGATCTGCAAAAAATAAAGCCAAAAAGGCGGCTTTAAATATAAAAACCGTATAACAACAGCTAGAACATGAAACCAATCGTCATAGTAGCCTGCGCGGTAAAGAAGTGGTGCCGGGCCTTTCCGTTGCCTTTCCCCAAAACAAGGCAGGTCGTATAATCTGCAAAAGAGCCTTTTCCCATAAACTCAAACACCCCGTATTTCAGGAATTCGGCCCTCAGGCCTCCTTCCACCCCCACGATCCAGCCTGCTACATGCCAGTTGTTGTTGAGCCGCGTTCCGTAAATGGTAACATCCGTTCTCGGGAATACAATGCCCGCGCCAGGCTTGGCTACCAGCCCTACATTAAAGTATTTGGAGGGATTGTATACTTTCCAGCGCTTCAGGAAGTTGATCATCCAGAAATTAGCCCCGTCCGTGTGCTCAAAATGCACAAAGTTTTTAGGCTCCATGATGGTGTCCTTATCCACATATTGCCCGTTGAAATCGCCTTTCACGTGGACCTTCTGATAATCGTCCACTACGTATTTTGTGTGGTCGTAGTTGATCTCGATCCCAAAATCCTTCTTATTATTGAAATAATAACCGCCCCTCACCACAAACTGCGGAATCGTAATGTTAATCACATCGGGGATCTGGTCGAAATCCGGCCTGTCGTGCGCCTTAGCATCATAAATCGTAAAATCATAGTTGTGGTAACGCCCCGTTTCCGGGTAATAGGTATTGGACCGGTTTACGAAATGAATCGTGCTTCTGCTGTATTCTGCCCTTGTGTAACCGAACATGGCATAAAAGCTACCTTTTAATTTTTTGGAAGAAACTGTTGCTGTCGGAGCAGCTGTGTTTTGTGCCAGGAGCGATACGTTCCAGATAATCGCACAGGCAAGGAGGATATGACGCATAATTATCCCGTGATAAGTTGGGCGCAAAGATAACGAATATTTTCATTGAGCTCTATGTTAACTTTTACATACGACCCGATCAATGGCATGGCTAGTTCCGGCCATTCGATAAACAGGTAGCTGCCGCTCTCCAGGTATTCCTCAAAACCGATATCCAGGAGCTCCGCCGTGCTTTTAAGCCTGTACAGGTCAAAATGATAAACGCGCTGATGATCACCTGTGGCATATTCATTCACCACCGCATAGGTTGGGCTGCTCATGGTATCCTGCACGCCCAGCCGGGCGCACAACACTTTGATAAACGTCGTTTTCCCGGCTCCCATAGGCGCCTCGAACAGGAAAACACGCTCCTGCCCGGCAAAGGCAAGAAGTTCGGCCGCTGCGGCTGCATGCGCCTCCGGTTTAGAAATATCGATCCGTAAGTCCATCATTCCATAAATTTACAGGCGAGGGCCAGGCAGGCCTCTTTATTCACCTTTTGTTTTTTTCCTGTTTGTAAATTGACGAGCAACCAGCTATCCCGGTCAACGATCAGGGCTTTTTTATGTTTCAGATTACAGAAATGCTGCCCTTCGATCCTGTACAGGTCCTTTGAGTTGCCGGCCACTACAAACGCTTCTTTCGGTTCATAGAGCGTATACACATACAGCCCTTTTGCCGCAAACTCAATGTGGTGTTTGTTGCTATAAACCAGCGTCCCTTTGTAGTCGAACACTTCATCGCTCAGCCGCCTGTTGAAGATGGCGCTGCAGGCATACACCACACTGTCCTCGGTATTGATCCGGATGTGTTTTTTTTCACAGCTTACAATAGTCCGGCCACTGGTATCGATCAGCCCTTTGACCCTTACGACTTCCTTATCCAACTCACTGTAGGTTTCGGTAATGAAAAAACGGTTCTCTGCACCCGCCGGATATATATCATCGAAGCCTGCGGAAAGCTGTTTCCCTTGTTTGTTGAAGAGCCACACCTTTTGCCCGTACAATACCTTAAACACCGGGGAAGCGGAAAGATAGCCCAGGCTTAGCTCCTGTTGTGAGGGAAACAGCGATACACTGTCGGGAGATGGCAGCAGCTTCAGGCTCAGCCGGGCATTATCCCGGTTGATAAAGCTGTACTCCATCAGCGGCCTCTCTTCTCCCGTAAGGGGATTGACCTCGGTAAGGGCGGCGCTTCTGATTCCTGCCATGGCGATGCGCCCTGTTCTGTCGAAAGGAAACGCCGTATCGTACTGTGGCGTTATCAGCACTTCGCCACGGAGCCTGTAGCCCCACTTGTTGCCTGTACGATAGAGTTCCGGCACCTGCCCGGAAAGACAGATGGCCAATAGATTTAAGAGAATGATATGAAAGATCCGCCTGATAAGGATGGTATTTTGCCGGATACGAAAGTAAGGATTATTTCAGGACCACTCCCTTAAAGCGAATATTTTGCCTGGCGTTGGTGGCATTGGAAATCACTTCCACAATGCGGTCCTGGCGGTCGTAAACGGATTTTGTATCGAAGTACACCGTAATGGTATCCGTTTGATTTGGCTTAACCATATATTTCGGAAAATCCACCGTGGTGCAGGAACATTCCGCTTTGGCGTCGAGGATCTCCAGGTCTTCGGTTCCGGTGTTGCTGAATACGAAGCTTACTTTAACCACCTCGCCTTTCTTTACAAAGCCAAAGGATTGTTTCGTGCTTTTGAATTTGATCTTCGCCTGCGCGGTGGCACACAGGCTGCCGAGGATAAGCAGGCCCAAGCAAAAAGCCCTCTGCCGTAGAAGCAAAGGGCTTTTGATAGTATGAACGCTCATTGGTGTCATTAAGGGGCTGCTGGTGTTGGTGCTGCCGGAGCGGCTTCCACAACTCCTTTGATCTTCACGACTTTGCTCGGCTCTTTGGCGTTGGATGTAATGGTAACATTCTTTTCAAAAGGACCCGGGCGCTTGGTGTCGTATTTCACGCGGATAGCAGCGCTTTTGCCTGGTAACACAGGTTCCTGCGGCCAGCCTGGTTTGCCATCGATGGTTGTAGAAGTGCAACCGCACTGACCTTGTACATTGGTAATGGTCAAAGGCGATTTACCGGTATTCTTTACTTTAAATTCTCTGACACCGTTGCCATCGAATTTAACGGTTCCGTAATCCAGTACTTCCGATTCGAATTGCATAACAGGTGCATTTGGGTCGATGTTCGGGGTCACAGTTTCCTGTGCTTTGGCGGTGAGGCCAAACCCTAAAACCAATGCAATAGCTGCGATTGTTTTTTTCATGTTCTTGATAGCTTATGATTTGGTTACACTTATTTTTTCTCTAATGGAGCTCCCTGTGAAGGTGTATTGGCTGGGAACGCTTCTTCAACCGGTTTTGCAGCGATGTTGCCTTTGATCTGGATGGTTTGTACACCTGATTTGGCATTGGACTGAACCGTTACGGATTTAGCGATAGGCCCTACGCGCTGCGTATCGTATTTTACTTTGATCTCTCCTGTTTTGCCTGGCAGGATCGGATCTTTTGGACATTGAGGAACTGTACAACCGCAGGATCCCTGGCACATGGTAATGATCAAAGGCTCTTTACCAGTATTTTTGAACTTGAACACGCACTCTCCGTTATCACCCTGCGTGATATTGCCGTAGTCGTGAACCGTTTTATCGAACTTGATGTCTGCGTTGCTGGTTGGCTGTGCTGCCGTAGCAGGAGCTGCGCCATGGTTATGGCCATCGTTTGCACTGTGACCTTCCTGCGCAAAAGATATTGTGCTTAATGAGGCTAAGAATCCGAGGGTAAAAATTAATTTTTTCATTTTGAGGGTTTTTATGTTTTGTGTGTGTTTAAAATTATTTCCAATATCGTGCCATAAAGATACTTGTGACCTAGTTTACTTTATGTATTTTTGCGAAATTTAACAAAAATATCAATACGCTAATAAATGGAAATCGAAAAAACATATAATCCGGCCAAAGCTGAAGAAAACTGGTATAAATACTGGCTTGATAAAAAATTCTTTAAATCGGTTCCTGACCACCGCACACCTTATACCATTGTGATTCCACCGCCAAACGTCACAGGCGTTTTGCACATGGGCCACATGCTCAACAATACCATCCAGGATGTATTGATCCGCCGCGCGCGCATGCTGGGGTTTAACGCCTGCTGGGTGCCCGGCACCGACCACGCCAGCATTGCCACAGAAGCCAAAGTAGTAGCTTTACTGAAAGAAAAAGGCATCAATAAAACCGACCTGAGCCGTGAAGATTTCCTGGCCCACGCCTGGGAATGGAAAGAAAAATACGGTGGCATTATCCTCGAACAGCTGAAAAAACTGGGAGCGAGCTGCGACTGGGATCGCACGCGCTTTACGATGGAAGAAGACATGAGCGAAGCGGTGATCGACGTATTTATCGACCTTTATAACAAAGGACAGATTTACCGCGGCGTGCGCATGGTCAACTGGGATCCGCAGGGACAGACCGCTGTGAGCGACGAGGAAGTGATCCATAAAGAAGCGACGGGGAAGCTGGTGTACGTCAAATACCAGATCGAAGGAACTGAAGAATACATTACAGTTGCTACTACCCGTCCGGAAACCATCATGGGTGATACGGCAGTGTGCGTGAATCCGCATGACGAGCGCTACACACACCTGAAAGGGAAGAACGTGATCGTTCCGATCGTCAAGCGTGTGGTACCTGTTATTTTTGACGAATATGTGGATAAAGATTTTGGCACGGGTGCTCTGAAAGTAACGCCGGCTCACGATATCAATGACTTTAACTTAGGGCAGAAGCATAAGCTGCCGACCATCGATGCACTGACGGCTGAAGGAAAGATCAGCGAAGCTGCCGGCGCTTATGTTGGCATGGATCGCTTTGCTGCGCGCAAGCAGGTGATTGCCGATCTTACGGAGCAGGGCCTGGTTGAAAAAACAGAGGAGATCAAAAATAAGGTAGGCTACAGCGAGCGTACCAACGCCGTGATCGAGCCGCGCCTGAGCCTGCAGTGGTTCCTGAAAATGGATGCAGTGAGCAAACCGGCACTGGAGGCCGTGCTGAACGGCGATGTGAAGCTGATCCCGGAAAAGTTCATCAATACCTACAAGCATTGGATGGAAAATGTACACGACTGGTGCATCAGCCGCCAGCTGTGGTGGGGACAACGGATACCAGCCTGGTATGATGGCCAGGGGAATACGGTAGTTGCTAAAAGCAAAGAAGAAGCATTTGAAAAACTGAAAATGGAAAATGCTTCCGTAAGCATGGCTGATGTAAAACAGGACGAGGATGTTCTCGATACCTGGTTCTCTTCCTGGCTGTGGCCTATGACGGTATTTGATCCGAAAGTCATTCAGAACGGATGGGAAAAAGCGAACCAAGACCTGAAATATTATTATCCTACCAACGACCTGGTAACGGCTCC
>DGQK01000023.1 GCA_002390745.1 Bacteroidetes bacterium UBA4416 | reverse complement strand
AAGGTAAATTGCTCATCACGTTCCAAAAATTAGGAATGCCATAAAGGGAACGGCCATCCGCAAAGCCATGGTAGTGGGGGTCCTGGGGGATTGGCTCCTTTGAGAGTGCCAGTATAATGCCTGCAAGCGCTATTGCTGCCAACAAACTGTATTTAAAAGACATGTTTAAAGACCTATTCATCGGGATTAAGAATTAAGAGATTCTTCGGGGAGCTGGTGTGTTTCTTTTCTGGCTTTGTGGCTGTCGCGGATATTTTTCTGAACAGCAACGGCTGCAAACAAAGCGAGCGTGAAGGACATGCCGTAAAATCCTTTTTCGCTGCGAAGCAGATCGGCATTCCACAGCCCTATTACCAGCAGGAGGATAGACAGAATGGCGGAGAACCAGCTGATACCATAATAGATCGGCGTCACGGGAATGCCTTCGAGGTCGTCGCGCACAGCTTTCTGAAGCGACACCGCGGAGAACAGGCCATACATGAGCACTGTGAAGTAATAGCCTTTTTCATTGAGGAACATGGAGGCGTTCCATAAACCGATATTGTAAGAAACTACTCCCGCCAGCAAAGCAATCCAGGAGGCGCCGATAAAGGCATTGGATGGTTTTTGATTCATGATTTTTTGATTTAAAATGATGGATCAAAAGTAGAAGGAAGAAACCCCGGGAATTTTGACAATTGTCAAAAAAGGAAATTCTGACAGGCCGGCGGCTAACTTCTTATTTGAAACAGCCTTGCGCCAGGGACGAAGCGATCTGTCTGAGCTCCTTTGTTTGTTCCCAAAGGGCAAACAAAGAGCGAGTCGCGCCGGCCCGCGCGGGCGCCCAAAAAATAAAATGAAACCATAACACTCCCGTGTAGTTTATATCAAATGATTTTTTCCTCACAGTTCCGCACGGATGCGACTCAATGTTTCCTGCGTGATCCCAAGGTAAGAGGCAATCTGCCCAAGCGTGGCGCGCTGCAATAAGGATGGCTTAGAAGACAGTAATTTGTGGTAACGCTCTTTCGCCGTTTTAAACTGTAGGTTCAGCACCCGCTCTTCGAGCCTGATGTAGTAGTTTTCGGTAATGATCCTGCCGATGCGTTCGGTTTCAGGGAATGAAGTATACAATGTTTGAAGGGCGGAATACTCCAACGCTGTGAGCTCACTGTCTTCCAGGGCCTGAACGTATTCGAAGGAAGGCCTGGCAGCAATGAAGGCATAAAAGCAGGTGGCAAATTCTGCCTCCTGTGCGAACCAGTTGGTGATCTCTTTGCCATCCAGGAAATGATAGCCGCGCAGCAATCCTTTATCAATAAAGTAAAGCCGGCTGCAACGCTCATCAATATGGATCAGGTGATCGCCTTTGGAAACGCGGATGGTTTTTGAAACAGCGCGAATCTCCCGCTCCAACTCCTGGGAAATGGAAATAACAGACGAGAGGTGAGCGATGAGGGACATGGCTTAAAGTTAGGGAATTTATGCGTCATTGCGAACCGACGCCAGGAGGTGAAGCAATCTTAATTTATATTGAGATTGCTTCACTACGTTCGCAATGACGCATAGAAAAAGCCTCTCACTATCGCAGTAAGAGGCTTTTCAAAAAATCAGCAAAAAATTATTTTTTCACGCGCTCCACGTAAGAAGCGGTTCTTGTGTCTACTTTCACTAAGTCGCCTTCGTTGCAGAACAGAGGCACATTCACTTTCGCGCCTGTATCGAGTGTTGCAGGCTTTAAGGTGTTGGTAGCTGTATCTCCTTTTACACCCGGCTCCGTGTAAGTGATCGTGCAGATCACAAAGGTCGGTGCTTCTGCCAGGATCACGTTGTCGCCTTCGAAGGAAATTTTCACTTCCATGCCCTCTTTGAGGAACTGGGCGCTGTCTCCAAACAGGATCATCGGCACATGGATCTGCTCGTAGTTTTCGTTATCCATCACCACAGCAAAATCGCCTTCCACATAAATGAACTGCATTTGCTTATATTCCACACGTACAATATCCACGGCCTCGCCGCTTCTGAAGCGGTGCTCCAGCTGCTTACCATTGATAAGGTTTTTCATTTTTCCCTGGTAAAAAGCCCGAAGGTTTCCCGGTGTGCGGTGCTGCCATTCTATGATCTGCATGAGTTCACCGTTCATTCTGATCACTGATCCTACGTTGATATCGCCTGTATCTGCCATAATAATAAGTTGTGTTATTTAAATTTATATACGTTTTGTTGATTATTCTGCCATGTCGTGCACCACGCCCATGGCACTGAATTTTTCGATGCGGGCATTGATGCGTTGCTCCGGGCTTTGTTTTTTCAGGGTTTCCAGGTGCTTTAAGATCTCTGCTTTTACCGTCGCAAAGATCTCTGCCTGGTTGTTGTGGGCGCCTCCGAGAGGTTCTTTGATGACTCCGTCGATCAGGCCGTTTTTGCTCATGTCTACGGAGGTCAGTTTCAGGGCTTCTGCTGCAGTTTCTTTGAAGTTCCAGCTCCTCCACAGGATGGATGAACAGGACTCCGGGGAGATTACCGAATACCAGGTGTTCTCCAGCATGAGTACTTTATCTCCGATGCCGATACCCAAGGCACCGCCACTGGCTCCTTCGCCAATGATGATGCAAATCACAGGTACTTTCAGCTGCATCATTTCCAGTAAGTTCCTGGCGATGGCCTCTCCCTGCCCGCGCTCTTCGGCTTCCAGGCCCGGGTAGGCGCCGGGTGTATCGATAAAGGTAACAACCGGCTTGTTGAATTTTTCTGCCATTTTCATCAGGCGTAAGGCCTTGCGGTAGCCTTCCGGATTCGCCATCCCGAAACGGCGGATCTGGCGCATCTTGGTGTTGATCCCTTTCTGCTGGCCAATGAACATGACGGTTTGCCCGTCGACCTCACCGAAACCGCCCACCATCGCTTTATCATCGCCTACGGTGCGGTCGCCATGCAATTCTATAAAGGTACTGTTGGATACGGCATCAATATAAGCCAGGGTATAAGGTCTTTCGGGGTGGCGGCTCAGCTGTACACGCTGCCAGGCCGTAAGGTTGGAAAAGATCTCTACGCGTTTCTCATGAATCTTTGCTTCCAGACCTGCAATGGCCTTACTCATATCTACTTTGCTCTTTTCAGCAACTGATTTAAGTTTTTCCAATTCTTCATTAAGTTCCTGAATTGGCTTTTCAAAATCAAGATATATCATTCGTGTCGAAATTAGTTAGGGGGCAAAGATACTAAAAAATTGAAAATCCAACACCTTATAACCCGCTGATAATCATAGGGATCATGATTTTGACCAGGAATATTCCCTCAAAAATGAATAGTTTTGCGGCATGATCTGTTTTCCGAACGCTAAAATTAATTTAGGTCTTTCCATCACGGAGAAGAGGCCCGATGGCTTCCATAATATCGAATCGGTATTCTACCCCATTGCCTGGAACGATGCCCTCGAAGTGATCGAAAGCCCGGAAGCTGCCGCAGACTTCACGCTCCGGCTCAGCGGACTTCCTGTTCCGGGAACAGTGGAAGACAATCTTCTCTATAAAGCCTATACCTTGTTAAGCGCGAAGTGCGCACTTCCGAAACTTACCGTGTACCTCCACAAAGCCTTACCGATGGGTGCAGGCCTGGGTGGCGGCAGCGCCGACTGTGCGTTCCTGATCAACCAGCTGAATACGCAATTCGGTTTAGGACTTACGGAAGAGGAGCGCCTCGGGCTGGTACGACCCCTGGGCAGCGACTGCGCCTTCTTTATCAAGAATAAGCCCGTATATGCGTATGGGAAAGGGGATGCGTTTAAGGAGCTCAACCTGGATCTCAGCGCTTACCATATCGCCGTGGTTTTCCCCAATGTGCACAGCAATACCAAAGAAGCTTACAGCCTGGTGAAGCCGGCAAAACCGTCCAGCTCTTTATTAGAAACGCTGCAACAACCGGTTCGCAGCTGGAAAGATAAGCTGGTCAACGATTTTGAAGCATCCATCTTTGCGAAATATCCCGTGGTTGAACAAACAAAGCAGGACCTGTACAAGGCCGGCGCCATCTATGCCAGCATGAGCGGCAGCGGCAGCGCTGTCTTTGGCCTGTTTGAGCACGCACCGGAGATCGGCAGCCTGGCTTCTTTTCCGCACTGGGTGGGCAGGATGCTATAAAAACACACGACCCGGCAGGTTCGAAGCCTGCCGGGTCGCGTGCCACTTACTGAAAACATCAGTTCTTCACAATACGCGTGGTTTTCACCGGCGTGCCTTCTGCATCTTTTACCGTAACGATATAAACGCCATTGGCAAATTTGGAAATATCGAATTCCGCCTGCCCTTCAATGGTTTTGCCAAGCACCTGTTTTCCGGAAAGATCGAAGACCTCCACGTTGGCTTTGGAGCTGTTGTATAAATAAATGTTCAGTTCTGCCGATGTCGGGTTAGGGCCCACGAATACCACAGGTGCTGTGCCTTCTTCGATGCCATTGGGCGTGAGGGTTACGGTATAATTCTCTACCGCAATGTTGTGTTGCAGCCTCAGGGTTGTGTCTGGCTTACCGATGCGGCTGATCCTGTAATCCAGCGGTGTTTTAAACAAAGGCACGGACGAAGGCATAGATTGGGTTTGTGTGGATCTGAGCACAAAGGTGCTGCCTCCCTGGTTCCATTTGACATCGAAGGTGGGATAACCCTCGCCATAGTACCACTGGTTGAAGAACTGCCCGAAATTAAGGCCTGTATAGGTTTGCATGAAGTTTTTAAACTCGATCACACTGGCAACACCGCCGCCATAAGTCGTTTGGAAAGACCTGATGGCCCTGAAAAAGGTGGAGTCATTATTGATCTCGTAACGCAGGCTGTGAATGATCGCGCTTCCCTTGTCGTAGGTTAAACGCGAATCGAAGATCACACCGGCATCCATCGTATCGGCATTGGTGAAATAAGAGCTTCCGCCCGGCTGCGACATCACACTGTTGTGCACGCTGTTCATTTTGTTGGCAGCTGTATTTCCGGAAATGGCACTCAGGTACTGGTGGCATAGGTACTCGGTATAGCTGGCCCAGCCTTCATTGATAAAGATATCCTTCCAGGCGCGGCAGGTCACGTTGTCGCCCCACCACTGGTGCCCAAGCTCATGCGCGTCGATCTCGAAATCAAAGAAGCCCAGGCTTGTCATGGTCTGGTGCTCCATGCCCCCGCTGAAAGGCGCCATGCAGTGCCCGTATTTTTCTTTATAGAACGGGTACATCCCATAGAGCTTGCATTCCAGCTCCATGGTTTGCTTCATTTTGTTGAGCGCTGTTTTCTGCGTGCTCCATGCCGAGTTATTAATGGCATTGTCGTAAACGAAGTTCTGGATGAAGATGGAATCCGGCGCCAAGTATTGGGGCTTCGCATAAAAATTATATTGTTTGTACTTGGCGGTGGCCACCGAGATCAGGTAATAATCAATCGGGTACCGCGACTTCCATTCGTAGCGTTTTTTGTTGCCCACTACAACCACGTTTTTCAGGAGGCCGTTAGAGCCTACCAGGTTGGTGGAATCCGTGGTGGCAAAAACCCAGGAGGAATCGATCTTGTCGGTGAGATCCTGCTTGCAGGGAAACCACTGGTAGGCGCAGAGGCTTTCGCTTAAGCTCCAGGATACCTGGTTGCCCCAGGCGCCGGAGGTGCCGGTGCTGTAGCCATCGCCAATAGCCGCGCCGCCGCCGGTAGGGGCTGTTCCTTTATAGTAGACAATCGCATCGAACACCGTGTTTTGAGGAATGGGCGTGCCGGCAGTTGCCATGACCAGGCTGTCACGACGCACGAAATTGCGCTTGGCGCCATTCACATACACCGAGTCGATGGTGTGGTTGGTGTGTAAAACGAAGGCAAAAGAATCGAGTACTGCCGTTACTACTTTGGCTTTGCTCTTCACATTTCCGCTGATGTAGCGCGTGTTGCGCTCCACATTGATGTTGAGGTGATAGAACTTAAGGTCGTATTTATTTTCAGGAGGCGTATAGGAAGAGATCCTGGCCTGGGCCGTTGGTTTGGCTACAGCTTTTATTCCGCGTGCTGATTTAAAATCGGAACAGTAGTGCTGCTGAGCGGAGAGCTGACTGGATGTATATACTAAAGCAATCAAAAAAAGGAAGCGTTTCATTAGATGTTTTTTATGTTAAGGGAATGGGAACGGAAAAATAAAGGATATAAATGTTAAACACAATTCCGCGGGGATATAAAATGACCAGCGGCAAAAATTATACTACTTTTACCTGAAAAAACGGTTCGAATATGAAGAATTTCTGGATTTTATCCGCTCTTCTCCTGCTATGGTGCATGCAGGTAAAAGCACAGGACAGCCTCACGATCTACCAAGTCTATCCCTCCTTCAATGACCAGGAAAAAGCGGAATGGACGGCCTTTCAAAACGACTGGAATTTTTTCGACTATGTGGCTCTGAAAAAAAAGCACCACATCAAAACTATGAGCTGCCGGAAATGCGAAGGCTTTTATGCCGACATCTATGTAGAGATCGGCGGGACGGGAAATGTGGTGAAGGCTACCGCTCTCCGTGCCAGTCGCTGCGGCCGGAGCACCACGGACAAGTTGCTTTATAGCGACTTTGAAAACTCTGTCAGCATGCACCATTTTAAAACGCTCAGGCATAAGCGCTTCATTGCCCGCTTCGGCCTGGTGCTGAAATGTTAAGAAAAAAAATTCGTCCATGACGAAAGCAAGACAATTCTTTGCTGAAAGCTCTTACCTTTGCAGGCTATGATCACCTACAACCCCAAAGACTGGTTTAGTCTCATCATTAAGTTTCACAAAAGCGATACCTTCAGAATCCTGCTTCCTGTGATTATCAGCGTGGGTGTTTATGCTGCCCTCATCGTAGCGCTGGAAGTGCACTTCTTTCATGTGGAAAGCAAGAACCCAACGGCGATGCACTCTATCCTTGGTTTCGTACTCTCCATGCTACTGGTATTCAGAACCAACACAGCCTACGACCGCTGGTGGGAAGGCCGCAGGATCTGGGGCGCAGTCGTGAACAACTCCCGGAACCTGGCCCTGAAACTTTCGGTGCTGATCAAAGATACCAAAGACCGCGAAGACATCAGGCACCTGATCAGCAATTATGTATTCAGCACCAAGAACCACCTGCGCGACGTCTATAATCAGGAGGAGTTTACAGCTACAGAGAGCATCAGCCTGGCTACCTTTGCGCAGGCATCACACCGCCCCAACATCATTGCCAAAAGCCTGTACGCTAGAATCTATGAGCTGCATGACCGGAACGTTCTGTCGGGCGACCATCTCATTATCCTGAATGAAGAGATCCGTTCGTTTACCGATAACTGCGGCGCCTGCGAGCGAATCAAGAATACGCCTATTCCATATTCCTACAATATCTTTTTGAAGAAGATGATCTTTCTATACATCATCACCCTTCCTTTGTTTTTCGGTGCGGAATTCAAGTACACGACGGTTCCTATTACAATGATCGTACTGTATGTATTTGCCAGCATCGAGCTCATTGCCGAAGAGATCGAAGATCCTTTTGGCTTTGATGATAATGACCTTCCCCTGGATGATATTTGTAAACGCATTAAAACCAACCTTACCGAAATTTTAAATTAACATGTATCAAAACGACCTTATTTTAAGAGCTGCCAAAGGCGAAACTGTAGAACGCGTACCGGTGTGGCTGATGCGCCAGGCCGGCCGCATCCTGCCTGAATACAGGGCAACACGCAGCCGTGCGAAAAACTTTATCGAGTTTGTGAAAACACCTGAGCTGGCCTGTGAGGTAACGGTGCAGCCCGTGGATATTTTAGGCGTGGATGCAGCGATTATTTTTTCGGATATCCTCGTGATCCCCGAAGCCATGGGATTGCCTTACCAGATGATTGAGGCCAAAGGTCCGAATTTTGAAAAAACGATTAAGGAACAGGCCGACATTGACGGATTGCACATTGCCGATGCAGGCGACCTGGATTATGTGATACAGGCCATCAGGCTCACGAAGCAGGCCCTGAACAACCGCGTGCCCCTGATCGGCTTTGCCGGAGCTCCCTGGACATTAATGGCCTATATGGTGGAAGGCAGCGGCAGCAAGACCTTCAGCCAGGCCAAGAAGTTTTTATACCAGCATCCGCAACTGGCACACCAGCTGCTTGATAAGATCACGCAAAGCACCATAAACTATCTAAAAGGCCAGGTGGCTGCCGGCGCCGACATGATCCAGATCTTCGATAGCTGGGCCGGCGTTCTGGGCCCCGATCAGTACCGGGAGTTTTCATTGAGGTACATCTCCCGCATTTGCGACGCTATCGAGCCTCTGGCTCCGGTGACGGTATTTGCGAAAGATGCGCACTTTGCCCTGGCGGATATGGCTAAGCTGAACTGCAATACGATCGGCCTCGACTGGACCATCAACCCGCAGGATGCGCGCATCATCATCGGCAGTGGAAAAACCTTACAGGGCAATGCTGATCCCTGCATGCTCTACGCCGACGAGAAAACAATTGAGGCAGAAGCGAAAAAAATGATCACGGCTTTCGGAAAGCAACGCTACATCGCCAACCTGGGGCATGGCCTCTATCCCGACACCGACAAGAACAAGGTGAAGTACTTTGTGGATTGCATTAAGGGGATGTAGGGAATAGTAGTGAGATCTGAGTAGTGAGACAGGAGTAGTGAGATGTGAGATAAATTACCGATGATTTCGAGAGCCTCAGTCAACGATTGGTGGCTGAGGCTCCCGAAGTCACCATTGGAAAATCAATGACTTATAAGCCTATTTGAAATGCTTATGACATTAAAACATACGCTCCTCTTCCTGCTCCTGATCTGTGGTTCTGTTTCCTATTCCCAAAAGTCTGTCAAGCCGCATTCCTTAAAAGCCCTGGCTACCCGTGCGGATTTTGATTTGCTGAAAGGCGAACCGCTCAGCAATAATTTTAACGGCATCGAATGTGTGAAAGTAGTTTTCGATATCAAAAGCAAAACCATCTATTACCTCGAATCAAAAACCTATAAATGGCACTACCGCTTTGTGACGGAGATCCTCGGCGATGTGGATGACCTGGAGCAGTTCAATGCACTCAACTACAGCCAGTCGCCCAGGCGGCGATACATCCTGGCAACCTTCAATTACAACACGAATACCAAAAATTATTTCGTGCAGTTTGCTCCTTCTGACGACATCAGCGATGCCCACATCGACCTGCTGTGTGAAAAAATCAACGAAAGCACCTTTTGCAAAAAGAATTATAAGATCCTGCTGAATACGACTATTCTTCTGCGCCGAAAAGCCAGCATCGCCAAAAGCCACCCGGTAATCAGCAGCGACGAGCTCTTCCGGTCGCAAACCTACCAACCCATTGTGGAGGGCAAGGCCAGCGGCATCCTCCTGTTCATCGCCGCCGACTCTATCCAAAAAGGGAAAGATTATTCCAATAATATCCTGGTCCTGAAAGGAAGCTCAAATGAACTGCCCATTTGTAAGGCGGTGATTACCGATGAGTTTCAGACACCGCTGAGCCACATCTGCCTGCTCACGTCCAACCGGCACACACCTTGTGCCGCACAAAAACAGGTGTTTGCGGCAGATTCTTTCAGGCGCTATGCCAACAAAGCGGTAGAAATTACGGTTGCCCAAAAAGCACTACAGATAAGGCCTCTCACGAATTACACGCCTGCTTCGGCAGTAGCCGTCAAAAAGATCATCCCGAAACTCGATACCACGCGCCGGGCAATCATCAGCCTCGACAAGCTCTCTTATAAGGACAGGGCTGCTTACGGTTCCAAGGTATGCAACCTGGCGGAGATCAAAAAAATTGAACGGAAAGAAAAACGCTCTTTTACACCGCCAAAAGCCTTTGCTATCCCTTTCTGCTATTACTACCGGCATTTGCAAAAGCACCACATCCTTCACGATATCGAGGTTCTCACCAATAGCAGGCACCTCAGCGACAGCATGATCTCCAAACAGCTGCAACGCATCCGCAAGCGCATCAACAAAGCCGCGCTCGATACGGGCTTAGTGAATACGGTAACACGCCTCTGCCAAAGCAGCTTCAAAAGCAAAAAGATCCGGTTTCGCTCTTCTTCCAATGCCGAAGACGAAAGCAACTTCAACGGCGCGGGCCTCTACTCTTCCACTTCCGGCATCATCGGCGACAGCAGCAAAAGCATCGAGCGCGCCATTAAAAAAGTATGGGCCAGCCTCTGGAACGAACGGGCCTTTTTTGAGCGGAGCTATTTCGGTATCGATCAGAAAGGCTCAGCCATGGGCATCCTGGTGCACGAGACTTACGACAACGAACTGGTGAATGGCGTCTGCATCACGCAGAACCTCTACCGCGATTATGATTTCGGCTTTGTGATCAACATGCAGCAGGGCGAAAACGAAGTGGTATCGCCGGATAACAAGCTGGTATGCGAGCAGGTAGTTTCTTACATGAATACGGCAGCCGAATTTTACAACGAACCGCAGGCTGCCGACTGGATCTCTTATTCGAGCCTCAGCCCTCACTCTTCTCTTCTTTCCATTTCCGAATTAAAAGACCTGACACAGAAAATGGAAACGATCAAACGCCATTTTTACGACTTACTTCGCATCTGGCCTTTGGACTACAAGGACTTTGCAATGGACGTCGAGTTCAAGCTCATCCTCGAGAATAATCAGCGAACGTTTATCATCAAGCAGGCAAGGCCTTATGCAGTGAAGCGCTAATCCGGCTCACAGCTTTTCCAGCTGGTGGTTCGTGAGCTTGCAGTTGATCCATTCGCCATCGAGCCCGGCGGCATATTTCTTATAAAATTCAATGGCAGGCGTGTTCCAATCGAGCACCTGCCATTCCATGCGGCGCACCCGGGTTTCTTTACTCACCTGCACTACCCGGTCGAACAACAGCTTTCCAAGGCCTTTGCCGCGCTGGCTTTCCGTGACGATGATGTCTTCCAGGAACAGGCATTTCCCTTTCCAGGTGCTGTATTTGAAATAGTATAAGGCCAGGCCAACAATCACACCGTTTACTTCCGCCACAAAAAAATCAAACTGCTTATCGGGCCCAAAGCCCCAGGCAGTCATCTCTTCGGGAGTGACCTCCACTTCCTGCGGTGCTTTTTCGTACGCGGCCAGCTCCTTTACCAGGGTCAGCGCCTGCGCGATGTCGGCTTCTGTGCCTTTGCGGATGCTTATTTCCATTATTTATAACGTTCTTTTAAAACAACTTTTTGTAAAATGCGCTTGATCATTAATTCCGCCAACACGAGCTGCAAAGGCTTTCCGGGTTGCTCGCGGGCTGCCGCGCCAATCTGCTTCTCCGTGAGGTCGATGCGGTACAGGAGGTTTTTCAGGGAATGGCCCGTTTCGAGTGCCAACACCGAGCGGTAAAAGGATTGCTGCAACTCCTCCAGTGTTGTGGTATCCAGAAAAGGGAGGTATTCCAATACGCCGGCCAGCTCAAAGTCCTTATGTACCTGCGCTTTGAATTTTTCAAGCCAACCGGGCTTTTCGAGGAGTATCAGGTCTTCGGCCATTTGTCTAATACGAGGCGCTCTACAATGCGGTGATGGATCACATGTGCTTCCACAATTTCCCTGACATCTTCTTTTTGCACTCCCACATAAAAAATTCCCTGAGGGTACACGGCAACAGTTGGCCCCAGGTCGCAGATTCCGAGGCAGCCGCTTTTATTGGCGCGTACTTTTAATCCGGAGTTCAGTTCTTTGAGCTGCTTCTTAAACTCGGCAACCAGCTCCAGGCCATGCGCTTCGCCACAGCTCAGCTTCTCGGTACCGCTGCGCTGGTTGTTACATACAAGGATGTGAATATCAAAAATCGGGTCCATTTATCTGCTATATTTAAGCGCCTGTTTGACTGTATATTGTAAAATTGTTTATCGGTTCATTTCTCTGCGCGGCAAAATAGAGGCGGGACAGATTCTGCAGACATTATGAAAGAGTATGCCCAAAAAATGTAACGAAGCCGCAGCCAAAAATAAGCATAAACAAATTATTAGATAAATTTTAAACGGGCTCTAAACAAAGTTAGGGTAAATTTGTAAATAAGAAACAAGACGATGGCAAGGATACTCATTAGCGGCGGAACAGGCCTTATCGGGAAAGCGCTCAGCCAGGCGTTGATGGCGCAGGGCCACAGCGTGCATATCCTGAGCCGCACGCCGCAGGCGGGGGCAAAGGCTCCTGAGTTTTACTGGAATGTAGAGAAACAGGAGATCGACGGGAAAGCCTTTGATGGCGTGGAGCACATTGTACACCTGGCTGGCATCGGCGTGGCCGACAAGCGCTGGACGGAAAAGCGCAGGCAGGAGATCATCGCCTCGCGCGTGGACAGCATGAAGCTCATCACCGATACGGTGCAAAAGAAGGGCATTCGGCTGAAATCGGTTGCAGGTGCCAGCGCTGTTGGCATCTATGGCATGGGCGTTTCTGAAAAGATCTTTTCCGAAGACGACCGCGGCCCGGAGGATTTCCTCTGGAAGACCTGTGAGCTCTGGGAACGCTCTTATGACCGCATCAAAACCCTGTCGGATAAAAGCTGTATTCTGCGCATCGGTGTAGTGCTCTCGGAAAAAGGCGGCGCCCTCAGGCGATTGTTGCCAATTTTCAAAGCCGGGCTTGGCTCCCCGATTGGCAACGGCCGGCAATACATGCCCTGGATCCACCTCGACGACATGGTGGCCCTGATCGTGGAAAGCCTCTTCAACCCGGCGCTTGAAGGCGTGTACAATGCAGTGGCCACGGAGCATATCACCAATGCGTACTTTTCCGAAAGCATTGCCAAAGCCTTGTCCAAACCTTATATTATGCCCGCCATTCCTGCCTTTGCGATGAAGCTGCTCTATGGCGAGATGGCCAATGTATTGCTGCGTGGCGTCAGGGCAAGCAACCAAAGGCTCCTGAACACGGGATTTCGCTTTAAGTTCCCGGAGCTGAAACCGGCTTTGGAGGCGATCGTGAAATAAGACCTTTCCATCCTCTCTCTCCTACTCCAAATTGGGTTGACAGCGTGTGAAGGATGCTGTTATCAGGACAGTTGTTGACCCTGAGCGCCCGTAACTCCGTAATAGCATGCCTCCCGTGCCAGGTACACGAAGGGTTTGTTCTTTTGTTCGCTTTTTTTCAGCGAACAAAAACCCGAAGCGATCACGACGTGCCGTAAGAGCCCGCAGTGGCCCGGCCTTCCGCCGCTTGCTGATGAGGGCTTGCTATGGCCCGGTGCGGGCGGAAGGAGGCAGCCTGCCAAAACGTGACATCAGCGATGCATGTCTGCCCGGGCCCCACTCTTTCTCAACCGCAGAGCAGGCAAAATTTGCGACGAAGCACACACTAATTCTCTAAAATTAGCGTTATATTAGCCTTATTTTTTAATCAACATCTATGTGTGGAATTGTAGGATACATCGGGAACCGTGAGGCGTTTCCCATTCTCATTAAAGGCTTGCAGCGCTTGGAATACCGCGGCTACGACAGCGCCGGGGTGGCGATGATCTCGGGATCGGGCAACCTGAATGTGTATAAGAAAAAAGGAAAGGTTTCCGATCTGCTGGATTTTAGCCGGGATAAGGATAAAAGCGGCAATATCGGCATAGGCCACACCCGCTGGGCAACGCATGGCGAACCAAACGATGTGAACTCCCACCCGCATTATTCACAAACCAAAGACCTGGTGATGATCCACAACGGGATCATCGAAAACTACGCTTCCCTGAAAGAAGGGCTCGAAAAGAGGGGCCATACCTTCCTCTCGCAAACCGATACGGAAGTGCTGATCCACCTGATCGAAGATATACGCCAGCACGAGGGCATCAAGCTGGGCTACGCCATTATGGCTGCTCTCAAGCAGGTGATCGGCGCTTATGCTATTGTGGTGCTCGACAAAAACGATCCTGATACTTTATTTGCCGCCAAGAAAGGCAGCCCGATGGTGATCGGTGTGGGCAGCAATGAGTTCTTCATTGCCTCCGATGCTTCGCCCATCGTTGAATACACAAAAAATGTGGTGTATATCGAAGACGAGCACGTGGCCATCATCCGCCGCGGCGAAGACCTGAAGATCCGCACCATCCGCGACAAGGAGATCACGCCTTATGTGCAGGAGCTGGAAATGGAGCTGGAAGCCATCGAAAAAGGGGGCTACGACCATTTCATGCTGAAAGAGATCTACGAGCAGCCGCGTTCTATCTTCGATAGTATGCGCGGGCGCCTGAACTCCTCGACAGGCCACCTGAAGATGGGCGGCATCGAAGAGCACGAAACGAAATTTAAAAACGCCAAGCGTATCCTGGTAGTGGCCTGCGGAACCTCCTGGCACGCAGGCATGGTAGCCGAATACTTATTTGAAGAGTATACGCGCATTCCGGTAGAGGTGGAATATGCTTCGGAGTTCCGTTACCGCAATCCTATTATTTATTCCGACGACATCGTCATTGCGATTTCCCAGAGCGGTGAAACAGCGGATACACTGGCAGCCATTGAGCTGGCCAAAGCCAAAGGTGCGACGATCTTCGGCGTGTGCAATGTCGTAGGCTCGTCTATTGCCCGCGCCACGCATGCCGGCTCGTACACGCATGCCGGCCCCGAGATCGGCGTAGCCAGCACCAAAGCCTTTACGGCACAGGTAACGGTGCTCACGCTGATGGCGCTTCATGTGGCGAAGGTAAAAGGCACCATTGCCGAAAGCCGCTACCGCCAGCTCTTGTACGAAATGGAATCGATCCCTCAGAAAGTGGAAGAGGTATTGAAGCTGAATGATGCCATCAAAAAAATTGCCGCCAAATACAAGGATTCCAGCAATGCGCTGTACCTAGGAAGAGGCTATTCTTTCCCGGTAGCCCTGGAAGGCGCGCTCAAGCTGAAAGAGATTTCTTATATCCACGCCGAAGGCTATCCGGCGGCGGAGATGAAGCACGGCCCTATTGCCCTGATCGATGAGGCGATGCCGGTATTTGTGATCGCCACCAAAGGTGCCAACTACGAAAAAGTAGTGAGCAACATCCAAGAAGTGAAGGCCCGCAAAGGCCGGATCATTGCTGTGGTAACGGCCGGCGACAAAGACGTAAAAGGCATGGCCGACTACGCCATCGAAATCCCGGAAACGGACGAATCGCTGGTACCGCTGGTATCGGTGATCCCATGGCAGCTGCTCTCCTATCACATTGCCGTGATGCGCGGCTGCAACGTTGATCAGCCACGGAACCTGGCGAAGAGCGTGACGGTAGAATAAGATTCTGTCTTCTCTTTATGGAAAGCCTGTTGCGCTATGCGTGACAGGCTTTTTTGTTGGGGCAAATTTTCATTGGAAGATCGGGAAACAGTTCTTTAGACAGGCCCGGGTAAAAAGGAAGCGAAATGGTGGCCTTTATTTCTTGTGATATACTGGTCTTATTGTAATACAAAGAACAGATTCAAACTTATACAACTAGGGCTGTATGACGATCGCCAGATTCGTAATGTTTGATACCGTCACGCCTACTCCTGAATTAACGTTCGGTGGCAAAGGGCACGCATCCGATACGTTGGCCGTTGGAGCACCATACGTTTTGATCTGAAAACTCAGGTTATAAGTACCTGCTGTTGTGGGAACACCTGTAATAAGCGCGCAGCTAACTGCATTGCCCGGCGTTTTAAGATCAGCGGGGGTGCCTTGCAGGGCGAGTCCCGGGGGAAGACCAAAATTTGGAACGCCGGAGGGGCTTACCAGCTCATAGCGTGTAAAGCAGATGTGAGTTGGCGCGACAATAGTCATTGTCGTATCCAGCCTGGCTTTAACCGTGATACTTTGATTGTATGGAATACCAACACGCCCTGCCGGAAAACCTACGTTAGCGGTCGGATAAAAGCCATATTTGGAGGAAGCGATAAAATCGGGATTGATCATGCAGCTCTGAGCATGCATCCCGCTTGTAATGATCATTGAAAGAAAAAATAGTATTACTTTCATTTGAGTTAGTTTAAATTGATTTGTAAGTCCACAGGCGGACAAAGCGAATAGGTGGTTGATTCGGAGGATTGACGGTAAAATAATAATACAGCTTCATTTCAGAAGGGGTAATACTTTCGATAAACAACGTAGATGCGCCAGAAAATATAAGTTGCTTTCGGTCATCCGACATACGCCAAGCAGGCTGAAAAAACGTATCTGGCTCGTTAGAGCCGCATTTTAACGGATTAAGGACGTAAGACGATCCATCAGAGTTGATAACCCACTCGTTGTCGCGGTCGCAGTTATTAAAGGTGTAAGAGTATGAGGTAGGCAAAGGCATTAACCCAATATTGCTCAGGGCGTAAGCAGAAGAATCCTCATAGTCTCCAACTTGCTTCCAATGGTGCCCAACGAAATCAGCAATGTAGTTGCATCGCTCAGTACAGGGTACTGTCTTAACCTCCGGTAGTTTTTCTTTTCTACAGCTCCATAACAGCAGCCCGGCAAGAGCAATCCTAATTAGTTGAAGATTTTTCATTGGCTTTAAAATTAAGGTTAATGAAGGCGCCGATTGTGAAATTCAACGTTTGGAAAGAGAACGAATAATACTTGAAGGCTGATACGGCTCCTCTCTTGTCCCGGTATTCGTAGCCATCTACTAAACCCATATTGGAACATTTGTAATCGAAGGAATAGGCCTCGATATTGTAATTATACTCCAGTCTTCCAAATACTCCAACACGATCTGAAAAAATCGTGCATTCATAAGTCAACGAAAGGCCTGGGGAAATCAAATTCGGGCCAGCGAGCTCAGAAGACTGTCGGCGGTTAATGTCAGAGATCGCAGAGTTATTTGGCAAACTCTCGTAATTCCTTATTATTTTGTTCTGCCCAGAGGAATAGAATGCACTGTTTATACCCAAACCGACAATCAGGGTGTTTTTTTCAAAAGGCATTTCATAGTTGAAATTTAACCCAACTTGATTCCCGAACAAATACAGCTCATCTTTAAAGTTCATATAGCCGATAACTTTCCCCTGCTGAGTGTACCGATCAAAGTAATAGACCTCAATATCTTTCATCGAAACATTTATTCGGCTTCTTATCCTTGTATATTGGGCTGAAATAGAAAAGTGCCTAGATAGCTTCAATTTTACAGCCGCATTGCCCGTCACTGAAGGTATGCCTTTAGATACACCATCTATCAATTCCGACCTAAGGTATTGACAGAATGATGTATTGGGCCCAGTTCCAATATAAAAGCCCAACCGTTTTTGAGAAACTCCCCAAAAGGACAGCAGCAGCAAAAAGAACAGTATGCTAATCCTTAACAATCCGGTATGTATTTGTCGTCCCATCATTTTGTATAATCCTTATAAAATATAAGCCGCTTGAAAAATCGGCAATATCATTTCCCTGATGAATCATAAATAACTACGACCATAACATCATCTTTCAAAGTATATAGTTTATATGAAACAGGCCTCTACCGGAATTAGGTGAAATAATTATAATAGCCTATATTTTGCATTTTAGAGGCATAAATCCAAAATCCATAAGTGACTAATAATGAGCCTTATTTACGCAATGTTTTACGTCATGTTACGTCTATTATGGCTGAATGCTGATCGTTAGGTTATTGATATTAGAAATATCGAAACCAATCCCTGAATTTACATTAGGGGGCATTGGGCAGGTATCTGACACATTAGCAGTAGGATTGCCATACCGTTTGATCTGAAAACTCAGATTGAATGTCCCTGCCGTTGTTGGAACGCCTGTAATAAGAGCGCAGCTGACGGCATTTGCAGGCGTTTTTAGGTCCGTTGGGATACCTTGAAGGGCTAAACCTGGGGGCAGGCCAAAATTACTGACATTAGGCGGGCTAACCAGCTCATACCGTGTAAAGCAGATATGAGTTAGTCCTACAACCATTACAGTGGTATCAAGCCTGGCTTTAACCGTGATGCTTTGATTGTATTGAACACCAACACGCCCTCCTGCGAAACCTACAATGGCGTTTGGATAAAAGCCATATTTTGAGGACGCAATAAAATCAGGGTTTATCATACAGGTTTGAGATTGCAATACACCTGTTAGGAGTATTGAAAGAAGCAATAATATTGTTTTCATTTTCGAGTTGTAATTAAATTGATTTGAATTTTCTAAGGGTGATAAATTTTATAGGAGGATGCCCTGGTAGATTGGCGGTGTAATAGTAGTAAAGCTTCATTTCATTTGAACTTAAACTATGGATATAAAATGATGCCCCGCTACTGAGTGAAAGATTTTTTTTGTCCTCAGACATTGTCCAGTTCGGTTGATAAAATGTATCTACTTCCGTTGGATCACACTTTAACCGATTAAGAACAAACGAAGTGCCATTGGGATTGTTTACCCACTCATTATCAAGGTCACAGCTATCAAGTTGATAAACATAACTGGATGGCAATGGAATTAGATCAATATGGCTCAACGCATACATTGAAGAATCATCATATTCTCCAACCTGACGCCAATGATGTCCTGTAAAGTCTGAAAAATAATTGCACCGTTCTACGCAAGGTGTAATAACGTTATCCTGGCGCTTTTCTTTTTTGCAACTTTCAAGGCCAATCAATATCAGGGTTAAGGTTATGAGATTAATGATCTTCATGTTTGCGAAAGCTTATATTGTAAAAAATTCCTAGCGCAAAATTTAAGGTATGGTATTTAAGACGGTAGTATCTATTTACCTCTGAAGAGCCATTTCCATAGGTATAAATGTAGCGATCTTCCCAGCCTAACGGAGCGTGCGAAAACTCAAAAGAATAATCGATAAAATTATACATGAAGATCGCCTGCGCAAAAACTCCTATCTGATCTTTGTGAATCATCCGGTCATACCTGACACTTGCATTTACTGCCCAAAACTTTGTCCCTACTAAATTTGAGCTTTGGCGAAGATCAATATTTGAATAGGTTGAGTTTGCAGGAATGCTTTCATAGTATCGATCAATTCTGTTCTTAGCTGATCCAAACAAAGCTCTGTTTAAACCTAGTGAAAAAACAAGATTGTTCTTTGAGAAGGGAACTTCATAGTTTATGCCAACTCCGACACAGTTTCCATATAAATAGAGATCGTCTACGAAAGTTAAGCTACCAACTCTGCCGCCGGTTTGAGAATAGTGATTAAAATAAGTCACATCGACATTATTAAAACGCGAAGTAATGTGATTTTTAATCCACAAGTAGTTAAGCGAAATGGATAAGTGTTTACTGAACTTTAGTTTAGTTCCCGCGTTAAAAGAAGCGGACACTCTACCGGTTCCTTTATTTTTTAAATCCCCTACGCTTGCGTATTCAGAGAACACTTGGTTGCCTCCCATCCCCGCATAAAAGCTGATCCCATTTTGTGCATTGCATAGCGATACATAAAATAATAGGAATGCCGTAAGCTGCCACTTAGTTTTTAATAATCTTAAATAGAGTTGACTTACCATTTTTTTCAATAATTCTTAAAAAATAAAGGCCGCTTGAATAGTTTGAAATATCAATTTTTTCTACTACTCTGCTGGACATGAGAACTTTTCCAGAAGCATCGTAAAGAATAGTGTAGACTACTTGGTCTTTTTGCTCACCATAGTTTACACTGAAAATGCCTTCAGTAGGATTGGGATAAACTGAGATAGATTTTAGTTCTTGTGTTGTATGATCCGTTATTTCAATATTATTAATGACGTTGTACCTTTTTCCTTCCTTATCTATAAATTTAGTGTAAATTATGTAATTGCCGCTGCTTTTATAGGAATAGTTTAAGGCAGGATTGCCGGAAATTATTTTGTCGTGCTCAATCCATCGTATATCGCTATATCCCTCGTCTTCAGGAATAGATAAATTAAATGTATCGTTGACGGGAAACACGTAATTATACGCGACATCATCAGTATTAGTCCGGCAGCTTGAGCAGTTACTCCTTTCCAATTTGAACAGAATAGAAGGAGGGCTCCCGTTATTATCTTGCCAACCAAGATCCTGCCGGAACAGCAAAGTTCCATCAAAAGCTGTATTCCTGTTAACTAAGGTAACAATGTAACCACCAGTATGCGCATCATAAATCTCAACATCGTAGTTTGTGCCGGGCCTTAATGCACTCACTTTGACCTGCGGGTCAGGGAATTGATTGAACACATCGGCTCCCCCCGTATTGATGGCACCGCATCCTATGTCTGTATATGAGCAACCATTTGTCATCGCGTTATAGGCATAATTCTGAGCAAAGCCAATGGCTTTATTTGACAATTTATCTTTATCCGTCATATAGAAAGTGACAACTTCCTTATTTGCGCTTGATCCATAACCAGAATTTTTAGCCAAACCTGGTTGCCAATCAATAGATCCCAAATCTACATTGTCAAAGAAGGCTTTGAGGATCGGAAAATTATTTCTATGACCAAGATTATTTACATCTTGCCAGTCATTCCAAAAAAGGCCGTTAACTAAATGCCCCTTAAATGCGGAGGACATTACCGCCGTGTGAAACGGTACGTCGCTACATTTATCAACATCTGCGCAGCCGCTCCCAAGCTCTCCGAAAACAAAAGCCTTTTTCTGAGAGTTAACAAGCTCGTTTCTTTTATCATAATTTTGGTCATAGCCATCGGTATAGTCATTCTTACTTTCCACGTCCATGCATGCATAGCTATTATCGGCTGGTTGTGGTCCTCGTCCGTATCCAGTCATTGTAATATGGTAAGGATAGGCGTTTTTTAAATAACTCGCCATTTCACAATGCCAGCTGTTTATGTCAGACTGCCAACCTTGATCGTCATTATAGTGTGTCATATTGCCATGACTATCCGTTCCATACACCCCAATGTTATCTGTTTCGTTCATAAGTTGGTACATACCGATAGCCGGGCTATAGCCGAAGCGGGCGTTTACATAATACATCCGCTGCTTAAAGTAATCTCGTGCTTGTTGATCCGTAAATACACTGCGTATATTTCCATTAACACCTGGCAGAGGCGCATACGGGTGACGCGGTGTAACAGTATAACCCGGAGAGGGCCATAAGTAGGGATAATTGTAATTGTGGTTATAGGGATCATAATCGCTCAGCACCTGATCCTGTTCCAGGCATAACATCATATTTATGTCTAGCGCCTCGCACAGCTCCAACGTTTTATCCAGCTCCCAGGCGTGGAACTGCCGGTCAAAGTTCTCAGGCCTTTGCGCCACATCATTGTAAGTCCTTTTGCTGCCATACACGCCTGCCTCTTCCCATTCCACGCCATTGCTCCAGGGGTCCATCCTTAATCGCAGGAAGTTTCCACCTTTAGCCGCGAGATCGCTGATATAACCCCGTTGTTTTGTAAAGCTGGCGTGATTGTACCCATATTCAATCGGTTCCTCCGCATAGCCTATACCCTGCCCAATGCCCAAATATGCCGCTTTACGATCTGCATAAAGTTTATTGTAGGAATTAATGTGAAGGAAACCTTTCTTATTGGTATTATGAATGGTAATCTGATTTTTGAACACGCCCCCTGTCTGAACACCGTTGACGTACATGCGCACAGCGACATCAACCACATTAGAATTTGTATAGGACACCATACCCCACGGTAACGCCATGCGAATGCGGAACGGATAAGGGGTATTCAGAGGCGTAAAACTATTGTTCGTGACACTAAAATCCTTATAGTAAAATCCGTTAAAGGTAACGCTGTTGACCCCTAAAATAAGGTTAGGCCAAATTGCTGTCGGAGAGGTATAAGTCACCACAGCTTCAAACCTGATCTGCTTCGGATCATAAGGGTTTATGCCTGTCCCTCCATTTAAGAAGTTGTCAATACTTGTAAGATAAATACTGCCCGGGTCCAGCCCGATCTCGAAACGCTCGTAGGCGCCCACGTCTGCATTGGGATGGTTGCTCATTATCATCGCACCAAAAGTGAGGATGTCGTTGTCACGGTTATAGCGGTTTGTATTAGCGCTGAAAACGGAGATAGGACCCAAATTACCAACCTCGAACCCAGGCTTAAGCGTCACCACATGCTCCGAGCTATAATCTACATAAGAATTGTCGTTTACAATGACCGGCCCGTTTTGCGCCACAATAATTTCATCCTTGCTTGTGTGCCCGTAATAAGTGACACCTCCTACATTATAGCCGGAAGAGGTTGTATTATCTATGGAGTACGCAACAGACTGCGGTGGCGAGTATGCAGGAAAAGGAAGCTGGCCGTAGAGCCTGGCTCCGACCGCTAAAATCAAAAATAATAGTAGCTTCATGTTACTTGGATGTTTGTTGTTTAGACTTTAGCTCACTATTTTCTTTTTGCAGCGCGTTCACTTTCTTATCCAGCTCCATGATGTAGAGCATGCACTCTTCAATCTTCGCCAGTAATATTGCATCCGTCTTTCCGAGGTCATTGCCTGTGGCAGTAATTTCTTCGGTTGATGGTACATTAGGAAGGTGACCTTGCTTCTGAATGAACGTACTGACCTCACTCAGGGGTAAAAGCTTGTAGGATTTATCAAAGACATAATCGGCCCAATAAGCTGAAGACACGGTAACCTTTACCTCTTTTGCCACCACTACTCCGTCCACCGTAAGCATAGCATTAGCAACAGGGCCACCTGTCAGTGGCCTTCCGGTACCAATATGCGTTCTGCCATTCCCGTAAACCACGAAAGTTTGATCGCCATTTGGATTGATCGCAGTATTAATTACTGCCAAAGCTTTAATTTTGCTGCGATTTACAAAGAGTTGCGTATTATAGGCGTCCGGGGGTGTTGGGTAGCTTTCGGGCCAAACTGAACTGACGGTCACTCGTTGGCCTACCTTGTTCGGAGCATTGATATTCATTGCAATGCCTCCGTTACGAACCGGGCTTCCTACTTCCAGGTAAGTCCCGGCTGATACATAGCCACCGCCTTTTGCAATTTCCACATCACCATAGCACAGGCTGTTGATCTTCAATGCAGGAATTGGTGCCGGTGAATTACCTCCAATAAGGAAAGCGTGTAGTCCGATGTCATAGCCGTAATCAATAAATCCGTTTGCCCCATCATTGTTAAAGTCCAGCATATTGGGGCTGGTGCTGTTAATTACGCCTGCCCTGCTGTTGAAAATAGAAAGTGAGCTGCTGTTATAAGGCTTAACACAGGTTGTGGGCAATTGCTGGATTGGCCCTGCAAAACCGAATGCAAGCACTTTGGCTCCATCGGCAAATGTTTGCGTTAAGATACTGTAGTTATTGGTTTGGTCACCAATAACTACACTGGAAGTGCGAACACCTCCAGCCAGCTTTGAAACGCCAGTCACTTCAAGTTTGCCGCTAACATAGGCATCACCTGAAACTGACAGATCGCCATCCGTTTTTAAATTGTTCTGAGCGATCATATCACCACGAGATTTAATATCGGCTGCTTCAAGATTATTGGATACATTCAGCGAGTCGCTTACTTTGAGAGATCCGTTAATCGTAGTCGTCGTTACCGTTTGTGCATAGGTACTCATGGCTGCTATAGCCAGGATGAAGAAAACAAGTAATTTCATACAAAATAGTATTAAAAAAGTTAAAGGATGATTGAGGGACGCCGAAATGTACTATTTTTCAATACATCACCTATACGTAAAATTACCTGAATTTACAGGTATTTTGGGCCTCGATAAAAACAGAAAAATCATGATGTTCTAAAAAACAGAACAGGCAGCTTGTATGGAGTATAGCACAAAAAAGAAACGACGAATGCCCAATTCCAGCAAACAGATAACAAAAAATTACCAGATAAAGTAGTGGAGTTGCAGACTTGCGAACAGGAACACGATACAAATAAAGCGCTTTCACATCGGTTTATGAGTTCTTACCTAAACAAACTCACCGTTCCCTGTTCTTTATAATCCTTACCATCAAAACCCTCCCACTGAGGCTATAAAGTAAGTTACCTCTTGGGCATCATTGCCTGATGTGGTAGTTACATCCCAGCCATACCCGGATAGCCCCACACCATCATCAGCGTTCCTAAGCGATCGAAGATGCTGAATAAAATTCTGAAATGTCTTCTGTAAACATACAGAAACAGACATTCACGCCCGGCGTTACCGGGCGTGAAATATATCCCGCTCCAGGATCATTGAACCTGTCGAAACCGCAGCGATTTCCATCGTATCGCTATCCATACAACCATCAGGAACGCTTCCTGATCAGCACATGATGAAGAACGCTAACGTTTCGGAATATCTCTAAACTGAACCGTCAGGGCCACGCTGGCCGTGCTTGTCGAGCTCATGCCGGTACCGCTGTAGTTCCCGCTGGCCTTATTATTTGCCAAAGCCGTTATCTGGAAAGTGCCGGTATTATCGTCGAAGTATTGGTTGTTGTCGATATAGGTCAGCGCGCGCCCCGTCATAAAAGTATAGGTTGTTGCAGACAGCGTTGTGGGCTGGAAATTGATCTCGAATTTCAGATCGGCTCCTTTGTAAGCACGGATCCCTGAGCCCCAGCTCTGCTCAATGTAATAGGCCGAATCGGCAACTGTTTGCGTGCCTGCCGCTGTCCAGGTAAATCCCGGTGCAGTCACAGGATTTCCTGTTGTGGTGCCGCCCGTTGTCGTGGTCGTGGTGGATACCGGATCAGGTTCCGGGTCCGCACTTTTTTTCTTACAGGAAATAAGCAAGGTTCCTAAAATGAGAATGCCCGCTAAGGTGAAGCTTCGGTTGTTCATGATTTCTGTTTTTTATTTAACAACACAAAGTTAAAGCAGGCCCCGGGGAGCCTCATACCCTGTAGAGGGTATTTTATCAGATCATGCCACGCGCTTTCAGCTCCAGGTATTTGTTGAGCGTAGCCACCGTCAGGTCCTCCGGTTTTGTATATACGCACTGGATTTTGGAATGCTGCAACTCCAGCGCAATTTGCTGTTTCTCGTAATCGAATTTTTTAGCGATCGTTTGCCGGTAAAGCTCACCGGTGTTTACAGCGGCTTGAGTAAGAAGCCCGTGCAGCTCCGTATTTTCAAAAATGATCACTACCACCAGGTGATTCCTGGCGATCTGCTTCAGATATTTGATCTGGCGGGTTAAGCTATTAAGGGTTTCGAAATTGGTGTACAGGAGAATGAGGCTACGTTGCGTAAGCCGGGTACGCGTAAAATTCAGGAGTACCTCGTAATTCGTTTCCTGGAAATCCGTTTTGACATTATAAAGCGCTTCCTGCAGGCGATACAGCTGGTTGCCTTTCCTGTCGGCAGCCACTGCACTTTGTAAGGTATTGGAGAATGTCACTAAACCGGGCTTGTCGTGCTTGATGTAGGCAATGTGACTCAATACCAGCGAAGCATTGATGGCATAATCGAGCAGGCTCAGTTTTTCAAAAGGCATTTGCATGATACGCCCCGTGTTGATCACCGAGTATACCTGCTGCGCCCGCTCATCCATAAAGTGATTCACCATCAGGTGCCTCGCCCGCGCACTCGCTTTCCAGTTGATGGTCCGGATGTCATTCCCAGGCACATACTCCCGGATATGATCGAATTCCGTGCTCTGGCCCACCCGCCTGATCTTTTTAATCCCCACATTGATCAGCCTGTCGCTGATCGCCATCAACTCAAACTGGCGCAACTTCAGAAAAGATGGATAGCTTGGCAGCATCATGTGCTGATCGAAGGTAAAGCGGCGCTTCACAAAACCAATCGGCGAGCTCGCAAAGACCAGTAAATTCCCGAAATGAAATTCGCCGCGCGACACAGGCCTCAGGGTATAGCGGATCTTATGCCTCCCACCGGCTTCCAGGCTGCGTGAGATCCTAAACTCCCTGTACTGGAATTGCTCCGGGATCTCATCGATGATCTCGAGGTCTGTGCGAAATGAATAATTACCGGCGACTTCGATAAACAGCTCATTCTCGTCACCGTTCGACAGCTTATTGAATTTACTGCTGCGCCTGGCAATAATCCCGCTTGTATTTGTAAATAACATCAGCAGGTCCAGAACCGTCGCCAGTATCAGGCTCCATAAGCCAAGCACTCCGATAACATAAAGCCAGGGATAGATAAAGGCAAACACAAAGACAACCACGATCACTCCTGTAGCAACATACAGGCGTTTTGTAAAAAACACGGATGAAAGGATATATCGGACAGGCTTCTTCACAGGGTTCTAATTCCAGATGCCGTTATCAGCCGTTAAGATCATCGGTTCGTTTTCCGTAACCACAATCGTATGCTCATGCTGCGCCACAAAACCGCCGCGGTTTCCCAGGAGCGTCCAGCCATCCGGCTGCTGCTCGGCATAATAGGAATGCGTGGCAATGAAGGTTTCGATCGCTACTACCGAATTTTTTTTGAAGCGCTGGCGGTTGAATCGCTCGTAGCAGTTAAGAATTTCCTGTGGATCTTCATGAAGACTACGGCCCACGCCATGCCCTGCAAGGTTCCTGATCACTTTATAGCCTGCCTCTTTGGCTTCCGTTTCAATGATGCGTCCGATCTCGGAAATTTTCACGCCATCGCGGATGCTGTAAATGGCTTTGCGCAGAATCGCTTTGGAGGTCTCTACCAGGCTCGTATACTCATTCTCCACATTGCCTACCACAAACGATCCACCGTTATCCGCCCAAAACCCGTTGAGCTCGGCCGATACATCCACATTGATCAGGTCGCCCGTCTTCAATGTTTTTTTTGCAGAAGGAATGCCATGCGCAATTTCTTCGTTGAGGCTGATGCAGGTCCAGCCCGGAAAGCCATACGTGAGCTTCGGAGCTGATTTTGCGCCCAGGGAAGCTAAGATGGAAGCGCCGTAATCATCCAGCTCTTTCGTAGTGATGCCTGGGCGGGCATAATCGCGCATACACTTTAGCGTATGGGCTACCGCCTGACTGATCTGTTGCATGCCCTCGAGCTCTTCCGGTGAGGTAATTGACATAGGACTGTGTTTTAAAGTTATCTTGGAATCTCAATTTTATCAACTAACTGGTGGATGACCGTATCAACGCTCACTCCTTCCATTTCTTTCTCGGGCGTCAGCACCACGCGGTGCCTTAACACAGGTGCGCATACCTGCTTGATGTCGTTCGGGCTCACGAAGTCCCTTCCGTTGATGCAGGCGCAGGCTTTCGCCGCCCTGAGAATGGCAATGGATGCGCGCGGAGAAGCCCCCAGGTACAGGAAGGGCGTTTGCCGCGTTCCGGAAACGATCTGCGCAATGTATTTGAATAAATGTTCTTCCACATGAATGTGTTGCATGGTGGCGCGCAGGCTATGGATATCTTCCTGGTTAAGCACGGCACCGATCGCACTCAGATCGATCTGGCTGCTTTGCTGGTTGGCTTTTTGCAGAATGGCGGTCTCTTCCTCGAGGTTCGGATAATTGACCAGGAGCTTAAAAATAAAGCGGTCGAGTTGCGCCTCCGGCAAGCGGTAGGTCCCTTCCTGCTCTATCGGATTTTGTGTGGCCAGCACCATAAAGGGCGAACCAAGGGGATAGGTTTTTCCGTCTACGGTAACCTGCCGTTCTTCCATCGCTTCAAACAAGGCAGCCTGCGTCTTGGCCGGCGCGCGGTTGATCTCATCGGCAAGCACAATATTGGCAAACAAAGGCCCCTGCCTGAACTCAAACTCATTGGTACGCGAATTATATACCGGTGTGCCGGTAATATCCCCCGGCATCAGATCGGGTGTGAACTGGATCCGTTTGAAATCAGCGTGAATACTCTTCGCCAGGAGTTTTGCCGTCAGTGTTTTTGCCACACCGGGCACCCCTTCTATTAAAACATGGCCATCCGCCAACAGGGCAATGATCAGGTATTCCACCAGCTGGTGTTGTCCTACGAGGTAGTGCGACAGGTTCGTTTTGATCTCTTCTACCTTTTGAGTAAGCTCCGCGAGGTTGACACGCGATTTGAATTCTTCCATTATCTGATGCTTTGTTGTTTAAATTTAGTAATTCTGTCATTCAGTTCCAGCAGGTTGTCCTCCGTGAGGCCCGGCGCATGTTTCAGGTTTTCGCAATACCTGAACAACACCCTGATCTTCTCCAAATCCACACCGCTCAGGTGGTGCAGCCTGTTGTAAAACGTTTCGTCCAGGCTGGCGGTGCTCAGGTTGAATTTTCTGGAAACATCGAAATAAAAATACTTAATCGTTTCCTGGGCGATGTGCTTGTGGTTGTGTGAATTGAAATACACGTGGCTTACCACATCCACGAACTCAAGTGTCGTATTCTTCAGGGGTGTGATCACCGGAATCGGCCGCTGCCTGCGCTTGAGCCCGAAGATCATGAACAGGAGTAAGGCCAGCAGTGTGATGCCATAAGCCATATACAGGGCATCACTGGAAAAAATGAACGCGAAGAGGCTGTCTTTGGGATGCCCGTAGGTCTTATAATATTCATCCCAGAGGATGACCCGGTTTCTCAGCCTGCTTAAGAGTGTATACACATAAAAGCGGTTGGGATGATCCACAATAAAGAGGTTGCCAAACACATCAGGCAAAGTACTGAACAGGATCTTGCCCTTACCAACGCTGGTTTCCAGCAGCACAGGCATTTGCTTCTTATTCACCGCAACAATGCTGAAGCGGCTGGTATCGATCTTCGAAAAATAACTTTCCGTGGCGACTTTAGGATAGACATAGCTTTTTTTAAGCGTGTTTTTTCGCTGCACATAAGACACTTCGAAGGCCGGCTTTTTCAGAAGCGAGTCGAGGGAAAGTGCATTGAAGTTGGTATTCATATCCACATCGAGGCGAAAGGTATCCTCCAGGGCTTTACCGAATTGGTTCGCGCACAGCAACACGGTATTTCCTTTTTGCACAAAGGCAAACAGGCTCCTGATCTCCAGCTTTGTCATGTTGATGTGATCGTCGATGATGAGCAGGCTCTGATCTGAGGACAAGTTGTGCCCGTTCAGGTTATAGATTCCTTCTGCATTCGTTTGCACCGAAGTAGCATAGGTCTCTTCGAGCAGGTGGAAGATCGCATAAGAGCCGAAAGGGATCTTATCGTCCTTTCCAAAGGTGCGGTTCCAGTTAATGGGCTTCGGTTGGCTGTAATACAGGAAAATGACACCCACGAAGATCGCGGCCAGAACAATGTAATATTTCCGGTTTCCCTTAAACATGGATCTGTTGCTCGAACTGTGTAAATTCCGATTCTGCTTTCAAAAAACCTTCTTCCTCCAATGGGTAATCACCATACCAGACATACTCGTAAAGCCTGCTGAGCTGCCTGAACGATGGCTTCAGCGAAGACGAGGAAAGCTCATTGGCATAATCCATATTGGTTTTGTAGGGCTGCCAGGCGATCCTGCCGTGCTCGTTCAGCAAAAATAACTGCTTGAGGTAGAGCCAGCGCACTGCAAGCCGAAAATCCTTATCATTCCTGGCGTTCCGGATCTTTTCATCAAAATCGATCCGGCTGATGTCCTCGTCCATATCCGAAAAATTAAAGCCGGCCTCTTTGGTATTTCCTCTCAGGAAGGAGCCAAACTCGCTTTTCCGGAAAAGCCAGATGGCCAATACAAGGCCTCCCACTACCAGGATCCATATAAAAACCCACCGTGCCTGACGCCGGGCCTCACTGCTGGTGTTGCCGAAGAGTTTTTCCAGCAGCCAGGCAAAGAAGCGGGCGATGGGATTTTCTTCCGTGTTTTCATTGACCTTGGCAAAACCCAGGTCCACATCGTCAAACACCTCCTGCTCCTGTAGCTCCAAAGGACGAAGCTGTTTCACCAGCGACGAATCATAGCGAAGCACAGGTGCCGGCTTCGCAGAAACAGGAGCCACGGCAACCAGTAAAACAGCAAGAAGGAAGTATGTGATTTTCCGGTACAACGTCTTATTTTATCTCTTCTATTCTTCCCAGCATGCCTTGTCCTTCATGCTTTTCCTCGTGACTCAAAAAATTAAACGCGCAGATCAGGTGCAGGATCACAAAAGAGCAGGTGGTGAGAAACCTGCCGAGTGTGTAAAAGATAATCAGCAATATGGAGTGGTCATTTCCCAAACCGCTGCCATCGGTGATGTGGCGCATGCGCGTAAACGTTTCCGTCATGGTAAGGATCGTAGCCGGGAGGTTAAAAATAACCTGCAGGATGCTGAGCGAGATCATGGTTACCATAAGAATCAGCCAGGTCCACCAGAAATTGCCGTACATATAGCGCCTCACTTTTCCGAAGGCACTCATGATCATGAGTTTATCACGCACCACTACAAAAAATGCGCCCGATAAATAATAGGTCAGCACCGGCGCGTAAATCAAAGCCCCGAAAATAACGGCCAGTACCAATAAAACAATCCCTACGCCTCCCATCGACGCGAAACCAAATCCGATAAGGCCCAGCACCACACCGATGGCGATCAGCAGTATCAGCAGGAGGCCCATAGAGCCCAGCACACGGCCAATGTTGCTCCATACCCTGGCGCCTACTTCCGAAACAGTAATTTTTTCTCCGGCTTCTTTTTCCTGGTACAGGCACATGTAGTTAAACACCACGCTGTTGAGCAGCACACTATTCACCAGCATCAGCAGGTACACCACGCCAAGCGTTATAAAATAAGCATACCCGAACAGATTCCCCGGGTTGGCGAATGTGTTGGAAAGCATGGAGGTTTGCAGGTACGAATAGGCCAGGCCCGACAACAGCACGATCGGGCCTATAATAAGGATCACGGATAAAAATAAAGGCTTGAAGTTTTGCTTCAAAAATTTAATAGCGTCGCTCAAAACGCCTGTAAATTCACGTTCTTTTCTGAATTCAATTTTTTGTGCCTGCATATACGTTGTTCTTGAGGGTGATGGGTAAAATGATGAAATACCAGATTAAAAAAACCAGTGAGCCGATGATGATGACCAGGCTGAGCCAGAGAGGCATTTCGGTATAGCGCGTGATATAGCTTTCGAGAAACCCGGCGCACATGAATACAGGTATAAGCCCTACAATGATCTTGACCCCGTCTTTGGCGCCGCGCTTAAATGATTCGAGCCGGCTGTAAGTACCCGGAAACATAAAACTGTTGCCCAGCACAAAGCCGGCACAGGCGGCAATGATGATCGCGGAGATTTCGAGTGTGCCATGGATCCAGACCACCTTCAGCGCTTTCCCAAGGACGTTATATTTGTAAAACATGCCAAAAAATGCCCCCAGCATGATGCAGTTATACAACAGAAAAAATCCGGTGCCATAAGAGAAAAGCATCCCGAAGGCAAAGACCATAAACGATACGCGGATGTTGTTGAGGGTAATGTAAAAGTACATGAAATAGGAAGGCATTTCGCCGTAGATCCCCAGGGCATTTCCTTTCCTGATCCGCTCAATGGTGGCATCCACATAGTCATTTCCCAGGATTGTCCTCACAAAATTTTCGTCATATAGCTCCGACACAAAGCCCAGGAAGCCGCCGATCAGCCCGATAATAAAGGAGATCAACAACAGGCGATGGCACTGCCCGAAAAGGGAAGGCAGCTCAAAGGCCCAGAACCGGAAAATGCGGCCATGCCCTTCCTTTTTATTTTTATATACTTTCTGATGGATCAGGGAAGCCAGCCGGTTGAGATAAGAAGTGGTTTTGCTTCCCGGGAAATTACTGCGGGCATAAGAAAGATCATCCGTCAGCTCCACGAACATATCCGTGACTTCTGCCGGTGGCATCTGCTCTTTGCCGGTGAGAGAGGCTTCATAGTTTTCCCAACGCTCAACGTTCTGCTTTAAAAAAGTAATTTCCTTCACGGTTTTCTAATCCACCTTAAATGTATCAATTTGTTTCCTATTATTCTACAGGCTGCGCAGCTAAAATCCTTAGTGAAACACCATCGATCATCACATCCTTCAAAGCTGCTTCTCCTGTCCTTGACAAATACCATTACATAAACCTCTGGCGCAGATGAGCGGAGTTGGGCTCCGTGTATTGTTTTCCGGCCTCAGGTCTTTTTATACTTATCAGGCTTTTCAGAATATTCATCGTCACTTCCTCTATTTATATATTAAATGTATCAAATTCTTTTTATATTTTTTAAATTTAACCGACGCTTATTTAAGGGCGGATACAGGCATGGATGCTATTAAAATAACGACAACCCAGAATGTGGATTTAGAGTATGAAGCTGCCGGCGTAGGCTACAGGCTTCTGGCGTCCCTGCTCGACATTATTTTCATGACGGTATACTTTGGCCTCGTATTGCTGATCCTTGGCATTTCAGGAAGTATGAACCATACAATGTTCGATGGCGACAATTATCTGCTGATGACCTTATTAACCATTGCCGGACTTCCGCTCCTGCTCTATCACTTCCTGAGCGAAACCCTGATGAACGGGCAGAGCCTTGGAAAAAGGATCATGGGCATTAAAGTGGTGAAGCTCGACGGCTCACAGCCGGGCATCGGCTCTTATGTGCTGCGTTCGGTATTCCGCATCATCGATATCCATATCCTGAACGGACTTGTAGCCATCATCTGCATTCCCGTTTCCGAAAAAAGCCAGCGGCTCGGCGATATGGCCGCCGGCACCACCGTGATCCGGAAAGATAGTACAACCAGCTTAAGGGACACGATTTTATACCGGCAGATCCCCAGCTATAGCATCGTCTTTCAGCAGGTTTCTTTACTGTCAGATAAAGACGTGGCCATCATCAAAGAGATACTGGAGCACAGCATGCGCCATCAGAAACCGGAAAACCTGAAGCTGCTGGCCGATAAGGTAAAAGCCAAAATGGGAGTCAGCGTTTCCTGGAAAGACGAAGATTTTTTGAATACAGTATTGCTGGATTACAGCCATTACCAGTTCGGAACCTGATTTTCCCTTAGCATCACACACAATGCATTTTCATCAGCTAAGGATTGGGTGATTGAGCTGGTGGTTTCGACTTCGCTCCGTCATTGCATGGCACAAAGCCTTAAACAAATCCCAGGTTTACAAACCGTTCTCCAAGAATGCCCACGCTGTCTGCCTTCAGCCAGTTGTCGAGCACTGTGGCATACACTTGCCGGAAATCGATGTGGTGCTTCAGATCGCCGTCTGCCAGGTTCAGCAGATCGGGCCCGCTATTGAAGATGCCTTTCTTTTTTAAGTTGCCTCCTATCACAAAGAGGTTGCTTGCCGTCCCATGATCGGTGCCACCGCTGGCATTCTCTTCTACCCTCCTGCCGAATTCGCTGAAGGTCACGATGAGCGTATCCTCAAACGCATGGGTCGATTTGAGGTCCTTCACAAAAGCCGCCACACCTTCGCTGTACTGCTTCAGCAGGCTTTCCTGCCTGTTCAGCTGCCCCACGTGTGTATCAAATCCGGTGAGATTCACATAATAAACCGATGTGCCCAGGCCGCTGTTGATAAAGGTGGCTACGGTTTTCAGCTCTTTGGCAAAAGACGTATCAGGATATTCCGCCGTATTGTGATACGTCTTTTGGGTTTCAAAGATGTATTTCGCTGAAGAGGTCGTGTCCAGCATCGTTTTGTACAAATAGCCGAGATTGTCGTCGTCAAGCATCTCAGGCTTCACATAAGCCGCCACGGTTTCAAAATAAGGTGCCTTGGTTTCTTCAAACAACTGCCGTGCATTTTTAGTGGCAATGCCACTCCTCTTTTTTCCTTTCATTGCCAGCGATAGGTTGTTGTCGATCTCGATCGCTTCATAAGGCCACTGGCACTCGCTGTCGAGGTAGCGGCCCAGCCATCCGGTACTCAGGTAATCCGTTGAGGAGCTGGCACTCTGCCAGATATCCATGCTCCGGAAATGCGAGCGGTCCGGGTTCGGATAGCCCACATTATTAATGACCGACACATAGCCCTGGTCGTATAATTCCTTCAAAGCCGTCATTGCCGGGTTCAGCCCCAGCTCCTGATCAAGTGCAATCACCTGGTCTTTTTTGATGCCGATGTTCCTCCGTAGCTTATAATACACATCATTGTTGTAAGGAATCACGGTATTCAGTCCATCGTTCCCTCCCAAAAACTGGATCATCACAAGCTTTTTCTTTCCGGAAGCCTCCCTGCCGGAAGGCCCTGCACCATAGGTTTCCAGGGGTTTCAAAAAAGCGGGGATCATCGCATAACCTGAGGCCAGGCCGGATAGTTTTAAAAATTCTCTTCTGTCCATGAGTCATTCATTTAATAAAGCTGGTAATGCGGAAGCGATACTAATTTCAGTACGAGCTCCTTTGTGGAACCCGTATCAGTGTTGATAATGGTTTTCAATGCCGGCGCCGGATCCCTGCCGAGGAACAGGGTCGCCAGGTCTTCAAGGCTTGCGTTCTTATACATGGCGCTGATCCCTGCCCAGTCCACCTCCGTCTTATAGTTCTTATAAACCGAATGGCTCATCGCCATGATGCCGTCGTCCGGATCATCGTCCTCTGCCTCGATATCAATGGTACCGCTGTTGAGCAGCATCGACGGCAGCCTGAGCCGCAGCATCAGCGTAGAAGAATTGATCCAGCTCTTTCCTCCCGGCCAGCCTGCTACGTTTGGCGGATAAAACAACAGCTGCCCGAGGCTTCTCTGGATCAGGACCCACGTGCCCGTGCTTTCGTAGCGGATATTGAACTGCCGGTTGATCGTTACCAAAAAATCAACCGGCGGTTTGAGTTTATTGCCGATCATTTGCGGCGCATAGAACCAATCCGAGAGAGCGATCTTTCTCAGCAGCATGTCCGTATTATACGCATTGGCATAATAATAATCCCCAAGCTCTTTCACCCGCTTCTCATCCACCACATCGCTCACATAATAGGCGTACATCTTCCGGCAAAGGAAATAGGCCGTCTGCCGCTGATCCATGATGATATTGATGATGTCCTCCCCACCGAAATTACCTTCACGTTTCATAAAGGTCTTCGGGCCGGCATCATGTTGCTTTTCTTTGAACTCAAACTCGAAGGTATCCCGGTTGAAGGCCCAGCCTGTAAAGGCGCGGGCACTTTCTTTAACGTCCTGTTCGGTATAATGTCCGCGGCCCAGCGTAAACAGCTCCATCAGCTCGCGGGCAAAATTTTCGTTCGGGTGTTGTTTTCTGTTTTGCTGGTTGTTGAGGAATTGCAGCATCGCTGCGCTTTTGCTCACATTAAATAGAAGCTCCCTGAAATTGGCAAAAGCAAATCTGCGATGGATGTTGTTGAGTTCCTGAACCAGGTAAGGATTACGGAGGCGGCAGGCAAAATGCCCATGCCAGAAAAGCGTTTGTTTTTCGCGTACCACAGCCCTCGTTGTCCCGAGCTGCCTGATCCAGTCGGTATTCAGGTTTTCGCTGTAGGTATGAATGAGCTTATTGAGCTCTTTCTTGCTCATCCCCTCCGACAGGGCTTCCTTTACTTTGGGAATGCTGTCGATGACCACGGCCTTGAGCGGCATCGCCACAATGGAGGCATTGAACAATTCATTCACGATCTCGCCGAGCTTCTTCGGCTTGAGCTGCTTCGCCTCTTCCAGGGAAATCCCAAAGCCGAAGCGCTTGTATAAATGCTGGATGTACTCAACAGGTGTAGCCATAGTAAGAGATATGACTTAAAAGATAAGGATAAGTTTAATACCAGGCCTTCGGGAAAATACAAAGCAATGTTAAGTAGTTGGGTCGAAACCCGTAAACGATTCTGAAACCTGTTTTACCCTGATTCCCGAGCGCCCGGGCGGGTCATTCTCCCGGATCAGCTTCCCCGTTCAGAAAAGCCTTGCACCTATTTGGCCGAATAAGCCCTATACACCTGCTCCAGCTCCCGGTACCAGTCTTCCCCGTATTTACGGATCAGCGGTTCTTTCAGGAATTTAAACACCGGAACGTCGAGTTGCTTTCCGCACTCACAGGCAGGCTTGCAGATGTGCCAGGAATGGTAGTTCACCGCGTCGTAATCGCGGTGCTCGTTGATGCGGATCGGGTATAAATGACAGGAGATGGGTTTCTTCCAGTCGATCTTCCCTTCCATATAGGCTTTTTCAATGGCACATTTGGCAATATTCTGCTCATCAAAATACACAAACGCACATTCCGCTCCTTCCGAAACCAGCGTCGTTGTATAATCCCCGTCGCTGTCGAGCACGTAGCTTCCCTGCCTTTCAACGGCGGCGATGCCTTTCCCGTTCATATATGGCTTCACCTCCGGGTAGATCTTATCCAGGATTTTCAATTCCTTTTTATGCAAAGGAGCGCCGCTATCTCCGGCCACGCAGCACTCGCCCTTGCAGGCATTCAGGTCGCAAACAAATTTTTTATCAAATACATCCTCCGAGATCAGGGTGTGGCCAAGCGCTATCATGCCGGCAAAGGTACAATAAATTCGTTTTTTATTCATGCAAAGCTTAAGCGAAACGATTATCTTTGGTTGTCGGTAGACTACAGCTCATTTTTGCACTATGAAACACATCCTGGTTATTTATTATTCCCAGACAGGGCAGGCCAAGCAGGTATTGGATGCGAGCCTCAAACCTTTTTCGGGAAACCCTGCATACAGCTTGCATTACCACCTGGTAAAGCCACAACAAGCGTTTCCCTATCCCTGGAGCTACACGCAGTTTTTTGATGCCTTTCCTGAAACGGTGCATGGCGTACCTTGCGGCCTGGAACCTCTTGCCATCGACGAATCCATCTCCTACGACCTGGCTGTGATTGCCTACCAGCCCTGGTTTCTCAGCATCTGCGTGCCCATCAGCAGCTTTTTGCAAACAGAGCAGGCCGGGCGTGTATTGAAGGGAGTACCGGTTGTCACCATCATCAATTGCCGCAATATGTGGCTTGGCGCACAGGAAAAAATGAAGCAGCGCCTGCTCGATGTCAAGGCCAACCTGGTAGGCAATATCACCTTTGTAGACCGCTCCGCCAACCTGATCAGCCTCGTTACCGTACTGGCCCATGTGCTGAAAGGCACCAAAGATAAATACCTTGGCATTTTTCCAAAATACGGCGTATCGGAGCAGGATATTCTGAAAGGCCCTGAATTTGGTGCAATCATCAAAAAAAATCTGGAAAGCGGCAGCCTGGAAAATATTCAGCCGGAGCTGAACGCCGCCGGCGCACTCGACATCCGCGGAAACTTATTGCTGATGGAAGGCCGCGGCAGAGCTTTATTCCCCTTATATGCCAATTATATTTCCAAAAAAGGAAGTGCCGGAAGCGCCCAGCGCCGCACGCGGGTGCGCATCTTCGGGATCGTGCTTCCCACCGCCATCCTCATCCTGTCCCCTGTCATCACCATCCTGTCGCGCCTCGCACCTTTGCTGGCGCGGAAGAAGTTTGGTAAGGAAATTGCATACTATTCCCAAAACACACTGAGAAAATCTTCATGAAGATCTCCTTTTAATGTTAACACCTGAAAAATTCAACGCCATGAAAGCTCTTAACTTCCAAAAGCTGATCTACGGATTACTCCTGATCGGAGGATTGTTCATTGTTTCCTGTAAACCCGATAAGGAAGAAGACCCCACCTCTCCCAGTCCTGCTACCGATGCACGGGATAAATATGTCGGACATTGGCTTTGCAATGAAACCAGCAAAGTTTCCGGAAGCACTTCTTATACGATCAACATTTCAAAATCCTCGTCTTCGTCTTCGGAGATCATGATCGATCATTTCTACGACCTGCAGGCACAGGCCCGTGCCAGCGTATCAGGCAACAGCATCTCCATTCCCTACCAGCAGCTCGGAACCATTGGCTTTGCAAGTGGTTCAGGCAACCTGTCCTCAACAGGAACAAACCTTTCCATGTCTTATACAACCAATGTAGCCGGTAATAAGGATACCTGCACTGCTGTTTGCACCAAACAATAATTTTCCATTTCCCGGCAATTTCTTGCCATTTATAAACCCAACGTAACCACATCTCAAGCAGATGTGGTTTTTTCTTTTTGGTCAATCTACCTTTACATCAGCAAACTAATCTTGAGCGCGTAATAGAGCAGTTTGAATTTATAAACCATTTAAAAATCAAGTCATGAATATCTTAGGAAACAACTCCGGCAAACTCAACGACGTCATCTTTGAGAACAGGAACAAGGCTTATGGAGCCTACGCGATCAGGGCAGCTTACAACGACTCCCTCAAAAAATCCATTTTATTTCTCAGCGGCCTGGTAATGATCCTTTTCGGATCCGTTTATGCCTACAACAGGATCAACGCTATCCCGCTCAATGATCAACCGATCACATTCGACGATCCCAAGCTCAAGGAGTTGATCTATACGGAACGGGAAGTAAGCCTGAAGCCACTCGAAACACCGGTGGAAAAACCGGCAGCTGCTGCTACTGCGCCCCAGGCTGCAATTCCAACTCGCATCGTCGACAACAGCACAGAAACCACTACAACAACCGTAAACATGAACAACCCGGTGAGCGGCGTAGGCTCGGCAACTGCCACAGGTGTGGCACCAATAGGAACTGAAACAGCTACCGCAACATCTACGCTGGCTTCAACCGGCACCAATACCGCCGCCACTTCAGAGCCGGTCATATTTGCAGAAGAGATGCCGGAATTTGAAGGCGGCAATGCCGGGCTCATGAACTATGTTGCCAGAAGCATCGTCTATCCTGAAGTCGCCAAAGAAGTAGGCGCGCAAGGCACTGTCTACGTTTCCTTTGTTGTGAATGAGCTTGGCAAAGTGGAATCCGCCAAAGTGCTCAAAGGAATTGGCCTCGGCTGTGATGAGGAAGTGCTGCGCGTCATCAATAAAATGCCGCAATGGAAAAAGCCCGGAAAAAATGGCGGGCATCCGGTAAAAGTCAGGTTCAATATCCCGGTAGCATTCCGGTTGAAATAAACTCCCCCTGAACAGTAAATGAAAAACGCTCCTGCAATTCATGCAGGAGCGTTCTTTTTTATAATGAAGCGTGTTGGTTATGCCTCCGGTTTTTTCTTTTCCACGATCTGTTTTGCGGAATCGAGCATTTTCTGAACTGCTTCTTTGCTCAATGGCTCTCCGTCGGCCGGAACGATGTCCTCAAACACATATGTGTTGCCGCCAGCTTTCTGGATGGTATAGAAGTGGTATTCCGGCTTGGTGATCTCACTCTCCCACATAATTGTCAGAGGTTCCTCCACGATGTAGGATTTAAAAACATTCACATCGTTGGATTTGATATCGCTTTTTCTCAATTCAATGTCGCCTGGATCTTCGGTGATGGAAACCCTGAAGTTCTTTCCAACCTTCACTTCCAGCGCGCCCCAGCTTTGCTCTGTTACTTCCAGCTTGGCTGCTGTGGTATCAGGTACGAAAATTGAAAACTGCTTGCCATATTTGCTCAGGTCTAAAGCAACCATTCCCGTAGGTGCCTGTATATCTTCTTTAGTTTCTTTATTTCCGCACGAAGCGAATACAACCGTTAAGGTAAGAGCCGATAAAAGCGTAATGAATTTTTTCATGTCTTCTGTTTTAAGTGATGAACAAATATAAGGCAAACTGCCGTTTTAAAAAAAAGTAAATGCCACTATCTCCATAGTGGCATTTATTTCTGTTGTACAGGAAAGCCTATAAACAAAAAAGCCCCGCTGTTGCGGGGCTTTTTATTACTTCTTAGCTGCTGCTTTTTTAGCTGCTTTTTTAGGAGCCGCTTTTTTCACTGCTTTTTTAGCAGCTGCTTTTTTAGGAGCCGCTTTTTTAGCTGCTGCTTTTTTAGGAGCTGCTTTTTTTGCTGCTTTTTTAGGGGCTGCTTTTTTCACTGCTTTTTTTGCTGCTGCTTTTTTAGGAGCTGCTTTTTTTGTTGTTGCCATGGTTTTTTGTTTTTGAGATTTTTGTTACTACGAAGTAAATAAAATTATTAACGCTAACTAATTTTCAATCAGTTATTTTATTAACACAAAATTGTTGAAATTGTTAATACTGTTTTGCGGTGCGCATGCAGATTTCAGGGTATGGATTGAACGAAGTAGCATTCATGCTCGATGTCCTGAAAGCATTGAATTTACTATATATTCAGAGCATCGACAAAAAAATTTTAAAAAAACTTTTTTCTGTTTCAGGAAGTGAAAGAACTTTGTTGAAAGAAAAACGAATGTTCAAAACAGCAAAAAAAATATCGTGAATAGTGTTACTGAACACGCCATTCATTTTCAATTTCCCAACCGGCAAGCAACTTTATTGCTCCTGAATTGACAAATATAATTTCCGGCTGCGTGTGTAAAAAATAATTTCCTGTGTCGAACTGCCCGTTTTTGTTACTGTCTTCGATGGCCTCGATGTAATAATTCCCGGGCAGCAGGTTTTTGTACGCAATCAGTTTTTCGGCCGTGGAAGTGAGCGATAATTCGATGATGCGGCGGTCTACCACCTGGCCTTTGTCGTTCTTAAGGAGCACGATGTAATTTTCCTTTTTTGGAAATAGCAGCTTCATGCTCAAGCCGGCATAATCATCAGGAGTCGTGGTATGGAACTTATACCCGGTTGAGTCGTTGAGACGCTTGTAATCATTGGTGAATGCAGAGTCCAATACAGTTAAGGTATAGTTGCATTCGGCATTAAGTTCGGTTTGCAGGGTAAAAGATAATGCCGGCTCCGAATCCGCGATCAGCGTATAGGATTTTACAGTGGCCGGAGCCGTGCCTTTTTTTTCCATGAGGATGATGCTTTCTTGCTTAACCTGTTTGTGATAAGCCGGGAAGTTGAGCTGAAGTTCGGGAACCAGGAAATAAGGAATGCTTGCTCCTTCCAGGTTACTCTTGATGATATACGAGTTCGCCTTTTTGACAGAGCCTCTTTCCGAGGCTTTGGCGTTTTCGGCAGGTATTCGTATATATAATGTATCGGTTTTCCCTGTAGCGTAGGATACAAATGTGGTAAGGGTATCGAAACGGTTTGCATAATACAGGCTCAGCGTATCGCCCAACGTATTCCAGCGCGCGAGTATCAGTCCATCCGCCTTTACCCTAGTACCGCTTTGCGGCTTGTTGAAAGCGATGTTCACCCGGCCCGGCTCTACCGAATAATGGCGCTTGATAAAACTTTTGTAGGGGATTTCCTTAAACAGGCGCATGCGGATCTCTGTGGTATCTTTTGGATCTACAGCCTGAGGAACAAAAGCTACCTGCTCTTCCGAACCATCGTACAGCAAATTTTTATTCTGATCCTTGATCCCTACAATTTTAAATGCCCTATCCGGAAGGTAGCTAAACGCGAAGCGCCCCTGATCATCGGTGCGGATCAGGTACAGAGGCTTTTCCTTATAGATGATGCTATCTGCAGAAGCGGCAGGATACAATCCCACAAGCACCTGGGCCGCCGCTTTTTTATCTGTGGCATTCTCGATGGTCCCGCGTAATTTCAGGCTATCGATGGTGGCACCTGTACTAAATACGTACTCGAAGTTAGGCAGGTTGTTCGATTCGCGCAGATCCACAATAGCATTTCCGAATGATAATTTGTAGGTCGTGTTCGGCAGAAGCGTTTCATTGAATTTTATTTTGACCTTTTTGCCGCTTGCTTCGATCTCCGGAAATTGTTTGGTCTGAGGTGTGATGACAAACTGGTTCATCACATCTTTTAAAGTAATGTATTCGTCAAAGGTGAGCTCGATCGTTTTGGGCTGCACATTGAGGCTGGCATTGGCCGGAACGGCTTTCAACAGCTTCGGGGCTTCGGTATCTTTTTTTCCTCCGGTGAGTGGAGTGATCTGTGCGCATCGAACGCACAGCAGAAGCATACATATATATAGGAATAACTTTGACAATTTTTCTTACAAAGAAAGTGATTTTTTGCAAGATTGTATTTTTTGATGCTCATAATAAATCTAAAAGCTCTTTTCCGAACTTGCTTTCATTACGCATAACAGAAAACAGATGACGAACATAATGCCGGTTCATGGTATGCTGTGCGTTAAATGCATTTTGGATTATCGGGGCGTGCCCGTCCCGAAAGCTTTCGGGACGGATCAGGCTATCACTCCTCACGCCATGGCGTGATTGCAAAGAGAGACAGCAAAAAGGATTTCCGTTCTATCCTTCACGCGGCATTTTCATAAGCTGATGCGTTTACGCTCCATTCAGGATACTTTACCCGGGAATTTAAAGTGGAAAGCCATATCCCGGCCAGTGGGTACAACATGAAATTGCTAAAACTAAGCGTAAGCAATCCTCATGACGACCGTCTGAAGCCAGGGTACTCTCATTGCTTCATGGGAATAATCAAAAAATATCTTTCAATATATTTTGAAAGTTATGAAAATGTAGTTACCTTTGATCCGGGATACAGATCATGAAGTACAACGAAGCAAAAGATAAGTTCATACAAGCCTGGGGAACACTGGCCGGCAGCTGGGGAATCAGCCGCTCCATGGCCCAGGTCCATGCCTTATTGCTCATCAGTCCCGATTCGCTTTCTGCGGAAGAGGTGATGGAAGATCTGAAAATTTCGCGTGGCAGCGCCAACATGAACCTCCGCGACCTCATCGACTGGGGCCTTGTATTTAAAGAGCTGGTTCCGGGTGAACGCAAGGAATTCTTCTATGCCGAAAAAGACATCTGGAAGGTTGCCAAGCAGATCATCAACGAGCGCCGCAAGCGTGAGATCGAACCCATCCTGGCCCTGCTCGAAGAGCTGAAAAAAGTAGAAGGAAACAAAAACGATAAAAAGCATAAAGCCTTTATTGATACGGTAGGCAACCTGGAAAGCGTGGTGGATAAAGCCGATTTTGCCCTGACCCGCGCCATCAAACTGGACGAGAATGCCTTGGTGGGTGCTTTATTCAAACTGTTCAAATAAAAAAATTTGCCTATATGTTTCAATAATAATTGAAAGTTTTGAAATAAAAAACAAGGTTATGAAACCGATGAACCACCATACGCTGCTTTACGATACCGATTGCCCGCTGTGTGCGGCCTACACCAAAGGCTTTATTCGATCGGGTATGCTGGGCGAAGAGGGACGCACAGCTTATGAAACAGGAATAGAGCGGTATGCCGGGATTCTGGATGCGAACCGCGCCCGCAACGAAATTGCGCTGGTCAACACAGAAACGCATTCGGTTCTGTACGGTGTCGACAGCCTGAACTACGTGATCACGCAGCGCCTGCCCTTCCTGAAACGATTACTCAAGCATCCGGTGATCCTCTTCCTCCAGAAAAAGCTCTATGCTTTTATTTCTTTTAACCGTAAGGTCATCGCTCCTTCCGCGGACTATAGCCGGCAGGCCTGCATCCCGGATTTCAACCTGAGCTACAGGATCCTATACCTCGTCTTTAGCGCTACCCTTACTTCCTGTATGCTGTCAGGCTACTCCGCCCTGTTGCCGGGCATTGTTCCCTCCTCCAACCTGTTCCGCGAGTATGCCATTTGTTTCGGGCAGATCCTTTTTCAGGGCAGCCTGCTTGCACTGGCCGGCCCGAAAAAAGAAACGCTTTTCGATTACCTCGGCCATCTGATGACGGTTTCCCTCACCGGCGCTTTGCTGCTCCTGCCTGTGTTCCTGCTCAACCGCTGCGTTCCCATTCCTCCTTATGCATCACTCGCCTGGTTCTTTGCCGTGGTGGCTTTCATGTTCCGGCAACACTACAGGCGGGTAAGCGCTATCAAAGCGCCGGTATGGCTGAGCTATACCTGGCTGCTCTATCGCTTCCTGGTGTTATCCTTTATTCTTTAAGCCATGTATCAGATCCTCGCCTATATCATTTACCTCAGCCTTAGCCTCCTCACAGTGCTGGTAGTCGGAAAGAACCTGCATCGCAACGGGAAGGAATTCCTGTTCGGCGAATGCCCCGATGAAGCCCTAAGCAATAGCACCAATAATTTACTTTACATCGGCTATTGCCTGGTGAATACAGGCTTTGCGTTCTACTTCCTCAATGCTTCCGGTACCATCTGCTCGCTTGTCCAATTACTTGAATTCATTGCCACATCGGAAGGAATTATTTTTTTGTCGCTCGGCTCGCTCCACATCTTAAACGTGATCCTGGCTCCGAGGATCATCTCGTTCTTTTTAGCTAAAAAACTGCAACAACACTAGCATCGCTTTTTATTCAGTATCAATCATAAAAAACCAAGAAATCATGAACTACAACATCGCCGCCTACTGCGTTTACCTGCCAACAACCATTGCTTTATGCATCTGGATCGCCAAAAGCCTGCACCGCAACACCAAAGCCTTTCTCGTTGAGCGCTTCCACCACAACGAAGCCCTGGCTACAAGCACCAACAACCTCATCCAAACCGGATTCTACCTCATCGCCCTGGGATTCTCTTTTATGAAAATGCGTGTCAACAATGGCCACTACCAGCAGGGGCTCGGTCGCTACGTGGCTATTCCCCTGGCTTCCGCCCAGGAAACCATCGAAGAGCTTTCCCTTAAGATCGGCTCTTTCACGCTGATCCTCGGCCTGCTTCTGTTCCTCAACTTCTTCATTATGCTGATGATCCAACGGCCAAAAAAACAGTATACTACCTTCAACATCACCGAAGAAAATAAATAAGCTACCGGTAGCGATAAACCCTGTGTAATGCCTGACAACAGTCATAAAGAGCTCACCGACTTTTACGATGAAGCCACGGAAGATTACCTCTTCTGGAGCAAAAGCTATAATATGCACTTCGGCTATTATCGCCCGTTTCGCAACAATCCGTTCAGGAGGGACAGCATGCTGAATGAAATGAATGAACAGGTATACAAGCGTCTTCACATCGGCAAAGCTCCTGTGCGCCTGGCAGACCTTGGCTGCGGCATGGGGGCTACCATGAAACACGGACTGAAGGCATTTCCACACATCAGCATTACAGGCCTGACCTTGTCACGGTTCCAATGGGAAGAGGGTAATAAATTACTGGAAGGATACAAAGGCACTATTCTCAAAGAAAATTACAATGCCGCGCCTTTCCCCGATGGCTATTTTGACGGATTGATTGCCATAGAGAGCTTTTGCCATTCGGGGCACAGCATGAAAACCCTGGCAGAGGCCTATCGGCTGCTCGCACCCGGAGGACGCATGGTGATTGCCGATGCCTTCCTGAAAAAACCGGTGGAACAACTTTCGGCAACAGCCGCCTATGCCTATCGCAAATTATGCGAGGGCTGGAAGCTGGATGGGCTCGGTGACATCATCAGCACCCTGAAAAACCTGGAGGGCGCCGGATTTAAGAACATTGTGATGGAAGATATTTCCTTCCGGGTAGCGCCTTCTGTCATGCATGTGCCATTTGCGACCCTCGGTTTTATGCTTCGCAAAACATGGCGGGGAGAAGCGATCCGTCCGCAGAGCCTGAACAATTTAAAAGGTTCGGTGTACGCCCTGCTCTCCGGCATGCACCTGCGCGCCTTTGGCTATTACATGATCAGTTGCGAAAAAATAAACTAATTCTTTCATCTGTAAAAAGTATCCTATGAAAAAACTAATCATCGCGGGCGGAACGGGTTTCCTGGGGCAAGCGCTCAGTACTTATTTTAAAGACAGCTATGACGAGATCGTGATTCTTTCGCGCTCGGAAAACAAAACGGAAGGAAAGCTCAGGTACCTGCGCTGGGATGCCCGCTCGCAAGGGGACTGGTGCCGGGAGCTGGAAGGCGCTACCGCCCTGATCAACCTCTGCGGAAAAAGTGTCAACTGCCGGTATACAGAAAAGAATATGGCCCTGATCTTTTCGTCGAGGCTTGAATCGACTGCCGTGCTCGGCGAAGCCATCCTGGCATGCAAGACACCTCCTTTGGTATGGATCAACGGGGCCTCCGGAACCATCTACCGGCACAGTGAAACGGAACCGATGACAGAGCGGGGAGGAGAAACCGGCAGTGGTTTTTCAGTTGAAGTGTGTAAAGCCTGGGAGCATGTGTTTGATAACTTTCAATTACCCGCTACCAGGAAAGTCAATTTGCGCATTGCCATGGTAATGGGAAAAACAGGAGGCGTGTTCCCCGAGCTGATGAGCATCGTCAAAAAAGGACTCGGCGGCACGATGGGAAAAGGCACACAGCAGGTCAGCTGGATCCACATCGGCGACTTTTGCAGGATGGTGGCCTGGAGCATTGAAAACCGCCGGGTGCAGGGTATTTATAACAGCGTGGCGCCCACTCCTGTCAGCAATAAGGTACTCATGCAAAAGCTGCGCAAAAAAGCGGGGATTCCCTTCGGGCTCCCGGCGGCGGCCTGGATGCTGGAGATCGGTGCTTTTTTCATCGGCACGGAAACAGAGCTCATTTTAAAGAGCCGTTATTCTTATCCCGAAAGAGTCCTGCAGGAGGGTTTTCAATTCAGGCACCAAACCATTGACTCCTGTTTAAGTGACTTATAAGAGAAAAGATGGCGCTTATAAAAATCCATACCACAATCGCTGCTCCTGCTGATGTGTGTTTTATGCTATCTCTGTCAGTAGATGTGCATCAGGAAAGCGTCGCCTCAACTCATGAAAAAGCCATTGCGGGAATCACCCATGGAACCATGAGGCTGCATGACACCGTAACCTGGCAGGCCAGGCATTTTGGACTAAACCTGACCATGACTTCGCAGATTGCAGCCTATGAGCCCCCACATTACTTTGTGAGCGAAATGATAAAAGGTCCTTTTAAAAAATTGTACCACCAGCATCTATTTAGAGCGGAAAATGGGAAGACCATCATGACCGACCTCTTCGAGTTTCATGCTCCACTGGGTTTCCTGGGTAAAGTGGCGGAGAAATGTTTCCTGGTGATATACATGAAAAAATTCCTCCTCATGAGGAACGCCTATATCAAGTCTCTGGCCGAGAAACAGAAGGATAAAGGCATACATGGCATGGTTCGGTAAACCGACCTCTTTTTCCGGATCCGATTTCCTAAATTTAGTTGATCGCTTTTCATATTAACCTTTAAACACTTTTAACCATGGAACATTCGAAACAAGGAACAGAGCCCGGATCACTGACAGTGACATCCAACCCGGAGCAGGTAGAAGTATTATCAGATTATAACGGCCCTCTCACGGAGGCAGAGCTCGGCTATAAGCTCCCCCGGCGAAATGTTTTTCGCGAAGAAGAGATGAACACACAGGCTAGGCTACAGATAGACGGAAGAACATTTGAGGAAGAAGAAAGGTGGAGCGGCCTGCGTTGTATGATGAGGATAGACGGCCTTAATGTCGATAAAAATTTCTCGACCTTCAATATATTCACCACGCATCTTGGGAAAACGATCGGCGGGAAAGCTTACTGGACAGAGATCGGGTTTTTCAGATCTGCCGAAGATCCCGTTTACCGGCTTTTCACCTATGATCCCTATCAGACCGAACAGTACAATTTTTTTGGTGAAGCAAAGTTGGGCCAATGGTATGAGTTTGCGATCAGGCTTTCAGAAAACGGATCCGGGCCTTACCGCTATGAAACCTTTTGTGATGGCACCCGCGTGAGGGAAGGCCAGCTTCCTGTGCTGGCTAACCAGTTTGATCTCAGCCACGAAACCTGGACGGATTCAGGTAAACTAAGCAGCGGGGACTCTGTGGCTGCCGAAGAATGCTGGGTGAATTTTCCACCAAATAAAGCCCGTTGGTTTGCCCCGGACATCAAAACCAGCAGCTACAGCACCAATCCGATGAAGCAAATCAAGCTCTACCAGCCTCCGGGCAAATTTGCCTACCGGTTCGAATCCAGAACTTAAGCTTCTATACCTGACTCTTAACTGAAAGCCACAACGCAGTCCCGTTGTGGCTTTTTAATTTCACCGGTTTAACCCTCAATGCACAGAAGCGAAAGGCAAAGTGGCATAGAAATCCCGTTTTATGACACACCAAAAAATTGCCGGTAACAGTTGCCGCCTGAAAACTACCATTGGCCGGAAAACAGGGCATATCACCCAATAATAGCCGGTTTTTACTGACGTTTTGGCGTTAAAAACTTTTTGGCTTTTAATTTGTATTCCATCAAGCAACAATTACATTTGTTTAACTACTAAAAACACAGCTTATGTTTGATCAGAATGAATTTAAAAAATATGCCACAAAACATATTGGTATCAATAGCTTAACCCTCGACAGCTATGTGTCGGCTGTTACTCCGGGCATCCGCAACCTGACGCCTAACATCATCGAAGAGCGCCAGCTGAACGCGACGATCCTCGACGTGTTCTCGCGTTTGATGATGGACAGGATCATTTTCCTGGGCACCGGTATCAACGACCAGGTAGCCAATATCGTTCAGGCTCAGTTACTGTTCCTCGAGTCGATCGATTCTAAAAAAGATATCCAGATCTACCTGAACTCTCCGGGCGGCTCCGTGTATGCAGGCCTTGGTATTTACGATACCATGCAGATCATTAAACCGGATGTAGCGACTATCTGTACCGGTATGGCGGCAAGTATGGGCGCCGTATTGCAATGTGCCGGCGCCAAAGGAAAACGTACAGCCCTGAAACACGCCCGTATCATGATCCACCAACCTTTGGGCGGTGCCGAAGGACAGGCTTCCGATATCGAGATCACAGCGCGCGAGATCCAAAAACTGAAAAAAGAATTATATACCATCATCTCCGAGCACAGCGGACAGACCTACGAAAAAGTATGGGCCGACAGTGACCGTGACTACTGGATGACAGCCCAGGAAGCAAAAGAGTATGGTATGATCGATGAAGTATTGGTTAAAAAATAACCAACCCTTCTCTTAATCTTAAATCCTCCCACAACAGATCGTGGGAGGATTTTTAATTTATACCTGACAACCGCCCCATGATGAAACCTGCCCTTTACACACTCCTTGCCTTGCTCTCTTTCCCGATCCATCACGTTTTTGCCCAGTCTGCCACAAAGCGCATGATAAAAGCCAGCTCTAAACAGGTTACTGTCAATGATGGCGGCCGCATCACCAAAAATTCCTGGACACTTTCTCCGCAAATCAAACCGGATGTTTTCATCGCCGACCGTACGCGTAAAACAAAATGGGTGACCTTCTATACGGACCTGGATTCTATCCGGGTAAAAGTGAAGCCCGGCACACGCCATGATTTTGTTATCCTCTTGAACGGAACCGATTCCTGCTATACGCAAATAGCCAGCGCCATTGCTCCTGAAGAAAAAACAAAAGGCGGAAGAGCTTCCGATACCATCCCTTTTACATTAAGTGCCTACAATGCCATTCATGTCAAAGCGATCCTCGATGGCCAGGACACACTTAACCTTCATTTTGATGTCGGCTCTTTCGATTTTCATTTCACAAAAGACGCTATTCTGCATAAGACCCGGTTATTGCCCGACCGGAACGATGCGCTTGCCGGGAAAAGCAAAGGAGATTACCAACATCTGAAGCCAGCGCTCAGCCTGCAAATGGGAAGCCTTACCTGGAAAAGCCCTGATATTATTCCTACCGGGATCACGTCGCACGGCATGGACGGCCGCTTTGGCTGGAACCTGTTTGAAGGTAAAACAGTAGAGATCAATTACGATAAAAACTGCCTGATCATTCGTTCGGGATTGCCGAAACAGATGAAAGGGTATGTGAAGTCGGAATTGGAATTTATGGAGTTTTTTGTTTGCATCAACGGCGCGATTAAGATTGGCTCCAATGTGTATGCGGGCCGCTTTCTGATGGATACAGGTTCCGATCAGGCGATCATCCTGGATAAGGACTGGACAGCCAGACAGCAATTCCCGAATGACAGCCTGAAGCTTATTAAATCGTCTACACTAACAGATCCGCGTGGCGTAAGCTATGAAACAAAAGTCGTAGAGATGCCCCGTTTTAAGCTGAATGGCTTTGAGCTTAGGAACATTCCCGCTTACATTCTGAGCAGCAGGAATCCGGTGGGCTTCGAGGTGAATTACCTTGGTAACGATCTATTGAAGCGCTTTAACATGATCCTGGATTTTAAAAACGACGCCGTTTACTTAAAGCCGAACGGCTTGATGAAGCTTGAATACAGACAAAGTTCCTGAAGGGGCGCCTAACGCTCAAACCCCCGATAGCATTTAGCTAAGAAGATTCGATTGAAAAACCTCAGAGGCAGAATGTCTGGCTCCTATGGAGCCATGGAACCCATTATTCTTCATCTTTAATAATATTTTGCTCCTACGGAGCAAGCTGAGCTTTGGGTTGCCATGTAGTTAATAATATTAAGTCCCTACGGGACTTTTTCACTCCTCCCATGGAGCAAGCTGAGCCTTGGGTTGCCATGGGGTTAAAGAACTAATTTCCAGGGGACTTCTTGGCTGCTCCACAGTAACAAGCTGAGCCTTGGGTTGTCCTGCGGTTAATGATGTTAAGCCCTACGGGACTTTTTCACTGCTCCCATGGAGCAGAACATTATTAATTAGGAGGCCTTAAAGGTTTTATGGCTACAGCGTAGCCAACATTTCTGATGATTTGCTCCTACGGAGCAAGCTTTTGAATGATGGATTACAGAAGTCATTGCTCCGAAGTAGGCAGAACATGATTAATCCTCCGATATCTCACGAAACAAGCTTTTGAAACTTCGCATCGGTTTGACTTTTCCGGAACCCAAAGGAATGATGCATGACAGAAGGCATTACTCAGGGGAGGCAGAACATGATTAATCCTCCGATATCTCATGAAACAAGCTTTTGAAACTTCGCATCGGTTTGATTTTCTGCAATCCAAAGGAATGATGCATGACAGAAGGCATCGCCCCGAAGGGGCAAAATATTATTAAACCCCTGGATATCCACATTTTAATGGCTCCGTAGGAGCCAAACATTTCGCTCCAAATTCGATCAGATGATGTTTTAACTGAACAACTAAAACTTAAACTCTCTGTATACGTCCCATCTCTGGTTATTATGCTTCAAAAGACAAAAGGAGGTGCATTCAAAATCCGCTTCGAAGGATTCATGTTGATGGCGCTCCCAAAGCTTATAGAACACCGGCTTTTTGAGGTCGCGGAATGCTACCGTAACATGGGGATGAAAGCCCCGCATGTCATCGCTCTGATTGAATAGCTGCAGTTTTTGTTTCACGTGTTTTACAAGCGACTGCTGCAAGGCCGCCAACGGAGCGCTCTCCACCACATTGATGAAGACGACGCGTGGCTCGAAGCAATCGTAGTCTTTGAGCTGAACCTCAAATGAATGCTTGTGCCTGAATGCCGAAAGTTCGGTGACGAGTTTTTCCTCTTTCTCTTCTTCCCAGCTGAATGGCATGTGAAGCGTAATGTGCCCGGGCGACCTCAGCGCTCCTTTTGTTCCGTAATCCTCCAATATCCTTTGCTTGACTTCCTGAATGGATGACAGTACAGGCTCCGGCGGAACAATCGCTATAAAATATTTTTGCAGCATCAGATCCTTACCCCAATAACCAGCACATCGTCTACCTGCTCCTGGCTTCCCTGCCAGTCTTTGAGATTCTTTTCCAAAATAGCTGAATGGCTTTCCACAGGTACATCAGCCAGGGAAACCAAAACATCTTTCAGCTGGTTGTATTTAAATTTCTTACCCTTAGGTCCGCCAAACTGGTCGGCATAACCATCGGTATAAATGTACACAAGGTCATCCGGCTGTAGCTGAAACTCATGGTTCACAAAGGTATCGGCTATTCCATCGGTGTTGCTGCCAATGGGCAATTTATCGGGCCTGAGCTCCAGGAGGTCGTTTCCATAAAATACTTCCCTGTTGCTTTTCGCTTGATGGGTGTTGGCAATATTTTTCCGGATGATGCACACGCCGTTGAAGGCCCCGGCATACTGTAGGATCAGGGTCTTGTAATTGATGTTGCAAAGCGCCAGGTCCATCCCGTCTTTCACGGCGTTGACATCGGACGATTGCCGCAACGTATCATTGACCGCAATGTCGAGGTGCTGCAAAATATCGCTGGGCTTCGACAGTTTTTTGTCCTGCACCGCCTGGTTCAGGGATTTGAGCCCTATCACGCTCATCATTGCTCCGGGAACTCCATGGCCGGTACAGTCGACCGCCGCAAATACAATTTCGTTATTGATTTCTTCGACCCAGTAAAAATCGCCGCTCACAATGTCTTTTGGCTTATAAAACACCATGCTTTTGGGAAGAAGGGCTTTTACACGTTCGGGTGTGGGAATGATGGAAAGCTGGATCCTCAGGGCATAGCGGATGCTGTCGGTGATTTCCCGCTCTTTATGGCGCAGGACAGAGGTTTGCTCTGAAAGTTGCCCTTCCAGATCTCTACGCGAATTCCGGTGCTTCTTTTTTTCATCACTGAGGAGCATCAGCGCGAAACCAAGAGCGATACATAACACTACAATCATAACAGGCAGAAGTATTTTTGAAACAAATAATATAAATAGGAGTGGCTTATCAAAACTTCTATCTTTGTACAGCTAAAATTATACATTTTAATTTAATTTCAAGAGTATGGCGGAAGACCTCCTGATAACGGGTACGACCAAAGAAGAAAGATACCAATCGCTGCTTCCGCAGATCAAAGGTCTGCTGGAAGGAGAGAGCGATCTCCTGGCCAATATGGGCAATGTATGCGCTGCCCTCAAATACGGGATGGATTTTTTCTGGGTCGGCTTTTACTTCGTGAAGGGCGACGAGTTGGTGCTCGGGCCTTTCCAGGGACCCGTGGCCTGCACGCGCATCCGTAAGGGCAAGGGCGTGTGCGGAACTTCCTGGCAGCGCAACGAGGTCATCATCGTGGAAGACGTAGAAAAATTTCCCGGACACATTGCCTGCAGCTCGCTCTCGCGTTCAGAAATTGTACTACCGCTGCATGACTCGCAGGGTGCCGTGAAAGCTGTATTCGACGTGGATAGCAGCGAACTGGCTTCTTTCGACCGTAACGATGAGCTGTACCTGAAACAAATTCTGTCTCTCCTTTCTTTTTAATTCTCCCGATGTTCCGCTTGCAGCAATTGCTGTAATTTGGTTATCTTTAATAAACAATTCGCTGATATGGAAGTAACACGCCTGTTCGATATTCTGGACCTTTATAAAGAGGATCACACCAAAGAGGATCTGCTGTGCGCCAAAGAAGACAAGCACTGGAAAAAGTACAGCAGCAACGATTTTATCAACCGCTCCAACTGGGTGAGCTACGGCCTTTTTGCCCTTGGTCTGAACGAGGGCGACAAGGTGGCGATTATCTCCAACAACCGCCCCGAATGGAATTTCTGCGACTTCGGCTGCCAGCAGGCCAATATGATCTCGGTGCCCATCTTCCCGACCATCAGCAACCATGATCTGCAGTTTATCCTGACCCATGCCGGCGTGAAAGCAGTATTCATTTCCGACAAGCTCATCTATACAAAGCTGGCGGCCATCGAACAAGAAATCCCGGAAGTGAAATATGTAATCAGCTTCAATCCTTTGGATGGCATTATGCCCTTCCACGATTTCCTGGAGCTGGGAAAAACACATCCTATCCCCGACAAAATAGAAAGCATCAAAGCCCGGGTGAAACCCGGTGATATGATGACGATCCTTTACACCTCAGGAACCACGGGAACTCCGAAAGGGGTGATGATCTCACACCACAACCTGGTTTCCAATGTCAAGGCCTGCCAGTACCTGGCGCCGTTTCAGCTCAACTGGAAGGCCTTAAGTTTCCTGCCGCTCAATCACGTCTACGAGCGCATGATCAGCATGGTATACCTGTACAAGAAGGTATCTATTTATTATGCAGAAGGTATTGAAACCATCGGCGACAATCTCAAGGAAATAAAACCGCAGATGTTTGTTTCGGTTCCGAGGCTCATCGAGCGCGTGTATGAGAAGATCACTGCTACCGGCGAAAAGCTGACCGGCGCGAAGCGGAAGATCTTCGATTGGAGCCTGAGGATCGCTCACCGCTATACCTTACCGAACACCAACGGCCTGTGGTATAACATCCAGCGTAAGCTCGCAGATATACTTGTGTACAGCAAATGGCGCGAAGCGCTTGGCGGAGAGCTGGTATGCATCGTATCGGGCGGCGCGGCGCTCAATCCCAAACTGGAGCGTGTCTTCCTTTGTGCCGGCATTACCTGCCTGCAGGGATACGGACTCACGGAAACAGCCGTTGTAATCAGTGTGAATTATTATGGCGGCGACAATATCCGTATCGGCACAGTGGGACCAGTGATTGAAGGCACGGAAGTAAAAATAGCTCCCGGAGACCATGAGATCCTGGTAAAAGGCCCGAATATCATGCTGGGCTATTATAAAAATCCGGAGGCCACCCGGGAAGCGATCGACTCTGACGGCTGGTTCCATACCGGCGATGTGGGCGAGTTTGTTGAAGGCCGGTTCCTGAAAATTACCGACCGGAAAAAAGAGATCTTTAAAACCAATGCCGGAAAATACATCGCTCCCCTGATGATCGAGAATAAGATCAAGGAGAGCCGCTACGTGGAGCAAAGCATGGTGGTAGGCGAAAATCAGAAATTCGCTTCGGCCATCATCGTTCCTTCTTTTGCCAATTTCAAAGAATACTGCAAGGACAATGGCATTCCCTGGACTACCAACGAGGAGATGAGCCAGCATGAAGCCTTGAAGAAGCTTATCAACGATCATATCAAAGTCATCAATAAAGTGCTGGCTCCTTACGAGCAACTGAAAAAGGTTGCTCTGCTGAAAAAGGAATGGAGCGTGGAGGGTGGCGAGCTCACGCCTAAGATGAGCTTAAAGCGAAAAGTCATCAAAGAAAAGTATGCCCGGGTGATTGCGGGCATCTATGCAACCGAAGAATGAGAACTCCGCACCCTGTTTCCAAAAAACTAATTGCCTGGTATAAACACCACAAGCGCGATCTGCCCTGGCGCGACATCAGCGATCCTTACAGGATCTGGCTCTCGGAAATTATCCTGCAACAAACGCAGGTCGTTCAGGGGCTCAATTATTACCTCAAATTCACAGAACACTTTCCAACCGTGAGCGACCTGGCCGATGCACCGGAAGATACAGTGATGCGGCTCTGGCAGGGACTGGGCTATTACTCACGGGCACGCAACCTGCACGCAGCGGCCAAGCTGGTAAAAGAAAAGTACCGGGGAAATTTCCCGAAAAGCTACGCGGAGATCAAAGAACTGAAAGGCGTGGGTGATTATACTGCGGCTGCCATTGCCTCTTTTGCATACAACCTGCCCCATGCCGTGCTCGACGGAAATGTGTACCGCGTACTCTCACGCCTCTTCGACTTGCATACGCCTGTCAACTCCACGAAAGGAAAAAAAGAATTTCAACTACTGGCAGACGAGCTGCTCGACGAAAGCAAAGCCGCCCTGCATAACAGCGCCATGATGGAATTCGGGGCTTTATGGTGCAAACCCCAGAATCCTAAATGCGAAAGCTGTCCGGTACAGGAACATTGCCTGGCGTTTAAAAACGGAACAGTGGCGCAGCTTCCGGTGAAAGATAAAGCTGTGAAGATCCGGAGCCGCTACTTTCACTACATCGTATTCAACTATAAGGATTCGTTGTACATCCGCAAGCGCACGAAAAAGGACATCTGGCAAAACCTGTATGAGTTTTACCTCATCGAAACTGAAAAACCGGCCACAGAAGAAAGCATTCTGCAGAACCCCGGGCTGTTGCAGCTGGCAGGAAACTTTGAGGTGGAGAAGATCACCGCGCTGAAAAAACACGTTCTTTCGCATCAGCATGTGTTTGGCACGTTTTATGAACTAAACCTCAGGAAAGCTTTAAAGCATGAAGACCTGATCCTCATTAAACGCGACGACCTGATGCATTATGGCCTGCCTCAATTGATCATTAAATACCTATCGGGTACTTGATAGTATCATTTATATTATTTTATTTTGATGAACGACTTCTCTCACTTTTAAAAACTATCCACCATGAACACAATCACATCAGCTGGTAAAATAAGAACACTGCTTACGGTTATAGCATTTGCAGGCGCTTTCGGCAACATGAACGCTCAGCTATATAAAAACAAAGAAGGCGGCGGCATCATTTCATTTTTCTCAAAAGCGCCTTTGGAGGATATTGAGGGCGTCAACAAGAAAGTAACGATGGTATTGAAAACCACGACCAACGATATTCAGTTCGGTGTGACCATGCTCAACTTCAAATTCTCAAAACCCCTGATGGAAGAGCATTTCAATGAAAATTATGTGGAGTCGGACAAATTCCCGATCTGCACCTTTAAGGGCAGGATCAACGAAACGGTTGATTATACCAAAGACGGCGACTATAAGGTGACCGCTAAAGGGACCCTGGACCTGCATGGCGTAGCTAAAGAAGTGGAGATACCCGGAACGCTCACCATCAAAGGCGGTAACATCCTTCTGAATTCAAAATTCAATATCAAGGTTGCAGATTATAAGATCAAGGTGCCTTCCATGTATGTGCAGAACATTGCAGAAGAGGTGGAGGTAACTGTAAACGGAACCCTGGAGCCATTCGTGAAAAAATAAGCGCCTCCGCTTACAGAACTCCGTCGCAGCGTAAGAAATAGATTATTAAGAGGAAACGGGAACCGGTGGTTTCCGTTTTTTTTGTATATCTTTGAAAATCAAAAATTCAAGCTATATGGTAAAACCATTTATTTTTTGTTTGTCCTGTTTTGCTGCCCTTTCTACTTTTGCCCAGGAGGACCTTTTAGGCCTCGTGAAAGATGAGGCTAAAAATGAGCCGCCCAAAAAAGTATATGCGACTTTCAAGACCACAAAAATTGTCAGCGCTCAAAGTACAGAAACCGTAAAAAAACGCAACCTGGATTTCCGGATCACGCACCGTTTCGGTAATATTTATAACAACTCGACGCCAAATCCTCTTAATGATGCGGCTCACACAGCCTTTGGATTGGATAACGCCGCCGATATCCGCATGTCTTTCGACTACGGGATCACCGACGAGCTTACCGTGGGGATCGGCCGCAGCAAATTCAGGGAAATGAACGATGCGGTTGTAAAATGGAGGTTTCTGACACAGCGCGAAGACAATAAGATCCCTGTTTCAGTCTGCTTTTATGGCAATGTGGGCTACACATCCATGACACCGGCCAACCTCTACGCCGGCACGATTCGCCCGGCCAAAACCAATGAAGCACATCGTTTTCAATATTGCAGCCAATTGCTCATTGCCCGCAAGTTCAACAACAACCTGTCGCTGGAGTTGATTCCGACATACGTACACCGCAATTTTATCAGGCAGCAGGTGAATGCGAAAAACGGCGCAGAAGACCAGAACGGGCTTTTCTCGCTTGGCATTGGCGGGCGTGTGAAGCTGAGCAAACGCTTTGCTTTGGTAGCTGATTACTTCTATAATTTTTCAGAGTTCCGGAAAGATAATCCGGCTGGCTTTTACAACCCGTTATCAGTAGGCGTTGAGATAGAAACCGGCGGCCACGTCTTCCACATTAATTTTTCCAATTCGCCGGCAATACTTGAAAGCAGCATGCTGACGGCCACTCAGGATACCTGGACCAAAGGGCAGATCAAACTCGGCTTCAACATTTCGAGGTGGTTTGCTTTGTAAGATGTAAGCATGCCCCTGTTACAAGCAACCGATACCATCAGGCGCACAGCTGTTTCCCTTTTTAGCGATCATGCGCTACAGCCCATCGATGCCGCTCCCGTTTTCAGGAGCGGCACTCCTTCCTACTGGCCTGTTGTGCTGCTGTTCCTCGTCTTCAGCATCTATGTTTACCTTAACTTTACAAACTCCAAAAAGCTCCTGCAGGTTTTCCTGTCGGTATACAGCAATCAGGCTTCCAAGCAGCTTTACCGCGAGGACTACCGCCTGACGAAGAGCACATCCGTTCTGCTATCGCTGGCTTTCGTTATTGTGATGGCGTTCCTGCTTCTTGTCACCAATAATTATTTTGGGCTTATTCTACAGGACTTACAGGCTTTGAGCCAATTTTTATTTTTCATTGTCCTGATCCTGCTGGTATACATCGTCAAGCTCTTATCCAGTTATTTCATAGGCTTCAGCGCAATGAAGCAGGAGCTCAACCGCGAATACATCTTCAACGTCTTTATTTCCTGCCAGACACTGGGAGTTGTGCTGCTCCCATTGGTCATCTGCATTCAATTTTCCAGATATCCTACAGAATGGTTCCTCTACCCTGCCCTCATTCTCTGCGGGGCGTTTTACATTGTGCGGTTCATCAGGGGCTTTATTATCTCGGCAGTTGAGCAAAACGTTGGAATTTTGTATATTTTTTTGTACCTTTGCGCACTTGAAATCTTACCTCTCCTGGTACTGATAAAATTTTTACTGGTTAATTTTTAATATGGCTATCAAGAAAAAAAAGGCTGTTAAAGTAGCTTCAAAAGCGAATGCTACCAAAGGAAAAAATGTAACGGTGACTAAAAAGAGCCCGAAGAGTGAAGCAAAAAAGGCGACACGCACGGCAACGTCAAAAACATCTCCTGCCAAGGCTTCGACAAACTCAGCCACCAAATCCACTATTAAAAAAGCCTCGCCGAAAGCAGCACCGAAAAAAGCGGTGAAGAAAGCGGCGGCTCCAGCTAAAAAAGCGGCTCCTAAAAAGGCGGTTGCCAAGGCTGCTGCCAAAAAAGCGGTCAAGCCTGCCGTAAAAAAAGCCGCTGCGCCTGCCCGGAAGGAAGCTTCCGTACCGGTGGCCATGCCAAAGATCAAGAAGGCCGTACAGCCGGAAGTGACGCCTGCTGCCGAAGCCCCGAAGCCGGTAGCCAGCACTGAAAAAATGGTGAAAGTTGGCGTGAAAACCAAAAAACAGCTGGTGGCCGTAGCGCCCCAGCCGGTGATCGAGGTTTCCAACCATCCGAAAACCAAAGTAAAAACACTGCTGATCTCACAACCAAAACCGGAAACGGAGAAAAACCCTTACTACGATCTTGCCAATAAATACAGCCTTATCGAAACCTTCCGCCAGTTCATCAAAATTGAAGGGCTCCCGGTAAAGGATTTCAGGGCGCAACGCATCGATATTTTAGAGCATAAGGCGGTAATCCTCACCAGCCGCATGGCCGTGGATCATTTTTTCAGGATGTGCAACGAAATGCGTGTGACCGTGCCTGAATCCATGAAGTATTTCTGCATCAACGAAGCTACTGCTTATTACCTTCAGAAATATATCCAGTACCGCAAACGCAAGATCTTTTTCGGCCATCAGACCATCCAGGACCTGGTAGACGTGATCCGCAAGAACAGGGATGAAAAATTCCTGCTGCCTGCCGCCGATGTGCAAAAGGAGCAGATCGTGGATTTCCTCGATGCCCTCAACATCAAATATACGAAAGCAGTTATGTACCGCACGGTAAGTGCCGACCTCTCGGATATCAAAAACCTCAACGACTACGATGTGCTGGTATTTTTTACGCCTGCGGGGATTCGCTCCCTGAAGCATAACTTCCCGAACTTTGTACAAGGGAACACGCGCATTGCCTGCTTTGGTGTGGCTACTGCCAATACCCTGCTCAAACACGGCTACCGGCTCGATATTTATGCCCCAAATCCAAAAAACCCAAGCATGTCGGGAGCGCTGGATGCATATATCAAAGAAGCCAATAAACGATAATAACGCTTACTGCCCTAGTCAGAGATGCTTTGGGATAAGCCAGGCTCAACTCAAGGATAGTTCTCTCATGGATTTTACTTTTGATAAAACCGAACGCCTGTGCAGCAAAAAAGCGCTGGACGACCTGTTCTCGGGAGGAAAGTCTAAAAGTGCATTTCCTGTAAAAGTCATTTACAAATCCAGTGTTTACGAAAGCCCTTTCCCGGCGAGAGTGGTTTTTATTGTTCCCAAGAAAAAACACCGGCGTGCCAACAAGCGCAATACTATACGCCGCCGCATGCGCGAGGTGTACCGTCTCAACAAGCACAAGCTCTACGCATCGCTGGAAAACCGGAAACTCGACATCATGTTTGTATACCTCAGCAACGAGGTTTCGGAATATCAGCAAATTGAAACGGTGATGTGCTCGCTGATGGAGCATGTGGCGAAACATGCACAGGCATCCTAGGCAGAACTGCTGATACCGCCTGTTTTTAGAATCGATACAGACCGGAGCAAATCTCTGCGATTTTTTTTGCTATGTGCCTATTGTGGTTTATAAACCGGAAAGCCCGGTTCGTGTAGGTGGCGCTTTGAAACCGGAGCCCATTAAAAAAGCCATCCACTGATGAGTGAATGGCTCCGGAAAATTTCCTTTAGTCTTAGTTGATCTTAATACAGCCGTCTTTAATTTCGATGTTGGCGCCGGTTTTTACTTTTACTTCGCCACAGCTTGTGATGAGGACAGCTTCTGTAGCACCACCCTGGATCGTTACACTGGAGGTTTTGCTACCGTCGAACGTTACTTCTTTTGTACTACCGTCGATTTTCACTTTGAAGGTTACCGATTTGGAATCTTTGTTCTGGTAACGGATAGTTACTGCGCTGAAGGCGGTTGATACTGCGAGAGCTACTACAGCGATGCTAAGGATTGCTTTTTTCATGAGGTCTTTTTGATTTTAGGTTCTGTAATTACGTTTATATAAATATATAAATAATTCAAACCGGAAGCAATGGGAACTGATTTTAACTGGAAAAATACCTGTTGCCTCTTTGCGTGTCTTTTCCATTCATGTTTCGTTTCCTTTCTCATCCAGACTGCGAGCGTATGAGCTTCGAAAAGAGCCTTGTCTGAATGAAAAATCCTGTGCAAATAGTCTAAAAACCTATTTTTGAGATGGCTTCTACACATTGCCTAAAAGACACATGGTATCGAGGGAGGGGCTGGGGCTTCCGCCCTTATTTTCGATGGTTACGGCAAAGGCTTTGGCGCCGGCAATGAGCTTCATTTTTTGAAAGGCAACGCCGTTTTCCAGGTCGATCACGCCGGCATCCACAGGCTTTCCGTCCACAATGGCCCAAAGCTGGTATTGTTTGGATTCGGGGCTTGGCGGCAGGGCGCTGGCATTGAAATATAATTCCTGTGTGGATGGGTTCCAGTGTACCATAGCGGATTTGGAAGCCAGCGAGTTCAGGCCACTCAGCGGAATGGCTTTCATTCCGGGATCTGATACGATGCTGAAATTAGCCGCGAGTTTATTCATGGATTCTTTCTGCGCTTCCATTTCGAAGGCAAGCATGGTTTTGGAAGCGCTGGCGTCAGCCAGGCGGTTTTCTATATCCGCGATCCTGGTTTGCAGGGAATAGATATACATGCCGCAACCGATCAGGAGGGCCACACTCGCCGCGATCCCGATCCTGTAAAAATTGAGGTTCGAACCTGCCTCCGGGGCATTCAGAGGAATAACCGCAGGCTCAAGCCTTTCCTCGCTGAAGCTAAGCTGTGATGCGATCGTTTGCTTCAGGTCATTGCGCAACGGCGGCGTATGCTCCGGCACCAGGCCGCTCAGCGATGCCTCGATAAGCTCTATCTCTTTCACCAGCTCCGGATGTTTCGCGCACAAATCCCTGACCATAGAAGCTTCCTCCTCTGTAGTCATGCCCAATACATAGCTCTCCAGTAAGCCTGAGGATATGATCTGCTCTACGTTCACTGCAATAATTCTTTTTTTGTTAGCTCCCTTAACGTCATGATCGCCTGCCGCACCTTTGTTTTCACCGTTCCCAGCGGGATATTCAGCTTTTGAGAAATCTCTTCCTGCGTGTATCCCTGGAAATATGCCAGATCGATGATCTGCTGATGATCTTCCTTCAGGCCTGCGATGATGTTTTGCAGGCCGATATTTTCGTGGGAACTGTTTTCGGCAAACATGCTGTTTCGGTGATATACGGTATCGCTTACCTCCTGGATTTTATTTTTAACTTTTTCGTGTTTGGAGCGCGTGCTGTCTATGGCCATATTCCGGGCAATATTCAGCATCCAGGTATACAGCCGCCCTTTTGCCTCATCGTAAGAAGCAAAATTGTTCCAGATTTTAACAAATACAGTTTGTAAGACATCTTCAGCCTCTTCCTGGTCGTTGACGATATGATAGATAATACTGAAGAGTGCTTTCGAGTAGTTATCATACAGATACGAAAAAGCTTTCTGGTTCTTTTCCCTGATCAGTACAATCAACTCTTCCTGAGTATACGTGACTTTTTTGATGGAGCCGTTATTTTTACGAAAGATAGGTGATTATTCCCATAAAAAAAAGCGGGGAATGTATTAATGCCTTTGGGAATAACGGGCCCTGTCAAACGTCCATCTTATTCGCAACTCCAAAAATTTAACAGTTTCAGAAAATCCGCTCTTGTTTAATGCACGTATCTGTACAAAATCACGTGTTATGAAAAAGTCATTGCTAAAGATCGGAAAGGTACTTCTTGGGACCACATGCATCCTCTTCCTCAGCTTATTATTATGGGCCAACTGGAATGAGCGTACTTATACTGAAAAAATTGTAGGAGATACTCGCTTTATGAGCTACGATATTTCTGCAGCCCCACTGGATGATGTATCCTCCCTAGAAAAGAAAATAAGCCTCATCAAAGGTGTATCCAGCTGTTCCATCAACACAGGCACAAAGATCGCCGGCATTATTTTCTATACCGATATGCTTTCTTCCGATCAATTGCAGGAGTCTCTGACTACGTTGCTCCAACATCCGGTGACGGAAAAAGCCATACCTGTAAAATCGGGCGGATGCCCGGTAGGAGGCATTACCTATTTTATGCTTGGCCTCAAAGAGGCTCTGTGTTTTCGCTCTTAACCTCTAACCAATAAATCAATCCTATGAAAAAAATCACCTTTGTGTTAGCCGCTACAGTAGTCGCTTCACTCGCCGGCATTACCGCCTGCAAAAAGAAAACAGTAACCGAAACAGTGTATGTCGATAATACGCCTCCTCCCGGGCCTCCAAGCCTATATACCCGTTTGGGCGGTGTGTCGGCCATTACCCTTGTTACGGATAAGTTCATCAACAACTGTGCTACCAACAGCTTCATTGGCCCGCGCTTTGCCGCCACAGCGTCCGATCCAAACCGCCTGCGTGTGTTTCGCTTCAACCTCATCGACCAGATCTGTGCAGGTAGCGGTGGGCCTTGCCAATACAAAGGCGTAACAATGCTGCAGGCTCACCAGGGCATGAACATTACCAATGCCGAATTCGATACTTTGGTGGGTCAATTGGTAAAAGCCATGACGTTCTACAACGTACCGGCTTCCGAACAAAACGAACTGGCAACAATTCTTCTGCCAATGCGTTCGGATATTGTCGGACATTAATGAACCCGGATAAAAACAAAAACTCCCGTTACAATCCTGTTGTAACGGGAGTTTTCTTATCGTCATGACTATTCAGCGAGTGCATCTGCTACGGTAAAAGTGCTCCCCCCCACAAAGATCAGGTCTTTGGCCTTTGCCTGCTTTTTGGCTTTAACCAGGGCTTCGGGAACGGTTTTAAACGTGGTGCCTGTGAGTCCTGCTTTTTTAGCCAAAGTGCTCAGCTCGGTTTCGTCCAGGGCTCTTGGGACAGACGCTTTACAAAAGTAGTAGGTAGCGTCCTTCGGCAATAATTTCAGGATCTTCCCCAGCTCTTTATCATTGACCATACCCAACACGATGTGCAGCTTATTAAAGGGGTAGCGCTTAATATTATCCATTACTTCCCGGATCCCGTCTTCATTATGGCCTGTATCGGCAATCACCAATGGCTTTTCAGAGAGGGTTTGCCAGCGGCCCCGCAGCCCGGTCATTTTTTGCACCTGCTTCAGGGCGCTGCTCACTTCCTTCTCCTCGATCATGAAACCCTTGCCCCTGAGCACGTCCACCATATTGAGCACCCCGGGCAGATTCTTTAGCTGGTAGCTTCCCTGCAGATCAAGCTCATAGCTGTGTGCCTCATTTGTTTTTTTATGCAGCATAGTCACTGTGAGCGTATCGGCGTTGTAAGTGTAGGATTGTACTTTAAAATTTTTATCAGCGAATTCTATTGGTGCCTTCAGCTCTTTGGCCGTGTTGTTGAAAACCGAGATCACCTCGAGCTGCGTCTGGCTGATAACAACCGGCACACGGGCTTTGATGATGCCTGCTTTTTCGGTGGCGATCTTTGGAAGCGTATCGCCCAGTAGGTTCATGTGATCCATGCCGATGTTGGTGATGAGGCAGGCCACCGGACTGATCACATTCGTAGAGTCCAGTCTTCCTCCCAGCCCCACTTCGATGACGGCGATGTCCACTTCTTCCTTTACGAAGTGATCGAAGGCCAGGCCAACCGTCCACTCAAAAAACGAAGGCTCTATTTTTTCAAAAGGCTCTTTGTAGGCTTCTACAAACTTTACCACTTCCGCCTGTGGGATCAGTTTCCCGTTCACTTTGATGCGCTCCCTGAAATCCGTGAGGTGGGGCGAGGTATACAAACCTGTTTTATAGCCTGCCTGCTGGAGAATGGCTGCCAGCATGTGCGACGAAGAGCCCTTGCCATTGGTGCCGGCAATGTGAATACACTTTAGTTTTTTTTCGGGATTGCCAAGCGCTGCGCAAATGGCCAGGGTATTATCAAGGTTGGCTTTGTAAGCAGCTGCACCCACGCGCTGGTACATGGGCAGTTTGGTGAAAAGGTAGTCGAGGGTTTGTTTGTAGGTCATCCTTTATAAAAAACAGCTATAAGACCTGTGGGACTTAACGGACAGCGATTTCAAAATTTAAAGACAATGGTAATCGTTCCTTTTTGCTCTTCAAATTCTCCGCTTACGTTGAACTTCGTCGCCAGGGCCGCCTGGCGTGCTTTGGTTTTCAGGATCGGGCTGTTGGTGTTAGTACCGCGGCCCGTAGGTTCCGCTTTGATCACTTTCCCGGTTTTGTCCACGGTGATCTCTACCACCACCGTTCCCTCTTCCTGGGTGTCTTTACTGATCGGAGGAGGCGTTACGATCGCGCGCCCGGTAAGGCTGTAGCCATAACCGCCCGGCCCACCGCCGGTTCCGGGCCCGTGTCCGGGGCCCTTACCCGGACCGTTATCAGAGCCTTCCCCACCACCGGTTCCGCCTTCACCATGCACTCCCGGTTTTCCATCGGGGCGGCCATCGTCGCCGGCCTGCCCGCTGTTGCCATCGCCGCCGGAGCTTTTGCCCTGGTTTTTCTTAGCGGCTTCCGCAATTTTCTCCGCCATCGTTTTCTCTTTTGGCTTCACCGGGATCACCACTGTTTGTGTATTTTTAGTATCGTTCTTTTTAATATCGGATTCTTCGCCGTTATCAGAAGTGACGTACTCTTCCGAATTGTTCTGTGGTGCAGCCTGTACGGCCTGCGTGCTTTCCACTACTTTCACCGCTTCGCCGATGCCATTGCTGGGATCCACATTGCCCGTGCCTTCGATCATGTTACCAATGTTGAACTCCAGCCCGCCCCCGCCGCCGGCTTCCGTTACCGGGAAAGGAGGATTGGGTGTCACGATGATAAAAAAGATAAAGAATAACAGCAGCAATGCGAAGATGGCTACCGAAATCCCCCAGGAGATAATTTTATGCCTGGTGTCTTCAGACGGTGATACTACCATAAGTCAAATTTTAGTTATGTTATACGAACAAGGGCTCCTGATGCCAGTACGGCTATTTGCCGTTTGAAGGCTTGGTGGCCCAGATCATTTTGCATTTCAGCTTGTCGAGGATTACCATCACGTCCACGGCATCCTGTATGCTCAGGTCTTTATCCATCTGCAAAACCACCGTTGGCTCTGTGTTGGATCCAATCTTTTCTGTCAAAACGGATTCCAGGGAACCGAAATCGACAGGTTGGCTTTCTACATAATAATTCCGGTCGCTCGATACATCCAGGTGGATCGGCTTTTTATTGTTTTCCACAGGCTTTGTCGGCTTCGAGCTCGGCAGGTTCACCTTGATGGCATTGGGACTTACCATCGTGGAAAGGATCAAAAAGAACAGGAGTAAGAAAAACATGATGTCGTTGAGCGACTCTGTACTTACCTCCGCTTCCCTGTGTGCTTTTTTACGTAATCCCATGTCAATTGGTTATTTTTTATAAGTACTTAGCGATGCGTGATCGGTGCTTGTTGAAATTCAGCATACAAATGCCACATCGCGTAAACGCTATCCCTTATTTACTGCTCGGCTCGTTTAAGATGTCGAGAAAAGCGATCTGCGATTCTTCCATGCGGTGCGCAAGCTTATCGATGCGGGCATTGAGCCAGTGGTAGCCGACGAAAGCGATCACCCCTACTACCAGACCACCGCAGGAGGTGATCATTTTTTGATACAAGCCTGAGGAGATAACTTCGATCTCCACGGTTTTGGCAACGGAAATATCATAGAAAATTTTAATAACCCCGATGATGGTGCCGATGAAGCCGAACATAGGTGCGATACGGCCTGTGATGTTCAGGATGCTCATATTTTTTTCGAGTGCGGCCAGCTGCGCCGATCCTGATTTATCCATCGCCTCGCGGATCTCGGCCATGGGCTGCCCGATGCGGGAAATGCCCTGCTCCAGCATGAGTGATTCCGGCGTATTGACGGTTTTACAAAGGTTACGGGCGCTGTCGAGGCTCCCTTTATTGATCATGTCTTTGAGGTTCGGCAATAAGGTGACGTTCTTTTTAGAGGCTTTGGAAATCAGCATGAGGCGCTCGATCATCACATACAGGGAAAGCACCAGCAACACGGCCAATGGGATCATGATGACACCACCCTTCACGATGATATCGAAGAGGGAGATCTCGTTCGGAGGCAGCGGAGCCTGCTGGATCCCTGTTGCAGCTGGCTGCGCGGCAGCAAGTGTATCTGAAGCAAGGCCTGCAACAGCATTGTTGATCTGAAGAATGAATGATAGCATGTGGCTGATTTTAAATTACACGAAGTTACTTTAGAAAGAAACGGGTAAATTAAGCCATAAGCGATGTTTTTAAACAGATTTGTGTTAGTATAATGCCTTTCAATCAAAAAGATACAGGCCCCGAAGCGATTTTAGTAAATTCACGCAAACATCAGCACTTGTCGGAATCGCACCCTGAATCAGACAGTTTTACACAGCATGACGCGTCCGTAAATACCCTAATTTTGTCTTATAAACCTTAATCGTCAGCAGAAACTATGGCAACACGCGTTTTTATCAATTTACCGGTCAAAGACCTCCAGGCATCCATCACCTTTTTCACCAAACTCGGCTATACGTTTAATCCGCAATTCACGGATGAACATGCCACCTGTATGATCATCAGCGATACTATTTATGCGATGCTCATTACGCATTCACGCTTCAGGGATTTTACGAAAAAAGCGATTGCCGATGCCACCAAAACCACAGAAGTTCTCATTGCCCTCTCGGCCGAGAGCAAGGAAAACGTGCATGAGTGGGCCGAAAAGGCGATTGCAGCGGGTGGCAAAGAGGCCAACGAGCCCCAGGACCACGGTTTTATGATCAGCCGCAGCGTGGAAGACCCGGATGGCCATATCTGGGAAATTGTATGGATGGATCCTAACTTTGTTCAGAACTAATCATTTATTCTAAAGCCCAAACATCATGATCATTGTTCTTATCTCTATTGCTGCCCTCATCGCACTTGTGCTGATCCTGGCGGCGCTGCAAAGCAACTGGTTTGCTATTTCGCGCGACATTACCATCAACAGGCCTGTAGAAGAGGTTTTCGACTACCTCCGCCATATCCGGAATATGGAACAGTATAATAAATGGGTGATGACAGACCCACAGCAGAAAACAACACTGAGCGGTACAGACGGACAGGCTGGCTTCATTTATGCCTGGGACAGCCAGAACAAAAACGCCGGAAAGGGCGAGCAGGAGATCAAACAGGTTATTCCCAACCAAAAGATCCACCTGGAGATCCGTTTTGAAAAGCCCTTCAAAGGCGTGTCGGAAGCCATCCTGACCACAGAGCCTGTGGCGGCCGGACAGACAAAAGTGACTTATACGTTCCAGGGAGCGAAGAATTTCGGCATGAAGATCGCACACCTGCTTTTCGGATTGGAAAAAATACTGGGGAAAGACCTGGATACTACCGTGAAGAACCTGAAAGCCCGATTGGAGGCATAAGCTGTTCCCGAAAATAAAAAATCAAACCCCGTTGCGATGGCAGCGGGGTTTATTGTTTCGGCATTACCCTGGGCATAAATACATCAGACGCATGGGCAATATGCGGTCACGACGCGTCGTGACCGCACGCTGAAAATACCTGCCTAAAACCAAAGATGAGCCAACACTGGCATTTACTTTGAGGTTCCCGGGAAAACACTGCTCCATGGCCCTGACAACCTACCGAAAAAAGCGCAACTTCAAAGAATCGCCTGAGCCCACAGGCGGAAAAGCCGACAGCGAAAAACTGCGTTTTGTGATCCAAAAGCATGACGCCTCTCACCTGCATTACGATTTCAGGCTGGAAATGGGAGGTGTGTTGAAAAGCTGGGCCATTCCGAAAGGGCCTTCTACCGACCCGAGTGTGAAACGCCTGGCCATGATGGTAGAAGATCATCCTTACGATTACCGGAATTTTGAAGGGATCATTCCCAGTGGCTACGGCGCAGGAACAGTGATCGTGTGGGATGAAGGATTTTACGAACTGCCTGACTCCAAAGGCAAGGATAAAAAGACCCTGACCAGGGAACTGATGGCGGGTCTGCATAAAGGCAAGCTGCATATCATCCTGAAAGGAAAAAAGGTAAAAGGTGAGTTTGGCCTCATCAAAGCTTTTGGGCGGGCCGAAAACAGCTGGCTTTTATTCAAAGTAAAAGACAGCTATGCCTCTAAGGAGGATATTACGTTAAAAGATAAATCGGTCATCTCAAAGAAAACGCTCGCACAAGTCGAAAAAACAAGTAAAAATTTTTACGGATCGCAACGCGTGAAAGAAGGCAAGGTGGCGAGCAAAAAAGAAAAAGAGCTCAACAAACGCAGCGATGTGAAAGCCGCATCCGCAAAAAATGCGGAGGAAAAAGCCGCAGCAAAAAAGGCAGTCTCCGGAAAAGCAGGAGCTAAAAAAGCAACCTCAAAAAAATCAGCTGCAAAAGTGCCGTCCACCGGGCCAAAGAAAAGCCCGGCTAAAAAAGCAGCAGCCAAAAAAGCAGGTACAGCTACTCTTAAAAAAAAAGCGGCAGAAGCTGAAGGCATTCTGAAAACCGCACCTGAGAAAGCTTTCCCGTCAAAACTAAAGCCCATGCTGGCAACCCTGGTAGATAAGCCTTTCGACGAGGATGGCTGGCTTTATGAAATCAAATGGGATGGATACCGCGCCCTGGCATTTTCCCACCAGGGAAAAACAGAATTGAAATCCCGCAACGATAAATCCTTTGATGAAAAGTTTTATCCGGTAAAAGAAGCGGTAGAGGCCTGGGGAATCGATGCTGTGGTAGATGGAGAGATCGTGGTGATAAAGGAAGACGGCATTAGCAGCTTCGGGGCATTGCAAAACTGGAGGAGCGAAGCAGACGGCGATCTCCACTACTACGTGTTCGACCTGCCCTGGTATGCCGGCAGGGACCTGTGCTCCCTTCCGCTGAGCGACCGCAAGGCGATCCTGAGATCCATCGTTCCTGAAGAAGGTATTATTAAATTCAGCGAAGGCTTTTCGGAATCCGGCACCAGGTTTTTCGAAGCCGCCAAAAAAACGGGACTCGAGGGTGTCATCGCGAAGAAAGCGGACAGCCTTTATCACCCGGGCGACCGCAGCAGCGAATGGCTGAAGATCAAAGCCAACAAGCGCCAGGAAATGGTGATCGGCGGCTATACAAAAAACGACGACTCCAGCAAGCTGTTCAGTGCTTTGCTGGTTGGCTTTTTTGAGAAGGGCGAATTGGTATATGCCGGAAAAATCGGAACCGGCTTCAATTCGCAGGACCAGCGCAATATGATGAAGCAGTTCAAAGCGTTGATCGCTAAAAAACCGCCTTTTTCGGAACTGCCTGATATCAATAAGCCTTCGCGTTTCAGGCCTAATCCGCCGAACGCCACCGCTACCTGGCTAAAGCCCGAGCTGGTATGCGAGGTGAGCTATACAGAAATGACCAGCGACGGCGTGATGCGCCACCCGTCGTTTGAAGGGATGCGCATGGATAAAAAAGCAAACGACGTGATGAGAGAAGTAGCCAAACCCAGCAGGAAAACCGTGAAAGAGAGCAAAGCAAAACCTGCGAAAGCACTCGTGGCTCCGGTAAAAAAGCGCGACCGTAAAACGTTGTTGAATCCTACGGATGAAACGCAGGTCCGGAGCATAAACGGACATGAGCTGAAATTCACAAACCTTAGCAAGCTCTACTGGCCCAAGGAAAAAATCAGTAAGCGCGATATGATCAATTACTACTACCAGGTAGCGCCCTATATCCTGCCATACCTGAAAGACCGCCCACAGTCGATGCTGCGCCACCCGGACGGTATCAGCAAATTCAGCTTCTTCTATAAAAACATCAAAGGCAAGGCACCGGACTGGGTAGAAACATTCGACTATCATAGCGAAGGGGACGGTGAAGACAAGGAATACCTGGTGGCCAAAGATGATGCGAGCCTACTCTATATGGCCTCTCTGGGCTGCATTGAAATGAATCCCTGGCACAGCCGCGTGCAGAAGGAGGACTTTCCGGACTGGTGCATCATGGACCTTGATCCCGGGAGTAAAAGCAATTTCAACCATGTTATCGAAACGGCACTGGTTTGTAAAGATATTTTAGAAGAGCTTGGAGCAGACTGTTACGTCAAAACAAGCGGCTCCACGGGGATGCACATTTACATTCCGTTCGGTGCAAAATACAGCTATGACCAGTCGAAGGAATTTGCCCGTGTGATTGCCCGCCTGGCGCATGAGCAGCTTCCTGATACGACAAGCATAGAGCGAACGGTGAAAGAGCGTAAGGGAAAACTCTACATTGACTTTTTGCAGAACAGGCCACAGGCCACTGTTTCCGCTCCTTATTCCTTAAGGCCGAAGCCGGGAGCAACGGTGTCGATGCCCCTGCACTGGGATGAAGTAAAAAAAGGATTAAAGATGAGCGACTTCAACATTCACAATGCCCTGGACCGGATCAAAAGCGAAGGCGACCTGTTTAAGCCTGTGCTGGGAAAAGGAATCAATCTTAAAAAAATCGTTTCAAAATTTAAGGAATAACCATGAAACACTGTCCCGTTAATGCCTACTACAATGTGTACCGGCTTGTCACCAGCCGCAGAGAAAACTTATGTGTGGCGGTATCCAGGACCTTCGAGCCTTTGATTGATCAGGCCATTAAGACTTATGGCAGTATCCGGAATGTTCCGGTGGAACAAACCGTGAGGGGAATTTTTATGGAATGCCGGGATAGCCGTAATTATAATTTTGATCCTGACCAGCAGGAAAACGATGTGGTGATCAACCAGCTCAGGCCTTATCCTTACGATTGAGAAATCCTTCAGGGAATTTTTTACACATTTTAACACAAATCCCCCGGCAAAAGCCCAGGCATGGAATTGAATTATACAGGATTGGAACTTAAAAATTGACAGGTCATGGCTAAAAATCCTTTTAAAAAGAATCCTGAAGATGCGTATATGATCAATATGAATGAGTCCTGGGAAGTGATCTACTGGTGTAAAAAATTCAACTGTACCCGCGACCAGCTTACAAAAGCCGTAGAAACGGTGGGCATAGACCCCGAAAAAGTAAGAGCCTACTTTATCAGCCTTTTCAACTAAAACATTAGCGGTTAAGATGAACCGTATCGGGGAGCAGCTCCGGTACTGTATCCTGGGCGACAAAAGTTTTATCTTGGGGGTCGGCTTGTTCGTCGGCCTCAACCTGCTCATGCCTGGCGCCGAAGCGTCCGCAGGAAGCACCGAGCAATAAACTCAGCAAGGAAATCTGTATGATGACTAAGCGTGTTCTCATAACGTTGATTTTTCAAAGCCTGTGCCACCATCAGATCCCGCATTGCCAGAGCATTACTTTTTCAGGACGGGAATAGTGGTAATCGGGTTTGGTAAGTTCGCTCATGTAATAAATGCGAAGCCCTGCGATTTTTTGTTCCGGATGTGTTTCATTCCAGATACGCCTGTAATAATTGCAGAAATAGCCTCTCACATATTCGTTATAGCTCATGATAAAGTTTTCGGAATACTTGCGCCAGCGGTCGTTCCTGAACATGGAAACAACGCTGGCAGGTTTTTGATAACTGACCGGATTACCGGGACTCAGCAGGTTGACAGAAGCTCCTGTTTCTGTAATGCCTTCCAGAACATACCAGCCATCGTCCTTGAAAACACCAGGGGCAAACATTCCCCAGTTCTGATCAAGGCGCAGGCCATAGCCGATCACACGCAGCCGGTCCGATAACTTGCTGGTAACACTGGAAATGTTGCTGAAGTTCCAGTCGAATACAAAGAGGGTGAGAAAGATGAGGCAGGCGGTTTTCAGCTTCTCGCGCCAGGGAGCCTGGTAATACACCGGTGTTCTCCACCGGATAAGGGTTTGCAGGCCTGTGGCGATTCCTGCAAAGGATTGGACGACCAGCGGTTTCAGGCGCTTCAGCCAGAGGTCGAGCTTATCCATCGCTGAAGAAGGCAAAAGGCCGAGCACGGTGCCGCAACCGATGAGCGGGAACAGACCGATGAATAAATTAAGGCTGTTGAAGGTATGAAAGCCGATGATGGAACATACGCCCAGGGTTCTGAAGAAGCCATGCCTGACAGGAATAAAAAACAGCAGCGGCACCAGAAGCTCGAAATAATAAGCCAGTACCGTCATTTTTTTCAGAAGCTCCGGATAGTAGTAAAACCACCTGGTGATGGGATACGCGATCTGGTCGAGGCTGTAGGCGTAATACAAAGCGGTGTAATGTGTATTCCATTCGGGCCCTTTCAGCAGGGCCGAGCCCGAATAGATATAGCAGATCTGCAAAAGGTAGGCAATCGTTGCTACGGTGAGGATGGCCGGAGGCAACAGGAAGGGTTGCTTCCGGGGATGCAATAACCTGTCGCAGGAATAGCGCGCTCCCCAGGGAATGAACATGGCCCAGAACAGGACCATGCGCAACAAATCGTCGCCGCCCTGCAGGATCAGGGTGTTGCGGTTATGCAGGGACAATAGCATGAACCAACTCAGCACCGTAAATAAGCGGGTTCGGTAACCAATGAACAGCATGGCTGCGCAGAAGTATGCCAACAGAAACAGAAGGAGCTGCACCTGCCACAGGCCGCTGATGGCATGAAGCGATACAAAATAATCGTTCCATAAATGTTCGAACACCATCGTGAGCGGCACGGCTCCTGTGTTGGAATAAAAGGCTTCCAGGTCCTGCATGCGGATCGTCAGATCAGTCATAAGGATTGCAGCGATAGCCATCCTCATCAGGGCCAGGGCCCGCAGATCGCAGGAAAGGTAGTTCATGGTGCCTCTGAAATTATAGTGCTACATCGTGGTGCTTCCTGTCATCCCCGTGCTGCCTGTAGAGCCACTTGTCCCTGTGCTGTTGGTGGTCGAGGTCATGTTCGTGGTATTGGTTGTTCCGGTAAGGTTGGTGGTGCTGGTAGTACCTGTCGTATTATTGGGTGTGGATGGCGGCAGGTTTCCGTTGGTCGTGTTGGTTGACCAGGTGGTGTTTGTGGTGGACGTAGTGCCGGTTGTATTGTTAGGTGTGGAAGGCGGCAGATTTCCGTTGGTAGTATTATAAGTGCCTGTAGTACTTCCTGGAACATTTCCATTGGTAGTGGCTGTTGTTCCGGTCATGTTGGTTGTTCCATTCGAGTAGGTGGTTTCCGTCATGGCTGTTGTGCGCGTCGAGCTGGTGGTAGGGTCGTTGGTAGTGGAAGTCGTCGTTTGCTTGTCCATTCCGGCTCCATTTGCTGAAACCTTACGGCCCAGGGATAAGAGGGTCAGGGATGATACCAAGCAGACTGCCATAAATAATGTGTTTGTTTTCATGGTTGCAGGTTTAATGTTCTGTTCATTCCTTCCAACGCTATGCCAGCATAAGCTTCCGAAGACAGGCATCAAATTATCAGCAAGGGATTATCAAACACTATTATCATGGCAAAGTATTCTAAAAAAGCACAGGACAAGGTTGAAAAAACCATGCATGAGCGCAAAGCGGGGACGCTTAAAAGCGGCTCCGGAAAAAAAGTAACCAGCAGAAAGCAGGCAATCGCTATCGGCTTATCCGAAGCTCGGGAAGCGGGAGCGAAAGTTCCTGCCAGGAAAGCGGCTTCTAAAAAAAGCGCGGCAAAGAAAACAACCAAGAAAGCTACAGCTAAGAAGGCCTCAAAGAAAAGCACGGCAAAAAAAACAACAAAAAAAGCGACGGCAAAGAAAACAGCCAAGAAAGCCACAGCTAAGAAGACCGCAAAGAAAACCGGCACCAAAAAGAGTCCGGCGAAGAAATCTGCGGCAAAGAAATCCTGACGGCGCATAGCGCAGTCCGCGGGCATAGCGCTGTAGCGATCTTTTTGGTGCTGCGTGAAAATATTTCCCCGCGGGCTACCTGGCTTTTTGATACAGCTCGAGCACTTTCCCTCTGAAAAGGTAATCGTAACGCACGCTGATCAGGTTAGCGCTGGCTTTGTCGAAATTGTTTTTGGCGGTGGTGTATTCAAATGTTGTGAGCGCCCCTTTCTCGAATTTGATCGTAGCGATCTTGAAAGATGCTTCGTAATCAGCCGCTTGCCGGAGAATGACTGTATAGCGCTCATAAGCATTATTGAGATCGTTCATGAGCTGCGCGATGAGCGAAGCATAACGCACTGCCGTACTTTTTTCCTGCACGGCAGCCTGCCCGTGCGCCACCTTTGCCTGCTCCACCTGGGTTTTGTTCCGAAGGCCGTTGAACAAGGGGATTTGCAGGCTCAGGCCAACATAGGTATTGAAGTTGTTTCTGACCTGGTCGCTGAATCCGATCTTTTCGGTCTGATAGGCGCTCCTGGATTCATACACCGGCAACAGGTTTCCTCCTGAATTGACGTAAGCCCCCGTTGCTTCATCGGAGCTCCCGATCCTTCGCTGGGAGAGAGCGGCGCTCGAATAATTGGATGCCAGGCTTCCATTGAGTGATAACACCGGGAATAAACTTCCCCTTGCGGCATGCACCCGTTTCAAGGTACCGGCAGCTCTGAGCGAGGATGCTTTCACCGACGGGAGAGCCAGGAATAAGCCGTCGTTGGAACTACTTTCCGTGGCCGGAGCCTGAAGCTCCGAAGCAGTGTCTATTTTTTCGAACGTCGCAGCTGCGGGCAAGGTCATGTTCAGAAGTTGTCCCATTCCCAGCTTCGCCGTAACAAGCGCTCCCCTGGCATTGATGAGGCTGAGCTGATCGTTGGCCAGCTGACCCCTGGTATCGTACAGCACCGATGGGCTCACCGCCTCGTTCTTTTGAAGCGTACTGAGGCGGTCGAGCTGGGCCTGTGTGGCTGCCATTTGCGAGAGTGCCTGCTTTACCTGCTCTTCACTGTTAAGGATCTGCAGATACGCCAATAGCACCTGGATGCTGATGTCGATCTTTGCCTGTTCGTAGTCCATCTTCGCCGCCTTGTATGCCAGAGCGTTCTGCCGGATGGTGTTGATGGTGCTCAGTCCGCTGAAAAGCGTGAAGCTGGCATTGACGCCGTACTGTCCTGTTCCTACTTCCTGGTTGATAAAGGTATTTGTATAAGGGTTGATGCTTTTCCCGGTGCTGATGCCCTGGTTGGCATAGCCCGATACGGACGGCAATGCGGTAGCCCTCGCCTGTTGAAGGGAAGCGTCGTTGCTTTGCTGCTGGTAGCCGGCGTTCAATACCGCCTGGTTCTGTGCCATAGCAAGGTCGAGGCACTGTTGCAGGGTATAGTGTTGCGCTTCCTGCGCCTGCAACGAGAGCTGAACCGTCAGCAGCATCCAAAGCCAGATTGTGTGTTTAGTTTTCAATTCTTCCATCTGATAGATTAATAATTCTTGATCCGTACGCAGCATTTTTTTCGGAATGCGTTACCTGTATAATTGTCAGGCCTTCGCTGTTCAGTTTTTTAAAGAGCTCCATGATTTCCTGGCCCTGCTGCGAATTGAGGTTGCCGGTAGGCTCATCGGCAAGCAGCAGTGTCGGTTTCGACACAATAGCCCGTGCGATGCCCACCAGCTGCTGCTGCCCGCCCGAAAGCTGGTGCGGAAACAGATCTTTTTTGGCAACCATGTTGAATTTATCGAGCATCTCGCATACCATGGCGCTGCGCTCCGACGACTTATAGTCCTTATACAGAAGCGGTGTTTCGATGTTCTCATATACGGTGAGTTCATCAATGAGGTGATAGGCCTGGAATACAAAGCCTATGTGCTGCTTGTACAATGCAGAGCGTTGTTTTTCCTTCAGCGCTTTCACCGGCTGATCCAGGAAAAGGTACTCGCCTTCATCGGCTTCATCCAGCATGCCCATGACATTGAGCAATGTCGTTTTTCCGGAGCCCGAAGGCCCCATGATGGAAATGAATTCTCCCTGCGCGATGTTAAGGCTGATGTCCCTGAGCAGGAACACGCGTGTGCCGCCCTGGTTCACGTATTTGTAAATGTGGTTAAGTGCGATCATTTTATTTTTTGGTTTTGCTTATTTGAATTACGTAAGAACATAAACAGACAGGAATTACACCTCTGATTTCATGATCTTTCATGCTTAGTCTGTTCTTAAATTTCTGACCGGGTTGCTCCGTGCTGCTTTGATTGCCTGGTAGCTCACGGTAAGCAAGGCAAAGAATACCACCGCCAACGCGGCGCCTGCGAAGATAAAAGGGTGAAGGCTGATGCGGTACGGGTAATTCTGAAGCCATGCATTTCCGGCCATCCATGCCAGCGGTAGGGCCATGCAGGCCGCCACCAGCACCAATAGCAGAAAGTCGAGCGTAATGTTACGCATGATGACACTTACCGATGCGCCCAGCACTTTCCGGATCCCGATCTCCTTCGCGCGTTTTTCTGCCGACAAGGAAGCCAGGCCGAACAACCCGATGCAGGAAATAAAGATGGTAAGCACAGCTGCAAAGCTGATGATCTGTTTCCACCTGGCCTCACTGCTGTAGTTCTCTGCGATCAGGTCGTCCAGGAAGTCATATTGATACGGCTGTGCAGGATATAATTTCCGGAGTACGGCCCGGGCGTGCTCTATCGCTTGAGGCCTGCTCCCTTCACGGAATTTCAGGTATACCTGTTTGTATCTGAGCTGCGGATTCATGCTGAACAGTTGCGGGCTTACGTTCTCCAGTAAAGAAGAATAATGGTAGTCCCTGATCACGCCTATGACGGTGCATTTGCGGTGCTCATAGAAAAAATCCACAGTTTCCCCAATGGGATTTTTCCAGCCGGCGGCCTTTACAAAGCTCTCATTGACAACAACTGAGCTGATGCTGTCGGAAGGAAAAGCCGGTGAAAAATTCCTTCCCATGATCACAGGAATACCGAAAAAGGAAAAGTAATTATCACTCACACCCCGGATATCAAACTGCTGCTCCACATCGCCATTTACGTGGGCGATCGTCCGCCATTGCCCGCCATTCTGGGCCGTCAGTGCCTGAATGGACGGATTTGCCATCAATTCGTTCTTCAATACTTCATAGCCCGATGCGTTCATCTTAGGCGTTTTTACCCGCATCACGCGTCCGTGATCGTAACCCAGGTCAAAGCCCAGGAGGTAGTTGAACTGGGAGTATACGATCACTGTGGCAACGATCAAAAATGTGGTGAGTGAGAACTGAAAGACGATCAGGCCTTTCGATAAATAATTTTTCCCGGTGAAGCGGAATTTTCCATACAGGGTTTCTACCGGCTTGAAAGCCGAGAGCACCAGGGCCGGATAAAAGCCGGCCAGGAAAGATGTCAGCAGAAACAAGCCGATATAAGCCAGCACGAGCTTGCCATCCAGCAAATAGGAAAACGACAGGGCTTTCTCCGACAGGGAGTTAAAGAGCGGCAGAAGGGCAAAGGTGAGCGCGATAGCAAGCATGAATGCGAAGAGGCCCAGCACCATGGATTCTCCCATAAACTGCAGGACGAGGGACTTTCGCTGCCCACCGATCACTTTCCGGATGCCTATCTCCTTGGCCCTTTTCAGGGAACGCGCTACCGTTAAGTTGATAAAGTTAATACAGGCGATCAGGAGGATGACGCCGGTGATTGCCATGAGGATATAGGAATAAAGCGGGTTACTGCCCGACACGACCCCATTTTCGGCGGGGTAGTCCGTGTCGAGGTGCATGTTCAGCAAAGGTTGCAAATGATAACTGACTTTCTCGTTAAAGCCATAGTTCTTGGCCATATCGCTGATTTGCGCCGCCGCTTCCTGGTTATACACCCGGTTCATCGCGGCTTCTGTTTTCTGAAGATCAGCGCCTTTCTTTAAGGTTACAAAGGTATTCAGGTAAAAATTCATCCAGAACAGGTTCCCTTCCTGCCTGGCTTCCTGAAACTTCATCGAAACAAGCATGTCGGTTTTGATCGATGAGTTGGCCGGTGGGTTTTTGACGACTGCCGAAACCACAAAAGGCTCAAAGTCTTCACCGGCTTTCATTTGCAGTGTTTTTCCAATCGCATCGGCCTTTCCGAAATAACGCCTGGCAAGGTCCTCGGAAAGCACCACGGAGTGCGGATCCTGCAAGGCTGTTTTCGGATCGCCATACAGCAATGGAAAGGAAAAGAAGGAGAAAAAACGATCGTCAACGAACAGGGCACTTTGCTCGATCACCTCGGAGCCCTGTTTGATGTGGAAGTCGGTGAGCTCCATCCGTACAGCATCTTCGATCTCAGGAATGTTGGCATCAAAGCGCGGGCCCTGTGCCATACCTGTACTCGATTCCTTATTCACCTTGCCATCCGGCGACCGGATCTCCGCTACGACCCTGTAGATCTGATCTTTTTTCTCATGAAAGCGGTCGAAGCTCACTTCATCCTTCGCGTATAAAAAGATGAGCATGCAGCAGCTGATGCCAATGCTGAGTCCGAAAATATTAATGAAGGAAAAAAATTTATTTCTCCATAAATTCCTGAGTGCCGTAATGATGTAGTTCTTTAGCATAGTATTCGTTTCATGATATAAGGGTTATTGAGGGCTCTATTCTGTTCTTAAGCTTTTCACGGGATTGACGAGCGCGGCGCGTAAGGCTTTGTATCCTACCGAAATCCAGGCGATGATCAGTGAAATCGCCATAGCAATGGCAAACACCGTCCAGCTGATCGTGATCTTATACGCAAAATTATTGAGCCAATGACTCATCACATACCAGGATACCGGCACTGCAATGACAAAGGCTACTCCGATGAGCACTGTAAATTCTTTGGAGAATAACAGCAGGATGTTGCCGACACCTGCGCCGAGCACTTTCCGGACACCTACTTCTTTGGTCTTTTGCACAGTCATAAAAGACACCAGGCCATAAAGCCCGAGGCAGGAGATGAAAATGGCAAGGCCCGAAAAGATCTTGTACAACAGTGCCATCTGCCGCTCCTGCCGGTAAAAATCTTCGATGTTGTCATCCATAAACACGCTGCGGTAAGCATATTCAGGGTAAAATTTATCCCAGACCTTTTCAATGGCCTGCTGTGATTTTGCCAGATTCGTGCTTTTCAGTTTCAGCGATACCATGCAGAACCTGCTTTTCCGTGCAGCAATCAACAAAGGCTTGACCTCCTCGCGCAAAGAATTGGTTTTAAAATCCTTCACCACGCCTACTATTGTTTTCCATTTTCCTCCCCCGGTGCGTATCTGTTTTCCTACTGCAGCCTGCGGATCTTTGATGTTAAGCTTCCGGATCAGCGTTTCGTTAACCACAACACTTCCCGTGGTATCGGTAGCCGTATAAGGCCCTCCGGCAGCGAATTCCAGGCCGAAGGTTTTAAAGTAATCGGCGTCGCCCTGCTTGGTATACAAGGTAAAGTCCTCATCGTCGCGGTGGTCGAAAGCAAAATTTGTTCCCGCATTATTTTCCGATGAAGGAATATCGCTGCTCAGGGAGGCCATGCTTACTTCGGGCAGTTGCAACAGGGCCTGCTTAAACGTTTCATGTCTGGCTTGTGCCACGCTATCGGTTGTGCTGGCTACTATTAACAGCGCCTCCTTGTTAAATCCAAGATCGGCTGTGCGGACGTACTCCATCTGGCTCACGGCAACGATCGTTCCCACAATCAGGATCTGAGAGATGGCAAACTGCACTACCACAAGCCCACGCCTTAGAGAGATGCCTCCAATCGTGGCCGAGCTGATCCTGTTCTTCAACGCCGCTGCCGGCTTGAAACCGGAAAGGATGAGCGCCGGATAGGACCCGGAAAGCGCAGTGACCATGATGACAATGAACAGGACAAACACAACACTTTGAACACTGAATAACGACAGCTCCTCATGGATGGAAATGATGTGCTTGATGAAGGGCAAGGCGAGCCAGGCGATAACAAGCGCCAGGGATGCGGAAAGCAGGACGATAAGGTTGGTTTCGCCCAGGGCCTGGAAAAATAATTGCTTACGGTTGCTGCCCAATACTTTTTTCACGCCGATCTCTTTCGACCGGGTGACCGCCTGGGCGGTAGAGAGGTTGATGAAATTGATGCAGGCCATGACAATGATCAGGAGGCCGATCATCGACAGGGTCATCAGGGTGCTGCGGCTGGTTACATGATCGCCCAAACCGGGTACACGCGTATCAAAGTGGATCTCGCTCAAAGGCTGCAAACTGTTGCTGATCTTATGAGGCCCGGTATTGCTATAATATTTATCGGCCAGGCCCTTCAGCTGGGTTTGCACGTTTTCCACCGGCAGGTTTTCCGGCATTTTCATAAATACTTGGAAGGCGCTTGTCGTGCTTCCCCAGTCGGTCGTATAGCTATAGTAGCGGCTGTTTTTAAAGGTTTCAAAAGAACCGATGACGCTTGTCGGGAAATCACTGTTGAAAGGCACATCTTCGATAATTCCTGCCACTTTCAGATCCATCGCATTCTCAAGCCGTATCATCTTACCAATGGCTGTCTTCCAATCGCCGAAATATTTCTGTGCCATGGTTTTGGCAAGAACGACCTGCCCCGGATCTTTCAGAACAGACGCATTTCCGGCCAGCCATGTCGCATTAAAAATATCGAAATATTCAGGCTCACAAAAAAACACGCCTGTTTCTTCAATGAACTTTTTAGCTGCTGAATTTTGGATATCACCAACGCTAACCTGTGTGCCATAGGCGTAATAGAGTCCCGTCAGTTTAACCTGGGGAAAGTCGGTGCGAAGGGCTTCCAGCGCCGGGAAGGGAATTCCGGGTGTATAATCGGTTCCGTCGGGGCCCTTGTCTTCGGTGATCACGTGGTAAATATTCCGGTAAGAAGGCCTGAACGTATCATAGCTCAATTCATAACGTACTACCAGGAAGATAATAAGGCAGGAAGCGATACCGATAGCAAGACCGGAAATATTAATGAAACTGTAAGCCTTATGGCGCTTTAAGCTTCGAAACGCGATTTTAAAATGATTCGTCATCATGTGTTTTTTTATTCTGTTCTTAAACTTTTGACTGGATTGGCAACGGCTGCCTTGTAGGTTTGAATGAGGATCAGGATGGTAACCAGGCACAGGAGGATGGAAATTGCCATCATAAAAGGTTGGACCGAGAGCGTGATGCGGTAGGAATAATCGTTCAGCCAGTCGCGAAAAAGGTAAAATGCCAGCGGACAGGCTATCAGAGCCGCTACAAGGCCGGTGACTAAAAAATCCCGAATAAATAAGGCGCTGATGGAAAGCGATGACGAGCCCAGTACTTTACGGATCCCGATTTCCTTCATGCGCTTTTGAATGCTGACAGATACCAAACCAACGATGCCAAGCAGTACGACTATGATGGAAAGAGCGGCAGCTGTATATGAGGCTTTTTCCAGGCGAAGCTCCGTGCGGTACATTGTTGCCAGCGACTCATCCATGAATTTGCACTCAAAAGGCGCTCCGGGGAAAAGCTCTGCCCACCTGGCTTCCAGGGCATGAATGCTTTTTGAAAGATCGCCCGGGTTCAGCTTAAGCGACATGAAGCGGTAGCGCGGCGCCGCATCTAGGCTGATGAAGCATAGAGGCCTGATCTCTTCTTTCATAGAGGCGAAATGAAAATCGCTTACCACGCCTGCGATCACAAACGTTTCTTCTTCTGATGGCCTGAGTTGCATTCCGATGGCCTGCGCGGGCTCACTCCAGCCGAAAGCTCTGGCAGCCGTCTCATTAATGACAATCGCTGCCGGATCTTGATTGCTTTTCAGGAAAGAGCCTGCCGACATGTGCATGCCATAAGTCGCCGCATAATTCTCATCGGCTTCCACCACATTCATCAACACAGGTATTTCGGATCCGGCCCTCACCATCTGACGGCTCCCACCGGTTTTACCGTCGGGGATGGCGTAAGAAATGCTTGCTTCGGATACCTGCGCCAGCTTTTTCAGTTCGTTGCGCGCCGTTTTCATTCGTTCCACGCCTTCAGGGCTCCAGTAACGCGGGGTTCCAACCGACACTACCAGATCCTTGTTATAGCCCAGGCTACTGCCAAAGAACAGGGAAACCTGCCCGGAGATCACGAAGACCCCTACCAACACAATCATCGCAATAGAGAACTGCAAGCCAACCAGCACTTTTCTGAGCCAGATATTCTTCGATACCGAATTCAATTTTCCTTTCAGTGAGTCGATCGTTTTAAAAGATGATAATACAAAAGCCGGAAACAGTCCTGTAAGGATACCAACTACGATCAGCCCTATAAAGAGAAGGACGAAGAAATACAAGGGAAACCCGCCCAGGCCGGCCAAAGGCCGGTCGAGGATGCCGGAGAAAAACGGGCGCGATACCTGGTACATCAGCAAGGCAAGCACTACCGATAAAAAGACCATCACGACAGATTCCGCCAGGAATTGCCCTACGAGCTGTTTCTTTACGCCGCCTAATACTTTCCTCACACCTATTTCACGGATGCGTCTTGTAGATGCACTTACACTGATATTGATGAAATTGATAAGCGCCATCAGAAGGATGAACTGCGAAACAAAGAACAGTGTATACAGCATATTCCTCACCACACCCTGGTGGCTGTCGAGGTAATAGCTCTTCAGGGGAACAACAGAAGGCTTCATGTTTTCGGAAAAATAGGGATGCGCATGCTTGCGGATCAGGGCTTTAGCGGCTTGTTCCATCTCCGCAACCGTAACACCTTCCTCCAACGTGATGTATGCCGGTATCACGGCATTGCTCCAATCGTCGAAGCGGGCTCTTCCAAAAAACGCTATCGCCGGTTCGGAAAGGTAGATCTGTGCCTGCCCTTCGCCGGCAAGCCCGGTTACGGAGTTATAGGGCATTGCTTCCATAACGGCACTCACCCGGAACTCTTTGCGCTCACCGGAAAAATTCTCGATGCTCAGGGTCTGCCCCAGCGCCTGTTCCTTGCCAAAATACCTGGTGGCCGCCTCCGCTGTGATCACTGCCGAAAACGGATCCCGGAACGCATTGGCCACATCTCCCTCCTTCAGTGGAAAGCCGAACATCTTCAAAAAAGAAGGATCTCCTATCTGCAGCTCTTCCCTGAAATGAGCATCTCCTTTGGAAACCGAAGCCGTGATCCCGTCCCAACGGTAATAATCACTTACCAGCTGAGGATAGGTTCTCCCGAGCTCCTTCGCCAAAGGCGCCAGCGTCGTGATCTCCGGGCCCATGCCCTCTTCCTTCCACTCGCTTTGAATGATAAACTGGCGGTCGATGTTTTTGAGCTTGCGGTTCACCTGGAACTCATTCCAGATGTAGGCGCCGATCACAAACGTAAACATAATGCCCAGCGAAAAACCAATGAGGTTGATCGCACTGATGCCTTTGTGCCGCCACAGGTTTCTCCATGCTATTTTAAAATACGCTTGAAACATGCTTATTCTGTTCTTAAACTACTTACGGGATTAGCCCATGCTGCTCGCAGGCTACGGGCACTTACAGTAACCAGAGCGATCAGGCTCGCCAGCAGGGCCGTTGCCAGAAACACCCACACATTCAGCTCGATCCTGAACGCAAAATTAGTAAGCCAGGTCCTGAGGATCATCCAGGCAATGGGCCAGGCAATAAGGCTGGCGAGCAGTACCGGTTTCAGGAAATCACGGTTCAGAAGAAGCGCAATGCTATGCGCTGAGGCGCCAAACACTTTCCGCACGCCGATCTCCTTCACCCGTTTTTCAGTAGCGTAGGTTGCCAGGCCGAACAAGCCTAAAGCGGCAATGGCAACGGCAATCCCCGACAGGATCCCTACAATTTTACTGAGCTGTGCATCTGCTTTATAAAGGTTGGCAAAATCTTCATCCAGGAAAGTATACTCAAAAGCCACATCGGGAACAAGCGTTTTCCAGGACGACTGCATGAAGGTCAGCGCCTCCTGAACCTTATTTCCTGCTACCTTCACCGATACTTCGGTAAAAGGCATGCTGTCGGCATAAGAGATCGTTAACCCTTCCACTTGATGATGAAAGGAATTGAAATTAAAATCTTCGGTAATCCCGACAATGGTTCCCAGCTTCTGCTGCCCTTCATATCCGAACGGGGTACCAAGCAGCTTTTCTATCGGCGCTTCGGGCGTATCCTTCAGGATTTCCTTCGCCATCGTTTCGTTGATGAGGAAGCCCTGGCGGTGGTCGGATTCCCGGAAATCCCTGCCCGCTTTTACTTTGATATCATAGAGCTTTAAAAAATCACGGTCCACACGGATATGGGAGATTGCGACACTCCGCTCTTCTCCAAGTCCTTTGAAGCGGATCCCCGTTTGATGCAGGTTATTCCCCAGGCGCTGGAAAGAGCCTGTGACATAAGCAATGTCGGGGCTTTTCAGAAATTCGTGCTTTAGCTCCATGTATTTTCTACCCGAATTCTCCCGGCATTTAATGGCGATCACCTGGTCCTTATTAAAGTGGGGATTCGTTGTTTGCATAAAGTTCAACTGCCGGATTACAAATACAGTGGCGATGATCAAAACATTGGCGCCCGCAAACTGGCTTACAACCAATACATTTCTACCAAAGCTTTTGTGCTTACCGGTTTTCAATGAGCCCTTCAATACTTTCGATGGCCGGAAAGAGGACAGGTAAAAAGCCGGATAAGCGCCTGAAACCAAGCCTACCAGGATCGTTCCCAAAAACAACAGGCAAAGCGGAAGCGGCTTAAACAAGGCGGCGTACGATATCCGGTAACCACTCAGCGTGTTCAGGTAAGGCAGAAAGAGGCCGGCAATAAGCAATGCCAGTAGCATGGCAATTGCCGTAAACAAAAGCGATTCCTGGATAAATTGCTGTGCAAGCTGAAGCCTGGCGGCGCCGATGGTTTTCCGGATCCCTACTTCTTTTGCACGGCTCAGTGAGCGCGCTGTGGAAAGATTGACGAAATTCATACAGGCAATTCCCAAAACGATCAGGGCAATGATGATAAAGGCATAGGTATTGCTTTTATCAAATTTCTGGTAATTCACATAATCATGTGTAATATCCGTCGAGTTGGAATGTACATCTTTAAGGGGCTGTAGAAATAATTCATACTGTTTGGCTGCCCTCTCATCGAGGTGTTTCTTAAGAAAAGCAGGAAACTGCGCTTCAAGCTTGCCGGTATTGGCCTTATCGGAAAGCTCGAGGTAGGTTACCAGCCAGTTACCTCCCCAGCTGCCGGCATAATCGGCCTTCACCTCCCGGGGGATGGACGCAACCATGTCCATTTGCAGGTGAGATGTTTCAGGCACATCCTTCATAATTCCCCTCACTATAAATTCTGTGGAATCGCCTCCATACCAGGACACCATCCTGCCGATAGGATCCTCGTTCCCAAAGACCTTCTTCGCCATGCTTTCCGAGATCACGGCATCGCCGGAGCCATTCAGCACCGTCTGGGGATTGCCTTTCAGCAAAGGGAAATCGAACATGCGGAAGAAGGTAGAATCCACCCACATAAAAGAAGGAACAATTATTTTTTTGGCTTTGTAACCCAAAGGCATTTTCTCGCTTTGGATAACCCGTGTATAATTAAGCACTTCGGGAAAATCACTCTGCAGGCCAGGCCCCATCGGGAACATCGAAAGCGCTACTTTCTGAGGCGCAACCATTCCTTCAAATTTCTGAACCTCATCGAGGCGATAGATGTTCCGGGTATGCATTGCATCAACGCTATATTCACGCTGCACAAACAGGGCAACAACGATACAAACCGCCAGGCCCAGGGAAAGGCCAATGATGTTGATGAACGAGAATAGTTTATTCTTGAGCAACTGCCTGACTGCTATTTTAAAATTGTTCCCGATCATGGTCCTAGGATTTTAAATGTTGTGTGACAATTTGGCCATCGAGCATATTGATGACGCGATGCGTGAAGCGCGCGTCGTGCTCGGAGTGTGTTACCATAATGATCGTAGTTCCTTTTTCATTGAGGTCGGTCAGCAATTCCATCACTTCATTCCCGTTGCGCGAATCGAGGTTACCTGTCGGCTCATCGGCCAGAATCAGCTTCGGGTTGTTCACCACGGCCCGTGCTACCGCCACGCGTTGCTGCTGCCCGCCCGAAAGCTGCTGCGGGAAGTGGTTGCGGCGGTGCGCAATCTGGATCTTATTCAATACCTCATCCACGATTTTCTTCCGCTCGCTGCTTCCCACGCCCGTATAGATCAATGGCAGCTCCACATTTTCGAATACCGTGAGCTCGTCGATCAGGTTGAAGCTCTGGAATACAAAGCCGATGTTGTGCTTGCGCAGCTCGGCGCGCTTCCGCTCATTGAAGCCTGCCACTTCAATCCCGTTGAATAAATAACTGCCTTTATCGACATCATCCAGCAAGCCAATGATGTTGAGCAATGTGGACTTTCCGCAACCGGAAGGGCCCATCATCGCTACAAATTCACCTTCCTTGATTTCAAAGGAAATAGAGTTCAGAGCCACCGTTTCGATTTCTTCGGTGCGGTAAATTTTTTCGAGGTTGCTAACGTGTATCATAGAATTGTATTATTTGGTGATGGATGTAGAGGTGCTGCCCGCTGATTTGGCATGGACAATGCTGTAGTTTTTTCCAATATGGTATTTGGTTCTAAATTTTTCCAATACGGCATCCGGCTGCTTCTTATTGTTGACCCGCATTTCATCGGCAGAGATGGAAAAGGCCACCACATCCCTGTTGCTAATGATTTTCATCTCCGTCAGGTCGTCAAGAATGTTCTTAATGAGATTTTCCGATTCGTCTCTTACGCCGGTATCTACGCCCAGGGATTTCTGAAGTGCATTGACTTCGCGCTGCCTTTTATTAATTTCCTGCTGCGATTTATTAATCTCTGCCTGCAATTTATTAATAGAGTCTTGTGTAACCTGAGCTGTTCCTTGAAGACGGATGAATAAAGCAGCGATGATGAGGGTTGTGATTTTCATGATTTATGGGTTATGGGTTATGGTTTATTTTTTATCCTTTAAAATTAATTCCTGGGTGGTCATATAACTGTCGTATCCGGAGGTTATCACCTTGTCGCCTGGCTTCAGTCCCTGTAATACCTCGTAATAATCCGGGTTCTGCCTTCCCAGCTGGACGTCTATCCGGTAAGCGACTGAGCCGTCGTCGCTGAGCTTAAAGACCCAGTTACCGCCTGTTTGCTGGTAGAAGCCGCCTCGAGCGAGCAAAACAGCCTGTGTTTCATCGCTGAGGGCCAGCCGGATCTGTAAGCTCTGGCCGCGGCGGATATCTCTCGGCACGCCCTCTTCAAACTTCATATCTACCTGGAACTTTCCGTTCTTCACCTGCGAATACACTTTGTGAATGCTGAGCTTGTAATTTTTTCCGGCCAGTGTAAACTCGCCCATCAGGCCCGGGTAAATGCGTGTGATGTAATGCTCGTCGATCTCTACCCGTACTTTGAAACCCGTGACCACATCGATCTGTCCAAGCCTTTCGCCTTTGTTCTTGCTTTGTCCCGGCTCTGCCGCCAGCGAAGTCAGCTGTCCGTCGACCGGTGCACGCACGATCAGGTCTTCCACTTTCCGGCGCATGATCTTAAGGGCCTCCTGTGTTCGTTTAAACGACTCTTTGGCCTGCGCCAACTCTTCTTTTCCCGAAACCGAATCCTGTTTCAGGATCTGCTCCGTGAGCTTTTTCTTTTGCAACGCGTAGTTGTAATTATTTTCCGACTGCTTAAACTCCTGGAGGGAAATGGCCTGCGAATCGTACAATTGTTTATTGAGGTCGTACACCCGTTTGGCTTCTCTGTACAGGTTGTCCACATCCGTTCCCTGGTTCAGCTTCATGATGGTATTTTGCGTGGCGGCGTTCCCGGAGATGCGCATTTGCGTCAACAGGTTAAACACCGATGTTTCCTGGTTGGCCAGGCTCAGTTCCAGATCCGTATTGGAGAGCTTCAGAATGGGATCGCCTTTTTTCATCATGGCGCCGTCCTCTGCAAACACTTCCTCCACCCTTCCTCCTTCCACCGCATCGAGGTAAATCGTCGTCATCGGTAAGACCACGCCGTTGACGGGGATAAATTCCTGGAAGGCTCCTTTCCTGACCTCACTGATGGTGATGCGTCCGGCATCGACATTCAGCTTTGTTCCGCCGCTGGCATAGTATACGCTGCCACCGATCAAGCCAAGCACCAGCGTCACCAGTGCGATCGTCATCACTTTTTTTGTTGTCCATTTCTTTTTAGCAATTGCCCTGTCCATAATACCTGTTCTGTTTTCTTCTGCAAATTTATTCGCGGAGATGTATGCTGTTATTTTTCGTTGCTCGTATCAAAAAACTATCTCTGCATACATCTCCTTTACACGAATAAACACCTAAGGAATCATAAACAGCGTGCCACATTTGGGACTGATTGACTATCAATGAATTAAGGATTCAGCATTTTCCGGAAGTGTTCGCATAAAGAACACAGGTGTTCGGTTTTGATACACTTTGCGCGAACGCTGTTTTTTATAATTTGTTTGAAGACAGGTATATAGCGTTTGGGAATATTTATTGATCTTTAAGCTGGCAAAGAAAGAAACATGGATTTAAAGAACGCGACTATTTTAGTTATTGATGATGACCGTGATGTGCTGACGGCAATGGAGCTGCTGCTGAAAAAGGAAGTGGCGCAGATCGTCACGGAAAAAGATCCGGGAAACCTGCCGTCTTTGCTTAAAAAAAAGGCTTTCGACCTGGTGTTGCTCGACATGAATTTCAATGCTTCCATCAACACCGGAAATGAAGGCATCTATTGGCTGAAGCGTGTCCGGGAAATCCATCCCTCGCTGAGTGTGATCATGATCACAGCCTATGCCGATATCGACCTTGCCATCCGATCCCTGAAAGAAGGTGCCTCCGACTTTATCGTCAAACCATGGAACAATCAGCTCCTGGTAGACTCGCTGAAAGAAACGCTCCGCAAAAAAAGCGGTGTGGAAAAGCCCTCGCCCACGGTGGATTATGAAGGTTCCGGCATCATCGGGCAAAGCGAGGCGATGCGCGACATCTTCAGCAAGATCGGGAAAGTAGCTCCTACTGATGCCAACATCCTGATCCTCGGCGAGAATGGAACAGGGAAAGACCTCATCGCCAAAGCCATTCACCAACGGTCCTTACGCGCGCCGAATCCTTTCATCAAAGTGGATGTGGGCGCCCTTACGGAAACCTTATTTGAGAGTGAGTTGTTCGGGCATAAGAAAGGCGCCTTTACCGATGCGCGCGATGACCGTGAAGGACGGTTTGAATCGGCGAACAAGGGCACGCTCTTCCTCGATGAGATCGGTAACATCAGCCTGCAGCAACAGGCCAAGCTCTTAACGGTGCTTCAAAACAGGCAGGTTACGCGTTTGGGGAGCAATGTATCCTCGGCCATCGATATCCGCCTGGTATGCGCTACCAACCAGCCGCTGAGCGAGCTTGCCAACGAGAGCCGTTTCCGGAAAGATCTGATCTACCGGATCAATACCGTTGAGATCATGCTCCCGCCGCTGAGGGCGCGGAAAGACGACATTCCGCTGCTTGCAACGCATTACCTGAAATTTTACCGCGACAAATATTTTAAATCTTCTTTGGAACTAAGCAGCAAAGCTTTTGACAAGTTGAAAGACTATCACTATCCAGGCAATATCCGCGAATTGCAGTATGCGATTGAGCGGGCCGTGATCATGGCGGATGGCGAGGTGTTGCAGGCGGGTGATTTGATTTTCTCGCCGATGGAATCCAGCAGGCCCGACGAGCCCGACAGCGAAACGAAGCTAAGCGCCATCGAAAAGCAAACGATCATGCGGGTGATCGAAAAGAATAACGGCAACATCACTAAAGCCGCGAAAGAACTGGGAATTACGCGCACTGCGCTTTACCGCCGACTGGGAAAATATGAATTATAAGCGCTTATTCCGACATGGTCTTTTCAAAACGCTGGTGCTATTCCTGGCTTTGCTTGGCGCGGCTTATTCGCTGGTAAAGCCCTGGTATGCTGCCGAGATTGTCCTGATCCCTTTGATCATCTGGCTCCTTTACGATTCGTACAACTACCATGTGCGTATCGCCAGGGAAATGGAGCAGTTTGTGGCTTCTGTCCAGCACCGCGATTTTTCGAGGCATTTCAATTCAGAGCAGGTGCCTTCAGAACTCCAGCTTTTGCGCCAGGGCTTTAACGAGATCATCGCTACCTTTAAGCTCATCAGCAAGGAAAAAGAAACGCAATTCCTTTACCTGAAAAACATCCTCGATATTGTAGACACGGGGATTCTCTCCTATGAGGTGAAAGCGGGTGAAGTCCTGTGGATGAACGAAGCCCTCAAACAGCTCCTGCAAATCCCTTATCTGAAAACCATTCATTCGCTTGAAAAGCGCAACGAGGCCCTGTACAGGGAAGTCCTGAGCCTGGAGCGCGGGCAGAAAACGGTAACTGCGGTTCAGAAAGACAACAGCCAGGTCAAAGTATTGCTCTCGGCGACCATGTTTGAAAATGAAGGAAAGACCTATAAGCTCATCGCCTTTCAGAACATCAACGACGCCCTTGATGAGGGAGAGTCGCAGGCCTGGCAGAAGCTGCTGAGCGTGATGACGCATGAGATCATGAATTCCGTAGCGCCCATTGCCTCCCTGGCAGAAACCATGAAAAGCCGCCTCTCGGAAGAAAGCCTGCAACCAGGCAACTATAAGGAAACCCTGGCCGATATCGAAACGGGCATCACCACCATTAAAAAGCGCAGCGAAGGCCTGCTGAAATTTACGGAAACCTACCGCAGCCTGAGTAAGATCAATAAGGTGTACCCGGCTCCCGTATATGCCTCCGAATTATTCGAACATGTGCAGCAGCTCATGCAACCCGGCATCGACAGCCGCCACATCGATTTTGAAATTATTTTAAAAGATCCGTTGCTGAGTGTGAATGCGGATTCCGCTCTCCTCGAGCAGGTGCTGATCAACCTCACGCTGAACGCCATGGATGCCGTGAAAGACCGGCCCAACCCACGGATCAGCCTGAGTGCCGAACGACAGGACCAGCGCATCGTCCTGCGCATCGCCGATAACGGTTCGGGCATTGCCCCCGAATTGCTGGATAAGATCTTCATCCCGTTTTTCAGCACGAAGAAAACCGGAAACGGGATTGGCCTCAGCCTATGCAAGCAGGTGATGATGCTTCACAAAGGCCATATTTCCGTAAAATCCGTGGAGAATGAAGGAACGGTGTTTTTGCTGATGTTTGATTAAGCCGTCCTTACGAGGAAAAATGACGAAGCAATCTCACTTACAGAAAGATTGCTTCGCTATGCGGCAATGAGGTCCAGCTTTTCTTCGTCGCTATTATGTTCGATACGTTCCATGTTTAATTTTTATACAGCCTCTCCCTCATCTCCACCAGGATCTCCTCAACCTTCGCTCTATCGGGTTCTTCAGGCAAAGACGATGTTTTATAAAGGTGTTCTATCTGTACAATCTTTTCATTTGCCACCTCAACCAGCTCTTCGTAAGAAAATGCGCCTGAGCGGATCTTCAGCAAATACCCGCGGTCGTGGCGACGCACGTTCACCACACCTTCCCTGGCAATCTCTTCCGCCATATTCAACAGGCGGAAGGTATGCATCATGTTCTTCGCATCGTAGTTCTTCCCATGGCCGATGGTATTTTCATAACGGAGGTCATTGCGCTTCTCCACCCAATCCCAGTATTCGCGGTAGTCTTTGCAATATTTGGAATAGCCGTCCTTATTGAAGCTCATAATGGCCAGGGGCTCAATGCCTTTTTCTACAGAACTCAAAGACACATCGTTGGCATCCATACCGGAACTCACGCCTTTCAGGTAACCCTCCGAAAGCTGGCTGTTATGAAACAGCGCGTAGACATCATGCATGTGCGCAATGCTCACCAGGCCGCAGTCTTCCTGTACGAGGCCTTTCTTCTCGAGCCATAGCGGAAGTGCGATTGAACCCTGATGATGAATAACATAACAGAAATCCAGGATCGACTTACGTTCCGGGGCAACAGGGTTCACGATCTTTTTGTTGAGGCCTTTCGCCTTTTTGATCTGCGACTGTGCATAGCCCGCAAAGGTTTGCCGGCAAAGCTTCGACAGGAACAATTCCGGTTTCAGAAGGTCCATCAGCGGATGCCGCTGCCGGATGCAATCGACTGGTGTGTTCAGCAATTCCAGGATGTTCGGGTTGTTCTTTACCAGTAGGTCCACAAAGCGCTTCAGCTCATAATACACTTCATCGTTTGTTTCATTATTCGCCTGCTCTGTATATTCCAGCCCATAGAACTTCTGTTTGGGTAAGACGAACACACCCTTCAGGTCGGTATCCGACTGAGGGGTGTGTAAGCCATAAGCCCGGCTGCCGCTGACACATTCCAGCAACAAGAGATGTGATTGTTTAACTTCCTGCAGGTTCATACGCGTATGTTTTTACGATCTGCCTGAATAAAGCATCCAGGTCGGTCTGATTGTCTTTTCTTCCTTTGAGGCTGTTGAAAGCATTTCCCGCCTTGTCGAGCTCAGCAAAGATAAATGCGTTGATCTCATGTTCCGCCGGGTGGTAATAACGTTCCGACTCCCCGGATTTCAGGTCTACCAAGGCACGGATTCGCTGTTTCAATTGTTCATCAAAGGCAAGCTCGTCTACCATCGTGGCAAACACGATGGGCGGCACGGCATCCTTTTCAAGGATCCATTTGCAGCATAGTGTGGCGCGCAAAGCATAGAACAGCTTTTTGAGTTTTACCTCATCCTTCCCTTCCACATCGGAGAAGCTGTTCCTCGCCATTCCCAGGTAATGGTGCATAGCGGCTATTGGCGCAAAGCAGCGCTGAGAATAGGATTGCAGGAGCTCCTGGATTCCCGGCACTTCCCTGTAAAGGATCGGCGATTGTACGCGCTCCAATAACGCGCCGTTGGATTTCCACATCAACTTGAGGCATTTTTTGATGTCCCAGCCGGTCACATCCAGCTCACCGTCCTCCGACATAAACTCGATCGTGTCTTTTTTATCCGACAGCGACAAGTACCAGTCGATGTCATGCATATAGATCATCCGCACATCATAGTCGCTGTCGGGTGAAGGAAAGCCCCAGGCACGCGAGCCCGTTTCGCAGGCGTAAAGGATCTTCACGCCATACTGTGCTTCTATGTCTTTTAGTTTATCTTGTATTTGTGTGTTCATTAAGTAATTTCTTTAATCGTAAATAATTCTTTAATGGAAATTCATGTTCGCACCACTTTTCCAGATAACCGTCCACTCCATCGGTAATGTATATGGATTCTAAATGTAATAAAACATCTGCTGCAAAATCGTTCAGACCCATGTCGAACGAAAAATCAATCCGGAAGCGATCTTTAGGGAACATCCCCCAGCTTGCCCAATCCGCATACCATTTTCCTGTAAGCCTGACCTGCCCAGCATTTAGCTTTTCAATCTCTAATTTCAGCTCTCCGGGCTCATCCATGAAAATCACGGAACCTGATTCCCTATGCTTCAGCAGGTTAACGGTAGCTACCGACAATTCGCACAAGCTGTCATACAGATAAGAAACAGCATAGTGAAATTCCTTATGCCCGTCATGTATTTTCAGGCTTGCCCAGCCCGCATTGTGCAATTCGTAGATTAATTCCGTTTTCATAAGGTCATTCAAAGATTTTGTTTTGCTTTTCGTTTATGCTGGGGTAGCGTCATTGCGGGGAAAAACAGCCTGTTCCGGACTTGATTCGGAAACGAAGCAATCTTTCATTAAAATGAGATTGCTTCGCTTCGCTCGCAATGACGTTTCATCATTAATCCTCGCGGCTTCCGTCGTCGGCCATCCGCACCATTTTTGGTGTGAACTTCGCCACCACATCTACCAGGTCTTTCTGCGAGGCCATCACCGTTTCAATGTTTTTATAGGCCATCGGCGCTTCATCCAATCCGGCGCCTATCAGGGTCACGCCATGATCTTTCAGCATCTTCTGCATCTCGTTCTTCGTGATGCTTTTGATCGCCTGTGTACGGCTCATCTGCCTTCCGGCGCCATGTGAAGCCGAGTTGATGGCATCCGCTTCTCCCTTACCTCGCACCAGGAATCCAGGTGCCGTCATCGAGCCCGGGATGATTCCCATCACGTCTTTGGAAGCCGGTGTAGCACCCTTCCGGTGAACGATGACTTCTTCACCGTTCCAGATTTCTTTCCAGGCAAAGTTATGGTGGTTCTCCACTTTGGCCAGCACGTTGCCACCGATGGCCCTGGTGATCCGGTCGTGAATCACTTCATGGCAAGCCGAGGCATAGTCACCGGCCAGGTTCATTGCCAGCCAGTATTCCTGTCCTTCGGCGCTGTTCATATCCAGGTAGGCCAGGTTGGCCGCCTCTTTCGGGAGCTTACACCGATCCTTCGCAATTTTAGTGTAATGACCTGCAATGGTTGCACCGAATCCACGGGAACCGGAATGCGTCAACAAGGCCAGGTAGTTCCCCTTTTTGATATTCAGCTTCACATCGTCTTTTTCAAAGGCGATGATTCCGAATTCCACAAAGTGGTTTCCGCCACCCGAAGATCCCAATTGCTCATAAGCCTTGTTATGCAGGTTCTTCACGAAAGGAGTCATACCGAAGGTCGCGTTGTCCAACACTCCATGCTCCGCACGGAATTTTCCATGCCATCCGGCACCTGCTCCGAATTTTGTCCAGGCAATCAACTCACGCTTATAGTTGGATGCGTTCTCCAGGAAATGAGATTCCGGAATATCATACACCGACAACGCCATCCGGCAACCGATATCCACGCCGACGCCATAAGGAATCACCGCGTTATGTGTAGCCAGCACACCGCCAATCGGCAGGCCGTATCCCTGGTGCGCATCAGGCATCAACGCTCCTGCGACAGTTACCGGCAATTTCATCGCCACTTCCATCTGGCTGATCGCTCCTTCTTCGATATGATCCGCACCGAAAATTTTATATGGCTTTCCGGTTTCGTTTAACGAAATAAGGTCGTCACTTAAGCTGTTTTCATGCTCTATTAAGGCGTTGGCAACAGACTGAAGGCTTGTATGCTCCGTAAAGCCTTTCGGGTTCTCCAGCACTTGCTGTAATTTCGTCATCACCAATTCCCGGCTTGCGCCATCAAATAATTTTTCTATCACACGTAATGCGTTTCCAATGGCTTTTCCTTCCGGATAACCGATGGCTTTCAGGTCTTCTCCTGTAATGTTCTGCTTGTTCATGATCTTTGTATTTTAACGGTACAAATCAACATCCTAAGTGCGCAGTGGAATTGCGCAGATGGACGGTTCTTCCAAAATAAACATAACTCTCTGATTTACAAGGCAAAAATTTAATTCATTTTCACTAAGTCAATACTTGGGCTCACTCAATGGCAACTCAACAATCGGGTGAATAGCCTTAGCTTAGCATTCCGGGGTACAGCCCTTGTTGTGTTCACCAAAAAACCCTACGTCCCATGAAGTTAACATTCCTCGCCCTTGTATTCAGCCTAACAGGCTTCCTTTCCACAGCACAAACGCCGGCCTGCGGCGATGATATCATCCGGAACATTCAGAAAAAAAACCGCAGGGATTATGACCAACGAGTGAGGCTGATGAATGAAAGCATCAAGCATTATGTGGACCAGCATTCGGGAAACACTACCGGAAGGCCTGCCACCACCACAAGCTACACGATCCCGGTTGTTTTCCACATTGTTCATCCCAGCGGGCAGGCCTATGGCACGGGCAGCAACATTTCTTACCTGCAGATCTTATCACAGCTCAATGCCCTGAACGCAGCCTTTGCCAGAAATTACCCTGCTTATAACGGGCAAACCCATAAACCTTATTCGCAAAACACGGACATCCAGTTTTGCCTGGCGTCTCTGGCAATGCCTTCTTCGGTGTCGTTTTATAACGGACCGGGCGGTGTGGAAAAGGGCGTGATGCGCTACGCCGATAACACCCTCACCAACCACCAGATGAGCAACAGCGATGCTACGGCTTTGGCGGCCCTCACCCATCCCAGCAGCAATCATTTTCCGTATGACAAGTACCTCAACATCTGGGTGGTTTCCTCTATCGGCGGAAGCAGCTCGGGCATTGTGATGGGCTACGCTCCGCTTCCGTTGATGGGCTCTTACCCGCTCGACGGCGTGGTGATGCGCTCCGACGTGGTCGGCGACAACTCGACGGGAAACACATTTGCGCTGGGCTATTCCCTCACCCAGGGAAAAGTCATGGTACATGAAGTTGGCCACTACCTGAACCTGATGCACATTTTTGAAGGCGGCTGCGCAGGAGCCAATGCGGCAGGTTCGGCTACCGATCCCTGCGACCTGAACGGCGATATGATCTGCGATATCGAGCCGAGTACGACCCAAAATATCAACTGCAATGCGCCTGTTCCCAATACCTGCTCTGCTACCTACGCTACGGGCACAACGGCTAACGACATGATCGAGGATTACATGAGCTATGCCGATGATGATTGTATGAATACCTTTACACAGGGACAGAAGCTGAGGATGCAGGCCACGCTCAACGGCTTCCGAACGGGACTCTGGCAAACAGCGAATCTGGCGGCTACAGGCGTGATAGGAGCCGGCGGCTGTTCGGGCTCCACGCTCTACATAGATATTGCAAAACCATCTACCAACTACTGCACCAATGCGGCGCTTGCCTTATCGAATCCCACCGTAGGCAATACCGCGAGCTCCTGGCAATGGACCTTAATCGGCGGCACTCCTTCGAGCGCTACCACCAGCAGCGTGAGCGTAACGTACACTGCGCCGGGACTGTATTATGCCAAATTAAAAATAAGCGACGGTACGATTTCACAAACGGATAGTATTCCGATTGCAATCACGAGCTGCACGCTCGACCCCAAAAAGCTCAACCGCAGCAACTGGCTCTTCGGCGACTCCTGCTCCATCTCCTTTGCGAGCGGCAACGCTAGCATCAACGACCTGGTGCTGCGCAAAAAAACACAACGGGCTTTTGAAATGGCCGTGTCCATGAGCGATTCGCTGGGCAACCTGCTGTTCTATTCGGATGGTGTGAACCTCTGGGACAATAACCACAACCAGGTGAATAATTCCCCGATCTTCGGCTGGAATATTTCTACCAGTTCCTGGGACTATAAAGGTTCGTCGGTATATGGTTTCACGGCATTTGAGGTTCCGAAGCAACCTGGAAAATACGCCCTGATCTGTATCCCACCACAGGAAACCAACGCCGGCGGACAGAACATCTATTGCAAGATCTCTTCTATCATCTATGATTCCCATACTCATACGATCACCTCTTTTCAAAGCCTGACGCATCCTTCCATCTATACGCCGGGCACCAATACCTTTTCCGAAGACCTTTGTGTTGTTCCGCATTGCAACGGTGTGGATTACTGGGTGCTGGTGCGCGGGTGGACAAGCAATTACCTGAACGGAAATATTTATGCTTTTCTTTTCAATCAGAATGGCCTGAACCCAACAGCCCCACCGGTGGTTTCAGGGCCGTTTGTGAGCCCCACCGGCGTGGGAGGCATCAAGCCAAATCCTGCCGGTGACAAGATCGTCTGCGGATCGGGCATCGGCAGATTCCTCCTCTATAACTTCAATGCCGCTACGGGAGTTCTGAGCAATGAAACCCAGTTACCCGTTACCATTTCCACCAATAACCTTTGCCTCACCTGTATTTTCAGCCCGAACGGGCAGTACCTGTACCTCAAATACGGGACATCAGGTGCAAACAGTACTATCCAGCAGGTAGACGTGAATAGCCTTTCCGTTGTGAAAACCCTGGCGATCTCCAACCCCAATACGGAGCCGCATTCGTTTGGTTACATGGAGATCGGCCCGGACAATAATATTTACTATGATTGCATTAATTCGTATTACCTGGGACGAATTGCCAATCCCAATTCAGCGAGCATGTCCTCCATCGGCGCACCCCTTGCTTTTACTCCGACCTACACCATGTGCTCCACGAACCTGTCGCTCATCAATTATGTGGAAGCGGATAAGCCTGCGGAAGTTGCGCCCCTGATGGTGCAGAACAGCAGCTGCAGCAGTTACTCTTTTGCCGTGAATCCGTGCTGGAGCATCTACACAGCCTCCTGGAACTTCGGCGACGGAAGCGCAACAGCCAACGGCCATTCCGTGCTTCATACTTACAGCACACCCGGAGTGTATACAGTAAGCCTCAGCCTCAGCTATAACGGGCAGGCCATTCCGGTGTTTACGAAAACCGTTACCGTCAGCAGCTCTACGCTAAGCATTAACGGCCCTTCCGCCATTTGCAAAGGAAATACCTATGTGAACAATTACAGCGTGGCAAACATTGCCGGAGCAAGCTACACCTGGTCGGCATCCAATGCCACGATCTCCGGGCCGAACACGCTATCATCCATCAACCTTGTATCGGGGAGCACAGGAGTGGCTACTCTGTCCTTGCAGGTACTCAACGGTGGCTGCCTTTCCACGGGCACCAAAACCATTAGCATCGATACGATTCCGCACGTATCCCTGACGGCTTCCACGCTTACCTGTGTGGGAAGTACCGTAACCCTGAACGGCACACCGGCAGGAGGCGCCTACACCGGGAGCAATGTGGCATCGGCAGCGCTTACGCCAACCGCAACGGGTATCCATAAGGTATATTATACCTATACCAATGGCAACGGCTGTTCGAATACGGCTTCCCTCTCAGTAACGGCAAATGCCTGTACCGGCCTGGAAGAAACGAACGGCACGATCGTGTTTAAGCTTTACCCGAATCCGACCTCCGGTATGCTATTCCTGAGGGGAAACACAGAGATGGCAAAGATCGAGGTATTCAATACCATCGGGCAGCTCATTGTTGAAAAGGATCAGCTTCGTTCGGAAACGGCGACGCTCGACCTAAGCCAGTCTGCCAAAGGAATGTATGTACTTCGCATCTTTACCGTGAAAGGTGTTTACCTTCAAAAGGTGATGAAGGAATAGGCGTTTTCTAATCGTTTTCAATCCACTTATTCAGAAAGTGTTCGTCGTCGCTGATCTTTCCAACAACACGGTATTTCGATTTCTCTAAAACAGAGGATTTGCTTACCACATCTTTCACCACTTTAAACGGAAACCAGCCGGTAGAATGAATGAAATAGCGTTCCGCACCATCTACCCAAATAAAACCGGTATGGTTATCGAGGCCGATGATGTATAAGCCATTTCCATAGGTCAACAGTTTTTTCTCAAAGTCCTTTAAAGAGGTATTGGAAATATAATGCACCTGTTCTTTGGAGGCCAGCGAACGGATCATTTCCTCGGAAGCGCATTGGGCCATCTTCACACGGTTGATCGGTACGCCCATGTCGCGCAGGGTCGTCGTGACAAAATAGCCGCAGGCGATACTTCCTTCCTGGGGCATTTCGGTGGTGCCGTTAAAATCCCATTTGGTACCGTACCAGTAGGGAAATACCTTTTGGGTAATCTGTTTCACGAAGGCGGCCTTCAGTGCTCTTTTTCCGGCATTCCGGTTTTTCAGGGAGCGACGGAGATCCTGGATACTATCAAGCTCTGCTTTATAAAATCTATTATCCAGGATCTTTTCCTTGCTGTCCATCAGGCGATGGTATAGGAAATAGCTGCCAATAGAAAACAAGGCCAGCAGCAAAAGATAAATAATACGCTTCCGTTTCACAGGGGACAAATAGTCACTCAAAGTTACGCATTAGGTCTTGAATTCCCGGCGGCTATCCAAATTGTTTGTGCCACCACTTTTTAACAGGCACCAGTTGGCACCTGATCAGTCCGCTCTCTCCCTCAGGGCATATACTATCGCCGTTCTTTCTTTTTCGTAGGTGCCGAAGAGGTGATCCCAGATCACGAAGATCTTCCCGAAGTTTTTATCCAGGTATTGTTCATTGACCCCATGATGGACGCGGTGCACAGAAGGTGTGATCAAAACCAGGTCGAGCACCCCAAGCTTTCTGATCACTTCTGTATGAATGAACAGCTGGTAAATCCCCTGCAAATAAATAAAAAACAGGAGATCGGACGGATCAAAGCCCAACAAGGGGATGAGGGCATAGAAACCAACATTGAAAAAGGGAATCGGGACGGATGTCCGAAGGCCAACACTCAGGTTAAAGACCGTGCTCTGGTGATGTACTTTGTGCGCCGTCCACATCAAAGGAATCCGATGGCTCAGGCGATGGAACCAGTATTCTGTAAAGTCCAGCAACAAAAACAGGGCTCCGGAACAGAATCTGTTTTTCTCTATCTCAAAGAGGTGATGCTTGTAGATATATACCAGTCAAGGATAACTGAGAAGGGAAAAGCCATGGTCAAACAAAAGGACGATGAGCCCGGTAACAATGTTTTCCAATGTCTTCTTCAGGTAAAGCGGTTCTGCCTGGTGTCTGACAAGCAGAATGGTTTCTACCGCCATCAGCAGAATGAACAGGATCATATGCGCTTCCATAAATCATCCTCTTAGTCTTTTTCCCAGACCCGCTTTATACTTCCGGGCATTTTCTGCACAGTACAGCCTCTGGCCGCAGCAAGCCTTTCCAGGCGACGGCGTGTTTTCCTCGGATAAAAAAACTTAGACCAGGTTTTTGCAAAGGAATAAGGATGTTGTATGCCTGCCCGGGCCAGTAGATCGTAAGCCGCAGCTCCGCAACGCATGCCGAAGAAGGCGTAATCATAAGGGCTCCTGTTTTTATACGTTGCGGCAACAGAATCCAGGGCGGCTTTTTGTTGCGCGGAGATCCTGAGCGTGATGATGGTCTTCTTAACGGATCCATAATCGCCTCCGAGAATCTCATAAAAGGAGAGCGTGTCGTGGGTACTGAATTGGCTGTTGATGAGCTCCGGCTTTGCAAATACATGGAATCGGGCCATAGGTACAAAGTTGACGATCTCATTAGGCTCACATTCGACACCGGCGTGCCCGCCGAGGATGCCGCCAAACCAACGGCTTTCTTCGTGCCGGAATCTGAACTTCGGTTTGGAGCCATGCAGAAAATGAACTCTGATAACGACGGAATCTGTTTGTGCGATTATTGCCTGGCCATTGAGGATAGCCATGATGAGGGCGGCGATGACGGATCGCCGGCATAATGTTTTCATGGGTAATTTAGTTGTTTAAGGATTAGAAAATAGAATTCCGGGCCGCAGGAGGCAGCAACAGGCCAGGCAGCGAATGCCAACTAAATTAATGATTAGGGTAAGCGGTAATGGAGAAAATGGTATTACGAACACAATTGGAAGTGCCGACAGATGATCTTCCTTTTTTCAGAATAGTATTGGCTGTATGGTTCATAGGATACAAATGTATCTATTTCTGCTGATCAAAATCCGTTTTAGGAGAGTTTAACAACCGCTTCTGTATGAAAAATCCCGATGACAAGACTATCACCGGGATCAATCACTATAATTTGGCAGATGCCTGCGTTATGCAAGAAGGCTTTTTCAGAACTTTGCCCCTATTGTTATCGGGCTGCGGCCTCTAACCGCTCCTTTATGCCTGCACATCAACAAAAACACAGCAACGCAAAGGCACCTGCCAGGCTTGCCAAACCGGCCAGCCGTCGTGGATAAACAAGGATTCGAACCTTGCATGAAAAAACATACGCATCCGTTATGAGCATTTATCCTGAAAGAGTAAAGGGCAATAAGCGAAAAAAGTGTTTATGTTCATTAAAAGTGAAGTAACTCTTTTCAACGGCACCTTTTGATCAAAGAGGCGAAAGTTGAGTACAGACTGGTGTCATATTTTCAGGATGAAGTAACTGTACTACACGGCACTCTTTAATTTTTTGTCATGGCGAGAAGGAACCATGAAGCCAATCTCTATGAAGATGAGATTGCTTCATTTCGCTGCGCTACATTCGCAATGACGGCACTTAACCAAAATCCCAGTGATCGAAGTGCTTCACAAAGATCCTGGAGATATTCACCGCATCGTCAATTCCACGGTGATGCGTGCCCAGGAGCTTCAGGTTTTCCATCCTGAGCGCCTGGCCCATGCCTATGGGACGCCCCAGCTTTTTAATCACGGCATACTGGTGCTTCAGACTGATATGGTGCTCCAGCCATTTGGTATCGAGGTGATGAAGATGGCAATCGCTGGCAAACTGCGAGCGGTCATAAAAACCCCAGCTGCACAAGACGTAATCTTCTTCCAGGCCTATCCAGGATTTAAAACGCGCCACTACCTGATCGAAGGTATCAGCAGCGTCAATATCCTTTTGGGTAATGGTTGTCAGGCCGATGCAAAACTCGGAAAGCCGTGGATTAAGCACCGGTTTCACAAACTCGCTGAAGCGGCTTTCTGTCTGGCGTTCTTCATTGATGCAGACGGCACCAATCTCTATAATTTCGTTTTTGTTTTTGTGGTCCTTTAGCGGCCAGCAGGTCGCTTCCAGATCCACGATAATGTATTTCATAAATTTTATTCATTTAATCGTTGTTTGTTTTATCGCCCTGACCGGAGCCGAAGGGCGTTCTGATTTTTTCCTATGGCTTCGATTCTCACGACGCTGTGATAGCCTGGCCATGTTTTAAAGATCCTGTGTCTGTCCCATATACTCCGCTTCTACTGCCTTTCCAAAGATGACCCGCGTCCAGCCGTTTTCATAGCCATGGTTATTGGCTATCAAAAAGCCCCTGGCCGGATCGGTTTTCACAATTTTGTGGGCGTCGATAAAGCGGCCCTTTACCTTACAAAACACAATATCTTTGATCTTATAATGGTCTTCCCTTTTAAAAGTTACTAATGAGCCGCTTTTTAAAATGGGCAGCATCGAATTTCCGAAACACTTCATTTTTCCTGTGCCGGAGGTTTCGAGCTCCAGCTGTAATCGTTGGTATTTATTCATGTACTTTATTTCTTAATGACCCACCGTCTCCGTACCGAAACGGTGGGCTTTGTTTATGGTTTGGCTCCAAAGAGCTGTTTCAGCTGTTCGCCGATCTGGCTTCCGCCCGACACCGAAATGCTGTTGATCCGTTCCGCGATCTTCTCCACGTACTCCATTTCTTTCAGCTTAAAGAGCATCGGGTTGTCTTCCATCAGCTTGGCGGTGTTCAGCAAGCTCCTGGTAGCGGCAGTCTCCTCCCTTCTCATGATGGTATTGGCCTGTGCTTTCTTTTCCGCTACCAATACCTGATTCATGATCTCCTTCATTTCTCCCGGCAGGATTACGTCCCTGATGCCGCAGGCGTTGAGCTTCACGCCAAGGGCTTCCAGCTTCTCAGCAGTATGCTCAGCCATGTATTCCGCAATCACTTCTTTTTTCTCCAGCAACTCATCAAGTGTCCAGGCACCGATAAACTCCCTTAAAGCCAGCTGCATCACCACATAAAGCTGCTTGTCGTATTCCTTGTTATTGACCAATGCTTTCACAATGTCGGTGATGTTGTACTGAGCATAAAAGCTGACACGCAAGGCGGCCTTATCTTTGGTCAGAATTTCCTGCCCGGCAATCTCTACCTGGATATTTCTCATATCCGCCCTTGAGATCACCACCGATGTTGCATTTTTCAGGAAGTAGTAAGTACCGGCTTCCAAGACCCTGGTAAATTTTCCATCCACGTACAGGATCGCTTTTTCATAAGGCTCTACATTAAAGTTCCTGATGTAAGGCGCCAGCTCTTTGCGGGAAAACAAGGCTTTGTCGATGCTTTCCGGGATCTCCAGGGCATTCAGATCAACGATATCAAAACGGTAATCGATCAGTCCTTTCCAGAACACATGTTTTCCGGGGCCTAATACCGCTGCAAATAAGCCGCTCTCGTATTGCAGGGCAATCTCCTGATCCTTCACATCCACAACGGTCACCGCATTCACAAATTCCGGATCGTTCAAAAAGATGTTGAGGCTCATGGATACTTTGAACGGTTTTGCCATATCGAATTCCACGACCTCGCTGAAGGGATAGATCCAGCTCACGCCTTCGTTCAAAAGCCTGATGTACTGATTATTTTTGATGACGATGCCTTTTTTCCAGGCAGCTATTTTTATTCTTTTCATAACCTTATATTCTAATTTTTTATCCTTCTATTTTTACCGGACGAACCGGCTTTTATTTTTGCGTTTCTTTTTTAATAAAAAGAAATAACGGGTTCATTGTTCCTGAGCGGGACCAGACTTAAGCTCCTGCCTCCGGCGGTGGTTTTTAATTGTTTCGCACTGACCAACACTTAAAAAGCAACGCTTTTGCAAAAGCGGTATCTGTCCTATCCGGGTCAAAGCCAATTGCAGCCTGAACACGCTTAGCGTGACTCATCTGCGGAACGGCGTTATTCCTTTTTAGTTTAGATGCCCGTTTTTTAAAGAAGGCGGGCGCTTCTCTCCAACCAATAGCTAAGTTTTAAGACTTAGGGCAGGATTCGAACCTGCACTTGACGTTGTTGTTTAACCGCTAAACTACCCGAAAGGGATGGGATTCGAACCCATGTTCACAACACCGGTACGCTAAATCATGCGCTTGCAGAATATCACTGTTTACCAACGTGACACTATGAGGCTTTTTTGAAACCTCAACAGGGCGCCTGCAGACTTACGTACCCGCTTCCTGTTAGAGAAGATGGTTTGCCTGAACATCCAGGCAATGTATTCAAAGAACGTATTCGTTCGTTGACATCCTATAAGTGTTTTGTCGATCTACCTGGATTCGAACCAGGGACTCCCGTCTTAAAAGGACGGTGCTCTGCCAACTAAGCTATAGACCAGTAATGAATGGGCAACAGGCGAAAAGAGAACGTTTTGGCGCTTTTTCCATTTTCAGCTACAAGGCAATTGGCGTTATTAATTGCTGCCTTGACGGGATTCGAACCCGCAATCTCCCGATTAGAAGTCGAAGTACCTCTTTTCTACGACACCATTCAAGGATTTTGATGAGGAAACAGGCGCATAGTCTGTTTGTATGAGCTACTCTTTTCGGGGGCAAAAGAGACAGGATTTGAACCTGCAACCTTCCCGTGGGACGCTCTACCGAAGGATGACTACGCTACGCCACTCATCAAGGATTAAAAAAACAGGTAATATTTCACAAGAGCGCTTGCTGTTTATTGCTTAACCTCTCAGCCATCACGCAAGCGTGAACCGGATTCGAACCGGCGTACATAGTTTAAATGAAGTATCTCTTGCAGACGACACTGCTTTAATATGACAGACAATCAACTATAAGGCCCTTTTCTAATGGTCGAAGTATTCCTTATATACGGCATTGTTTTGTTTTTATTAAAAGAGCGATAACTGATAAGAAGCGCGGGGGATTCGAACCCCCTAGCCTTGCGGCATCGGCCAGACGAAGCAGTTCTTATTCACGGCATCTTTGATGTGTGTTTATATCAGAAGCGACAGGTGATACGGAAAATTTTGTTCGGGGATTTGCATTTTTTGCTGTTCCTTTCAAAACAGAACATTTCCCCATCGTTATAGTTACGATGAATTCCGGCTCTACGGCATTCTGATTAATTGAATGTTTTACTTATAGGATGTCAAAGAACGATTGTATATGCTATCCCTATCATATCATGAGAAGGATGCCTGAGTTTATCCTCATTGGTGTCTGCCAGGCTTCGACCTTCACGGCGTGCCGTGACAGCCTGGCAAGCATTTCTATAAATCCCTCTGTCCGGATTAACAGAGGGATGCATTCATCTTACAACTTCACCTGTTTGATTTTTTCAACTGCACTTTCACCGTTTTCGATGGCCTGCAGAACATCAAACACTTTATCGGACCAGCCTGCGATCAGGCAGACGTCATCTTTTTGTACACTTACCGGCGTGTTACCGTAACCTGCGAGGTCGAAGAGGTAAAGCTTAGCGTTTGGTGCGATCGCTTTATAAGCTTTCCACGATTTTTCAAAGGTGGAGCCATCTGTTTTGGTATTCCACATCTGGCAATCGGTAAACATCATCACTTTATCCATCACCACATTCCGCGCCATCAGGTCCTCAATCACCAGGTAACCGTTGGTGGCATAACCCACCTCGCCTTCCCGCTTGTAGTATTCCTGCACATTGCTCAGGACACCGCGGTTCGGCATGTTGATCACTTTCCAGCGGTCACCGAACATACCGGTAACGACGCATTTGCATTTCGACTGCATCAGCATACCGAGCATCAGGCCGATGTCGAAGAGCAGTACCTTGCTTTTCGGCGAAACCGGCTTTTGCATGGAGCCCGATACGTCGCAGGCAATCAGCACACGGGTTTCCTCGTCGAAGCCTTTCAGGTTCTTCACACTGGCTACTACCGCATCTTCCAGGGCATTCAATACCATCATCGCATCTTCCGACGACAGGAGCTTCACCTCGCGGTAGGCTGCCAGGAAACGGAAAGGCAACTGTTTCGACTTCGCCACGGCTGCTGCATCCGACAGGTAATCCCATACTTTCCGCACGTGTGCAGCAGATACCTTCGCTTCCAGGATATTCCGGAGGTTACGCATCAGGGCCATATAACCCAGCTTGTTGCTATCAACCAACTCTTCCCATTTGGCTTTGAAAGCGGCCGCTTTGGCTTTTTCGCTTTCGAATTTCAACTGGCCGAGGGCCGACAGCTCTGTTTCCCAGGTATAGGGCACCGCCAGCTCATTGGATGCGATCCGGTTGAAAACCGCCTGCTGTGATTCATCCTTTGCTTTCGGATGAACGATGAACAGGGCATCCCGCAGTTTGATATCCGCTTCACGGTTGTATTTTGCAAACTGGTATTCGTCAAAGCGGTTGAAGGATTCCGACAGGCCTTTCTGCACCTGCTTCGAGAGCTTGTTCAGTTTTTTCACACCGGTACGGCCGTTGGCCATCTGGTAATAGGCCAGGATCTCCGTGATCTCATCCGCACGCTGCACCACACCATTTACGGTTTTAGCTACCAGTCCGTTACCGGAGTTCAGCTTCGCCAGCTCCACCGCCAGCACCATCGGGATGCTCCGCATGTACATTTCCGTACGGGCATAGATGGCAAGTCTGGCGACAAACTCAGGATCATTCTTCAACATCAGATCCTGGATACGCGCCAGGCGTGTATCGGCCTTTTCGTAAAAGGTGTCGCTCAGTCCAGCCGTTACTACCGCTGAGTATAGTTCCAGCTCGGGAGTCAGGGTAAAGGCTTTAGCGCCTTCGTGGTTTGTTGCACCGTTTTCTTTTTTTGTAAAGATGTTGAATTTCATAAGTTCTGTTTTTTATTCGTTTATGTTTTCTGTCCGAAGGATCCTTCCTTGTTTCATTCGAACGGGACAAAGGTTATGCTTGAGTGCGCAGTGTAATTGCGCAGTAAAAATTTAATTCATAGAAATAGCTAAGGCATTGTTTTTCAATGACACTATTTCATTTCATGTTTTTTTAAGATGCCATCTGCGCAAATAGAATGCGCAGATATTCAGAATTTTTTTACTTTTAAGCGCCCCTTTAAACTAAATTTCTATGCCGATCAATAAATTAGCCCTGGTACGTTACAAAACCATCGACCAGTGTTTGCAGAACCGCTTCCGAAAATGGACGCTGGAAGACCTGATGGAAGCATGCTCCGACGCGCTTTATGAGTACGAAGGCATTACCAAAGGCATCAGCAGGCGCGCCATACAGCTCGATCTGCAAAATATGCGCAGTGAAAAGCTCGGCTACAATGCGCCGATCGTGGTGATCGATAAAAAGTACTATTGCTATGAAGACAAGAATTACAGCATCACCAATTCTCCTTTAACCCAGCAGGACCTCGGCACTCTAAATGAAGTGCTGGATGTCCTGAAGCAGTTTACAGGCTTCGGTTATTTCCAGGAACTGAACGGCATGGTGACCCGCCTGGAAGATAAGCTGTATAAGCAGCAGCACAAAGGAAAGTCTTATATTGATTTTGAAAAAAACGAATTGCTGAAAGGCCTCAATCATATCGATCCTCTGCATAAACTCATCATCAACAAAAAAACCATCGAGATCACCTACCAGTCTTTCAAAGCCCGTGTGCCGCAACAGATCGTCTTTTATCCGTATCTGCTGAAAGAGTACCGAAACCGTTGGTTCCTGATGGGCGTTAACCGAAAAGGGAAAACCACCATGACCCTGGCGCTCGACCGGATTGAAAGCTTTCGCGAGCTGCCCGGAGAAAAATACCTCAAGCCTGATTTCGATGTGAGCACCTACTTCCACGATGTGATCGGAGTTTCGAAGATGCCAAGCCAGAAAGCCCAAACCATCGTTTTAAAGATCGTGAGAGAGCATGCGCCTTACATCATTACCAAGCCACTTCATCCTTCCCAAAAATTATTGAAGCAGGAAGACGATGGCTGCATTTTCTCCATCGATGTAATCTGGAACTTCGAGCTGGAACGCGAGATCCTCGGCTTCGGTGAGCAGGTGAAGGTGCTGGCTCCCAGGCGGCTTGCCAGCCGCATCAAATCGAGGCTTACCGCCAACCTGGAAAAATACAGGCCCGATCACTGAGCGATCCGCTCCAGGACTTTATCCTTGTAAAGCTCATATAACTTCAAATGGTCGAGGTGCACATAACCGATGTGGCATCCGCAGGTAGCGTTCGTACAGGCTCGCGGAAACAAGGCTGATCTGAAACCGGGATCGTAAATATTTCCGATGTGCTCTTTAACGAAATGGCAGCGCTGCATGGTTCCGTCGCCATCGACACTGATCACGGTATGGCCCGTCCGGCAGGGCTTGCCCAGCGATGCATGATGGACCATGTTGTGAGGCACAAAGGGGTCGATGCCGATGAGCCTTGCTTTTTCTTCAGGGGTATAATAGTTCTCCTCTTTCTTGAGGGCATTGATCCAGAGGTAAGTTTGGGCCGGCAATTCTTTGCGCAGGGCTTCTATCTCGGGGAGTACTTCCCTGAATCCGACAACGCCTACACTGTAGCTGATCCCCAGCTCATCCAGCCGCGCACATTGATTCAAAAATTTACGGCGGCTGGTTTCTCCCGGGTGATACGTGGCCCACAGGGCCGTTTTCTCTTTATTAACTTCTGAAAGCCAGTCGAGGCGGCACGATAAGTTGGTTTGAATGGCTACTTTGCTGACATGTTTGAAATGGCTTAAGCGCTGCATAGCCTGCTGATACGATTGACGGATCAGGGCTTCGCCCCAGGGAGTGAACAGGATGCTGAACTGAATGTCCGGGTTGTTTTCTACCCAGTTTACAAAGCGATTCAGTTTAGCGGCATCGTCCTTCAACTCTTCCCGTGTATTCTTCGTTTTGGCGAAGGGACAATAGTTACAGCTGTAGTTGCAGCCCGACAAAGGTCCACGGTATAAAACGGATAAGGTCATTTCAGTTCGAAGGTTTGAATGAGTTCTTTGATATAGGGAGAATACAGCCAGGGGCCGATCGCATCCGAGTAATCCGTCCCCTGCGACGTGAGGTGCATCTTTTGGCTTTCATCCATAACCGCAAGCTGGTTCTCCAGCAACAGTCCCAGTTGTGGGAAATCCGACAGCAGCTTGTTTCCGTACAGGGACTCGTAACGCCGCGTATCGAGGGCGCTCGCATGAAGAATGGACTTGATCACAAAGCGACGTTTCTGTTCTTCGACCGGGAGCTCTATTCCATAATCCACGAATTCAAAATCACTACTGTTTTTAGCAATGTATTCGTTGATGATGTGTTTGATATTGCCCCTTGCCACCGCATATTCCGAAGAATAATGCAGGTGCTTTGTGTAGGAGCGCGCTCCCGCACCAAGACCGATCATGCCGTCTTCCTGGCAACTATAGCTGAGCGCTGCTTTGGAGGAGCGTACGGTTTTCAAACGGAAGAGGCGCATGGAGATCTGCTCGTATCCGGCTGACGTCAGGAATTTCTTCGCAAGCAGGTAAAGGTCTTCGCGAAGGTCCTGCGCATTCTGATCCAGCTTATTGATGCCGGTTAAGGCCCTGACATACAAAGGATAAATAAAAATCTCCTCCGGATGAAAGCTAACAGCCTGCTCCAGGGAATACTGCCAGGCCGCAGGCGTTTGCCCATAGGTGCCATAGATCAGGTCCAGGTTCAGGGTGTTGAAGCGGTACTGACGGATCAGGTTGAGCGCCTCTTCTACTTCTTTATTTTTTTGAGGTCTTCCGAGGGCTTTGGTCTCTCCATCGAGAAAGCTCTGAATGCCAATACTCACGCGGTCGACACCGTTCTCTTCCAGGAATTTCAGTTTCTGCGGGTTAATCGTTTTTGGCGACATTTCGAAAGAAGCGGGAATATCCTTCGGCTCAGCGCCTAAAGCGCGCATGATCGAAAATAGTTTTTCCAGCTGAGGCATTTCCAGAAATGTAGGTGTACCGCCTCCAACGGCAATTTGCGCGAAGGATTCGGGCTTTATGACTCTCCGGATCGTTTCGGCCTGCTGTTGCAGCGTGTTCAGATAGGCGTCCACTATCGTTTCCTGCGGATTAGCGATGGTAAACAAATTACAAAAGCCACAACGCATTTCACAAAAAGGCAGGTGAATGTAGAGAAAGAGGGCGTCTTTTTTTTCGGAAGCCCAGAGCTGCTCCAGTGACACCGGCTCCATACGGCGGTAGCTATGTTTATGAGGGTACGAATAAGCATACCCTTCGAACCTATTATTGAATACGGGTTTAGAATTCATTTGCAATTTCTTTTTTTATAATACCGGTTGCCAGCGGAACCTCCCACACGGTGGGATGCCCGATGCGATGCCCGGAATACTGATCCTCGCCGTAAGCCGTGCCATGATCCGAGCATACAATGCAAAAGGTATCGCGCTTTTTCTTTAAGGCATCGGTAAGCAGGGGCAACTGTGAATCCACATACTGCAAGGCAGCAGCGTGTGATTCTTTACTATCGCTTGTTTTTTCTTCATGCAGGTAAAACCAGTTTGGCTGGTGGATCGCAGACACATTGATAAACAGGAATAAGGGCTGCCTGTTATGCTCTTCTATCAGCTGAGCGGCTTTTGAAAATTGCCATTTCGTTGATTGCTTTTCTGTAACGCCAAAACGGGGCTCCCAAAAGCTTTCCCGGAAATAAGAGGGCAGAACGGATCCTAAAGCGGTTTGCTTATTGAAAAACCCTACACCACCGATACACAGGGTATTGTAGCCAATCTCTTCAAAGCCTTTCACAATATCGGCGCTTTCAACTACCAGGGTATTTTCTGTTGTGGTTTCGCTCCCGGTAAACTGTGCCGCAATTAAGCGTTCCTGTTTCGGATGACTGGAAGGTGTTGGCAGAAAGCCTGCAAAAAAGGCCTGGTGCGCCGCAAAGGTAAAGCTTCCGGGTGAATGGCATTTCTGCCAGCCATCAGGAAAAAGGCATTTGAAGTTTGGAAGCATCCCTTTATCAAATGCCTCCCGGGCAACATCGTAACGGAGGCTGTCCAGGGTGATAAAAAGTACGTCCATACTTTTGACGACCTCATTCATATTGATTCCCGGAGCCATTGTCTTGCTTCTGTAATATGGTTAAACGTCATATCTGCGGACTTTTTTCCGCTGGCTTTCCTATGGGCGATCCAGCAGGTATACAGGCCACAATGCCTGGCACCTTCCACATCATTTATATAATTATCGCCCACCATAAGGCATTGCGCCGGATCTCTCCCGATCGCTTTCAGGATCTTCATGTAAAACGCGGGATCCGGCTTTTGGTGACCAAGTGCTTCTGAAATAAAAATGCGATCAGCAGAAAATACGGAGTCCAGGTTCGCCTTCGCCATTTTTTTTTGCTGAACGTATTGACTTCCATTGGTGGCGATAAGTAATTGATACTGCTGTTCCAGCTGCTGCAAAGTATCCAGGATATCAGGATCGGGCTGAAGGTAAGAAATTGTCAGCTCCTGTAGGGCTCTCAATATTTCGCTTGCTGTTTGGCTTGCTTTGGTGGCAGCGTTCGCATAGCCGCTGAGCAACCATTCACAAAATAAATCCCTGTCGGTATAACCGGAATTGTCTTTTTCCAGGACACGGTTTAATTCCGTTTCTATATCTTCCTCATCTATCGTCCCCTGGTTTTTCAACCAATGCCTGACCGCATCCTTCATGGCACGGTCGCGGTCAATCAGCGTATTATCGAGATCAAAGAGAATCGTTTGTATGGTAGACGGTAGCTTCATTATCCTTATTTCATCATGACCTCTATCTCGGCCTCGTAGCAGCTTTTGTTGTGATGCAGCACGTTTGGCAATAAATCGCCGAACGCATTGACCTCCAATACGCGAAGGTCTTTCTTATCAGCGCCAACCAGAACATCAACCCCACAATAAAGGGATTTTACAAAACAGCCGGCGGCCTTTTCGGCAAGACGCCTGGCCTCTTCTGTTTTTTCTTTCCCAATCGCCTGTTCCAGCTCCTCCGGCGTGCCGCGTCGATTGCCCAGGTGCAGATTCGTGATTACCTGTTTGCTTTTTCTCACAACCATGTGTTTGGCATGTCCGCAAATGACCAATATCCTGAGATCAAAATAGTCGTCGCCGATAGTCGCTTTAGGGATCCATTTTTCTACAATGGCATTTTCCTGCAAAACCCTGTCAATGATCGTTTCAATATCGGATTTAGCTGTATAGGTCTTAACCTTTAACGCGTTGAACAACCGAACAGATGCGCCTTTCCGGCTGATACCGATCGTGGTAATGGCCTGTTGCTTCTCTCCGGCTATCCTGAAAGCAATGACTCCGGAAGCTGATGAGGCATGCGCAGGCTTAATAAATACGTTGTTCCATTTTCTCAGCCTCATCATTTCCAACAATTGCTCATAACTGTTGATGGAACAATGAAAATCAGGAATCTGAACATCGTGCTTTTTCAACAGCGATTGACAGGCTTTTTTATCGAACATCAGCGTTATATCCGAAGGAAGGTTCATGAATGCAGCCCCGGGATGGCGTTGCATCTCCAGGTCAATTTCCTGCAACAGCTCCCTGAAACCCAAATACCATTGCCTGGTATGGATCAGCTCCGAGGGATCTTCCAACAGCAGGGCCTGCTCTTCCGAAACAAAGGGCAGGCCTTCCTCCCGGGCAGCGGCAGCACCTTTCGCTATCAGCAATTTCCTGACCTCAAAATTTTCTCCCGGTGATTCGATCCTCACGATGCTTCCTGAAAAATCTGTTTCTTTCAAAACCGGCGTCTTCAAAACATCCTGGTAGGATAAGACGATTACCTGCCCAAAACCGGATGACTCAAAGCTTTCAGAAAACAAGCTTACCCTTCGGTTTTCAGGATTTCCTAAAACAAAAAAGCGCATGCTTATTCCGATACTTCAATGTAACGATAGCTTTCATCGCCATCATCATCGGCTTCTTCCTGGTCGTCCAGGTTAATGGCCGGGAAACGTGCGCTCAGCTTCGACATCATCTGATCACTTAAATAATGATGACGCAGATTAATGTACTTCAGGTGTTTCATGCCTTCGCTGTTGAGAATGGCTTCTCCCCCTTTATCATCCATATTTCCCATCGACATGTCCAGCACGTCGAGTTGAGCCAGCACCGGCGATTTCGCGACTTCGATCGCAATCTCATTCTGGATCTCGCTATTCATTAATCCTAAGTGATTAAGGCTTGGAAACGACTTTCCGGAAATAATCACGGCAAAATCACCGATGGTAGAATTGAAACCGTAGTTATCGGATCCCAACCACATTTCCAGCTTTTGAAGGTTCGGCAAATGCGCAGCTGACACTTCTTCTACCACATTAGGCGGCAAGCCGCCGGTTTCGATGATCAGGGTCCTCAGATTGGTATGTTCCAGTTTTCCGAAGGAAAGATCGTTTCCGCCGCGCACCTGGAAATGCTCCAGGTCTGGGTAAGCGTCGAGCACAGGCCCTACATTGCTTTGGTTGATCCAGGAGATCTCATTTTCCTCATAGGTGATATCTCCAATGAAAACCGCTTTCAGGTTTTTAAATACTCCTTTATACTCGACCAGCTTGTTCACGATGCCCTCGGTAGAGTTACTCGATTCAAAGTCAAACGCGCCGAAGATGATCTCTTTTACCTCCCCTGCATTCGGATCTTTCGCGAAATCGTCTGTCAGGCTTTCAATAGAAACGCCATCTTCAAAATCGTCATAGGAGATACGGATGCGGTAAACAAATTCCCCGGGGTTTTGAATCCCTTCGTCTTTTGAATAATCCACGACTTTCTTATTCAAGAAAATGTCCAGGTTTGAACTTACAGTCATAAAAAATTGGGTTAAGTGGTTTACACCAAAGTAAACAAATTATTTTAAACTTCATCTTAAAAAAACATGATGTCAAAGAACGTTTTTATAACAATGGGATCCCGCCGAAGCACAAGAGCCGTCTGAGCCATCCGGCATTTAACTCTTTGTGCCTGGGCGGAATACATTCCGGAAAATACCGGTATAAGTATATCCCATAATTATTCCTGTGGGAATGGAATCACGACACGCCGTGAGAACCTTCTCAGCCGAATGGCACTGGTTTTACAGACCAGCCTAACTCTCCAGCGTTAGCGCATTCCCTTGTGGGTGAAATACGAGACTCGAACTCAGTATTAACGGATCCACAGCCCGTCGTGTTAGCCTTTACACTAATCTCACCATGTATTTCCTGTGGAAACAGCAGGACTCGAACCTACATCTGCAGATTTTCAATCTGCCGCATTGACCATCTTTGCTATATTTCCTTTTGTCGGGAAGGCAGTCACGTCTCGCGTGAGAACCTGCGGCCTCATGCTCCCAAAGCACGCGCTCTCCCAACTGAGCTACTTCCCGTATATTGTATTTAGCCGATCTGTAAGGACTCGAACCTTAAGTCTCCCGGTCCGTAGCCGGGTGTGTTATCCATTACACCACAAATCGTTTGTCGGGAAGGCAGTCACGCCCCGGCGTGAGAACCTGCAACCACTAGCGCCCAAAGCCAGCAATCTACCAATTGAAATACTTCCCGTATATTTTGTTGGGGTGGTTAGACTCGAACTAACAACCTCGTGCGTATAAGGCACTTGCTCTCACCGTTGAGCTACATCCCAGTATTTGCGGAGAGTATAGGAATCGAACCCTGTCCTTTCAGACCGCTACAGATTTCAAGTCTGCCTGACCACCAATGGTCGCTACTCTCCAATTTATTTTCTTCTGCGGAGAAATGAGTTCCCGACACCCATCGCGCGGAGCGCGACACATAGCTTAGCAAGCCTGTCCGGGCCCCGCCCGGTTATTCCTCCTTATGTATGTCTCATCACAACAGCCGCAAGGCGTGATGACCGGCCTGTTTAAAACAAGCTTTTTATGTGCCTTCTGTAAGATTCGAACTTACACTTACTTGTTCCTAAGACAAGCGCCTCTACCGATTGGGCTAAGAAGGCAAAGTTGCCGGAAATGGGATCGAACCACTACTCTCAGAATCAAAGTCTGATGTCCTGCCTTTAGACGATCCGGCATTTTATTTTTTGTTTTGTTGCTCTTTTTCTTTTCTGTACCTTCTATCGGATCCGAACCAATACTAACTTGTTCCTAAGACAAGCGCCTCTACCTGTTGGGTTAAGAAGGCAGTAAAAACAAAGGCCCGGTCGTTACGGACCGGGCCTATGCTTGCGCATACCAATCCTATTCAGCTATCATAAACTGATAGAAGCTGATATATAAAACTATGTACGGGTCGTTTTGACATATTTCTTATTCCGTATAGAAGCATCCAAGTGATCCGGGCAGCGCCGCAAAGAACATGCATGCGCTCTAGAGTTCATACTCCTTGATACCCACAGGCCTGTGGGTTGCCCTGATCCTTTGTGATCTTCCTGTTACCTGGTTTCTATTCGTCGTATTTGATCAAAAAGTCCGGGTTGATGGCTTTGAAAGACATCCGGCCCTGCATCACATTCCTGTCGATCTTTTCTTCCACCGGCCTGATCACAATTCCTTCGGCAATCGTGTCCTTATTCAAAACCGATTTCAGTTTAGACTTAGCCACCAGGGCTTCCACATTGCTTTCCAGGAGATAGTTTTCTTCCAGAACAGGCACCATGTTCAAGTCCAGATCGCCCAGCAAAGCCTTCACTTCCTGTAAAGAGAAGTAGCTGTAGGCATCGATATCGAAGATGTTGAAGAAGTAAATGCTTTGTCCTTTCAACTTGTATTTATTCTTCTGGATCCCTTCTCCGATGATCTCGCCCTGCAAGGCCAGGTTCCGGTTCAACGCTTTTAGCTTGTCCTCGAGCTTATTGGCAATGGCAAACTTCCACATCGAATTGTCTTCACTGAATGCCAGGTCAAGGTTCCTTGAGCACACACCGAATTCTCCGTCTTTCAGGTAAAAAGTAACAGAGCTCCCATCGAGTTTCTCGGTGACATAGCAGACAGTGCCTGCATAAGCCGTCAGTACCTTTTCCAATACCTGCACCCTGGTTTCATCCGTTTTAGGAATAAACGACGGGAACATGCCTTTCACGGTACCTGCCAGGTTAGCCGGAATCGGAGGCTCGAATTTGGTAACGCCCAGGATGTCTGTCACGTCGAGGCCTTCGGTCATCTCCGTACCTTCCGGCAAAACACTCAATGGGAAACAAATGCCCTGTGAGATCTGGCCACGAAGCCTGATGGTTTTGATGCGGTTGCCTTTGGCCCTCACGAATTCAAATTCCGGCTTATCGGGCATGATGCTGTCGATCTCGCAATACACACAAAGGTCGCCCACGCTGAACTCGCCTTTACGGATGACCAGCTGCCAACCTAACACATACGCTTTCTCGATGGCATCGGCTCCTTCAATGGCTTCTATTTCTTTAATTTTTTGAATTGATGCTAATTTCCTCATAATTTCTCCTTTCTGTTAAGGGCTGCGCCACCTCTTGATTTAACCGGCGCAGCCCGCCTTCTTCGATGATACTTACGCTATGCGTTACTAATGATCCTGTTATTTAAAAATTCTCTTTCCTGTGTAAAGACAGGTACTTCCAGGCATACCCATTTATTTCTGATGGCGCCTTCCTTTTCAAAAGCCATCTTCTCAATCAGGCGGCCACGCTTATACTTTGGGGCGTAGTCGTTCCAGTTAATGCCTTTCTGATAGATCAGCTCCTGCTTTTCACCGTTGCTTTTCCCGTTCAGCTCTTTGTGACTATACAGAGATTGGGCAACGGAAGAGATGCTGTTCCGGGTCGTATCCTGCTGCCTCCAGATAAAGTAGTTTTCTACTTCCCTTTTATTCGGCATCTGAAACACACGGCTGTCAAACAATGCGATCTTGCCTGGCCTGAGCTGGTTGAACTTCGCCGTAGCCAAACTCGCCGACACGCTGCACATTTTCTGAAGGTTGCCTTCAAACCACGCACCGGTGTTGATGTCATCGAAATCCGTAATCAACACGGAGATCTCATCAGACTGTACGAAGGCAAACTTAGCGCCCTGGATGTTCTGGCAGATATAAGCTGCTGTCACATCCATGTCATCCATCAGCTGGTCGTCAAAAGGTCTTTTCAAGCCTTTGGTGTAAGTGTGAAACGCTTTTCCGTCGATCCGGATAATGGTATAGGCCTTTCTCATGAGGGCATACCGTGTCCGGTCTTCGTAGAATAATTTCATCCTGTCACCGATCTGATCTTTCATGATTTCTGTTCTTTTGGTTTCTATTTCTTTTGTTTATTCTTTTCGTCTGAGCATAAAAAAACCCGGTCTTTCAACAGAGACCGGGTTTCTGCCGGACATGCCGGCGCATACGATCTCCTTTCAGGTACTCCCTGCCAGAATATATACTATGGGTTGCAAACTTCGTTTCATGTTTTGCTTCAATAAAAAAGCCCCGATCTATCGAACCGGGGCTTTCACTTATTTTTATAATTTATAAAAACAGCTTAGATACCCCATAAGTCCAAGAGCGGCGAACGCCCTATCTGACTTAGTTCTGCGTGATATGTAAAGCAATGTTTCATTTGATTTTTACTAATTTCTTCGGCAAATGTAAATCAAATTTTTCATTCGCCAACTAATTTTTTTAAAAAAAATTCAATTCAATTTTAAATCACAAACAACGATCCTCTGAATAGTCAGTAAAATCAATGCTTACAGAGCATACTTAAAATTAATATAAATTAATTTAAACCTGATTCTATTGAGTGAATATTATTTTTCAGTTCGTAAACTGTTTCCAAAAAATAAATATCCCTCAAAAAGATAAATCGTTTTTACAGGTCAATTCCTCCGAACAGGCTTATACCAAGGGTTACAGGGCATTACGGTTTCTCCTTTGTACTCTCTTTCATTTTTTTCAGATAGGCTACGCTGCGTGCATGACCGAGAATAAAGCTAAAGTCGGCGTTGTTTCCCGCTGCGTCTTTTGCAAAGCGATGGCAGGTCATTGTGCAGGAACTGTTCTGGATGTAGGTTTCCAGCGTGGTATTGGCCAATGTGTCGGGTGCCGGTATTGTGTCGGCAGGGAATGTTTCGCTCACAACAGACCATTGCGACCCGATGAGGCGGTAATTGGCAAACACAGAGCCTGCTTCCCGGAGGGCTTTCTGCCAGGTCTGGTTTACCATTTCGGTCGGGCCATACACAGGGTTGCTTCTTACTGCCTGTGTTCCGTATTTTCCATTAACAGCATAGGCTTTGGCGTAGGGTTTGGTGGTTTGCCAGATATAATCATCCTTCGGTGTTTTAACCGGCGTATTCTCCGTGCAGGAAGTACAGGCCGGGTTATAGAAAGAATACTGGCTGCCTGCCTGACCCAGCTGTGCCTGCTCCGGCGCGTTGTCGATGTGCTCAAAAGTGGTCCATACCCAGAACGGGAATTTGGTGGTTTTGTGAATGATGTGCATGGCTACCAGGCCAACGGTTTCCGTAAGGAATAAAGGCTTACCGCTGGCGCTTTGCCTGGCGGGGACATAGATCACAGCCCTGCGGCGATAGAATTTGGTGCTGTCATCGGAGCCTGCAAGGATTTTCCAGGTTGCTTTGATCTCCATCGCTCCCACCTTCCCGGTAGCTGAGCCTGCGGGGAAATTAATGGTATGCTTTTGCTGTCCTTCCAATGTATAAAGTGAATCCCCGAGGATGTAATCGACTTCATCCGGGTTGAGCCGGATCTCATACAGTGCAAAATTAAGGTTCTTGTCGATCAGCGGCTGGCCTGTTGCTTCCCTGATAGAAGCCGGCACATTCAGCAACTCGTGACTGAGCTTGGCAAACATCCGCAGCCCTTTAAGGCCTGAGCTCTTCTTGATGGGCCCTGAGAAAGGCAGGAGCTGCTCGTTTGTTTCAAAGATAACTGCCGGATCGGTGTAGTATTCCCACACACGCATGGCTTGAGGATCGTCCGTGAAATTACCTTTCACCGGCAAGCCATCCGGATTAGCAGGCCAGTTGAGAGCAATGAAAGACTGCCAGGAAAACACATCGAAGCAGGGTTGCGTCTTCGGCGTGAGTCCCTGGTAGCCGTTGTTAAGAAAGATATCGACTTCATGGGGCACATAGGAGGAAAAGACCGGCGTATCAGGACCACAGGCTACTGAAGGCTGAGGAGCCGATACGCTGTCGCTCGTGGAAGATCCACCTTCTTTTGACTCATGATGGCATGAAGCCAATGCCAGTGCCAGAACAAAAATCCCTGCCCGGCCGGCGAGTTGTTGAATTGCTATAGACATGGTTTATGAAATTTCTTAAACCAAACTTATGGCAAAGTCCTGAATTGCACACGCGTAGAAATAACCGATTTGGAACGGGTAAAACTACCTGAGTTTTTAAATGGCCGCCTGGCCCGATTGCGAACATGCTTCAAGAAGCCATCTCATAAATACCTGTTGCCTCTTTGCGCGTCTTTTCTATTCATGCTTCGTTTCTTTTCTAGCCCAGACTGCAAGAGTATGAGCTTCGAAAAGAGCCTCACCTGAATGGAAAATCCTGCACAAATAGCCTAAAACCTATTTTTGAGATGGCTTCTAATGTCTTTCAAGCGGCTGAGCCTTACGTTGCAGTTCATTAATTTGCTCCTGTAACACAGACACAAAGGAAAAGTAGTGGTCCTTCTTTTTAAACCCTTCTTCCCTCACCCAGCTGTCTACCGCATATTTCCTGACAAAACCGGAAAGCATTTGTTCATCCATCCTGTGATGTTCTGTGAGGTATTCGGAGATCTTCAACAGCAGCAGCTTGTTTTGTTCAAGGATTCGTTCCGCCTCTTCCCTGCAATCGTATATGAGCTGCATGGCTTCCTCCCGGTGCTTTTCTGTCATGAAGAAGTACTCGTTACTGCCCGGTCCGGCAACAGCAATGGCTATTGGGTCGGAACCCATTGCATAATACTTGATCGCTTTATTGGCCAGGTTAGTCGCTTCTTCGATGTCGGAGTAAACACCGGAAGAGGTGTTCTCTTCTCCAAAGATCATTTTCTCGGCCACGTAGCCTCCGAGTGAAATGACAATCTCTTTTTTCAGGGTTCCGCGTGTCGTCAGGCCCTCAGGCATATTTACCATGCAAAATCCGTCGCAGCTGTCGGCTGCCGACTTTGAAACGATCAGCGAAGGCAAAATGCGAAGCGTTAGTGCCGCCAATACCGCATGGCCGGCCTCATGGACCGCTGTGTGCGCCTGCAAGTCCTTGTCTGTTACCGAACGGAGCGAGTCGATCTTCAGGATCACTTTTTCCTCGTAAATATTCAGTACCGTATTCTGACGGTCCTTGAAGACGAACACATATTTATCCTCTACATAGGACCATTCCACAACAGAGACTTCCAGTTTTTTCACGATCGCCTCCACAGCGACCTTACTCGCCCAGGATTCGATGTAGTTCTTAATGGTGGTAAGAACGGGGCGCGTGCCCTGTGCCGGAAAGACGCCTTCCCGGTATACAAGGTCATGCACGGAGTTATGGTACAGCATCCCGAACCCAAATTGTTCTTCTACAAAGGCATTCACCCGAAACAATTCTCTTCGGATCAGCTCTTTGAAATGCTCATTTTTAAAGGCCCTGTAAATAACATGGTTATTGCCCAAGCGCGCGATCTGCTCGGCTCGAAAGCGTTGTTTCAGCGCAGATTTGATATTGGTGATATTGATCCGGAGTGTGGAAGCATGCAACTCATCGGCGCTGATGTCGGGATTCATGGAGCGGCTCATCCCATAAGCTTCGTCGAGATTACCCAGGATGAAGATCAGGGCTTTGGAAAGATCGAGCTCCTTAAGCGCGCTGCGGTTCCGCATGCCTCTGTGAACAAGGTCGGCAATGGCTTTAAGGTCTGCCTGTTTAAGCTCCTGTTGCAGGGCATCCAGCGTGAGGTCGTCATCGTTGAGCAGGTAAAATAAGCCTTCGGAAAAATCCCTGGACAGAAAATAATTTTTGTCTACGGCTTCCGTGCGGTTCTGATTCCCGAAATAGAAATTTTTGAAGATCTCCAGAAAGGCTTCTTCATGTTTGGTTACAAGGCCTTTTTCCACCTCCACTCCCTGGTCCTTTGCTTTCGAAAGAGACAGCAGGCAGGCATCGGCACGCTTCAGGTAATAGGTATTGTTGTAGGTAATGTAGTTGATCCTGCCGCTGTCCACCAGATCCCAGATCACGCGGAGCTTATCTTTCCCAAGTTCTTCGCCGTTGGCATCAATGGTGCGCGCAAACTGGAATTCATCCAGGCAGATGACGCAGGGTTTTTCATGAAAAAACTCCAAATCGTCGGTGAGCGTGCTTTTGAACCAGGAGGCCGAATCGGACTCAAATTCTCCCATATCCATCTGGGCATAGAGCTTTTTGTATTCCAGGAGCTCCACCAGTTTTTTCACGAGGGCCGTTTTCCCTGAGCCTGTCATCCCCCAGAGGTTGATCACCATCGGGCGCAACTGGGCCTGGGGAAAAACGTACCAGGCCGACACGAGGTTCATCACTTCGTCAATGATTTCATCCAGGCCGATGAACTGTGTTTTTAACTCCAGGCTGATCGCCTGGAGCTTTTCTTTTTTCAGGATGATCTCCTGATGTATCGTATGCTGTTCCATTTACGTTTGTTTTATGAAATCTTTCCCGACGTAGACGCGCACCGGATTTCCGCGTTCGAGCACGTTGTGGTTTTGCCACTGCTCCTGCTGTGTTTTTTGAAGGACGGCAATCTGCCAAAGGGCAAAGGCTTCCTTCAGGCGCTCTACCGCCAGCTTTTTATTCTGGAGTTGCGAGCGCGAATCGCTTACCGCTACCTGCACGCCTGACGGCACATGCAAAGCCCTGACTGCCGATTCTACTTTATTCACATTCTGGCCTCCGGGGCCTGAGGAGCGCATCGTCTGGAAGACAATGTCTTTCTCTTTCCATTCCGGCAGTAGCGAGGTATCGTACACCGAAATACCAACGAACCAGTTTTTCCGTTTGTGAAATTTCCGGTAAGGGCTTTGCGCGATCCATTGCAATACGCCTTCCCAGCTTTTCGAAAATGCCACGACTCCTTTTCCGCAGAGCTTGAGGCTGGCAGATGCCAGTGTACCATTCTCCTGTCCCGGAAAACGGTCGATGACCTCATGCTTCAAGCCCTGGGCTTTTGCTTCTTTGAGCATTTCCTTTAAAGCCAGCGCTACCGCGAGGCAGCATTCAGCCGGTCCTTTTCCGGAAGTGATCTGTATGATTTTTGTTTCCATTGTTTCTTGTTTCGTCATTGCGAGGACGGAGGACGAAGCAATCTTTCTAATAATGAGATTGCTTCGCTACGCTCGCAATGACGGTTTGTTTTTAACTCTTGTTCATCCTGACAATTTTTGGCGTAAAAGCGCCCTCTACTTTCACGAGTTGCTGCTGGCTGCTCATCACCGCTTCAATATCCTTGTAGGCTGCGGAAGCTTCTTCCACGCCTCCACCAATGAGCTTGACACGATGCTCCGATAAGAGTTTATTCATCGAAGACTTCGTGATCTTCTCCTTCGCTTCCTTGCGCGACATTTTACGTCCGGCTCCGTGTGAGGCAGAGTTCAGGGAACCCGGATCTCCCAGGCCGCTGACGATGTAACCATTGCTGCTCATGCTCCCGGGAATAATTCCCAGCTCGCCTTTCGCAGCCGGCGTGGCGCCTTTGCGATGAACGATCAGCTCTTCGTCCTGATGAATTTCCTTCCAGGCAAAATTGTGATGGTTCTCCACTTTGCAAATGGCCTCCAGGCCCAGTTCCCTTTCAAGGTTCCGGTGGATCACGTCGTGGCAGGCCGTGGCATAATCCCCGGCCAGGTTCATCGAGAGCCAGTATTCCTGTCCGGCCTCTTCATCCATATTTAGCCAGGCCATCGACTGCAACTCACGAGGCAGTTTGCACTTCTCTGTAGCGATGCGGGTGTACTGCGCTGCAATAGCGGCCCCCATACCGCGGGAACCACTGTGCGACAGGATGCCGGTGTACTTCCCGGGGGCAATGCCCAGACCGTTACCTTCGTGAATGGCTACCATACCGAATTCCACAAAATGGTTCCCGGTTCCGGAAGAGCCCAGCTGGTACCAGGCTTTGCCATGCAGCTTTTGCAGGAGGGCAGTCGCCTTGAATTCGGGGCGCTCCAATACTTCGTGGTCTACTTTAAAGTCCAGCGTACCATCGTTTCCGAAATGCGTGCAGCGCTTCAGTGCCTTGTGCAGGTCGTATTCTTTCTTCTGGATGTAATCCGCCGGAAGATCGTAAATGCTCAGGGCCATGCGGCAACCGATGTCGAGGCCGACACCGAAAGGGATGACCGCGTTTCTCGCAGCCAGCACACCACCGATCGGCAAGCCATAGCCATGATGGGCATCCGGCATTAAGGCGCCTTTCGCGGAGATGGGCAGTCGCATCGCTGCTTCCATCTGCCGGATGGCATTGTCGTCGATATGCTCTTCCCCGTAGATGTTGAAGTTGCCGCTGTTTTTGAGCTCGTACACCTCGTAATCGCTTTTCAGCTTAGGCTTCCCTGTAAGGGCCAGCGCCAAAGGATAAAGGTGTGGGTGCTCTACAAAGTTTTCAGGATCTGAAAGAACGTCATTAATAATTTCTATTTTTTCATCATTGGAAACATGCTTGTAATGTTTCGTCATGATATTGATAGCGACACTTTTCGCTATATCCGAAGGGAAATCAGTCTTACGCAGGTGCTTCCCCTTCAATCGGTTTTTTCCCATGATTGAGTTTTTTCGTTCCGGGAAAAGCTTTCCAGGGCCGGGATTTTCCGGCAATGGCGAATGCATGCGCACTCTGTTTTAAATCTTACCCGAAGATTTACTTTAAAATTTGAATTGGTGGATTCCGGATCTTTTCTGTCTCCCCAGAATTTATTGCTTCGGATCTTTTGTTTCTAAAAAATCAGGGCAATAAAAAACCCGGCATTAAACCGGGCTGAACGTATGGATAATAGCAGTTGTCCGGGTTAAGGCTTCGTATTTAAGTTTAATACCAACATGCTGTTTCGTTTTTTGGTGGGTTATATTGTTTGTTATCGTGAGGCAAATGTAAATCAATTTTTTTATTCACCAACAAAAAAATAAAAAATATTTTTTGGATTTGATTTTTCAGATCAGGTATCCCCGCCGGAATAGCAGTAAAATAAGGGATTACAGCCTTTGTTTAAACTCACTTTAAATTTAAGATTCAACCAGGTATCAAAAAGAGTTGCCGCGTTCCGATACATCTTACTCCGCAAAGAAACAGCGGCGCAATCATGACATGCCGTGATGACGAACGGACTACCGGGTTAAGTTGTCTGAGTTGTTCCCGATATATTCTGGTGCGCTCAATCAGCGTTCTATCTATCCTTAGTTTCATCTGTGCCATTAGGGTTCAACCCTTTCAGGGTTGATATGAAACGGGCATTTTTGTTATTCGTGTTAAAGCCCTTCGGGCTTCCTTTGATTCGTTCGATCCCTGTCATCCGTGTCTGACAGGCTGCTTAGCACTTCTATTGTTCTGTTACATAGTAATGTCTCAATGGTTCTTTAGCAGGACATCGTATCGAGAAGTGGTTTCGCTATTGCTCCGGATTACCCGAACTGACCGGAAGATTAAATAAAAAGAGCCGCTATAAAGGCAGCTCTTTAATAAAATTACCGAGAAGGATTAATGCCTTACTATGAGGTTGATGGTTTTGACTTCGCTATCCGTCGTGATCCGGACCGTGTATAATCCTTCCTCCATATCGGACGTAGAGAAATTAAATGCCTGATCGCCTTTCGACAGCGCTTTTTTCTCTAACAGGGTTTTCACGGTTCTTCCATAGGAATTGATGACCTGTATGTCAACCGTTCCGGCCTCCAGCAAGGTAAAGCCCAGGGCTGTGGCATCCGAGGAAGGATTCGGTGACAAAGACGTCGCTGAAATGAATTTGCCGAGCGGCCCCGTCGGGTCGGAAGGGTTGCCATCATCCCCTGTAATGGTAATCACCCTGCATACGGTGCAGCGTTCTTTGGTTTTGGTAACAACCGTGTGGCACACCGTATAGGTTCCGTTTGGTAAAAGAATAGATGTTGTTCCGTCGTTCGTATAGGTTGCGCCATTGCTTCCGGTAATGTTATAGGTTTCTGTGGCAACGGCTGCCGGGTTATAGGAGAGGAAGGTCACATCGGTGCTGCTCACGTCATGCATGTGCTGATTGGCACTGAATCCCGCCTCGCAGGTGACACAATTGCAAATCTGCCCGTAAGGATTCGTGGAATTGTTGGAGCTTAACCAGTATGCATAAGGATCTTCCACGCCGGTTACATTGTCCCTGAAAATCAGGCCTCCTTCGTAGCAGGCATTCGGATCCAGAAACGGAAAGACATTATACGTGAGGCTGGAGTAATTGAAAGTGGCTGGCGACACCGGGCCTGCGATAGGCGTCGTTCCGGAAACGATGTACAGAACGGGTGTCACATTTGCCGAAAGGCAATAGGCATATAAGCCGGCAGGAACCTGGAAAATGAACTGGGAATAAATAGATTGGCGATCGTTCTTAAAACAGGCGCTGATCTCATTGGGATCGGGCTTATCGCATTTGGTATTCACTGAATAGTGTAATCCCCAGGGATAGGAGTTGACCACCGTATTGGTTGGCAAATACACCACTGTTTCTACGATGTCGATGATGTAGGGAGGATTCAGCCCGGTACCGATATCAACGCTAAAGGGATTTGAATTGGCTTGCGCCGGGAAGGTGCCAACGACATTTCCCTGGCTATCGTATACCACAACCGAGTAATCAATCCCCTGATTTCCCGCAGTTGCCAGATCGTGCACACAGCCCCAGTAATCGGGCATGATGCTGATGTTCAGGAACACATGATTATTCTGGGTATAGTAACAGGCCGTATTAATACCTTTGTTTTCGCAGGCCCGGGAGCTGCTAACACTTAACAGCAATGCGGAAAACAGGACCAGGACTTTTGTTTTAATGCTTCCGGCTGGCCATAGAAGCGAAGTCAGGGAAAAGAGAGTTGATTTCATGATGATGATGTTTAATGGTTATAAGACAAAATTAATTTGCTCTTCCCTACAAGACCGGCAACAATGTACCCGTGTACGCTTCTTTCCAGCAAGTGTTTTTATAGCCTCCCATTTTGTTCGGTAAACCGAACAAAAACAGGTTCGGGACCGGGCAAAAAATTAATTTTCCGAGGACTAGCAATCCGCAAAACCGGGGATTCAAATAATTGCCAAAAGCCCACACTTAATAAGGCAGCATGCCCGTCCTATAAAATCAGACCTTTTTCTGTGATGATCGCTGCACCTTTGGCTAAAAATTGACACACATGAAACGTCACATCCTGCTTTCAATCATCACCATCCTCTTTTCCACCGTCACCCTGATCCTGAGCTCCTGCTTCTTTTCAAAGCCGGGCATCAATGAGGTCAACCCTGCTTTCGGGCAGTACATCTCCGCCTATACTTCTGGTATGGTAAGCCGCAAAACAACGATACGCATTGAACTGGCCGAAAGCTACTACGCGAAGCACCCGCCTAAAAACGTTCCTGCCTTCCAGGACTCAGTCGCTGCCGCTATTTACTACGCCGCCAGACTTGCCGCTCTCCCGGATTCCTCCCTGCTGAAAGGTATTTTTTCTTTTGAGCCCGCAGTGAAGGGGAAAGCGATCTGGGTCAGCGACCGCATCATTGAATACGTGCCGGAAGAAGCGCTGCCTGTCAATCAGCTGTATAACGCAAGGTTCAGGCTGGCTAATGTGCTGGATGTCCCCGGTGAATTCAAAGAGTTCCGGATGCAGTTCTCGACCTATCCGCAAAACCTGTTTGTAACGGTAAATGGCCTCCGGGCTTCCGACGAATCCACTCCCGAATTTCAAACGCTTAGTGGAAAGCTCAGCACCTCCGATTACGAAGACACCGCCGCGATCCGTAAATCGATCAGGGTGATGCAGGATGGGAAATCAGTGCCTGTGCAATTGACCTATAGTTATAACGGCAATGAATACTATTTCTCTGCGGAGAATATCGAGCGTAAAGCAAAAGCCGGGAAGCTATATGTATCCTGGAACGGGGAAGGAATCCATGCGCCACAGAAGGGTTCCGAAGAGATCGTGGTTCCGGGCCTGGGTGATTTTACCGTTACGGATGCCAAAGTAGTGGAGGATGAAGACCAGTATGTTGAGCTGACGTTCAGCGATCCTATTCATTACGATCAGAACCTGAAAGGTATTGTCGCGCTTCAGGGTGTCGATAACCTTACCTATGCCATTGAAGGAAACATCGTGAAAGTCTTCCTACCGGGGCGTTTGGTTGGCGAGAAAAACATTGAGGTCACGACGGGCATTAAGAATTTCAGAGGCTATAAAATGAACGCTGCCTACAACTCAACCCTGAGCTTCAACGAGCCAAAACCCAGGGTTCGCATCAAAGGCAACGGGACCATCCTCCCGAATTCCAACGGGTTGATCTTTCCCTTCGAATCCATCAGCCTCAAAGCGGTGGATGTCAGGATCATTAAGATCTTTGAAAACAATGTCCACCAGTTCCTCCAGGTAAACGACCTCGCCGGGCAGGACGGGCTGACGCGTGTCGGGAAAGTAATCGCAGAAAAAAAGATCGCTCTCGACTACGACAAAAAAGCGGATCAAAAACAATGGAACCAGCATGTGATCGACCTCGGAAAGCTCATCAGTCCTGATCCCGGCGCCATCTACCGCGTGAGCATCAAATTCAAAAAAGAATATGCTGTTTGCGATTGTGAAGCGGAAACAAATCCTTCCAATGAAGAATCCCTCTACAAAAGGGAGGAGGAAGACAAAGACTGGGAAGAGGCTGATTGGCACAGCTACGGCTTCGACGGCGGCTATGACAACTGGTACGGCTACCATGATGAGTATAGCCCCTGCGATGATAATTACTATTATGGCAAGGCCGTGAGCCGCAACATCCTGGCTTCCGACATCGGCCTGATCTATAAGCTGGATGATAATAAGCTGTCGCATGCTTTCGTCACCAATATGATCACCGCGAAACCTTTGCCCGGCGCACAGATCGAATACTATGACTATACCAAACAGCTCATTGCCGGCGGAACAACGGATGCCAACGGCATGCTGGATGTACAGCTCAAACGAAAACCGTTCCTCATGCTGGCAAAGCACGGCAAACAGCGTGGCTATTTAAAATTGCTGGATGGTGAAGCCAACTCTCTGAGTAAATTTGATGTATCGGGCGAAGTTGTGCAGAAAGGCGTGAAAGGCTTTATTTATGGGGAACGCGGCGTGTGGAGACCAGGAGATTCCCTGTTCCTTTCTTTCATAATGGAAGATAAGGAAAAGCGCCTGCCTCCCAACCATCCTGTGAAATTTGAATTGCAGGACCCTAACGGGCAGGTGATTTACCAGGTGACCAAAACAAAGAATACCAATGGCCTGTATGATTTCCGGACAGCTACCGGTGACGAAGCCATCACCGGGAATTATACGGCCATTGCCCGTGTGGGGAACAGGACCTTTACGCAAAACCTGAAAGTGGAAACGGTGAAGCCGAACCGCCTGAAGATCTATATGGATTTCGACGGGGGCAGGATCAACGACAGCACCGCAAAACTCAGCGCCAAATGGCTGCATGGCGCCATCGCCAAAAATCTGCATGCCCTGGTGAACGTGTCGGTCAATCAGATGCCAACGGTATTTGAAAAATACAAGTCGTATGTCTTCGATTCTCCGGTCAGGAATTTCTATTCGGATGCCGACCTGGTGTTTGATGGAACCCTGGATGAAAAAGGGGAGGCGAAGATCAAAACAAGCCTGAATGTCGGACAAACCGCTCCCGGCATGTTACGGGCAACCTACATTACCAAGGTGTTTGAAGAGGGCGGCGATTTCAGCATCGACCGGTACAGCAAACCCTATTCCCCTTTCAAAACCTATGTGGGGCTTCGCGTGCCGGAACAGAAAGGCTATGACAAGAGCTACGAAACCGGGAAGGCATACCGCTTTGATGTGGCTACCGTGAGTGCCGATGGCAAGCCGGTGAACGCGAAAAAATTGCAGGTGAAGATCTACAAGATCCAATGGCGCTGGTGGTATGAGCGCGGGGAAGAGGAACTGGCCACCTACATTTCCCGCTCGGGCAGCATCGTGATGAAAGATACGCTCATTTGCACGACCGAGGGAAAAGGCTCATTCAATTTTAAGATCAACTACCCGGAATACGGCCGCTACCTCATGACCGTGACCGACCTGGAAGGCGGACATGAAACCGGGCAGATCATATACATGGACTGGCCGTACTGGAACCGCGGCAACCGCAGCTCGAACGAGAATGCCAACATGCTGAACTTTGCCTGTGATAAAGAAAACTACACGAGCGGCGAAAACATCAAGCTGTCTTTTCCTTCTCCGTCAGACGGAATGGCCCTGGTGAGCGTGGAATCGGGAACACGTGTCATCAAAAAATTCTGGATCGCCACAAAGAAAGGTGAGACCGTGCATCAATTTCAGGCGACGGGCGATATGTCGCCCAATGCCTTTATCCATGTGAGCCTGATCCAGCCGCATGCGAGCACGAAGAACGATTTGCCGATCCGCATGTATGGCGTGGTGCCTGTAATGGTGGACGACCCTGCAACGCACCTGATCCCACAGATCCGGATGGGAGATGTGATCAAACCGGAATCGACAACAAGCATTCGGGTAAGTGAAAAGAACGGGCGTAAAATGACCTATACCTTAGCAATGGTGGACGAAGGCTTGCTGGATCTGACCCGCTTTAAAACGCCACAGCCCTGGAATACCTTTTATGCACGCGAAGCCCTGGGCGTAAAAACCTGGGACATGTACGATGCTGTGATCGGCGCCTATGCCGGCAAGCTCGATAAGTTGCTGAGCGTGGGTGGCGACGGCGACGGCACAGGGGGCAAGGGTGTGAAGGCGAACCGTTTTAAGCCGATGGTGAAATTTGCCGGTCCTTTTCAGTTGGAAGCCGGTGGAGAAAAAACGCATCGCATCGATATTCCGAATTACGTGGGCTCGGTGCGCGTGATGGTGGTGGCTGAAAACGAAGGTGCTTATGGCAATGCGGAAAAAGCCGTGGCGGTGAGAAAGCCCCTGATGATCCTGGCCACCCTGCCCCGGGTGCTTGGCCCGGGAGAAAGCGTGAGCCTGCCGGTGGATGTGTTTGCGATGGAAGACCACGTGAAGGATGTGAAGATCGACATCGAAGTGAATGAGCTGCTACGCACCGATGGCGCCAAACAGCAAAGCATGCACTTCGACCGGACCGGTGATGACGTGATCAACTTCCGGTTAAACGTTATCGAAAAAACAGGTATTGCCAAGGTGAAGATCACCGCTACCAGCGGCAGGGAAAAAGCCGTGCAGGAAATCGAGCTGGATGTGAGAACGCCGAACCCGAAAGTAACGGAAGGTGCTGATATGGTGCTGGAGCCCGGCAAATCGTGGGATGCGGAGATTGCCTTCAAAGGCGTGACGGGTACAAATAAAGCAACGATCGAGCTTTCCGGCATTCCGAGCATGGGACTGGAAAAGCGTTTGGATTACCTTATCCAGTATCCGCACGGCTGTATCGAGCAAACGACTTCTTCCGTGTTTCCCCAGCTTTACGTCATGAACCTCATGGACCTGAACGAAACTCAAAAGCAAACCATCAGCAAGCACATCAAGGCCGGCCTGAAACGCCTGCAATTGTTTCAGACTTCCAATGGCGGATTTGCCTACTGGCCCGGCGAATCCTACGACAGCGAGTGGGGAAGCAACTACGCCGGACATTTCATGATCGAAGCGGAAAGCCAGGGCTATGCCTTGCCGCTGAACCTGAAAAGCAAATGGCTGAAGTACCAGCAGGAAATGGCACGGAACTGGTCTTACACTACGGGGAACTATAACCATCCGCACGGCAATGAAAGCAATCAGGCCATCCAGGCTTACCGCTTATTCGTTCTGGCACTGAGCAACCATGCAGAGCTGGGCGCCATGAACCGCCTGCGCGAGGAGAAACATATTTCCGCAACTGCCAAATGGAGGCTGGCGGCGGCGTATCAGTTAATAGGACAGCATGAGGTAGCGGCTGCTTTGGTGAAAGACCTGCCGACAACGGTGAAGCCTTATAAGGAACTGTCCTACAGCTATGGCTCCGATACACGCGATGAAGCCATGATCCTGGAAACGCTGAGTCTCCTGAAAGACAAGAGCAAAGCCAATTCCCTGGCCAAAGAGGTGGCGAAGCAGCTGAACTCCAATGCCTGGATGAGCACCCAGGAAACGGCCTACTCCTTATTGGCCATGTGCGAATACGCCGGTGTGAAAGGAGGCAGCCAGGGCATGGCATTTACCTATGCCCTGAACGGTGGTACAGAGCTTTCCGGAAGCTCAAAGAAATCCATTTACCAGCTGAAGTACAAAGACAGCGACATTTCCGGAAAGGGCATGGTGAGCCTGAAAAATACCGGTGAAGGTACGCTCTTTGTAAAAGTGCTGACAGAAGGCGTTCCACTGACCGGTGATAAAACAGCCAGCGCGAAGGACATGAACATGCAGGTGGTTTACAAGAACATGAAAGGGGAGATCATCCAGCCCGACAAACTGGTACAGGGCACGGATTTCATGGCGGTGGTTACCATCTCTAACCCCGGAACCAAAGGGCACTTGCAGGAAATGGCGCTGAGCCAGATCTTCCCGGGCGGTTGGGAAATCCACAACAGCCGCATGGACGAAACGGTAAGCAGCAGTGCCGCGCGCTACCAGGATATCCGCGACGACAGGGTGTACAGCTATTACGAGCTCGGGGAAAAAACGAGTAAAACCTTTGTGATCCAGCTAAACGCGACCTACCTCGGCAGGTTTTACCTGCCAACGGTATACAGCGAAGCCATGTACGACCACCTCATCCATGCGCGCGTGCCGGGGCGCTGGGTGGAAGTAGTGAAAGAGGCCGGTACGATGGCGAAGAAGTAACTTAATTGTCCGATCGAGCGAAGTCGAGAACAGGCTCAACATAGAGTTCCCGGCGTTTTCCTGAGAATGGGGTTTTGTTAGTTATATAACAGGAAGCGTCGGGGACTTTTGGTTTTCAATAGTGGCTTCGAGAACCTCAGCCACCATCCGTTGACTGAGGTTCTCGAAGTCAACAGCGGAGCGTCATACTACAACTCTTCCAGCATCTTTACCACCTCAGGGCGCTTGCGGGTAGAAACGGGCACATTGCAGCCATCCGTCATAATCAAATAACCCCCGTCTGTTTTTACGAATTCTCTGATATAGGCGGTATTTACCAAATGTGACTGGTGCACCCGGTAAAACCCCTGCTCGCTAAGCAGGTCTTCAAATTCTTTTAATGTTTTGGTGACCAGGAATTTTTTGCCATTGCTGAAAAAGAACTCCGTATAATTGACGCTGCTCTCGCAACGCACAATATCGCGGATGTTCACAATGTGGATCTTGTCCTGCGTATGCAGGGCCAGGCGCTCCTGCGGCTTATGGGTATTTTTTAAAGTTTCGTTCAGCAGCTTGTAGTTTTCGCTCTCATTGGGTTTTTGTTCGCGGTATTTTTTGAGGGCACTCAGCAGCTCGTCGGGATCGACCGGCTTCATGAGGTAGTCGATGGCCGCATAGCGAAAGGCCTTGATGGCATGTGCATCGGAAGCCGTGATGAAAATGATCTTGAAGTTGATCTCCTTCAGAATATCCAGCAGGTCGAAGCCGCTGCCATCCTGCATCTGGATATCGAGGAAGAGAATATCCGGTTTCAGGCTCTTCAGGAGTTTGGCGCCTTCCACCACGCCATTGGCCTCCCCGATGATCTCCACATCCGGCGCATACACCTGCAAGTCTTTTTTGAGCGTAGTACGTGCCTGTTCGATATCGTCTATGATGATGGCTTTTATCATGCATTTAAATGTAAGAATTTCTGTCTGGAATTTGTTACTTTAGACCGAAATAAACCACGATGAAATTACACCTGTTCTCCTTTCTCTTCATCGGCATTCTCCTGGCGGGCTGCGCCGATAACAGAATCCGGAAAAAGCCGCCTGTACCCTTCTCTCCAGAGGAGCTTGTGACCGGCTGTTATTATATAGTAGAGGATAGCACAGCTTTAAAGCGCATGATGCAAAGTGAAGGCAGAATAGAAACCTGTTTTTTAGACCCTAAACCCATTACCACGGTTGGCGATTTTGAAAGCGTGGAGATGGTAGAAAACGAGTATGGAACTTCGCTCAATATCCGGTTAAATGACAAAGGCAGTAAGGCATTTGGGGACGCAACAAAAAAATATACAGGCAAGAGGCTGGCATTTATTATTCACAATGAACTGGTTATGGCTCCGGTTGTTCAGGGAGAGATTACGGGAGGAGCTGTGCAAATAACAGGAGGCTTTGAACCGGAAAAATATAAAAAATTACTTAAGCTGATAGAATTTGACATGTATGAGCAGTGATCTACTGCAAGGGCACCCTCACCACAACCTTCGTCCCTAAAGCCTTTCCGGCCTCATCATACAGATCAATGATCTCCAGGGAACGCACGCTTTTATCTTCCTGCAACAGGTCCAAACGCTCCTGCGTTACTAAAAGAGCTGTCGATTTGTGGTAGGTCTCCTTGCTGTTGCGATTCAGCTCTTCAGCTTTTACCCTGCCAATGCCGTTATCCGTCACTGCACATTCCAGCAGGTTCTCTTTTTCCATAAATGAAACGGTGATCATCCCGCGCTTAGCATCGCTGTGCTTCAGGCCGTGCTTGATCGCATTTTCAATAAAGGGCTGCAGGAGCATCGGCGGCAATTTGATATAACCGGCTTCCAGGTTGTCATCAACGCGGATGCTATAATCAAAACGGTCACCGTTGCAGAATTTCTCGATCAGCAAATAATTTTCCAGGGTATTCACTTCCTCTTCCAGGCTAATGGCTGCCTGCCGCGAATTATCGAGGATCTGCCGCATGAGCCTGGAAAACTTCGCCAGGTAATAGCGCGCGGCCTGCTCGTTATCGGTTCCTATCTGTGACTGGATCGAATTCAAGGCATTGAATATAAAATGGGGATTCATCTGCAGGCGCAGAGCTTTCTGCTCCAGCTCGAGGATCTCCTTTTCCATTTGCGTTTTTTGTTGTTCTTCTGCCGCTTTGGCTTTGATACGGCTCACCCTCCATTTAAAAACAGCGAACAGCAGACCGCCAACCGTTAGTGCTGTCAAAGCCAGGAACCACCAGCGCATCCAGAAGGGTGGCGAAATGTGGAAGCTGATCTGTGCGGGCTCTTTGTTCCACACACCGTCTTCGTTGCAAGCCTTTACCATAAAGGTGTAATCACCGGGGCTTAAGTTGGAGTAGGTGAAGGAGTGCATGTTGGATGCCGGCGACCAGCTTTTGTCAAAGCCCTTGAGCATCCATTGGTACTTCACCGCATCAGGGTTGCTGAAATTAATCCCTAAAAAATCGAAGCTCAGGTGGTTCTGATCGTAAGGCAGGTCGAGGGAAGACACCGTGTTCCAGTCACCTACCGCATTTCGGTATGCCGTATTGGAAACCGGTTCGTAGTGCAGCTTCACATTGGTAATGGTGGTGATGGGCTCGTTCCCGTTCTTTACCAGGTTGGCGGGATTGTATTTGGTGAGGCCGTTGATCGTTCCGAACCAGATCGTGCCATCCGCATCTTTATACACGGCATTCTGGCAGGTTTCGATTCCGGTAAAGCCTTCGCCCTTGCTGTAATGCTTGATGTCTGAGGGCTTGCGATCCTTATCGAGAAAGAGGTAGTCCAGACCGGTTTCGGTTCCGCTAAAGAGGTTGTTGTTATTGTCTACGCACACCAGGTAAATATTGGAGGAAGTCAGACCGTTTGTGTAATTATACCGCTTCACCGGCATATCCCTATGGTAGAGCGGAAAAGAAGCGAGCCCGTCCCCTGCTGTCCCCAGCCACAGGTAGCCGTTCTCATCTTCTGCCATGCAGCGGATGGCATTAGAGGGCAGACCGTTAGCAACGCTCATGCTGAATTTCCGGATCACCCCATTGACCAGGCAGCCAATGCCATTGTTTTCCGTGCCGTACCAGAGCCTGCCGTTATGGTCATACAGCAGGGACGTGAGGCGGTTGTGCAGCAAACCGTCTTTGGTTGTGAGTTTGGCAACTGCCGGTACGGGGCTCCCGGGCTTCAATTGAAACAAACCCGCCCCCGCAGTGGCAATCCAGAGGTTTCCCTCTTTGTCCCGAAGCATGGCGCGGATGTACGTCTTTTTCAAATCGTCGATGGCTTTGAATGCTACGCCATCATATGTATAAACACCCTGCCCGTCGGTGCCAAAATACAACAAGCCACTCTCATCCTCGGCAATAGCCTTTACCTTCACATCCCCAAAACCATCTCCGGCATTGAAGCTGTAAAAACGGGAGCTATCCAACAAAGAAAGCCCACGGTCGGAAGTGCCTACCCACAGGCGTTTGCGGCTATCGCGGAAAATGCTGTAAATAAAATTCCCGCCAAGCCCGGATGATTTATCGTATACCGTAAACTGCTTTCCAAAATAATTGCAAACGCCGCCTCCCGAAGTGCCGAACCAGTAGTTACCGCTCTTATCCTGGATAATGCTCCGCACATGGTTATTGCTCAGGCCTTCCTGCTCCGTGAGCCAGGAAAAGCTTTTCGACACCGTATTGTACTGCCCTACGCCATGGGACAGCGTTGCGAACCACACATTATCCCGGTTATCAAAATAGATGTCGAGTACCGTTTGCTTGTAAAGCTCCAGGTTCAGGTCGATCCTGAAAAAACGCTTGCCGTCGTACACATAAGCGCCATCGCCATAAGTGCCGATCCATAGATTCCCTTTACTGTCTTCGCTGATGCAGGTAATCGAGTTATTCATGAAGCCTTTCGACTTATCGTATTTCACTTTGGTAAAACCGTCTCCTGTTTCAGTGATCCTGAAAAGCCCTTCGACATTGCCATACCAGACGTTTTGTTGGCGGTCGACGTGGATGGTATTGATCACGCTGCCTTTCTCTTTCAGCAATTCCGTGACATTGGTGAAAGCGCCATCAAAGCGGAAAATGCCTGTACTGCTTGCCAGCCAGAGCCTGCCTTTGGCATCGAAGGCCATGTCCTGCACGGAAAACTGCCCGGCCTGATCCGGCGGGACATGGTTCGTGAAACGAATGCCATTGTATTCCGACAAGCCATTGTTGGTCCCGATCCATACATTGTATGTCACGTCTTCCTTAATGCAGGATACATAATTGTTGGGCAGGCCGTCTTTTAAACTGAAGGTTTTGAATTCCGTGCCATCGAAGCGCGTGAGCCCTCCGCCTCGCGTTCCCATCCACAGGTAGCCGCGGTGATCCTGAAGAAGGCTGAATACCTGGGACTGCGCCACGCCTTCCTTCACGGAATAGTTATGAAAATTGTATTGCTGGGCCGGGAGCTTCAGCCACAACGCCAGCAGAACAAACAGGTATATGAAAACGGATCGCAAACGGGTTTCAGTTAATCAAAGGTAAAAAACACTTCCCATTAAAACAGCAACGAATAATAAAAGGGCGAAAATTCCGGTTTAAGCCGTTTTACCTTTGATCCGGCAATGACAACAGCATGGATACAAGCATACCGCGCACAGCGCCCTAAGATCAGGCTCTGGCGCAAACGGATTTTCTACCTGGCGGTTTTGGCATTCACCTTATGGTACATCAATTGCCTGCCGGATCAGCTTTTCAACGATTCTACCTCTACGGTATTGCTTGACAAAAAAGGGAATCTCCTGGGGGCTAAGATTGCTGATGACGGGCAATGGCGCTTCGCGTCGCAGGGAACTGTCCCGGAGAAATTCAGGACCTGCATCCTGGAATTCGAGGACCGGAATTTCTACGGGCATTATGGGATCAGCATCAAAGGCATTGGGCGCGCCCTCACACAGAATATCCGGAACAAACGAGTGGTGAGCGGCGGCAGTACCATTACCATGCAGCTGGCGCGCATCATGCGAAAAAACCCTTCGCGCAGCCTTCCCGAAAAAGTCCTGGAAATGATCCTGGCCACGCGTTTGGAGATCCGCTACACCAAAACCGAGATCCTCCGCTATTACAGCTCGCATGCCCCTTTCGGGAATAATGTGGTAGGACTGGAAGCCGCATCCTGGCGCTTTTTCGGGAGGGAGCCGGAGAAGCTCAGCTGGGCGGAGAGCGCTACCCTGGCTGTATTGCCCAATGCGCCGGGGCTTATCTATCCCGGGAAAAACCACCAGCGCCTGCTCGACAAACGCAACCGGTTATTGAAACGCCTCTACGAGCAGGGAAAGATCGACCAGACGACCTTTCAACTCTCCTTAAAAGAACCTTTGCCGGATAAACCCTTGCCCCTGCCCCAACAGGCGCCACACCTCCTGGTTCGCTTTATGAAAGAAGGCTACAGCGGGCAAACCATCTGCAGCAGCATCGACCTCAACCTGCAGGAAAAAACCGTAGCGCTTTTACAGCATCACAGCCAGCTATTGCAGGAGAACCGAATTTTCAACGGCGCAGTCATGATTACTTCCGTGAAAACCGGGCAGGTTCTGGCCTACGTGGGAAATACCTCTTCCCCTGATGCAGAGCACAGCAGTGACGTGGACTGTATTTCAGCGCCACGCAGCACGGGCAGCATCCTCAAACCTTTCCTCTTTGAGAAAAGCCTGGAGGATGGCCTCATCACACCCAAAACACTGATCGCGGATGTTCCGACACAGTACGGCGGCTTCTCACCAAAGAACTTTAGCCTGCAATACGATGGGGCCGTGCCCGCCAACAAAGCCCTGGCTCGTAGCCTCAACATCCCGATGGTGCGCCTTCTCCATGACTATGGGCTCGAGAAATTTCACCGTTCGCTGAAGCAAATGGGCTTAACGAGCCTGAACAAACCGGCGCGGCATTATGGCTTGTCCCTGATCCTGGGCGGCGCCGAAGCCAGACTCTGGGACCTTAGCAAAGCATATACACAGATGGCGCAGCAGCTCCGTTACGACAGCATCAGGCCTGTTTCCCTGGTAGACAATTCACAAAAAGCTCATCGGAAAAAAAAGAAACCGTCGACGACCCTCAAAGAGGCAAAGCTTGATAAAGCCTGTGTTTATAGCACGTTCGAAGCCATGGTGGATGTGAACCGGCCCGATGAAGATGGCAACTGGCGCGTGTTTGCTTCCTCTCAAAAGATCGCCTGGAAAACCGGGACCAGCTTTGGCTTCCGGGATGCCTGGGCCATCGGCGTCAGCCCGGATTATGTGGTGGCCGTATGGATCGGTAATGCGGATGGTGAGGGAAGGCCCGGCCTTACCGGCATCCAGGCCGCGGCACCTGTGCTCTTTGATGTGTTTGCCCAATTACCGCGCTCTCCGCAGTGGTTCAGTGCACCAAAAGAAGAGATGTGTAAAGCCGTCCTCTGCCGGGAGAGTGGGCACCGCGCCTCGGAACTCTGTGTGAATACAGAAACGGTGTTGATTCCAGGGTCCTGTATGAACACAACGGCCTGTCCCTATCACCAGACAGTACACCTCAGCCTCGACGGAAGGCAGCGCGTAGACAGTGAGTGTGAGGATGTATACCACATGAAGCATGTCACCTGGTTTGTATTACCGCCGCTCATCGAAAAATACTACAAGTTCAACCACCCCGATTACAAAGTGCTTCCCAACTACAAGCCTGAATGCCTCGCCCGTGTAGCCGATAAGGCCATGGTATTGCTCTATCCCAAGCCCAACAGCAAAATTTATGTGCCTGTAGAGATAGATGGGAATATGGGCCGTACCATTTTCGAAGCTACGCACCGCAGCATCAATACGACCATCTATTGGCACCTCGATGAGCAGTATATCGGTGAAACCAAAGAGATCCATCAGCTGGCCCTCAACCCGGGTATTGGCAAGCATCAGCTGATGCTGGTAGATGAGAATGGCATTACCGTGCAGGTAAAGTTTGAGGCAATCGGGAAGTAAATTTGCTAAATAAGACCGATTGGTTTATATTTGCATGATGCTTAGCAAATCCGAAAGAACAAAACAATTCATCATCGAGCGGTCGGCACCCTTATTCAACACAAAAGGCTATGCTGCTACTTCTATGAGCGACATTCTGCGTGCGACGGGCCTGGCCAAAGGTGGGATTTACGGCAACTTCAGGAACAAAGATGAGATTGCGTTGGAAGCTTTCAACTATTCCTTCAACAAGCTGCGCGAAGCCCTGCGTTTCAGGATCAGAGAGGAAAGCACGGCCTTCGCAAAGCTGAACGCGATCCTGGATTTTTACTACAATTATTCCGAATCGCCTGTGATAGAGGGTGGTTGCGTGTTACTGAATACGGCAACCGATGCAGATGACTCCATTCCTTTTTTAAAAGAGCGGGCCAAACAGGGCCTGAAAGACATGCTGGCTTCTTTGAAGCACATTATTGAGAGGGGAATAGAAGCCGGGGAATTTTCCAGGAAGCTCAATGCCCAGAATGAGGCGGAGCTGATCTTTGCGGCCATAGAGGGGGGCATTATGATGAGCAAACTCAACGACAGCCCGGCGATCCTGAATAAAGTACTTGGCTATTTGAAAACGCAGGTCAGAGAGCGCTTCCTGAACTAAATTTTTTTGCACCAATATAGACCGATCAGTCTTTAATAAAACCGAAAATCTACCACACATGAATACCTTGGAAAAACTGCCGGAAAGTACCTTAAAAATACGCTTTCCAGACTGCGATCCTTTTAACCACCTCAACAACTCGAAATACATTGACTACATGATCAATGCCCGGGAAGACCAGCTGATGACACACTATGACTTTGACATTTACAGGCTTGCCCGAGAAAAAAAGGTAAGCTGGGTGGTGGCTCAAAATCAGATCGCCTACCTGGCTCCGGCTGTGCTCATGGAAACGGTTAACATCCAAACGCGGCTGCTTTCTTATGAAGATAAAAGCCTGGTGTTTGAGGCCCTGATGTGGAATGAGCACAAGACCAACCTAAAAGCAATCCTTTGGTCCAAATTAGTGCATTTTAATTTTGCCACGAATAAAAGCGAGGTGCATTCCGCAGAGCTCACAGATTTTTTTAAACAGGTGGTCAATCCTGTTAACGGGGTTTCTTCTTTTGAGGAAAGATTGAAAGGATTAAAAGCAATGAAGGCTTAGCCTCACCTGTTCGTCATTGCGAGCGATAGCGAAGCAATCTTTCTATACGATGAGATTGCTTCACCTCCTGACGTCGGTTCGCAATGACGGCATAACGTTTACCAAAACTTCCACCACTGTTTCTTTCCGGAATCATCGGAAGGATTGTGATCGCCGGGGCGACCGGGAATAGTGGGATCCGGCGCCTGGGTTTTTGGAGCAGCCTGGGTTTTGGCTTTAGCTTTGAACACGATCTGGTGCTTGAAATTATTGGCCGCTAAGATCTTATTCACGCGCTCCGTGTAAAGCTTTCCTTTGGCAGGATCTACCTGATTGATGAAATTGGCGTAGCCCTTAATGGATGCTAAAAAATTCGGCGAGTGGTTGCAGGTCTTGCCGGCAATGCCATTCTTCTCTACCTGGTAGAGCATGGCCCGGAAGTTTTTGAGCTTCTTTTTCTCAACGGATAGTTTCTCGTTCACCACAATGCCGGTCACTTCCTGCCTGCTGCCTTTGCGCAATACTTTGAATTTATCGGGATGGATCGTGAAGTTTTCTGCTTTGATGGTTTTCTTCACAAAGCCCAGGAATTTTTTAAACTCATCGGCTTTATACTCCGCACAGGAAAACGTTAAGTCATCCGCATAGCGCGTGTAACCGAAGCCATATTTTTTGGCCAGGCCTGTAAAGCGCGCGTCGAGGCGCCTGCACAGCCAGTTGGTAATGGCCGGGCTGGTCGGTGCGCCTTGTGGCAGGCAGCGGTTTCCGCTTTTCACATAATACGTTTTTCCGTCGAGTTGCACCTCGTCCATTTCCGATTCGGTGCAAATGAGCGCGAAAATGGTGGCGATCTTTTCATTATAGCCCAAAGCCCTGAACGCGTGTCGCTTGCGTCATCGATGGCATCGGAAAGAGTCACAACATGGCGTGACGAACTTGTAAAAATTGACATTAGACCCTTCGGGATCTTCATGTAATTCTATTGCGCAACTGTATCCCTATGCCTTCTTCAAAACATTCTAACTATTTTGCCTTTCCTGAAAACAATCAGCAAACACTTTTTTTGTAGCATGGGCTTTTCTCCGGCATGCAGGCTTCTCAAAAAGGCAGGGGCGTCGTAGCTCAGGTAGCAAATGCGCCATGTTGTGGGATTTATAAAGTTGCGCAGCAGTACTTCCTCGAATTTCAGGACCGCCCTGATTCTGGCTGAAACCGGTTCTTCACGCCTGATAAAGTCCATGAAGGCCAGCGCTTCTTCGTGATGCTTGTGAACACCATAGCTGCGCGGTTCCTTGCTGAAGTCCCTGAACAGCTCTCCCATCCTGTTTTTGAGGAGATGCGCCGTACCCGGCATCTGGCGCATGACTTCATGGTATTTTTTGGCATACAATCCTTTGGCAAAAAACTCCAGCTGTTCCGGCTTCAGGGCATTTAGATAGCCGATTGTTTCGGGATCGCTGATCTGCTGCTCCTGGTAGAACGCCTCTTTCCCCGCCAGGAAAGCCTTGCGGTAGACCTGATCGGTGTACAGCCTACTAAGAATCTGTTGTGCTTCCGAGGGCTTCATGCGTTGTAGGTTTTTAATAAATCCTTGCTCCGCATCAAATCTGCGCTGATCTCTTCCAGGAGCTCGTAACGCTCGTCGCGCTCCAGCAATGTGCCTTTCGGGACCCGGCGCTTAAAGACATGCGCCATCAGGTCGAAGATCTCCTGCTGAGTGGCGCGGGCGTGCGTGTCGATCAGCTGGCTGTCGTCCCCTTCAAAACCGACATAATGCAATTGCACAATGTGATCCGGGTTTAAGCGGTCTATAAATTCATAAGGATCGAATTTCAGGTTTCGGCTATTGATGAACAGGTTCGTGATATCCAAAAGCAGGCCGCAAGCCGTTAGTTCGCAGATGCTGTTCAGGAAATCGGCATCCTCCATGTCTTTACCCGGCAACTCGATGTGATAGGTAATATTCTCCAGGATCAGCGGGCAAGGAATCTCCGCCTGAACCATGGCAATGTTCTTCTGCAGGATCCTTAAAAATTCCTCGCTGTACACGATGGGCGCGAGGTGGCCGATATCGTATCCATGTGCCTGGGTATAGGCGATGTGCTCACTCCAATAGGGCGGCTTTATTTTTTGGATCAGTGCCCCAAGCTTTCGCACATAGCCCATATCCGGCCCTCCCACGGTTCCGAGCGACAGGTTGATGGCATGCGGGATCACCGTGAAGTTCTCCATCAGAAGCTCCAGCTCACGCAGCTTGGCATCCGGCACGTCGATGTAGTGATCCGCAATGATCTCCACAAAGTCGATCTTATCTTTATTCAAAAAAATAAAGGATTTCAGCTCAGGCCTGAAACCGATACCATTTCCTAAAAAAGGGATCTTATGTAATTGTTTATTCATTGTCTTTGTCTTTAACTGCATCCACCACAACCTCCGCATCCGCCGCCACATCCGCCGCCACATCCGCCACCACCACTACTGCTGCAGTTGCTTCCGGAAGAGCCCTGATCAAAATAGACAGAGCCCTGCGGTTTCAGCTCTCCTGTCACATTGTTGTAAAAATTACTGTAGGCCGAATGGTTTAACAAAGCGAAGCCATAGACCGACAAGAGGGTTTGTTCGATATAGCCGGGCTGTTTCAATAACCCGTTTCCATAGACGGGTTTGAATGCAAGCTTCATGTTCTCCAGGAACTTCTCTCCTTTTGCGGTCGGCATATTCTGCACCTTCAGTCTCATCATAACGACGCAACCGATGATCGAGAGAAATACGATTCCCATAACGTTGCTGTGACCATGGATAAGTGCCGCCAGGATCTTATAAAGCCCGAGCACCAGTATTCCCAAAAGGATGAGGATGCGGTAGAGCTCAAAATCGCGTCTTTCCTCATTGCCCCAGATCAGGCCGCCAAGCTCAAGCTTTTTTCGGATCGTTTCGGCGTGGGCCTTAAAGGCCTCGCTGCGACTGAGTTCTCTGACGAAAGCGTTGAGAGGGCCGTCCTTGCCTAACTGCTTATAGGCGTCTCTCTCCATGTCATTCAGCAAATGAATATTTCCTTCATTTTTTGATATAATGTAGTAAGTTCCATCTCTCAATTCGAATGAAAAAAATCCTCTTCGAACCATGTTAAAAATCACCAGGGCCATCAGGTCATTCTCCGTTTGAGAAATGCCGATGATCTCATAAGGATCAGGATTATCAGGAATTTTAGGATCTGGTTCTTCTTTCGATCGGCTGAGCCTCGCAGGCAACACAAACCAGATATATAGAAATGCGCCCGCAAACAAGAGAACATATAACACCAAAAACAAGGGTCCGTACATTCGTGCCAGGGGGTTTTCAAAAATAAACTCCATATCAGATCTGTTTAATGGCTTTGATCAATTGTTTGTACTGGATCATGAGCAGATCGTAAGCGGCTTTGATCTCTTCGGAGGAAAGTTTCACTTCGCTGTTCTTGATCGTTAATAAATACCTTAAGGCTTCTGCATCCATTTCGGGCTCTTTCAGGATGTGATCCGTGATCTCCTGCCGTGTGGCATAGTAGGCCTTATGTTTCAGATACAGGAAGGTATTGGCATTGATGACCAATGTGGTAAATCCTTTCTGCACCCTGGAAAATAATTGTTCCGGAAGGTTGAAGTTCTGAATATAGAAATATTTCATCCGCGAGAGCTGGTTCCTGAGTTCCTGCTCTGCAATGAACTGCAGGTGCTTCTCATCGAATGTCAGGTGGTTTAGTACATCCTTTCCATAGAGCAGCTCATGGTGCTTTTGAATGTCGAAGAGCTTCCCGGCAAAGACATGGGAGGATGGCTCAATCTCGGAAGAGGTCAGGATAAAGGGCGCCATCCTGAAATCCAGCATGGCCTTCTGGAAAGGTACGCTGAGGCTGTCCAATACGTTCAGGTCCACATGATCGAATACGAAGAGGATGTTCGTGTTGGATTTTCCCATTTTGTAATCGTGCTTCGCCGCTCCGCCGTAGAGGATAATAGACACAAGGTTTTGCCCTGTTTTCTCTTTGATTTCCTCTGTAAATGCACGGACTTGTGTTTTCAAGTATTCGTCTGATTTTTCTGTTGTCATGGTATTGTTTATTGATTTTAAGTTAGTCATATTTTTGATTTCTATTTTCATGTTCATTCATTTCCCAAATAATTAACTGCACCCGCCACATCCTCCGCATCCGCCACCGCAACCTCCACCCCCGCTACAACCGCTTCCGCCGGAGCAGCTTCCGCTACCTGATGTACTACTGTCAAACTCTATGGCAGGATGAGCCGTGAGCCCGGATATTGTGCAGGTATAAAAGTCGACATACTCCGAGCCGGCCAGCAGGCCAAATCCATAAATACCCAGAAGAAGCTGTTCCGTGTAAGGAGCCTGGCTCAGAAGCTGTTTTCCATAAGCAGGCCTGAAGACCTGTTTTAACTTCTCCTGCAATCTATAGCCTTTTGCAGAAGGCATTCTAATGACTTTTACCTTCATCAGGTTGATAGAAGCAACGACAGCGATCAGAACGATGAACAACACGTTTGAGTGTCCATGCTGGGCAGCCGCTACAATTTTATAAAGTCCCAGGGCGGCCAGGGCTGCGATCATCTTCCATTTATACTTCCTGAACTGCTCTTCTTCAGGAACTGACCAGAGAAGCCCTTGCTCCTTCAGATGCTTGTCGAGCGATTCCGCATGTGTTCGGAAGTAGGAGTCTCGGTACACATCTTTGGCAAAGCTTTCCAGGCTTGTTTCTTTTTCCAACCTCATGTACACTTCTTTTTCCATAATGCTCAAAGGAGTCATATCCACGGCATTTTTCGTTACCCGTGTTCCGGATCTTGTTTGTATGAGTGTCAGAAAGCCTCTCCGTACCAGGTTAAAGATGACCAGCGAGAGTAATTCATTTTCGGTTTGCCAGAGGTAAGCGATCTCATAGGGATCTGGCCGGTCGGGGATCTTTGGATTCTCTTCATTCGTTCTGCGAAGCACACGTCCGGGGAGATAGTACCTGACGTACAGGATGGCTGCCAGGCAAATCAATGCGTAGAGCAGCAAAAAAAATGGGCCGTACATACGGCCCAGTGGATTTTCAAAGAAACTCATCGTTATTGTTCTTATGAGTATGTGGTTTTGTATTGGTATTATCATTCCTTTTTTTCTGTATCAATTGTTTCTGATACAAATTTAGCTAGGATATAAATGTCCGGTGAGGGCTGTTAAAAACTAAAAGTTGCTACTGAAAAAAATAACGGAGGCAGTAAGCAAAGCGTTATCTTCAAATTTAAGGAAACTGCTTCAAAACCCTTATCATACAAGAGAATCATGTATTTAAGAAAAAACTGATTTAGAATGTGTTTTTAGAATGTGCGGCAGGCCAGGCTGTGAAACCTCAGGTTCCACGAAGCGTGGAACAGGGATTGTTCCACGAAAAAACGTCAGATAATGAACTTTCTTCCTTTGCTGTCGTTCCCAACCTCGCTCGAACTGACTCTAAAGCCGGACTTACCAAAACCGCTCACGAACCGCCTGTATACACGCTTCTAAACGCTCTTCATCATTCCCTGAAATAAGCACATAAGGAAGCTTCCTCCGATCGAGCTCTGCTTTCAGGCGTTTGAAGTGCCAGTCGCGAAGCTGCGGAAATTCGCGTGTGCCGTCGTCTTCCCAGGGGATGTCAATATCCATAAGCAGATGCAGGTCGTAGCGGCGTGTGTAGCTGAGATCGATGACATCCTGCGGACAGCGCTCAAAATAAATTTCGCTCCATACCTGCGTGACGATGAGATCGGTATCGCAGAACAACAATTTGTTTGCATGAAGCAGGGCTTCGTCTTCCAGCCTGACCTGCCCTTCGGCGATCCTGCTCAGATCGGCCAGTTCCCTGATCCCACCATGCTGTACAAAATAGTCCCTGCCATATTCCTGCACCCAGGTCGTATGAAAATGGTCTGCCAGCTGCTGCGCCATGGTGGTTTTTCCGGTGGATTCGGGGCCTGTGAGCACGATACGCTTTACAAAATAAGGCCTGACGGTTTCCGGGATGAATTCCCAATGCTTCCATGCTTCCTCCCGGATATTGGTACCTGATACCGGGAAGGCGATCCGCTTTTTATCAATGAGCACATGACGGATGCCGAGCCAGCGGGCCACATCGTCGCCGTAATCCTCGGATGAAAAAAAGACCTCTGTTCCGGATACCTCGCGCTTCAGCAAAGCCGTCCAGATGACCTCAAAATCAGGATGCTCATGCGGATAGGAGGGCACTTCATCGGTGACATGCACAACACGGGCATCCGGAAACAGTTCGCGCATCCACTGATAACGCAGACAGCCGGGGATCGGCTCTTTCCGGAGCGTACAGACGAGAACCGTTAGTTCTTCCGTTTGCGCCATGGCAGAGCGTACCAGGTGCAGGTGCCCGGCGTGTGGCGGCATGAATTTCCCTAAGACGAAGCCTTTTCTATAGCGCTTTTTTTGTTCCAATCGATCAATCCTTTACTTGCAAGTATTAAAAAAATGACATAAATTCCACTGGAAAGGTACAATTCTTTATACCAGAATAATCCTACATAGATGATATCGGCCAGGATCCACAAGGCCCAGTTGTCGGTTTTTTTCTTTGCCATGAGCCAGTTGGCCAGCAGGCTTAAGGTGGCTACAAAGGCATCGACATAAGGCGTAGACGCATCGGTATAATGCACCAACAGGTAAGACCAGACAAAGGCGATAAGAGGAATCAAAGCGGCATAGGCCAGGCGCTGCCTGTTATTGAGATAGCTTACCCGGATGCCGGTTTCGCTGTCGTTTCGCTTCAGCCAGTTGTACCATCCATAGATGCCCTGGGCCATGAATACCACTTGCAGCAGCATATCGGCATAGAGCTTTACCTGCCAGAAGAGGACCATGTAAGCGGCAACGCCAATCAGGCCCACAGGCCAGTTGAGCGGATGCTTCTTTACCGCCAGCCAGATGCAGGCCAGGCTAAATACAACGGCTATGATCTCGATCGGCGACATTAAAAACGGAGCTTGAGTGTAGCGGCGTAGTTCCGGGTAGCCATGGCGAAATACCAGGGCTGGCTTCCCTGCACATAACCGGAAGTATAATAGGGCTGATCAAATATATTGTTGGCCATGAGGCTGATGCTATGCTGTTTTAAAAAAGTGATGTTCAGTGAGGCGTTGCAGATGAGCGATTCCGGTACTTTGTAATTGCTATTGCCCGTGTTATCCAAAAAAGAGCTGCTTAAGTAGCGCGCACTCAGCTCAGCGGCCAGCCAGCTTGTCAGGCGGTATTCCACCGATTGATTGGCGATGACCTGTGGTGTGAGCAAAGGCTGTACGTTGGTGTAGGTCACCGAATCGTAATCGGTCGTGTAGGATTTGATCCGGTTGGTGCTCAGGTTGGCTTGTGTGGTAAGCGTCAGGCCACGCAAAGGTTCCAGGCTCATGTTCAGCTCGATGCCACGGCGATAACTCGACGCGACATTCTTCCGCAAAGGCAAGCCGATGTAGCTGAGCTGGCCGATGGCCGCGATCTCATTCTTAAATTCCATGTCGTACACATTCAGGTTGATCTTATAATGTGTGAACCACAACTTGATGCCCGCCTCAACATCGGTAACCGACTCGGGTTTTACGCGGGTAAAACTTCCGATCTCTGCGAGGTTAGTCGAGTCCATGTTATCATAGCCGGCAAACAGATCGTTGCGCGTGGGCTCTCTTCCTGTTTTCCCTACCGACACATACACGAGGTGATTTCCCTTGAATCTGTAGGAGATCCCGGCTTTCGGATTGAAAAATGCCCAGTTCACAGCGCTGTTGGCAATCCCGGTCTGTTGATCGGGCTGATAGCGGAATTGCGCCACACGGTACTGCAGGTCACCAAAAAAGACAAAACGCTGAAGGGTATAGGCCACTTTGAAAAAAGCAGAGGCTTCGCTTTTATACCCGGCGTTTTTATAGAGCAAGGCATCCTCGTAAGGGAGAAGCGCGGAGCTGTGGTAACGCACATAATTATTTGCATTGATCCCCGCACTGAGATTCCAGGCGCTTTTCCGGAGCTGGTAATTGAGGTTAAGCCCATAAAAATCGGACTTTACAGAATACCGGTAGAGATCGGGTGAAACTAAAATGCTATAGCCTCCCTGCAAATAGGTATAGTACGCCGTGGCATTCAGGCTGGCTGTATTGCTTAATCCGTGGGTGACCTGGCCCATCACCAGGCTTTGGCGAAACTCATCTTTTTCGTCCTTCGTCAGGCTGTTGGCCCTGTAGTCGCGCTTCAGCAAGGAATCCGGAATGGCAAGGTAGGCCATCTGGTTTTTGGACATGCCCGTGAAGGTCGTGAACTTAAAGGATGTTTTGCCGGTATAGCCTCCGCTGAAAAAAAAGGATTGGCCTTTGGTGCCGGAATGCTCACGAAAGCCGTCGGAGCCCGTGTTGGAGTAACGCCCGTAAAAAGACCAGTTGTTCTTCATCAGGCCTGTATGAAACTCCGGGCTCAAACGGTAGGTATTGTAGGAGCCATAGCTACCGCTCAATTCTACATACGCCGAATCGTAAAGGGAAGGTGATTCCATATTGACCGATCCGGCAAAGGAGGCTGTGCCATTGGTGCTGATCCCAACACCTCGCTGCACCTGGATGGAGCGAACACTGTTGAGAAAATCAGGATAATTGGAAAAGTAAGCGCCCTGGTCTTCGGGCTCATTCAGGGGAACACCATTTAAGGTGAAGTTCACGCGCGTCTGGTCGATGCCCCGAAGGCGAAGGTACATGTAGCCTGTATAATTCCCTCCGTCGGAATACCAGTTGACGGAGGGTGTACGGGCCAGTATGACGGGCATTTCCTGCCCTGTATAATTGTGCTCAATCTGTTTCGTATCCAGAAAGGTTTCCGTCACCGGCCAGATCCGCTCGGCGCGGATAACCTGGATGGATACGGCCTCCAGCTGATGATTTCTGTACAAGACGCTGGTATCCGTTTGAGCGAAAGAATCAACAGTGGGGAGAAACAGGGTTGCCAGGATATAAAATGTATGCTTCATTTAAACTTATTTCTGGAAAAGTGCCGGTTCAAGTGCTTTCGCAACTGGCTGTCAACTGCGCTCGAACCGACAGAGCCCAGGATAACTTATCACATTATTGTTGTTTAACTTCCAATTCATACAAACACTCCACGGCTACTTCTATTTCCAGCTTCCTGTAAAGGCGTTTCAGCCAGTGTTCCGGAATACCGCTCATGCCGTAGTAAGCGCCTGCGATCTGCCCATATACCGCACCAACGGTGTCGGCATCGTTCCCCAGGTTTACCGCTTTTAGTGCGCCGCTTTCAAAATCGCTTGTATGGTAAAAGGCCCATAGCGCCGCTTCCAGCGTTTGTACCACATAACCCGAAGCACAGATCTCCGGTGGGCGTTTGATCTTAAACGAACCTTCGGCAACTTCCCGGATCGTGCTGTCCAGGGGATGTTGCTCCCAGAAATGCTCTGCCAGGGCAAATGATCTTCCCAGAAGCTCTTCTTTAGAAGCACCCCGGATGGCGCCTGCCATCAGCGTGGCCATATACATACAGGCATCCACGCTTTGTGGTGCCGCATGCGTGGTTTGTGAACTGAGTGAGGCGTATTTCGTGAGTTTTTCCGGATCTTTGAAATAGACAATGGGAATGGGAGCCAGGCGCATGATAGAGCCGTTGCCCGCGGAATCCCTGCTTTTATCGCCGCAATACGGCTGTCCTGTTTTTTCATACAAATACAAAGCCTGCCTGGTAGCATTGCCGATATCGAAGCATCGCCCAGTACTGCTGTTATAGCCGCGGTTCATCCACTTCACATATTTGTCGAGCTGATCAAAGGCGTCAAAGCCTTCTTTTTCGATCAGGCTATCTGCCAGGCAGAGCGCCATCGAGGTATCGTCGGTCCATTTTCCGGCTTGCAGGTTAAAAACACCCCCTCCCACCATATCGGTAATCGGGTCAAAGGTTCCGGGCCGCTTAAATTCCAGCGTGGTACCTAAAGCGTCGCCTACAGCAAGTCCCAGCAAAGCGCCTTTGCATTTATCAAGTTCTGTGTTCATTATTTATTTTCTATAGATAATTCAAATGCGTTTGCGATCTCTTTCAAATACGGAACGCCTTCCACATTCTGCAACATATACGCCGGCAGATCATCGATCCCATATTTTCCGGCGAGTATCCCGGTGACGATCGAGGCCAGGGAATCCACATCTCCACCTAGGTTGATACTGTGCTTTAATCCCTCAAAGGCCGACCGGGAATGCTTGATAAAGTACAAAGCGGCAACGGCAGTGTACATGGCATTGGACGACAGGCCATACAGCCCTTCAATGAATTCTTTTTTCTGCAAAGGCTGCGGCCCGCAAAGCACTTCAAAATCCTCCCCTTCCAGCAAGTCGGGCCCATGAAGCTTGCCGGCAGCTTCCAGTGCCCTAATCGTTTCCTCGTCGGTGATGTATGGCAGGCAATACGCTATGAGCCCATCCTGTCCTATTCCTTCGACTAACAGCCCGCGCGCTGCCCTTGCTACCAGGATGCTGGCGTCTACGGCTTTGGGATGCGGATGCGTAGAGGTCGCATTCAGGGTAGCGTATTCATTGATCAGCTCTTCTTTCACAAAGCCTATAGGAATCGCACGCATAGGCGGGGCATTCCCGGGATAGGTTTTGTTTCTCTGAAAGTCCTTAATCTCCTCAATGTTTTTCTCCCCGTTATATACCAGGCGGATCGATCCATGCCCGTTGCGCTTATAGCCTTTGGTTTGGAATCCCAGCAGGTATTCGTCGGTAAAATACCTGACGAACAGATCTTCGGTAACAGGCTGTCCGCTCATCAGGGCTTTGGCCACCGCAATGCTCATCTCCGTGTCGTCGGTATAATCCCACTCTTTGTAATCTATTGTAAAAACGGATTTTTCGGGAACCTGAATGTCTGTGCGTTTGTTGATGAATTTCGTAAAATCCACATGGGCACGGATCCAGTTCCTGTCCTGAAATTCGAGGCCGGCGCCATAGGCATCGCCGATCGCGATTCCAAGGAAGATATTTTCAAATCTGGTGTTCATTGTTTTGATTCTATTGTTTTAATTTCCCGTTTTAGTTGTTCCAAATCTTTATCAGTGAAGCAAACCATGTATGCATGCTCAATCGTGTCCTGCTTTTTCAAAACATCTGTAATCGTTTGGTAGGCTATCCTTGCGGCTTTGTCGAAAGGAAAACGGTATGCTCCGGTGCTGATCGACGGAAAGGCAATGGTCTTAATACCGTATTCCCCTGCCAGTTGCAAGGCCATGCGGTAGCAGGATTCGAGCAGGGTTTCCTCGTTGGCCGTACCATTATTCCAGACAGGTCCAACCGTATGAATGACATAGGCAGCGGGCAGCTGGTAGCCTTTGGTGATCTTTGACTGCCCGGTTGCACAGCCTTTCAGGCTTCTGCACTCCTCCGCAAGCTCTTTCCCGGCTGCCCGGTGAATCGAGCCATCCACACCGCCGCCTCCCATCAGGGAGTTGTTGGCGGCATTGACGATGGCATCCACTTTCATCCGGGTGATGTCTGCTTTTATGATGTCTATGCGATTCATGTTTTTAGTTAACCGGCTTTTTTCTAACTATTCACCAACGTTTCCTTTTCCAGTTCCTTTACAATGCGCTCCCTGATCTCAGCAAGAGATTGTTCGTTGACCACCTTGCCGTTCTCGAAAACGGTTTGCAAGAGGCCCTGCTTCTCTTCTCCCCAGCTGCACTCATCTTTCAGGATGAGCTTGCCTTCAGACCGGTGTACTGCCAATAATCCCTTGGCCGACTTTTTGGTGCCATCATCGGTTTTCGGATCTTTGAAAATGTTGCGGCCCTCACCATTTACTTCACCGTAAGTGGCCTTCATCGCAAAGCCATAGGTGTCGCGGGTCACATACTCATACGTGTAAGAGCCGATGCCCAACACGACGTTGAAGGAGGCAAAGCCCTTTTCTTTCAATCCTTCCAGGATCGCTTTCTGACGTTGCAGTGTAATGCTATCGCCGTAAATCAAGCCAATGTGCGAATCCAGCAATTTATAGCCCTTGTCGGTCATTGTTCCTCCGAAGATGTCCCACATGCATTCAATCGCACCTTTGTACTCGGGGCTTCCGGGAGTTGCGTCCTTATCGCCTACAATGATCTTCACCGGGTCGCCGCTGTCGGGGCGGATCACCACTTTTCCATCCCGGGCCAGAATATTGGATTTCAGCTTTGGCAAAAATTCCGTGATCACTTTCCAGAAATCCCAGGTATCGGATACAATCGACACGATGCCTTTCGGATAGAGTTCCGTGATCAATCGTTCGAACGTGCCTATTTCATTGTCTTTTGTGCCCATGCACATCACCGAGTGCTCTGTCGCCGGAACACTGCCTCCCACTAATTCTTTATCCGAATCGGCATTATAGTACAATTCATGAAAATCGATGGCCGGAACAGAGTCAGTGCCATAGAAAGACAATAAATGCCCTGCCGCGCTGATGCAGGCGTCTTCGATCCCACTCATCCCGCGGAAGCTAAAGTCATGGCCCTGCCAGTACACAAAATCGGTATTGGCATCGCTTACCGTAGCCCTTGCGTAAGCATCAAATGTTTTCCGGTACTGAAAGGCCGTGGTGGCGCTGGTAGACGGTTTCCACAAGATAGCCGACATCAGGGACTCCAGATAATTCGTAAGCCAGAAGAATTTCGGATGTGTATTGTAAACCGTGACAACCGGAATTTTTGGACTGACGATCGTTCCTTCGGGAAGGCCTTTTACCACCAAAGGCAGATAGCCCAGGTCGTGCAGCTCGGCGATGTGCTCCACCGGTATGCTGTCTTTCCCCAAAGCATTATCCATGCGGCGCTTGTAGTCGGCTACAACTTTTTCTTTGGGCATCTTGAAAAATCCTTCGTTCCATTGTTTCACCAGGTACTCTTTGATGAAATACTGCAGGCCGAAAAACACGAGGTTCTCATTGCCTTCCAGGCGCGACTTCCGGGGCGTGAAATTGGAATAGACTAATTCGGTTCCTTCAGGGTACTGTCTGCGGTGATCTGCTTTATAAAAGTCGATCAACATTAAGGGATTGATTCTCATAATCGTTTATTGTTTTCTATATAGTCAATGATGGTTTCTAAGTTATTTACCCGCTTTACATTGTATCTTTCACACACAATGTCTACATTTCCTTTGCGCCAAAAGCCTTCGGGGCAACACACCAGTATTTTACCGCTCCGCGCATATAAGCCAAGCTCCAGCATGCTCACCGGTGATTTGGTTTCCGGGGAAAAATAGAACACGATGAGATCCGCCCGCTCCATGGCATTTAGCTCCCAGCTCACCTGTTCATGAAACTGCGGATCCCCGATCTCCTGCTTCCAGCTGGAATCCCAATCGTCGCGGCGTGGATTTAAGATACAGACTGTTTCCATAGCCTGGAACTCGCACCCGATTCTTTCCTGCCAGTTCTCCGCGACTCCCATCTCAATGGAACCCGCGAGAAAAACGGAAAATTTATGCCCGATTCCCGATAAAGGGTAAGGTGGTTTGATGATCATAATCCTAAACGTTTATTGATGGCCTTGTCATTGATGATGATCACTTCTTCATAAGGAATCTGTAAGTCTTCCAGGCGATCCGCTTTCACTTTCTCATACTCGTTGTGAACAAACGAAGTGATGTCCTCTATTTTTGCGATCCATTCTGTACAGAACTGCTTGAGAATATTTCCCTTCATGCCGAGCTGAATCGCCTTTCGTTCCTGCTTGTTTCCATGCGGATCGTGGTCCGGATCCCATTGCAACCGGACTTCAGTCCTTTCAAGCTCCTGTTTCCAATCTCCCTGCGTTTCATAGATGGATGCATCGTAAGAGGAAATCGTCGCTTCTTTCAAAATTGCCTCGAAGTGCTCCATGGGCAACGTAATGGCCAGAATGTTCTGCTGATGCTCTTTTGAAGCCCATCCTGCGCGATACATCATCCATAAAAAGCCAGGCTTGATCCAGGACATGCGCGTAAAGCTATAATGCGCGCCGCCAAATTTTTGATGTTTAATTGCATAAGCTGCTATATTAGGATTAAACGCCTGATATACGATCACGTTATCTCCGTTTCTTTGCCCGATAATTTGCTTTCCTGTTTTCGGTAAGCGGTTCAATTGATCGGTATAGTTTTCTAAATTCATTTTTTAATGGTTAATGTTGTTTGTTTCATTTCTGCACAGCATGGCGTAACCGAAATGACAACCATGATGTTAATCCCTGTTCCGCCCTTTTTCCTTAGGGTACAAGGTCCTTACCGGATCGCTCTGCCAGTACTCTTTGGTATCGATATCCAACACCGATACCCGGCCATCGAAAGCCGAACCTGTATCCATGTTCCAAAGGTTGGCCCTGTTCATGGGCTGGTCGGTGCCGTAATTGATCGTTGGCGTATGGCCGATATAGATCTCCTCGAATAATTTCAGGCGCTTCGGGTAGTATGGCGATGTCTTTTCCAGGGCAGGATCCAGAGCCAGGGCCGTTTCCCAGAGCGTACGGTCCCAGCTGAAATTGGAAGCATACGTTTCGTGTGCCGGCCCGTGCATGGAGGAAAACCCGGCATGCAAAAACAGGCGGTTCCTGCCATCGGTATAGTAGCCACGCATGCGCTGAAAAAAGCGCAGGTGCAATTGCTTGTCTTCCCTGCTGAAATGCTCATAGCTGCTGAGTGTCGCTTCCCCACCGTTATACAGCCAGGTAATGTTGGAAGCTTCATTGTCCAGCCACTCCTCACACCAGGCATCGTGATTGCCTTTGATAAAGATGCATTCATTGGTTTCATTCAGACGGATCAGCCGGCTGATCACGGCTGATGATCCGCTCCAGCCATCCACATAATCGCCAAGGCAGATGATCTTATCCTTATGCGTTACTTTGGCCCGGTCCATGGCCTGCTGCAAAGCGAGGTCTGCCCCGTGAATATCTCCTATGACTAAGGTTCTCGTTTTCATGTTTAGATATATTTTTTAATAAGCACCTGATACAGCCCGTTTATTCCGATGAGTGTCTTAGTTCTGAAAAACATGGCTGTTCATTTAATTAATTTGTACATCACGTCTGTTCTCAGCACGTATTTGGTTCCTTTGATGATCTCCTCCCCCGTGTGTTTCATGCCGTGGTAAAACACAAGCGCCGTTCCTTTTTCCGGCTTCACACTGTGATGCTGAAAGCTGGTGTGCCCGCCTTCAAAATCATCATTCAGATAGACCATGAAGGTGAAATAGCTGGCCTCTTCCTCATTCCTGACGTAGCTTCCATCAATGTGACGTTTGAAGCGCTGCCCCGGCTCGTATTTATAGAAGCGGAACATCTCGTTAAAGCCCAGCACCCGGCTGTTGGCAAAACGCTCCACAGCAAAGGGCCTGAACTTCTCCCAAAGCCTGTCTGCCAGAGCCTGGTCGGTAAAGGTGATGCGCGAATTGTTGCGCACGGCTTTCAGCATGATCTCTTTTCCATGGACCTGCACTTTAGCATCTTCATAGCCCTTCTCCTCGCTCCACAGGATGAGATCGTCACACTCAGCCGGTGTAAAAAACTCTTCAATGAGGTAGAGAAAAGAATCGAGTTGTACCGTTTTCATGATCTTAAAATTCGATATACTTTGCAGGCACTGCTTCACAAAGCCAGACACCGTTGGCCGATACATAAAAGGCATGTCCGTCTTTATGCATCTCGGAGGCCTTTATTTTCAGGATCACCGGCTTGCCTCTGCGGCTTCCCACTTTAACGGCGGTTTCCAGGTCTTTACTCAGGTGTACGTGCATACGCTTCATCGGCCGCAAGCCAGTCTCCTTTATGTTATCGATAAACTTAGCCACAGTTCCATGGTACAGGTATTCCAGGGGCTCCGTCGGCTCCAGCTTCAGATCAACTTCTACGGTGTGGCCCTGGCTCGCCCTGATCTTCGTATGATCGTGGTTAAAGGCAAAGCGCTGCTTATCGTTCGTATTCACAATTTGCTGCAAAAGCTGCAGATTGATATACCGTTTTTGGGCACTGCATTTTTCCAGCAGCTCCTTCACGTCCACCCAGCCTTCGCTGTCCATGCTGATCCCGATCACTTCGGGCTTATGCCTCAGCACGAGGCTTAAAAATTTACTGATATGTTTTAAATCGTTCATGGTTGTTTTAATTGATCCCTTACTTCCATCAGCGCAAAGCCCAATAGGTTTCTTCCGCGCCAGGTATCCGGATGCTGGCTTTTGGGATTCTCTGCTCCCAGCCCTATTCCCCAGATCACATCCCGTGGGCTTGCCTCTACCAGTACTTTATTTCCTGTCTGAAGTAAGAAGTGTTTTAACTGTTCATTTTGAGAAAATTTTAAAAAATTTCCTTGTTTTACGATGTTGTATTTTGCTTCGTCCCAAACCTTGGCATCGAAGTTCCTAACCTGCCGTCCCAGGTCCTTCACGTCTTTAGGGGAAACTTTTGAAATGATCCTTTCTAAATTTTCCTGATCGCCAAACACCCTGGCTTTCCCTGCCATCATGTAATGCTCCGCCGTCTTATAAACGATGCCGTCTTCCTCGAAATTCACCGGCCACCATTGGCTCATACAGGTTTTGATGATGCTGCCGTCTTTGGAAGGCTGATGCCCCCAGAAGAACAGGAAGTCTACCGGCTTATGCTCCTCCATTTGCTTCTTCAGCCAGTCTTTTGAATAATTCATATTAAAACAGGTTATACGATTTATAAAATTCCGTTTCTGCAATTGTGCTGATCGAGTTCGAGCTTCCCACATGTTTGAAACCTGCTTCCTTCAGGCGATCAAGGGCATTATGACTAAAGATGCCGTGCGATGCTATGAAATACAGCTCGCCTGCATGTTTGGCTTTCAATGCTGTGGCCAGCTCCATGAAGGTTCTTCCTCCGTCGCAGATGTCATCCACAATCAGGCAAGCCCTGCCTTTCAGGTCGTCCGTATTCACATCGCTTTTTATAATCTGCCCTGTGGAGAGGTCCCGCACCTTGATTCCCGTCGCGATCTCTCCTTTGTATTCCATCTTCTGCGCCAGCTTGTCGATTTTTTTGTAGGCCCCCAGGTCGGGCGATACCAGTACAAAGTCTTTCAGTCCAAAGGACTTCAACAGGCTTTTCACCATTTCGTGGTTGGGCGTATTCCTGCACCTGTCCAGCAAAGCTACCGACACATCGCTGTGCGCATCAAACACAATGACTTTGTCCAGGCGCAGGCTGTTGATGATCTGCGCAAACACCTTGATCGATAAGGGCTCTCCCGGAACCATCACCCTGTCCTGCCGTGCATAGGGGATGTAAGGAATAAACGCTTCAATGTAAGGCACCGACATATTCCGCAGGGCATCCACCGCCAGGCAAAGGTTCATCACATCGTCCGAAGAGTTGAGGCGCGTGTTGATCCTTACCTTGTCCTCTTCCGAAAAGGATTCCAGGAATTTCACATGGCACTCGCCGCCGGCAAATTTTTTCAGTTCTACGCTATTATTGCTTTCAAAGAGGTTGATGGTTTTCATGGTGTTTCGTTTTTTGTTTGTTCTCCGGCTTGCTATATATGTTGTCTCGCGATCATCGGACTAACGCCTATCTGTCACAATTCAAAGTGAAATCCCTTTTGTGTTAATTCCCTGTAAGCCTTTTTGTCGAAGCTGAAGAACTGTGCGGCTTTCCGGGCCACATTCTGTTCCTTCTCGTCCAATGGCTTCAAGAGTTTCATTCCCAGGATCTTCTTTCTGAAATTACGCTTATCGATGCTGCTTTCCAAAATAGACTCATACAGTGTTTGCAGCTGCGTCAGGGTGAATTTCTCATCCAGTAATTCGAAGCCGATCGGTTGGTAAGATACTTTTCCTTTCAGGCGCTGAATCGCTGTTTTTACAATCTTGCTGTGATCGAAGGCCAGCTTCGGCAATTTGGAAAGCTCGAACCACTCAGCCTGTACGGTATCGCGGCCCGCCACCAGCTCGTACTGGTGTTTGTTCACCAAAGCAAAATAAGCAACGGATACAATGCGCTCGCGCGGATCGCGGTCGGTGTCGCTGAAGGTATACAGCTGCTCAATGAACATGTGCCGGATGCCGGTTTTTTCAAGGAGGATGCGTTTGGCGCATTCTTCCGTGGTTTCCTCCATAAACACAAAGCCACCGGGTAAAGCCCATTTATTTTTAAAAGGCTCCTTCTCCCGTTCGATCAGCAAGAGCTTCAGCTCTCCGCCATCGAAGCCGAAGATCACGCAATCGGTTGCCAGGGCCGGGCGCTCATACTCGTATGCATATTTCCTATTCTTTTTCATTCTTAGTGTAATTTACACACAAAGGTAGCTTATTTTAGATGGCATCAGCCTACTAAGTGTAAAAAATACACTTAATTGTCATAACTGACTGATAATCAAACCAAAAAAAATGAATCAGAGCCGACCGGAAATTCATGGTATTGTGCGTTTGTGCCCTACGGGTCGCTCCGGGCTGCACTTCATTCCCGCTTTCGTTCGCATTTGCTATGAGTCCAATAACTAAAAAACGCGCACCGGAAAGGTGCGCGTCTGATACGATCTCCTGTACATTCCCTCTGCTGCGGAGCCGCTACAGCATGTAAAAACGTTTCTGAACCCGTGAACCAAAGGGTCCGGATATTCTACAGTTCCGCCCGGCAGAATCAGTCCGCCCGCAGGCACTCTGTCTCTCTTACTTTTTTAAAAATCAGTTTCTAAAAAACGGCCCGCCAGCGTGCGGGCCGTTTCGACCTACCCATCATTTAACGACAACCAGCTTCGCGGTTTTCAGCACATGACCGCTTTTGTCGTTGATGGTATAGATATAGACGCCCTCGGGGAGGCTGGTCTTCAGGTGCAGCAGATTCTCACCCTGGTCGAGAATCCTGAAGAACATCAGCCGGCCACTGGCGTCGTAGATCTGGAAAGCAGCATGGCGCTGCGTGTAATATTTGAGCGTTACCTGTCCTTTGGCAGAGCCCGGAAAGACCGAAAAACCCTCTCGCATGGTGCTTTCATTCACAACTGCGGTTGACTGGCTATCGGCATAGCCGCTCCAATGGGCGCAGCTAACAGGTGCAAATGACCTTTGTGCATTGCCTTTGGTAAAGAGTATGATTCCGGAGAGCAGGCAGAGCATCATGGGGAACCAGCTTGGTGTTTTAATCATCGTGTATGTCATTTTTTATTAAGCTTCGTTGGCCCTGAACTGTTCCCGGGCCATAGGAGAGGGCAGTGCTCCCAAAGCCACACGTGCCGGGGGAGTGACACGGTGGTTTTGGTGACTGCCTGCATTGCCACGGTCATTCCTGAGGGCAATGGAGTGTTTGATGAGCGGATTGCTGTCGGCGCTCCGTCATAGGACGTACTGGTCCCTTGATATGTTACAGACACAGGGGTGCCGGCGTGTTGGATTCGTATTGGCGGGGGCCGGAGAAGCGTTTAAAAGACGATCGTGATCATGGCGTTTCGGGGGCTTCTTTTGTTCATTTTACACTACAAATATAGTGTATTTTTATAGCAATTCAATGCTACTTTTTATAGCATAAAGCTAAGTGCTTCGTTTACAGGGCCCATATTTTAAAGTGTTTTTTGGAGAAAAACGAAACCACAGCATAGCTACGAATCCGCGTCAGGAAAGGCTTTCATGCCGGTCCTATCCGGCGAAAGACGCATCGTCCAGAGCCTTTGAAAACAAGAGCAGGCGGGCATGACAGGAGACCAAAAAAAAGAAGTCAATCGTGTGAGAAGAATTTTTAAGATGGGAAAACGCGATAGGAAATGTGCTTCAATCCTTCACAAATTTGCTGTGAAACTGCCGGTTCTCTATTGTGGTGATCGTGATGAAGTAACAGCCTTCGGGAAGGATGGATACATCTATTGAGCTGCTAAAGGGCATTTGAAAGATTGCTTGCCCGATGTTGTTGGTGATCTCAATGGTGGCGCTTTGAAGATCGTTTTGTTCGCTGGAGATGTGAAGAGAAGAGCTAGTTGGGTTTGGGTAGAGTTTGATATTTGAAAAAAGTGATTTTTCGTCAAGCCCAACATTTTCGCAGTGATTAAAATTTGTTAGAGTAACCATCTTAGCTATGCAACGCTTCGCCGTATCACTATTAATTTTCTTAAATGCGCCAGCCACATAAATGGTATCGTTATATATATCAGCTGAAAAAATGCCTTGGTTGATCGTGTCTGAAAAAGTACACCATTGATTTCCATCAAAAGATGCTACCCGACTTGCCTTGTTGTTACCAGCCAATTCAAATGTGCCGAAAGCATATAATTTATTATGATGAACAAGCAGCTTCCAAATCCCTCCATTATTATACTCATCTCCCCATCCTACATCATGCCAGCTTGTTCCGTCCCATTTCATGATAATATTACCTGCATTCCCATCTGCTTTAAGGAAATAACCGCCAGCATATAATTCATTTTTATAAACAACTAAAGAAGAAATGCTACTTGCTGACCCTTTTATGCTTCCTCCTACACTTTCCCATAATGTACCATTAAACTTAAAAATGTCCTTGATGGAATTCCCACTTGTAGTATAAAAATTACCTCCTATATAAAGTTCATTTTTATATGAACACATGCTCATAACTATAGGATCGTTATTAATTGCCGGGAGAATTATTGGTTGAAATGATATACCATCAAAAGTGGCAAGGCCATTTGCTTTTTGCCCCTGTATCGTATCAAATTGGCCGTATATATAAATTTTATTACTATAATTCAGAAATCCATAAACACTTGCGCCATAATCCATAAATTTAAAGGCTCTTACTGATAAACTATCCCAGCGCACACCATCCCAGGTTGCTAATGATGTTGCGTTAATCCCGCCAATAGACTCAAACAAGCCGCCAACTAAAAATTTGCCGTTATACCTGATGCCACATTGAACTGTACCATTTGGCTGATTGTTCAATATATCATGTGTGTTAATGCCACTACTTAAAGAATCCCAAACACTTCCATCCCATGAGCAAATTCCCCTCACTGTCTTTCCGTTAGCTGTTTCCAGATATTTACTACTTACTATTAATTTATTATGTATAGAATCTATGATTACTCTTTCAATAGAAAATGGTGTAACCGGATTTTGAGTATAAGGCAAAGCCCCAAAATTCTGGGGCCTTGCCTTATAAGCAAATGTAATTATTATAAATGCTACTAAAAGACTCTTAATCATGCTTTATGAACTTAACTGAGGCTTTTTGTTCTTGTTGAATAATCTCTAAAATGTAGAAGCCGTTTGTAAGACTTGATAATTCGATCGAATTAGTTTCTTGTTGTTCGATAAAAGAACCTTGTCTGATTACTTGACCAATATTATTGTAAATATAATAAAAAGTTTGTTTTTTGGATTGTTCAACCTCACATTTATTATATGTTGTGCAGGGTTTGGATAAACAAAAAAATCTCCCAGGTCTTTTGCATTTTCATTTATTCCATCATAAAAATTAATTGGATATAGATTAAATCGTGTGATCCCAATATCAATCCCTGAATTAAAAGTATTGTCAAAATAAGTGACACCAGTAGTCCCACTATAAAGTGGAAATAGAGAAGTGCTTTGTGTTGCTCCTGTAATATGTAATATATTGTTTTGATCAATTGTAATAGGTGTAGAGCCTGGAGTATATATGACTCCATCTGATCCATTGCCACCAATTTGAGTGGCCCAAACAAGATCTGAATTACCAGGAGCTATTGCATAAATAAACATGTTTTCAAGCCCATTGTTGGATTCAATAAAGGTATTTGCAGGTTGAGTTAAAGGTGAGGGAAAAGAAGTTGCATTAGTTTCACCTGAAATATAAATTACTTCCGTATTATTAACTTCTATATCATTTCCTGTTTGATAACCAATTTCTGTAAAAGTCGAATAATGCAACAATATGCTTTGGTCATCAAAAATGGCAAAAATAGCATTAGTAGAACCACCAGTATAACTGCCATGAAAATACCAGTTATTACTATTTAT
>DGQK01000032.1 GCA_002390745.1 Bacteroidetes bacterium UBA4416 | reverse complement strand
CCTCATTTGTCGAAAGAGGATGCTCAACTTTATGGAAACAAAGGATATGAACTAAAAAAAGAGAATTACAAATGAGCACGTCTATTTTTGACACTATAACAGAATTACCGAGCGAAGCCGCGAAGGAAAGCGCACAAAGTTTAATTGGCTTTGAAGACAGATTTAACCGCGTATTCAATAATTTAAAATTGCTGGTAGATACAGAAGGAATAAGAAGCTGGTCGGAAAAGCATCATGGCAAAGTCATGCCTATTGTTAACAGGCTAATGGATAAATACCCACTGATTATATTGGAAGGGGATGCCGGTACGGGCAAAACAGTGTCAGCCTTAGGCATGGCCGACAGGATTACTCGCGAATTAAAAAAGGACGGTTTTTTTATTAAACTGAGTACGAGGGTAAGAGGTGAAGGTCTTCTTGGCCAAATGGGGAATCTTGTTAATGAAGCTTTTGATAAATTAAAAAAAGAGGCAGGTAAAAGCAGGATAGCTTTTTTGTTGATAGACGAAGCTGATGCAATTGCTACTACCCGATCAACGCTTCAAATGAACCAAGAAGAAAAATCAGCCGTAAATACCCTAATCCAGAAGATAGATGAGATCAGGGAGCTAAAGGGAAGAGCCATCGTTTTTCTTTCTACTAACCGCTTGCATTTTATTGATGAAGCGATCGTAAGACGTGCGGGAGTGATCGTACGTTTTGATCGACCAAGCTTGGATGAGCGCTACCATCTGTTTAAAAATGATTTGGAAGCATCCGGGATATCTGATGAAGATCTTAAAATGTTGGCTGATATAAGCGGCCCAGAACATAATAATGATCTTGGCTTTTCCTTTTCAGATCTTCGATTAAGAGTTCTGCCTGAAGCAATAGCTAAGGTTTATCCCGATTCACCATTAACGGCATCTGTTATTGAGGAAACTATTAAGCAATTAACCCCAAGCCCCAAAATAAAATGAGAAAAGGAATTATTATAAGCCTGGTTGTTTTAACCAGTTGTTTTTGCGTTTGGTGGCTCACGCAATATCACAATAGCAGTATATGGACAGTTGTAATAGTTTCGATATTAATCAATATTATATCAGGTCCATTGTATTTCCTCATTGTTGAGGGTTTGTATAATTTAAAGCACCTCGGTCTGTTTTGGAAATCCTACGTTATATACAGAAATAAGGAGGTACGCTTTTCTATATCTTATATTTTCAGGATAAAGGTAAGAGATAAATATCTGCTGGTTAAAAACAGGAAGGGCAATTACTACCAGCCTGTAGGGGGAGCCTATAAGACTTTACCCGGTATTGAAGCTATATTCAAAAAATATAAGGTCGCACCGGATAACAGGTTTGAAACGTCACATGGGATAGCCAAAAATGATTTACGATTTAGGGTAAAAGGAAAAAATGTTTTTAATATTATTCGATGGTTTAATTCCAGGGAGAACAGGGAAACTTCCCAGTGGCGGGAGTTTTGTGAGGAGTTAATCACATCGAACATTATCAATAATAAGCATGCGTTTAGATACATTGACTATGAATATGCTACTACCCTTCAAACCCCTATGAAAAAAGCTAAAAGGCTGGATTGTCAAGAAATACTGATCTTTGAAATATTTGATCTAATTCCAAATGATGAACAAAAAATCGAACTGGAAAGGATGCTGGCTGGCGGTGATACTAACGAAGTAAAATTTGCAGATGAAACACTTATATATAACCTTGGATTTGATACAAGAACAAAGGAAACTGCTTATGATATCGGCGCACAAACCAAATGGACATTACTGGAGAAATGGACTGATGATTAACCTGTATCCCTACAAATATTAAACTAATTGACCTTTGCAGCTTTGCAAACCCTTATATAGGGGTCTGCAAACTTGCAAACATTATTTGACCTTGGTTTGCTTTACAATTCACCGGATTAGTCGGATAAAAAGTAAATTACCTCCTTACCGTCCTGACGTTTGCAAAGCAGCTTTGCAACCCCGTTTTGATCGGGAACCGCCAGTTTAAGGGTAAGAATGGATTTTAGCCTGGCTTCCACCGTGCGCTCCTTACAATCCATTTCAAAGCATAGCTGCTCTATGAGGTTGGTCTTGCTCATTGGCTCCGTTAAAAGGCGGCCTAAAAGCTCTATGGTTTCGTCCAGCGCTGCTTTTTGGTTCCGGCTGTCCATTGTTTCCTGAATGGTATTAAGGTCGGCTAAAACCAATCCTTTTTCAGCATCGGAGTACTGAACGTGAAACGGGTCGTGCTTTTTAGAACTGCGGCATTTAAGGTAAGCCACTTTGATCAGGTCGGTGTTATGGTTCTGCGCATCTTTCTCAAACCCTATCTGCATTACCGTGCTGGCCTTGTTCAGGATCTCCGTGCCGAGGTGTCCGCGGGCCTTGTCCGTATTGCCGGGGTTCTCATGTATCAGGCAAAGAAAAGTTACATCGTAACGGTTTATGCTTTGGTTCATCATGTCGATCAGCTTCATACTGTCTTTAGTGTCGTTGAAATTAAACACGCAGTCGGTTATCACATCCAGAACAATAAACAAATGCATGGGAAATTGCTTGCGAATGTGTTCGAGGTAAATGTTAAGCATATCAAAACGCTCCTCACGGGCAAACTCCAGTAAGGAAATGTAATCAAAACCGTAAGGATGCTCTTCTATTGGGTATCCTGCCTTTAACTGAATTTGCTGTAAGGAATAGGGTAACTGATCGGATAGGTTCCGCTCTGTGTCCACATAGCACACGGCGTACCTGGTTAAGATATTTGTTTTGAAGTTGAGCAAATCCCGGTTACTTTCCGGTGTCTTTAACATAGCAGCGCATACGGTTTCGGCAAGGCGCGATTTGTGCACGCCTGCCTTACCTTGTATTACATTGATGGTTTTAGGAAAGAATACCGGATTATCTTTTTGCCATATAATAGGCTGGCTAAAGCTAATAGGCTTACCCTTATTCTCTTTAATTTTTTGCTGCGATTCAAGTAAACGTTTCAGCTTATCTTTTGAACTTTCAAGCTTTGCGCCCCCTTCGACTCCGCTTAGGGAGCCGTTTGATTGTGACTGTCTATCGTGCGGTGGTGGAATATCGAACATGCTGAAAAGTTTAAGATTAGTTATTGGTAATAGGAAAGCGCCATGAAATACATCTGTATTTGTCCGTTCTCAAATCTAACAGTTGCCACCCAATCTTTTGGTGTGCGGTTTTGCAGATCGGTTTCCTGTTTAATACAGCTTTCCAGCTGCATGATCATAAACTTGTAATTATGCTCTTCGATCCTGAAAAACAGTTCTGAAAAATAGTTGTAGCGCAGCTTGTCAAGTTGTAGTTTATCGAACAAGCGATTAAGCTGATCTTTATCGGCATTGCTGTCGTTAAAAAGCTTCTTGTAATAATTGACATTGCTTTCGAGCGTTTTTTGATCGCGGGCCAAAACTGCTGAGACGTGTTGAAGCAACTCCGGCCAGGTAAGATCATGTAAGGTTTCTTTGTATTTGTCCATTCCCTACCTCCTTACTTTTTAAAAGATTTTACATAGTGCTTTTCCAGCAAGGCTTCTACATCCGATAGGCGATAATAGATCTTGTTACCGACCTGCGAGAAGGAAATTTTACCTTCATCGCGCCAGGTCTGCGCGGTGCGTTTGGAGATTTTCATAAGCAATAAAAACTCCTGGTTGTCGAGGTATTGCTCTGATGGTTTTTTGTTTTCAGCTAATAATGCCGATTTGATTTCCTCAATTGAGGCTGCAAGGTTGTTGAATTGCTCTTTTGATAAGATGACTGCTTCCATAATAATGTTTTTTAGTTGTTTATGGAGCAAAAGTGCGGGAGAAGGAAAAGTCCTTTAGTCCCCGTGGGACCATGAGGGGACTACATTTCTTGTAAAGCGACGCTAATCAAGGATATCGAAACGGGTGTTTCCTTTAGGTCGCTTTTCAAAGCGTGATGGCTTGAGTATTGTTTTAATGGTATCAATGGAAATATCGCGTCCCTCTTTGTCTTTAAAATGAGTGGCGATCATATCGCAGAGCTCATTTGGTGAGGCATCGAGGTACGGCTTGCCATTTATTTTCTTCTCGTGCATCAGCTGATAGAAAATATCTACAAATACGTTGAGATTGGAATTAATTTGAAATTTAGCAGGGGACAGCGGAGACTTTTTGAGGGGACCAGGGGGACTTTTAGGTGATTGATCAGTATAGGCTTGCTGTCTTTTCTTGCTCAGCTTGGATTGTGTTTTGAGCAAATCGATTTCTAACTGCACTTTTTCATCGAAGGGGACTTCACCCGGGGGGACCTGCGCCGGCTTGTTTTGGAGATACTCCGTTTTAGCTTCTGCCAGGCACAAAAGCTTTTCTTCAATGGTAGGGTAATTTTTTACTTTAAGCTTTAATTTATCAAAGTTAAAGCGGGATGCCGGGCTGATTTTGTTGGTTTGAATGTCTTGCCGGAACAGCTCTGTAACAACCAGCGCCTTTTCCATTTTCATAATCCTTTCCTGTGTAGTGTACAAGCTACGATTAAGGTCGATTAGCTTTTCAAATTTATTGAGCCATATTAAAGGTTCTGACAGCTGCTCGTATTGATACTGTATAAAAGGTTTAATGTCTGACTTATCTAATAGGAAAAGGCGGTGTAATAAACAGGTGCAATATTGTTGAAGAGAAAACTTACCGGAAATAATAAAATCAGGAGCGTGATCAGGACCAAAGGCTATTATGTCGAACTCTGAGGGCTCGCTAGCAGTATAATTTATTATGGGATGCTCCTTAAATGGAGCAATCTGTACAGGGCTACTAAGCATTGGGTTGTATTCAACTGTTGTTTCCTCCGTTAATTAAAGTGCTGTTGGGTTAACGATTAATTTACACCGAAATTATTCAAATTTCGCTCAAAATAAATGAATGTTGAAAAATATAGCATTTGTTTGCTACGTTTTATAGCATAATGTTTTACTTGTTTTATTGAAAGTTCGGTTTACCGTCCTTTTTGACAAATGAAAATTAAAGAAGATTACTTTAGGGAGCGGGCTTTTACTTTGATTACCTTGCCATTTTTGGAGAATACCAAGTAATCGTCTTCTTTTTTGGCTTTTTCAACCAGGCGATCAAAAGCCAGCTTAGTACCGGCAATGAGCTTGTCTCTTAATTCTGAATATGGATGATCTTGATTCATGTCTGCCTAAAAGCAAAGACTCGCCCTGGGACGCTGTTCTCATGGGTAGCGTGGCGAGTACTGTTAAGCAAATATAGAAATTATAGTGAAATACAACCACCAAATAAACTAATTAAATACATCCATTGCCTTATCTAACTCTTCGTTTACAATTTTAGCGTATACCTGGGTGGTTTTAATGGAGGCATGCCCCATCAATTTGGAAACATATTCGATACGCATTCCCTTTTTAAGCGCTCTAGTAGCCCAGGTGTGCCTTGAGGTGTGAAAGTGAATGTGCTTATCAATATGGGCCAGATCTGCTATTTTAATCAATTCCTTATTACATAATGTTCCGGCTGTGCTTATTGCCCGATACAGGTAACGGCCATCGCTGTAATCCTTGCTTAAATCAAAATAAGGAAATATAAAGGCGTTGGGATTTATACCTTCGGAGTAATAAAGTGCCAAAATATCCTTTGCCTTTTGGGGTAGCTTAACAGAAACGGTACTGTTTGTTTTTTGCGTATTGATCAGGATGCGATCGCCATCATAATTTGACCATTTCAACTGAACCAGGTCGGATATTCTTATGCCCCCGGCATAGGTTGCAAAGATGTACATATTGCGCGCATGAAATGTTGCGGGCTCATCTTCCAAATCAAGTTTTTCTACCTTTTCAATTTCCTCTTCGGTTAAGAATTGTTTGGTTGTGTTTTCCCATTTCAGTTTGAATTTAAGGAAGGGGTTTTTGTCATAAGAAATAATGTCTTCTTTAATCGCTTCGTTAATAATCCGGCGGATCAATTTAAAATTAGCGACTACCGTGTTATTGGAGTTCTTTAACGTATTTCTTAAGTAAGCATCATATTTTTTTATCCAGGTGACATCGATCTCATCAAAGGTAAGATCTGTCTTTCCTATGTATGTCCTAACCTTCCCAATAATGTGCTTTGTTTTATCAATGGAGGACGCCTGCAGCTTATTTTCCATTTCAACAAAGAAGCGATCGGCATATTTTAAAAAGCTTTCCGGTGCTTTGCCTACCACGGCTTCTTTTAGATTTTTGGAATTTAAATTCTTGGATTTTGCTTCCAGCTCCAGCACAGTACCTTCCGCCTCTGCAAGCTTTTGGGTGATGTAATTATTTATGCGCTGAGAATTTTCCCCAATGCTTTTCTTAACCCTTTTGTTTTTTTCATCCCAATCTTTTACATGAACTTTGCCCACTAATATATAGCTCTGTTTCCTGTTTTTGATCACCCGGATATAAATTGGAGCCTCGCCCTCTTTGTTTTTTCGTTTCGGAAAAAACACTACATTTACAGAAGTTGCCATCGTTTTTTTCTTTAAAATTAAGTCACACTTTAAAGATATTGGTTAAACACATGGTCAAACATTTAAACAATTCCTTTGCTTTCGGTTTTTTTAATTTGCACCGTAAAACCTCTGAAAGCCTTGTAAATAAAGGAAAATCGGTAAAATTGGAGATTTTGAAAAGTTGAAAACATCTAACGCTCGGGACCTCGATAAAATCTATCCCTGCGCATAGCGCGGGGATTTTTGTTTATAGACGAATTGATGAAGCCCGCAGGGATTCAGAAAATGAGGATATGAACAAAAACAAACCACGACAGTGGGTTGATTTGATTTGTGACTCAGGGCATACCGGGAGGATCACCCTGTAGTCCGCCCGGGACCTCGCTAAATGCAAAAGGCCTCCGCCTAAGCGGGGGCTTTTTAGTTTCGCTAACAAGCGCCATGTCTGCCTGCAAGCGAAGCCATGAAATGCGACCCCACCCCACCGGGACTACATGGTGTAGTGCGCAAACATCCTGTTGATTTTTCCCTGCGCATCGAAGAACATCACCTCAATGGCCATTTTGTTCATGATCGATTTGTAGTACAATGCCACGGAATGGATGCATACCGTGACATCCACAAGCTCAAAATGAAGATCGGGAACTTTATGCAGGGCCCTGGTCCAATAATCCGCAACCGCTTGCTTCCCCTTCAATGAGCCACTGTCAATCCCTCCCGCCAGTTTGATCATCGGCGTTGTGATCTCGATGTCATCCGAATAATGCTCAAGAATATGTTCCATGTTATGGCTGTTCCAGGATGCAATCCAGGTGTTTGCAAAATGCTCTGCTGTTTCTTTACTGATCATGTTTTTTTTCTGCAAAAATACTCCGGTGTGAAAGCGGCTGTTGTCGAAATCAGCTCAATTTATGCGGTGAGGCTGGAAGGAGTGGTATGAAATGTTTTCCTGAACAGGTATGAAAAATGAGAGAAGTTGTCGAAGCCAAGATGTGCCATGGTATCGGATATTTTCTCTTTATTGGTTTTTAAATGAAAGTAAGCAGCCTGCAAACGCTGATCCCGCAGCCAGGATTTGGGGGATGCCCCGTATATCGCTTTAAACTTACGCTTGAACGTGGCGAGGCTCATGCAACTGAGTGAGGCCATCTGCGGCAAGCTCAGCGGATGATACAGCGACTGCAAAAGCACCTGGTTTATGATATCTTCCGAAGCTCCTTTTCCTGAGGCAATGCCGGCCCCGGAAAGTTGTTTTTTGAGTGGGTTCAGCACCTCCCGAAAAAGGCGTTCGCTCTTCTTCTCCTCCAACGGAACTACAGCAGGAATGCTCAGCAGCTCCTTGGCTAAAGCAGGAATCCGTGCCATTTGAAGGACATGGTTACTAAAGGAACATCGTTCCCCCGGCTGACATCCGTATAATGCCCGCATCGCAGCCTCGGAAAGCACCAGGTTAAAACTGCGGAAACCGTGCTCCGCTTTTGGAATATCCGTAAACACCAATGTGTTTGCCGGGATATAGAGAAGGTCCCCGGCCTTGAGATCATACTCCTGCCGGTTCACCAACATGTATTTTTCACCCTCGAGCACGAGTGTAACAGCGGGGTCTTTCAGGAAAAGGCTGCAGTTGTAGGCCTCCCTGTAACAGGCAATGCCTGCTACCGGAGAGCCGTTGAGGCTTAGCTTTTTAACTTCCACGTGTTGTGATTCATTGAAGTTAGTGTAAGTATGGATGTCTTTTATTACCCGGCGCATGCGCACATCTGATCAGGAGTGACAAACTTAATCAATTTCCCTGATGCAGAAATTGGCCTTCCATAACCGCATCACACACATACACCCCTGACGTTACCACTCCACTGCCTTGTTGCGGAAAGGAAACGAACCTGATTGGCCATCCTGTGATGCACACGGCCGGCAAATGCAAGCGCTTCGCAAAAGCGCTTCTCACCGGTACTCCGCTCATTCATCATGTGCAGCTGCGGGGAAAAAGCTCTGCACCGGCAACAGGACATGCTACAACCGGAAACGGAGCGCCCATCCTGCCCTTCCTTCAGCGGGCGCAGCTTCGTGTTTCCATGAGCCGGCAGCAGCGGTGGCACAACGCTTGAAGAGGCGGAACCAACGAAAACTCGGGAGCGGAGTACCGGTGAGAAGCAAGGAAATCAGAGCAACACCGGCCACGTGCCGGTAATGACATCAAAAAAAGTGGCTCATTATGAAAAAAAATGAGTATCTTAAAAAATCCTTGCGTTTGCTGACAGCAAATGATTGTCGAACTATATTAAAAAAAGGAGGTCTGAATGTCTGGAAAGTTAATCATCGTGTCGAATCGTTTACCGTTTAAAATTGAAAAGAAGGGAGGAAGGTATGAGGTCCGGCAATCTTCCGGCGGGCTGGTTTCCGCCATCAAGTCGCTACCGAAGAAATCGGGCATTGTGTGGATCGGAGCCGCTGATTTTAAAGAAGAGGCCTGGCTCGAGTATCAACGAACGTCTTCCGACGAAGGCGGGTACCATATCGTACCCCTGTTTCTTGACAAGCGAACCGAGAGGCTGTATTACAACGGCTTTTCCAACACCATGATATGGCCCCTGTTCCACTATTTCCCATCCTTTGCAGAATACGATGCCGAGTACTACGAAGCCTACCAGGAGATCAACCGCCGGTTTGCCGAAAAAATAAAAAGCATTGCCGGCGAAGAGGACCTCATCTGGGTGCACGACTACCACCTGATGCTGGTGCCGGGCTTTCTCAGGCAGGGCGCCAGGCCTTTGAGCAGCAGCTTTTTCCTGCATATTCCTTTTCCCTCTTACGAGATCATGAAGCTGATCCCGGAAGACTGGCGCAACGAGATCCTGAACAGCCTCCTAAGCGCCGATGTGGTGGGCTTCCATACAAAGGAATATGTCAGCCACTTCAAAAACAGCCTTTCCTTTTTTCTCGGGAGCGAATGCACGAACGGCATGGTCAACCTGAGCGGGCACACCACGCTGATCAGGGATTACCCCATCAGCATTGACTTTGAGCAGTTCTACCAGGCATTCGATAAACCGGAGGTGGCCAAAGGAAGAGCCCTCATCCGGCAAAAATACAACAGCGCGAAAATTATTTTTTCGCTCGACCGGCTGGATTACAGCAAAGGCGTGATCAACCGGTTGCTGGCATACGAAAAGCTGATACAGTCGACGGCTTCGGTAAGAGGACAGGTCGTATTCATCATTAACGTGGTGCCTTCGAGGGAGGAGATCAGCAAATACGCCGAGCGAAAAAAAATGATCGAGGAAAACATCAGCCGCATCAACGGCCTCTATGGCAGCATTCACTGGCAACCCATCATTTACCAATACCGGCACCTCAACTTCGATGAGCTCCTCGCCTGCTACACCGCCTGCGATGTGGCGTTGGTGACGCCTTTGCGGGATGGCATGAACCTGGTAGCCAAAGAATTCGTGGCCTCCAGGAAAGACAAAAGGGGCGTGCTTATTTTAAGCGAATTTGCCGGAACCTCGAACGAGCTCGACGGTGCTATCCTGGTGAACCCGAACGACCTCGACCTGATGCAAACGGCAATCCTGAGAGCCTTAAGGTTAAAAGCCGCCGAACAGGAAGGAAGGATCAGCGATATGCAGAAGCACCTCGAAACGCATAACATACAGGCCTGGCTGAACAGCTACATGCAGGACATGCGGCAGATCAAGCTGCAAAACATCGGCGCCGCACCTAAGATCATGAGCTTTGAGGATAAAATAAACATCTTCGAACATTACAAAGCCGCCCGCAAACGCCTGATCCTGCTGGATTATGACGGCACGCTGATCAGGTTTTACAATCGCCCCGAAGAAGCGGTGCCCGGAGAAGTGATCAGGGAGCTGCTTCACCGCCTTGCCGCAAACCCCTTAAACCGGGTGGTGCTGGTGAGCGGACGCGATGCCGCCACCCTGAGCCAATGGTTCGGCTCCACAGGTGTGGACCTCGCGGCAGAGCATGGCAGCATTTACCTGCCGTATTCCGGAAAAACCACCAGGCTTCCTGAAGTCATGCCTCCTTCCTGGAAAGCCGCCGTAAAAGCCCTGATGCAGAAATACACCGAGCAGGTGCCAGGCTCCTTCATAGAAGAAAAGAACTATACCATTGCCTGGCACTACCGCACGGCAGAAGATATCACGGTGGAAACCTCCAGGCTGAAACTTACCAAAGACCTGATGATCCTGAATGAACAGAAGGAGTTCGACATTTTGCAGGGCAACAAGGTGCTGGAGGTGAAAAATGTACATGTGAACAAAGGCAAATTTGTTTCCGACCTGATCCTCTCAGAGGATTTTGATTTTGTAGTCGCCCTGGGAGATGACGTTACGGATGAGGACATGTTCAGCGTGCTTACCGCAGATCACCAGTATCCCATCAAGGTAGGCTTATCCGGCACCAAGGCCAGGTTCAACCTCATCAACATCAACCATGTGCTGTCTTTCCTCGATCAGCTGGGCGCCCTTAAAAACAGGGTTTCGCATGTGTAAGCAGGAGAGGCTTAACCGGAAATATAAAGGAGTGTAAGACTGGCCTTCATACATTTTTAATGCATTTGGATTTGCCTTGTGCCATTTATCAATACAAAGCATAAAAAAGCGATATTGAACTTTTCAGATGATTTTCAAGCAATTAAGATATTAATGAATACCCTCTCAGGAATAGCCTGCCAGGCACCACGCTCGCGCGGATTTGTAATCCGTGCGTTATATGCAAATCGAAGATAATAAAAAAGCCTCACTTTACAGTGAAGGCTCCCTGGTACCCCTCACAGGACACAATTTGAACAGAAACCTAGAAGACGCGCGGGTTCTTGCTCAGATTTGGGACTTATATGGTACTCAAACGTGTCGACTGAAGCTTAGTTTTTCCTGTTCATTCGGCAGTTACCTCACTATTTTCGTGCAGCAATCATGAAGTGAGGGCTCAGCCCCATTAAGGACGGTTCCCGTTCCAACAACTTTATTAATTGCTTAAGATTATTCCATAAGGCATTATCACCCCTGCTTTTATAATAATTTTTTTCCAACCATACACACGTTTCCACGCCAACCAAATCAAGTAATGTAAATCCTGCCTTTTCAAATTCATAAATTAGTTCGCCTGGTTTATGATAAAATGCTTTTGGTAACATGCCTGCAATTTTTTCAGGAGGGTTGTGGAGGCCGTTAGTTAGCTCCCCCACACACATATTGAAAATTTCCGGATCGTGTATAAAACCATTTATCAACGCTGCGAAAGTAGATGCGGTGAAATTGATTGCAAAGGCGAGTATTATTCCATTTGGTCTTAATATTCGTTTGGCTTCAAGGATGGCAATGATTCTATCTTCTTCTTCTTGTAGATGATATAAAGGACCATGCAATATTACCACATCGACACTTTCATTTTCTAAATTAACATTTTGTGCTGAACCTAGATGACTATTAAAAAAACTTCCTTTTGAGGCCTTTTGTTTTGCTAAATGAACATGCTTTTGGACCGGATCGAAAAGGTGAACATTGTGACCGAGTTCGGATAACCACTTAGAGTAATGACCTGTGCCACCACCAATATCTGCAATTACAGATTGATGATTAGGAATGTATCTTAAAATTAACTCTTTATTTCTTTCAAATAAAATAACTCAATCGAGTTATCGATTAGGGATTTGGATTTCATAAAATCTTAGTAATTATAATTGTAAATAATAGGAAGAGGCTCAAAACATAAGTTATGAGCATTGAGCAGTACGGAATTTATTTACTAAGAGGTTGTAATGATGCAAAGATACTAATTATCAGTGCGCAAATCAATTGATAATCAAAAGAATAAATGTGGTTTAATAAAAAACCCGCTAAAGATCAGCGGGTTTTTCGTGATGTACCCCAGATGATACCACGCTCGCGCGGATTTGTAATCCGTGCGTTATATGTAAATCGAAGATAATAAAAAAGCCCTCACTTTACAGTGAAGGCTCCCTGGTACCCAGGAGGAGACTCGAACTCCCACGGCTTTCGCCATACGCACCTCAAGCGTACTTGTATACCATTCCAACACCTGGGCATGTTATACTTTCCGGAAACAACCGGAACAAACACTCGAGCTAATCCTTAACAACAAAAGCACCGGCTTTATGCTTTAAGGACTACAAAAATGCTAATAATTTTTATATTAGCACTAAAAAAAAGATGATTATTCTTAAAAATAGTAAGGAGCATGCCGGAATTTTTCTCCTTCTGCTTTTAGGGATAGCCTTTCGCTTCATTCCCCTGGGGCAGTACCAGTTCAGCCACGACGAGCTCAGCGCCCTCAGCCGCACGGTTTACGGCAATTTTTCCGACGAGATTACCTACGGCGTGCAGCTGGGCGACACGCATCCTGCCCTGGTGCAGCTTTTTCTCTTTTACTGGGTCAGGCTCTTCGGTTACAGCGAGATCGCCATTAAATTGCCCTTTCTGCTCTGCGGGATTGCGGCCATCTGGCTCATTTACCGTTTCGGCCGCCGCTTCTTCAGCTACAAAACGGGCCTCACCGCGGCCGCCATTGTATCCATGTCTTTCATTTTCCTGCTCTACAGCTCCTACGCCCGCATGTACATTACCGGCGTGCTGTTTTGCCTGCTGCTGCTGCATGCTGCCTATAGCCTGATTTTTGGCGCGGAAGCCCGGCCAAAGCATTACGTGCTCTTTGTACTCGCCTGTACGCTGGCGGCCTACAACCATCACATGAGCTGCCTCTTTGCCGCTTCGGTAGCCTTGCTGGGTCTTTGCTACCTGCCCGGGGAAAGGCGCAGGCATTACCTGCTGGCCTGCATCGCGGCGCTGCTGCTCTACCTGCCCCACCTGCCGGTCACCCTATACCAGTTTTCCATCGGCGGTATCGGGGCATCCAGCGGAGGCTGGCTTACACCGCCCCGCAACACCGAGCTCTGGTATTTCGTGAAAGCCCTCTTTGGCTGCGGCCTGAGCGGGAAGCTCATCCCGGCGGCTCTCCTGGTCCTGTTGCTCGTGTCGGTTTTCAGGCTCCTTCCCATTTCCCGGAAGCAGGTATTTTTGTTCTGGATCTTCCTGGGCAATTACCTCGTGATCCACCTGTATTCCGTTTTCAGGAACCCCATTTTGCAATATTCCGTGCTGCTGTTCTGCGGCCTCTGCCTCATCCTTCTGCTCTGCTCATTCACAGAGTTCCTGAAGCCCCGGCAGCTCTATGGCCTTACCGCCGGTATCGTGCTGCTGCTCGGCTTTCAGTCGGTATACCAAAAGCAGATCTTCTCGCGCGTGCATGTGCAGGAATTTGAATCGCAGGTGCAAACCACCCTCGATTTTCAAAAACGCTATGGCCGGGCACAGGTGAGCTCCGTCTTTAAGACCGAGGACTTTTTCGTTTACCTCTACGAAAAAAAATACCACACCCGCCTGGATTATCTTTCGCTGAAAGACAGTGTTCTCCTGCGGCCGCATCTGTTCCGCGAACACCTGAAGCACCTGCGCGCTTCATACATCGTATTGAGCGGTGTGGGGGCCGAAGACATCGCCCTCGTAAAGGAATATTTCCCTTACCTGGTGTTTCACCGTGAGGATTATTTCCGCAACATCCTGGTATTCTCAAAACAGGACGCCCGCTACGCCGATGCCTCGCTCGTCAGGGAATTTCCGCTGATGAACAGCGACCTTGATATTTTCATCAATTCCCACAAGGAGCTGCGCTTTAAAAACGACAGCGCCGGCTTCGATATCAGGCCCGACGACGATGAGTTCCCCTTCAACCTGAGCCTGCCCTTGCAAAAAGGCCATTTCAGGCTCGGCGACTTTGTTCTGGCGGAGATCGCCTATACCGCTACCGGGGCCGCTGCCATTGAAAACGAAAGGCTCTGCATGGCTGTTTCCGAAAAAGGGAAAGATGCCGTCTTCTTCAAAACGACCGATTACAGGGAGTACTACGACAGCAGCAAGGCAATCCAAACAAATTACCTCGAATACTTCTCCGGTGTGGACAACCGTGTGTGGGAACAAAAGGCCATGGACCTCAATACCTTTGTGTGGAAAGCCAAAGAAAGCGCCTATACCATCCGGCAGGCAAAGCTGAAGCATTACCGCTACAACCCCACCAAGTGGCTGCTGTGGGACTAGAAGCCATCTCTTTTGACTCCTTGGCCTAACGCCTAAGAAATCAGTTTCTCTATTGCTTTGGGAAAATATTCCAGCTCCAGCGCCCTGACTTTTTTATCCAGGACTTCGGGGGTATCACCTTCTTCGATCGGGCACCTGGCCTGCAGAATAACCTCACCCTTGTCGTATTCCTCATTCACATAATGCACCGTGATCCCGCTTTCCGTTTCCTTTCCGGCAATCACGGCCTGATGCACATGCATGCCATACATGCCCTTTCCTCCGAATTTAGGTAAGAGGGCCGGGTGAATGTTGATGATGCGGTTCGGAAATGCTTTAATGAATTGCTCTGGGATCTTAAGTAAGAAGCCCGCCAATACAATGAAGTCGATCTCTTCGGTATTCAGGAACTCGATGAGCTGCTCCGTATAATCATACAGAGCCGTTTTACTCACGATCTGCACATTCTTCTTATATTGCTCCGCCCTCCGGATCACGCCGGCCGTATCCACATTGGTCACTACCAGCTTGATCTTAATGCGCTTGTCATTTTGAAAATACTTAAAAATATTCTCCGCATTCGTGCCCTCTCCGGATGCAAATATGGCTACGTTTTTCATCGCCACGAAAATACACATTTATAACTGAAAAATCCCTTCCGCAGCTGCAGAAGGGATTCTTAAACCGGGCACAGATCCTCTAATCCGCCTTAAGCACCGTCACATGACCTACGAAAGGATGTTTAGTTCCCTGCATGTCGTACACGGTAATTTTATAAATATATACGCCTTCTTCTGCAAGGTTGCTACCGCTGCCTTTTACCGAACCGTCCCAGCCCTTGCGGAAGTTGTTGCTCGTAAAGATCTGTTCACCCCAGCGGTCATAGATGTCCATGCGGTAATTATCCTCGTCGATACCAACGCCCATCGGCTGGAAGAAATCGTTCATGTTATTTCCATCCGGGGTAAAGGTATTCGGAATGTAAAGCGCAAAGTCCGGAGTTATTTCCACAACCTGCTCCGCTTCCGCTGTACAGCCATGCAGCGAGGTCACCATCAGCTCCACCGTGTATGTTCCCACGTAGTTGTACATGTGGCTTGGACTAAACTGGGAGGAGAGATTTCCGCCGCTCACTGCTGCCGGGTCGCCGAAGCTCCAGGAATACGTGTTACCTCCTGTGGAAGTATTGGTAAAATTGATCAAGGGATCCACAATGCTTGTAGACTGCGGCGTCGGAATAAAAGAAGCTACCGGCTTATCGTAAGCCACCACATATCCCGGCAACGCCGTATTGGTGGAGCATCCGAACTGGTTGGTGATCTGCACCTGTACCCGGATGGTATCTGCCTTAGGCGCATTGTAAACCACCTGCTGCGTGCTGCCTATCACATCTTTTGTATTGTAATACCAGATGAATGTATTGGAAGATGCTGAGTTGACGGAGAAGGTCACAGCGCCCGGGGCACAAAGGGTATTTGTGCTGGCGGTCACCGTTCCTGTCGGATTAGGATTCACATCGACGGTAAACACATAGCTGGCCGTAGGGCTGGTGCAGCCATCGCTGATCGTTACCGTGTACAGGTTCGGAGTGGTTGCAATATTACCGGTCACGTTAAGCGACGGGCTGCTGTTACCGGATGGCAGCCAGCTATAGGTAATAAACTGTGCGCCTCTTCCGGGGCTGGTCACCGTTGGCGTTAAGGATGCGCTGGCGCCGTGGCATACTTCAGCCGTATGGCCTGTAATGGCCAGCGGTGGCGTGACGTTCACCGTAACAACGGTTGGCGTAGACACACAATTGTTGGCATCCGTCATGTTCACGTTGTACTGCGTGGTTGTTGTCAATGTTGGTGTGGTGTGCGGACCGGCCGTATTGCCATTCACGGCAAATGCCGGCGTCCAGGTATACGTATACGGCGAGGTACCACCTACTCCATTGGCACTTACCTGGGCATTTTGCCCGTAGCAAACGGTTTGTGTCGCTACAGGCGCCCATCCCAGGAAGGCCGGCCTGCCCACGTTGGCGAAGCCGCTCACCTGGCATCCGTAGGTATCGGTCAGCGTCATGGTATAAGCCCCAAAGCCCACACCGTTTACCGATTGCGTTAAGCTTGATGTCACCTGCGTGGCCGGGTTGATCGGGTTCGACCACGATACGGTATAGCCGGGAGTTCCCAGAGAATAGGTCACAGCGATAGAGCCGTCCTGGGTATTATAACAGGAGGTCGCATTTGCCACAACGCTGGTGATTACCGGGCTTGGCGCATCCGCCACGCTTACCGTTTGGGTGCGTGTACAGCCTTTGGAGTCAGTGATCACACAGGTCCAGTTAGAGCCGGGGCCCATGCCTGTGGCTGTAGGGCCTTGCTGCGCACCAATGTTCCAGTTCAGCGTATAGCCCGGCGTGCCGCCACCAGCGGTCACCGTCGCGGTGCCATTGGCCAGGCCGCATTTGGCCGGGGAAGACGTATAGTTCGATGTCAGGGCCGATGGCTCCAGGATTGTGAAGTTAGCGTTGATCGAGCAGGTTTTGCTATCCGTTACGGTAAGGCTGTAGCCTCCTGCCGACAAGCCTCCCAGCACACCGCTGTTAGGCTGGGCAGGTGTCCAGTTGTATGTATAGCCCGGCGTGCCGCCCTGTACCATGGTCGAGATCTGCCCGTTGTTGCCGCCAAAGCAGGAAATATTGCTGAAGCTGGAAGCTGCCATCACCAATGCCTGTGGCTGCGAAATCGTCACGACCTGCGAGGTAGCGCAGTTGTTGGCATCCTTCACGCTGCAGGTATAGGTATTGGCTCCCACATTGGCCATTACCGAAGAGGTTTGCGCCGATGGCGTCCAGCTGTAAGTATAGCCGGGAGTGCCGCCATTCACGCTCATCGTTGCCTGCCCGTTGGTAAGCCCGAAGCAGGTGACATTCGAGAAGCTGCTGATGGCGCTCACCAGCTGTGAAGGCTGGCTGATGATCACACTCGCTGTTCCCACACAGCCCGCAGCATCCGTTACAATAATAGCATGAGAGCCTGCCGTGAAATTGCTCACGTTCTGTGTTGTAGAAGCATTGTTCGTCCAGCTGACTGAATAATTCGGCACACCGCCTGTAATGGTTGTGGTTGCCGCTCCATCGCTTCCACCGAAGCACTTCACGGCTGTTGTACCTGTTACCACGACGGTAGGGCCGGCAATATCGTTAACGATAGCCGTTGCCACCGCCTTGCAGTTATTGGCATCCGTTACGGTA
>DGQK01000076.1 GCA_002390745.1 Bacteroidetes bacterium UBA4416 | reverse complement strand
GCGCGGTGATAACGGCAGCAGCTCGACCTCGCCCAGGGACGGCGGAAACGGCGGACAGGGAGGAAACGGAAGCGATGGCGGGCAAGGCCAGGACATCGAGGTATTTGTCAAAATGAAAGCTGACCCTATTCTGAAAAAAGACCTCCTGGAAGTTCGCGTGAAAAGTAAGACCACCGGTGCAGACCAAATTTATTTCGTAGATCCTGCCGGTGGGAAATTAACCATCAGCGCTGACGGCGGTGCCGGTGGCAACGGCGGCTCCGGTGGTTACGGTGGCCCCGGAGGCAGCAACAGCTATAGCAAAACTTCGGGCAATGGCGGAAACGCTGGCTTTGCCGGAAATGGCGGAAATGGTGCCAGGGGCGGCTCTATCACCGTTTATATTGACCCCGGTGCCGATAAGCTCGCTACGGGAACCCTCAGCTACTCCAATGAAGGCGGTGCCGCCGGCAAAGGAGGCCAGGCAGGCGTTGGCGGTGCCAAAGGCGATTATCCGTCCAACTGGGGCCAGCATGGCACTCCGGGCTTTGCGGGAAATGCCGGCACAAAAGGCCCTGAGGTCAGGATCATCAGGCAAAAGCTCTGATTGCTGCTTGCATAAGGATTTGGTATTTGTTCGATTGTGTGTAATTTAGGAGTTCCAATACCGATCCTTATGTCAAAGCAGGTTGATGAATTCAATGCATACCGTTCGAAAATGAACGAGGTTATTTTAGGAAAAGACAATCTCGTCATCAAACGGCTTTTCAACCTCGATACGCAAACCTACTCCGAAGGTGCTCTGGATGTGAAGACCAAGGAAATGCTCGGCCTTGTTGCCAGTATGGTGCTGCGTTGTGATGACTGCATCAGATACCATTTGCTGAAATGCCATGAGCAGGGATGCAGCACCGAAGAGATCTATGAGATTTTTGCGGTGGCTAATATCGTAGGCGGAACCATTGTCATTCCTCACACCCGCCGCGGCGCCGAATTCTGGGAAGAGCTGATCTCTTCAACCTGATTTTTTTATTCCCGCCTTCACTATTGCTCTCCGATTGTCTGCGGGCAAAGGCTTTCCCTTGTTTTCAGTTTTCGCAGATACCGTACGATCACCCTGATCCTTTATTCCGAGGCCACGTAATATTACGTGGCTTTCGCATGAAAAAGTGTGCCAAAAACTTCTTTTATGGCACGAACACGGCTGGAAAAACGAACTACTTTTAATCCGATGATTCTGTCCCCCGAATTTAATTCTAACACAGAGAGGACTTCCTGATCATTACGTATTAACCATTAAAACTTTTAAGAACATGAAAAAGTCAACACACGCCAACGGTCGCTTCGGTGCTATAAAGTGCTATGGCCGCCAGGCTCTGTCCGAACAGAGATGGGTCCTTTCCCTGATGATGCTTGCACTGAGCTTACAGTTTTTACATGCACAAACCAATAGCTGCGCCGGCCCATTCCCCGATCCCAATCCGTCGCCTCAACGGGTAAATGCTGCCAGCTGCACCAACAGTTCCACCGATTATATGAATAAATACCGCTTACAATCCACCTATGTTCCCGCAGCCAACTCACCAGTGATCACGCTGAAGATCACCTTCCACGTGTTTGTAAATGCGGCCGGCACTTCCGGACCCTGGCTGCCTGTAAGTGCCGGTACCGTTGATCTCACACAATTGGGAAACTTCCTGCATAACGGGTATGAGCGTTATTCCGATCCGCGATCGGCGAATTACAGCACCGGCACTCTTTGCAGCTCACCCTATATCAGTGATTCCCGTATCAACTACGAGCTTACCAATATTTACTACTATTACGACAACGCCCTGGTAACAGGTCCCGGCCTTGGGCAAGGCGCCACGCTGGCATCGCACGTGAACACAAATTACCCGGGTAGGCTTGAAGAAGGCCTGCCGGTTTTTTTCAATGCCGGCAATATGAGCGGAGCCGCCGGCTATCAAAGCAGCTACAACGGCAAGCCCTACGTGCATACTATTTTTGGAACAGATCCCTGGGGCGCCTCCATCCATTTGAGGCATGAGATCGGCCATGCCTTTTCATTGTACCACACCTACCAGGGTGGCGGCGATGAGATGGCCTGGGGTTACAACTGCACCATGCCTAATTTCCTGTGTGACGTGTTCCCGGTGAACAACACGATGTGCCCTTCCGGCACCCTGCCTTGCGACGTCTGTTTTGAAAACGGAACCTACAACAGCAATAACCTGATGGGAACGCGGTTTTCCGACAACAACTGGATGTCGGCCCTGCAAATGGGACGCAAGCGCATGAACCTCCACCTGACAAGCAATGGCATCCGCTCCTTTGCCAAGGAGATGCCATCGGACAGGGTAGCTACCTGGAACATTACTGCAAACGAAACCTGGGATTTCGATATCCAGATGTACGAGGATATTGTTGTAAAGGCAGGCGCCACCCTGACTATAAAATGTAAAGTGGCCATGGCCACAGGCGGGCGCATTATTGTAGAGCGCGGGGCCAAGCTGGTGATCGACGGGGGTGAGGTAACCGCCTGGGGCGGGAAAATGTGGGACGGGATCCATGTGTGGGGAACATCCACTGTAAGGCAAAGCGTGGGAACTAACGGCCTGAGCACTGCCCACGGTATTGTGGACATCATCAATGGCGGCACCGTCAGGGACGCTGGAGTGGGAATACAAACCGCCAAGTTTTTTGACAACGGGGACCTTGATTGGGGCGGCTACTTCGGCGGTATTATCCGTTGCAGCAATGCCAACTTTATCAATAACTGGAAAGCAGTTGCCTATTACACTTACCACAATAAGAACGTCCTGGGCAATAACATTGCCAACATGGGCTATTTCTACAACAGCCTGTTTGAAACCAATGCGCTTTTAAAAGACGCCGGCAGCCCTTATCCGGATGCCTTTATTTCCTTGTGGGAAGTAGAGGGCCTGAAATTCTACGGCAATACGTATCGCAATACACTTGCTTCCGTGCCTACCATTGCCAACCGTGGAAACGGGATTTACTGCTACGATGCCAGCTTCCTGGTAGACCGCTATAAAGTGTGCAGCGTGATGGGCCCTTCAGGATGCACGGCCTACTCCACCAACAACCCTTCCACATTCAGTAACCTGTATTATGCGATCTCGGCCCAAAATGCCTCGCCATACAGCGCGATTAATATCAACGATAATGACTTCAACGGATGCAACCGCGGTGTATACATTGGCAGCACGTATAATGCCAGCATTACCAAAAACCGCATCGACGTGGGAGATGGCGACTATTCCATGACCTATCTGCCTTACGGTATCTATGTCGAAAATTCATCGGCTTACAAGATCTCAAACAACAGCATTTTCACTACCTATGCAGCCAGCTACGGGCTAAGCAAAGCCACCGGCATATTTGTGAACGGCGCTAATGGGTTGAACAATGTCCTGTACAGGAATAATTTCAACAATATGAACTGCGGGACAACGGTATACGGTGACAACATGGGCACGAACCCCGGCGATGGCCTGAAATTTCTCTGCAATAACTACGGGCAGGGATCCGGAGGCCAGAACTGGGCGGATATGTACATGGGCAATAACGTTAGCACCAATATCCCATCATGGATGAATGGCAAAATCGACAAGGTTCAGGGCTCTGCTACCCAGGGGGCGAATAATTTGTTCAGCCACAGCATGTGGGATTTTTACGATAAGCAATCCGCTTTACTTGCTTCTTCCAATCCTGTCAACAGCTTCTCTTACTATTTCAATCCTACGACAGGCAGCCTCACCGAACCCCTCGTTCCGAAATACGACCCTACCCTGTTTGTGAACACAGCCCTTGCAACTCCTTTAAACTATGCAAGCATGTGCCCGGAAACAGCAGTAATCAAGGAGGTACCACACGAACGGGTGGGAAGCCAAAGCGGCCTGACCGATCTGAACAGCCTGGAGTATGTGAAAGCATTGATCGCTAACACAACGGAAGAGATCGCTTTGCTGAACAAACAGGTTACAGGGAGCGCGGCCAGGGAGAAAGAAAAGATCCTTTCTCAGATTGCCGTCCTGAACCAGCAAAAGGGTGCCGCCATCGACGAGATGATGCGTAGCCTTTTAAATGACAGCATCAACGGTGTGGACGAAGCCAAGGTGTTTGACCTCCTGCAACACGACAACCGCGCAGGCAGCCGGCATAAATTACTGGCGGCTTATGTGGCGACGGATAAACTCAGTGAAGCATCACAGCTCATCAACCGTATCAGAAGCGAAGAAGGAGGTGAGCTGAATGCATTCTGCCGCTTGCAGGAACTGATCATCGGCATGAAACAACATAACCGCAGCATCTTTTCGATGAAAACGGACGGAACCTTGAAAACCCGCGTGGAGGAGTTTACCCGCTGTTCCGATCAGGGATGCAACCCGGCTTATAACAATGCGCAGGCGATGATGAGCTGCGTGTTCGGCAACAAATACAACGAATATGTCAGCCTTCCGGAGCCTGTAAACTCAGGCTTATCCGGCAACCCGAAAACAAGCAGCTACCAGCTGTTTAAGCTGTACCCGAATCCTTCCGATGGCATGACCAACCTGGAAATCCTTCATGGCGAAAAATACAGCAGCCTGGATGCCTCCCTGTATGATGTTACCGGAAAGCTTGTGCTGACACAAAGCCTGAGCAACCAAAGCCTGAACAATGAGCTAAGGACGCAACACCTGATGCCGGGGATCTACCTTGTGGTGGTATCAGGGGACGGCGCTGTGATCGAAAAGCAAAAATTCGTCAAAGAATAAAAATGATCAACCACGTCAAAACGGGTTGATGATATATGCCCGCGCCTGTTAACCCGGCGCGGGCATTTTTTTGTCCTGAAAAATTCCCTGTCACTTTTTTCAATATGGGCGTTATCATGGCAAATGAAGCTCCGGCACTATATCCTCCCCGTGTGTATAGGCAGCAATCTCCTGGCACAGGAACATGCGCCCTTATGCCCGCAGCTCAATTTCGGGTTCACGCACGCGGTTTATTCTTCCATCTGCTTTCTTTCTACCGGAGATCAACAGGAAGGCCGGGCCAGGAAAAAAAACAAACCATCCGGTATGGCGGAGTCGCAATACGGCTTCGGAATAGGAACCTTCCTGTGGATGCCTATGAACGAAAGGCTGGTATACAAGCCCAAACTGGAGGGAAATTTCACAACCTCCTGCCTGAAGGAAAAAGCCAGGCTTTTTGCCACCTCGTTTGAGATCGCGGTATCCAATAGTTTTGCAATGGCCCTGAAGCCGGTAAACGACCATGGCATCATTTATATGGCGCGGAACATGAGCTGCTATTTAAGCTGGAAGCAGCCTTACCTTTTGCTCGGACCAAAGGTCAACCTGAAGAAATTCGACGCGGGCTTCATCAACAAAGGTTTTCAAAACGAGCTGGCTTTTGGCTTTTTACTTGGCTACGGGATCAATTACGAATTTCATGGAACGAATGTGGCCCCGGAGATCATCTACAGCCTTACCTCTACCGCGCAAAATAAGATCAACGACAACCGGAAGGTCCTGCATACAGTTTCGCTGGCGATCAATTTTTTTTAAGGGCCTTAGACCTCATGCGAATGACATGACGCTCAATTGATCGTAATGCTCACATTAGCGCTGTTGGCGTCGAGGTCCGCAGGGCGTGGCGTTTCCCCGAATTTGCAACGGTTGTTCTCCGGTATCCTGTCGATGAGCTTGTTGTAAGGGTCGAGGCCTGCAGAGAATGGTTCTTTATCTACAATAAACTCAAAGGTTTTGACGGGCTTATCCATTTTTATTTTTTTCAGCAGCAATTCCTTGCTTACTTTTTTCCCGCCTGCATCCTGCTGTGCAAAGATCCCGATGTCCATCCAATCGTTCACCGGAACAGCCTTGCTCTTGCCGAGGCTATCTGCCTTGAACTTGGCCGCGCCTACCGTCAGCGTTACCTTATATGTTCCATCGGCCTGCTTCACCGATTTCAATTCCTTCACGTAGTTTTCGTAGATGGTAATGTCTTCAAACAGGTCTTTCACCACATACTGCATACTGTCGGGAACGGAGAGTTTCATGTTGGCAACGAATTCCCTGGCCGTGGTATAAGGCGCACTCTGAAACCCTACCTTTTTGATGTAACGCTTCAGGGCTGCATTCACGGAGTCTTCACCGATATAGTCTTTCAGTGCATACATGATCAGGCAGCCCTTGTTGTAATGGATGTATTGCTGATTTTCGGCCAGCATGATCGGCAACTCCTTTTTACTTTCGGAAGCACGGCCTATCAGGTATTTGTTGAGCGCATCCTTCAGGAATTTGTGCATGGCCTCTTTGCTGTATTCTTTTTCCATCACCATCATGGCGCTGTATTCGGCCATTGATTCGCTCATCAGCGTAGCGCCCTGCACATCGGCGCCAATCACCTGGTGTGCCCACCACTGGTGGCCTACTTCGTGCGCTGTTACATAAAACGGGTAATCGATGCTCAGTGGATCTTCCTTATCCACATTGGCAATGAAGCCGATGCTCTCCGAAAACGGAATGGTATTCGGGAAAGATTGTGCAAAGGTGGCATAGCGTGGGAACTCCAGGATGCGCACCTGGCGGTGTTGGTACGGGCTAAAGGCTTTTTCGTAATAGGCCAGCGACTTTTTGATGGAGTTGATCATGCGGTCGAGGTTATACTCATGGCCCGGATGGTAATAAATTTCGATGTTGATGTTTCTGTACTTATCCTTTTTTACCGCATAGCGCGCCGAGAGAAAGGAATAGAAATTCAGGATGGGGCTGTCCATTTTATAATGGAAGTAGCGCCTGCCGTCCTTGCTGTATTCTTTCAGCAGGTAGCCCGGAGCTACGGCAATCTGGTCGGGCTCTGTGCTGACGATGCATTCAAAACGGATCCAATCGGCATCCTTGCTGATATAGGTATTCGCGTAGGCCGTTGTATCGTCGATGGAAGCCACACGCTGCTTCGGCTTCAGGTTGAACTTTTTGCGCGCTTCATTTTCGCCCAGCTCGGCAGCGTCGTTATAGCCAATCGAAGGCAGCAGGGAGTTATTGATAAAGGTTCCGTTGTAGACCACATCGGTTTTAGGATCGTTGCTAAACCAGCTCTTCCGCAGATAGTCGATGCTGTAATCCATGCGGATGGAATCGCCGGGTTGCAAGGGGGAAAGCAGCTTAATGGCTTTGAGGCAAAGCACCGTGTCATTGACGACTATTTTTTCGGGCACCGAGAATTTCAATGATCGCAGGTCCGTATTGGAATTGTAGTTGACGATCAGGGTATCTACCGCTTTACTGTGCTTATTCCTGAGGTAATAGTAGCCTTTGAACCTTGCACCAAGTTCCCGGGGATACAGGTCTACCTCTACATAGCTCGATACCACGCGGGGCTGAAGCGTATGTTGAAAATGCTTATAGTCCTTCTCAAACGTTGCTTGGAGTTTTTCGTAATCTTTACGGCTGAGCAGCTTGTTGGCGATTTTGATATTGTAATAAATGACACTACCGGTGCCTGCAAATACAAGAAACGCGATTACGGCTGTTATCCGGAGCTGGCGGTGTGAGTCATACTTTGAAAAGCGGAAACGGGCCTTCCAGCCTTTTTCTTTTCCGCGCAGGTAAAAACGGATCGCAAGGACAAACAGCAGGGCGAGTACGGCCACCCAGTAAAGCTTAAAGAAATAATAGATAGGCGTCAGGTGCCCGAAGCCGTTCATATCGCTGTAGCCCATCATCGGGCCGCTCGAGTTGAAGTTGAACAAGGGGTTATCGATCTGGAGGCGGCTGAAAATAATGCGTGACAGAAAAGCGACGATGAAAGAAATGACGAAGCCCACGTATTTATTGCTCACCATGCATTGAATGATAAAGCAGAGGCCTGCTGTAATGGCCAGGCCAACAAAGTTACGGCCATAAATGGTGGCCACGTACTGACCCAGCTCAAATTTGTAATAGCCTTTCATGGACTGGATCACCATCCCGGTGAGGATCGCACCCAGCAGGCCTAAGGCTACAGCGCCCAGAAGACCCAGGTATTTCCCGATCACCAGGGTGGGAGATTTAACCGGGGAGGCTCCTACCAGCTCGTCGACCTTGAATTGCTTTTCGTTGAACACCAGGTTTCCTGAATAGAAGATGACAAGAATGGCCATCATGAACTGAAACATGGAGCCTGTTTGCTCGGAGACGTTGTAGGTTACCGGGTACACTTCCGTTCCGAAGATCAGGGAGTTGAAGCTGCTGATGATGTAGGCCAGCACCGCTCCCAGCACAAGCATGATGATAAAGAAATAACTTTTGATGATGCGCCTGTATTCGAAGCGGGCAATGAAGAGGAGCTGGTTCCAGAAAGCTTTCCCGCTGGTGCTGATCGTTACCTTCGGCAGGTCGGATATATGCTGGATGGCAGGCGTTTGCGGAGAATAGCTTTCTGCTTTTTTACGGAACGAGAAGCGCTTCACGGGATTGAGGAATTGCGAAAAGCTGAACCTTGCGTAGCTGAACCACATGATGAGCAGGGCCAGGCCGAGCCATACCAGGCGGTTGTAGAGCAACACATCCGTCAAAGGCAGCATGCGCTCATTCTGCTCGAAGGGCGTCCAGTATTGCGTGATCTTATTAAGGGCTTTGTTGCCGTAAGGATCGAGCATGGCCGCCACCGACTGGTATTCGATGTCAGACAGGATGGAGTTGGCTGCGAGGTCGAATAAAAAGAAAATGATGGTGAAGAGGTAGGCAATGGTGGTATTGCGCAGAAAGGTGGTGAGCGAGAAATAAATGATCCCGAACAGGAGTGTATTGGGCACTACGAAATAGAGAAAGGGCTGAATGTAGTTATACAGTTCGATCGGGCCTATGGTAGGCTGGTTATGACCTATGGCGCTGCCCAGGAGAAGGCCGAAGAGCTGCCCGCTGAATACAAACAGGGCGATGATCAGCACACCGAAAAACCTGCCGAAAAAATAGGCCGGCTTGGTGATGGGCTTGGTGAAGAATAATGAGTGAGAATTGAACTCGAAGTCGCGCTGGATCGCCGTCGCCATTACGGCAATGATGATCATGTTATGGATGAGCGCCAGGATGTTCTGGTTGAAGGCCAGGTAAAGGCTCGCATTAGCCAGGGCGCTGTTCAGGTAGGTATTGCTATCGCTCGACCCCAGAGGAAGAACGCCCGAACCTGCCAGAGAAAGGAACAGGTAAAAGGCAAAGTAAATACTGAAGAACACATAGGTAGATGGCTTCCTGAGGGCATACTTCAATTCGAACCGGAGAATTTCTAAAAACATAAGCGGCAATTAATGGGGTTAAAAAATTAAAGGATGTTCGAGAAATACACATCCTCCAGATCCGGCTCTACAGCTACAAATGCGGCATCAGGCATTTCATCGCTCTTCACATGAATGAGCAGGCGGCCTTCCATGATCTTTGCCGAGATAATCCTGTACTTTTCCCTGTAAGCCTCCAGCTCCGATTTATCAATGATTAAGCTCCATATTCTGTTCTTCATGTCCCTGATGGTATCCGAAGGTTTTCCGTCCAGGAGCACCTGCCCACGGTTCATGATCACCATGCGCGGGCACAGGTTCTTGATGTCTTCCACGATGTGCGTAGAAAGGATCACAATGATGTTCTCCCCGAGGTCGCTCAGGATATTGTGGAAACGGTTCCGCTCGGCCGGGTCGAGGCCCGCGGTAGGCTCATCCACAATGATGAGTTGGGGATTTCCCAACAGGGCCTGTGCAATGCCAAAACGCTGGCGCATCCCGCCGGAGTATTCACTCAGGTTGCGCCTGCGGGCTTCAAACAAATTGGTTTGTTGCAGGAGCGCATCGCAGAGCTCTTTGCGTTCCGCTTTGTTATTAATGCCTTTCAGCACTGCGAAGTGATGCAGCATATCTTCGGCATTCACCTTGGGGTAAAATCCGAAATCCTGCGGCAGATAGCCCAGCACTTTCCTCAGCTCTTCCTTTTGCTTTACGATATTGATGTCTCCCAGCATAATGCTTCCTTCATCCGGATCCTGCAGGGTAGCGATGGTACGCATTAAGGTAGATTTACCGGCACCGTTGGGGCCTAATAATCCGAACATACCCGGAGAAATAGTCAGGTTAATGTCGTTCAGGGCTTTCAGACCATTGCTGTAGGTTTTGGAAACGTGAGAGATGACTAATTGCATAAAGATGGTTTTTTTCAAATATAAACGCATTTATTGCAATTACGCCCCGTTTGAAAAAGTTATACGACCACTCAGCACTGAAAAGAGCCAATAGGAACAAAAGCAAGCTTCTTAAAGTCAAAGAAAAACGACCTAAATAACAAGGCCCGCGGAAACACATCCGCGGACCTTGCTTATAAAACGGAAAGCTCAGAAAAAATACGTCAGCTGTATCTGCTGAAGGGCTATTTCGTGTTGCTTACCGGTTTTTGTTGCTGATAGGTTTTCTCTGCCAGCTTCTGATCGGAAGTGACCGCGTCCATGGCTACCTCTATCTTGTTTTTGTACCCCGATACAACCATGTCTTTTCCCTCCATAAGCGCTTTATAGCCATCCTTGGCCACATCCGCAGGATCAGCGATTTTGCTTTTGTCCTGCACGACCTTAGAGCTTTCCATGTGCGCTTTGTGGAAAAAATTGGTATCGGTTACTCCCGGCAGCAAGGCGGTCAGGGTAACCCCCGAGTACTTCACCTCTTCGCGGACAGCTTCTGTAAAGGACTGCACGAAGGCTTTGGTGCCGTGATAGACAGATTGCCATGGACCCGGTGATTTACTTGCAATAGACGACAGGTTCAGGATCTTTCCTTCTCCGCGATCTACCATGTCTTTCAGAAAGAGCTTGGTGAGTGTTACCAGGCTGCATATATTCAAATGAATGATATTAAGTTCCGTACGCAGATCGCTGTGAACAAACTCACCGTAATGGCCGTGCCCGGCATTGTTTACCAGCACGTCGATGCGGATGCCACGGTCTCTGAGCTCATCATAAATGTCGTGGGCGCTTTGATGAATGAACAGATCTTTTGTCATGGTAAGCACCCGGACGTTTGACATTTGCTTCAGGTTGTAGGCCGCCTGCTGTAATTCATCAGGATGCCGCGCCACAATAACCAGGTTGTACCCGTCTTTTGCAAATAATTTGGCGAGCTCGTAACCGATGCCGCTGGTAGCTCCTGTGATCAGCGCTGTTTTTCCCTGTGTTCCCATGATCTTCTTTTCAATGATTCGAACCGGTTAATGAAAAAGCTATACCAGCCAGGATACAGCCTGTTCTGTTGCTGATTCTCCTCAGGGACCAGGCGATCTGAAAACGCTGAGGAATGAATTGCGCCCGCCAGGCCGCTGTGGTATCAAACTTGATTTCTTCTTTGTCATGAACTTTACTACCATCGTGGGCATTATTGCCAGTGTTTCCACCGCCGTTTCTTCCCTGCCCCAGCTGATCAAACTCTGGAAAGAAAAAAAAGCGGAGAATGTTTCCCTGGGTATGTTTGCCGTATTGGTGCTTGGCCTTGGCGTATGGGTATGGTACGGCATCCTGAAAGAAGATTGGATCATCATCATTGCCAATGGTTTTTCTTTTCTCGTTAACCTGACTACCTTTATCCTGAGTATCCGATATAAAAACAAGACAAGTCTATTATGAGACAAAAACCGGTATGCATTTATGTGGATAATTCCAACATTTACATCGGCGGGCAGGAAGCCGCCAAAGAACATCATGAAGATCCTGCATTACTGAGAATAGCATTCACACATTTTTTGTACCTGATTACTCGTGGCGATATGCAATTCGATGAGCTGGTATGGGCCGGGAGCGGCCCACCCGAAATGGAAGAGGTCTTTAAGAGCGTTACCGACCGGGGCGTCGACTTACAGCTGATCCCACGGACCAATGGCGGGGAAAACCAAACGGTAGACATGGCGATGCAGCTTTCGATGTACCGCCATCATCGCAAGTACAGGAAAGCGCCGGGAACGATCGTACTTTGCACCGGCGACGGCGCGGGCTTTCATGAGGAAAAAGGATTCCTGTACGATGTGAACGGTTTTATTGAAGATGGCTGGACACTGGACCTTTACAGCTGGGACGCTATCTGTCATCATGGCCTCAAAAGCTTTGCAAGGCAGCATGGCCATTATATCCCTTTGGAAAAATATTACCATGCCATTACCTTTATTAAAGATGGCCGGCAAGCCAGAGAGGTAAAGCTCTGAGAATTTTTTTCTAATGACTGCCTAATCCTCCATTGCATCGGCCTGGCGGACAGGGCGTAGATCTCCGGCTTGCTGAGCGGTCCGGACTCAGGGAAATTACCATGGCCGTAAATACTACGCAGGCTGTTCATCTGTATTTCTCCATTATAGCATTCAAAAAAATAAATGCGAAATCGCATAGGGGTCTATTCATTTTCGGTTGTCATAGATAAAAGTTTCTACCTTTGCGGCAAATCAACCGCATTTGTGGAACTCGAAAAAGAGGTCATAGAACAATTCAGATCGGGCAGTGAAGCCGCGTTTGAGCAGGTATTCCACGCTTACTACAAAGCACTGGCAACTTATGCCAGGACGATCCTGAAAGACAGCGATGACGCGGAAGATATGGCACAACAGGTATTTATAACGGTATGGGAAAAACGTTCGGCGATGGAGATACACACCTCACTGAGATCGTTATTGTACCGCGCTGTGCACAATGCCTGTCTCAACCGCATCAAGCAGCAACAGGTGAGAAGCGGTTATGCCAAAGAAGTGATCCAGCTTCACCGTGAAGAGGGCGCTGCCGAAGACCGCATGCAGCAAAAGGAGCTGCAACAGAAAATAGAGCGGGCCATGGAACAGCTCCCCGAGCAATGCGCCCGGATTTTTAAGATGAGCCGTTTCGAACAGCTCAAGTACCAGGAAATAGCCGACCGGCTCGGCCTTTCCGTAAAAACCGTGGAGAACCAGATGGGAAAAGCCCTGAAGGTGATGAGAGAACAATTGAAAGACTACCTACCACTTTTAGTAATAATCCTAAGCCAATACTACCGTGATTAACCGAGAGAACATAGATGAGCTGATCAGCAGGTTCCTGTCGGGAGAAGCTTCTCCTGAAGAGGCCATGATGCTGGAAGACTGGAAGCTGGAGGCCCCGGAAAACCTGGCGCATTATGAGCAAAGCGAAAAAACCATCACCCTGCTTGGGCATGGGGCAGCGCCTGCAGAAATTGATACGGCCAAAGCCTGGCAAAAAGTGAAACCTTTGCTCGACCGGGAAAAAGTAAAGCCGCTTTATCCGAAAAATACCTTTACCCGAATTGCGGCAGCGCTTATCATCCTGATGGGAATTGGCGCTGGCCTTGTCCTGCTTTTCAATACAGACCCGAAAGGGGTTTCCTATATGGCAGATAAGCAGGCGAAAGAGATCCAACTGCCGGATGGGTCGGAAGCCACAGTATTCGCACACTCCAGCCTTACAGCGGATAACGGTTTCGGAAAAACAAACCGCCTGATGCATTTGAACGGCAATGCCTCCTTTTCGGTAGTGCATGATGAGGCCATGCCTTTTGTGATCGATGCAGGCAATGTGTTCATTAAAGATATCGGTACCCGTTTTACCGTGCGCTCTTCGCTTGATACAGACACGGTGTATGTTCATGTGGATGAAGGCATCGTGCTGCTCTTCGACAGCCTGGGCTCAGCGCTTGAGATAAAAGCCACGGAGCATGCCCTGTACATCCGCTCCAAAAAGCAGATCGTGAAGAATGAAACCACTGTGGCCCTGCCAAACACGCAGCTCAGCTTCAGCAACAAGCCCCTGGGCGACGTGATTGCCACGCTCAACGCAACCTATAATACCGCCATCATCCTTCAGAATGCTTCCCTGAAAAACTGCACGATCACCACGCGCTTCGAGCACGAAGACCTTGACACCATCATCAGCATCATCACCGAAACTCTGGGACTGAGCTACGAAAAAACAGCAACAGGGTATATCATCAAGGGCAATACATGTCATTCCTGAAGCAACATAAAGGTTTACTGATCGGCTTGCTTTTCCTGTGTTCTTCGCTTAACGCGCAAAAGGTGCCTTACCTGGAAAGAACGGTGACCATCCATGCCACCAACCGCAACCTGGCCGATGTATTCAGGCTCATCAGCGATCAAACGGCGGTAGTGTTTTCCTACAGCCAGGCTTTCAACGATAAGCAAAAAACCAGCCTCAACTGCACGAAAAGGCCGCTGCGCCTGGTATTAAATGACCTGTTGAAAGAAACAGGATGCACTTATAAGGCGAGAGATAAATTCATTATCCTGAAATGCGATGCTACGCCATTACCTCCGCCTTCTGTGATTACAGGCTACATCTACAATGCAGAAGACAGCTCCGTGGTTGCCAATGCGAGTATTTACGTGAAGCAAACCCGGCACTCGGCACAAAGCAACGACTACGGTTTTTTCTCCTTGTCTTATTCCAACAAGCTTCCCAGCATTTCCGTATCGTTTGCCCGTGAGAATTATTACGATTCCACGCTCGTCATTTACAACAAGCAAAAGCAGGAGCTGGTGGTGTACCTCTACCCGCGCTATCACCAGAAAGACAGTGTGGTGGAAACGCTGGTGATCCCTGAAAAAAAAGACAGCGTGATCATTGTCACCAAAACAGATACCGTTGTAGTTCCGCAAAAGCGTTTTTTCAGCGACTTCTGGAAGCCCCTCAAAACATTCAATACGAACCTGAAGAACATCAGCGATACCTTGTTCAGCGAGGTGGCGGTATCCTTTGTTCCCTACATCAGTACAAACCGCTTACTCTCTATTAATACGGTCAACAAAGTCTCGTTCAACATCCTTGCTGGTTACTCCAAAGGGGTGAGGGGTTATGAGATAGGAGGTCTGCTGAACATCGACAATGGCGATGTCCGCTACGGGCAGATGGCCGGCCTGGCGAACATCGTGTCCGGAAAATCGGAAGGAGTGCAGCTGGCCGGCATCCTGAACTTCAATGACCAAAACACACAAGGCGCGCAGGTGGCGGGCATCGTCAACGTAGACAAGGGCGATATGAAAGGTGTTCAGATCGGTGGCATCGGCAATGTTACCTCAGGGTACAGTAATGGCGTGCAGCTGGCCGGCATTTTTAATGTAAGCGGCAAACAGGCTGAAGGTGCTCAGGTAGCCGGGATCTGCAATGCAGGCCCATCCGTAAAAGGCATGCAGCTTTCAGGTATCGTGAATGTGGCCGATACGCTGAATGGCTTTCAGCTCACGGGTATTACCAACGCTGCCGGCCGCATGCATGGTTTACAGCTGAGCGGTGTGCTCAACCGTGCGGCGCATGTAGACGGCGTGCAACTCGGCCTGGTCAATGTCGCCGATTCATCGTCGGGGCTTTCCATCGGGCTATTTAATTATGTAAAAAACGGGTACCACAAGCTGGAGCTCAGTACTGATGAGCTTCTCTTTGCCAATATCAGCTTCGGTACCGGTACCGAAACGCTGTACACCATTTTCATGGCAGGTGTCAATTATGCCAGGCCTTCTATTGTGACCTATGGCTATGGCCTCGGCACAGGCTTCACCATCAAAAATAAGCTGGGCTTCAGCGCCACACTTATGGCGCAGCAGATGCAGCATAGCGAAGACGGGCTTTTCCGCACCAACCTGCTGGGAAGGGCCTATGCAGGCCTGGAATATAAATTCCGCCCGAAATTCAGCATTGGCATTGGTCCTACCTTCAACCTTTATACACCTAACACCACGGATAACTACAATTCCGACCTCCTCAACGATATTCCTTCGTATCGCCTGGGAGAGTCCACCGCACCGAACAATCTCAGAATGTGGATCGGTGGGAAGATCTCCCTTAAATTCTTTTAATAGTGTTGTTGTGAACACAGCCGTAACCTTGTCATTGGAATAATTGGAACAAGGAACAATCTGAACGATGAATTGAGCTTACAATGTTCTGAATTTTTGGCCTGCCCGGCTATAATATACAGGTGTCCGTTGCATCCTTTGCAGATTTGTATCGGGATGTGATTGTGATAAGTGCCAGGAATTTCATAGAAACCCTCTGCCAACTTTACTTTGCGACAGAGCCTGGAATGGGAAAGCTCACGGCACATCCTAACGGGCACCGCATGATTTAGGCAGTGAATGTCGGAATCTAAAAGGTCATAAAAATTATTTCAAAAAAATTTCGCTTCCGCATAGGGGTAAGATGCGTGTCTGCTGTCATAGGTATATAAAACCAAAAACCATTAACCATTATAACCATGAAAACATCAACTTTAGCCCTTATCTCTTTTTGCGTGATCGCCTTTGCTTCCTGCCGTAAACAATCTCCTATCCCGGTCGTAGGCCGTGGCGATGTGGTCAGTAAAACATACGACCATAGCGGCTTCGACCACATCGACCTGTCTATTGATGCCGATGTGGATTATATACAGGACAATGCCTATTATGTGGAAGTGCATGCCCAATCCAACATTCACAAGGCGCTCCGCCTCAGGGTAGAGGGCACTACGCTGCGCATCGATGCCAAAAATCCTTTATGGAAGCATAAAGCCGTGCGTATCAAAGTGCATTCCCCGAACCTCTATGGTGTGGAAGTAAGCGGCAGCGGAAACTTTGAAACGCAAACGCCGGTCAACACCAATACGATGGATATTCACATCAGCGGAAGCGGATCGGTATCCCTCGCTTCCCTCAACGCCCAAAGCCTCAATGCGGAGCTGAGTGGTTCCGGAAAGCTCAGCATCCTCGGAGGCTCAGCCATTGACCAATCGCTGCAGGCGAGCGGCTCAGGAGGCATCGGCGTGATGGCGATGAGCTCCGAAAACAGCACTGTGCGCTTAAGTGGCTCGGGCAGTGCCAGACTGCATGCCACCAAACGCCTCGATGTGCATATCTCGGGCAGTGGCAGCGTCCAATACACCGGCACACCGGCAGTGAACTCAGAGATCAGCGGATCCGGAAAACTGAGCAATGTAAATTAATCCGCTTTTTATTCGTCTAACTTTTTTCTGAAATTATATGCTGTGTTATAAAAACATACTGCTGCTTGCCTTCCTCTTTGGCTTTTCGATACTCCTCCCGGCACAGGCCCCTACACAAACCGTAAGGGGAACGGTAGTCGACAAGATCTCACAGGCGCCCCTGCCCGGAGCGATTGTGGTACTGCTGAACTCGGCCCCCCTGATGGGCGTGAGCACCAACGAAGAAGGAAAATTCAGCTTCAGTAAGGTGCCTGTCGGCAAGCAAAGCCTGAAAATTTCCTTCATCGGCTATAAGGAAGCCGTGATGCAAAACTTATCGGTAAATGCAGGAAAGGAGCTGGTGCTAAATGTGTCGCTTGAGGAAGACATCAAGGCAATGGATGAAGTGGTGGTAAGCGCGAGGGTCGAAAAGAACAAACCGCTCAATGAGATGTCGACTGTAAGTACCAGGGCTTTTTCGGTGGAGGAAACCCAGAAATTTGCGGCGGCAGTGAATGATCCGGCGCGGATGGCCACATCCTTTGCAGGTGTGGTTGGCGGCAACGATGGGGCCAATATGATCTCCATCCGCGGCAACTCGCCGAACGGCCTGCTGTGGCGCATGGAGGGCGTGGAAATCCCTAATCCCAACCACTTTGCCAGCGTTGGCACCTCGGGTGGTGGTATTGCCATCATCAGCGCCCAGTTGCTCGGCAACTCCGATTTTTCTACCGGCGCTTTTGCCGCAGAATACGGCAACGCGCTCTCGGGTGTGTTTGACCTCAGGCTGAGAAAAGGCAACAACCAGAAACGGGAATACACCCTGCAGCTAGGCGTACTGGGGGCGGATGTGGCAACCGAAGGCCCTTTCAAAAAAGGCTATGATGGCTCTTACCTTGTCAACTACCGTTACTCGACACTCAACCTGCTCGGAAAAATAGGTGTGCCCATCGGCGATGCCAATACCGTTTTCCAGGATCTGTCGCTCAATGTGTCTTTGCCAACCAAAAAACTGGGAACCTTTACCGTATTCGGCTTCGGAGGTATCAGTAACCAGAGCACCACTGCGGTGAAAGATACGGCAAAATGGCGCGAGGACGATTTTACAAGGCTCAATACCAACTTCTACAGCAATACCGGCGCCATCGGGATTACCAACACCAAGCTTTTTCAGAACCACTCGTACCTGAAAACGGCTCTGGTATTCTCCGGGGTAGAGAACGGGTATTCACAGGAAAAAATGCACCTCGACTTGAACGGCTTCACCAAAGAATACGAGCAGGTGTTTTCGCAGACCAAAGTAACGCTCTCCACAGTTTACACCAGGAAGATCAGTGCGCGGAGCAATATCCGCAGCGGCTTTATCCTGAACCAGCTGGGGTATGATCTTGTTCAGAAAGACAACGAGGATACGACCCTGCTTATTCCGCGCATCCAGGTAAAAGGAAGCACGCAAACGGCGCAGGTATTTTTCCAATGGAACTATAAGCTGAGTGAAAAACTGACAACGAATGTAGGCCTGCATTATTTCCAGATGTTCCTCAATAATTCCAATTCACTGGAGCCGAGGGCTTCCCTGAAATATGAATTTAATGCGCGCAACAATGTGACCTTCGGATACGGCCTCCACAGCCAGCTCCAGCCTATCGGCGTTTACTTCGCCCAAAACCAGGCTTCCGACGGCACATACACCAGGCCAAATAAAGACCTCGCCCTCAGCAAGGCGCATCACTTTGTACTGGGCTACGACTGGAGCATCAACAGTTTTTCTCATATTAAAACGGAAGTGTACTACCAGCACCTCTTCAACGTTCCGATCAGCAGGGATACCGCAAGCACCTACTCTATCCTGAATGCAATAGATGGTTTTGCCACCGACCCACTCGTTAATAAAGGCCTGGGAAGAAATTACGGACTCGAGCTGACCTACGAACGTTTCATGCACCGCAATTTCTATTACCTGGTGTCTGCTTCCCTCTATGAGTCGAAATTTCAGACTGCCAAAGGACAGTGGTTTAACACGCGCTTCAATACCAATTATGCCTTAACCATCACTGGCGGCAAGGAATGGACCTTATCCGAAAAGCGGAAAAGCCGCGTGATCGGCTTCAACGTGAAATCGGTATATGTTGGCGGAATGCGTTACACACCCATTAACCTCGACGCTTCTATCGCTAAAGGAGAAACGGTATTCGAAGACTCCAAAACCTTTGCAGAGAAAAATCCGGATTATTACCGCCTCGACATCCGCATCAGCCTGAAACGCAATTACAAAACCGTAACGGGCACACTGGCACTGGATATTCAGAATACGATCAACCGGAAAAATGTCGGCGGTCAATACTTTGACGCGAATACGGGAAAAATCAAATACTGGTACCAGGCGCCTCTTATCCCTATATTGAGTTACAGGCTCGAATTTTAGACTAGTGTCGTGTCAAGGCTAAAATGTCAGAGAACCCTGAAAGGGGTTTGCTTGAATTGAGAAGAACCCTTCCAAGGTTTATGTGACAAAACACGCTTGACACGACACTAGAAGCCATCTCATAAATACCTGTTGCCTCTTTGCGCGTCTTTTCTATTCATGCTTCGTTTCTTTTCTAGCCCAGACTGCAAGAGTATGAGCTTCGAAAAGAGCCTCGCCTGAATGAAAAATCCTGCGCAAATAGCCTAAAACCTATTTTTGAGATGGCTTCTAGCTGTTCAAAGGCCGGCAGATCGCGAACTGCCGGCCTTTTTCATTTACTTCGGAAGCATTTTATAAAATCTGAACTCCACGCGACGGTTGATTTCCAGCTCCTGCTTCGAGCAGCTAACGCCATCCACGCAACGATTCAACGGCATCGTTTCTCCATAACCTATGGTATTGATCCTCGACTTCGAAATGCCGCGGCTATATATATAGGAAGCGCACAGGTTGGCACGCAAAACCGATAAAGCCATATTGGCAGCGTTATCTCCGCTACAGTCGGTGTGCGATAAGATCTCAACACTCAGGCTCTCGTCTGCCTTCAGCACGTCGGCAATGTGGTCGAGCTTCCGGCGGGATTCTTCCGACAGGGAATTCTGTCCTGATGCGAAGAGGTTCTCAGAATAAAACAGCCCTTTTACTTCGAAGGGATACGACATTCCGTTTATCTCGCGGCGGGTAATGGTAATGTTGTAGCCGATGGGCGAGTGGTTGAAATCATCGATGATGTTACCTTCCGCGTCTGCCAGATGCAGCTCCCGTGCCTCATTTACATTCGGCAGATCGCTCACGTTGAGTGTCAGCTGTTCTTCCATTTTCATAACAGGGATCACGAACACCCCTTCCGAATTGGTTTTCACCTGCCGGATGGTATCGTTTTTATAATTGGTAACGTATACCGTTTGGTTGACGATCCTGGTTTCCGTTGTGTCGCCCTGGGCGAGCATTCCGGCAATGTTATCTACCGGCTTTCCCGACGATTGCCTGTAGCTGCTAATAGCATTATCCAGCTCGGTGAGGTTCATATTCTGACCCTGGATCTCGCCTTTTTCATTGATCAGGATGCTGTAAGGCAGTGTGGATAACCGGAACTGCCTGAGGTAATAATCGTCTGCGCCCTTGATCGCAATATAATGGTTCAGGCTCGCCACCTTTAGCTTTTCGAGCTGCTGCTGCCATTTCTCCCGGTCTTGTTCCAGGGCTATAAACAAAACATCGAATCCCGACACGGTCTTGAATTTTTCCTGTAGGTTACGTTTGTAAAGCCACCTCAGCCGGTTGAAATCCGACGAGGAGCGGGTGGAATCGGGCGACCAGAAACGCATGTACAGCAAGGCATTCCGGTACGGAAATTTAATAACATCTACCGTGTTTCGCGATGAAGGCAGGATCAGCTGCGAAGGGATGTCGCCAGTCTGTAAGCCTTGTGAAGGCTGGGCAAACCATGCGGATGCACTGAAACACAGCAAAGCTGTCAAACTCCTGGCGCGAGTCGATACATCAATTTTATTCCTCATACTCAAGATAATTAAATTTAAGTTTGCTCAGCTCCTCGAAGATCTCTCCGTTCTCTTTCATTTCGTCGTCGCCCTTATCGGAATACCAGTTTACTTCCGCATCGAGCTGGCTCCCGGAATGCTTCAGGTCTTTCAGGAGGTTCAACAGGCATTTCGATGTACCGGTATTGAAATAATCAAAACGGATATCGATGCTAAGCACTTTATTGTCTTTCTTATATTCCTCAATATAGCCATTCAGCATATCAAAAAAATTCACAGGATTTTCAGGCGCGCAAACCCCTGTCAGGCTGAGGCGGTGCTTCACAAAGTCGAATTCTATTTCCGGTGTAAACTCTGTTGCTTTACTTTTATATATTTTCATAATCAGGCGTATAGTGTATGTTCTTTTATCCGGAGCGATACTTCCAGGTCGTAGTGATAATCTTTTGGCGACAGCTGAACCATATCGTACTTCACATGGCCATTCGATTTATAGATGATGGTAAGCAATCCCAGCCCTGCATTTCCTTCCGGGCTAAGGCTCGTGCTGCTGAACGTATCCAGGTAAACTTCCTTTAAGTTCTCAGGCGCCATGTGTGTATAACGGTCGATCCGGTGCCTCAACGATTCGGCAGCATCAGCCCCAATAAGATTGCCTGAGCGTATGGCCAGTCCTTCCGGATTGAAATTAATCATGAAATACGGAGGCAGGTCCTGGTTCAGTGTCTGATGTTTTTTTACATTTTGCATCATCTCCGTACTCAGGATCTTCACCCGGGTGATCAGGCTTTTTGAATACCGGCCCAGGACAAGCTTACGCTCTACAAGCCGGATGGTGGAAACGATCACGTCCTGGCTCATATGTCCATACACAACGACGACGTTGTCGGGCATTTTTTCGATTCCGGATATGTGCCGCATCAATTTCCGGAAGCTTTGGTTTTCTGACATAACATTTATATTTGGGTTGATTTTAATATGGGGCTTAAACGCGAGCAACGTCACATCGTCTGTCTGGCGCGCCTGCCCTTTGCTGGTATGGAAAAAATCGAGAAATGCTTGTTTTTGCTCAGGGAGCGGGCGATGTGAGTTCTGACTGATAAACTCCTTGAAGCTCCGGCTTCCGATGCGCTTACCTGTTTGCCCATTCTGCTGATCCTGGTAGCCGTCCGTAAACAGGTACAGGGTATCGTCGGCCTGAAGCATGAGCTCCCGGTCTGTAAAATCGACCTCGGGCCTTTCGCCAATCGAGATACGGTCGCCCCTGTATTCCACTATGCTTCCGCCATGCTGAACGATCAGGTAATTTCGGGCACCTGCAAAACGCACGAGCCCGGTGCTTCCGTTTATTTCGAGCAGCATCACATCCATGCCGTCTGATCCGAAATCCTTATTATTATTCACCAGCCGGTTAATGCTCTTGTTGAGCTCTTTCAGGTAACCCGACGGGGAAAGGTGTAAGGTGTCCAGCAAATGGCTTATTTCCTGATACCCGATGATGGATATCAAAGAGCCCGGAACGCCATGCCCTGTACAATCGACCACTGCCACATAGGTGAGGTCGCCCTTTTGCTTCACGGCATAGAAATCGCCGGTAACAATATCTCTCGGCAAATTGATGATGAATGCCGAAGCGAAAATGCCACTAAGCTGGTCATCGGTCATGAACAGTGCGCGCTGGATCTGGGAAGAGTAATCGATGCTGTCGATGATCATCTCATTTTTCTCTTGGATGATGCGCTTCTGATCGTTCAGCTGAACTACCGATGATTCCAGCCGGTTGTTGGATTCCCGGAGTTCGGAGCTGAGCTGTTCGAGCTCTTCCATATTGCCGCGGATGATCCGCGTCTGCTTCCGGTTGCGAAAAAAGGCATACAGTGCGAAAATGAAGAACAGGCTGATAAGGCTGATGCCCGCGTACAAAAAGAACTGAACCCTGCGGTTATTTTCCAGCTCCTGCTCTTTCAGAACATTTTCTTTGGTAACCAGCGCTTTCTGTGAATTAAGAAGTTTCAACTGGTTCTGGTAATTGAGGTTCTCCACACGCCTCAATTCACGTTCCTTCTGGCTGGCATTATATTTTTGCTCAAGCTGTTGTTTTTCGAGCTGCTCGCGGATCAGGGCCAGTGATTTTTCGGCCTGCACTTTTTCCAGGCGCTGGTTGATCAGGCTCTGTTCCTTCAATTCATTATCCTTTTTCAGGAGCAACAATTCCTGCTCTCTCTGCGCCGATTCGAGTTTAATACGGATAATTTCCAACCGGCGTTTTTCAGCATTATCGATCTCCGTTGAGATTTGAGCCTCCATTTCGGAGAGCTTTTTAGCGGAGCTTTCCTGCCCGGAGGCATTCTGAATGGCCTTCTGCTCGATCAGATTCCGGAGGCGTGTATATTCCTTGTAATAATATTGGGACTTGTTGAAGTCGGAGCTGTAAGCACACACTTCAGATAAAATGAAATAGGAATCCGACGCGTTCTCCAAATCGTTCACAGGCAGCGACAACCGGAGCGACTCTTCGCAGTAACTTGTTGCTATTGCCGGCTGATACGACAGAAAGCTGTTTTTGGCCAGCATGTTCAGAATCTGGCATTGCTGGTATTTATTGCCTTCTTTTTTATATAAGCCATAAGCAACGTTCAGATGCTTCTCGGCTTCTGCATAACGTTTGAGATGTGTATACGTAAGGCCTGTATTGGTTTCGATGTCGGCGAGCAGTGCGCTTTTCTTCTTCCTGTCATCGAGCAGCTGTATAGAGCGCAGCAGGTAACGTTCGGCATTGTTATTATCGCCGAGCTTCTGGTACATGAACCCGATATTATTTGCTGAGAGCACCTTCAGCAACTGCACATCAGCCTGTGTGAGCGGCTTCTGACGATACTGCATCCGGCTGCTGTACAGGCCTGAAGTCGTTCCCAGGCGCCCTATCAGCGAATCCTGCCTCAACAGATAGCTTAATGCCAGGGCATTATCCTCATTTTTTTCGGCTAGCAGAACAAGCAGCTCTGTACATTTGAAATAATCGTAAGTCGACAGGCCTGCGGCATAAGGCATGGATGTTTCCAGCATTGAAATCGCTTCATTATAGCGGTTCAGCTGTTCAAAATTACAGGCTTCCGTATAATAGGCCTGGTAGAGCATCAGCGGATCCTTCCTGACCTGGGCTATATACTGTTGAGCTGCAGCGTTCGACTTTTCAAAAAATCCCAGCCGGCGGTATACGATCATCTTCATCAGCAGAACATCCTCTGCGAGTACCTTGTCGTCATTTGCCAAAAGCGCTTCTGCCATACGGCTATGGTAAAGCATCTGCCGCGCGTCTAGAGAAGGGTTGCTGTTAATCGCCGACAAGATATGGAGGTTCATCAGATCCGCGCCTGCATACTGATCGCCGGTAACATTGTGCGTTGCCAGGAAATTTGTGATAGCAGCAGGTGTATACCCGGAAGCCTTAACCGCGCTGTAATCCTGTTTGATTTGCGTACCCGTAAATACCAGCTGATCGAGCAGTATCCTGTCCTCATAAAAATACTGCGCCCTGAACTTAGCTGTCAGTAGCACACATACGACGACGCTTATATACCTTATGCCCCTCACAGATTGAATTTAAGTTTAACGATCAGTTCACGCCCCATATCCAGCGTAGGCTGATAGCCGCTTTGATAAGGATACAGGTTGTAGATGTGAGTATTCAGGCAATTCCTGACGCCAACATAATAGTCAAAAAATCCAAAGTTATTTTTACTCTGGAAGCCTACGGATAGGAGATCGGTGGGTTTGAAATACACCTTGCCGTACTCTCCGGAGGTGGCGTTGACCTGAACATAGGAGTATGCACCCGAACGGTAAATGTTTGTCAGCGTCACAGAGTAGCGCGACGACAGCCTGAAAGAAAGGGTTGAGCTTAGCTTATGGCGGGAAAATGCCAGGTTCCCGGCAGAAGGATCCAACGAATCCACCATGGTGGCGCGGATATCGTTATGCCGGTTGTAGTAATTGGCGTAAGCCAGGCTGGCGCGGAACGGCCCCCATTTAAGAGCTGCAGAAAGCTCGGCTCCAACTACCTCTATCCTGCCGGGCATATTCTGGTAAAACTCTGTGAGGGTATTCAGGTCGTACTTGTAAAAAATATAATTGCTGATCGTATTATCAAACACATTTACCGCAACATCGATGTGCCTGAAGCTAAGCCCTAATTCGGCCTGCATCTCCGTCAGATGTTCCGGCGATATATTGCCATGATCGCTAAGGTTAATATTCTGCAGGGTCGGGATCTTAAGGGCCTGGCCGTATATAAGCTTGTAATGCCAGAACTTGAATGCTTTGGTTACAGACAGGCGCGGCGCGATGTAGGCCTGGAAATGAGCATAGCGATCGACTCTCGCCCCGGCAAAGAAATTAGCAAACCGTGTACTATAATTGAATTCGAGGAACGACGCCACGCCGTTGAAACGCGCATCGGGTTTCCCGTTTTTCAGGTACAGCGCTTTCCTGTAATACCGCATGTAGTCGGTATAGCCTTGCAGGCCGCCGACGAACTTCAGCTTTTTAAAGAACGTCCCCTCGGCAGTAAGCCCGCCCGAAAATCGTGTCGCAACAATATTCTGTACGTCATATTGTTTCGGGTCTCCGTATTGGTTGTTCCAGGGGATCTGCCATTTGTAAAAGGCGTAAGGCGTTACGCTGAAAGCGCCCCGCTTCAGCTGATAGGAAAGCTCCGTATGGGATGTGCGGAAAAGCGATGAAATAGCCTCGTAGGTTGACTGCCAGTTGTAATCTTCATACATCTGCTGGAACTTCAGGCTCCTGTATTTCAGCAGCAGGTTGACATATACGCAGTTTGTCTGCGACGAATCCCTGAAGTTCACCTGGCTCGAATCGGGTAACACCACCTGTTCATTGCTTTTGAAACCACTGTTAATGAGCCCAATCACACTCAGCTCAACTCCTTTGATCAGCTGGCCGCCATAGCAGTAAGCGATACGCGCCTGGCTCACCGCATTGCGCGAATACCCCATCCCGGTAACGATGCTGTGCCCACTGAGCTCCTGCCCTTTTTTTGTGATGATGTTGATTACGCCAAGGCCTGCCAAACCACCGTAGATCGAAGAGCCTGAACTTCGGATAAACTCGATCCTGGAAATATTGATGGTCGGAAAACGTAGTCCCATGACAATGCTTCCGTAAGCCATGTCGTTGATCTGGATGCCATCGATCATAAACAGCAACTTACCTTCATTGGCCCAGTTGCCGCGAATACCAATACCGTTGCAGTTCTGCACATCAGATGCCACCTGGATACCGGGAAAAAGATTCAGGATATCCGTGAGGTCGGGATACCCCATCTCTTCGATCTCTTTGGCAGTAATCACCGACATCACACTCGGTGCATCATTGATATTAAGCTCAGAGAGGTTCGCCCCGGTGGTGATCACAGAATTGTTCTCGTCGGGCTTTATGCCGATGATGCTTCGTGTGCCCTGTAACAGCACGGGGCTGCTGAGCGTGTCTTTGCTCTGCGCATGCAGCAGAGAAGAAAACACACCTGGCAACAGACAGGTAAGCATCACGAGTTTCTTCACACCAATACTGATTAAATGGCCCTGAACTCGAATTGGACGCCGGCCGAATACTCGAGTTCTTTCCCGAGTTCGATGGCATCTTCATCCTCTTTATTGTGAAGCCATACGATGGACGTATCGGCCAGGGATGAGAATTTTTGCGTAGTTTTAATAATATCGATGAATACACGCGTTGAGGATGTATTCATGTATTCCAGGTGGAGGGTGAGCACTACTGCCGGGGGCAGCTTGGAGGCAAATTGGTGAAGCCAGTCCATTACCGGCTTATAGAACTTAGCCACATTTTCCGGGATCGAAACACCCTCGATGAGTAATTCGCCGTTTGCTTTAAAATGGACGAGCGGTGTCTCGTCGGTCTTGTTATAGTGGATTTCTGTCATGGGGTTATAGGCATTGTTTTAAAACCAAGAACAGTAATATCATCTGTCTGGCTGTAATTTTTCTGGTGGGTTTTAAGATAGAGATTCAGGGTTTCGCGTTGCTCCGTTGCATTCATGTGCCGCACTTCCTTCAGGTAAGACATGAATGTTTTCTTGCTTAACCTTTTATTGTTGGTTCCGCCAAGCTGATCCTGGTAACCATCGGAATTCATAAAGAACTGCTCGTTGCCTTTCAGCGAAAGCACGGTTTCCGAAAAGCTGCTTTCTTCACTCTTGTAATCGCCGATAGGCACAGGGCTGCCGCGCAATACCAAAGGCTCTTCTTCATCGGAAAAACACGTAAGGCCGATCCCGGCACCGGCAAAGGTCAACGTTTGATTTTTATTATTCACTACAGCGATTGCCAGCTCCATGCCGTCGCGCACCAGCCTGTCGGAGTTTCGGTTCAGGATCGTGTATATTTCACGGTCTATGTTCTGGAGAATAGCCGCAGGCGACACCAGCCTGTTCTCAACAATATTCTTTTGAAGGAGGTTGTTGGCGAGAAGTGTCAGGAATGCTCCCGGAACACCATGCCCGGTACAATCTCCGACCACAATGAACTGGTGATCGCCTACCTCTTCGAGCCAGTAGAAATCACCGCTTACGTGCGCTTTCGGCAGATACAGGATAAACGTTTCATGAACCAGCCCGCTGTTAATATTAAATGGCAGGATTGAAGCCTGAATGTTTTGTGCATACTTAAGGCTGTCGTTCAAGTCTTTATTGTGATCGACAATCCTGTCGCGGAGCATCAGCTGACGGACGGTAGACGATAACAGGACAACCAGGCTCTGCAAGCTGCCTTCATCGCGCTCGGTAAGTTTATAAGGGGTCGAGAAAGAGATAACCAGAACGCCGAAGAACTCGTTGAAGCTCATCAATGGCAGAACGATGTAGGACCTGGTGCCAATGCTTATCAGGTATTTATCTGATTCCGAAATAACCGCATTTTCCCCAAGGTCCTTCTCGATATAGGTTTGACCGGAACTCACTGACGGATAGCTCTTCGTATGCCTGATATTGATACTTTCGCGTTCTACCTGGCCGTCTATAAGTCGCTTCCCGATAAAGTTCTGACGTTTTTCGTCCAGCACGAACATGGACAGATAACAAACGTCCGGAAGCTGGCGCTGAAGGAAGCCCAGTACATGCTCTACAACGTCGTCCACGCTTTGCGATTGAATAAGTTTTTCCTTGGCGGCATCCTGGAACTCCAGCGAACGGGCATACTCATCGAGCTTTTCCTTACTTTCCTGGAGCGCAAAGGCTGCGCGCTTCTGCGTGGTAATATCACTCTCTACAGAAATATAGTAAATACAGTTCCCACTCGCGTCAAATACGGGATCTATCTGAAGGCTGGTCCAGTATGCTTCTCCCTGCTTGTTGTAATTCAACAACTCCACATGACCCGAGCGGTGATTCTCCAGGATCCCCCGGATAGCTTCGCGCGACTCCGGCGATGTTTCTTTGCCTTGCAGCAAACGGCTGGGGTTCTTGCCCAACACTTCCGCAAAACGGTAACCGGTAAGCCGCTCGAATGCCTGGTTCACCCAAATGATTTCTTCCTGCCTGTTGGTAATGATGATGGAGTTCGTGGTCTTTTCGGCTACAAGCGACAAGCGCTCGATGAGGGCCTGCGACTCTTTTCTTGAAGTAATGTCGGAGCAAAGGCCGGAGCTCTTCACGTAGTTTCCATGCTCGTCTTTGATCCCGAATGACTTTTCGTAAATCCAGTGAATAGAGCCGCCCGGCTTCCGGATGCGGTATTCCACCTCATAGTAACCGGTTTGCTCGATCACTTGGTGGGCCTTAATGATCATCGGCTTATCCTCTTCCAGGATATAGTTGACCCAATAGTTATCGGTCTTATAAAATTCATCCGGCGCAATTCCCAGCACCTTCTCGCTCGACGGGCTTACGTACAAAATCCTGTGCTCCCTAAGGTCGTATAGCCAGAAAACGTCATCAATGGTTTCGTTGAGCTGCCTGAAATTGCTTTCGCTTTCATGAATATGCTTCTCAACCTGGCGCCGTTTGTCCGCCTCCAGGTTAATAGCCACCAGATCTGCGATGGAGCGCGCAAATGTTTCTTCTTCTTCCGTCCAGTGCCGGTTACCCCTCATCTCTTCGCAACACAGCACGCCAATGAGCTCACCGCCAAGCAGGATCGGCACATCCAGCATCGAGCGGATCCCCAGCTCCGAAAGATAATTGTTGGCAAAATCAGCGATGGCCGGATGCTGGGAAGCATCATCGGCTTTGATCACATTGCCGCCTGCCAGAGTGCTGAAGTAAAGAGGGTGCTCCTCCTTGAAAATTTCCTTGGGGGCACCCATGTTAAGCTTGCTGCTTTGGGTGCAGGAACGGCACACCAGCTTGTCTTTTTCAATGAACCAAAGGCTTACGCGGGTCACCTGCAAAGCCTCCGACAGCTTGCTGCTGATCTCTCCAAAGAATACCTCCAGGGTCCCGAAGGCATCGAAAGGCTTTATGGAAAGTGATGCAAGAACACCGCTGAACAACTGGTGACGCTCGTATTTATACAAGCGTTCTGCCTCGGCGGTCTTTATTGAGGTAATATCCCTGACGATGGCTTGAAGCCCTTCGATCTCGCCTTTCTCGTCAAAAATAAAGTTTACCGTTTGCGATACCCAAACAATCCTGTTGTCTTTCGTCTTTACTTTAAACTCGAGGTAGGTATCATTGATTTTATTCTTAAAGCTGTTGTAGTAGAACCGCTCCACACGTTCTTTGTCATCCTCGGTGATCAGCTGAGTAAAGTGCCAGCCCATCAGTTCCTGAGGTTGATAGCCCAGGATGGTTGTTACGGTATCATTTACAAAATCGAAGTTTCCGCGCACGTCGCTGGTGTAGATAATGTCACCGGCATTTTGCAGGATATAGCCGAACTTGCGCTCTACGCGCTTACGCTCCGTAATGTCGGTGATGATCTCCACCTGCCTGATCACATTACCTGCCTGGTCCTTCAGTTTGGAATTATTGACCATGAGCCATTTTGCTTCGCCGCTTTTGGTATATTGTACCATCTCCACATCTTCCGACAGCCCTTCCTGCCGGATGCGGCCCTTCAGTGTTTTGTTGGTCTCCGGCCCCGAAAACACATCGATAGGGCGCTTGCCTAAAAGCTCGGGAAGCGTATAGCCCATCAGCTTAAGAAAACTGTCGTTTACCCATTCGATCCTGTGTTCCGAATCGGTGAGTACGATGCCGTTAGTGACATTCTTAACTACCAGGGACAGTTTTTCAAGCTCTTCTTTTTGTTTCAGTTCCTCGCTGATATCTTCTCCCACCAGCAGCATATAGCGTTGCATGATCGGGGTTTCGCGCCAGGAGATCACCTTGTAGCCACCTATTCTGTTATCGAAAATACGTTCCTGCCGCCTGGAAGAAATGTTTTGCCGGATATGGTCTGCCAGGCGCTGCGTGTATTCCCGGGCTTCTGCGTCGCTTACGCTGCCAGACTTCCACCAGCCAGAGTCGGAATCGCCTAAGCTTTCCTTGGCAAAGCGGTTCACATAAATCACATGACCCTGAACGTCGGTGACGACGATGAGGTGCTGGGAATTCCGGAGAATGATGTCGGAAAAGATGATCTTGGATAGTTTCCTGCTTTCAATGAAGATAAACATGAACAGCATCAGCAGTGCCTGTATCGAAGCGGAAATAAAGATGGTTTTATTCTCGTGCGGGCCAGGCGCATAGTAAACGGCCAATGAAGATGCCAAAGCTGTAAAGGCCACAAACAGCAGAATGCTCCGGAGACCTGAAAATATAAGCAGCGAATAGATAAACGTGATGCAAACCTCCGTAGCGATGGCCGGATCGAAACCATTGATCGCGGCACGGTAAATATAGAGGCCGCAGATAAAGATGTAAGCGCCCTTTAGCAGCCAACTTAAGACCCGGGTATTGACGGGCTTGCGAAACGTATAAACAAAGACGATGATCGCCAGCAACGCAGCCTTTACATTCACCTGCCAGTTGATGACATAGGCTTCATTCATCTGGCGGTGAAAAAAATCAATCCCGAAATTAAGCACGAGGGCCGCAACCGATAAAATCCTGGATTTCTGGATCAACAGTTTTTCATCGCCGGCAGCATTCACATTTTTAAAATTGAATGCATTCACCCGCCTCGATATAAACCATAGGAGCGCGAAGAAAGACAGGATACCCGTGATTAAAAACCACATATTAGGAGATGAATGGATTGTTATATTAGAACGCTACTGGAATTTTCGGGGAACGATAAATAGATTGATTGCATCAGTAACAAATATATAGGAAAAAATCGGAATGCTGCTAAGGTTTTCGGTGAAAATGCCTGATCAACAGGCTTATAGGCATGCAAAATCCACAGAACACCACCCCCCGGAGAGATTTGTCGGGTGTATGTTAAAATTGAACGCCAAAACCATCAGTTCAGCAAAATGCCGCTATGTATTTTCTCCGCAACTTCTCCGGGAAAAAACAAGGCTAATGCTATAATCCATAGCAAACCGGTACGCCCGCATTGCTTAATTTTAAGCATGTACATCCATCAGCAGCACCTGGTCATCAAGATTTTGGCAAACAAGGCTTCCCGCATAGGTATCAGGTATGCGTACGGATTCCAGGCGCTCACCCCTTACGAAGCGCTTGTGAGAAAATTTCCGCAGCACAGTTTTTCCATGAAGCTGGAGCCAAAAGCGAAATCGATCGGCATTAGCCTGCAATCGGATCAAAGCGGCGAGGTGGTCAGGTATCCGGACCTGCTCTACAAACCCGAAGAGCTCCGGAAGCTGATCGGCGCAGGCGCAGGTGTTCTGCCAATGGAATTTGTTCATATCTACAGCGAGGCCAATGTGTTGCTGATCGCCAAACCTTTCGGGCAACACCGCTTTTTTACCATAAGCTCTTATGACGTGATCGGGCTCAATGATGTTTAAGCTGCGGCAAGAGTTTGTACCTTTGTGTCTCAACCGCTTTGCCCATGAAACCTTTTTTTGTGCTGATCGTCAGCTTCGCTGTTTCTTTTTTCGCGATCCGCTTCATCGCCGGGACGCCGGATCCTTTCCTGGCGGGGAATATCGCCATGAGTGTGATGCTGGTGCTTACCGCCATCGGGCATTTTGCCTTTGTGAAGGGTATGGAACTGATGATGCCTCCTTTCATTCCATTTAAGGCGGCCATAGTCTACATCACCGGGATCATTGAAATAATGGCTGCTGCGGGATTACTTATCCCTTCCCTGCAACTGTTGACCGCCTATTTACTCATCCTGTTTTTTATTCTGGTGCTTCCGGTCAATCTGTATGCTGCGGCAAGACATGTGGATTACCAAAACGCCACACACGAAGGGCCTGGCCTTTCGTACTTATGGTTCAGGATTCCCTTCCAGCTATTTTTAATTGCCTGGGTATACCTTTGCAATATCTTTCACGCTGCTCTCATGAGCAATTTATAATATTTGCTATGAAACAAGACCTCATCAAACAATTACACGATCTGCTGCACGGCCCTTTGTAGCTCGATGAGCATTTCGATAAAAAACTAAACAGCATTTCTGCGGAAGAAGCGTTTATCAACCCCATACCTGGTTTGCACAGCGTGGCAGAGTTGCTCTCGCACCTGAACGTATGGCTCCGTGCCTGTATGGACCGGATGACGGGGATTGAAAACGAATTGCAGGACAATAGCCCAGACGATTGGAAAACCAATGAACAGCTGAAGGCCGATGGCTGGGAAGTATTGAAAGAGGAATTCTTCGACCTGCATGATGAGCTGATCCGGCTGATTGAAGTGAGTGACGGGTCGTTCTTTGAACAGCCCTATCATGGTTCGGCATTTACACACCAGGATGTTCTGTATGGCTTGATTCACCACAATGCTTATCACCTTGGGCAGATGGGATTGACGATCAAATTTTTGAAAAGGACATAATCATTGCTTTGAACGGTACTCTTCCGGGCTTCGCCCGAAGGGACGTACTATAATCTAATAGAATACAAATAAACCAAATAAAACACAGAAAATCAATGCATTATTGAAAATGCAATTTAGGTACATATAGGCCTGTTTAGTCTCATTTAGGTGAATTTTGTCACTCAGTTGTTACTCGGCTTTTCTCAAAGGATTGTGAAGGTTCAAGAACCCGAAACAGTCCTTTTTTCATTCTGACCTTTACAAAACAGAATGAAAAGAGGGATTTATTAACCCTTTAAAACAAAAGAAAATGAGTGTAACATTAAGAGAAAAAAAGATCAATGGGGGCAAAGTTTCCCTTTACCTGGATGTCAATCACAATGGTGAACGGTGGCCGGAATTTTTAAAAATCCACATTAGCAAGAAAAAGCCAACAGATGATGACAAAGAAAAGAGGCGAATAGCTAACGAGATTCGAGCCAAACGTGAGAACGAACTGTTAAGTCAGAATAATGCTTTGGTTGATCGGGGGAAACAGAACGTCGATTTTGTCACTTGGTTCCCGGAATACATAAAAGAAAGAGGACTTAACAATACTCATAATCACAATACGATAAGACATGTAAAGTTATTCTGTAATGGTAGCCCTTTACCTTTTTGTAGGATTAATGTTAACTGGATTAGGTCTTTTACTAAGTACTTGCTTAAACATGTCAGTAACAACACCGCTATCCATTACCTTAAAAATGTATCCTGTGCTTTAGATGATGCGATGAGGGCGGATTTTTTACTTCAAAATCCCATTAAAAAAGTCCCAAGACATGAAAGATTAAAAAAAGAGAAGAAGTTGCCAGATCCATTAACTTTACAGGAAATCCAAAGGCTGGCTGATACACGGGTAAATATGCCGGAAGAGTACCGCCAAGCTTATCTATTTAACTGTTTTAGCGGCCTCAGATGGGTTGACATGAATAGTCTGCTTTGGGAGACTATTATCGTCAAAACTGTTCAAGGGCAAGAAGCGTGGCTCATGCAGCTCACTCAGGTTAAGACTAAAGAACCTGAGTACGCTCCCCTCTCAGAGCAGGCCATTGAAATACTAAAAGAAAGACGAAAAGCCCAAGAAAAAGAAAGGTATGTCGGTCCTTATGTGTTCCAAAACCTGTATGATGGCGGCAAGAAGCAAGGCCCAAAATACAGAAACTATCTTTATTATGTCCACAAATGGGGTATAGCAGCTGGCATCCCAAAAAAGAAAAGGAAGCCTCATAACACAAGGCATTCTTTTGCAACAAACCTGCTGGAAAATAGCCCCGAAGCTGACTTGTGGACGGTTTCAAAACTTTTGGGCCATGCCGATATTACAGCTACACAGATTTATACCCATGTACGGGATTTTAAAAGGCTAGCTGCCATTAAAGGGATGCCCTCTATCAACTTAAACAGTTCATATAAAACAGCCTAATTTTTCTATATCCATATCCCAAACCTCCCGCTCAGGCGGGAGGTTAATTAAATATACAATGATATCATTCGATGTAAAACAAAATAAAATAAGATGCAATATAACCCTATTTCAGGAAATCAAGCATCTTAGCGGCCTTAACATAATAGCGTTGTATTAGCTTAAATAACAAAATATCCTTAATTGGTAGTGATTTCAAAATGTTTTAAGACGGAATTTGGCTGATATTCATAGTCGTCAAGAACTATTTTACAGGCTTTAATGATTATCTCTTTTTTACTTTGAGAAATATCAGTGAGAATGTTGTTAGTGTTTTCAGTACTTCTAATTACTGCAAGATTGAGGTTAGCGTGAATGTGTCTTAAAACCATAACCAGCTTTTTAGTAAAATTACGTGGAACCTGATTGTAATAGTATGCGTCTTTTACCAGGTGCTCTAAAAGATGAGAACTTAAAGGAATGCCGTTGACTGCTTTCCAGTGCTTTAAAAGCAATACTATTTTCTTTTGCGCATCGCTAAGCTTAAAATTTTTCAGCTTATGAATGTCTGTTTTTGTATAAGTGGGATTGTTCGAATCGTTCACATATAAGTAACCAGAGGTTTTATTTCCAGGTGTTGCCGTGATTTTATAAGGAACCACATCTATTTTGTACTCTTCTCCTCTCAATTCGAAGATTACACCGACAGATTTTTTCTGATCGCGCACACTTATAATACCGTAGTTTCCTATTGAAGATTTCATAAGATCCAGTACGCTTTCAAACATTTTCTCAGTTGATGAAAAGCTATCTGATTTAAAGGGCAGGCAGATGTCAATATCGAAGTTGTCTGCAAGCGCCGTTCCTTTTTCTGTAGATCCCAAACGCATCGGGTCGCTTGCTAACTTATCGCCGAACTTAAGCTGCAAAATTTCAATAAGTTTAGAAGCCTTACGGTCGAGCAGCTGGTAGGTGCTACTGGTTTTGTCTAGGCTCACAATTGGCAATAATCCCAGTAAAGCAAGATCAGTATTAATGGGTGATTCTAAAGCATTGTTATGATCGGCTATAGCCCCGAGTGCCAGACCACCAGCACCACCAAGCAGTGCACCCTTGCCACCGGCGATAAGCAATCTCCGCCAATCAAATTTCTGCTTAGGATTTTTATTCATTTCACTTAATTGGATAATTGCGTTTACAAGGCCTGTAAGAAAACCTCCCCAAGCAGCGCCCTGCATGGCATATTTTGTAGTTTTATTCATCGTTCTTTTTTTTAAATTTTTTCGTCAATGGTGAATCCAACGGCTTTAGCGTAGGCGTTTAAATCAATTGCAGCTACAGTACCAATAGATTGTTGTAAATACCGGGTTAGTTGCAGGAAGAATGTAACCAGCGAGTTATCGACCTTGCTAAATTCAAGATGCTCGAAGGAACGTTCGTTATAGTAATTAAAGATACGCGCCTGAAAATCCGGGTTTTTAGTATCCTCTTCTCCTTTATAATTTACATAAAAGCTCCCGTAATCAACTGCACAACCCATTTCTATGGTTTGCAGCCCTTTAAGATTTTTCAAGTGCTGCTCGATGGTTTTATTGTCTGCCGCATAAGAATTAGTGCTGGCTAAAATGCCACCGAGTATTTTGGTCAAAGGCCTGGCTTCCTGCTCTTTGCCAGCATTAATGATTTTTACAGAGGTCCGCCTAAGCTGCCTGACGCTTTCTATTTTTTTTGCCGCATATTCAATATAATTATCTTTACCAGCGCTCCCTTGAAAGTCGGGTTTAACTTCAAAAACGGCATACACACCTTCTGCAGGAATGTAGTGGATGCCATTCTGACTAAAGACAAAAGGAGTATATTGTTGATCGTAAATTACCAGATCCAGTTGATGGCTTAAATCACCATTGCTATCAATTACAATCGCTTTATCAACGCAATAGCGGTTCGGTAGGTATTTTCTTAACCATTCGATCCACACATTCTCTAGGGAATCGCCCTTTGATCCGGGATGCTGGATAAATTCACGGTTGGTGTTCAATTGTGCCACCATCTGTTTTTGCAGTCCGTGAAACAGTTCTGCTATATTTACTTTGTTACTCATATTCGTATAGTTTGTTTTTAAAATTTACATAAAAGCCAGGAGTGTATCCCCTGGGGCTTGTTGCTAAGATCAGGAGAACAGGGCAGGAAATAGTCACCTCTTCGTGATCGCTGATTGTTTGCATCGCCTGTTTATCTGTATCACTTGGTCCTTTCTCCCCGTCCGGATGTGTATGCCACTCTCCTACGTAGATCGACCGTGGTTCAGCGTGATACAATTTTTCCAGTTTCTCAAGCAAGCCTTCGCGGCCACGTTCAAAATAATACCTCGACGACTTGTATTTCTGCGGTAAAAGAGTTCCCGTGATGTGACAGGTTTTCATATCTTCAGAATAATGGCCCGTAAGCAATCCTCCAAATTCATTAGGGTAGTGCTTCATACCTGTATTGTATAGTTGTTCCAGTAAGGTGTTCTCGACTTCCAGCCGAAGTCCTATGTCTTTGCAGGTTAAGTTCAAAATTTGTGTAAGGTTATATTTATATTTTCGGCAGCTTCCGCTCGCAGGTAGAAGTTTCCGGGTGGTTTGTTGGTTTCAAAACTATGATTGATCTGCTTTACAGCATGGTGAACCATCACAGCAATGTCATTGTGTGTCGCTTTAAAAGTAGGGTTCCAGCAGCCAGTCGGGTTATATAAATCCTGGTCGTCTTGCTGAAATAACGCATAGATCTCTGTCAGCCATTTATAAAGGTTCGGGTTAGTGACACAAACTAATTCACGGGCACGGTTTGTAACAGATAGATTAATGACCCGGGTTTTAAGTTCCAGGCTATCCAAGATAAAGGCCATGTCGTTGTCAGCCGAGCAGTCGATGATCAAATCAAACTGATCCAGTATTTCCTGAAAATCTTTATTCTGTTGTCCTCCGTTAATGTAGTGCTTAATATAATCGGTAAAGCCTTCAAACGTTCTTATCCATAAAAAAGGTGATATATCGTACAACGCTTTACCCAGATCATCTACTTTGCCATTAACCCCTGTAACAAACGAGTATTCGGCCCGGCAAACATTTTCAGGCTCCTTAATATCATAATCCGCCAATGTAATATCTGTGCAACCTCCCCTAACAAGCGTGCTTGCCAGCGTGCTGCCTATGGCTCCAATACCAATGATCAATGTTTTACCGTTCGTTATTTTTTTAGCCAACGTTCCGCGGCCAAAAAAATAGCGATAGGAGCAATTTTTGGTTTGAAGCCAGGTAATTTCTTCATCACAAAACCGACTTGTATAATTTTTAGTGCCAGGTACTTTTTCTCCATAAATAGGGAAATCTGCTGCATTGATGGCTGCACACTGCCAGTGAATCTCATCACCAGGGATTTTGTATCCAATAAGTAGGGGAATGGGCAACGAAATTTCCTTATTGATCTTTTTCGATGCCTCGTAAAGAAAACGCATGAATGCCGGGTTAACATAAGCTTCGAGCTCGATCCAGTTTTTAACGATAAACCTTTTGTTGGTAACTGGGGGCGTTTCTATATAAATGTACAGGCCTATTCCGGTTTTTGACACCTGATAATACTCACTCCATTTACATTTTGCATTTTTACCCTTTGCTTTAAATTCAGAGATAAGGAACGTGTTAATTGCCTTTTCGCTATGTCGGCCCTGAGCTAAAAATGCAAGATCTATAAAGCCAAAATCACATTTGTTAAATGTATAATCTACGTCGGTGAATAGATAGTGAAACTCCGTTTCATTAAACTGCCCGTACTGAACAACAATGTGCTCGTAATGCGCAGAAGTTACATGCCCCACATAATAATCACCAATCCACTGTTTTAATCCATCTATATCCAACTGTAGCTTTTGCTCCATAACCGGGCAATGAAGAGTATGGATGCAAATACCACCGTTCTCCATGACATGGTCGTATGAGATCAGATCCTTATTTATAAAGCTAATGGAATCAGAACCGTGGAAATGGAAAGGATAACACGCTTTTATCTCAACCAGGAACGGCAATTGCACACCATGCACGTCGATAACAACATGCCCGGTAAGCATGTCTTCATCGTCCTTAAAAGGATCGATGAGGGTAACTCCGGGCATGTTTGTGATAACAGTATTGATTCGTTGTAAACGTTCTTCCATATTAGCCAAATCTGTTAGCAGGCGGGTTGGAAGCACCTTCCCGTTTTACACCGTATCTGTTCTCTTGCTTTTCTTCCGGGCAAGGGTGTTTTTCGTTGATCCGGAAATAGCTTTTGATCATATCGTCACTGGCCGCGATGTTGGTTAGCATCGTATCCATGTCAGAGCTTAACCAGCTTTTTTCTGAATCGGTCATTGTGTCAGCAACATCGTTACCGCTATTGCCTGGATCAGGTAGCGATACTGTTTTAGCATTATCGCGGATATACTCCAATACGGTCTTCAGTTTTTCCCAAATGTCGCCGGTAATAGTCTTGCTATCGAATGCCTTGATAGTGATCAGCTCCAGGAAGAAAGACTTGGGGCCCGAGCCCTTACCAATCTTCCACACCTTAAGCAGGCGGATGATCTTGCGGACACTGTCACGCTCGGCTTCCGCCCTGTCGCGGATGTGCTTCACCTGGGCGTGTATGTTGCTTCTCAGGTGATCAGCTCCTTTTTCGAACCGACCAAATTGTTCGTACACATAGAGGTTAAGCCGCTTATCATTCAGATATTCACCCTGATTCAGCTCTCGCCCGGGCACTACATCAATTTTGACTACATGGCCGTCTGCATCCGCATAAAACTCCAGGCCGATAGATACCTTCTGCCGTCTTACTACGGCTTCTTTGCCGTGGTATTTGTCGTAAAGGAATTTGTACACGTTTTCATACATGTCCTCCAGCGTCCCGCTTGAGCCAAAAGCGTTGCGCTTGAACGGGGCCATCAGGTCGATGTCAAATTTGGTATTAACGGCGGTATTCTTCGCCAGTGATCCAGAGTTAAAGGGGGCATATAGCGTGTTGGTGTACTTTGCCTCCAAAGCCTCCTTGATCTCGCCCCGCTTCGCCGTATGCTTATCCAGCAGCGCCTGTTCTTTTCTGATCTTGTGTGATTCCAGCACACAGTCGAGGTGCTTTACTTTATCTGTTGCCATTGTTGGGTATTGGTGTTTTTAATGAGTAAAATTGGTTCATGTTTTTTGGTTTAAATTCCTACAAATTCAGTTGCTTTTACAGCGACCGCCCTTTCTAACGTAACCCGTAGGTTGCTACATACGGTTTTAAGATCGGCAATTGCCTGGTCTGAGGACTTTTTATCGTGCCATAAAGTCGTGTTCGGCAAATAATAAGTTTTCGTTGGTTCGTAATGCCAGTTGTCGTAATAACCAAGCTCTTTCATCGCATCTTTAACTGCGTTGTGACGACTATCGACGTCGTATGATATTAATATAGTTCCTATGGTTGTGCCCATGTGTTTTCTGTTTTATGCGCTACCGCGCGGTTTTTATTTGATAATGACAGAGCATGCGTATCCATGGCCCTTTCGGGCGTGTATGAACATAGCAGCTCAGGCCAGGAAAATCCTGGACTTTTTTACTTCAGATGTGTTGGGAGTGAGCTCCCGGCGTTGACTTACTTATTAAACGGTTGTCGGGGTTTAGTGGAATAATAGGATTCAGGTCCTAAAAAGCGCTCCCGGAAAAACAGATTTGTAGATATCAAAACCTTTGCTACATTTGCGGCGACTATTCCTGCATCAGCAGCTTTTTCGAGGGAGACTTAAAAAAAACCTTTGTAAAGAACGTTGATCTCAAATTGGCGAGGTGTTTAGCCTCGCTTTTTTGTTACAGATCGATTTAACATTGCTTAACAGCACACACTGTTCCAAATCCCTTTTATATGTCTGTTTGTCATACTGAAGCGTTGTTTCGTCGAAAACAGTTAGTTTCAGGAGGTATGACAATCTGCCATTAGGATACCCGGATCAGGATGAAATCTTCTCATTCATACTTATTTAACTTATATACCCCGATTTTGAAAAAATTTGCCGTCGAATGGAAAATTTTTCTCAATTTTGAGTATATATTTTATAAGTAACTGATAGTGAGCCCGGAAAAAGAGTATTACGAAGAGCAGGAACTTCAAAAACTGATCGACGGAACAGATTGGAAAGCATTATTGACCATTCTGTATGCGATGACGCGCCGCATGATCTACAAGCGCTTCCTGTCAGACCCGGACAAAGGTATTTACAGTAAAACCTTTAAGGATTTTGTACATGATGCCCTGGCGCTTTTTTTCGAAGGGAAACGGCGGTGCCCAAAAAACATCAGGCTGGAACAATTTTTTTATAGCACTATCCGTAGCATCATTTCAAAGCACATAGGGAAGCACTTTAGAACATTGGGATTGGATGCTACAGAGGAAGAAGTTTTAAGGGTACATTACGAATCCCTAAAAACGTCTTTTGATGTCGTAAAGGTTAAGGGCTTTATTTCCGTCAGGATGAAGGACGAAATATGTGCGAATATATTTGATTGCTGGGCGGAGGGTATTCACCAGCCTGCTGAGATTAGGGACCTGTTCGGTTATTCGGAGCAGGACTACAACAATGCAAAAAAAAGATTAGACCGTATATTGGTTGATATAAGAAAACACTTGATAAATGAGTAAAGCTTTAGAAAATATCGAAAAAAGTGTACTGCAAATGTACATGAACAACCCTGCGCTTGCCAGGGAGGAGCTTTCCGAAGCGGGGTATAATGTGGATTCGCTGGTAACAGATGGACTCAACCTGATCAAGCAACTTCAATTTAAACAAGAGGTTAGTCAGAATAAAAACCATCTTCAGAGCCTTTACGCTAAAGCAAAAGAACTACTGGCTAACCGGATCCGTACCGACAGGGAAGAGGCTTTAGCGATCCTGGGCAATTACCAGGTAAAAGTGCAATACCGAAATCTCACCTCTTTTTCGGAAGATGAGCTGAATGCGATCCTGTTAGACGTGGATATTGTGGATCTAATAGAAAGCCTCGAAGGCAAATCAAAATAGTTTGATAAGCGCACCTGTAAATAAAGCCAGGGCCATTCTGGACCAATATGGGATCACCGATATCGGGAGCCTGGATTTAGTAGACCTTGCTTATGCCCGGAATGCGATCATTGAAGAGACAGCCAGCCTAAATGCAGATGGCCGGACTATTTTCGGTAAGAAGTATTCACTTATCAAAATCAACAGCGGCATCCAGCATATCGGCAAAAAACGGTTTACAATCGCCCACGAGCTTGGCCACGTAGAACTTCATCGCCACGTACAGCCCCTGTTTCTGGATAATGATAGCACACTGGAATATTTTAAAAAAGGACACCAGGAAGCTGAGGCCAACGAATTTGCGTCCGAGCTGCTTATGCCTGCGCATTTATTTAAAAAAGCATGTAGCGGAAAAAAATTCAGCCCGGACCTATTACGATCACTGGCAGAGACGTTCCAGACAAGCCTGACTTCTACTGCCTATAAATACTTTGAACTAGGGGATCATCCCGTCTGCCTGTTTTATTCATATAATAATAAAGTTCAATACTGGAAACGCCCGGAAGGGTATTCGCATTTTATAGTGGATTACACTCGGCTATCACCCCCTGAAGGCTCAGTGGCTTCTGAGTTCTTTAAAACCGGAAAAATTTATCCAAAAGAGCAAAGTAAACAGCAGATTTGGAAATCTACTTGGTTTGAACTGAGACATTGGGAAAATGACCGAGATTTTAAATTCTATGAATACTGTATTGTAACAGCTAAATACAATACTGCCTTAAGTATTGTGTGGCAGGAGCTTCGTTAAAAAGTTTTACGATAATTTACAATACAATACTCTCCTAATTATCTAATCAAAGTGACAAACCATTCTTTTTTTGCATTTCTCCTTTTGCATTCGAGTAGCTAAATACATAATAATGCACGCCCACAGGGCAAGGCTCTCCGGCAGTAGTACGGCCATCCCAAAGAATCACGCTTTGTTGCGAAAGAGCTTCGGTATTTTTAATGGCATTCCCCTAGCGGTTGTATACGTTAATTTTTTTGAGAATAGAACCGTGTGGTAAAAGAATCTTAAAGGCATCGTTTCTATTATCTTCATTGGCAGTGAAGACATTCGGGATCTCCACCTGCGCTTTGACATCACAATCCGCCTTGACACAATCGTGAACTGCGTCGTAGTCGTCGCTTTGCATTACTTTTGGTGAGCGTGCAAGTTGTGGTCGTTTGAGGGCTGGTTTTTTGGGCAGCACAATTTGTGCAGCTCAAGCCGGCAGCTGGTTGCCAGTTGCAATCTGCAAACTCGGTAGGACTAACTCCAATAACATAATGACCCGACTGCAAATACAGTTGTTCTTAACCGCTTGTGTTTGAATGATATCTTCCTAGCT
>DGQK01000065.1 GCA_002390745.1 Bacteroidetes bacterium UBA4416 | reverse complement strand
GGCGTAACGGTGTAAATGCCTTTGGCATAACCGCCGCCACCGCCGCCGCCGCCGCCGTTACCACCGCCTGATCCGCCGGCGCCGACAACTTCAAGAGTTAATGTAGTGACACTGGCCGGAACCGTGAAGGAATAGGAGCCAGGCACTGTGTAGGTCTGTACCTGGGAAAAGAGGCTGCCAAACCAAAGAGATAGAGCAAGGGTAACGGTTTTTTTCATGGTGTTGGGTTTTAGAGGTTAGTTGAACGATATAAAAGTGGATGGCCGGACGTATCAGGCGGCGAAGAAGGGGAGGTAGTGATCCGGGTCGGTTTGCAGAGGGCATGTGGGTTCTTTCGGCCAATAAATTAAATGTATTGGATTTAAACCGCTTAACAAAACAAGTCACTCATTAGGATGGGTGCTTAACGAATTGGAATGAAGGTTTTGAAAACAGGTGTCGGGGTATTTCTCCGGAACCCACTGCCGCTTCACAGAAAGGTCGGCCTTTGCCCTGTTGCGGGAATGATGCCGTTTTTCACAGCATATAAAGCAAGACCTGCAGGTTTTTTGCAATTGGTTTTTTTGTAGATGTTCTGCCTGTGAAAATCCACGGTCCTGGTTTCGATGTTAAGGCGTACCCCGATTTCCTTATTGCTTTTATCCTCACAAAGGAGCTTAAGGATTTCGACTTCACGCTCTGTAAGGGATAGCTTGGTAAATGCGGTATATGAAAAATTTCCCTTAAGCTCATGGCACATAGCGAGCGAGCTTTCCTCATTGAAATAGTGCCCCGTATCATGTACAGCACAGATCGCTTTTTCAAGCTCATGGATGTCGCAGCCTTTCCCCAGGTATGCCCCGACTCCTTTACTGATGAAATTGACAATCAGATTTTTCTCATAATACATGCTCAAAACAATCACTTTGACATGCGGAAATCTCTGCCTTAAAATGATGAACGCTTCATCGCCGCTCATTACGGGCATATCGAGATCCGTGACGACAACATCTACGTCGTGTTTTTTGAGAAGTTCCAGTAGTTCTTTTCCATTCCCTGCTTCGGCAATGATCCGTATCCTGGAGTGTTCGTTCAATAGAGCTGCGTAGCCCTGCCGCACCACAGGATGGTCTTCAGCAAGAACCACTTTGATTTCCCGAAAGTCTGTCATAAAAGGGGGGATCATATTTCCGGTATTAAAGGTATAAAAATACTCATACGATGGATCGTATGCCACGACTAATTTGCGGACTCCACCTTTTTCTGTGCTGGGAATTCTACGGGAACTACCTGTGAGTTTTCACAGGTAATGCTTGTGCGACGGGTTAAAATTTTGCTCATTAAAGATTTGTTAAACAGTAGGTTAAGATGCCTTTCTTCAGAAAATCTGCCAAAAGCCCTGCAGATTGTCTTGTGAAAACTTGGTATACATTTGAGTGAATCATAAAAAAGAAAGGAGGCTCCCCAAAGCAGAATTTAATCAGAAACACCATCAGGCATGATCGGGATGACATTACCTGGTAACACAAATTCTTAGTTCATTATTTTTTATTTTAAAAACACTTAAACATGAAAACAAGTTTTAAAACAATTATTGCATTAGTCATCGCTTTCACAACCATCAGCGTATCAAAGATGAATGCACAATGCAGCGCAAGAAATGAAGTGCAGGTTACCAACATCGACCAGGTAAAAGCCTTTATGACCTTTATCAACCAACAACCGATCAAGGTAGGAAATGAGATCGTGGGTTACATGTATACAGAAAGTACAAGCCGTGGCCACAGGCGCTCTGGCGGCTGCTGCCAGTTTAACCGTGGCTTTTGCGGTCGTTTCAGCAAAATTGATGTGGAAACCGACCTGTTAGGAAATATTACCAAAAGCAGCTTCACCATGTTTACCGGAACAACAGATTCAGGTGACTACCTGCGTTTTGAAGGTATCAAAGTAGAGGACGATATCTAATCATTCATCATAGCAAACAGGGAAATGGAATGGCTTCATTTTCCCTGTTTGTATTCAATATATTTCAGCGAAGACCTATGAGACCTGTAGTTTTTTTGAGCATTTTTTTAGCGGCTTCGTTTCTGTGTTTGAGTCAAAACGAACCTGTGTCGGGTGCCCGGTACCTCGACCATGGAGCCTTTGATGCTACCTTCACCAGGAATTCTCCCGGGGTTGCCATTCCGGAAACCTATTTTGTAATTACCTTCGATCCGTCGCTCAGCGCCCTTACTCTGGCCCCTGAGCTCATTAAGGCTTATAGCGAGATCAGGTCTTTCATCAAAGATGTGCCTGTCTATATCATTTATAAAAATCCGGGTGTGGTAACCAAAGAGCCGGGCGACGAAGACCGTTATTTTAAAGAGCTGTTTTACATCGACCGTTCCACAGATCCCAACGTGTTCTTTCGCCAGGAAAAAAGCCTGTACGATTCATTAAACGTACAGGCACTCATGACCAAGTGGTTTTATATCTATCATCACCGCCTGGTGGGCGGTTCCACCAGCATCAAGCTTCACGCCCTGAGTGATTATCATTACGCCTTCCCAAGAGATATCATCCGCATCGGCGAGCCTAAAAAAATTAAACTCCGGCAGGAGAATTACCGCTTGTGCACACCACGGGACAGGATCAAGCCTTATGCCCCGGGAAAGCTGCTGTATATTACCAACATTAATAATACGGTGATGGTGCTTAACACATCTACCGGAACATTTGAAAAAAGCTTTGATAAAAAATCCTTCAGGCCTTTCGATTTCTTTTGCAAATACATGGCCCGTAAAGAGGAAGATTGTGAGTTTGCAAAAACGCATAAAACGATGGATTATAACAGGGATCCGAATTTTTTCTCGGGCGCTGTGTACAGCAATCAGTCTGTGTATGTTTCTACCTGCTTCGAAATGTCGCTTCCCTGGGAAAGTTCCATGTATGCAGGCTTGAAGTATGTGACCTACGTAAATGAGCTGGGCGAAAAGACGAGGGCAAAGTACGATGTTGTAGGCGAATCCTTTCCGGCGATCCTGAAATTAGATACCAATCTGAAACTGACGGATGTGTTTTACGTCGATATCACCAGTTATCCTCCGGAAAATCGTGTGCCGGCCTATGCATCATTCTGGGGCGGTTTGGATAAGGGATTCTACATCAACGATTCTCTGCTGATTGTCGACAACAATCCCGATGCCAGCGAGCCTTTCCGCAAAATTCCCAAAAAGGCCGATCACGCCTATTCGGTGTTCAAACTCGGGAAGAACAAGACCTTCCGCTTCGATCACTTTCTGCCTCTGAGCTATGATGTCAATTATCCAAAGTATATGGACTGGCATAACCATACTTATTTTTTCCGGTTAAGGAACTCGGTATACGGGCATATCATGTACGGCGGTTATGTCCATGAGCTCACGGAGCCTAACAGGACATTTCGTTTATCGGGAACCGGCGACCCGCTTATCCCCGAAAGCATGCCGGCCTTTGCCGAAGATACAGCAAGGCTCGTCGCAAACTATCGCACCTTATGTGCCAATTCTATTTTGGATAACCGCTGCGCCGCTGTAGTATACTATTATCAAAACAAGCTCTGCGTGGAATTTCTGAAACAGGATAAGCTGACAGCTAAGCTTGTGCCGGTGCAGGTCAATGACCTGAGCAGGCTGGAAGGGCTTTCCACAATAGAAACCGATCAGATGGGCCGCGCCAATGGCGATGGCCTTTGTATCAGCAATGATAAGCTCTACCTGACCCGCTTTGAGAACGGCGAGTACTACCTGTATGAATATCCTTTTATTTACTACGGAAAATCTGCCCGGCAGGGACCGGAAACAAGCAGGAAATAATCTGGTGAAACGTACAGGATTAATAAATACATTAGTAAAATGAATACTCAGGAATTGATACCAGGCCGTATCTGTAACGTCATACTGGCTGCACTGCTGGCAGCTGTTTCCTATGCGCAGCCGCCACAAGCCGCTCAGCAAAAAAAAGAACTTAGCCTGCACAGCCATAAGCGGGTAGATAATTATTACTGGCTGCGCGAAGGAGGAAACCCTAAGGTTAAGGCATACCTGGACGCTGAAAATGCCTACCTGAAGCATACGCTGGCTGCCACACAGGATCTTCAGAACAAACTCTTCGATGAGATTTCTTCCCGCATCCGCGAAAATGACAAGTCCGTATCTTATAAAGATAATGGCTATAGCTACTATACGCGTTATGAGGCCAATAACGAATACCCGCTGTACCTGCGTAAAAGCCTTGCCGCAGATGCAAAAGAAGAAGTACTGCTGGATGCCAATGCTCTGGCAAAGGGGCGCCGGTATTTTTCACTGAGTAATTTCGGGATGAAGGTTTCTCCCGATAATACATGGCTGGCACTGGGGATTGACAGTACCGGCGAAGGCACATTTACCATCCTGTTCAAAAACCTGGAGACGGGAGCCTGGTTAGCGGAGCGGATCAAAGGAACTGTGGGCGACATTGCCTGGGCCAACGATAGCAAAACCATTTTTTATTCCTGCTACGATCGTTCTTACCGGGCTTCAAAAGTAAAAAAACACACCATCGGGCAGGCAGGGAAAGACCAGCTGGTATTCGAGGAAAAAGACAAGCAGTTTGATGTTTACGTCTACAAAAGTACTTCTAAAAAATTTGTGATGCTGCGTTCCTTCTCCGGAACCTCGACCGAGTACCGTGTGCTGGACGCGGATAAGCCTTCTTCGGAGTTCAGGGTCATTCAGCCGCGCACGCCCGGTCTCGAGTATTCGGTATGCCATGTTGCCGGAAAATTTTACATCCTGACCAACGACGGAGCCCCGGACTTCCGTGTCATGGTATGCCCGGACAGCCTTTCGTCCAAAGAGCACTGGAAGGAAGTGGTGCCGGTGAATCATAACGGGAGAATCTTTGAGATCGAGGTGTTCAGGGATTACCTCGTGTTGCAGGAAGTTGTCAATGGCATTGAGCAAATCAGGATCGTCAACTTAAAGGGCGGTTCAGCTCATTATATCGCGTTCAGCGAAGAGGCCTACTCGGTTTATTTCCCCGGCGCACCCGTGTCCTGGAACTACGATGTTAATAGCGAGTGGCTGCGTTTTAATTATTCATCGCTGGTAACACAGGATGCCGTATACGACTATAATATGCGGACTCATGAAAGAAAGCTGGTAAGGCAGAACGCTATTCCTGATGGCTATCAAAGCTCCGGCTACGAAACAAAGCGTGTTTATGCCGAAGCCAAAGACCATTCCAGGATCCCGGTGACGCTTGTGTACAAAAAGGGACTGGTATTAAATGGGGATAATCCGCTTTTGCTGAGCGCCTATGGCGCTTACGGCGGCTATGACACACCGCGCTTCTCTGCTGCCAGGATCTCCTTATTGAACAGGGGTTTTGTATATGCCATCGCCCATGTGAGGGGAGGCGAGGAAATGGGCCGAAAATGGTACGAAGAGGGGAAGCAGCTTCATAAAATAAACAGCTTCACGGATTTTATTTCCTGCGCGGAATACCTGATAGAGAACAAATACACAAATGCCACCAAGCTGTTTGCCCAGGGCCAAAGCGCCGGAGGCCTCATCATGGGTTATGCTGCCAATAACCACGCTGAGCTTTTCAGAGGGATAATCATGGAAGTTCCTTTCCTGGATGTAATCACCACCATGCTCGACGACTCTTACGATTTTGCAGAGTGGGGGAATCCCAAAATCAAAGCGCACTATGATTACATGCTCTCCTACTCGCCTTATGACAACATCAAAAAACAAGCTTATCCCGCCATGCTGGTAATTGTAGGATTCAATGACCAGTACTGGGATGGCGCTAAATGGGTGGCAAAGGTAAGAGCGCATGATACAGGTAACAACCCGGTACTCCTGTCGACTGATTTTTCATCAGGCCACGATGGGCCTTCGGGGAAATTTGCAGTTTATAAAGAGGTAGCAATGGAATATGCTTTTATACTCTCGCGGTGTGGTATCACCCACTAATTCAGGGAATGAAATCCTCGGGGCATGGTCAGGCATTTACTCATCATCATCTGTTTACTTGCCGGAATCAGCTCCTTTTCCCAACGCGTACAACTTTCGGGCTATCTTAAAGATTCGCTGACGGAGCAGCCTTTGCCGGGAGCATCCGTTACCGTATTCAAACCGGGTTCTTACCAGGTTATCAGGACCCTGAGGTCGGACTCCCTGGGCGCATTTGTCATCAGGGACCTGCGGGCGGATACCTGTTATGTTCACTTCTCTTTTCCGGATTTCAGGAGCAGGGTGTTTTTAATTTGCGGCAGTAAGGATACTCTTGTTTCACTCGGCACGGTTTTCCTCCAATCCACCGTAATTCAGCTGGAAGAGGTGGAAATGATTGCGTACCGGGAAAAAATGTATTACCGCGATGACACGCTTAACTTTGTGGCCGATTCCTTTCATAAGCCGGGAGGCAGAACGGTGGAGGATATGCTCCGGGACCTGAATGGCGTGGTGGTGCAGGGTGATGGAAAAGTAACAGTACAGGGCAAGGCGGTGAAAAAAGTACTGGTAGATGGCGACGAATTTTTTGGAATCGACCCGCGCATTGCTACCCAAAACCTGCAGGGCGATATGGTGGAAACGGTGCAGGTGTATCAGCAAAAGAAAAAGAGCGATAGCAGCACGGGCAATGAGGAAACGGTAATTAACCTGAAGCTTAAGGAGGATTCCAAAAAGGGATCTTTCGGTAAGGCCGCGGCGGCCTATTGCCCGAAAGCCGCAACAGAACTCAGGAAACCGCTTTATGAGGATAATGGGTTTTTAAATCACTTCAACAGGAAACAAAAATGTTCTCTCTTCGCGTCTTACGCCAATACGCCAAAGGAAGCATCCGGGGCCCACGAGTCCAGCGAGCTTGATAACGGGCAATCTTCTGCGGGGGGCTACTCATCTATCAACCGCTCTGCTCCCGGAATTCCGGAAACCTTTAAATCCGGTGTTACATGCAATAACAAATTCGAAAAAGGCACCACGCTGAATGCTCAATACACATACCGGAAAAACCGCCTGGTTTCGGAGACAGAAACCACGAATCACTTTTTCCTGTCGGACACCTCCTACTCAAGTACGCAATCGCTTCATAGAACAACCAATGCTCAAAATCATAATTTTCAGTTCAGCTGGAACCAGAAAATAGGAACTTCTGCCACGCTAATCGTTAGCCCACAGCTCAATTACTACACTTCCGGTTTCGATTACAGGCAGGAAGACCGCTATATTTCTGCAGGTAACGAGCAGACACGGTCCACCGACCAGCTAACCACGGGAACAAACCAGGTGCTTGATGCAAACCTCGCCATGAGCTTCATGAAAGACTTTCGCAAAAAAGACAGGTCTTTGCAAATTAGCTATTCCGGAAACAATCTTCGCTCCGCTAAAAGTAGCCGCATGCTTACCGGCTTCCGGTATGAAGATCCCGTGCTTGCAGATTCTCTGCTACAACAAAAAAGGCAACAGCATTTTTCGAAAACGGAGCAGAGCCTCAGTGCCATCTATACGGAGCCGCTGAGCAAACAATGGAAACTGAACGTGTTATATGCCGGCTCTACTGTCGTCAGTGCCAATGACCGCACTACGGTAAATCAAAGCGATGTGGCGCCGGACATCATCGACTCAGCGCTTACCAACCGTTTTTTGAGTGATCGCAACTCCCAGAGCGCTGGTGTGAAGCTGATGTATGAGGTATCACACTGCAAGGTGAATGTCGGGACAGAATACAAAAGCATGTATCAAAAAAATGTGAATGCTTCTGCGGGTCTGGAGCAGCGATCGCGTTTTCACAATGTATTGCCTTATGCCGGTGTCAGCTATGACCTTAGCCAGGCTGCGCGGCTGAGCGCCGATTACTATGGTGCAATGATTCCGCCAAGCCTTCAGCAAATGCAGCCCCTCACCGATAACAGCGATCCAAATAATCTCTACACCGGAAATCCCGGACTCAAAACCCAGTTTCAGAATAATGTCATCTGTAATTACTCAGCCTATAAGCTGGAAAAGAATTCCAGTGTGTATGCGACGGCAGCATTCAATAACAGGGTGAATGAAATTACGGAAAGAACCAGCTACGATTCTTTGGGAAGATCGCTGAGCACACCGGTGAACATCAACGGCAACTACCATTGTAACCTCGATGTGGGAGGTAACAAGGCTTTGAAGAAAGGATGGATGCGAATCAATTACGACCTTAATGCCGGTTTCAGTCACACAATGCTGTTTGTGAATAACGACCTGGCACCTGTCAAGATCTTTGAACTCAGGCCACGGGTTTCATGGAATGGAAGGAGCGGCCCGGTGGAGTGGAGCCTGGGCGGAGATTACAATTACAGCGTTGTCAGGCAAAGCCTCAGCACCGCAACTATAGCGCCTTATTACAGTTACAACCTCAATTTCGATCTCAGGTTCCGGATGCCCGCAGGTATAACGATGGCATCCTATGGAAATTATATTCACAATGCTAATCGAAGCAATGGATACAATACCGCTTGTTTTATTCTCAATGCGAGTATCGGTAAGAACTTTGGAAAACGCGAAAACCTTGTGTTTTCTATCGAAGCCTATGACCTGCTCGCGCAAAACATCAATTCTTACCGCTATGTCCAGGCCAACAGAATAACCGATGCCAAAACCACGTTAATTCAGCGCTACTTCCTGCTGCGACTGCTTTATAAGTTCAGCCGCACAAAACGATCGGGCCATTAGCCGGAAATTATGCTCAGGGTGTTTAAATTTTAAGAATACCGGCGCGTTTCCGTTTTAGTGATGTATACGGTATAGATGAAGCAAAAACCGGAGCTGACATTCCTGTAAAACAGATCATGCCATTGTGTGCCAGATTACAGAAAGCCAACTGAAAACCGGAATGAAAAATCAACCGCCCTGCTATTTGTTCGTTATAAAAGAAAGGACCGCATCAGGCGGCCCTTTCTTTGAATGAATTGGAGTAACTGTTTCAAAGCAATTATGACCGGATCATCGGCAGGTATTTTTCGCGGTTCTCGATGATTACCCATAGGTTAACAGCCATCAGGATAAGAGCAATAGGTATTCCTGACCGGAGGTTCACCGTGTGCGTGAGAAGTATTCCCAGGTTGATAGGGAAAATCATAATAGCGCCAAGTGCCCTGTACTTAGGAATAATGAAAAGGACGCCACCAAGGATCTCCACCACAGCGATAAGAGGCATCAGCCAGCCAATCTGCATAAAGGCGCCAATCACGCTCATCATGTTCTCAGGCATGTCTTTGGGCACAGGCATGTAGTTGAAGAATTTATTCAAGCCGGAGTTGATAAACATCAGGCCAAATAAGAGGCTTATGACAAACAGAATTTTCGTTTTCATGATACGTGCATTTAAGAAATTTAGTGTTTTAATTGAGGAAGGAGAGCATCCAGGTTTTCCATCGCCATGCCCAGGCCTTCTTTGAAGCCCATGCTAATGGTAGCCTCCAGCTGTGCCAGATCTGCATACGCGATCGAAAGCTCCACCAGTGTATGATCTCCCTTAGCCGTAAACGTCGCATGCCACGTTGATTGAGGCATGTCCTTATTAACATTCCCTTCGGCGTCTGAAAAGGCATCCAGGCCTGTGAATTTTTTCTGTGGCAGAATATCGCTGTAATTTGCAATAGCCCAGTGTTCTTCACCGTTTGGTCCTACCATGGCATAGAGCCAGTGGCCGCCATTGCGGAAATCCATTCGTTTTGTTTTGGCTTTCCAAGGTTTCGGTGCCCACCACTGATCGAGGATCTCGCTTTTGGTGTAAGCATCCCATACAAGGGAAACATCCGCTGCAAATTCCCTTTTCACGTGGATGGTGTTGTTTTCTTTGTTGACAGTAAAGTCGAAGCTTAAGTTGGCATTCATGATTTCTTGTTTTTTAAGGTTAGTAATACATCGTCTAATTGATTGAAGCGGCTTTCCCAGATCTTTTTGAATTGTTCCAGCCATTTGTCTATTTCTTTCATCTTACCGGCATTGACTTCATAATAAATTTCCCTGCCCGATTGCTCCTGCTTCAGCAGCTGGCATTCGGTGAGGATGCGCAGGTGCTTCGAAACCGCTTGCCGGCTGGTGTCGAAGTGCTCGGCAATGGCGTTGGGCGTCATTGCCTGCACGGCAATCAGCAATAAAATAGCCCGTCGGGTAGGGTCGGCGATAGCCTGGAAAACATCTCTTCTCATCGTATTTAATTTAATTAGCAACTATATGGTTGCAAATATATGTGCAATTATTCGGTTGCGCAACTATTTTTTAAATTATTTTTTGGAAGTAGAAGTCATCTCATAAATAGGTTTTAGGCTATTTNNTGCGCAGGATTTTTCATTCAGGCGAGGCTCTTTTCGAAGCTCATACTGTTGTAGTCTGGGCTGGAAAAGAAACGAAGCATGAATGGAAAAGGCGCGCAAAGAGGCAACAGGTATTTTTGAGATGGCTTCTAGTCAAAATGCCCGGTTTTTATGCGGGTTTACCTGGACAGAGGCAAAAGAATCAGCAGGCTTATGGATGAAAAAAGGACAGGCTGCCGCAGGGAATAAGCGCATAAGGCCTGGAGCTGTCGCGCGACGACATGGAAAAATCCAGGGCAAGGATCAGGTTGAGCTGATTGGTTGATGATAAGGCCTGGGCAATGGCACTTTCCGGGATCGCGTGAAAGTGCTGCCTGTGGCCTTTGCAAAGCAGGCTGATTGGGAGAGGATCCAGGTGAGAGCCCGTGTCGGCAAGAAAACCGAAATTAAAGGTGGCGCTTTCTTTGGGAGGGATTGTTTTTTGAACTGTCATCAGCGATCCCGGTCCCGCATCCAGGAAGGGGATCACCTGTTCCCTGTAAATACCGTCATCCTGGTTCTCGGGAGTCATCGTTTCCGGAAGTAAGAACACCCGGAACGGTTTACCCATGGCGGAAGCGGGAGAGAAGGAAACGTTCGGAAAACGGATATTCACATACAAAGGAAGAGTGCTGTCATTACTCAGGATGGCTTTCATATACCTGTAATGATAGATCATGCCCTTCGGGTCTTTATAGATACGTCCATACCTCAGGCTATTGTCGATGTAAACGCCGCCATATCTTCCAGGCAGCTGTCCGGGGCTCTCATCCGAGCAGGAGCACAGGCTACAGATGCAAAAAAGGAAAGGCCATATTCTTAAAAGCATGATGCAAAAAATTTGTCTTGTTCGATCAACCGTTTCAAATAAAAAAAAGTGTGCCGGCCAATAAAAATTCAGGCGCGTATTATCCGGCATTGATTTTCTATGTGAATGTACTAAATTGATGCTTTATCCTTACGCCGCTGTCAGAATTTCGACAGAGAACACAAAAAGCCTCCACGCCGGCGTGGAGGCTTTTCATACAGAGGTTCCGGGATTTATTTTTTCTTTTCCTTTTTAACCTTTTCCGCTTTTAGCGTATCCAGCTCCGCCTTCAGTTCCTTCACGGCATTGATCAGCATATAGATCATGGCGCCGTTGTTGGAGTATAAATATTCATCAGGATGATCCGGATGGATTTTTCCTTTGCCAACCATATAAGGCGCCACTTCCCGGAGCTCATGCCCGTGTATCCCCACATGCTCCTCGTCCGGCGTCATACCCGAATCTTCGTTGTATTGAAAAGTGGTTGGATTGAGTTTCAGGATTTGCTCAAGCCCGTCTTTATAAGGCTTGATGTTTTTCTTCAGAGCGATATCTGTAAACTTGGACCACATGCCATTTTGATTGATGCAGGACGAAGCGACGTTAAGCCCCCAGCCAATGCCATTCTGCAGGTAAGGCGCATTGATGTACAGAGCGGCGCCGGTGCTTTGCGTATTGGTTACCGTAAGCATCGAGTTGGTCGATACATTGCCCCCGATTCCCACCGTTCCCTGCGAATAATCCGGAGAGGCGCATAAGCTGAGAATACCGGACATGTTGGCACCGCCGCCGGAATTGATGATGTTGTTTACCGTCAGCGCATTGGTGTTGACAGTGGCTGCGGTGATGACACTGTTTACCGAAACGCTGCCTGTGGTGAGTGTCCCCGACACATTGGCACTTGCCGTCGCCAGCCCATTGGCCACAACCACACTGTCTGCCGAAACAGTACCCGAAACAGCCGCGCTGCCCACTGTCACAGCGCCCGAAATGGAAGCGCTGTTAGAGGAAAGCGCTCCGGTAATGGCTACGCCGGTAGCATTGACCGCGTTGGCCGTAAGCGTTTGGCCGACAGACGCAGCACCAGTTATGGTAGCGCTGCCTGTGGTAATGCCCGCCGCAACCAGGCTTGGATTCTGAACCGAAACAACGGTGCTCATCGTAGCGCTAAGCCGTTGCCCGCCTTCTACGCTGATGCTTACCACTACTGTAAATACTGTGTCGGAGGTCAGTGCCGGAGATGCCCACTCGCCCAGATCGCCGGGCTGTGCCATCTGCTGGCCGCTTTCGGCATTTGAATAGTAGATCGCAAAAGAGGTAGTGTCCACCACCGAAGACTTCCAGGTCAGCTTCACGCTTGAGCCCGCATTCACCTGGGCAATCGGTATCAAGTCGCTTCCGCTTTGCACCGTGGCTGCCAGGTCCCTAAAATAAAAGCCGGTTGGGAAGGTCGTAACGGTAAAGCTGTTAAAGCCGACGTTGGCAGAGGTAATTTCCTTGATGTTGATGGCGCTGTTGCCCGGAATGATGATGGTTTGAAATCCAAAGATCTGTACCACTACCGAGGCGCCGGCCGGAAGATCGTAGGGTTGCCCGGACTCTGGTTCGAGTGTGTAAGTAGCAGGGTCATTGGTCACCGGCGAAGAAGGCGCGATCACATTCCAGTTGTCGCTGTCGTTCACCGCCGTGTTGATGCCGGCCGTAGTCGCGGTGATGCAGTTGCTGTCAGAGCCCACCATTAGCGTAAAAGCCACTGAGGTGACGGTAACGGTGGCGCTTGTGCCATTTGTTATGACAAACTCCAGTGAGCCGGTCACCGGGTTCTGCCCGGGGATAGACACGGTAAAGGGAGCCGGATTGATTTGCAGAGCATAGCTCAGGGTTGTGGTGGGATCAGCATCCTGGTATACCCAGGAATTTGGTTTGCTTTGATATCTCATGGTATGTTAGATTTAGTGTTTCTTATCCTTTTTGGCTACTTCCGCTTTGAGCGCATCCAGCTCCGCTTTCAGTTCTTTCACGGCATTGATGAGCATATAGGTCATGGCGCCACCGTCCATGTGCAGGTATTCTTCCTCGTTATCAGGGTTGATTTTCCCTTTGCCGACCATGTAAGGAGCAATCTCCTGTAGCTCCTGGGCCGATACCCCAACATGTTCTTTCTTAAAACCTAAACCGGATTCTTTTGTGTAATGGAATTTGATCGGATTAATTTGGAGCACTTTGGCAAGCCCGTCTTTATAAGGTTTGATGCGATCCTTCAACCTGACATCGGAAGAACGAGCCCACGAACCGGTGGAATTAATGCATTGCCCCCAAACAGAAAGCGCCCACCAGCCGCTGCCGCTATTCAGGTAAGGCGCATTGATGCCTACACCCATACCTGTAGTTTGAGTGTTTGTCACAGTAAGCATATAATTGTTGTAATTGGTGCCTCCAATGCCGACCGTTCCTTTCGAAAAATCAGAAGCAGCACATAAGCTGACGGTGCCGGTCATGTTTGTTCCGCCATTCGCGTTAATGATATTATTTACAGTCAGTGCATTGGTACTGACATTTGGCGATGAAATGCTATTAGCCGTTAAAGCTCCGCTCACACTGGCACTACCTGTGGTGAGCGCTCCCGACACGTTGGCGCTGGCGGCAGTCAGCCCGTTGGAAACGCCGACGCTTCCTGCAGTCACAGTCCCTGATACGTTTGCACTGCCGGAAGAAAGTCCCCCGTTCACCGTGACACCCGTAGAGGTAATGCCATTGGCCGTGAGTGTTCCACCGATCGAGGCAGCACCGGTTACCGTTGCTGTGCCTGTGGTAATGGCGCTTGCTACCAGGCTTGGGTTCTGAACGGAAATGCCGGTCGTCATCGCTGCGGTGAGCGGTTGCCCGCCTTCGGCGCTGATGGTAACTGCAACGGTAAACACCGTGTCGGCAGTCAATGCAGGCGATGTCCACTCGCCGATATCGCTGGGCTTTGCCGTTTGCTGGCCGCTGGCAGCATTCGAATAATAAATGGTGAAGGCGGAAACGTCCACCACCGAAGAGTTCCAGGTCAGGGTTACCGTTGATCCCGTGTTGATCTGTGCAACAGGCACGAGGCTGCTTCCGCTTTGCACGGTAGGCGCCAGGCTGTTGAAATAAAACCCTGTCGGAAACGTGGTGACGATAAAGCTTGTGAAAGAAACCGTGGAAGTAATTTCTTTAATGTTGATGGTGCTGTTGCCCGGCACAGTAATGGTTTGAAATCCGAAGATCTGCACCACCACGGAAGCCCCTGCCGGAAGCGGGAAAGGATTTCCCGAGGAAGGCTGAAGGGTATACGTTGCAGTGCCGCTGGTTACCGGCGATGCAGGCCCGATCACATTCCAGTTTACCGTGTCGTTGGATGAGGTGGCAATGCCGGCTGTGGTTTGAGTGATGCAGTTGCTGGCATCGCCGATGGTGAGGCCGAAAGCCACCGAGGTCACATTGATGGTGCTGCCCGTCGGGTTGGTGACAACAAATTCCAGCGACCCGATCACCGGGCTTTCCCCTGGTATAGAAACAGTAAAGGGGGCCGGATCGATTTGCAGGGCATAGCTCAGCTGTGTTGTGGCAGCAGCATCCTGGATGATCCAGGAATTAGGTTTGGTTT